>OX638332.1 GCA_951812735.1 Candidatus Dadabacteria bacterium
CCCGATCCAGCCCCACACTCGGTTGCCGAAAACGGGATAGAACACCGAGCGGACGGAAAACGGCATGCCCATATTGTAGGAGAACAGGGCCATGGACAGACCCATGAGGGCGAATAACGCCCACCCGTGGAGTCCCCAGTGAAAAATGGCTCCCGCCATCCCCACTGCAAAAGCGGTTTCGATGTAGGAAGGGTCAGTGCCGAGCGGCGGATTCTGGAAATGATATACCGGCTCCACAACGCCGAAAAACAGGAATCCGACGCTTACAGATGCCGCGAAGATCATGGCGAACCAGCTTACGTACGAATAATCCGGCTTTGCGTCCTTCCCTCCCAGGCGCACCTTGGCAAACGGGGAGACCATCAGCAGGAGGCAGAAAAGCAATATGATGTTGGTGGCAATCATGAACCACCAGTAGAATCGCGTGACGACCCAGTGGTGGGCATTTGCGAAGATCTCGGCCGTCTGCTCCTGAAATATCGTCCCCGCGACAACGAATGCAATGATCAGGGCTGCGGAAATCAGGAATACCCTGGCGTGAAAGTCAAACCCGAATATCCTGACATTATCCCACCCGCGCCAGTAGGAACGCTTCTTGTAAGTCTTTGATCCCCGCGCCGGTTTCTTTTCTTTTTTCATTTAACGGAAGCCAAAGTTAAGCTACCACATTCATGTTGAAAAGTCCGTCCGTCTCCAGATCAGCGGGGTTCGCTCCTGATCCCCTTCCATATGCTGACAGTCATCAGGATGAGCAGGATCGAAAACGGAAGCCCGGCTATGATTGAGGCCGCCTGCAATGATTTGAGGCCTCCGCCGAGAAGCAGGGCGATGGCGACTGCGCCTTCCAGACTGCACCAGAACACGCGCTGGGCCACGGGAGGTTCAAGTTTTCCGCCGGCCGACGTGATGTCGATGACAAGCGAACCGGAATCCGATGACGTAACGAAGAAGATTATAAGAAGAACAACGCTCGCAAATGAAGCCAGCTGTGCCATCGGCAGCACCTCAAGCATTTTGAACAGCGCAAGCTCCGGTTTCCACTCCGTGATTATCTGGGACACGCCCGTGTATCCGTCAAAGAGCAGCTGGTGGATGGCCGTGGCGCCGAAAACACTCATCCACAGCAAAGAGCACAGCGCTGGCAGGAGAAGGACGCAGATAATAAACTCACGAACGGTCCGCCCCCTTGAGATGCGGGCGATGAACATTCCGACAAACGGCGTCCATGAAATCCACCAGGCCCAGTAAAAAGTTGTCCAGCCGTGCAGAAAATCCGTATCCTCTCTGCCTACCCAGCTGCTAAGAGGTACAATCTTGGCGAAATAGTCCGTAAGTCCCACGAAGAAGCTGTGAAATATATACTGCGTCGGTCCCGCTATGAGAACAAACAGCAGCAGGAGCAGGGCAAGAGCGATGTTGAACTGGCTCAGGCGTTTGATACCCACGTCCAGTCCGCTCAGCACTGAAAGAGTGGCAAGGGAAGTAGTCGCGATTATAAACACCATCTGGGCCATTTCGGTTGCCGGAATTTCGAACAGGTAGTTGAGACCGGCTACGGCCTGTTTCGCGCCGAGGCCGAGCGAGGTGGCGAGGCCGAACAATGTGGCGAATATGGCGAGCGTATCTATAAGATGTCCACTCCAGCCCCATACGCGTTCGCCGAGAAGAGGGTAGAATGCAGAGCGGATTGTTAAAGGCAGTCCCCTGTTATAGCAGAAAAACGCAAGGCCGAGGCCCGCGGTCGCGTAAAATGCCCACGCGGACAGTCCCCAGTGGAATGTTGCTGCGGATATGCTGATGGCTTCGACCGCTTTGGTATCTGAGGGGTCGATTCCCAGAGGGGGATTCTGGAAATAATAGAGCGGTTCCAGCACGCCGTAGAACAGCAGGCCGATGGCGACTCCTGCCGTGAAGACCATGGAGAACCAGGTGATTCTCGAGTATCGGGGAACCGCATCCGGACCGCCGAGGCGTACTTTGCCGAGCGGAGATAAAATCAGAAAGAAGCAGAACAGCGCGCATATGTTGCAGGCGCTCATGAAAAGCCAGTCAAACTGGGTGGTAATCGATACGCGAAGAGCTCCCAGCACTTCCGTTGCTCTTTCCTGGAAAATCAGCGCCCCGATTACGAAAGCGAGCGTGACGATCCCCGAAGTCACAAATACCGGGGCGTTTATATCCAGACCGAATATCTGAGTATTGCCCTGCCCGGCGGGGTGTCCGTGATTATCTTCTATTTATGGTTTCTCCCGTTCCGTGTCTTTTATTCGTAAAGAGTGAAATAGTAGCCCACGTTGATGTTAAACCGTTTGTGCCACCTGTTGTTTCCGCTGGCGCCGAAGTCGTTGGCTCCATATATGTTGCTATAGTCATCTCCTTCGTCGCCGACGAAGAAGTTGCCGTCTGAAATCGCAAAGTCCATGTTAATATACAGTTTGGCCCAGTACCAAAGAGCGCCGAAAACCCAAAGGGAGCTGTTGTTGAGATTACCTCCGTCTTTAATAATGGAACTCCACTCGACGTAGGGCGTGACGCTGTCAAGCCACGAGATATTCGAGGTGTTTATGCCGTTGTATCGAAGGGAAACGGCAGGTACCCACGCCTCAGACGCCACGAGCCAGGCACCATCAAACGCTCCCATCGGAATAAGGTCGCCGGTTCCCCAGGGGGTATCATCCGTAATGTCGTACTTGTAATAAGACATCTGGGAAAAAAGCGTGAAATCCCAAAGCGGAGTCGCCGCATGGGCGGAGACGGCTAGGTGGTCGGCGCCGGAGTCGTCCAAGTTCGTTCCCTCAAGCTTGCCGTACTGAAAAGACATTCCCATATCTCCGATGCTTTCGGTCGCGTAGATGAGGCGCAGGTTGAACTGGTGCTTTTCCTCAAAGCCGTTTTCCCCGAAGTCGGTAACATCCCCTTCCGATGTAGCTCCGCTGTTCCACTTCACGGGGTCGTAACTGTATCGGGAACTGTCGCGGCTGCTTCCGTCCCAGTGTCCTTCGTCCTCAAGATAGTAGGCCAAGTCAACCGTCAGGTCACCGAAGGGTTTTGTCCACTTGACCCCAAGGTCCATGTCGTCGGCAAGTCCGACGTAGTAATGCTGGTCGAAGAACCAGCTGCTGGAGACGCCGTAGGGTCCCGGTCCGAAAGGAACGCGGACGATGCCCGCCTTTAGGGTGCCGAAACCGTCCGACCTGTATCCAAGCCACGCCGTGTGCATCATGCTGTAGTCATCGTAATACCGGTATTCGATTCTGCCGATAATGTTGCTGTAGTCGAGATCGGCGTTAAGGCGTAAGAGTTCAAAGCCTGAGTCTCCAATGTTATCGCCCCTGCGGTCGGAGTAATCTCCGTAGGCGTGGTTCGCCCGCATGGCGCCGCCGATTCTGATCGGGCTTTTTTTCGGTTCTGCCGGCTTGGGGGAAACGGCTTGTGGCTCTGACTCTGCAAGTTTTTTACGGGCTTCCTTCAACTCCTGCTCCAGATATTCGATGCGTTGCCTCAAAGTTTCGCTCTCATCGGGTGTCTCACCGGCAAACGCAAGCGGGGAAGCGAACAGCAAAATTAGAATGCTTAAGACCAGATTATACATATGTCGTTCCGTCACCCGTGTTGCTTTCGTCATTCTAAGACCTCCTGCTTATGCTCATTCTGCCATGGTATTACGAACCAGTTGTTATATCAACCGATTTTTAAACAAACCATATCAGGCTGTGAAGTTACTTCGGAGCATCTTATTGTTTTTATTTTGCGGGGAACCGAAATTTATAGAACCGTGTAGACGCAACGACGGGGGGTGTGGTCAAGTCATTTCTTGTCGAGAGCTCTGGGCTTAGGGAAACTACTCAGGAAAAAACAGAAAGACCAATCTCCACCCCTTAAAGTTGCCTAGAGTTGCATATAATTCCCCCTAAGTATTTATAGAGTAATTCATCTTTTCTGTGTTAGACTGCTAGTATGTATGTAAAAAAGGTTAAGGACGTAGAAAGCACGATTATCGGAGCAGGGCAGGGTACTTCAAGGCAGGTTCTTATCAGTCCGGAGCAAGGTCCGAATTTTGCGATGAGAAAATTTGTTATGCAGCCTGGAGGCGATATCCCCGCTCATACCAACGCTGTTGAGCACGAGCAGTACGTGCTTGGCGGAAAGGCGCGGATTGGAATCGGAGACGAAGTATATGACGTCGAGAAGGATGACGTAGTCTTCATTCCTGCCGGGGTCCCCCACTGGTATGAAGTTGAGGGTGAAGAGCCTTTTGAGTTTTTGTGTCTTGTGCCGAATCTTGAAGACAAGATAGAACTTATAAAATAATAGTGCTTGGGACCAGTTGAATCTGGCGGAGAGAGTGGGATTCGAACCCACGAGGGAGCGTAAACCCCCTACACGCTTTCCAGGCGTGCACCTTCGGCCACTCGGTCATCTCTCCCCATGTTTGTCGTTATAATTACACTCCGCGGATTATTCTTTCGGGAGTTTTATAAACAATCTTCCTACAGCTTGTGAAAAACCCTCTTTAGTTTAACAAGAGAATCGGGTTTATTAAAATATCAAAATGCCGAAAAAATGGAAGCTTCAGAAAAGCACTGAACTTAACGACTACAGAATCTTCTCGACGAAAAAGAAAACCAGTGTTTCGCCCAAAGACGGCGCCGTCCACGACTTCTACGTAATGGACGCTCCCGACTGGGTTAACATCATTGCCGTCACGCCCGCGGGTGAAATTGTTCTGATAAAGCAGTTTCGCCACGGCACCGGAGAAATCACCCTTGAGATCCCGGGGGGAATGGTCGACCCGGGGGAGAGCCCCGCTCAGTGTGCGCGCAGGGAACTTCTTGAAGAAACGGGATTCACCTCTTCTCAGTGGGAGCAGATAGGGTGCGTCAGGCCGAACCCTGCCTTCATGTCAAACTCCTGTTACACCTTCCTGGCATCCGGGTGCGAGCGGACGTCAGAACCGTCTTTTGACGCCACAGAAGACATAGAAACCCTGCTTGTCGCTCCCCAGGAAATAAAACGGTACATAAGGGAAGGGACTATAGATCACTGCATAGTGATATCGGCGTTCGGGTTTTACTTTCTCGGGGAGTGACCCTGTTGATTTCTCCGGGTTTAGCGAGAATAATAGTCCCCTATCTTAGAGGGCGGGTGGCGGAATAGGTAGACGCGACGGCCTCAAAAGCCGTTGGGCTTCGGCCCGTGAGGGTTCGATTCCCTCTCCGCCCAGAAAAAAGCGTCCGCTTCCTTTTCCCCGAGACCTCGGGTCCTGAACTCAGTACCTAGCCATATCCGAGTCGTACTTCTCAGCCCACTCGTCTATGCCGCCTTTGAGGTTTTTAACCTTACTGAAACCCTGCTCGACAAGGAAAGTCGCGGCCTTCATGCTTCTTCCCCCGTGGTGGCAGTGAATGACTATATTGTCCTTCGGGTCAAGTTCGTCCGCTCTGTCCTTGAGTTCACCGAGAGGAATAAGCTTTGAACCCTCGATGTTGCATATTTCGTACTCATGGGGCTCTCTTACGTCGATCAGAACTATATTGTCCCTGTCTTCTTTAATAACGTTGAATTCCTCAACGGTTATCTCTTCGACCTTGGGTTTTTCCTCTTCGACCTCTTCGCCTCTCCCGATGCCGCAGAACTCCTGATAGTCTATGAGTTCCGTTACGGTTGCGTTCTCGCTGCAGACGGGGCAGTTAGGATCTTTTCTCAGCTTGAGTATCCTCGGCTCCATGTTGAGAACGTCAATGAAGAGAAGTCTTCCTATAAGCGGCGTTCCCTCGCCGATTATAAGCTTTACGACCTCTGATGCCTGCATGGTTCCCACAACTCCCGGCAGTATTCCCAGCACTCCTCCTTCGGCGCAACTCGGCACCAGTCCCGGGGGAGGGGGCTCCGGATAGAGACACCTGTAGCAGGGGCCTCTTTTCGCGTCGAACACGCTTACCTGACCCTCGAACCTGAAGATGCTTCCGTAGACGTTAGGAATTCCGAGGAAAACGCAGGCATCGTTTGTAAGATACCTTGTGGCGAAATTATCCGTTCCGTCAACGACCACGTCGTAATCTTTCATGATCTCCATGGCGTTGTCCGAACTGAGCATCTCGTTATAGGTAACGATGTTCGTATCGGAGTTAAGCTCCAGAAGACGGTCTCTCGCGGATTCCACCTTGGGCGTGCCCACGGTTTTTTCGCTGTGGATCACCTGCCTTTGCAGGTTGCTGAAATCCACCACGTCAAAATCCAGTATTCCTAAAGTACCGACTCCCGCAGCCGCAAGGTAGAGGGCAACCGGAGATCCGAGCCCTCCGGCTCCGATACAGAGGACCCTAGAGTTTTTGAGTTTCTTCTGTCCCTCAATGCCGACTTCGGGCATTATGAGGTGCCTGCTGTACCGTGTTATCTCCTGATTGCTCAAGTCCATTTTAGATGCCCTTCCTTGCGAATGTGGAATTATACGCTCTGTAAAATATTCAAACAGTAAACTAGTACATGATTTGAATATTTTCAAACCGCAGACGCAACTATCCCGTCAGTTGAGAAACAGAGAATTTTCCTGGGAACCCGAAATAAACGGATTCAGAGTTCCTTAGGAAGTCTTCATAACGTTGGTTGCGGTGGGACCTTTCTTACCTTGGATAATCTCAAAGCTTACTTCGTCACCTTCATTGAGGCTCTTGTAACCCTCGCCCTCAATAGCGGTGTAATGAACAAAAACATCATCCTGTACATCGTTGGAAGTGATAAATCCATAGCCTTTGGAGCTATTAAACCATTTTACAGTTCCCTGCATAATAATATTTACCTCTAAAAATTAAGATTTGCGGGATTATTCCACAGTAAAGTAGTTTTGTCAAACAGATTTTTTATCCGTCCCCAAAGAAAATTCCTGGCGCGGTGAAAAAGAGTAGTGGTTCTCGAAGTTTTTCACAGTATAATTAGTGAATCTTAAATCCGCGGAAAGCGGATTCTTACGACAGGAACAAATCAAATGGAAGAGAAAAAAAGAAAAACAATCTACATTTTTTGCATAGTGGTATTTTTGCTCGGAGGGGGTCTTTTCTTTTATAACGTAGCGAAAAGCTTCAGCGGGCTTGGGTCAACGCTCAGCGAGTATGCCTTTCCCGGAAGCCATTCCCTCTGGCTTGAAGAGAAGGGGCTTTATTCGATCTACCACCAGTATGAGAGTCTCTCAGATGGGGAAAACACAAGTGCTGAATCCGTCAAAGAGGACTCGATAGTCGTTTACCTTAGAAAAGCCGAGGGCGAAGAGAACGTGGAACTCAAGGTGCCTGATTCACGGAAAAGGTACAGCTACATGGGGAAAAAAGGAGTCAAGATTTTCGAGTTTGAAAACCCCGAGCCTATGGATTACGTGATCGAGTCTTTCTCAAGCGCCCCCTCGCAGGATGTCTCCTACACCTTGGTCGTTGAGCACGGGTTCGAGATAACCAGGCTTAAGGGAATACTCGTCTCCCAGGCGTTTTTGCTTGTCCCGATCCTTTTCGCGATAATACTTTTCATGCGCACCTACATAAGGAGCTGACCTCAGCAGATGTTCAGAGACGTAAAATCCCGGGTTCTCGCTTTCGATATAGAGTGGGTTCCCGACCCCGAATCGGGAAAGGTTGCGTACGGACTTCCAGAGGATATGTCCGACCGTGAAGTGATCGAGGCCATGTGGAAGGAGGGCGGGGCGAGCGAGGAAGAGCCCATGCCGTTTCTAAAGACGGTTCTCTCCAAGATAGTGTCGATCTCGATGGTTTTCCGAGAGTTCCGGGGGGACGGAACCACAGCGAGACTCAAACTTCACTCAATCCCGTCGATCCCGACTTCCGGCGAGGACTGCTCCGAGAGAAGGATCATAGAAGACTTTTTCAAGATTCTCGATAAGCACCGCCCGCAGCTTGTGGGATACAACTCCTCGGGTTCTGACATACCTATTCTGGCCCAGAGAATGATCAAGCATGGACTCCGGGGCGGGTTCTTTACGGACAGGCCTAACAGGCCATGGGAGGGAGCCGATTTTTTCGCCCGCGGAAGCGACTGGAACGTAGACCTCATGCGGTGCGTAAGCGCGTGGGGGAAAGGAACGCCTTCTCTTCACGAGATATCGGTCGTAAGCGGAATTCCAGGGAAAATGGATGGCGTTGACGGAAAGCAGGTCGCCCCGATGTGGCTTGAAGGCAAACTTGACGAGATAGTTGCCTATAACGAGTGCGATGCGCTTACAACCTACCTTCTGTGGCTCAGGATGGCCCTCTCGATCGGACACTTCGATTCAGACCAGTACGTAGCGGAGCAGCGGCTGCTTAGCGACATGATAAAAAAAGAGTCAGAAGATCCCCAGAGGAACCATCTCACTGCTTACCTCTCAAAGTGGGAGAGCCTAAGCGGGGTAGCGAAGGATGAGTGAGCGGCCCGACAGTTACGGCATCGCCGTCGTTTCCTTCTACAAGTTCGTTGATCTTGACGGCCTCCCCGAAATAAAAGTCTCCCTGCTTTCGCTCTGCGGGAAAAACGGGATAAACGGCACTTTCATTCTCGCCCCTGAGGGAATAAACGCCACGGTTGCCGGTCCGCGGGAAGGCATAGAACGGCTTGTTGCGCATCTTGAGAGCGATCCCAGGCTCTCGGGCGCACACTACAAGCTCAGTTATAACGAGAAAAGCCCCTTTCACAGGCTGAAGGTCAAATTCAAAAAAGAGATGGTCCCGATGGGTGTGAGTGGAATAAAGCCGCAGCGGCTTTCCGGGGAGCGCGTTCCGCCCGAGCAGTGGAACGAGCTTATAAGCCGTCCCGACGTTCTCCTTATAGACACGAGAAACGATTACGAGAACCGCGTCGGGACCTTCGGGGGCGCCGTGAATCCCGAGACCGACCACTTCAGGGAGTTTCCCGAGTACGTGAGGGAGAATCTCGATCCCGGCGAGCACACGGAGATAGCGATGTTCTGCACGGGCGGAATAAGGTGCGAGAAAGCGACTTCGTATCTTCTGGAGCGGGGATTTAAGCGGGTGTATCAACTGGAAGGAGGAGTGCTTTCCTACCTTGAGCGGATTCCCCGTGAGCAGAGCCTCTGGGAAGGGGAGTGTTTCGTGTTTGATGACCGCACATCGGTCGGCCACGATCTCTCAAAGGGAATCTGGAGCACGTGCAGAAACTGCAGGGTCCCTGTATCACCGAAGGACAGGCAATCCGAGGGGTTCCGTGAGGGGATATCATGCCCCCGTTGCTACACAAGACTTACTCCGGAGAGAGTTTCATCGCTTGAGGAAAGACAGAAACAGATGAGGCTTGCCAGAGAGAGAAACCGCAAACATCTCGGGGCCGTAATAAAAAGAGGGAGTGCGAAGCGGGCGCAGGGTTAATCTCGGGCGTTAAGTTCGTCCTTTAAGCCTAAAGAACTGCCAAGGGTACAAGTCAGTTACAAAGCAAAAAATCGGTAAAGGTGAAAAAACTTTTGCGCGGAAAGAATACAGGAATCGGTCAATCTTCACAGCCTGAATTCATTTGTTAAGGAACCGGACGATTAGTTTATTAGTAACAACTCCGAGGCGTTTGCGCTGTTGAGTATATGCATATATGTTAAGGGTTTCCGGGTGGGGCAAAAAACTTTTTACCCCCTTGCTCGTTGCGATAAAGTAGATTTGCCGGGGGAAATCCGTTGTCCACAAGCCCGCTGGCAACGGAGAAAACCGCGAGTAGAGATGTTTTTGGTTACGTATTGCACGAAAACCTGACAGCGCAAGCGTCTCCTCCTTACACCTCCTTACAAAAATTGACCTTGTAGCGGACTTTTGGTCTAATGGTAACAGAAATTAGATCTGACCGGTCATATCTGCCAGCAGTAAAAAGGAGGGGCTGATGGAGGGACTCTCAGATTACAGGGTGTTGAGTTATCCTAAATTTTCCAAGAGGAGAAAGCTATGAAGAGATTCGGTAATTTCGCGGCTACGGTGGGAATGGCGCTGTTCCTGGTCTGTCTTTCTGTAGCCTATGCATTTGCCCATGAGGGGCATGAAGGTCCCCAAACGACTGCTCAAGAGGCTTACGAGCAAAATACCCGGAAGGCGATGGAGGATTTCCTTCACCATCTAAGTTATCATGTCGGCCAGGGTACGGCGGGTTCGGGCCAGCAAGAAGCTTTTTTAAGGGAGACGAGGCGGGACGGGGTATGGAAGCATAAATCTGTCTACCTGATTGCAACCTTGGGGGGCAAAGTTTATAGTCATGGCAAGTATCTACGATCATTGTGGGCGAGTGACCTGTCAGATGTTCCCGAGATAGGCAAATTGGATGTGATGTTGGAAAATTACCCAGGCGCTAGAGAGGAAATGCATGGGACGCTAGGGCCAGTTTGTATTAAATACGATCTTGAAGGGTACCAGACCCCGAGATGGGCATGCGCAATTCTTCCTGTTAATCAGCAGTACTTCTATTACGCAGGTTTTGATCATGCGGAGGGCCACGAGGCTATAGAACACCTTGAATGTGAAGAAGAGAGTCTCGAGATAACCGCTGCGCAGGTGGAGGCAAGTCAGAGAGAGGAAGATTTGAGGAAGTTCGTACGACAGGCGATGGATGCGGCCGGTGATGCTCTCAGCGAAGCAGGTCTTTCGCAGGCTCTTAAGAAAATGCAGTGTATTGCTGATGCCAGGGAAGGCAGGGGATCGCCTTGGAGGTCCGATTCCGTATATGTTTTCGTGATGAACGCCGGAACGTCTGGAGTAATATATAACGGGAACAACCCTGAGCTTAACGGCACCACTTTTCGTAATGTTCTTGATGAAGACGAAGTCGATATCGAGAAGGAGATACTTAGAGTGGCCGGAGCCCATGGAGAGGGAGATTTTGTGCGGTATAAATGGGACAATCCTGCTATACCCGGAGACGAGGTTAACGAGGCCGGCAAGTCTCCCGGGATATCTCCGAAGCTAACCTATGTTGAAGCAAGGCGCTATGAAGGCTATGAAAGGTATGGCACTTTTATTTTCGGTTCAGGTATTTATCCGGAGGACATGATGGAAGAAGGCGGCGATGACGACGGATGCACCATTGCCGGAGCATCGGCAAGCGATGCAGGAAGTGCCGTGCTCAACATGTTTATGATAATGTTTTCGCTGTGTTTCGCGCTTTGTCTGAGGAGCAGGTCAGCAGGGGAGTAGGAAGAAAAACCGTAAGTTTCCCGCAGGTGAACGGGACTGTCTGGATCGGCTGATCTGGATAGTCCCGTTTTTCATTTTTCCATGCCTGTTTGCTGGAGATTGCCTGCTAGATCTGTCCCCTGCATCGCACCGGCTGTCATTAATTGACAGAGAAATTTGTATTATATGGGGCTGCAATGAAGAGAGGGAGAGTGGAACAGGCGCGGGGATAATCTCAGGCGCTTAGCTCGTCTTTTAATATCTTGTAGTCTATGCTGTCAACAAGGGCCTTCCAGCTTGCTTCCACTATGTTGTCGGAGACTCCCACGGTGCTCCAGGTTTTCTCCCCGTCTCCCGATTCCACAAGCACCCTCACCACGGAGTCGGTGCCTCCTGACCTCGACACTACCCTTACCCTGTAATCGAGCAGCCGCAGGGTCTTAAGTCCGGGGAAGAACTTCTCAAGCGATTTCCGAAGCGCCCCGTCTATCGCGTTTACGGGACCGGTTCCCCTTGCCACCGTGTATTCCGTAACGCCGTTTACCTGCACCTCCGCGGTCGCTTCGGAGAGCGGTTCTTCGTCTCCTTCCCTCTTTTCGACCAGGGTCCGGGTGTTTCTCAGATAAAACCGCTTTTTATAAGTTCCGAGGGTTTTTCTTACCAGCAGTTCAAAGGACGCGTCAGCTCCCTCGAATTCATAACCCTGGTTCTCGAGGACCTTGAGCTCGTTCAGTATCTCAAGGATCCTTTCGTCCTTGGGGTCTATGTCCACCCCCAGCTCCCGGGCCTTGTAGGCTATGTTTGCCCGGCCGGAGAGGTCCGAGATCAGTACCCGCCTCCTGTTGCCGACGCTCTGGGGCTCTACGTGCTCGTAGGTGTCGGAATTCTTCATGACGGCGCTTACGTGAATTCCCCCTTTGTGCGCGAAGGCACTCTCGCCGACAAACGCCTGCTTTTTAAGAGGGGGAAGGTTGGTGAGTTCGTGAATGAAGTGGGACACGGAATAGAGTTTACGCAGGTTTTCCTCGGAAAGGGATTTCATATCGAGCTTCAAGGCGATATTGGGTATTATGGCGCAGAGATTGGCGTTTCCGCACCGCTCCCCGTAGCCGTTCATGGTCCCCTGGACCTGGGACGCTCCCTCCCTTACCGCGTAAAGCGTGTTCGCAACCCCGACTTCGCTGTCGTTATGGGTGTGTATTCCGAGGCTCGGGTTATCGAACATGCCGTTTACCTCCCTTATGGCACCCTCGACGTCCCACGGCATGGCGCCGCCGTTTGTGTCGCATAAAACGACCGTGTCGACTCCCGCTTCGTAGGCGGTCTCAAGGACTTTCGCGGAATACTCTGAGTTTCTCCTCCAGCCGTCAAAAAAATGTTCGGCGTCAAAGAACACCTTGTCAACGTGGCGCTTTAGGTACTCAATCGAGTCGTGCACAAGCTCAAGGTTTTCCCCAAGCTCTATCTTCAGGGCTTCGGTCACCTGAAAATCCCAGCTTTTCCCGACGATCGTAACAACCGGGGTTTCGGCCTCTAAAAGCGCCTGGATGCTTGCATCCTCCTCGCAGCTTTTCCTGGCGCGTCTTGTGCTTCCGAAAGCTGCAACGCTAGCGTTTTTAAGCCCAAGTTTCTTCGCTTCTTCGAAGTACCCCTTGTCCCTTTCGTTAGAACCCGGCCATCCGCCCTCTATGTAATGCACCCCGAGGTCGTCCAGCTTCCGGGTTATCCGGATCTTGTCGTGTATGGAAAACGATATGTTTTCCCCCTGGGTTCCATCGCGCAGGGTCACGTCGTATATTTCAACGGTTTTCGAGTTACTCATCGGTTTTTCTAAGGTTAAAAGCGCCGTGAAGAGTTCTTACGGCGGTTTCCGTGTCTTTTTCCTCAAGCACGCATGAGATTTTTATTTCCGAAGTGCTTATCATCATAATGTTAATTCCCTCGTTTGCAAGCGCCCGGAACATGCGCGACGCCACTCCCGAATGAGTCTTCATCCCGACGCCCACCAGGGAAACCTTGGAGATAAGGTTGTCGGAGAGAACCTGTTTCGCCCCTAGTTCCCGGGCCATCTTCTCGGAGAGTTCTATCGATTTCTTGAAATCCGACTTGGGAACCGTGAAAGTGAGGTCGGTAAATCCCTCCGTGCTCACGTTCTGAACGATCATGTCGACGATTATGCTGTTGTCCGCAAGCGACGAGAAAAGCTTGGCAGCTATGCCGGGCTGATCGGGCACCTGCGTAACGGTGATCTTCGCCTGATCCCTGTCGTATGTCACTCCCGATACGACGACTTCTTCCATGGATTCCATAACTTTTTCCTCATCCAGAACCCACGTCCCCACGTCCTCGGGCCTTGGAGTTGACTTAACATGTATAGGCACTTTAAATTTTTTTGCAAATTCAACCGCACGGGCCTGAAGCACCCTGGAGCCCAAAGACGCCATCTCAAGCATCTCATCATAGGAGATCCGGCTGAGTTTTCTGGCGTCGGGACAGACCCCTGGATCCGTGGTGTAAACCCCGTCGACGTCATCTTTGTAGAGTTCGCACGCGTCGGCGTCCATTACCGCCGCAAGCGCCACCGCGGTGAGGTCTGAGCCTCCCCGCCCGAGCGTTGTAAGGTTCCCGTCCTCGTCGACTCCCTGGAATCCCGCTATTACGACCGCCTTTTTTTCCCCGAGAGCAATACGGACGTTCCTGTCGTCAATCGACTTTATCTTCGCCTTCGAGTAAATGTTGTCGGTCGTGATCCTTATCTGGTGTCCCTGGAACGATATCGCGTCCTCGCCGAGCGATTTTATCATCATCGCCAAAAGGCCGGAAGAAACCTGTTCCCCGCTTGAGGTTACAACGTCAAACTCCCTCTCGTCAGGGGGGTCCATTACTTCTTTTGCGAGGCCGACAAGCCTGTCGGTTTCGCCTGCCATAGCGGAAACCACCGCTATCACGTCGTTTTTCTGCCTCTTCGTAGCTACTATGTGCTCGGCCACGCGTCTTATCTTTTCGATGCTAGCAACGCTTGTTCCGCCGTATTTCTGAACGACAAGAGCCATTTTCCCTCACCCATCACCTTTATTGTTCTCGATTCCAAAGCAGCTTGGGGCTGCGATTGGATATCAATTATAACAGCGTTTGCCGGTAATACATCCCGGATCTTATCTGCCCATTCAACGACGGAGACGCCGTCTCCGTAAAAAAATTCCTCATAGCCCATATTCTCAAATTCGGCCCCGCCCGAGAGCCTGTAGGCGTCGAAATGGAAAAGAGGCACCTTGCCTTCATAGCAGTTCATTATGACGAAAGTGGGGCTGTTGGGCTCCTGCGTTATTCCAAGACCGCGTGCAAGGCCCTTTGCGAAGACCGTTTTTCCCGCTCCGAGGTCTCCCGTAAGACCCACGATCGAGCCCCTGGGTATAAGTTTTCCCATTATCTCGCCGCATAGCATAGTCTGTTCAGGCTTGCTGACTTCTAGGAGGAATGTCTTTTCCATTTGGATTATCTTACTGTTGAGAAGTGCTTTTCTTCCGTGGATGACATGATGGAATTTATTGAAGCGGGGATTTTACGCGATATTTCAGAGGCGGTAAAGCCCGCGGTGCCTGTTTCCTCGAGAAGAAGATCAGCCGCGTGGCCGTGGAGAAAAACGCCGAGAAGGCAGGACTGAAGAGGGTCGTATCCCTGCGCCGCGAGTCCCCCGATTATTCCCGTAAGCACATCTCCGGTTCCGGCCGTGGCCATGGCGGAATTTCCCGTCGGGTTTATGAACACCTCTCCGCCGGGGGTTGAGACGACGGTTCTTGCCCCTTTTAGGACGACGTAGCAGCCGTACTTTTCGGAAAACCGGGTCGAGACCCCGACGCGGTCGCCCTGCACTTGTTTTGTTCCCGTGCCGCAGAGTCTTGCCATTTCGCCGGGATGGGGAGTGATTACCGCGGGAACTTTTGTTTTCCTCAGAATCTCGGGGTTCTTTGAAATTATGTTAAGCGCGTCTGCGTCAAGCACAACCGGCATTTCGCACTGGGTTATTACCTTCTCAAGGAATTTTCCCGCGCTTTTAGAGGTCGATATCCCTGGGCCGACGGCAAGCGCAGTCTTTTTCTCGTCAAGCTCTCCTAGGGCTTCTTCGTGAGCGTCTGAGTGGAAAGTCCCGTCCTTTGAATCCTTAAGCGAAACGGACATTACTTCCGTTGTTTTTTCCTCAACGGCCGTGGATATACTGTCCGGAATTCCCAGAGTGACGAGCCCGCTTCCTGCCCGAAGCGCCGCCTCAGCACAGAGAATCGCGGCCCCGCTTTTCCCCGGAGAACCCGCAAGCACAAGAAGATGTCCGTAGGTCCCCTTGTGAGAATCCGCGGTCCTTTTTCTTATCAGTCCCGCGCATTTTCGGAACGTGAGAAGTTCAAAGGGAATATTTTCCTCAAGCAGCCTGGGGATTGTTATATCCGCCACGCAGAGCTTTCCCGCGTAATCAACCCCTGGGTAAACGCATATTCCAAGCTTAGCCGGGGCGAAAGTGACGGTCATGTCCGCCCGCACGGCCGCTCCCTTGGGCTGCCCCGTGTCGGCGTCAAGTCCGGAGGGTATGTCAACGGAAACGCACGGAGCGCTCTGGCGGTTTATGAATTTTATAAGCCTCTCGTAAAAGCCTCCCACGTCCCTGTCAAGCCCCGTGCCGAAGATGGCGTCAATTATGACGTCCGTATCCTTTATCCTGGGGAGTTTCCCCTCGAGTTCCCTTACGTCGGCCCCGATCTCAACAAGAGAGTCGAGGTTTGTTTTCGCGTCCCCCTTGTAGCGCTGTTTCTTCTGGGCAATGTGGACGCTTATGTGTTTTCCCGAGGAAATAAGATGGCGGGCGATCACGAATCCATCCCCCGCGTTGTTTCCGGCGCCGCAGATAACCGCCATTTTCTGCGCCGAAGGATACTCGGCCAGGATGGAGGACGCCACGGCTCTTCCGGCGTTTTCCATCAGCACGACGCCCGGAACTCCGAATTCCTCAATCGTCCTTCGGTCTATTTCCCTTGAGATCTGCTTGGTCGAGAGTTTCATGGTTCTCTGGAGTTGGCGAAGGGATCTGCCTATTTGCCCATCCCGCCAGCCCCCGTGGGTCTCGTATCTCCGAGTTCATCTATGTGCGCGCTGATGAATTCCTCTGCGTGGTCGAAGCAGAAATAGTAGGAAAGAAGGGTGCTGCCGCTTCGGTTAACGGTGATTAACTGGTAGTGGCGGCTGCAGATATCTACCCCGCACTTTATGCACTGCTTGATCTGGTTTCTTTCTCCCGAAAGTTCGCACCGTTCCCCGCTAGGGCTTACGTGATCACACTCGTAGATTTCAACCTCTATAGTTTTTACCGACAAATGCCTTTACCTCCCCTTGGTTTCTACATTAATTATACAGTTTCGCGTAGGCGTTTGGTAAATCACACGAATAATTTATAATAAACGGGAACGGTAGAGTTGATGATACATCCAAGACAGGCCCTAAACGGCACATTAAAATATTTCTACATCAAGGCCACTGGAAGGCCGAAGCTCCTTAATCTTGAGATAACCAAGCTTTGCAACGCCCGTTGCGATTTCTGCGATTACTGGCAGACAAGACACGAGGAGCGTCTTTCTGACTACACGCCCGTCATAAAGAAAATAAACCCCCTCGTCACTGTCATTACAGGCGGGGAACCCATGATCAGAAAGGATCTTCCCGATATCGTAAGGCAGATAAAGGGATGCTCCATATTCATTTTCACTTCCATGGTTACCAAGGGAGACTTCCTTAACGAGGAAAAAACCGAAGAACTTTTTGACGCCGGCATGGACCAGATCGCCGTTTCCCTTGATTTCCCCGGGGAAAAGCACGACACCTACAGGGGTATTCCCGGCCTCTGGAAAAAACTCTCTGAGACCCTGCCTGAACTGGCGGAGCGGTTTCCTGACAAAAGCCTCGTTCTTAACACCATAATAATGGAGGACAACCTCGACGAGGTGGTCGAGATAGCGAAGAAGGCCAGGGAGTGGGGCATAGCCATATCTTTCAGTTCCTACTCGGTTATGAAAACCAACAACGAAGACCACTTCGTGAAAAAAGAAGCCCTCTCGAAGGTAAGGGACCTTGTCGAAGAGCTGATCGTGCTTCGAAGAAAGTGGAAGGGCACGATACTCTCAACCGAGTATTATCTAAGGGAGATCCCGGGCTACTTTGAGAGAGGAAGCGTTCCAGACTGCCTGGCCGGCATCAATCAGATACATGTTACCCCGAGCGGTCACTTAAAACGCTGCTCCGAGATGCCCGTAGCTGCCCACTACAGCGATTACAAGCCTGATCTCTACGGCAAAACCAAGTGCACTTCCTGCTGGTACAGTTGCAGGGGGGAGACCCAGAGCCCGGCAAACGTTAAAAGGGCCATGGAATACATGGGGATCTATATCTAGTCCGCTCTGGCTGGGGGAATAGTTGCACTTCTGAGTTTTGTAACTCAAGTCAGCAGACTATTTTGCGGAGGGCAACCCCAAGTAACGCGGGACCCGACGCTTATATGCCAGATATTTCTCACCGTATTGCTCCACTAGCCACCGCTCTTCTGGAAAGGGAGAGCTTAGGTAACAAAAGCTAACCAGCACAAGCAGCACGATTACCTTTGATGAGGCTACCAATATGCCCAGAAAAATAAAGGCAATCGAATAAAAAACGTATTGTGGATTCCTGCTGTATTTATACAGCCCTGTTTCAATAAATCCGGCGGCTTCTCCGTGTGTGTTGCGCCACCCAAGCTGCAGAAATGCTGTGGTACCGAGCATCGCTGCAATGACAGATATGGGCAGTGCTACATAGAAGCGTAGCCAGTTGGGGATATCTAAAGACGACCACTCAAACCACGAAATCAATCCGATACAGACAACCAGAATCCTGACCGTTCCCCACAAGGATCGATATTGCCAGGAGTTGTGTTTTGTCGGAGGCCAGAATTGGAAGTTTTCTTTTACTTGGCCAAGTAAAAGCATTGTCAAAAGGAAAGCGTTTGCTAAAAGGCCAATGATAAACAGCAACGTATCCATATTAGTTAGCATAACGAAGCTGCAAGAAAAACATTAGTGTTACGAAATTAAAGTGGTACGCAGTAAAGATTTACTTATGACAGACTCAAGGGGGTGGTGGCTGCCCATCGACGGAACTTAAACCATGATGAATTAGGCTCTCTGCGCCTTCCAGTCAGTACCGCTGGGGCGGTCTTCAAGCACAATGCCTTTGGAACTTAGGTAGTCCCTGATTTCGTCGGCCTTTTTCCAGTTCTTCTCTTCTCTGGCCGAGTTTCTCTCTGCTATGAGCTTTTCTATTTCCAAGGGGTCTATGTCTGAAAGGTTGGCGGTGGACTTTCTTTTTTCCATGTATTCGGCCGGCTCCTCGGAGAGCACTCCGAGCACCCCGCATATCTCCTTTATCTTCTCAAGCGCAAGGGTGGCGCTTTGAGTCTTTCCCACGGAGTCAAGCGACCTGTTGATCGAGCGTATCAGGTCAAAAAGGTTTCCTACCACGTCGGCGGTGTTGAAGTTGTCGTTCATCGAGGAATGAAAATCCTCCTCGAATTTCCTTATCGAACTCTCAAGCCCGAGGTCGGAACCCTTGGCTTCCCGCGCCTCCGCTGCTCTTAGCAGGGTGAGATATATTCTCTCAAGCGCCGCCTCGCTGTCATACATGCTTTTTTCCGAGAAATCGGCGGGGTTCTGGTAGTGGTGCGAGAGAAAGAAAAGCCTTATGGCCTCGGGGGACCATTTCTTCGTCGCTTCGGAGAGAGTGAAGAAATTCCCCAGGGATTTTGACATCTTTTCCTTGTTTATCCTTATGAGGCCGTTATGAAGCCAGTACTTTGCAAACGGTTCGCCCGAGGCGGCTTCTGACTGGGCTATTTCGTTTTCGTGGTGCGGGAAAATAAGGTCCTTTCCCCCGCCGTGTATCTCGAAATTTGTTCCCAGGTACTCCATGCTCATAACGGAGCACTCTATGTGCCAGCCGGGTCTTCCGTCTCCCCAGGGGCTTTTCCAGGAGGGTTCGCCGGGTTTTGACTCCTTCCAGAGCGCGAAATCAAGAGGGTCTTCCTTTTCTTCGTTTACGTCTATTCTCACGCCCTCGAGCATGTGATCAAGGGATCTTCTGGAAAGCTTTCCATAATCGGGGAATTTCCTTACGGAGAAAAAGACATTGTTGCCCGAGCGGTAGGCAAAGCCTTTTTCGATTATCTTCTCTATAAGTGCCGTTATCTGCTCCAGGTGTTCTGTTACGCGGGGCTCGGCGTCGGGAGTCTCAACCCCTATTGAGGCCATATCGTCTTTGTACTCCTTTATGTACTTCTCGGATATCTCCTCGCAGCTTATCCCTTCCTGATTTGAACGGGTTATTATCTTGTCATCTATGTCGGTGAAGTTTCTCGCGAACAGGACGTCGTAGCCGGCGTATCTCAGAAATCTCTGTATCACGTCAAAAGACACTGCGGAGCGGGCGTGTCCCAGATGAGCTGAGTCATATACCGTGGGACCGCATACGTACATCCGGATCTTGTCTCCTTCAAATGGAACGAGATCTTCTTTTTTCTGCGAGAGAGAATTATAGATTTTTATTCTGGGAGGTTCTTTTTGCATGTTTTCGGGGAGATTGAAACGGGGTTTCTTTGCCCTGCAGTGTTTTTCGAAAGGAAGATTCTACGTACTCGTTTCCTAAATTCAAGGGTAGAGCGCCTGTGCGCAAGATGGCCGAGAACCTTTTCTCGGAATCCGGGGAAAGATTGCGGATTGCTGCTTTGGGTCTAAAGTTTTTTCTTTGGAATGCAAAAAAAGTCCTTGCCAAACCAAAACCGTTCGTTAGTATGATGGTTCACTCTTTATTTTTCACTTGGAATTTGTTTTATTTTCCTTGTTCTTTTAAGTTGACAATTACGTGTGGGTAAGTAAGCTATTTTACCCATTTTGAAAACTGATCTTTGAAAATTTAATAGCAGATGATAGCGGGCGAACTAGAGCAGTATCCGTAAATTCTTTTAAACTTTTATGAAGAGTTTGATCCTGGCTCAGAGCGAACGCTGGCGGCACGCCTAACACATGCAAGTCGAGCGAGAAAGTGACTTCGGTTGCGAGTAAAGCGGCGAACGGGTGAGTACAACGTGGATAATCTACCCTAGGGTCTGGGACAACCCCGAGAAATCGGAGCTAATACCGGATAAGACCACAGTATCCAAGGATACAGTGGTAAAAGATTTATCGCCTTTGGATGAGTCCACGTCCCATCAGGTAGTTGGTAAGGTAAAAGCTTACCAAGCCTAAGACGGGTAGCCGGCCTTAGCGGGTGAACGGCCACATGGGGACTGAGACACGGCCCTGACTCCTACGGGAGGCAGCAGTGGGGAATATTGGGCAATGGGCGAAAGCCTGACCCAGCGATGCCGCGTGAGGGATGAAGGCCTTCGGGTTGTAAACCTCTGTCAGGAGGGACGATGGGACACTTGTGTCTTGACGGTACCTCCAGAGGAAGCCCCGGCTAACTCCGTGCCAGCAGCCGCGGTAATACGGAGGGGGCAAGCGTTGCTCGGAATTACTGGGCGTAAAGGGTCCGCAGGCTGTCAGGCAAGTTGGTTGTGAAAGCTCAAGGCTTAACCTTGGAATTGCATCCAAAACTGCCTGACTAGAGTCCAAGAGAGGTTGGCGGAATTCCCGGTGTAGCGGTGAAATGCATAGATATCGGGAGGAACACCAGAGGCGAAGGCGGCCAACTGGCTTGGAACTGACGCTCAGGGACGAAAGCGTGGGTAGCAAACCGGATTAGATACCCGGGTAGTCCACGCCCTAAACGATGGATGCTAGGTAGGGGGAATTTATTTCTCCCTGCCGTAGTTAACGCATTAAGCATCCCGCCTGGGGAGTACGGTCGCAAGGCTGAAACTCAAAGGAATTGGCGGGGGCCCGCACAAGCGGTGGAGCACGTGGTTTAATTCGATGCTAAGCGAAAAACCTTACCAAGACTTGACATGTTAACTTAAGTCTATACGAAAGTATGTGATGGTTCCGAGTTCGCTCGGAGCAGTTATCACAGGTGCTGCATGGCTGTCGTCAGCTCGTGCCGTGAGGTGTCCGGTTAAGTCCGGTAACGAGCGCAACCCCTATCTTTAGTTGCCATCACTTCGGGTGGGCACTCTGAAGAGACTGCCAGCGACAAGCCGGAGGAAGGTGGGGACGACGTCAAGTCATCATGGCCCTTACGTCTTGGGCTACACACGTGCTACAATGGCTAATACAATGGGTCGCGAACTCGCGAGAGTGAGCCAATCCCATCAAAGCTAGTCTCAGTTCAGATTGCAGGCTGCAACTCGCCTGCATGAAGTTGGAATCGCTAGTAATCGTGGATCAGCATTGCCACGGTGAATACGTTCCCGGGCCTTGCACACACCGCCCGTCACACCACGAAAGTCGGTTCTGCCCGAAGTAGCTGTGCTAACCTTCGGGAGGCAAGTTCCTAAGGTAGGGCTGGTAATTGGGGTGAAGTCGTAACAAGGTAGCCGTAGGGGAACCTGCGGCTGGATCACCTCCTTTTTCACGGAGATATCTGTCTTTTTTTCGCTCGCCATCTGCTTTTTATAAAAAAGTATTTTTGCTGCGCTTAAACGCAACGGGGCCTATAGCTCAGCTGGTTAGAGCGCACCCCTGATAAGGGTGAGGTCGTTGGTTCAAATCCAACTAGGCCCACCATCCAGGGGGTGTAGCTCAGTTGGGAGAGCGCCTGCTTTGCAAGCAGGAGGTCGACGGTTCGAGCCCGTTCACCTCCATTAAAAAAAGAATTTCTGAATGCTTTTTTGATCTTTGACAATTGAATATAACGCTGAGAAACAGAATTGATCGTGTTGTTAGTATTATCGAGGATTTTCATGCCTCGCAGATAAGATATGTAGAGCAGAAGGTGGATGCCTTGGCAACGGACGGCGATGAAGGACGTAGTAAGTTGCGATAAGCCTCGGGGAGTCGCTTAACAGGCTTTGATCCGGGGATTTCCGAATGGGAAAACCTGACCGAGCAAACCTTGGTCATACCATTGTGAATATATAGCAATGGTAAGCTAACGGGGGGAAGTGAAACATCTCAGTACCCCCAGGAAAAAAAATCAACCGAGATTCCCCTAGTAGCGGCGAGCGAACGGGGAACAGCCCAAACCGAAGGGATTTTCTCTTCGGGGTTGTGGGACCTCAGTATGGGACTTTGAGAAGTAGTGGAATAGTCTGGAAAGTCTTGCCACAGAAGGTGATAGCCCTGTACGCGAAACTTTGATGAGCCCTAGAGGGATCCCGAGTACTCCGGCACACGTGGAATGTTGGAGGAATCTGGGTGGACCACCATCCAAGGCTAAATACGTGCCGTTGACCGATAGTGAACCAGTACCGTGAGGGAAAGGTGAAAAGAACCCCTATGAGGGGAGTGAAATAGAATCTGAAACCATCTGCTTGTAACCAGTGGAAGGGCTATGTCCATTTATGGAAATGCCTGACCGCGTGCCTTTTGCCTAATGAGCCTGCGAGTTATCTTCAGTGGCCTGATTAAGCCGAATAGGTGTAGTCGTAGCGAAAGCGAGTCTGAATAGGGCGCCAGTCACTGGGGATAGACCCGAAGCGAGTCGATCTATCCATGGCCAGGGTGAAGCAGAGAGAAAACCTTTGTGGAGGCCCGAACCGGTCAGGGGTGAAAACCTGTCGGATGAGCTGTGGATCGGAGTGAAAGGCTAATCAAGATTCGTGATAGCTGGTTCTCCCCGAAATATATTTAGGTATAGCCTTGTGTGATGACTAACGGAGGTAGAGCACTGATTGGACTAGGGGGTCGAAAGATCTACCAAACCCAGACAAACTCCGAATGCCGTTGGGTTAGCACAGGAGTCAGTCGGTGGGAGATAAGTCCCATCGGCGAAAGGGAAACAGCCCAGACCGCCGGCTAAGGCCCCTAAATGCGAACTAAGTGGTAAAGGATGTGAATTGGCATAGACAGCCAGTAGGTAGGCTCAGAAGCAGCCACCCTTTAAAGAGTGCGTAACAGCTCACTGGTCGATGCAAATTTGCGCCGAAAATGAAACGGGGCTAAGTTCGTTGCCGAAGCCGCGGGTTGCGTATTTATACGCAGCGGTAGGGGAGCGTTCCCAACGGGTTGAAGGGTTACCGTAAGGAAGCCTGGACTGTTGGGAAGTGAGAATGCAGGCATGAGTAGCGATAAAGGTGGTGAGAATCCACCTCGCCGTAAACCCAAGGTTTCCTGGGCAAGGCTCGTCCTCCCAGGGTAAGTCGGGACCTAAGGCGAGGCCGAAAGGCGTAGTCGATGGAAAACGGGTTAATATTCCCGTACCATTCGGTTTGAGTGATGGAGTGACGGAGAAGGATAGGTCATCCGGGTGCTGGATATCCCGGTTCAAGCTTGTAGGAGGAAAAGACGAGTAAAACCTCTTTTCAATACTCTGAGAAGCGAGTACGAGAGGCATTAGCCTCGTAAAGTGATTGAGTCCATGCTTCCAAGAAAAGCTTCTAAACTTTGACGACCGAGTGCCCGTACCTAAACGGACACACGTGGGTGAGTTGAAAATACTAAGGCGCGTGAGAGAACTCTGGCTAAGGAACTCGGCAAATTAACCCCGTAACTTCGGAATAAGGGGTACCCATATGTATGTGAAAGCCCTCGCGGCTGGAGCGGAAATGGGTCGCAGTGAATTGGTGGTAACGACTGTTTACTAAAAACACAGGGCTCTGCAAACACGCAAGTGGACGTATAGGGCCTGACTCCTGCCCAGTGCCGGACGGTTAAGGGGATGGGTTATCTTCGGAGAAGCTCAGAACCGAAGCCCCGGTAAACGGCGGCCGTAACTATAACGGTCCTAAGGTAGCGAAATTCCTTGTCGGGTAAGTTCCGACCTGCATGAAAGGAGTAACGATTGCCACACTGTCTCGGCCAGAGACTCAGCGAAATTGTGGTTCCGGTGAAGACGCCGGATACCCGCTACGGGACGGAAAGACCCCGTGCACCTTTACTATAACTTAGCATTGAATTTTGGTGCTGCATGCGCAGGATAGGTGGGAGCCTGTGAAACTTCGCTTCAGGGCGGAGTGGAGGCAATGGTGAAATACCACCCTTGTAGTTCTGGAATTCTAACTTAGGTCCGTTATCCGGATCAAGGACAATGTTAGGCGGGTAGTTTGACTGGGGCGGTCACCTCCTAAAGAGTAACGGAGGTGTGCAAAGGTTCCCTCAGCTTGATTGGAAACCAAGCGTAGAGTGCAAAGGCATAAGGGAGCTTGACTGTGAGACTTACAGGTCGAGCAGGTGCGAAAGCAGGTCTTAGTGACCCGGTGGTTCTGTGTGGAAAGGCCATCGATCAACGGATAAAAGGTACGCCGGGGATAACAGACTTATCTCCCCCAAGAGTTCACATCGACGGGGAGGTTTGGTACCTCGATGTCGGCTCATCGCATCCTGGGGCTGGAGAAGGTCCCAAGGGTTGGGCTGTTCGCCCATTAAAGCGGTACGCGAGCTGGGTTTAGAACGTCGTGAGACAGTTCGGTCCCTATCTGTAGCGGGCGAAGGAGATTTGAGAGGATCTGCTCATAGTACGAGAGGACCTGAGTGGACGAGCCTCTAGTGTACCAGTTGTCGTGCCAACGGCAGTGCTGGGTAGCTATGCTCGGAAAGGATAACCGCTGAAAGCATCTAAGCGGGAAACCTGCCTCAAGATTAGATCTCCCGAACGTAAGTTCCTTAAGGTCCCTTGAAGATTACAAGGTTGATAGGCTCAGGGTGTAAGTTCCGTGAGGAATTAAGCTGATGAGTACTAACCGACCGTGAGGCTTACTGCGAGGCTTGAAAATTCTCGATAGCAACACAACACACAATTTCTCAGCGTTATATTCAGTTGCCAAGGATTTTTCCCCAAGTTGAAGGCGACTTTTCATAAGCAATGCTTCCACCTGAAGGTGTTATCTATTGCGTTTCCCAGGGATTTGTGACCTTGACATCCAGTCCGGCAAAATCCTCCGTATTTCGCGTTGCGACCGAGAGGCAATGAGTTTTGGCCGTTCCCGCAATCAGCGCGTCACCCAGATGCAGCACGCGGCCGGACCTGCGAGCTTGAGACCGGAGTCGCGCTGCCAACTCCGCTTCTTGTCGGTCCAGCGGCAAAATACGCTTTTCGTATTCTATAATAAATTCTGCCAACAGTTTATCTAATCCATGACGACGCTTTCCCTCGGGAAGCAACTGTAGGCCGAATTCCAGTTCATGCAGAACGACCGGCGACAGCCAGAATGAATCCTTCTGTTCAAATATGAATTTCATGACTTCCGGATCCGGGGAATCTTTGGTCAGTTCCGATATAACGTTGGTGTCAAGAAGATAACCTTTCATTCAAGATCATTCTCATCAATGAACGGGATTTCGCGTCCAGGTTCGCGACGGTCGGGGACCGGGAGGTTTGTCCCCCTCGGCATATTTTCGAGTAACCACTGCCCCATAGGCTTTTTAGATGACTCTTTGACCTGCCACAAGTCGGAGGGTACAAGAATGAAGGACCTCCGTACTCCAATACGCTGAGGGCCCTCTGTCTCGGCAAGCCTCAGTATTTCGGAGAGTTTTGCCTTGGCCTCGGAGACGGTCCAAACGCGCTGAGTTTTAGAAACGTTCATGGTAGCAACTCCTCCAGATAATATATACTAGTCTAGTGTAGTCTATTATATATACTAGGTTTTTATTATCAACCCCGATCATTTATAATATTAAGCCTGTCATGAATATCTCCGACCTGCTTACCCATCTGGGAGCAATGGCGATTACGGCCTTTGCGTTGTTCTACTACCTGACCAGGGAAAAAAGCGGGCGAGAGTCCGCCGAAACCGAGTTATCCATTATCAGAACCGAACTGCAGGAATCAAGGAGTAGAGGCACCTCGCTGGAAGAGGAGCTTAAAAGTTCGGCTAAGCTTGTAAGCACCCTTAATTCCGAAAAAGCCTTCCTTGAATCTGGCATAAAGGAAAAGGCGACCGCTCTTGCGGACCGTGATTCCAGAATTTCCGGGTTCGAAAAGCAGATCAGGGACCTAAATTCCCAGCTTACGGAGAAAGAAAGCCTTCTTTCAAGGCTCAATACGACCATAGAGCAGGAAAGAAAGAGTTTCGAGGAAAAACTGGCCATCCTGGATGAGGCGAAAAAAAGACTCGGTGATGAGTTTGAGAACCTCGGGAACAGGATTTTCGAGGATACGACCAAGAAATTCACCGATAAAAACAAGTCGGATATGGAAACCCTTCTAAATCCCCTCCGCGAGCAGATAAAGGATTTTGAGAAGAAAGTCACCGATACCCACACTGAGGCGAGCACCGACAGGGCCTCCCTCAAGGTTCACATAGAGAATCTTAAGAACCTTGGGGAACAGATGAGTCGCGAAGCCGTTAATCTCACTACGGCCCTGAAGGGAGAATCGCAGACCCAGGGCGCCTGGGGGGAAATAGTGCTTGAGAGGGCGCTTGAGATGTCGGGTTTATCCGAGGGCAAGGAATATCACTCCCAGCTGAGCTATAAGGGAGGTGACGGCAATACCCTGAGACCTGACGTGATTGTTCATCTTCCCGAGGGCAAAGACGTTATAATCGATTCCAAGGTTTCACTTACGGCTTATGAAAAGTACGTGTCCTGCGAGGATGAGGATGAGAAAAAAGATTATCTCAGGCAACATCTTCTCTCGTTTCGAAACCACATAAGGGAGCTTAGCTCCAAGGGATATCAGGATATTCCCGGGATCACGAGTCTTAACTACGTTTTGATGTTCGTTCCGCTTGAATCCGCTTTCATGCTGGCCATAGAGACTGAGAGTGATCTTTACTCGGAGGCTTTCGAGAAGAATGTGATAATAGTCTGTCCCTCGACTCTTCTCGCGACGCTGAGAACCATACACAGCATCTGGCAGTTTGAGTACCAGAACGCGAACACCAGGGAAATAGCCGAAAGCGCCGGGAGGATGTACGACAAGTTCGTGACTTTTGTTGACCACCTCGAAGAAGTCGGAAAGCGGATAGAACAGTCCGATCAGGCTTACCAGAAGGCGATGGGCAGCCTTCGCGACGGGAAGGGCAACCTGGTAAAAAGAGCTTTGGATCTCAAGCAGTTGGGAATAAAGACCTCAAAAGAACTTGACCCGGATATCTCGGAGAGATCCGGGCTCTCGGGACATCCGGTTTCTTGCGGCGAAGAGGCGGAAGACGGGTTGTCGTGATCCGTCGGATTTAGGAAAAGGAGGGGAAATCGTGTACGATTCCACCCTTAATTTCCATATCTAAAGGAGTGAAGCAGATTGTTTGAAAATTCTCTTAAGGGCAGTTGGGCGCTCGTGCTCGGTTCTTCAAGCGGCTTTGGGGAGGCATGCAGTCTCGAGCTTGCGCGCCGTGGAATGAATATTTTCGGCGTACACCTTGACCGAAGGGGCACCATGGCGAAGGTAGAGGGCATAGTGGAGGAGATAAAAAGCACGGGAAGCGAGGTCAAGTTCTACAACGTAAACGTGGCCGACGCCGAGAAAAGGCAGGAAGTTATCGCGGATGTAAAAGACGTGGTGCAACAAGACGGTTCCCAGGTAAAGGTAATGATACACTCCGTAGCTTTCGGGACGCTCAAGCACTATATTGCGGATGAACGCAAAGACGTTCTTAGCACCAGGAACATCGACATGACGCTTGATGTAATGGCCCACAGCATCGTTTACTGGGCGCAGGATCTTGTTATGGAGGGATTGATGGGCGAGGGCGGAAGAATATTCGCCATGACGAGTGCGGGGAGCCACCAGGTCTGGCCCACATACGGCGCGGTGTCGGCCGCCAAGGCGGCCATAGAGGCCCACATACGGCAGCTTGCCGTTGAGCTCGCGCCCCGCGGAATTACCGCAAACTCAATAATGGCCGGGGTAACGGACACTCCGGCGCTGAGAAAGATCCCGGGAAACGACAAGCTGATCGACTACGCTCTCAGGGCAAATCCTTCGGGAAGACTGACTACCACCGAAGACGTTGCAAAGGCCATCGCGCTGCTCTCCCTTGACGAGGCCTCCTGGGTCACGGGTAACGTTATAGGGGTTGACGGCGGGGAAGACCTTGTTTAATGGGTCTGCTTGGTATACAATTCAAAAATCATGTTAAGTTATCGCAGAAGCACGGATATTGACCTAGGAATTTTTCTGCTCAGAGTGGGTTTCGGCTTCTCAATGCTGATTTTCCACGGCTACGGAAAGCTGATCGGGGGGCCCGAAAAATGGGCTAAAGTCGGAGGGTCATTGCAGACTTTCGGTATTGATTTTTTCCCGGTTTTCTTTGGTTTTATGGCGGCTTTTGCCGAGTTTTTCTGCTCGGCCTTCATAATCGCGGGAATTTTCTTTATGCCCGCGACTTTTCTTCTGTGCGTTAACATGATCGTGGCGGTTCTCTTCCACCTGTATCTTCCGGAAGAGTCATCTGCAGCGGGATGGCAAGGGGCTTCAAACGCGATTGAATATCTTTTCGCCTACGTGGTGTTGATGATTACCGGTCCCGGAAGGTACAAGATAAACCTGGGCTGACGGTCTTCGTTGGTTTTTTCATCCAAACAACCTTTGGATTTTTAGAAGCGTAAGCTATAACCATGTCCAAAAACAGTAGAATCAGGTCCCTTATCTTATTTGCAGCTACAATGTCAGCCGCTTTGTTGCTGTCCGGCTGCCAGACTCTTAATTGGAACGAAAAATGGCAAAGCAACTTTATTGATCAAATGGCTGTGGCCAGAGACAGTCAGATGCTTAAAAACCTGGTGCGCATGCGCTATGGAACACCGCCTGTATTTACAACTGTTGGAACGGTAACGGAAAAATACAAACAGGCACCGAGTCAAGTTTCATTAACCGGCGCGGTAACCAGCGTCCTTGGTTCCTCAGTAGATGATAGCGCGAAAAGCGAAAATAACCTCTTAGGGCAGGTGGGAATAGGTGGCACCCGTGAAACTACCCTTCAATACAGTCCGCTTGTCGGCAAGGAACTGAATGAGACCATGAATCAACGTTTGGGACTGGGGACGGTATTTTATCTTACCCAGTCGGGGTTTTCGATAGAACGCGTTTTGGCAATAACGGTTGAGCGTTTTGGCCCTGCGTTAAATGCCCCGTTTGCATCCGGACCTACCCCGGATTATTTGCCAAGTCAGGAAGAATTCAACAGATACGAAGCTATACTTGCCGCATTAAAAGATTTGAGACAACAAAATAAAATAAGATTTCTCAATGCCAGCCCTGATGAGATCTGTCCCTCTCCCGAAAACAAGAAAGAAGAATCACCGAAAGAATTAATAGCCTGCTTTTTGGATGGCGACTTCGACTGCTCGTGCGAAAACAATAATGACCCGCAATGGAAAAAGTTGACGGACCTTTTGGAGGTTGAAGATGGAAGAGGAATTTTAATACTGACCGACTCTGAAACCAGGATCAGTTCCGAAATAAAAGTGAGAACCCGTTCATTGTTCGGAATAATGCATTATCTGTCGCAGAACGTAAAAGTACCCGATAGGGACAGGGAAATAGTCAAAATTTCAAAGATCAGCAACAGTGAAGGTTGCAGTAAAGAAGGCGAAAAGCGAGATGGTTGGGACTGCAGTCCCGCTGGACAGCGATTCGAAGTCATGTCAAGCGATACGCGACCTCAGCTGATTTGTTCAAGTCCCCGAACTGATGGAGACTGTGCTTCGGTCGTTGCCAGACATAACGGTCACTGGTTTTACATCGACGCCAAGGACCATAGCAGTAAAGCAACTTTCGCGCTGCTGACAAAGTTATTTGAGATACAAATCTCTGGCAGGGAAACGAATCAAGGCATTTTTCTTGTTCAGTAACCTTACCCACTTGAGCAGAAAGATATGGGGGTTCATGTAAAGCGGAGTCAGGGCAGTAAGGAGATCAGGAATCGGCAAGCTCCGCTCTGGGTAAAGAAAGCTTCAGCGACGCGTTACCAGGTGTCGTCTGGTACCTTTTCGAGGTTTGTTTTTATTACCCGAAGAAAATTCATTCCCATTATTTTCTCCACGATCCCAGCGGGATATCCTTTACCGAGAAGATACTCAGAGAGTGCGGGAAGTTCGGATATGTGCCTCATCTCCTCGGGGAAATCTTTTATGGGTGCCCCGTCCATGTCGGTTCCCACTCCCACGTGATCTTCGCCGCAGACGCTTATAATGTGGTCTATATGGGCGTATATATCCTCCAGGGTGGCCAAACCTTCTGCCTGCCTTAGAAATTTTCCGTAGAAAACGACCCCGATCACCCCGCCTCTTTCGGAAATGGCGCGAAGCTGCTCGTCACGAAGATTTCGGGGGTGGTCCACAAGGGCTCTTGAATTCGAGTGGGTCGCGATGGGTATGAGCTCGGTGAGTTCCACGCTTTCCCAGAAACATTTTTCGTTCAGGTGGGAGAGATCAAGCGTGATGCCCAGGGCGTTCATCTGCCGTAGAAGCTCCTTTCCCTGCGAGGAGAGTCCCTTTTTGCTTTCGGGCCCGGACGCGTAGATGTTCCTGTTGTTCCAGGAGAGTCCGACCGCCCGAACACCTCTTTTTTGGTATTCGAGAAGATGTTCCGGGTTCGATACGGGGTCCGCTCCCTCCATGAGAGTGAAAAACCCGATTTTCTCCCCTTCGCTCAGCGTGTCTATGTCCCTTCTGTGTTTTATCTGAAAGACGCTTTCTGAGTGCTCCCGGTATATGTCATCGTATACGTCAAGCTGGGCCATGGCCTCCGCTACTGATCCCCCGGGTTTATGCTTTGGGTGAATGAAGATGGTATTGAAAACGACCCTTGCCCCGCTCTGTTTGAGGCCGGGCAGGGTTATCATGCAGGGAACCTCGGGATTCTCAAAATCCCTTTTGTAGTGGCGTATGTGAAAGGCTATGTCCTGGTGGGCGTCGATGGTGAAAAAAGTTGTCGAGGCAGGAGTTCCCCATCCTCCTCCTCCCGGAGTCTCGATCTTCACAGCTTCTCCGGCCTTTACAGAAATAGAGCATTTCGCGGGCAGTTTTTTCTCTTCTCCACCCGACACAAGAGTGTTCTGCCCGCTCTTTCCGTCTTTTCCTCCCCGGGCTCCCCAGGGCCGTTTCTCCCTTCTCTCGGTTATAAGGGAAACATGGGAGTCCTCAAGGAACCTGTACTGTCTTACGATTCCATCCCCGCCCGGGAACCTGCCTTCTCCTCCGGACCCCTTTCTTACGGAGTACGATTCCACCATTACGGGTAGTTCCCTCTCGATCGCCTCAACCGGGGTATTAAGCGTGTTTGTCATGTGCGTGTGCACGGCGTTTGCTCCTTTTGCGTCTGAGCGCCCTCCCATTCCGCCGGCTATGGTTTCGTAGTAGGCGTAGGAGGAGTCAGGAGGGGTATTCTCCGGAGAACCGAACGCCAGATTGCTCATTGTTCCAGCGCTTGCCGCCTGTATAGTTTCCGGGATTGCCTGTGCGAGCGCTCCGAACACCACGTCAACTACCCTCTGGGACGTCTCGACGTTCCCGCCGACAACCGCGCTTGGGTATCGGGCGTTCAGAATGGAGTCCTCATCGACTTTGATTTCAATGGGCCTGAGCGTCCCAGAGTTAAGGGGCGTGTCTTCGCCCGAGAGGCACTGAAAACAGTAAAGAACCGCGGAGGTAGTCACGCTCAGGGGAGTGTTAAGACATCCCCTGACCTTTTTAGAACTTCCCCTGAAATCCACGGTTGCGCCGCCCCCGTCTATTTTTATTCTTACCTTTATGGGTATGTCCCTTGTTCCCGCTCCGTCGTCTTCAAGATAGTCGGAGAAGACGTAATCGCCGTCCGGTATTTTCCCTATGGCTTTTTTCATAAGCCTCTCCCCGTAGTCAAGAAGCGCTGAAGCCGCAAGGTTTATTTTCTCTAGAGAATGCTTTTCAAGAAGTTCGCGCATCCTTTTCTCCCCGGTGTCAAGCGAGGCTATCTGCGCCCGAAGGTCCCCCTCTCTTTCCTCATGATCCCTGGTTGAGAGAATTATTTCCTGTAGCAGGGTCTCACGCAGAACTCCCTCTTCACGTATCCGCGTCGGAGGTATTATAATCCCCTCTTCGTGTATCGTTGTTGAAAGCGGCATGGATCCGGGGGTGGTGCCTCCTATGTCAGCGTGGTGGGCGCGCGAGGCGAGCAGAAACTCGGGGTTGCCGTCAACGAACACTGGCGCTATGCACGTTACGTCCGGCAGATGCGTTCCGCCGCGAAACGGATCGTTAAGAATGAAAATGTCTCCCGGGGAGAGGTTCTCCGTCGCTACCGATCTCGCGGCAAACGACATTGATCCTAGGTGTATGGGTATATGGGCAGCTTGGGCGATCATATCCCCGTCTGAGTTGAATATGGCGCAGGAGAGGTCCCTTCTTTCCTTTATGTTCGGAGAGAATCCGGCTCTTATCAGGACCGAGCCCATCTCCTCGGCGATTGTTCCGAGAAGGTTGTTGAAAATCTCGAGTTCAAAGAGTTTGAGTTCCATACGGGCAAAATAATAACCAATTTAAGGATTGCCCGTGTGAGCAGTGGGATTCGGAGTGATAGTTAATCCCGGGGGCGTTACGAGATCGCGCTACGGAGCGCCTCTCCCATCTCAGCCGGGCTCTTGCAGGTGGTGACTCCGGCGCGCTTAAGCGCCTGGAACTTGTCTTCGGCGCTTCCCGAACTCCCGGAAATGATGGCTCCCGCGTGACCCATTCTTTTCCCCTTGGGCGCCGTGGCTCCCGCTATGAAAGCCGCTATCGGCTTTGTGAAGCTCCGGCTTATGTACTCAGCCGCTTCTTCTTCATCCGATCCGCCGATTTCCCCTATCATTACCACCGCGTCTGTGTCAGGGTCGTTCTCAAACAGAGAAAGCGCGTCAATAAAAGTGGTTCCGATCACCGGGTCGCCTCCTATGCCTAAGCAGGTCGATTGTCCTATGTCTAGGTTGGTAAGCTGCCAGACGGCCTCGTAGGTAAGAGTTCCGCTTCTTGAGATTATTCCCACTCTTCCGGGTTTATGAATGTACCCCGGCATTATTCCCACCTTGGCCTCTCCGGGTGTTATGACGCCCGGGCAGTTGGGTCCCACGAGCCTTGCGGGAGAACCCCTCATGTACTCCTTTACCCTTACAACATCCAGAGTGGGTACCCCCTCGGTTATGCAGATCACAAGCTCTACGCCTGAATCAAGGGCCTCGAGCATTGAATCCATCGCGAATGCCGCAGGAACGAATACCAGGGACACGTTTGCCCCGGTTTCCCGCACCGCTTCGTCCATGGTATCGAAAACCGGGAACCCTTCGACGCTGCTTCCGCCTTTTCCGGGTGTGACGCCGCCAACGACGTTGGTTCCGTACTCACGGCACTGCGTCGCGTGGAAAAGCCCCGCGCTTCCCGTTATCCCCTGCACGAGAACTTTAGAGTCTTTATTGACGAGAATGCTTATTTTTCCGGTTCTCCCTTTTGAGCTTCATTGTTTTTCAAATGAGGGGGAACTATAACATGCCTGTCCGTTTTTTCAAAGTCCTTCGCTGCGTGTTTACAAAGATAGCGAGGGATATTTTGCAGCACTGAAACATCTTTGTTTGGGAGAGCACTACGCTGCAGTCCTTGGAACTTTATCGCCTGGTTATGGGTAGCGATTTATAAGCGGTCTCCTGTTAGAGACTTGCTAGTTCTTCTAGGACTTATCGTTTCGTATCATACTGAAATCACTCACAAATTGTTATAATGCTGTTTATGGGCGAGCCACCGCCTATAACAGGCAGAATGATACAGATATATAAAATCAGCTTTCCTGACGGATCGGCTTACGTTGGGCAGACAAGACAGCCGGTTTCCTGCCGGCTCACGCAACATCGGAGTTCAAGTCCCTGCAATTCGATTCTGCATCGAAAGCTTCTGATAATGAAGCCGACTATTGAAGTTCTCTCTCGCCACCGCAAGCAGGAAGTTGCCGACCGGGAGGAGAAGAAGTGGATCATGCGGCTTGAAAAACCGATAAACAGATACGTAGAAGGGAAGCAGATCAACGCAAATCCCAAAGCGCCGTCGCTGCGTGACAACAGGTGGCCCAAGGAAAGAAACCGGCGGGAGAGACCCAAGTACCCTCGTCGGGCCAGCGGTTACCACGTTTGTTCCTGGTGTTGGCGGAAACTTCCCGTGTCGGAGTTTTATTCGGACTGTTGCAGGTCGGTCGGTCTTTCAAGCCGGTGCAAGAGATGTGCAGAAGCCGAAAACAGGGCCCGCCGGGAAGCGATAAAAAGAAACGGAAATACCTCCGTCGCTTATTTCCGAGCGAAATTAGCGTGTCAGGCGCTGCGGACGACGAAAACCCGGCCGGTGGTCAGAGTTTTGTATGAGAAGTAAGAAACAAAGCGGATTTTGTGGTAAGCGGGGTATAAAGATTACTCTATGTTCTGAATCTGCTCCCGTATTTTCTCGAGTTCAAGGCGTATGTTTATGGTAAGGTGAGAGATTCCGGCGTCCTTGCATTTTGCCGATATTGTTCCCGCTTCCCTGTTCATTTCCTGGACCAAAAAATCAAGCTCTTTCCCCACTGGCCCCTTTTTCCTGGCGGTCTTCCTGAATTTTGAGATATGGGCCTCAAGTCTCACGATTTCTTCATCGATCTCGCTTTTCTCCGTCACTATGGCTGCGGCTTCCTGAGAGATAAGGGGATCGTTCTTATGCCTTGAGGAGAAGATTTTCTCGATTTTCTCCTTTGTTTTTTTCTCGGATTTTTTTACGAATTCCTTTCGCTTTTTCTTTACGCTGTCAACCGCTTTTCTTATGATTTCCAGGCGCCCGAGTATCGCTTTCTCAAGCTTCTGCCCCTCGGTTTCCCGGCTCTTGTTGAACTTTACGAGGGTTTTTATGACCGCTTCCTTGATCCTGGTCTCCGTCTCCCTTGATACCTCGGGTGCGATGTGGTTATCAAAGGAGTTCTCCATCATGAGCAGGTGCTCGATCCCTATATCCGTCTTAAGCCCCAGGGCGGAATTGATTCTCTTGAGGGAACTGTGGTTTTCCCGGAGCACTTTTTCGGACAGACGCTGCCTTTCCCTCCGGTTTGCCTGCACGGAAAGCCTGAGCCTGAGTTTCCCTCTCTGAATCGAGTTTTTCATCCTGTCCTCAAGGGCGGTTTCCATCTGTAAAAACGATTCGGGGACGCTTGCCTTGACGTCAAGGAACCTGTGGTTCTCCGACCGTATGTCAACCAGGATCTTTCCGATCTCGGTGTTTACGGATGATTCCGCGAAGCCGGTCATGCTTTTCATATATACGCCTCTTTCCTTTTCTGTATCAGTTTTTCTTTATTTTCCAAGCAGAATACCCGCAACGGGTTCCAATTCGCAACCGCCCCCGGGCGCGCAGAGAAAATCGCGCTGAGTTTTCCCGGAACTTGCCTGTACCATTTTTCTCATTTAACTTCTTAGATGATTCAAAGGGTCTCCAGTCTCCGCTCCATGAGAAAAGCTTATCTTTTCGTTCTGCCACTGCTGCTTCTTTCTCTCTCCTGCGCCGTACCGGTGCGAGGTTCGGACCAAAGAAGGCCACAGCCGAAAGTTTCAGCTACCAGCGTTGTAATTTCTTTTCTTGAGGCGCTTAAGGAGCGGGATTTTGAATCCGCTTACGACAAAATCCATATATTCAGCTCTGATCGCGAGGGTTACGTAAGCAGGTTTGAGCTTCTTTACGAAAACTACGATATCAGGATAGTTGACTACAGGGTCTTGGCAACCCAGCTTTTTAAGGATACCGCCATAGTGGTCGCGGAAGTGGAGGTTGACTACAGAAGGCCGGGCGAGGACAAGCGCCTTAGAACTACATACAGAAACCGTTACGATCTCTCCATACCCGATAAAAAATGGAAAATAGTAAAGGACGAATGCATTGAGAACTGCAGTTACGGGCCGGAAAGCGGAGACGGAGGAGGTCAGGAGTGATAAAAGTTGCGGTAGCAGGTGTGTGCGGGCGCATGGGAATGAGCGTGGCTTCGCTTGCCGGTGCTGACGGTGATATAGATCTCGTGGGAGCGACGGAGGTGGCGGGGCATGTTTCGGTAGGTCGCGACCTCGGGGATTTCGTCGCGGGCGCAAAGTCGGGAGTGAGCGTGAGCGACAGCATTGAGGAGGCTGCCGGGGCTTCGGACGTGATAATTGACTTCACCGTTCCCGAGGCGACCCTTGCCCACGCCGAATATTCGGTCCGTAACGGAAAATCGATGGTCATAGGAACGACGGGCTTTACAGCGGAGCAGAGGGAGAAGCTCCTTGGGCTCCTTGAGCAGATACCGTGCGTTTTCGCTCCCAATATGAGCGTCGGCGTCAATATCCTTTTCGAGATATCAAGACAGGTGGCGTTTCATCTGGGAGAGAGCTACGACGCTGAGATCTTCGAGACTCATCACAGGGGGAAAGTCGATTCTCCGAGCGGAACGGCAATTGCGCTTGCAGAAGCCGTCGCCTCGGGCCTCGGGCGAGAACTTGGGGACGTGGCGAAATATGAAAGATACGGGCGGATAGGGGCGAGAGAGAAGGGGGAGATAGGTATTCAGACGCTTCGGGGAGGAGACGTGGTAGGGGACCACACCGTCATGTTCCTTGGCGACGGAGAGAGAGTGGAGCTCACCCACAAAGCGACTACCAGGGAGAATTTCTCTGCGGGCGCGCTTCGCGCGGCGAAATGGGTTCCGGGAAACCCCCCGGGAGTCTACACGATGCGGGACGTGCTGGGATTCTGATCCCGAAGCGTTTATCCACCATGTACAGGTTCAGGCTTATCGAGAAGGAAAGGAGCGGTTCCGCCAGGCTCGGGGAAATCCGCACTTCCCGCGAAACGGTTGCGACTCCTGCCTTCATGCCCGTGGCGACCCAGGGCGCGTGCAAGGCCATCTCTCCGCTTGATCTGCACCGCCTCGGTTTCAGGATCCTTATAGCAAACGCCTACCATCTCTACTTAAGGCCCGGCACGGACGTGGTAAGCTCCCTAGGCGGGCTTCACCGCTACATGTCGTGGAACGGCGCGATCGTCACGGACAGCGGCGGTTACCAGGTCCTCAGCCTAGCGAAAAGCAGAAAGATCACGGAAGACGGAGTCTCTTTCCGCTCCCACATAGACGGAAGCGAACATTTCTTCTCGCCCCGCACCTCCATAGAAGTCCAGGAGGATCTGGGCTCTGACGTGATGATGTGTTTTGACGAGTGCCCGGCCCATGATTCTCCCTATGACTATATGGAGAAGTCAGTCTCTCTTACTACGCGCTGGGCGAAGCTTTGCAAGGAAGCGAGGCGGGACCGCTCCAGGGCCCTTTTCGGTATAGTGCAGGGAGGGGTATATGAGGATCTTCGGGCGCGCTCGGCGGGAGAACTTGTAGATATAGGCTTTGACGGTTACTCGATAGGGGGGCTTGGAATCGGCGAGTCAAGCGGGGCCACTTTTGAAATTACCGAGCTCTGCGCGGGGCTTTTGCCCGAAGACAGGCTCCGCTACCTGATGGGTATCGGGACTCCGGGAGACATAGTGAGAGCGGTCTCGCTTGGAGTTGATCTTTTCGACTGCGTCATCCCGACCCGCAACGCTCGCAACGGAACTCTCTTTACAAGCCGGGGAAAAGTGGTTATAAAAAACTCCCGTTACGCGTACGACCGCTCCGCGCTTGACGAGAATTGCGGCTGTTACACGTGCGGAAATTTCTCAAGGTCGTATCTGAGGCATATATTCATGGCCGGAGAGATTCTCTCTCTTCAGCTTCTGACCCTTCATAACCTCTATTATTACTCCGAACTGATGAGAAAAATAAGGGAATCGATAAAAACCGACACTTTCAGGCAGTTCCGCTCGGAGCTAAGCGATGCGGAGGAGGAATAGAAATTGAGAAAACTTGCTTTTGTCGCCACTTTGGCGCTTTTCGTTTCATCATGCATGCCTCCCGGAGCGGGGCAGGGAGGAGCGGGGGGAACTACGTTCTCGGCCATACTCCCGTTTGTTGCCATATTCGCCCTTTTCTACTTTCTTATCATAAGACCCCAGCAGCGCCAGAGCCGTGAGCGAAAGCAGATGCTCGCCGAAGTGAAAAGGGGTGACAGTATTGTTACCACCGGCGGCATATACGGCAGGGTGATAAACGTTGACGGGGACGACCTCACGGTCGAGATAGCTAAAGGCATTAACATAAAGATGGTCCGCTCCGGCATCTCGGACAAGACCGAACCTGCAGCCGCTGACGGCAAATCCAAGGGGGGCGGCTGATTAATGCAAGGCGTGTCCCGTGTCTGGGTTAGCGTTATCATTCTTTTTTCCTTTCTCTCCGTAATACTCCTTACGCCGACCTTTATGGGTGATAAGCTTCCCTCGTGGTGGGGGAAGGTGTTTTCAAGCAAAGGGATGAGTCTCGGGCTTGATCTTGAGGGGGGAATATTCCTTCTTCTCGGCGTTGAGACCGAAGAGGGCGTGGAACAGGAAATGCTTATCGTGGAGGAGTCCCTGGTCTCGAAATTCACGAAAGACAGGATTCTGGTGAAAAATTCCTCCGTTTCCGACGGAACCCTCACGGTCGGTCTTTTCCCGGGCGCGGATATAGACAAGGCGCTTGAGATTGCGCGCGAGGAATTTGAGGAGATAACGAATATAGATTCCGACGGTTTCCGGATCAGGCTTTCCGTAAAGCCGTCCTACGTGGATGAGCTTGAGCGAAACTCAATAGAACGTGTTCGCCACATAATAGAAAACCGCGTTAAGGATTTCGGTCTCGTGGAGCCGAGCATACAGAAATCAGGCGACGACAGGATCCTTGTGCAGGTGCCGGGAGCTTCCAAAAAAGACAGACAGAGAATAGTGAACCTGATCAAAAAGACGGCCGTTTTGGAATTCAAGATCGTACAAGCCGTCGGGGCGTCGAGGGAGAACCTCCTTGCGGCGGCCGAATCTGAAAACGAAAAGGATGTTGCGCAGAAAGGACTTGCCATCCATGCGGGAGACACCGGGAACGAGAACGAAAAGTTTTTTCTGACCGAGAGGCTTGCGAGCGTGACCGGAGAGTATATCTCCGACGCGCGGATAACGTTTGATAACTATGGAAATCCTGCGGTCGGATTCACGTTCAAGGGAGAGGGCGCGAGCAGGTTCGGGAAGCTCACCGAAGACAATATCGGCGAGCGCCTCGCAATAGTTCTGGACAGCGTGATAAAATCCGCTCCCACTATCCAGGACAAGATAACTTACCAGGGCACCATAACCGGGACTTTCACCCCCGATGAGGCAAAAGACCTCGCGCTTATCCTGAGGTCCGGCTCTCTTCCCGTTCCGGTAAGGGTGGAGCAGGAAAGAACCGTGGGTCCTTCCCTGGGGCAGGACTCGATAGAAAAGGGAAGATTCTCCATGATCGTGGGCGGCATACTTGTTCTGGTGTTCATGGTCTTTTTCTACAGGATTCAGGGCGTGGTAGCGAACGCCGCCCTAGTGCTCAACATACTTTTCATAATGGGCTTTCTCTCCGCTTTCGGCGTTACGCTTACGCTTCCGGGCATAGCGGGGCTTGTCCTCACGCTCGGCATGGCGGTTGACGGGAACATCATCATATTCGAGAGGATAAAAGAGGAACTCGTCGCGGGGAAAACCGCGGTTCACTCGATTGAGACTGGATACGCAAGATCCGTCTGGACCATACTTGACGCGAACGTAACGACGCTTCTTACGGCGCTTATACTTTTCTGGCTCGGCACGGGTCCCATAAAGGGCTTCGCGGCAACTCTTTCAATCGGAATAGTGTCGACCGTTTTCAGCAATTTAATTGTGGCGAGAGTTTTTACGAACATGCTCTACAGGGACAAAAAACTGACAGAGGTAAGTATCTGAGGGTGTTAAAGTGCGGCTTATAGGAAAACTGAATTACGACTTCGTGGAGAAGATGGGGGGCGCGATGCGCATTTCCATCGCGCTTGCGGTCATTTCCATCGCTTCTTTGCTTTATCACCAGGGCCCTAACTGGGGGGTCGAGTTCACGGGCGGAACGGAGATACACATAAAGCTTGCCAAGAGCCTTGAGACCGACGTTTTAAAAGGGGAGCTTGCCGAGAGCGGCTTTCCCTCCGAATCGGTTCAGCGCTTCGGCCTTCCGGGCGATAACGAGCACCTCATACAGTTTGCTCCCGAACTTGCGACTTTTGATCAGATAGGTGATTTTCAGAAAAGCCTTGAGGACCTTTTCGCGGAATCAGAGAATTTTCAGGGAGCTTCAATCCAGAGGATAGACTACATAGGTCCCAGGGTGGGGAAGGAACTCATAACCAAGGCTCTTCTCTCCATACTGATTGCGTGCGTCGGCATACTCGGTTACCTGGTCTTGAGGTTTGAATTCGGTTTTGCCGTGGGAGCGGTTATCGCGCTTATTCACGACACCCTTATAACCGTGGGGGCAATATCGCTTGCGGACAAGGAGTTTACCCTCGCGATCGTAGCCGCGCTTCTGACCGTGATAGGTTACTCGGTTAACGACACCATCGTCATATTCGACAGGATAAGGGAGAACATGGGGAATTTCCCCGAAAAGGGCTTCAGGGAGCTTGTCAACGATGGAATAAGCCAGACGCTATCGCGTACGCTGCTCACGGCGATAACGGTGTTCATAGTGCTTGTCCCGCTGTTTTTCCTCGGCGGCTCCGTAATACACGATTTTGCGTTTACCCTTATGGTGGGGGTTGTCATAGGGACCTACTCGTCGGTTTTTGTGGCAAGCGCCTTCGTGGTTTACTGGAGAAAAAGAAAGGCGGCAGGATAGAAACCGCCTTGGCGTACGCTCCGCCGCAGAATAGGGCTCTCCGCTTTGATAATCGGTCCCATAACGGTTAAATATTTCCAGTTTTGCTTCTGAAAACACACAACCCGGGCAGATAATGGAAAGAAGACTGCAAGAGATAAGAAACCAGATAGATTCTGACCTTGAGGAGGTCTCGACGGAAGCCGATCTCCTCAGGGTAAAGGCAAGCTACGTCGGAAAAAAAGGATCTCTCACGCAGCTTCTTAAATCCATGAAAGACCTCCCCGCTTCCGAGCGCCGCGAGGCGGGCATTCTCATAAACAGAACCAAGAATGAAATCGAGGAACTGATCGAGAAGAGATCCGACGAGATAAAGCGCAAGATCATGGACGAAAAGCTCCTTGAGGAGGCAACCGACTTCACTTTGCCCGGCCGCGGAATGCCGGTCGGCGCCAAGCACCCCATAACCCAGGTGATGGAGCGCATAGTTTATGATTTTGAGAGGATGGGATTCGAAGTTGCCGAGGGTCCCGAAGTCGAGCTTGATTACTATAATTTCGAGGCGCTTAACATACCGAAAAACCACCCCGCGAGAGACATGCAGGACACTTTCTACATAACCGACGACATGGTGCTTAGGACCCATACTTCCCCGGTGCAGATACGGATCATGCAGACCCAGCAGCCTCCGGTGAAGATAATAGCCCCTGGAAAGGTCTACCGGTGCGACAGCGACGTTTCCCACACCCCGATGTTCCACCAGATAGAGGGTCTTCTGGTCGATAAAGGCATAACTTTCGGAAACTTAAAGTCCGTCATTATCCAGTTCGTAAAACTCACTTTCGGTGAGAACACAAACGTGAGGTTCCGCCCGAGTTTTTTCCCCTTCACCGAGCCCAGCGCCGAGGTGGACATAGAGTGTCAGATATGTTCCGGAAACGGATGCAGGGTATGCAAGGGGACCGGCTGGCTTGAGATAATGGGATGCGGAATGGTCGATCCCGCGGTTTTCTCGAGCGTTAACTACAACACTGACATCTATTCGGGTTTTGCTTTCGGTATGGGGGTTGAGAGAATCGCCATGCTTAAGTACGGGATAAACGACATAAGGCTTTTCTTTGAGAACGACGTAAGGTTTTTAAGGCAGTTCGTATAGTTTTTCGAGGGACTGCTGTCGGATAGGACCGTTTTTTATGGTTCACTTTGTTTTACCGTATAGGAACCATCAGATTAAACAGTATTCTGGGTTTAAAAAATATCTTTTATATGAGGGTAATACGAATCGGATATTAAACAAGATTCGAGAGACTAGAAAGGAGAACACCCATGGGAATCAAACCTGATCACTGGATAAGGAAAATGGCACTTGAGCACAAGATGATAGACCCTTTCGTCGAAGGGCAGGTAAGCAAGGGCGTTATATCGTACGGCCTTTCCTCTTACGGCTACGACATCAGGGTAAGCAATGAGTTCAAGGTGTTCACAAACCTGCACAGCGCTGTTGTGGACCCGAAGAATTTTGATACCAAGTCCTTTGTGGAGATAGAGGACGATTACTGCATAATTCCTCCAAACTCCTTCGCGCTCGCCAAAACTGTTGAGTATTTCAGGATACCCAGGAGCACCGTTACCGTCTGCGTCGGGAAATCCACTTATGCAAGGTGCGGGATAATCGTTAATGTCACTCCTTTTGAGCCCGAGTGGGAGGGGTATGTGACGCTTGAGATCTCGAATACGACCCCCATTCCCGCAAAGATATATTCGAACGAGGGAATCGCCCAGGTGCTCTTTTTCGAAGGTGACGAAGGGTGCGAGGTCTCCTACGCGGACAAGAAAGGAAAATACCAGAAACAGATCGGCATCACGCATCCGAAAATTTCCCAGGCGTAGATCGGCAGTTGGCCTTTTGTACTGATTTTAAAGTACTGAGCGAAGAGATCCGACCCGGGCGTCAGTCAGTTTGGGGCAGACTCTCCGCCCCGAATTTCGAGATGGTTTCCAATGTCTCGCGTACGTCCTTCCAGGTCGTCGAGTAGTTGATGACGCACATCCTGAGCGCAAATGTCCCGTGAAGAAGTGTCGATGATATAAACGCGCGGTCTTCCCAGAAGATACGGACGAGTATGGTCCTGTTGATTTCTTCCAACACGTCCTCGCCAAGGTCAATGTTTGCGGGGTTGACGCGGAAGCATGCGATCCCCAATACTGCAGGAGTCAACATCTCCAGGACGGGACTTTCCTCGATGTACTTCTCAATCCGGTGCGCAAGCTCCATCCCATTTGATACGGCTCGCCGGAACGCGGCCATTCCGAAAGTCTGAACCGACATCCAGATCTTCAACGCCCGAACGGAGCGGCTAAGTTGCAGGCCCCTGTCTGAAAGATTCGGGTGGCCAGCGCCCCAAATCGTGTCTTGGAGAATATCGTGCTTGGTGGCGAACGTCCGCTCGAGTGTGCGTACATCCTTCACCATCAGGCCGCCCACCTCATAGGGCTGGAAGAACCACTTGTGTGCGTCCATCCCGATTGAATCTGCACGCTCGATTCCGCGCAAGAGCCTCTTGCCTTCCTCGGCCACGATCGCGAATCCTCCATGCGCGGCGTCGACGTGAAGCCATATATTTTGTGCCTCGCAGCAGTCCGCCATCGCTTCCAGCGGGTCGATAGCTCCTGTGCTGCTCGTTCCAGCGTTCGCACACACTGCTATGGGGCTGAGTCCGGCGGCTCGGTCCTCGGCCACGGTCTCGACAAGCGCATCCATGTCCATACGGAAATGTTCATCGGTCGGAATCATTCGAATGCATTCTGGACGAACACCTATAATTCTGGCTGCCCGGACAAGCGCACTGTGGCTCTGGTCACTCATGTACACGCTGGTACGTTCCGGGTTGTTCGCGGCCTCCCTCGCAGCGACGAGGGCGTCAAGGTTCGCCGCCGAGCCCCCGCTCGTCAGCAGTCCACCTGCACTCTCCGGATAGCCAAGCCAGCGCCGAAACCAGTCGATCACGACGAGCTCGAGTTGGCTCGGACCGCTCGAAATCAGCCAGGAGCTCTGGTTGATATTAAATCCGGCAACCATGAAGTCGGCCAGCACTCCGGGCCATGTGGGCTGCGAAGGGATGAATCCAAAGCAACGCGGGTGGTCCAAGCTCAGTGCGATCGGGAGGATCTTGTGTGCTGCCTGCTCAATCACTTGCGAGGCCGAACGGCCGTCCTCGGGAGGGTCCTTCAGCAGTTGGTCTTCAAGTTCTAGTCGAAACTCTCCCTCCCAGGCACCTTCTCCGGGCAAGTTCTCGATGCGCTGCACCACGAGTTCCGCCGCTCGGCGTGCAAGTTCCAGCATCTGTTCCGGTTCCATACGGAGGCCATCATCCACCCCACCATTACTGCCTGTTGTTGAGTCGTTCATTGCATGTCCTCCTCAGCTTTCCTGTCTCCGGCTCATATATGTCCCCCCAATCGAAAAAATGCTAGCATGTTAACAAATAATCTGTATGTTGTATACCTACTCGAGTGTTAATCATGTGCCAGCTGTCCGGTTTTGCTTCGGATCTTATGCGAGAAGTCCATCGGATTGATTATCCAGGAGAGAAATTCTGATTTTTACGTAAACTGCCGGATATTACGGACTTTTTTCTTTTTTTCAGGTATCATAATAAGCACATTATCTCTAACCGGGAGGTACTTGTTTTGAGCGAGTCTCAAGAATCCGAAATCATGGGTGAGTTGCGGCAAGATAACGGCTCTGGGGAAGATTACACCGCCGAGCAGATAAAGGTTCTTCCGGGCCTTGAAGCTGTAAGAAAACGCCCTGACATGTACATAGGGGATACCAATTCCCGGGGATTCCATCACCTCGTTTTTGAGGTTCTCGATAACAGCGTGGACGAATCGCTGGCGGGTTTCTGCAGCAATATCTCCGTTACCGTACACGTGGATGAGAGCATTACGGTTGAGGACGACGGAAGGGGAATTCCGGTTGATATCCACGAAGAGACGGGAAAACCGGCCGTTGAGGTCGTGATGACCATGCTCCACGCCGGGGGGAAGTTCGACAGCAAGGTCTATCAGGTTTCAGGAGGGCTCCACGGCGTGGGTGTCACGGTGGTAAACGCGCTCTCAGAGAGCCTCTCTATAGAGATCAAGAGGGAAGGGGATGTCTGGTACCAGGAATATGAAAAGGGAGAGGCGTTAAAAGACCTTAAAAACACCGGGAAAACGAAAAAAAGCGGAACCAAGATTCATTTCAGGCCCGATTCCAGTATATTCGAGGTCAGCGAGTTCAATTACGACATACTCGCTCACAGGATAAGGGAGCTTGCTTTCCTTAACAAGGGCCTTCGGATTACCCTGAACGACGAAAGGACTGAAAGATCCCAGGAGTTTTTCTACGAAGGCGGAATAGTTGCTTTTGTCGAAGAGCTTAACCAGAACAGAAAGGCGCTTCACCCGGAGGTGATCTACGTTTCGGGAGAGAGAGACTCAACCGCGGTTGAAGTCGCTCTGCAGTATAACGACACTTACCGGGAAACCATATTCTGCTACGCGAACAACATAAACAACATAGAGGGCGGAACCCACCTCTCTGGCTTTCGGACCTCTCTTACAAGAACGATAAACAAGTATGCCGAGGAGAAGAATTTTCTGAAGAACCTCAAGATGGCCATCGCCGGAGAAGACGTAAGAGAAGGCCTGGTGGCGGTTGTGAGCGTAAAGATTCCGGACCCGAAGTTTGAAGGCCAGACCAAAACGAAGCTCGGAAACACTTCCGTAAGGGGTATCGTCGAGTCTTTGCTGAACGAGAAGCTGCGGGTGTTCTTTGAAGAAAACCCTGCCGTGGCCAGGCGAATCGTGGAAAAAACCATAGAGGCCGCAAGAGCGAGAAACGCCGCGAGAAAAGCAAAGGAGCTTACCAGGAGAAAGAGCGCTCTTGAGTCCGGAACGCTTCCTGGGAAACTGGCTGACTGTCAGGAGCGCGACCCCGAGAAAAGCGAACTCTACATAGTCGAGGGGGAATCGGCGGGCGGGTCCGCGAAACAGGCAAGAGATAGGCTCAATCAGGCCATTTTACCTCTTAAGGGAAAAATCCTGAACGTAGAGAAAGCCAGGTTTGACAAGATGCTTGCCAACGAGGAGATTCGCACCACGATCACCGTTTTGGGCACAGGAATAGGGACCGACGAGGGCGACTTCGACATATCGAAGATACGTTATCACAAGATAATACTGATGACCGACGCGGACGTTGACGGATCGCACATAAGAACCCTTCTTCTCACTCTGTTTTTCCGCCATTTTAAGGAAGTAATAGATAAAGGGTATCTGTATGTTGCTCAGCCTCCTCTTTATCTCGTGAGAAAGGGAAGAAAGGAAACTTATCTCAAGGACGATCAGGAATACGAGGAGCTTCTCGTCAAGCTTGGAGTCGAAGGACTTGAAATCGCCTCCGGGGACTCAAACGGCCACGCAAGGCAGATCAGGGGAACAAAGCTTTTTGATATCGTCCAGAAAGCCATCAGGTATGGAAAACTTCTTGACCGCATGAGCAGGTGGGGGAGAAACAGGGGGATAGTTGACGGTTTCGCCAGAAGAACCGATTTCGGCAAGACCAACCTAAAGCTTGGGAATGAAGTCTCCTTGGATACTCACCTTGTCGCAATAAAGCAATGGCTGGGGGAAAATTACCCCGACATAGTCGATCTTGACTGGAAGCTTGGAGAGGATACCGAGCACAATTCAAACAGCATTGAATACGACTTTAGAGAAAACGGAAGGGTAAGTTCCTCCTTTATTGATTTTAACTTCCTCGCTTCTCCTGATTTCAGGGAGCTCAGGAAGCTTGCGGAGTCGCTTAGCCCGCTTTGGGATTCTGCCTGCCATATCGTCGATGATGGCGAAGAAAAAGAAGTTGGAAGCCTTGAGAAATTTGTCGAGTTCATTCTCGATAGAGGGAAAAAAGGTCAGTTCATACAAAGGTATAAAGGTCTCGGAGAGATGAACCCTGAGCAACTGTGGTCAACGACCATGAATCCCGAGAACAGAGTATTGAAACAGGTCCAGGTTGACGATGCTGTTGAAGCCGATGAGATATTTTCAAAACTCATGGGTGATCAGGTTGAACCAAGAAAAGAGTTTATTGAATTAAATGCTCTCAGGGTGAGCAATTTGGATGTCTGATAACTTTAGTTATTCCGCTCGCCGCGATGCGATGGCTTTATAAAATTTCCCAAGAACCACAGCTAGTGATATCTGCGCTCACGAAAACCCACACGGGAATACCTTATGGAGGACTGGCTTGACTTGCTGGGGCTATACCGGGGCCGAAGGTCCTGATAACTGGGGATTGCTCTCGCCGGATTATGCGACCTGCGCTATCGGACGCATGCAGTCACCGATTGACATCACCGGTGCCTTTCCCGTCAAGGGACCAGCACTGAAATTTGATTACAAGCCCTCTTCTCTGAAGATTTTAAACAGCGGACATACCCTCCAGGTAAATTACGCACCCGGCAGCACACTGACTGCAGCAGGTGAAATTTACGAACTGTTGCAGTTTCATTTTCACGTTCCGAGCGAACACGCTTTTGATGGTTTGCACACGGCGATGGAGGCACATTTCGTACACAAAAATCCAGCGGGCGTACTCGTGGTGGTTGGTGTTATGATGGAAATAGGCACACAAAACCATGCTTTGGCTGCAGTATTTGACAACGTACCAACCGAGGCAGGAATAGAAGTTGGTGTTGCGGGCACGACAGTGGATGCATCTGCGATACTGCCGACGGCGACCACCGGCTACTTCCATTACAAGGGCTCACTCACCACTCCTCCCTGCAGTGAGGGAGTACACTGGTTCATTTTTCCGGACGCAATTGAGGTGAGTGCAGAACAGGTTGCAAACTTTGAGCGGATGTTCGGACACAATGCACGTCCGTTACAAAAGCGCAACGACCGTCTGCTGATTGTATCTTCGTAGGTTCCCGGAAATCGTTTTATAGTCTGGTGAAACGAGCTTTAAAACTATATCTGCTCTCAAACTAAAACCCTTTCTGATTTCTTCTGCGGGCAGGGCGTGTGAACCACTCATGAATGCAATTATATGCTAAAGGATTCCAGAAACGATAAGAAGGCTTACGAGGAGCAGATTAACTATTGCTAGGGGGAAAAGTTTCTTCCAGCCGAGACTCATTACCTGATCGTACCTGAACCGTGGCAAAGTCCATCTTACCCAGATAAACAGGAAGAGTAAGAAAAGGACTTTGCCGATAAAGATGGCAGGCGGCAGATACCAATGCGTATTGATATCGATGCCGAACCAGCCTCCAAACGGTAAGGGATACCAACCACCCAAAAACAAACAAGTTATCATGCACGAGGCAACTATCATATGAGTATATTCAGCCATGAAGAACATTGCAAATTTCATGCTGCTGTATTCGGTGTGGTAGCCGGCGACTATCTCGGGTTCGGCTTCCGGCATATCAAATGGAAGCCGGTTGGTTTCGGCAAACGCCGAGACGACGAAAACTACAAAGCCTATAAACGACGGGATCATAAACCACACCTTCTCCTGCGCTTCGATTATGTCCCCTAAGCGAAGCGAACCCGTTATGGCTATTACCCCCAGTATGGACAGCCCAAGTGCGAGCTCGTAGCTTATCATCTGTGCCGCCGCCCGAAGACCTCCTAGAAGGGAGTATTTGCTGTTAGAACCCCACCCGCCGAGCACCACTCCGTATACGCTTAGCGAACTTATTCCGAGCACGTAGAGAAGGCCGACGTTTATGTCGGCTATCTGGAGCTTTATGAACACGGGGTCCTGGAGAAACCCGAAAAGATCCGTGTAAAAACCCTTTCCTATGGGAATCACGGCGAGTGCCGCTAGGGCCGTGACTAGCGCGAACGCCGGGGCCATTATATACATGGTCTTGTTTGCTTTCGGGGGAATTATGTCTTCTTTAAAAATGAATTTTATGCCGTCGGCAAGGGGCTGCAGGAGCCCCGAGGGCCCGACCCTGTTCGGTCCGTAGCGGTCCTGTATGAAAGCGCTTAACCTTCTTTCCGCGAAAGTGAGATAGGCGACCACCGTCAAAACGACGAAAAAAACAAATGCTATCTTTGCGACCGCTATTGATATTAGAAGTGGAGTCATCTGCCCGCGCTGTGCTCAAGAACTTTTCCGACGGTACCTATTCTGTCGTAGCTGATCCCCCCGTATCCGGGGATCTTGAGACATATGTCGTCCATCACTTCCGATGCGGAGCCGTAGCTGAACAGGGGCTTGTCGACCCGCTCCCCGATCATGCACAGTATCTCGCATCCGGACTTAGCATTCCCGGGAGGAGAGATGGCCTTTTTTATTCTCTGAACCCGCCCGGTGTCATTTGTGAAAGTTCCGTTTTTTTCATAGGGGCTTGCCGCGGGGAGTATCACGTGGGCGTATCTCGCGGTCTCGGTGAGTTCGTAGTTGATAACGGCGAGAAATCCGATTTTCTCAAGTGCGCGCGAAAGAGCGTATTTTTCACTGGAGGAAACCAGTTCAAACAGATCCGCTTCGATGACGACCAGAGTATCGATTCCGCCGGCAAGCAGTGAGTCGATCGTCGTTTTCACATCCTCTCCGTTTACCTGCGTCATGAGTTTTCTCGCTCCCGCACTGTTTGGATACGGATCGTTGCTTACGAGGTCGAATTTTTTCTCTATCTTCTCGGTGCCCGCGGCACAGATTGCCGGGCAGTCTCCAAGAACAGATGAAAGCTTCACCGAAAGGAACATCTCCTCGTTTGTAAGCCTGGCTGACCCCACAATAGCGCAGGGACCCGCGCCGCCTGACTTTATTCCCGAGAGCCTGGCGCCAACGCTGCTAATTGCGTCCTCCCAGGAGGCTATCTCGTAGTCTTTATCGCTTCTTATGATTGGATCTTTAAGCCTGGTTGACTCCTGGATTTCCTTGTAATCGAATCTTCCCCTGTCGCATATCCAGTGTCCGTTTACTTCCTGGTTTATTCTCGGGCGGATACGGGAGACTTCTCCTTTCCTCGGGTCAACGCCCACCGTAATGTTGCACCCGTTGCTGCAGAGAGAACACACCGAGTCTGTAAATTCCATGTACCAGACCCTCTCTTCGTGAAGCGTGTTCTTGGGGAGCAGGGCTCCGACCGGGCAGATATCAATCACGTTTCCCGCAAGTTCGTTATCAAGCGTTTTCCCGGGGAAAACCGAGATTTTTTTCCGAAAGCCTCTTCCGGTGGTTCCAAGCTCATGGGTTTTCGTCACCTCATCCGTAAAACGCACGCATCTGGTGCACATGATGCACCTGTTGGCGTCGTACATTATGCGGTCGCTTAGGTAGCTTTTCTGCCTTACCTTCTTGTTCTCTGGGCCGCCGACCCTGCTGTAGCCGGGACCGTGAGCAAAAGCGGTCATCTGAAGCGGACATTCTCCCCCCTTGTCGCATATGGGACAGTCAAGCGGGTGGTTTATCAGGGTGAACTCAACGGCTGCTTTTCTGGCTTCAAAAGCTTTTTCGGTGTCTGTTTTTACCACGAGACCGTCTCTTACGGCTGTGTTACACGCGGGAAGAACCTTGGGAACGCCTTCCACTTCCACGAGACACTGCCTGCACTGGGCGACTACGCTTAGCGAAGGGTGATAGCAGAAGTGAGGGATCTCTATCCCGGCCACCGCGGCGGCCTGGATGACATTCAATCCGTCGTCCACATCAAGTTCGATTCCGTCGATGGTTATCTTGGGCATAGAGAGGGCTCAAGGGAAAAACAATTAGCGTAAATACTAGTCAGAGAAAGTGTTTTTGACAAGTCAGGCGTTTTTGTTCTTTTCGGGCGCCTGAAACTCGGTTTTCTCGTCTATATCGTCTTCAAATTCTATGTTCTTTTTTATGTCATCCTTGGCTCTTTGGAGCTCTCTTATCCCCCTGCCGAGGGTTCTCGCGACTTTGGGGAGTTCCTTAGGCCCTAAAACCACAAGGGCGATAAAAAGTATTATTAGTAATTCAGCCGTGCCAAGTCCGAACATGGTTTCTTTCTCCCGGTGTCTAATATAACCAAAACCGGCGGATTAAGTACTGGCTTCGCTCTTTTTTTTCGTCGGCTTCTTTATGAGGAGCGTTATGAAGGCCGTTAAGAAGGACGCCGCCGTTGCCACGATTAGGGCGTTCTGGTAGCTCTGGGTCATGTCGAGGAGAAGTCCGGAAATAAGAGGACCGCTGATAGCGGCGAGGGAGAATCCGGTGCCGAAAATACCGAATATGCTTCCAAGGGACGTAAGGCCGTAGAATCTCCCAAGTATCGTTGGGAACATCGGGACCCATCCGCTGTAGAAGAGGCCGAACAGGAAGCCGAACAGGTAAAGAGACCACACGTTCACGACCGACAGGATGAGGATTATTGATACCGCCTGAAAGAAATAACAGACAAACAGTATACGCACGTTGCTTAGGTAATTGGTCATAACTCCCGAGAAGAAAATCCGCCCGAAGATGCTTCCAACCCCTATGAAAGCAGGCGCGCCGGCCGCAACAAGAGGGGATAGTCCCGCTTCTACGGAGAAGTTAAATAGGTGTACGATAATAATGAGAAAAGTGTTAAACCCGAGGAAAAAGGCAACGTACATAAGCCAGAAGCTTGAGTGTGAAAACGCTTCCTTCGCACTCCAGTCAGAAGCTCCCGTATCTTTTGCTGCATCCTCCGAGTTCTCTCCGTAGGCCTTGAGCCCCATCTCCTCGGGGCGGTTTTTCACCAGAAGCGCGGAACAAAGTATCGCGGTGAAAATCACCGAGATGTAAACAAGGGCGCGCTCGTAACCGAAAGATTCTATGAGCCACGTGGTAAGCGGGTTTACCACAAGTCCGCTTACCGGAACCCCGGCCGTGGCGATCCCTATGGCAAGCGCCCTTTTCTTAACGAACCACCTGCTGATGACGGTGACGGGCAGTATGTAGAGAAATCCGTCTCCTATTCCCACCATCACGCTGTAGGTAATGTAAAGCTCCCAGGTGGTTTCTGCATAAGCGGAGAGTAAAAAGCCCAATGCCCCTATGAGCCCTCCGAAAAAGGTCAGATACCTTGCGTCGTGGGTGTCTATGAGCCTCCCCGCGAATACAAACGAAAAAGCCATGCACACGCATCTCAGCGAAAAAAACGACGATCCGACGGTACTGGAGAGACCGAAAGCTTCGTTCAGGTAGGGGAGAAATATCCCGAACGAGTAGAGAACCATCCCGTCAAGCATTATGAGCAGGTGCCCTGCAACGACTATGACCCATCCGTAAAAAAATCTGTTTCTAAGCATAGGATTGTTTAGTGGAAACGGGATTTCGCCGCGGCGGGCGAATCAGAGAAGTTTCCGAAAATCGCCGTGTCCCCGAAGGTCGGCGAGTGTTTTGAGTGGAAACGTTTTTTCCTCTCCCGTTTTCATGTTGTGAAGCGAAAAGATTTTCCTGCGAAGTTCGTCTTCTCCTATAATGACGGAATACGTCGCCCCGGTTCTGTTCGCTTTTCTCATCTGGCTTTTCAGGCTCTTGTTTTCGTATTCGGTCTCGACCCGCATGCCCTTTTTTCTTAGGTCGTCGGCTATTTTTGCTGCCTTTCCTCTGGCTTCATCCCCGATATGGATAATGCATACGAGCTGTTTTTTCCCCGGAGCGTTCCTCCGGGTCTTAGTTTTTTCAAGCAGAAGCAGTATCCTCTCAACCCCCATCGCGAAGCCCACGGCAGGTGTTTCCGGTCCCCCCATCCGCTCCACCAGAAGGTCGTATCTTCCCCCTGCGGCCACGGCGTTCTGGGAACCGAGTTTGTCAGTCGTTATCTCGAAAACCGTATCGGTGTAGTAGTCAAGTCCCCTGACTATCCTTGGGTTAAGTCTGTAGGGTATGGATTTTTCGCCAAGAGAGGAGGTAAGCGCGTCGAGATGCTCGCCGCTCTGATCAGAGAGATAATCCTGGATCGAGAAGGGGATCTCGGACGTTATCTCCCGGCATGTCCTGGTCTTGCAGTCAAGTATGCGGAGGGGGTTTGTGCCGAGCCTGTTCTGGCAGTTCTCGCAAAGGGAGTCCTTATTCGGGGAAAGAAAGTCCGTAAGGGCTTTTTTGTATCGCTCGCGCTCAGTTGGCTGCCCTATCGAGTTAAGTTCAAGCTCCACGTGATCCGAGAGCCCAAGTTCCGTGATTGCAAGCCAGAGCATCGCGATTATCTCTGAATCCGCAAGTGGGTCACGGGAACCGAAAAGCTCTGCTCCTATCTGGTTAAAGCTTCTCTGCCTTCCTTCCTGGGGCTTTTCATGCCTGAACATCTCTCCTGAGTAGTAAAGCTTCGTCACGGGTGATTTTCTGTGAAGGGAATGCTCTATAAAGGCCCTTACCACTCCTGCCGTCCCTTCAGGTCTCATCGAAACCCACTCTCCACCTTTAGTCTCAAACGTGTACATCTCTTTTTGTACGATGTCGGTGGTATCGCCGAGTCCCGTTGAGTAGACCCCGGATAGTTCCAAGATCGGAATGATTATCTCGGAGAAACCGAAGCGCTCGAACACCCCTTTGGTTTTACTCTCTACGAGTCGCAGTTTTTCCGTTTCGGGGTGAAATATGTCTTTGAATCCGTGAAGACGGGACGCTTTCATAGTACGTTTTCCCGGGTGAAAGGTTATCCCCGCGGGTTGGTTAAGGTTATACGCTCTTCAGTTAAAAATAAAGTTCCTGGTACCGAAGAGCGCTCTTCTGGAAGTACGTGGAAGGGGAGGTCGGCGAATACTGCCGATAGGCCTTAAACCTCTGGAAACCGTCGTTTTCAACCGACCTCTTGGGTTTGTCTCCCCAAGCCCGCGACGAACAATACGGGCTTGTTGCGAGGGAGTTAATTTGTATTCACTCCTACTACTCTGCTACTTCGCCTTGAAAATCAAGATATATTCTTTGCGCTACACCTTGAGCGTCGTATGTATCAACCGCGTAGAGCCCGTCCGTTATGTCTCCATTTTCATTAAGGTCGATCGGGCCCGAAAGTCCTTCATAGTCAATGTCGTCGTTAATCGTGGTTTCATCGGTAAGCGCCGCGGCGCAGGTAGCGTAACTGTGGCACTCTGCTCCACCTCTCGTGATCTCTTGGATTTTGGAAACATAAACAGAGGGGTCGTTGCTTCCGGCGCTTAAGGCCGCAAGGCGGAGTATGACCACCGCATCGTAGATGTGCGCGGTAAAGTCACTAAAATCGAACCGCTCTTTGAATTCTTCAAGCCTTTTGCCCGGAGGTGGAGTCGAAATTACCTGCTTGAATCCGTCAATATCGCCGTTTTCCTCTTCCACATGCGGGAAAAGGCCGCTTGTAAACACGAGGCCGTCCCCGACGTAATATCCGATTTCCTCGGGAATCACCGGAGAATTAAGCAGGCCTTTGATTATCTCTCCTCCCTCACTAAAAACAAGCAGCACTATAGATTCTGCGTCCGGGATTGCTGCCTCAACACTTGAGACCACAGCGGCGGCCGACTCCGAAACCATGGCGTCATCCGAAAAATCGGCGGGGTCATAGCTGACGACCTCGACCTCTCTTCCGTCAGACATTATTTCTTCTTCGACGAGTGCCGCAAGGGCTGTTCCCCATGGGTCAACACGATTCACTATAACCGTCTTGCCCTGGGACTGCTTCGCCAGTATCGGCGCCTGAAAGAGGTCAGAGGGGGCTACTCTGAAGAAAAAATTCTGGTTGCCACCGTCCACGAGTTTTTCGTTCATATCGGTAAGTGTAGGGGAAGTGGCCGAGGGCGAAATGGCGATCATCTTATTTTCGACCAGAAAAGGAAAAACACTTACGGAGTCTGAGGAGTATGAAGGTCCTACTATGCCGCGGACACCCATTTCAAGAAGCCGCGTCGCCTCTCCAATCACTTCGGATGGGTCGAGCAGTCCCGCCTGAAAAGAATTTCCGCTTATGATCTCTGTATTTCCCCCTGCCTTGTTAATATCGCCTTTAGCAAGGTCCACAGCCTTTATAAGAGGCGCGTTGAAACTTTCGCCTTCAGCCAGAAGCGTTCCTATACAGAAAGTTTCCGCACAATCCACTTTTGCCTGATCCTCTTCGTTGTCAAAGCACCCTGAAAAGAGTATTCCCATAAAAACCAAAAGCAGGACAGAACCCAAAACACTTAATCTTTTCACGACCAGATACCTCCAATTGAAATATGTGTTGCCATCGCCGAATCTCCGATTCACTGATGTGCTCTGCAATTATATGCTAAAACGGAGTTAACCGGTTGGGTCTTTTTCGATGATTTATATATCGGTAAGGAAGTTTCCTGTTGTTTAATGCTCCGGGGAAGGGAGGGGCTATTCGGTTATCAGTTTTTCCTCGAATTCGCCTATGGGGATTGCGGCCAGGGTTTCTATGTGGATAGTACCCCTTGAGCCGAGTTCTATTACGATTTTCGTGATTGTTTCGTTATCCGGCGCTTCCACTATGTTCACGAAGTCGTAAGGGCCGAGCGCCGCGTACTGGGCTTCTACCTTGGCGCCCATCTCCTCAAGCTCCCTGTTAACCTCTTTTATCCTCTCGGGCCTCATTTTTATGGTCCTTCTGCCCTCATCGGTAAGGTTGCTAAGCATGATGTATTTGCCCATTTCTTCGTGTCCGCACCCGGAACGTATCAGTCCAGGGTCTTGTTCAGTACCTTTTCTATTTCACTTTTCGGGACGGCGCCGACTATCTGCTCGGCGACCTCGCCGTTTTTAAAGACTATCAGCGTGGGAATGCTTCTGATGCGGAATTTCATGGTCGTCTCGGGGTTTTCATCCACATTCACCTTTCCTACCTTCACGCTGCCTTCGTAGTCATTGGAGATCTCCTCGATGACGGGCGAAAGAGCCCTGCAGGGACCGCACCAGGGGGCCCAGAAGTCGACCAGAACGGGGACTTCGCTTTCCATTACTTCCTTATCGAACGCGGAATCTACTACCTCAACTATGTTTTCGGATGCCATTTTAATCTCCTTGGGGGTTGTATTCCTATATGCTAATACCGATTTATAATAATACAAGAAGAAGACCGCAGATGTTCTTCATCTGCAGGAGCCGGCTGCTTAGTCATGTATAATTTGGGGGATTTTAAAACATGTCGGCACCGTCCCGCGCTTTTAGATACGATGTGCGCGGGGGTTTTTGCGGTTATTCTGAACAGGATGACAAGTGAGAGAAACACCGTGATTATGCGAACAAAAGTCTTTCTGCTCTTTTTATCTTTCTTCCTCTTCCCCGGACTCTCCCTTTCCCAGCCCCCCGATGCGCCGGTGGTGGTGTCCCCGGTCGTTGAGAGGGAGGTAAGGAAGCCCCTCAGGCTTGTCGGCGCGACGTTTCCCGCGAGAAAATCCGTCATATCAAGCGAGGTTGAAGGAGTTGTCGGGAAAATAAACGCCGAGGAGGGTAAGTACGTAAAAAAGGGTGAGGCCCTCGCCGAGATAAAAAACGACAAGATCCGCCTTGCCCTTGAGCAACTTAAAAACGAGAGAAAGGAAGCTCTTGCTAGGGCTGAGCTTTCGGAAAAAGATTTCGCGAGGATGAAAGAGCTTTACGACAAGGGCATTATCTCTGACGGAGATTTTGACAGGGCAGAGACCCAGAGGGAATCTGACCGGGCCGGGCTGCTCAGTCTTGAAAGCCGCGTAGAAATCGCCGAATACGATCTTGCGGCGTCGAGAATCGCCGCTCCTTTTAACGGTTACGTTACTAAGCACCACGCCGAAGCGGGACAGTGGCTCGGTATCGGGGATCAGGTGGTTTCCTTCGTGGACATAGACACTATAGAGGTAATGGCGGGGATTCCCGAGAGGTACATAGACGACATAAGAGAGGGCATGGAAGTCGAGGTCATACTGCCCTCCCACAATCGGCTGACCGTTCCCGCGAAAATCTCTTCAGTCATCCCGGACGCGGACCCGAGGGCCGTATCCTTCCCGGTAAGGGTGATGCTTGAGAACCCTGATCATACGATAAAATCCTCGGCTTCCGCCGTAATCATGGCAAGGATCGGCGAAACCGAGAAAATAAAACTCGTACCGAAAGATTCCATAGTCAGGTCTCCCCAGGGCTCTGTGGTTTTTGCCGTGAGGGAGGGCCTCGCGCACCCGGTGCAGGTGGAAGAGAAGGGCTGGTATGAGAGCTTTACTCACGTTGAAGGGGGAATAAGCGTAGGCGAGAGCGTGGTCGTAAGAGGAAACGAGAGACTCAGGCCCATGCAGAAAGTCAGGATCACTGACACCAAAGAGCAATGAATCTTGTCGAGACCTCTATAAAAAACCCCGTAACCGTAGCCGTCGGCGTTATATTCCTCGTTATTTTCGGGGTTATCTCGCTTTTCAGGATTCCCGTTCAGCTTACCCCGGACGTCGAGACGCTCAGAGTTACCGTGAGCACTTTCTGGAGGGGGGCAAGCCCCTTTGAGATGGAAAGCGAGGTGGTAAACGAGCAGGAAGACGAACTCAGGGGAATAACGGGCCTCAGAAGGCTTGACAGCGAGAGCTCGGAGAACTCCTCCGAGGTAATACTCGAGTTTGAAACCGGCTCCGACATTGACTCTAAGGTGGTCAAGGTATCGAACAGGCTTGACCAGGTAAGGGAATATCCCGACGAGGTCGAGCGTCCCGTAATAACCACCGTCGACCCCAGGGCAAACGCCATGGCGTGGTTTATCCTTAAGCCCCTTTCAGACAATCCCACTGACATAAATCTCTACTACGATTTTGCGGATGAGATGATCCGCACCAGGCTTGAGAGGGTTCCCGGAGTCGGGGCTTCAAACGTGTTCGGCGGAAGGGAGCGGCGCATAGAGGTTCTTTTCGATCCCGCCGCGCTTGCCAAGAGAAATATCACGATAGCAGAACTTGCCGCTTCCATTGACAGGGAGAATGAGAATTTCAGCGCCGGCTCCTTTAACGAGGGTAAAAGGCAGTATCTCGTTCGAACCGTCGGAGAGTACAGAACTATGCGGGATATAGGAAACATCGTAGTGGCTACGGCGCAAAGCGGCCTTCCCGTTTACCTCAGGGACGTTGCCACTGTCCGCCTCGGATACGAGGACCCGGGCTACACCGTAAGGCAGAACGGAGAGCCCTCCATCGCCATTAACGTGCTTCGCGAAAGCGGAGCGAACTCAATAGAGGTCAAGGAGGCTCTCTTTGCGGCCGTCGAGGAACTGAATTCGGGGGTTCTAAAGGACAACGGCCTCCGCCTCCGCAATGTCTACGAAGAGACCGGGTACATAAAAAACGCTATAAAGCTCGTGAGGGGCAATCTTATTATAGGCGGTGTGCTTGCCATAACGGTTCTTCTTCTTTTCCTCAGAAGCGCGAGCAGCACGATGATTGTGGCAATCGCCATACCGTCAAGCGTAATAGGGACTTTCATAGTTTTCGAGGCGCTCGGGCGCACTATAAACGTGGTCAGTCTCGCGGGAATGAGTTTCGCCGTCGGCATGGTTATAGACAATTCAATCGTGGTCCTTGAAAACATATACCGCCACATGCAGATGGGAAAATCGAGGCTCACCGCGGCTTATGAGGGCACGACCGAGGTCTGGGGGGCGGTGCTTGCAAGCACCCTCACCACGGCCGCCGTGTTCATTCCGATCATGTTCATTGAGGAGCAGACGGGACAGCTGTTTCGCGACATAGCCATAGCGATCAGTGTTTCGGTCATACTGAGTCTTCTTGTTTCCATAACCGTCATACCGTCTGCGTCTTCAAAATACCTCTCCGCGGGGGGCGCGGAATCTCTTGAGCGCCTTGGTATCATGTCGCGGCTGCTTGGTTTCGCGGGAAGGGTCTCCGGCTTTATAAACCGCTTTACCGAGCAGATAATGACAAGCGTTAAGAAGAGGGTGGTTCTTGTAGGTTCCTTCACCCTCTTGTCCATAGTGCTTATAATCGCCGTTTTCCCTAAGACCGAGTACCTGCCCACGGGAAACAGGAACCTGCTTTTCGGGATACTTATCCCCCCTCCCGGATACAATGTCGAGGAATATACGGCCATCGGAAAGCAGATCGAGGCTGATCTCGAACCCTACATGAACGGAAAAACCGCGACCGGAAAAGATCTCCCGCGCATAAAGAATTTCTTCTACGTCGCTAGGGGGAAACAGATTTTCATGGGCGCGATCGCCGAAAACAGAAAGGAAATCAGGGAACTTTTCCCAGTCCTTCAGCAGACCGTATCCAAGATTCCGGGAACGTTCGGCGTGATAATCCAGCCCAGCATCTTTAACGCCAACATAGGCGAAGGGAGATCGATAGACATTAATGTCACGGGAGATGATCTCGATGAGATACTGAGGACCGCGAGGAGCGTGTTTTTCATGTCCATGGAGAGCATTCCCGGGGCACAGATAAGACCGATTCCAAGCCTTGATCTCGGAAACCCAGAGCTCAGGATCGTTACCGAACGGGAGTCGGCTTCCCGGGTCGGGATCACCAACAGTGAGCTCGGGTTTACCGTGAGATCCCTGATAGACGGCGTCGAGGCAAGCGAGTTCAACCTCGAGGGACAGGAGGTCGACATAGTCTTGCGGGCGCAGCAGGATTTCTCCGAAAGAACCCAGGATATAGAGAACATAATGATCACTTCACCGAGCGGGAAGGTGATTACCGTGGGAGCCCTGGCTAGGGTCAGTCTTGAAAACGGCCCGGAGCAGATAAATCACTACGAAAGACAAAGGGTGATAACGATACAGATAACTCCTCCCGAAGAAGTTGCGCTTGAGGAGGCGATCGAGATCATCAACAACAATATAATCTCTGTGCTTCAGCAAAGCGGCCAGGTGGGGGAGCGGACCGGTTTTGCCCTTGCCGGGACAGCGGACAAGCTCGCGACGGCAAAAGACGCGCTTCAGTGGAATTTTCTTCTGGCCGTAGTGATATCGTTTCTGCTGATGGCGGCCCTTTTCGGGAGTTTTCTCCATCCGCTGGTTATCCTGGTCACGGTTCCATTTGCCTCCCTCGGAGGTTTCCTGGGGCTTTTCGCACTTAACCTGTTCACATACCAGCCGCTTGATATACTGACGATGCTGGGTTTCGTGATTCTTATAGGAATAGTCATCAATAACGCCATACTCATAGTTCACCAGGCGCTTAACAACATCCGGGCGGGCATGGAGCAGCAGGAGGCCATACGCGAATCGGTAAGGGTGAGGATAAGGCCGATTTTCATGAGCACCCTCACAAGCGTATTCGGCATGCTTCCCCTTGTGCTTGCTCCGGGGGAGGGCTCTGAGCTATACAAGGGCCTTGGAAGCGTCGTGGTCGGCGGACTGGTTCTCTCCACGGCCTTCACCCTGTTTCTGATCCCTTCGGTCTTCAGCCTCATGCTCGAGTTCCGCAGGAGACCCTCCGTCTTATGAAACCGGTTTTGTTTGTGGCATAATAAACCCCTTGACTGAACATTGACAATTATCTGGAGGGAATCTTAAATGGCTAAGACAAAATACAGGGTGGAATCCGATTCTATGGGAAAGATGGAAGTTCCCACAGACGCTTATTACGGGGCGCAGACGGCAAGGGCAGTTGAGAATTTCCCCGTGAGCGGACGCACTCTTCCAAGGGAATTCATAAGGGCGATGGGCCTTGTGAAACTCGCGGCGGCGCAGACAAACGCGGAGCTCGGATTTTTGAAGAAAAATACCGCGCGGGCCATAGCGCGGGCCGCGCAGGAGGTTGTCGACGGAAAGCTCGACGATCATTTCGTGGTTGATGTCTTCCAGACTGGTTCGGGCACATCGACCAACATGAACACAAACGAGGTGATAGCAAACAGGGCGGCCGAAATGCTCAGGGGCAAGACCTCCGTGCATCCGAACGACCACGTTAACATGGGTCAGTCAAGCAACGACGTAATCCCCACGGCCATGCATGTATCTTCTCTTGAGGCAATAGAAAAAGATCTTATACCGTCGCTTGAGTATCTGCGCGACGCTCTCTCGAAAAAAGCAAAGGAGTTTGACCACATAGTCAAGATAGGACGTACCCACCTTATGGATGCCACCCCGATACGGCTCGGCCAGGAGTTCAGCGGATACGCGAGCATGGTTGACCACGGAATCTCAAGGTTAAAGGGAGTAAGAAACGATCTTTCGGAACTTGCCATAGGCGGAACCGCGGTCGGCACTGGCATAAACACCCATAAGAGTTTCGGAAAGAAGGTTGCCACAAGGATAAGCGAAGCTACCGGAGTGAAATTCAGGGAGGCGAAAAACCATTTTGAGGCCCAGGCATCAAAGGACGCGGTCGTTCAGACAAGCGGAGCGCTCAAGACGGTCTCAGTGAGCCTGATGAAGATAGCAAACGACATACGCTGGCTTGGAAGCGGCCCGCGCTGCGGCTTCGGAGAGATTCTTCTGCCTGCGATACAGCCGGGTTCGTCGATTATGCCGGGGAAGGTTAACCCCGTGATCGGGGAGTCGGTTACCCAGGTTGCGGCCCAGGTGATCGGGAACGACGCGGCCATAACGATCGGAGGGCAGGCGGGGAATTTTGAGCTTAACGTGATGATGCCGATGATGGCCGATAATCTTCTTCAGTCTATAAGGCTTTTATCGAGGGTCTGCACCGTGTTTGTCGACAAATGCATCTCGGAAATAGAGGCGGATGAGGAGCGCTGCGGGGAGATCATCGAACAGAGTCTCGCCATGTGCACGAGCCTCGCGCCGATCATAGGTTATGACAATGCGGCCGCGATCGCGAAGGAAGCCTACGCTACGGGGAGCACCGTGAGGGAAATTGCCAGGAAAAAAGGTGTGCTCTCCGATGAGGAGCTTGACAGGGTTCTTGATCCGCTGTCAATGACAAAGCCGGCTTCGTAGGGATTTCCACCCGAAAGTCGGTGGTTCGTTAAGCTGTGGTTTTTTCGGACTGGGCGAATGAGAAATTTTCTTTTAGTTTTTTTGCTCTTGTTGGTGTTTCCGGTTTCTTCTTACGGAGAGGAAGAGCGTTACAAGACCTATACCGACATCGGAGAACTTGAACCGCCGACCGTAACCATTTCGCAGGTTCTTTCCTCCCGGGATGAATTTGACAGGAAAATATTCACCCTTGACGGGCAGGTGGGTGAACTGCGGCTTAAGAGAACGGCAAACGGAAGGAAGTTCACCCTGTTTAAGTTCTTCGAGGATGATCCGGAAAAAAGAATAAGCGTTTATGCCAGAGGGTTCGTGGAAGGTATAGAGAACGGAAGCAGAGTAAGAATCTGGGGCCGCTACAGCAAGCACAAAAGATATTTTCTCAGTAAGCGCAAGAACATTATGAAAGCGAAAAAGATCCATATTCTTCAGGGAATCTCGGAAGTTAAATAATTTGAAGTGGCGTGCCAATGAACAGTTCGGACAAGACGAACCGCGAATCGGAGGCGCTCAGGAAGCGAATCTCCGCGCTGAGCGCGGCCATCGTGAGCAAGCTTTGCTGCTCGGGATCGGGGTATCGAATGATATCCGTCGGGGCCGAGCCGTGAGCTCTCCGATAACAGATGGTTTGATTGCAGCATATGACTGCCCTGTCAGAAGGGGGTCGGCATAACCTTGTTTTGCGGAAGAAAGAAAGAGAATCTGGTGTTTATCTTTATCGGAATATGCGGAGGCTTCCCGCTATGAAACGATTCCTTGTAAGAGTCGCCCTCCTGTGTGTAGTCCTCGCATGCACCCAGGAACCGGATCCCATGATCGAGTGGCCGTATGTAGGCTCCGGGCAGGCGCACACCAAGTACTCTGTGGCCGAGGAAATCACGGCCGCCAACGTGGCCGAACTCGAAATCGTCTGGCAATGGGAGCCGAACGAGAAACCTCTCGAGAAATACGGCACGGAACCGGGGAGGTTCCAGGCAACGCCCATCATGGTCGGCAACGTCCTCTACCTTTCGACCATGTACACGCGTGTGGCGGCCCTAGACGCGGAGACGGGTGAGGAGTTGTGGATATTTGATCCCGGGGCCTACGAGGGGGGACCGAAAGGTGCGCGGCCGACCGGCTTTGTGCATCGGGGCATCGTCCACTGGCGCGACGGGGACAGCTCGCGCATTTTCCTCAACAGCCGCGACCGGCTCTATGCGATCGATGCTGCGACCGGTGAACTGGACCCAGAATTTGGCGACAGCGGAAGCGTTTTGCTGACCGAGGACCTTGGCCGCCCGGTTACCCGCAAGGAGTTCGATCAGACCTCGCCGCCGGTGGTTTTCGAAGACCTGGTGATCGTGGGGAGTCGCGTGCCCGACCGGGTACAACGAAGGTTTGACCCTCCCGGAACCGTGCAGGCGTTTGATGTCCGCACGGGTAAGCGTCGCTGGGTTTTCTTTACTATACCGCAATCAAGTGACGACTTCGGCGCGGACACCTGGGAAGACGAGTCGTGGCGCTATACCGGCCATGCCAACGTGTGGGGGTTTATGTCGATTGATGTCGAGCGTGGACTTCTGTACGTGCCGGTGAGCACGCCGAGCAGCGATTTCTGGGGTGGTCGCCGGGTGGGGGCGAACCTTTTCGCTGATTCTCTGGTGTGCCTCGACGTGCGCACGGGCAAGCGGCAGTGGCACTTCCAGACAGTGCACCATGGCGTGTGGGACTACGACTTGGCCGCAGCGCCCAACCTAGTGACGATCACGGTAGACGGGCGCGAGATTGAAGCGGTGGCGCAGGTGTCGAAGCAAGGCTTTACGTATGTGTTTGACCGCGTGACGGGCGAGCCGGTGTGGCCAATCGAGGAGCGCCCGGTGGATACAATGACGGATGTGCCGGGCGAACAGCTTTATCCGACGCAGCCGTTTCCGACCAAGCCGCCGCCTTTAAGCGGGCAGGGGGTGTCGCTTGAAGACGCGAACGACCTGACACCGGAGATCCACGCGCTTGCGGTGGAGGAGATGCAGAAGTTCCGACTGGGTCCCCTATATACACCGCCGAGTCTTCAGGGAACACTCCAGCGCCCGGGCGTGAGCGGCAGCGCGAACTGGGGCGGGGCGGCATTCGATCCCGAAACCGGGCTCTTGTACGTTCGGACATCGGAAAGTGCCGACACCAACCAGGTATGCGAAAATCCCGGTAACGATCCGGAGGTCGATGTTGCTTACAGCAACAATTGTCCCTATGGTGGTTCGCTCTTAGCGTTTCAGGAAGACGCTGCGGAAACCCCGGAGAGCCCGCTTGGACCGATACGGCTCATCAAGCCGCCGTATGCCTACCTAGTAGCCATAGATCTCAACGCCGGCGAGATTGAGTGGAAGGTGCCGTTTGGAGAAGGGAGCGAAGAGATCCGCAATCACCCACTGCTTCAGGGCATCGATCTGCCCGAACGACTGGGCACGCGCGGCAACTCCGGTCCGATGGTTACCAGGGGGGGACTCGTGTTCCTCGGCGGGGGCGCGCCGTACCTGTATGCATTCGACAAGACAACGGGTGCGGAGGTGTGGCGTGGCGCAACGCCGTATAAAACGAACGCAAACCCGATGACCTACCGGACACGGTCGGGGCGGCAGTTTGTTATAATTGCGACGGGTGCCGGTCCGGACGCCGCGCTTGTTGCATTTGCCCTGGACTGAGCTTCTCGTACCAGTTGAACTCCAAAGTGCAACACTGACAAAATATACTTGCAAAATGTACTTTGCTTGGTACAATGTCAAATGACAGAAAAGAAACGACTTCCGGCAAGATTCTTTGAGTCTAACAGGGGTAGGGTGCCTGTTCGTGAATGGCTTTTGTCTCTGAGTTCCGAAGACCGCAAGGTAATCGGTGACGATATACGCACAGCCGAGTTTGGGTGGCCGATAGGAATGCCGCTATGCCGTTCAATAAAAAGCCGCAAGGGGTTATGGGAAATCAGAACGAATTTGCCGGGTAGTCGCATTGCTCGTGTGTTGTTCTGTATACATGATGGGGCAATGGTGCTTTTGCATGGATTCATTAAGAAAACGCAGAAAACACCTGCTGAAGAGCTTGATCTTGCGCAGAGGAGAATGAGTGGTTTGAAATGACTGAAGAAATTGAAAAAGGAAAAGTTGGTGCTCTGTTTGAGGATTTTCTTAAAGAGCAAGGAACCTATGAAGAGACGACCGAACAGGCGGTCAAACGAGTTCTGGCATTCCAGATTGCCCAAGTTATGAAGGAACAGAAAATCACGAAGATGGAAATGGCCAGACGACTTAAGACAAGTCGCTCGCAACTCGACCGGCTTCTCGACCCGGAGAATGATAGAGTGACTCTAGGTGTTCTGTCACGAGCAGCACGGGTTTTAGGACGTTCCTTGAAGCTTGAATTGCGGTAAGAATAAGTCATCGGGTTTACCGCTTTTTCCTCGAATTGCTTGGGAAGACCCTTTGTTTCCCCTTCTTTTTACGGTTGGATATAATTTATCTGAGGAGTTCCGTCCCTTAGAGTTTTTAGTCATGGGTTGAGAATCGGCCTTTCTTGAAATCTCCGGCATTTCTTTGCTAGATGAAGCTAATTTATCACGCCAAAGAACTCACTTTCAAAAATCTTTTCAAAAAATACGGGCTTGACCCAAGCAATGAGACGACCCTTTTTCTTCTTCCCGGGGTATCGGTTGTACAGGAAATAGAAGATTGCTACTCTGGCGGAGGGGTGTGGGGGAAAAACCTGCTCACGTTCAACGAACTTTCGGATTTTGTAAACGAGGCCTCCCCAAACCTGAAAAAGAAAAGGATATCAAGGACCCAGACATTATCGGTAACCAGAAAAGCGGCGGAGTTGGTCTCTGGAGACCTTGAGGTCTTCGGAAAATTCTCGCAGAACCGGGATTTTCTAGACGCCGTAGCTTCCATTGTTTCGAAACTTAAGCAAAGCAAAATTCCCGTGGAGGAACTTGCCGGGTCCGCCAAGAGAATCAAGGCGCGCGGCCTTCGCAAGAAACTCTCGGATATAAGGCTTGTTTACGAAAAATACGAGGCGCTTATCACCGAGAGAGGTTTTCTTGATGATGCGGATTCCGTCCGTGTCGTTTCAGGGGAGCTGGAGAGGGAAGGGATTGCCCCGTTTTTCCCGTCTGCGAGAAAGCTCGTTATCTTCGGTTTCTCCGATTTTACTCTCTGCGAACTTGACGTGATAAAAAGCCTTTCCTCGGCGGTCTCCGAGACTTTCTTTTTCCTAAGCGATTTCGGCGGTCTGGATGAATACAGAGACTGCTTTCTGGGCCGACTTCGCGAAGCAGAGGTGGCCTATGAAGAAAATTTCGCAATGACAGACGAAGTTCCCGAAGCCAAGACGCAAAGCAAGTTCAGTGAGTTTCGAGACTCTCACGACGAAATTGAATATGCCTCAAGGACGATTAAGAAGCTCATCCTGAATGAGGAGCGGAAAGCCTCTGATTTTAAGGTTCTTGTGAGGTCGGCGCAGAAACGCGATCGATCCATGATTCATATATTCGAGAAAAACGGAGTTGCCGTTGACATGAGAAACTCAGGAACCTTGGCCGGGAGCGTATACGGGCGCCTTGCGGGTGATATTCTCCGCCTCAAGTCAGGCAATTTTCACAGAAACGACCTGATCGGGCTTCTTCACAACCCGCTTTTTACTCTCTACCTGGGAGAGTCCGAATCCTCGCACCGTTGCGTTAACATGATAAAGGAGATTTCCTCCGCGGACCTGAAATACAGAACCGTAAGCGGCATTCCGGGTTGGAAGAGGATTCTTGAACACATAGTGGAGCGGGACGCCCGGCTCTCCGCGGTCGCCCATAATATAGGCTTGGCGCTTGATTCGGTATCGTCAAAGTTCGGCAGAAGAAGTTTCGCCGAGATGACCTCTGATCTCAGGAAGATTTCTTCAGAACTCAGAGTTTCCGAGAACTCGGCGCTGCTTATGGAGAGAAATCAGACCACCAGGGAGTGTTTCGATGAGTTTTTCTCTTTTCTGAGGGAGCTTTCCTTTTCTTACGGAGAGTTTGATTTCCGGGTTTCAGGCCCCGGGGAGTATCTTTTTCTTCTGGATGAGTTCATGGGAGAGAGGACGGTTCCCTATAAAACTCCCTGCGACGGCGATTCGGAAAGGGTGAGCGTTACCGATTTCTCCTCGGCCCGCGGGATAAACCCGAAGTTTCTTTTCCTGATAGGTCTTTCGGACACTTCTTTTCCTTCCGCTCTTCCCGTGGACCCCGTGCTCAAACCCAGGGAGAAGGCGGAAATAAACCGGGTGCTAAAAAAAAGGGTGTTTGACGAGGAGGGTCTTCATTACGAGAAGGAAAAACATCTTTTCTCTACCCTTAGTGCCGCGGCTTCCGAGAAAGTATTTTTTTCCTGCTTCCGCTACGACCAGAAATCAAAGGATGTGAACCGCTCAGACTTTCTTGGGGAAATGGGGGTTTCTGCTGTGAAGAGGAGTTCCGGGGACTTTCCGGAACCGGGGGAGGTTTTTTCAGGGGAAGATGCTCTTTTTCACTGCCTTTCACCCTCGGGGGCAGCGTACGGCGATCCGAAGATTGCCGAGGTCCTGAAGCGGCAATATGGTTCCGATATAGTCGCTCATCTCTCCGGCGGCATTTCCGCTGAAAGGCGGAGGCTCGCGCTCGCAGGGGCCTATACGGGCTTTGAGGGAGTTCTCCTCAGCGCCCCTCCGAAACGGGACGCCTTCTCGCCCACAGAGCTTGAGGACTATGGGACATGTCCGTTTATGTATTTTTCCAAGAGAGTGCTCGGGCTCAGGACGCTTGGGGATATCGATGAGCAAAGGGCTTCCCAGCTTGACCTGGGTTCGCTCGCTCACAATATGCTGAAAGAGCTAATGGAAACTGTTTTTGCCGGGGGCTCCGGTTCTGTTGGGACCAGCCGACTTCTTGACGCTTATGAGGAAGTAAAAGAGAAATACGAAGCCAGGTCCGGCGCTTTTTCCCATCTTCCGAAAAGCGTTGCGGAAATTGAGAAGAAGAGGTTTTTTGACCGCGTCCTGCCGAATTTTATCATGGACGAGGTTTTAAGGATCGAAAAGGATGAACATGCTCCCCGGTTTTTTGAGAAAGAAGTGGAGTTTCGCATGGCCGACGCGGTAATAAGAGGGAAGGTAGACAGGGTCGACGTTCACAAGCGCAACGTCGCGGTTATTGATTACAAGATCGGAAGGGTGAAGGACAGAAAATACTCTGATTTTAAAAATCTGCAGCTCCCGCTTTACCTGAGAGCCCTGTGCGAGGAGGGGTTTGTTCCCTCCTGGGGCCGTTATCTTTCAATCAGCAGGCCCGCGGACAACAGCTCTTTGCCCGAGGACTCCTCTTTTGATGAAGCGGTTTTGCTCAGCCACTACTACATAAAGGGCATAAGAAATGGTTTTTTCCCTCCCTACGTGGGGAAAAAGGAGCCGGACCAGGAAGAACATGCTCTCTACATGTCAAAGGGCCGTCCCTGTTCCTACTGCGATTACAGGGATCTTTGCAGGGTTAAAGACGGGGTGACCAGAAAGACCGGTCGCCTGTAAGAAGAGACTATGGACAGGATTTCCAAATTTCTGGAGCTAAACGAAGAGCAGTCCCGGATACTGCCCTCCACGGGCAAAGTCGCCGTCAGGGCGGGAGCGGGGTCGGGAAAGACCAGGGCCATAATAGCCAGGTATCTTCGTATTCTCGAGGCCGACGAAGCGGATATTCCCCAGATCGTGGCCGTTACCTTTACGGAAGCCTCCGCGACGGAACTCAAATCCAGAATAAGCTCTGAAATCACAAAATATATCTCCACCTACGGACCTGAGGGAAACATAGCCGAGGGGTGGCGCAGGAAGTTCTTTTCCGCCCCCATAGGAACTATTCACGGCTTCTGTACGAAAATACTTAAAGAGAACATCTTCGATTCCAAGCTCCCATTCAGTTTTTCCGTGATTGAAGATTCGGAGCAGCCGGCCTTTTACGAACGCAATATCGGGAAATTTCTTCGGACGAGAATGGAAGAGGGCGATCCCCGCCTCGGGAGGCTGTTTGAGATGGAATCTTATGATTACGCAGAGATCGTAAAGATAATAGGAATGATACTGAAAGAAGCGGCAAAACTGCACTTGGTTCCACCTTTTCTCCATTACGGAGGCAATACGCGCCGCGAGGAACCTTCCGTCGATGAGCTTGAATCAATCGGCGGGGAGCTTCGTCGGTTGATCGGGGAGCATGTCTCCACCCTTTCCGCCAGGTCTAGGAAGAAAAAACTCATCCTTAGCGATCTCGGCGCAAAAATAGACATGACCCTGGGCATTGACCGCAACGTCCGCCACCTGCAGGCCGTTTACGAACAGATAAGAAGGGAGAGCCAAACGCCCGAAGTCGAGACATCGAGGCAGGCGCTTCTAAGGCAGTTGTTTTCTGTAGTGGAGCTTTATGATTCTAAGATCAATTCTCTTTACCTTGATTTATCGGGCGAAGCGTATGATTTCCTCGTGGAGACGAAAATCTCCGAGGAGAAAATAGAGTATGAGGACATGATACGTTTCACAATCGATCTTCTCACGGAAAATCCAGAGATACTGGCGTATTACAGAAGTTTCTTAAAGTTTATTATAGTTGATGAGTTCCAGGATACCGACTCTCTTCAGCTGGCACTTCTGGGACTTCTGACGGAAGGAGACCCGGCCGGCAATCTTATCGTGGTGGGCGATGTCAACCAGTCAGTTTACGGTTTCAGGGGCGCTCAGCCCGAGATGTTCGGGGACATACTTGAAGATGAGGATTTCGAGAAGATATCCTTTGCGACCAATTACCGCTCCCGCAGGAGCCTGATAGAGTTTTTCAATATCTTTTTCGCCGGGACCTTCTCCAAGGAATATTACGAGACGATGCAGGCACACTCTTCCGATCCCGCCCCCGGTACTTCCGTGGGAATCATCGCTTGCGAAGGTGAAAACGCCAAGGAGTCTGCCGAAGCGGAGGCAAGGGCCGTGGCCTCGAGGATAAAGGAACTCCAGAGGAATTCCCGAGGAGAGATCGCCCTTCTGTTCAGACGGTCTTCAAACGTGGTCATATACGAGAATATCCTGACGGAGGAGGGAATAAGATTTCAGTCTCTTATAGGACGCGATTTCTACGACCTTCCCGAAGTGAGGGACGTTATGTCCATGCTCAGGTATTTTCTCGACCCCCTTGACGTCATCGCGGAGGCGGCGGTGCTGAGGTCTCCCTACTTCGGGGCTTCTGATGACGAGCTTTTCTTCCATTTCCGCGGCGATAATGAAGACAAAAACGCCGCAAGAGCCCGGGAATACCTGCGGTTTCTCGGGGAGAAAAGAAAGGAATGCATCAACGGAGATGCTTTCGGGGCGGTTGATCTCGCTGTAAACGGACTTGGTTACTCCTCCGCGGCGCGGGCGCTTCCCGGCGGTGAAATAAAGCGTCTCAACCTGAAGAAACTTCTTCTTATGGCAGAAGACCTTGTTTCGGGGCAAGGATACGGGCTTTACCAGGTAGTGGAGCATTTTGATTCGCTGCGCGGTTCGCAGGAAGAACGGGCGTTTGAGGAAGTAGACGACGGCGGGACCGTGAAACTCATGACGGTGCATAAGGCCAAAGGGCTTGAGTTTGACACGGTTTTTCTCTGCCACACGAACTACCAGAGGGTAGTTACGTCCGATAGGGTTATGGCGGATACTGAAGGAGGAGGATTCATAGTCAGGTACCCGGCGTTCTCTTCGGACAACTGGCAGCATCTTAAATCCCGCGCTGAAGCAAAAGAAGCCGAAGAGGAGAAAAGAGCCCTCTATGTGGCCATGACACGGGCCAAGAAAGAACTTTTCATATGCTTAAGCGGCAGCAGGGTGGCCAGGAAAAAGCAGATACAGGTGCGAAGGGGCAGCTTCGCGGAACTTGCCGATTCAAGGCTGTCTTTGTCTTCACGATGTCTTGAGATGCCCCAGGGATTTACCGACGAACCCTGGGGAATTTCCTTCCCGGGGCTCTATGAGGACGAAGCTTCAAAGGAATCTGCCTCTATTTCAGATGCCCCTTCTTTGGAACCGGAAATTCCTTTGGACCTTAAGTACGTGGAACCCATATACGGCAAGGAGGATGTGCCGAAACGGGCGGAAGCATCTTCGCTCCCGGACCTGTTTTCACCGACCGACCGCCTAAAGGATCCGGAGAGGGCGGGAAGCATAATGCACAGGTTCCTTGAGATCTGGGATTTCAGGGAGGAAACCGTCGAGAAAGAAATTGAATTCGTCCTGGGGGAATTCCTCGTCTCAAACCCGAACATGAAGGATCTGCTGCGTGAGCTTTCCTCGAATTTTCTTTCTTCCGAGCTTCTTCCCCTTATTCGTGCGGCCAGAGAAGTCAGAAGGGAGCTCAAATTTGTCTTTCACCCCGGAGAGGGCGCTTCAAAAAGGGGCAGGATAGATCTTCTGACCGAAGAGGAAGGGGGAATGCGTCTTTTTGACTACAAGTACAGAAAATCGATGAATGACGACGTCCGTGAGGCTTACGAAGAGCAAATGGACGGTTACTGCGATGCCATATGCTCAAGGTTCGAAAAGCCGCTGCTCTCGCGCCACATAGTCCTTATCCCGCAGGTTGAGCTTGTCTCCATATAAAATTCCATGAAAAAAACGGTCGTGATAATTCCGGTGCTTAACGAAGAGCGCTCCATAGGACAGGTAATCTCGGATATTCCCCGGGACCTCGTAACGGAGATAGTGGTTGTGAATAACGGCTCGACCGACTCCACCGCGCAGGTTGCTTCAGGCTGCGGAGCCACGGTCATAGACGAAGTTAGGAGGGGGTACGGGTGGGCATGCCTTGCGGGGATAGATTACATTAAGAACTCTTCCTATATGCCTGATATTATAGTATTTCTGGATGGAGACTATTCTGATTATCCGGGGGAAATGAAAACCCTTCTCTCCCCGATAACCAAGGGGGGATACGATCTCGTCATAGGATCAAGAACCATCGGTGAAAGACAGAAAGGAGCCCTTTTGCCCCAGGCCCTTGTGGGCAACTATGTGGCGACCAGGCTTATAAGACTGTTTTACGGAGTGAGCTTTACCGACCTTGGTCCCTTCAGGGCCATAAGATACGACAAGCTGCTTTCTCTTGGCATGAGAGACAAAACTTTCGGATGGACGGTCGAGATGCAGGTAAAGGCCGCAAAGAAAGGGCTTCGTTGCGCGGAGGTTCCGGTGAGTTACAGAAAAAGAATAGGAACTTCAAAAGTAACCGGAACAATCACGGGAAGCGTCATGGCCGGAGTGAAGATCATCTGGGTGATATTCAGGCAGCTTTTTTCGTAGGGTTTTTTCGGGCGCGTCCCCGGCAGGATTCGAACCTGCGGCCTCAGGATTAGGAATCCTGCGCTCTATCCAACTGAGCTACGGGGACACAGAAGGAAAAATGAGTCTACCCGCTTAAGTTTCCGCTTCAAGGGAAGACGGGGCCAAGCTCTATCTCGAAAACCTCGGACCAGCGTTTTCCGGTGATAAAGAAGGTGTCGGAAGCAGATTTCCAGGCAATACCGTTTAACACTTCCGCTTTTTCGGGAAGGCTCAGTCTTTTTCTTAATTCCCCGAGGCTTATACGTCTTTCCACCACACCGCTCTCCGGGTTTACGACCACGATATCGTCTGAATGCCATATGTTGCAGTAGATTTTTCCCCCTGCGTATTCAAGTTCGTTAAGCCCCCTGACCGGGGATCCTCCCTCTTTTACGCTTAAGACTTTTGCTACCCTGAAGCTCCTGGGGGAGAGAAAATACAGTTTTTCGGTTCCATCGCTCATTATGAGGTTAGTTCCGTCGTCGGTAAGCCCCCAGCCCTCTTTGGAGTAGGTAAACGATCCCTTGCGCCCCAGGTTTTCCTTGTCGTATATGAAACCCTGTCTGGATTTCCAGGTGAGCTGGTATATGCTGTCGCCCAGTATGGTAAGGCCTTCGCCGAAGAACTCTCGGGAGAGGCTTGTCTTAGCAATCACCTCTCCCGTGGCCGGGTTGGTTTTTCTAAGAGATGACTTTCCGTAAAGGCCAGTACTTTCATAAAGAAAACCGTCTCTGTAGACAAACCCCTGAGTGAAGGCGGTCGGGTCGTGCGGAAAAGAGTTAAGCACCTTAAAGGTGATCTGGTCGGGAGGATTCTCCTTGGTTTCCGTCGTGGAACCTGCGGAGAAGATAAGGAGAAAGAGGCAGATAAAACCTGCTATACCCGGAAGGGTATCTATTCTTTTATGGTACTGCTTCCGCATGGGGCTGATTCTAAGGCATAAATACCTCTTTTTGAAACCCGATAACGCTTTAAATCTTTCGCAAATTAAAAAGGAAGGCGGCATTTCTTCATGAATCCGGTTAGATAAATAGTGCTCTTAAATTTATTTAACAGGAGGAAACACCGCCATGAGAGATTATACAGCGAAGAGCCCCAAAAAGGTAATTCAGATTAACCACGAGGAGCTTAGGGATCATCTAAGCTCCATAGTCACCGATACGGTAGAGGAAGTATTGAACAAGGTTCTTGACTCTGAAGCAGATGAGATGGTTGGGGCAGCGCGGTACGAGCGAAATTCGGATCGCCAGGACTATCGTTGCGGAAGCTACACAAGAAAGCTCCAGACCAAAACGGGGGAAGTTGAGCTTAAGGTACCCAAGCTTCGGGAGCAGAGATTCCAGACCGCTATAATAGAGCGGTACAGGCGAAGGGAGTCATCGGTGGAAGAAGCTCTGGTGGAGATGTACCTTGCGGGGGTATCCACGCGGCGGGTGGCGGATATTACAGAAGCACTTTGGGACACGCGGGTGAGTTCGGCCACGGTATCGAAGCTCAACTGTAGCGTGTACGAGCACATAGAGAAGTGGAGAAACAGGCCCATAGAGGGAGAGTTTCCCTATGTTTATCTTGACGGGGTGAGTCTCAAGCGCAGCTGGGGAGGAGAAGTGGGCAACGTATCGGTTCTTATAGCCATAGGGGTGGGCAGAGATGGTTATCGCAGGGTTCTGGGGGTTGTGGAGGGGGCGAAAGAGGACAAGGCCGGGTGGAGCGGGTTTCTGCGTCATCTTAATCAGAGGGGGCTTTGCGGGGTGCGGATGTTCATAAGCGACGCGTGTTTGGGGTTGGTTGAGAGCATAGGGGATTTTTACCCGGAGGCGCTTTGGCAGCGGTGCGTGGTTCACTTCTACAGAAACGTGTTCAGTCACGTGCCTCGGGGGAGAGTCAGGGAGGTGAGTCTGATGTTAAAGGCCATACATGCTTCAGAGAGCAAGGAGGTCGCGAGGGCAAAAGCAAGGGAAGTTATAAAGAAGCTGAAAGAGATGCGACTGGGCTCGGCGGCTAAGTGGGTAGAGGAGAATATTGAACAGACTCTTGGTTACTACGGGTTTCCGTCTTCTCACTGGCGCAGGACCCGAACGAACAATCCGATGGAGAGGATCATAAAGGAGATAAGGAGAAGATCCCGGGTGGTGGGGGCTTTCCCTGACGGGCAGAGCGCGTTGATGTTGTGTGCGGCGAGGTTAAGGCATATATCGGGGACCAAGTGGGGAAGCAGGAGGTATCTGGACATGGATTTGCTGAGGGAAATGTACAGCAAGGAGAAAATTGAGGTAGGGTAATTGAACAACCGGAGTTCAGGAACAAAGACTCATGAGTCTTTGTTCCTGAAACTGAAGAAATGCTAAAAACTTAAATTTGCGAAAAATTCCGAACACTACCTGAAACCCCCATGTTTTTATTGCATTTCAACTTCAGCTTTGATTTAATAAGGTGACTTTTGGCCGTCATTTGTTATTTAAGTGCGGTAAAAAATTATTGGAGGGGTAATTAGCGTGAAGATTAAAATACACGGGATTTTCTTAAGTTTGTTTTTTGCACTTGGTGTTAGTTTCTTATTCGGCACCGAAACGTCCGCTCATGAATACAGGGGTTATTCCCACAGGTCGGACCTCGATGTAAGTGCGGAAAACGTCGGTATTGGAGATGTAGATTATGCGGATTCCATAGAAAAAATAACTCTTCACATAGCAGAGCACATTGCCCTGATTCAGGGGGACTCAAGCCTCAGCCGCCCGGAGCAAGCCAAAGAATTGGTGATACTGGCACAACGGACGAGGGAGCGTGGGGTCTTCAATAACGGCGAGGTCTACTTCATACTTGTAAATCCCGAGGGATATATAGTAAATCACGGGTTGTATTCCGACCTGCATTTCAGCAAGTATCTCCCTTCTTTCGAGTTTAGAGATGAGAGCGGCATGACGACCGGAACTGTGCAGACACTGCTCGACAGCGAGGGCGAGGACCCGACATGCGTAGATTACCACTATGACGGACAAGATAGAAAGGTATGTGCAATGGGTACGGAGGTCTTCTCCGCCGGTGGCCATACAATCATTGTAATGGGTCTTCATCACGCAAAGGATGACTATGATCTAATCGAGAGAGACAATCCTAACTGCAATGACCCCCTGTTTAGCCTTCCCGTCACTGCAAAGCAGGTCAACGATGAGGAAGACCCGGAAGAGAAGGAAGAACTTCTCAAGCAATATGTAAAAGCAGTTGCCGAGAAATTCAAAGAACGTCAGGACAGGGTAGCATCGGAACTACTCGAAGATGACCCTGACCTCGTCCGTCTTGCCACAGGACTTGTTCAGGACAGCACACCGGAACAGATACAGTCTGCGGGGGAAGAACTCGAAGAAGAATCTGTCCGGATATCTCTCAGGACAACAGGCTGTATCGGCAAAGGAGATTACAGCGAGGGTTCTATATATCCTTTCATGCTGGAACCAGTCGAGGGCCTCGCTGTTCTAAACGGACTTGATTTTCATCTCTACGGAGTAAGCGTCTCGTTAACCGACCCTGACCCGATTCAGTGCGACGGAGCAAATATTCTGGAGGCTTTTCGCAATGTAGTGACAGATGGAAGCGGAGACCTAGCGGATTTGGCAGTGGGGAATAACGGCTTCGTTACGTATCATTGGGACCACCCCGAGCTTGAGGACAACAACGAGGGATATCTTGAAAAAGACGAAGTCCCAGGCTTCTCCATAAAGAAAAGCTATATTGAGGTGATAGACGTAACACCACCTGAGTTTTCCGCTCTTGCTCCTCCGTCTTGGCGTATCGTCGGTTCAGGAATTTATCTCGACGACGCAGAATACTGTAAAGAGGGGGACGAAGGGTGCGCAATTGCCGCAACCGCCAATACGCCTCAAAGCACTTTGCTTAACCTGTTTTTGATAGCGTCCGTCTTGTTCTCGGCTGTTTTCTTGAGAAAGCATATTTAGACAGAGCAGGCGAAACGAAGGAACTGGGAATTCTCTCCCGGCTGGATATACCCCTCCCCGAATTTTCCCTTGACAACACATCGGTTTTTGCTAGAATTAAAAAGAAATTTAGACAAGGCTAAAATAATTTTTTGCCTGTATGAATCTTAGGCGATCTTTTTGGAGATTAGAGAGGAAAAAATGCTTTCGCAGTCAATAGAAGATTACCTCAAAGCCATTTACGAGATTGAGAGTTCCGAAGGGAAGGTTTCAACAAGCGCGCTTTCGGAAAAACTGGGCGTGTCCCCGGCTTCGGTGACAAGCATGGTGAAAAAGCTCTCTGAGAGAAAGCTCATAACCCACAAGCGCTACCAGGGAGTGAAGCTTACCCCCGCGGGCAGGAAAATAGCCCTTGAAATAATCAGGCACCACAGGCTTGTTGAGCTTTACCTCAAGGAGGCGCTCGGAGTTCCCTGGGATCAAGTGCACCAGGAAGCCGAAAAATGGGAGCATGTGCTCTCGGAGGATCTTGAGGACAGGATTGACAAGTTCCTGGGCTATCCAGTCACCGACCCGCACGGTTCTCCGATTCCGCGGCGGGACGGCACCATGATTGTAAGGCAGTGCAACGCCCTTGTGGACGTGGAGCCGGACACTCTGGTGAAAGTGGTTGAGGTGAGCGATCACGACCCGGAACTGCTTCGCTATCTGGGCGGGATAGGTCTTTACCCGGAAACCGAGATGACGGTTGTTTCGAAGCAGCCGTTTAAGGGCCCCATAATTGTTGAACTGACCGGGAAGGAGCACCCCATAGGACGAAACGCGGCCAAGTACATAATGGTTGAGAAAGCGAGAAACTGAGAGAAAAAATGAGAGTCATAACGGGTATGCGGTTTTTGCTGCTGTCTGCGCTGCTGGTCTTCTGCGCGGCCTGCGCTGAGAGCAGCGGAAGTATAAAAAGAGAAGGCGTTATAAAGGTGGTTACGACCACGGGAATGGTCGGAGATCTTGTTAAGAACATCGCCGGGGAGGTAGTAGAAGTAACTTCCCTCATGGGGACGGGGGTTGACCCGCATCTCTACAAGGCAAGCGCCAGGGACGTGGGGAAGCTTGCCGGCGCCGACATGATTTTCTATAATGGCCTTCATCTTGAGGGCAAGATTACGGATGTTCTGGGGCAGATGAGAAAAAGCGGAGTATTCACCGTGGGTGTCGCGGAGGGAATTGACGAGTCCCTGCTTGTTTCTCCTGAAGAATATGAAGGATATTACGACCCGCATATCTGGTTTGACGTGGCGCTGTGGAAAAAGGCGGCTAAGGTGGTAATGGAAGCGTTTTCTCTCTACGATCCTGAAAACGCCCCCGTTTACAGGAGCAACACTGAATCCTACCTCAAAGAACTTGACCTCCTGCAGACTTACATACAGAAGAAAATCGCCACGCTGCGACCCGAAAGAAGGGTGCTTATAACGGCTCATGACGCGTTTAATTATTTCGGAAAGGGCTACGGCTTTGAAGTTATGGGGCTCCAGGGGATAAGCACTGATTCTGAGGCCAGCGTCGCGGACATAAAGAACCTCTCAAAGACAATCACCGAGCGGAAAATTCCAGCCGTTTTCGTTGAGACTTCGATCTCTCCAAGATACATGCGCGCCCTCAGGGCCTCTGTAAAGGCAAGAGGTTTTGATGTTCGTATAGGCGGCAGCCTTTACTCCGATTCAATGGGCAGCCCGGAAACGGAAGAAGGCAGCTACATAGGGATGTTCAAGAGCAACGTGGATACGATAGTTGAGTCACTTAGCCGCAGTATCGAAGTTGCCGACTCCGAAGCCAAGGCCGCCGGAGATGGGTGATGAGCGGAAGAGGGGAAAATCCGGTCGCTCCGGCGATCCGTGTGACGGACCTCACGGTTGCTTACGGCGACAAGACCGTTCTTTGGGATATAGATCTTGAAATTCCAAAGGGATCGATGGTTGCAGTTGTGGGGCCAAACGGCGCCGGCAAGACAACGCTCATAAAATCCATACAGGGTCTTCTTCCCCGCGTCGCGGGGGTCATATCCATCCACGGCAAATCTTACGAAAAGCAGAGAAAAGAAGTCAGTTACGTTCCCCAGAGAGGTTCTGTGGACTGGGATTTTCCAACGTCCGTTGTGGATACGGTGAAAATGGGAAGTTACGGGGACCTTGGATGGATAAGGCGTCCCGGAAGAAAGGAACACGAAAAGGCGCTCGGTGCGCTTGAGAAAGTCGATATGCTTGAGTTTGCCCAGAGGCAGATAAGCCAGCTCTCGGGGGGACAGCAGCAGAGGGTCTTTCTCGCGAGAGCCCTTGTTCAGAGTGCCTCGGTCTATCTGCTTGATGAGCCTTTCCAGGGGGTTGACGCCACGACCGAAAAAGCGATAGTCACGATACTGAAAGAGCTTGTCGGCGGGGGGAAGACGGTGCTCGCGGTTCATCACGACCTTAACACAGTTTCCGAGTACTACGAACGTATTGCCATTCTTAACGTGGGGCTTGTGGCATCGGGAAGGGTGGAGGATGTTTTCAATTCCGAGAACCTGATGAAGGCTTACGGGGGCAAAACCTCCTTTTTCCCCGAGAGAAAAGCGGCCAAAAGGGCAGTGTGATGCTTGAATTTGCGGTTGAGCTTTTCTCTGACTATACGGCCAGGACCATTTTGCTTGGAGCGGCTTCTCTCGGAGTCGTAAGCGGCGTGGTGGGCTCGTACGCGGTGCTTAGAAAGCAGAGCCTCGTGGGTGACGTCATGTCTCACGCGGCGCTTCCCGGAATAGTGCTTGCCTTCATGATAGTGGGAGTTAAGGAACAGCTCCCGATTTTTATCGGGGCCGCTCTCTCCGCCGTTCTGGCGGTTTTTGTAATCAATCTCGTAACGCGGAATTCAAGGGTAAAGACTGACAGCGCTATGGGAATAGCGCTTTCGGTTTTTTTCGGGCTGGGGCTTGTTCTTTTAACCTACGTGCAGAGAATGCCCGATGCCAATCAGGCGGGGCTCGATAAGTTCCTTTTCGGTCAGGCCGAGGCGCTTGTCGAAAAAGACGTTCTGATTATAGGTCTTACGGGTTTTTTCGCCCTTTTGGTCGTGGGACTTTTCTGGAAGGAGTTCAAGCTTCTCTGTTTCGACCCGGATTTCGGCGGGACCATGGGTTTTTCCATGAAGTCTCTCGACATACTCGTTACGGCCGTAATAGTTTCGGCAATAGTGATCGGGCTGCAGACCGTAGGGGTCGTGCTCATGAGCTCAATGCTGATCGCTCCCGCGGTTGCGGCTAGGCAGTGGACCGGCACCATGGGTTCTATGGTGATTCTCGCGGCCATTATAGCGGCGGTCTCTGGTGTTACTGGCGTTGCGCTTAGTGCCGGGTTCGAGAACGTACCGACTGGACCCGCTGTTATAGTCTGCGTGAGCGTCATCGCTTTTTTTTCCGTTCTTTTCTCCCCGAACGGATTTTTCACCCTGAAACTCAAAGACGCGCGAAGCAGGAGGGAAATAAAAAAGGATTACGTCCTAAAAGCCCTGCACGATCTTGCGCTTGAGCATGATGACCCCGGCTACGCGCACTCTGAGAGGCTGCTTGCGCTTGGAAGCGAGAAGGGGTTTAGCGTTAAAAAAAGTCTCTGGGCACTTCGGACGGCGGGATACGTGGAAAGTGTGGGGGAAGACAACTGGCGTCTTACCCAAAGCGGTATTCGCGAGGTTAAGAAACTTTCCCCGTTGGAGAAAGACCTATGAGTCCGCATCAGTTCGATATACAGCTGGTAGCCATTATAGTGGCGGCTTCATGCTCCATACCCGGGGCGTTTCTTGTTCTCAGAAGAATGTCCATGATGACCGATGCGATCAGCCACTCCATTCTGCTCGGCATAATACTCGCTTTTTTCCTCGTAAAGGACTTGTCGTCGCCGATTCTCATAATAGGGGCTGCCGCAAGCGGAGTGCTTGCGATTTCCCTCATAGAGGCGGTCAACCGCTCAAGGCTGGTGAAAAAGGACGCGTCCATAGGAATCGTCTTCCCGTTTCTTTTCAGCGTGGCGGTCATACTGCTTTCCAAATACGCGCGAAACGTGCATATCGACACCCACTCCGTGCTTCTTGGGGAGATAGCGTTTGCTCCTTTTGACCGGTTCATTCTCTCGGGGATGGACATGGGACCCAAATCGGCCTACGTGATGGGTTCAATTCTTCTTTTGAACCTGTTTTTTATCTCCTTTTTCTACAAGGAACTCAAGGTGTCGACTTTTGACGAGAGCTTCGCGTCGTCAATAGGCTTTCGTCCCCGCCTGATTCACTATCTGCTTATGGCGGTCGTGTCGTTTACCTGCGTGGGAGCGTTTGACGCCGTGGGCTCGATACTGGTTATAGCTCTCATAGTGATTCCGCCTTGCTGCGCCTATCTTCTTACGGATTCGCTTTCCAGGATGATTTTCCTGAGCGTGGTTTTCGGCATTTCGGCTGCCATCTCCGGATTCTGGGTCGCCAACTGGCTTGACGTAAACATAGCGGGCTCAATGGCCTTTGTGTGCGGTGTGTTTTTCCTTGTGGTTTTTCTCCTTGCTCCAGAAAGGGGACTTTTCGGCATAATGAGAGAAAAAAGGAGACAGAGAATGGATTTTGCCGAGGCCTCGCTTCTCGTGAGTCTCTACAATCAGGAAAAAGGGGAAGCGGTAAAAAACCATCCCGACAGCAGGGGGATGTTTCAGTCCACTGACTTCGCCTCGAAAGTGGTCGGGTTTCTAAAAGGGAAGGGGGAAATAGCCGTTACGGGTGGAGGGCTTTTTCTTACTGAGAAAGGAAGAGAAAGAGCACGGATGACTTTGGAAGGGAGATAGTTTGCGGCAATGAACGGAGAAAGGCCTAGCTCATAGTATTTCAATTTCCTCCGCATCCACGGTCTTACCTATGAGCAGTTCCCCCTTATGTACCCTGATCTTGCGTCCCTCGACTATTTCTTCACACGGAAGATTTCGTTCGTCGTCTCTTTCTATATTTGTTCCTGATGTTAGATTGACTGCTACTTCTGTTTCGCTGCCCTCAGATGATATTGTTACCTTTATGCTTCCGGTCTTTGAGGTCTCACTAAAACAGTTTTTCGAGTCTACCTGCCCCTCAAAATCTACGTTAATGTAACCATAGTTTGTGACTCCATTCTCGATGGAGATATCTTGAATGTCGACCGTCGCCCCGGGGAAAACGGGAACCCTTATCGTGCCTAGCGGAGGATTTTCATTCCCGCTCTCAAGAATTTCAAGCTCAGCTGTTGGATCGAGATTACCCTCTATGTAAAAATCGTTCCCTATAGAGGTTGTATCCTCGCAGCAAGCTACTGTTTCGTTTACTACACTTGCTCTCACAATAAGGTTTGAATTTCTGTCTATATCTGGAATTTCCTTGATGAATCCCATAATTACTTCATTTTCTTCCACATCATCGTCATTCCCGGTTCCGCCCCCAAAATCGATATCCAGGCCACATCCTGAAACTGCGAATAAGGAAATAAAAAGGAAAAACAGGTAGATTTTCACCGCGCTTGCGCGGGTTTCGGTATGCATTACGATCCTCTGATTTTTAGTTTGCTTACGGTAAATGATAACATGAAATTTGTATTAGTTTATTTTTCCGTTCCGCTCTAACGTTCCGGGCATTCTACCTCAATATCCGCCGATATGAAAAAAACAAACGTACTTTTTATCAACCACTCGGTAAGGGATGGAGGACCGGGAAGAAGTCTCCTCTACATACTTAAGTATATCGACCGGGAAAAAATAAATCCATTTGTGCTTGTCCCGAAACACGACATATTTTCTGAGAGCCTGAAATCCGAGGGCATTTTTGAAAACGTCATAGTCGACCCCAGGTTTCCCGAGAACATACAGAAATCAACAGTGGTAGCGGATACCAAACGGGCCCCTGGTCTGCTAAGAGTTTTCTCCATAGTCGTAAACATAGTGAACATGCTCCGTCTGCTCTGCGATTCCCCGAAGATAGTCAGGCAGAATGGAATCGACATTATCTACTGCAACGGAACCCTCGCCAAAATTGTTGGAACTCTGATCGGAAGAAAAAATAAAAAACCCGTTATCTGGCATGTAAGGAACATACAGCAGACATGGTTTATGAAATCTCTCATGGAAACACTCTCGGGGTTTCAGTGCGTGAAAAAGATAGTATGCGTTTCCCGGGCCACGGCCGAGCCGTTTAAGAGAGTAAAAAGCAAGGTTCACGTCGTCTATAACGGCATCGACCCTTCGGATTTCGACAGGGACTCTATACGGGGTTCTCTTAGAGAGGAGTTCTCCATACCCGCTGATACTGTGCTCGTCGGAAACACAGGAAGGGTCGTCCCCAGAAAGGGCTATGTGGAGTTTATAGACACTGTAAGCCGGCTTGTTTCAGACGGCAATATGAAAGAAAAAATAAAGTTCGTTATAGTCGGAGATACCCCGTGGTTTTTTCCGAAAAACCATCTGCGGGAACTTGAGGACCACGCGGAGAGTCTGGGGGTGCGGGACAGTTTTATTTTTACCGGATACAGAGAGGACGTGAGGCCATATCTTAAGGATTTCGATCTCTTCGTGATTCCGTCCAATTATCCGGATCCTTTCCCAAGGTCCGTAATAGAGGCTATGGCGTTCAGCCTGCCCGTCGTCGGTTTCTCAATAGGCGGCATAGCGGAGGCTATTGAGGACAGGGAAACCGGTTTTCTCTGCGACTCCGGGGATTTTGAGAAGATCGGGGAGAGCATCTCGATTCTCACACGGGACGCCGAGACCCGGAGCAAAATGGGCCAAAACGCGAGACGCAGGGTGATGGAGATGTGCTCTGCGGCCGAGCGTACCGCGGACATACAGAAGATAATACTCGAGGTCCGATGATCTAGACTTCTTTTCCTTCCCTGTCCCGAAACAAGAGCTTCAGGGGAACTCCCTCAAAGTCTGAGTACTCCCTTAACTGGTTCTCAAGAAACCTTCTGTAGTTCTCCGGGATGCCCTTTGCCGAGTTCGTGAAGATTGTGAATGTCGGCGGTGCGGTGAAAGGTTGCGAGATATAGAAAAGCTTGATTTCCTTTCTCCTGTATACCGGGGGAGGGTAGCGTTTCGTCAGTTCCTCAAGAAACCTGTTAAGTTTTCCCGTGGATATCTTTTTTCTGAAGTTCTCTTCCACCCGCCCAACAGCGTCGAATATTTTTCCGACCTTCTTACCCGTAAGCGCGGAGATTGTGAGCACGGGAGCGTAATTCACCCCGGGCAGTTTTTCCTTTATTATCTCTTCAATCTCTTTGGGGTCCGCTATGTCTTCGGGGGCGAGATCCCATTTGTTAAGCAGTATTATAAGAGCTCTGTTTCTGCCTTTTACAAGCTCCGCGAGGCGTGAGTCGTGATGCGTGGGACCCTCTTGTCCGTCTATCATCAGCAGCACTATATGGGCTCTTTCGATGGACCTTATGGCCCGAAAGACGCTGTGTTTTTCAACAGGGGCGTCTATTCTTGACTTTCTTCTTATCCCCGCGGTATCGATAAAAACGTATTTCTTCCCGTCTTTTTCATAGACAGAGTCCACGGAGTCGCGGGTCGTGCCGGGAGTGGAACTTGTTATGAGCCTGTGTTCTCCGAGTATCCTGTTCACAAGGGTGGATTTTCCCACGTTGGGTTTGCCGATAACAGCGATTCTCGTTTCCCCCGACTCTTCCTCTTCCGGCTGTCCGTAAGTTCCTATGCAGGAAGCTATCTGCTCCACCAGTTCGTAGATATTCTTGTTATGAAGCGCGGAAATCGCCATGAAGTCATCCGTTCCCGTCCCGTAGAATTCGTAAGTCTTTAACACCTGTTTTATGTTTCCATGATCGATCTTGTTTACCGCGTAGATGACCTTTTTCTCGGTCTTTCGAAGATACCGCACTATCTCCGAATCCTGAGGCAGGACCCCGTCTCTGCCGTCAAAAAGCATCACCACCAGGGCCGCTTCCGAAATAGCGACGTCTATCTGCTCTTTTATGAGCGAGTAGTCCTGGTCGTCCTCGCCGAGGGAAAGACCGCCGGTGTCGACAAGGGTAAAATCCTTTTCCTTCCACCGGGTGTCTTCATAAACCCTGTCTCTTGTGACGCCCGGGATATCTTCTACTATCGTTTTGTTCCACCCTATTATCCTGTTAAAGAGGGTGGACTTGCCGACATTCGGTCTTCCGACTATGGCTACGATCGGTTTTTGTACGTTCATTGCGTTTCTCCGCTACCGGTTCCGGGATGAGTTTCCCTGAAGTTCTGCGTTTCAGAAATTAAAATTGTAGAAAAAGTCGACTCCGGGATTTTCTCCCCCCATCTGACTTTCCACCGAGAATCTTCTGTTTAGTCTCCATTCAAGATTGAGCTTGTTGCGCATCTGCACCGTCTGGTCAAGGGGGGTGGTAGAGGGCGCTCTCTCGTAACCGACGAAAATATCCTTTGTCACGTAGGAACCGACCTTAAAGGTGCTGTCCTCAAACCCCCGCTCCCCCTCCTGGATGCTCAGAAGGTCAAGACCGATCTCCGAGCTTAAAAGCTCCGAAATTCCGCCGGCGGCAATCGCCGTCGCGAATTTTCCCACAAAGGCCCTCTGACGGTTCTGAAGCCTGTTGCTCGAAGCTCCGAAAACTATATAGGAGATTATGTCGACTTCTTCAAGATCCGGGTTGCTTGAGAGGGACAGGTCCGGTTCCCTTAGATCTCCCGTAACGGTTACATGCACGTCAACATCACCGGCATCGTAATATGCCTTAACGTTAAGAGCGGGGTTGTCTGATGCTCCCGTGAAGTTAAGAGTGGCGTCCTCTATGTCGAAAAGCTTTCCGAAAACCGTGTAGTACCCCTCGGATGATACTATGTTTCCCTGAAGATTAAGATCCGCTCCCGGTTTTTTCTTAAGCCTCAGTTTTCCGCTTGTGTTAAAGTTGGCTTCCTTGGTTTTTATCCATGTGCCGGAAGAGATGTCGACTGAAATATCCAAGGCGGTTTTCTCTCTGTAAAAACCGCCCTGGCCCTGTTCTTCAAGTGAAAACTCGGCGGCAAGATTCTCGCCCCTGTCTATGAAACTGATATCCTTTACGGCCTTCAGTCTGCCGGGGTAGAGGCGAATCCGCCCCGCCGTGACCTTTGTTTTTCCCTTTACGCTTAGAAATTCATCTTTTTTTTCTATCCTGATATCACCTGACAGGTCTGTTTTTATGGAGTGGGGATTAAAACGGATCTTTTCCATCTCAAGATCGGCGCGGTACGTGAGATCAGAGAGATTCATTTTACCCTTCAGGTAGGCCCTCCCTCCTTTTGAACGAAATTCCATTCTGGGCAGGGTCATTTTCGTGCCGTTAAATGAAAACTTGGCATGCTCCGTGAAGAGGCTGTTTCTTAGTTGGGTCAGAGAGAGTTTGAGATCATTTACCTCAAGATCTCCTTTTATCCTCGGTTTTGCGAGAGTGCCTCTGAGAAAAAGGCTGGCGGATGAGAAGTCCCCTTCGATTCTTTCTATTGAATTTGAAAAAATTTTCACAAAGTCGAGTCCGTATCCCTCAGATATCAATTCAAGATCCACTGAAGCTCCAGTTATCGCCTCTAGAGGACTTTGGGCTTTTTCTGAAACCACCAGGTCTCCCCGCAGACTAAGTCTGTTCCCCTCGTCCATTGAGGATGTGAAATCAAGAGAAAGTCTTCCGTTTTTCCCTTGGAGGCTGATTTCCATTTCTGCGACCCCGGGGATTTTGTAGAAAAAACCGTCTGACTTTACTTGAGCCTGCACTGAAGGAGCGGTAAAGGGACCACTGACTTTGACTTTTCCGTTAAACGTTCCTTCGAGATCGTGTTTGAAATTGAGAATTTTCGATATGATCAGCGGATCAAAGTCCGTCATTTCGCCCCGAAGTTCGACTGTCTTTTCCTTCCTGTCGAGTTCTCCAAGAAAATCGGTGAGTTTTCCGTCTCCGTAGAGAAATTCATCTCCCTCGAGCCTTGTTCTGCCAGGAGATATATCAAGGAGGATATCTCCTTTGCTTCTGAACCGTTTTTCAGCCAGAAGACCTTCAAGGTACGTCATCCTTAATTTCTTCTCGCTGCCCAGAGGCCCGTTAATACTGAATTCTGAAGAGGCGAAGGCACCGTTTTTCTTGCTCAAAAGGGCACCAACTTCAATATGGGTTTCCGTTCCCCGAAGCTTTGCCTCGATCGTATCCGAGGAATTGCCTAAAACGCGTGCCCGCTGCCCATTGAGATTTATGTCAATCGACACCTTGGGTGTGTTTTTAAAATCAATCTGTGTACTTGAGCGAACGGACATCTCTTGAGCTATGAAATCTTTTTTATAGGCGAAGTTTTCCACTTGGGAGGTCGCCTTGATGTGTGGAGTGAAGATGCTTCCGCTGATCCTGCCGCTTGAACTTATTTTTCCTAAAAGCAGAGGGACCCTTTCGTCAATCTCGGAGAGAAAACCCAGATCCCGTGCCGCGAATTCAAAAGCGCAGTCAAGACCCTTTTGCTCTCCTTCGGTTTTTTTCGCGGACAGGGAGAATTCATCCGACGTGATGTTAAGTCTGTTTATCTTAAGGGCTCCTTTTTCAATGGCGCCGTTGATTTGGGAACTTATGTTGGTTATTCCATAAAATGCATCCGTCTTGAGGTCGGCATTTACGCTTAAGTCCACATTTTCAAAAAACTTGGCGTTCTTTGGTGCCGCTCCCCGGAAACTTGCGCTTCCGCTAACGTGGTTGTCAATCGTTGCGTCCGGGAATTCGAACTTCAGCTTGAACTTCTTTGCTTTTGAGCTCAGATCGAAATCCACGCCGTCGTTTCTAAGCGTCAGATGACCTGACATCCGAAGGTTGCTCTGCTCACTGTCGATTACGTCAAGGTAATCAGGTTCAATCCGAAGGGAATAGATTTCCCTGTTCCCCCAGTTGCCGCTTATCCTCAGGTTCGAGCTAAGCTTTGAGTCATCTCCGAATTTAAGAGGGTAGGGCGTGCGGTTAAGTATCTCGGTGAGATCATCTGTGTCCGCGTCTTTTAGCTCTACTGCGAAGTCAAACCAGTTTTTCTCTTCTTTTGCGAGCCATTTCCTGAGATCAACGCTCCCTTTCAGGCGAGACTCTCCGAATCCTCCGCCTACTTTGCCCTCTATAAGGGTTTTTGTTCCGTTAATCCTGACCGTCCCGAGGTCTGTCCAAAGCCGCTGCCCGTTAAGAAACGAGTCTGGGGTTAAAACCTCCATGGTCCCCACTATGTTGTCGACGGAGTGCATCTTGACCTTCGTCTTTGCTTGGAGGTTAAGCTCCCCCTTGCCGTTTATTCCGAGAGCGTCGAGGTAAACGGTCATGTCAAATTCAGGGTTTCTAAGGTTCCTTGCGGTGCCGCTTCCCCTGATTGGCACTCCCTCAACCTTAAATCCCGCGTCTTTGAATACGCAGTTCCAGGATGCTATTTCGATTTCTCCCCTGAGGTTCCTTATCCTGATTCTGGGAGACACGTAGTCAAAATTCACGTCCTTTGCGTCAAGCTCAAGTTTTTTCGTAAGTTCCACGATGTTTATGGAGAAAACCGACTCCTCCACCAGGTCAAATTCCCATACCTTGTCTCTTGTGTGGTCACTTATGGAAACGCGGGAGTTTCGGATTCTGTTGTTCGCGAAAATGAGGCTTATTCTTTTCTCCTGCGGACGCTCGGCGGTTTTGTCTTCGTTTTTGAGCTTCTTGAAATTCCACACCCCTCGTCTGTCTTTTTCGAGCAGGAGTTTTAGACCGTATACCTCTGTGTTTGATAAGTAGAGTTTTTTTCTCGAGATTATCGAGTAAAGAATGGGAATTGAGTAGTTCGTTGAGAGTTTTTCGATCTCTATGAAACTTTCCCCGGCTATTTTTATTTCAATGTCGTCTATCTCCATTGTGGAGATTATGCTTCCTCTTATCTCTCCGAGACTTATATGGAAATTGGGAATCGAGTTAAGCCTTTGCTCTATAAGGTTTTTTGCGTACTGGCGGCTTTGCTCGGTCTTGGAGAACAGAAGAAGCCCTACGATAAGGGCGGAAACTACTGCCGCCAATATAAAAAAAATCGTTTTTCGACGCACTGTCTTTAGTGAAAATGCAGGGGGTTTCTTTATTGGTCACGCTAAAGGATCTGGATTTTCCTATCAAGCCTATTATACTTAAAAGTCGCCAAATAAAAACAGAACTCGCTCAAGCGGTTCTGCTCGCAGGTCTGTTCTGTTTGCCGGGAGTTTTTCTCCGTAAAACCGGGCCGCGCAAGGGTAATTTACATTTCCGAGGCGTTTTCAAGAAAAACTTTCTGTTTATTGTCTAACTTATTCATATGACATGAAAAATAAAGCTGCTGCCGTAACTCAAAGGAGGTTGTTTTAATGCTACAGGTATCTGGGAAACAGATTGCCGCTGTTTTTGGGATTTTGCTTCTGATCGTCGCTCTCATAAAAATTATTTCCATTGCCGAGATGAGTCCTCCCGTAATATCCATCGAGCGGGACATTGAGAGTCTGAGCACAAAGCCCTTTGAGGTAACAGTGTCCGATAAGGGTACCGGGCTTTCCAAGGTCCGCATCTACCTGCTTGACGCTTACGGGGAGTCCGTTCTTGTCGAAAAGGAATATAAGAAGGGAACGAAAAGCGATGTTCTAAGCGTAAGCATCAACCCTGAGAAGCTCGGTATAAAAGGCGGGGAGTCGGAGTTTTTTATAGAGGCGACCGACCGTTTCATGAATGGCCTTTTCTCAGGGAAAAAGACCGTTTTCAGCCAGAAAGTAACCCTTGATTTCATCCCTCCCGAAATACAGGAACTCTCGCCCATGCTGTATATAAGACACGGGGGCGCGGGAGTTGTTATATACAAGGTCTCTGAGGACACGGTTTCAAGCGGCGTCGAGATAAAAGACTTGTTTTTCGAAGGCTACAGCGGATACTTTGAAGATCCCCTTATATATCTTTCCTTTTTTGCCTATCCTTACAATGCCGCCAGGGGCGAAAAGATAGAAATTCTTGCAGCTGATGCGGCCGGAAACGAGGTCAGGGAATCCGTTCCTTACCGGCTCTTAAAGGCTTCGTACGTAAAAGATGAAATAGCTCTCTCCGAAGGGTTTTTGAAAAAAAAGGTGCTCCCGCTTTTCAGCAGGATTTACGGCTATTCCTCGGTAGGGGATGACGGGAAGCCTGATTTCCGTAAAGCGTTTCTCAAGGTCAACAGTGAGACGAGAAAAGAAAACGACAACAGGATATATGAGGTCGGAAGACAAAGCGGGGATAAAATTCTCTGGAAAGGGAAATTCAACCAGCTTCCCAATTCCAAGGTGGGTGCGACGTTTGCGGACCACAGGAAATATCTGATGGATGGCGAAGTGATAGACAGGCAGTATCACCTCGGCTACGACCTTTCTGTTACCAGAAAATATCCCGTTCCGGCTTCTAACAACGGAGTGGTGGTTTTTGCCGATCACCTCGGCATATACGGTAATACGGTCATCGTTGACCATGGCATGGGGGTTATGACGCTCTACTCCCATCTGACTTCGATGGACGTAAAAGTCGGAGACACCGTGGAGAAAAAAGATCGCGTGGGAAGAACAGGCACTACCGGGCTTGCCGTCGGAGATCATCTCCATTTCGGGGTTTACATTCAGGGAGTTCCCGTGAGGCCGCTTGAGTGGTGGGATACGAAGTGGATCGACGATAACATATGGTACAAAATTAACTACGTGAAAAAGAATTTTGCGAGCCGGGAGGCTCAACGTTGATTGTTTACGGCAAAAACTCCGTTGCCGAGCTTCTCCGCAATTCTCCCCGGGAGATAAAGCAGATCATGGTTTCGGAGAATTTCGACGTTTCTTCTGACCCGAGGATAAACGCCTCGATCAAGAAATTCCGCATAAAACTCTCCCATCTTCCCAAAAACGCGATTACTGATATATGCAAAAGCCCTAATCACCAGGGAATCGCGGCCGAAGTCTCGGACTTTACCTACAGTTCGGTTGAAGAGATGCTCGTGGTGGCGAGGGAAAGAGGGGAGAAGATCTTCCTTCTGATTCTTGATCACGTGGAGGACCCCCATAACTTAGGCGCCATAATAAGAACTGCGGATTTTCTGGGGGTCCATGGAATCGTCATACCCGCCGACCGGGCGTGTGATGTGAATCCCACGGTGGTGAAAGTCTCTTCGGGGGCTTCGGCCAACGTAAAAATCGCCCGGGAGACGAATCTCGGCAGGGTGATTGACTCTCTTAAGAAAAAGGGGATCTGGATTGCCGGGGCAGACACCGATTCCGAGGACGTGGTCAGCGGTTTCGACTTCGCTTCGCTCGATATCGCCGTGGTGATCGGAAGCGAGGGCAGGGGGATGCGAAGCAAGACAAAGCAAAGGTGTGACTTTCTTCTCTCAATCCCCAGAGCGGGGATAGTAGAGTCTCTAAACGCCTCTGTCGCTGCGGGGATCTTTCTCTACGAGGTGTACAGGCAAAGACACGGAGCTAAAGCCCCATAAGCTTCTTTAGCTGTTCTTCCGTAATAATATCCGTTTCGAGTTTCCGGGCTTTTTTAAGCTTCGCCGCTCCGGGATCGGTTCCCGAGACCAAAAAATCTGTTTTTCCGGATACCGAGTTAAGGACCCGTCCGCCTAGTCTCTCGATCTCCCTCTTAACCTGTTCCCGGGGAAGAGAGAGAGTTCCCGTGAGCACGAAGGTTTTTGCGGCGATTTCTTTGTTTTCCCCTGGCGGTTCGGGTTCTTCCTCTATCCTCACATGACGCAGAAGTTCCTCCACGACGCTTTTTCTCTCGGGATTCTCAAAGAACTTCAGTATGCTTTGCACGAGTTCCTCTCCGACGCCGTCCACGCAGAGAAGATCTTCGCTTGTGGCTTTTATGAGACTCTCGGGGGTTTTGAATTCCTGGGCCAGTGCCTGTGCGGTTCTGGTGCCCACGTGCTTTATGCTGAGGGAGTTTATGAATCTCTCAAAACTTATATCCCTGCTTTTTTCTATCTCTTCGAGGAGGTTCTCTGTGGATTTCTCAGCAAATCCTTCGAGTCCAAGGAGTTGCTCCCTTCTGAGAGTGAAAATATCCGCTATATTCCGCAGAATCCCCTCGTTTACAAGCTGTGAAACCTTCTTTGCTCCAAGTCCCTCTATGTCAAAAGCATTTCTCGAAGCAAAAAGGCTTATCCTTCCCTTGATCTGTGCGGGACAGGAAGTGTTAGGACACAGGTGAAAGGAGCCTTCCCTTTCAATCGGGGTTTTGCATATAGGGCAGGTTTTCTGCATTGAGAAAGGCTTTTCTCTTTTCCCCTTGGAGGGAACCACTTCCACCACCTCGGGGATTACGTCTCCCGCTCTCTGCACTACTACTGTGTCGCCGACCCTAACGTCTTTCTCCCTCACCGTGTCTTCTGTGTGAAGAGATGCCCTTTTTATCTCGATGCCTGATATTCTCACGGGTTCAAGCTCGGCTACGGGGGTAAGATGGCCGGTTCTTCCGACCTGGACGGTTATATCTCTTACTTTCGTGGTTATCTGCTTCGGAGGGAACTTTATGGCCACGCTCCAGCGAGGGTATTTTGCCGTTGTCCCAAGCATCTGCTGCAACTCCCTGTTTCTTACCTTTACCACCGCCCCGTCGATCTCATAATCGAGGGATTTCCTCTTTTTCTCAAGCTCTTTTCCGTACTCAATAGCCTCGTCAATGCCCCGGCAGTTCCGGGGTTCTTCAACGCTGAACCCCCATTTGTGGAGAGACTCGTATATTACAAGCTCGTCTCCGAAATCCATTCCTTCAGAGCCCCCCACTCCCCATGCGTAAAAGTGCAGGGGACGGCGCGCCGTGACGGAGGAATCGAGCTGGCGAAGTGAACCTGAGGCGGCGTTTCTAGGGTTTTTAAACAGCATCTTAAGAGGTTTCGGTTTTTTGTCTTCTTTCAGGAGGGTTTCATTCTCTTTCTCAAGTTTTTCATTAAGTTTTCGAAGCTCCTCATTGAGTTTTGAAAACAGGCTTTGCGGGAATACTACTTCCCCCCTGATCTCAACCAGTCTGGGCTTTCGGTTTTTCCCGGAGAGAACTAGTGGAACGGACCTTATAGTTTTTACGTTTGCCGTTATTTCCTCTCCTGTTTTTCCGTCGCCTCTTGTGGCGCCGTGGAGCAGTTCTCCGTCGACATACGTAAGCGACGCCGAAACTCCGTCGAACTTGGGCTGCAGGACGTATTCGATCTCTTCTTCGGTCTTGAGAAACCTCTTTATCCGTCTGTCAAACTCCCTGGTCTCGTGCTCGTCTACGGCGTTATCAATGCTCATCATGGGAATTCTGTGGGTGAAGGGACTGAACTGCTCGGAGATCTCTCCGGCGACTCTCTGGGAGGGGGAATCCGCGGCGGCCAGATTGTAGGTCCGCTCAAGCTCTACGAGCTCTCTCATGAGCTTGTCGTAATCGGCATCGGGGATTTCGGGGTTGCTCTCCGCGTAGTAGAGGTGATCGTGGCGGGTTATCTCTTCTCTCAGGCGGGATATTTCCGCCCGGGCCTGTTTTTTGGTGAGTCGGGCCATCTTATGAATTGTGGCTCGCTAGCCACTTAAGGAGTTCAGACAGACTGTAAGTGTTTACTACATCCGTTTTCTTTACCCATCCGCGCCTCGCCGTGCCTACCCCGAAGATTATTCTCTCAAGGTGCTGGGTTCTGTGGGCGTCGGTTGATATTATGATCTTCACCTCCGCCTCAACGGCTTTTCTGGCGTGGGAATCCTTCAGGTCAAGTCTTTTGTAGGACGAGTTTACCTCGAGGGCTTTTCCATGGTTTTTTGCGGTTTCGATGACGGCGTCTATATCGACTTTGTAGGGATCTCTCTGTCCTATAAGCCTCCCGGTCGGATGTCCCAGGGCGTCCACGTTCGGGTTTTCCAGGGCGCCGCAGATTCTTTTTGTCATTTCACTTTCTTCCATCGAGAAGGAGCTGTGAACCGAAGCGACGACGAAATCAAGCTCCCTCAGCACTTCATCCGGATAGTCAAGGGAACCGTCAGGCAGTATGTCGACCTCAGAACCCATAAGCAGCCTTATAGCTCTTCCCTCGGCGTTTATTTTCTCGACCTCCTCTTTTTTCTGCCGCAGTCTCCTAATGCTGAGCCCGTTTGCGATTCTTGAAGAGGGCGAGTGGTCGGTTATGGCTATGTATTCGTAGCCGAGCGATGCTGCCTTGTCCGCCATCTGGCGAATGGTTGACGCTCCGTCGCTCCAGGTCGAATGGGAGTGCAGGTCGCCCCTTAGGTCTTCTCTCTCGACTAAAGCGGGAAGTTTCCCGCCACGCGCTGCTTCGATCTCTCCGCGGTCTTCACGCAGCTCAGGGGGGATGTAGTCAAGTCCCAGGGATTCATAGATTTCCTCCTCGGAAGAAAAATACCCCGTCCCGTTTCGTATCCCCTTGAGGTCGCTCTCAAGACCTTTCTCAGCCGCGATTTCCCTTATTCTTGCGTTATGTGAGCGCGAGCCGGTGAAATTCTGAAGCGCGGGGCCGTAGAATCGGGGTTCTACGACCAGAAGATCGGTCCGCACTCCGGTCTGCGTAAGAATCTGTGCGCTGTTTTTGGTCTTGCTGAGAACTTCCTTGAAGAATCTCAGGCCTGCGAATCGTTCCACTACTTCCGTCTCATTGTCCGCCGAAGCGATTATGTCTATATTTGCGACGGTCTCCCTCATCCTTCGAAGCGAACCGGCTAGCTGCGCTTCTAAAACCCCCGGAATTTCCTCTATTTTTTCTTTTATCGATATGGCCAGGGGGTGGGCTTCTGTAAGCCTCATCCTCTTTTTCCCGCCCTCGAAAACCTCTATTGAACGCGATATCTGCTCGATTTTTTTTCTTCCTATACCGTCTACCTCGAAAATATCCGGGTTGCCGATGGTTTTCTTGAGGCTTTCTATATCCGTTACCCCGAAGGCTTCTACGAGAGCGCGGAGAAATTTCGGGCCAATCCCCCTTATTTCGAGAAGCTCCACGAGCTCGTCTGGAACCTGTTCTTTTACCTCTTCATAGTAGGCGATTTTCCCAGTGAGTCGGTGCTCGATTATTTTCTTTGAGAGGTCCTTTCCGACTCCCGGTATGGTTGAGAGGTCCTTTTCGCTGTCGAACTCATCAAGGGAGTCCGGCATTGAGGAAATATTTCGGGAAGCTTTTCTGTAGGCGTTTATCTTGAAGCTGTTTTCATCAAGGATCTCAAGAGAATCTGCTATCCTTGCGAATATTCTCGCGATTTCGTTGTTTACGCTCTGCATAAGCACTTGGTGTCTCAGGAGATTTTCTGGCCCTGCAGGGAGTATTGCTTTATTCCCAGAATTATTCCGTCCACTATTCTTTCTATGTAGGCTTCGCTTTTCAGCCGTTTTTCCTCCCTGGGATTTGTTATGAAAGAGGTTTCAACCAGCACGCTCGGTATGTCCGCACCGATCAGCACGACAAAAGGAGCTTTTTTAACCCCCTTGTTCTTTATGTACTTGTATTTTCCGGAAACGTTCCGGATTATGGATTTCTGCACGTAACCGGCGACTTGCTGTGATTCCTCTTTCTTGGAACTGAGTATGTAGTCTTTGAGTATGCCGCGAAGATCGTGCAGCCCCTTGGTCGTAGTGGCGTTCTCCCTGGCGGCGAGCTGCAGGGAGGTCTGGTCGTCCGTGAAACCCAGTATGTAGGTCTCTATGCCGTGGGCCTTTTTTGTTCTTGCCCCGTTGCAGTGTATTGATATGAAAATATCAGCTTTTCTTTTTCTCGCTATGGCCGTGCGCTCCTCAAGGGGAATGAACCTGTCGTTGCTTCTTGTAAGATAGACATTCTCTATGCCGAAGCTTTTCCCTTCTTCGATCAGCCTTTGCCTGAGTCTTTTGGCTATCTTGAGATTTACGTCCTTTTCCCTGAGGCCGCTTGGACCTATGGCGCCGGGATCATGTCCCCCGTGCCCTGGATCGATTACTATGGTTCTGACCTTGAGTCCTAGGGCCTGCTTGAGACTTGCTATCTCTCCTTCTGGAACCTTGGATTCAAGCGAAGGTCCCTGCTTGTCGTATGAAGGAGCGTCCTTTGCGAATATCTTCTCCGGTTTTGCTCCCAGCCCCTTTATATCCATCACAAGCCGAAAATGCGGGTTCTGCCCTGATTTTGGCAGGGAAAAGACCTTGTGGCCCTCGAGATCTTTTATGTATAGCACGATGCGCGATACTCCGGGGCGGTTCGTCGCGTAACTTATCTTCTCGAGAAGTCCCTTGGTTATAGGCTCGACCTTGATTGAATTGTCAAGGATGGTTTCCTCAAGATCCACATAGAGACGTGGGGGGGTTTTGAGTTCCGGGTCGGGGCGAAGCATCTTGGATGTGTACTTGACGTTCTTGTCGGTTTCTATCACGACCCGCGTATAATCGTCCGTTGACCAGTGCCTTATTTTTTTAATCAGGGCGTAGCCTTCTGGATTTGGCGTGGGAATAGGTTGTTTCGGTGCAGTGGGCTCTGCTTTCTTTGGCGTGGCGGCTCCTGTGAGTATCGCCAGTTTTTTCTTGGCGATATCGTAGGTGTCTGAGTCCTCCATTCCGTAGACGATTCTCTGGTACGCCGTGGCGGCTTCCTTTTTCTCGCCCCTGCGCTCAAGGATCCTGCCTATCCGCAGCCACGAGTCATCGGCCAGACTGTCGTTTGGATATCTTTTTACGAATTCCCGCGAGTACTGAAGCGCTTTTTCCGAATCCTGCGGGGATTTGAACCTCAAGGATTTTTTCTCATAGACCCTTGCCGCTACGAAGAGGCAGAGCGGGGAGTTCTCCCAGTCGGGGTTCTGGGAGTATATTCTGTAGAAAGTGCTTCCCACAAGATCCCAGGTCTCGCTTCTCTTGGCTTTTTCAGAATTTGATTCAAGCTGGCGGTAAAGCTTGAAATTCTCTTCGTATATGGCCTCGTTTTTTTCCCTTGCTTCGGTAGAAGAAAAGACAAACAGGCAGATAAACGCTATTAGAAAAGGAGAAAGTTTTATGCGGTTTTTCACTTTAAGCAGAAACTATATTGTGTAGTTATGCCGTTGTAAATTTATTTTCAGAAGATTTGTGTGTTATGTTCTTACGAAATAAATTCTAACATGTTTGGCGTGTTCTATGAAGGTCAGAGTACTTGGGTGTGCTACTTCGACCGGCGTTCCTATAGTGGGCTGCCGATGTGATGTGTGCACATCGGAAAATATCAGAAACAAACGTACGAGAAGTTCCGTGCTGGTCGAGGTGGCCGGGAAGAAAATACTTGTCGACACTTCTACCGATCTCAGGACGCAGGCCCTGAGGGAAGGGATAACCAGGGTTGATCTTGTTCTCTATACACACTCCCACGCCGATCACACCCACGGAATAGACGATCTTAAGGCGTTTAACTTCATAAATGCGATGGACATAGACTGTTACGCGAATACGGTTACCCTCGGCGATATAAAGCGGAATTTCGCCTACATATTCGACTCCTTCCCGGCGGCGGGAGGAAAACCGAGGCTTAATTTCAAGGAGATAAACGGGGAAATAAAATTCGAGGGAATCAGGATAGAGCCGATCGACATATATCACCATAACTGGCAGATACTAGGCTACCGCATCGGGTCTTTCGGTTACCTTACCGACTGCAGCGCCATCCCCGAGGACGCCTATGAAAAGCTCCAGGGGCTTGACCTCCTGATACTCGGCGCGTTGAGGTACAAACCCCACAGGGCTCACTTCAACATAGAACAGGCGGTAGAGGAAATAGAAAAACTGGGACCCAAAAGGGCCCTTTTAACTCACATGGGACATGAGCTTGAGTATGAAAAGCTCCGGGCGGAGCTTCCCGATCATATAGAGCCCGCGTATGACGGAGCCGAAATAGAGCTCAGGGATCCCTGACGGTATCTCCGCCGAGACGGCGCACAAGGAAGAAAAATGCAGGATTTGGTTACAAAACTTGTCGAGAAAAATTCCTCAAAGATAGTTCTCTGCGTTCTTGACGGACTGGGAGGGCTTCCCGTTCGGGGAAAAACGGAGCTAGAAGCGGCCCGGACGCCGAATCTTGACCGGATTTCTTCTGGCGCGTCCCTCGGGTTGCACGTGCCCGTCGAGAGGGGGATAACTCCAGGGAGCGGCGCCGCGCATCTGGCGCTTTTCGGTTATGACCCCGTTAGAAACGAGATAGGAAGGGGAGTGCTTGAGGCGCTGGGCCTTGGAATTGATCTCGGTCCGTCGGACATGGCTGTGAGGGGCAACTTCGCCACGGTGAAATACGAAGGAGATACCCCGGTCGTTACCGACAGGAGGGCCGGCAGGATCAGCACGGAAGAAAACAGGAAGATTATCTCCAGGATTTCGTCAGCCGTTAGCGAGATATCCGGGGTCAAGGTGAGTTTTTATCCCGGCCTTGAGCACCGCTTCGTCGTAGTTCTGTCTTTTCTAGCGCAGCTCTCGGAATCGGACGCGCTTGTCTGCGACACCGACCCGCAGGCAGAAGGCAAATCTCCTGTCAGGCCCAGCGGGGAGAACAAGAGTTCCCAGAAGACGGCCGAAATCGCAGGAGAGCTGATTGACAGGGCCTGCGAAGTGATAAGGGATGAGCCCGCGGCTAACTACATGCTTCTAAGGGGTTTTTCTGTTAGGCCGGATCTTCCGACCTTCGATCGTGCTTACGGGCTTCGGGCCGGATGCGTTGCCGCCTATCCGATGTACAGGGGAGTATCGAAACTGCTCGGGATGGACGTCCTTGAGGTTTCCGGAGATTCCATAGGTGATGAGATCCAGACGCTTTCTGCTAATTTCGAGGACTATGACTTTTTCTACCTGCACGTAAAGAAAACGGACAGTTACGGAGAGGACGGCGATTTCGGGGCGAAGGCGGGGGTAATAGAAGAATTCGATTCGCTTCTGCCTGAAATCACGAGACTCGGAGTGGACGTTCTTGCCGTTACGGGCGATCATTCGACCCCGGCGGCGATGAAGTCGCACAGCTGGCATCCCGTTCCTCTTATGATCAGCTCTAAATACTGCAGGGGAAGGGGTGTGGAAGGTTTCTCCGAATCATGCTGCCTGTCCGGTGATCTGGGGATTATAAAGGCGACTGAGATAATGCCGCTTCTTCTTGCCCACGCGGGGCGGCTTCGCAAGTTCGGTGCTTGAAATTTGTTCCTTGCGTGATACTTTTTACAATCCGATTCTGTGCCGAAGTGGCGGAATTGGCAGACGCGCTATCTTGAGGGGGTAGTGCCCTACGGGCGTGCGGGTTCGACTCCCGCCTTCGGCACCACAACAAAGCACTGGATGAGGAAAAGGGGAGACTTGGCCGCGGAAACCAGTCCGGCTTCAGAAAACCATCTTGCGCATGAAGAAATCATGGTCGCCTTGGGGGATTAATTTCTCAAAGTGTCGCATAAAGAGTCGTCCTGAAGCTGGTTTTATTCCGTTCTGCCAAACGATTTTTTCAGTCCCGACTCCTTGACTTCCGTTTGTAGTCACGATATAGTTACACTTGCGAATATGAAGTTTTAAACGGTGCAGAGAATCAGGAGGCTGTTTCATGGAATTTGCTTTGCGTCAGGCAAAAGCGCGTCTTTCCGAACTGGTATCCGCTGCCGAGAAAGGAGAACGCGTCGTTATAACAAAATACGGGGAACCCGTGGTTGAGCTCGTGCGTCTGCGCGGGCGCGGAGGGATAGACCTTGAGAAGCTTGCGGAGGATTGCAAACGGGCTGGAATCCGGGAAAGCAAGGAAGGGTGGCCGAAGGAATTTGACGATCCCGCGTTCAGCCGGAAAGTCCTTGGGCTCGGGTAGGAAATCCTGAATCGTCCTATGCGGATACTGCTCGATACATCTTATGTCTACGCTCTGATGTTGGCGCGTTGGGACCTTTCAGAAACAGAGAAGCTGATTTTCTCCAGCAAAGACATGCAGTTCCATGTAAGTGCCGTGTCTATTTGGGAAATGCGCCTGAAATTCAACGCCAGGGACCATTCGGGCAAGCGGAAAAGCGAATTTGACCCGGAAGACGTCGTAGAACTGCTGGCGGCACACCATGTGGTTTTTTTGCCTATGACCGCGGGTCACGCAGCCGGCAGGCTTAAAACTCCAATAGCTCACAGAGACCCGTTTGACGAACTCCTGCTTGTTCAAGCTCAGCAGGAAAATCTGAAGTTTCTCACGACCGACCGCCAGATAATCGGACATCCATTGGCTATTAGCCAGGACTTCATTCAGTAAAACCGCGTACTGATCAATAATTACCTTTCGGATTCATCCGGCGTTTCTTTACGGATTTTCTCCGCTTTCTCGGGCTCTCCGATCTTCTCGTACACAAGACCCAGGTGCCTTCTCGCCTGGACGTAGTAGGGACTTTCGCTTCCGTCTACTTCGGAGAAGTATTCTATGCTCTTGTCCCATTTCTCGAGTTTGAAATTGGACAGGCCGATCACAACATTTGCGCCGTCGCGGAAAATATCGCCCTCAGGACCTTCATCCAGAAAGAATTCAAGATGTTTTATCGCTTCTTCGTAGTTCCCGAGCTGGTAGCTTATCATCCCCATCTGATAAAGGGCCAGAGAAGACACATCGGCTTTGGGATGCTCTTCGCGAAGCGTCTGCAGCTGTAAAAGAGAGGTTTTCATTTCTCCGCTGTCGTAGCTTTCAACAGCCTTGCGGAACTGCTCGTTTGCCAGAAGATCTTTTTCTTCCTGTTGCGAGGAAGCAAAACATATGCCGAGCAGGCCCACGACTATGACGCCTATGCCGATAAGTATCTTGTTGAAGTGCTCCGAGAGACCTTCAAGGGAGTCTGCCAGGAACTCTCTGAATCTGTCGGGACGTTTAAGTTCTTTGGTTGTATATTTTATCTTGGACATGGACTGTAAGTTTTTACCTGCCCGTACTTGGAACCCCACGTTATTACCGGCGGGTTAGTCATCTGTGTTAAGATATTTATTGGGTAAACATGATACGTTGTTTCTTCAGGCAATGTCAAAGATTTTCGCGGAATTATAAGGGGAAAAGAGTTATGTCAAAGCAAGGCGGGAATTTGCTTCTGCGCGCTTCAGTCTTTCTTCTGTTTCTTTTTGCGATTGTGGGTTACAAGGTTTCCACAGCCGATGGGGAACCTTCCCCGCAAGGGGGAGGGATAGTTGAAATCGAGATAAACGGCTCGATAAATCCCTCTACGGTCGACTATATAAAGACCGCTCTTTTAGAAGCGCGTGCCCAGGACGCCGCGGCCCTTCTTATCCTGATGGATACTCCGGGAGGACTGCTTAATTCCACTAAGGACATAGTGAAGGAACTTCTTAATTCCGAAATTCCGGTGATCGTTTACGTCTATCCCAGAGGAGCGAGTGCTACTTCCGCGGGGGTTTTCATCACGCTCTCAGCACATGTCGCGGCGATGTCTCCCGGAACCAGCATAGGGGCGGCTCATCCCGTGATGCTGGGGGGTGGCCAGAGGGGCCCGGGGAAGCCCGAAAAAAAGAAAGACGATAAGTCTTCTGACGTTATGAACGAGAAAATCGAGAATTTCGCGTCGTCTTTTATGGAAAGCATCGCCAAGGAAAGGGGAAGAAACGCGAAGTGGGCCGTCGAGTCGGTTAGAAAAAGCGTTTCGGTGACGGCGGATGAGGCGCTTAAAAAAAAGGTGATAGACATTATATCCCCTGACATTCCTACTCTTCTTTCCGAGATAGATGGAAGGGAAATAAAAGTGAACGACCGAAGCGTCCGCCTTGAGACCGCAGGGGCAAAGACGCAGCGCTTGGAGATGAGCCTCAGGCAGAAAGTTGTGAATATTCTCAGCACTCCCGACATAGCGTTTCTGCTTCTCTCCCTGGGTTCGCTCGGAATATTCCTTGAGTTCTACAACCCGGGAATGATTTTCCCCGGCGTTGCGGGACTCATCGCCCTGCTTGTGGGGTTTGTTTCCCTCCAGATACTTCCTTTTAATTACGCGGGGCTCATACTGCTTTTCGTTGCCATGGCGCTTTTGATATCGGAGGTTTACGTGACGAGTTACGGTCTTTTAAGCCTAGCTGCGCTTGCGTGTCTTGTATTCGGGGGGCTCCTGCTTTTCGATACGCCGGAATCTGATCTCGGCGTGAGCAAAGGAACCATAGCAGCGGTGGCCGTAAGCATTGGATTGCTTTCGGTTTTTATTGTATATTTAGGCGTAAAATCGTTCAAAGTTCCCGTTCATGGCGGTTTTGAGGGGATGGTAGGTCAGAAGGGGGAAGTTGTTTCCTGGTCTCAGAAAAGCGGAAAGGTTTACATAGGGGGAGAGCATTGGGAAGCGACGGGCGATCGAGAGTTTTCACCCGGAGAAAAAATAAAGGTAGTAGAGAGCACAGGAGATCTCGTCGTCAAGGTTTCAGATTATGACGACTAACAGTGACGCACAATGTCAATAACCGCAATTATAGTTGTTGTAGTTGCTTTTCTAATCATTATCTCGGGACTTAAAATCCTCTTTGAATATGAAAGGGGAGTAATCTTTCGTCTCGGAAGAATAACCGGAGTCAGGGGCCCCGGATTCATCATCGTCATCCCGTTTCTCGAGAAGATGGTGAGAGTCAGTCTCAGGCTTGTAACCATGGACGTGCCTCCTCAGGACGTGATAACCAAGGATAACGTTTCGGTAAAGGTAAACGCGGTTGTCTATTTCAGGGTGGTTGAGCCGAACAGGGCGATCCTTCAGGTTGAAAATTATCTCTATGCCACTTCCCAGCTTGCCCAGACAACCCTGAGGAGCATCCTCGGGCAGGTAGAGCTCGATGAACTTCTCTCGGAGAGGGAAAAACTTAACATCAAGCTCCAGGAAGTTCTCGACAAGCAGACCGACTCCTGGGGAATCAAGGTTACCATGGTTGAGGTTAAGTACGTCGATCTTCCGCAGGAAATGCAGAGAGCCATGGCCAAGCAGGCGGAAGCCGAGAGGGAGAGAAGAGCGAAGGTAATAAGCGCCGAAGGGGAGTTTCAGGCATCGGCCAAGATTGCTGAAGCCTCTGAAATACTGTCGGCAAACCCGGTCTCTCTCCAGCTCAGGTTCCTTCAGACAATGCACGATATGGCGTCTTCCGAAAGAGCTTCCACGATCATTCTGCCTCTTCCGATTGACATGTTGTCGGCTTTTACAAAAAAAGACGAAAAAACGGATTCGTAAGCTGCTTGCCGGACCGAAACTCCTTGTAAAAACTTCATGAACAAACCTCTGCGTCTTTTTGTGCTCGCGTTCTTAGTCGTATCCGCAGGGTTCCTTTTGGCCGGATGCACCCGAAGCACAGACTGTCAGAATAAAAACGACAACTCTTCCCTTGCCAGCAACGCGGACCCGAAAGCTTTTTCTCCCGGAGGTTCGCTTATAAGGGAGCTTGGAGAGGAGCCCGCCACACTTAACCCCGTCATAGCCACGGATGTTTACGAGGGTATCGTTAACGGCGGAATCTACGAGACGCTTATAAGAAGGGATAACGAAACCCTTGAATTCGAGCCTCTGCTCGCCAAATCCTGGGAAGTTTCAGAGGACAAGCTTTCTTATATCTTCCACCTTAGAAAAGACGTAAAATGGCATGACGGCACCCCTTTTACCGCAGATGACGTGGTTTTTTCCTATGAATCCATAAGAAACCCGAAAGTCGCCGCGGCTCATCTCCAAAGCTACTATCAGGACGTAAAGTCCTATACCAAGATTGACTCCCACACCGTGAGATGCGAGTACGGAAAACCTTACTTCCGCGCTTTTGAGTTCTGCGGCGGAATTCCCATAGTGCCGAAGCACGTGTTCGGGAAGGGGGATTTCAACACGAACCCCGCCGGAAGAAAACCCGTCGGGACCGGGCCCTACCTATTTGAGCACTGGGAGACGGGAAGGGAGATCAGGGTCAGGAGAAACCCCGATTACTGGGGCGAGCCCGCGTGGCTAAGTGAGGTGGTCTACAAGATCGTGCTTGATCCCACCGTCAAACTTCAGCTTCTTAAGAAACAGGAGCTTGATCTCGCGGGTCTTCTTCCGCTTCAGTGGTCAAAGCAGAGCTGCGGGAAACCGTTTCGGAAAAAATTCTACAGGGCTTCTTATACGACCCCGGGTTATAACTACATAGGGTGGAATTCCAGAAAGCCTTTTTTCAGCGATAAGAGGGTGAGACGGGCGATGACCCATTTTGTCGACAGGGAGACCATCCTTAGGGAAATTCTCCTGGGTCTCGGAGAGATAGTGACCACGACCTTTTACGTTAACGGTCCCGAATACCCAAAGGACGTAAAGCCTTATGTCTACGACACGCAGAAGGCGAGGGCGCTTCTTGACGAGGCGGGGTGGCGAGACAGCGACGGTGATGGAATAAGGGACAAGGACGGCACCTCTTTCCGTTTCGAGTTTCTGCTGCCCACCGGTTCTGAGACCGGTGAGAAGATAGCGACCATACTGAAGGAGGAGCTTTCCCGCTCCGGTATCGAGATGAGCATAAGAAAAATAGAGTGGGCGGTTTTTATCCAGAGCATAACCGAGCGAAAGTTCGATGCCGTGACCTTGGGATGGAGCCTTGGAGTGGAAAGCGACCCCTACCAGCTCTGGCATTCTTCCCAGGCCGAGGAGGGTTCAAATTTCGTGGGCTTTAAGAACCCCCGCGCGGATGTTCTGATTGAGGAAGCGAGAGAGGAGTTCTCAAGGCCGGAGCGGATAAAAAAATACGATGAGTTCTCAAGGATTCTCCACGAAGAGCAGCCGTACACCTTTCTGTTCGCGAGAAAATCCACCGTTGCTGTGCACAGAAGATTCCATAACGTAAGGCTTTATCCGTTGGGATTTGATACAAGGGAGTGGTTTGTTCCGAAGAATTTGCGCAAATACTCGAACTAGAAGTTTTGGCCTTGTGTGGTCAATACTAGAGAATATGTCCAGGATTGTTCTTTAACCTGCTGTTTCCCCAGCCCTTTGCTTAAGCTTCTCAGAAAACAGTTTTTCCCCTTCAACCACGAATTTTTTATTCCAAATCTGTCGATTTACGCACATAATCTTTCTCTCTTACAACCACTCTATACTCAGTTTTTTGTGGGAAGCGGCCTTATTGTTGTCCGCGGACTTGAGTCCTTGGAAAAAGGGAGCTTTCAGAGGTGAAAGCGTTTTTCCCGGTTGAGAAGTTTCGGGAAATAGATAAAATATATACTTACCTATTGATAAATATATAAACACTTTCAGGGAATTATTTTTAGATTTTCTTAAAAATATAGTATAATTATATTTATATTTTAGATAATAAACCAAAAAACTTGGATCAAAGGCAGACCTAGGATGTTGGTATGAGCTACGTAGAAACACAGGATGAAACCTCACGGGGAACCAGAATCAACCGCGTGCTTGCCCAGAATCCCCCGGGTGTTCCCATGACCAGCGGGTGGCTTGCCTTGCAGCGGGTTTCCCCCCAGCTGCTGCAAGGCTACAAGAGCAGCGGCTGGCTGAGCCCTATTGGCAGAGGGGCATGGATGAGAGCGGGCACGGAACCTACCTTGTCAGGATCCATCTACGCTTTGCAGCGGCAACGTTCCGTGACCGTTTATCCCGCGGCGTGCACAGCGCTTGGGTATCAGGGGCGGCTGCATTACCTGCCGCTTGGAGCAAGTCCCGTTCTGCAGCTAGCCGTCGGGTCCGACAGGAAACTGCCCCAGTGGTTTACGCGCCAGCCGTTTGCCGCAAACCTGCGCGCGCTAAACGCCGATGCGCTGTTTGACTCGGTCTCAGCGGGCGTGACTGACTGGCGGGCCGGGGAGTTCTCGCTCGAAATAAGCTCTCCCGAACGGGCCATGCTCGAGTACTGCTATCTGCTGCCGAACCACGCGGATTTCGAGGAAGCCAGGCAGCTCATGGAAGGTCTTGCGACATTGCGCCCCGAGCTGGTGCAAAGTGTCCTGCTTGCCTGCAGGTCGGTAAAGGCAAAGCGGCTGTTTCTTGCCCTGGCGGAGATTGTCGGTCACGAATGGTACCGTGAACTGGATCTGGAGTCAGTTAAGCTCGGTTCCGGGAGCCGCCATGTTGTAAGCGGCGGACTTTGGAACTCGAGATTCAAGATAACGGTTCCCGAAATCTGGATGGATTCATGACGGAAGCGTATCGGAGACAATCGAACTTGTTGCTTGAGACCCTGCGGATTGACGCCGGGACGGTTCAGGAAAACACAACCTGAATATCCGTGTATTCCACCAGACCTTCCTCTGCGAACTCGACGCCGAAGCCGGAGCGTTTTACCCCGCCGAAGGGGGCGTTGGGCTGGATCATGCCGTGCTTGTTTATCCAGACAGAACCGCATTCCATCCGGTTCGCGATCTCTCTCGCCTTTTCTATGTCCCGGCTCCAGATCGAACCGCCGAGACCGTTGGGGTTGTCGTTTGCCTTCTCGATAGCTTCCTCGATCCGGCGATAGCGGATGATCGGTAAAACGGGGCCGAACTGCTCCTCGTCGACTAGGGGGTCTCCGTTTTCAAGGTCGGCTATGATCGTGAGCGGATAAAAATACCCTTTTCCGTCCATTTCTTTTTGTATATCTCCGGGATTTCCGCCCAGCAGCACGCGCCCCTTGGACTCCGCACTTTGCACCAGGTTGGCCACGATATCGTATTGCTTGCGGTTCTGGATCGGACCCAAAACGACATCCTCGTTCGTACCTTCGCCAACCTTCATCTTTCTGGCGAACGCGACCAGTTCATCGCATACTTCGTCGTACACGTCATCATGCACGTAAAGCCGTTTGATCGCCGCGCAGGTCTGGCCGCTGTTGATGAACGCGCCCCAGAAAAGCCCTTCGGCGATCTGCTTCGGGTCGACGTCCGGAAGAACAATTCCGGCGTCGTTTCCGCCGAGTTCAAGAGTCAGCCGCTTCATGGTTTCCGCCGAGTTTGCCATGATCTTCTGGCCGGTCTCGCAGGAGCCGGTGAAAACAATTTTGCCGATTCCTTCATGCGTCGTCATTGCGGCGCCCAGCCTGTCGTTGCCTGCGATGCAGTTCACCACGCCTTTCGGCAACACCTCGTCTATGAGTTCGATCAGGCGCAGAGTTGAGAGGGGCGTGAAGGGAGAGGGCTTGCTCACCACCGTGTTGCCCGAGAGAACAGCGGGAACGATGTGCCAAGTGGCAATCAGAACCGGAAAGTTCCAGGGAGTAATCGAGCCCACGACGCCGATCGGCTTGCGGTGAAGCTCGACTCTGCCCTCATCGTTGTCCTGAAGGACCTTAACCGGCAGGGAAAGACCGGCTGTATAGCGGGTCCAGGCTACCGCGGCGCCGATTTCCCAGCGTGAACCGAGGCCGTTTAGAGGCTTGCCCTGCTCAGCGGTCAGGATGCGGGCGAGTTCCTCTGAGTTTTCCTCGATTTTCGAGGCGATTTTGAGACATGCCGCCTGCCGTTTGGCTTCGGGGACTTCGCGCCATTTTTTAAATGCCGCCTCGGCGGCTCGCACGGCATCGTCAAGATCCTTTTTCCTTGTCAGCGATGCAAGTCCGGCCACTTCCCCGTTAGCGGGATTCAGGACTTCGAAGCATCGTCCGGTCGGAACTTTCTCGCCGTTGATCACGAGGCGAAACGTCTGTATTGTTGTGCTCACCCGGTTCCTCCTATAACCACTGCAATAAGTGACGACATGTCGGTCACAATACTTAATGCCACGACATTCTTACATGTTGGTATTGTTCAGACCGAATGTCAAGCGGTATTTGTCCCGTATTGCTGAGTGTATTTCTTTAGTGGGGGAGTCGTATATATACTTTGGAGGTACACTTCTGGCTTTCTGACTTTTTCATCGGGTCATGTATATAATTCACTTTCTCTAGGTTCTTTTTCCGTATGAAAGACTACATCCTGAAAAGACTTCTGCTGATGATCCCCACGTTGTTCGGGATCACCCTTATCACCTTTCTCGTGATACAGCTCGCGCCGGGGAGCCCCGTTGAGAGCAGGATGTCGATTGATCAGGGAATAAAAAGCGACCAGGTAACCAAGCAGATAGTCGAGCAGACCAAAAAGCTCTACGGTCTCGACAAGCCTGTTCATGAGAGGTATCTCATCTGGCTCCGCCAGATCGTGACCCTTGATTTCGGAAATTCCTACAAGGACCACCGCCCGGTCATAGACAAGATAGCGGAGAGACTCCCGATCACCCTTATACTGAACGTGCTTTCAATCTTCCTCGTTTATCTGATAGCCATACCGATCGGGGCGTGGTCCGCCGTTCGGCAGTGGAGTTTCCCGGAACGCGCCACCACCTTCGTTCTTTTCCTTCTATACTCGATTCCGAGTTTCTGGATGGCGGTGGTGCTGATCTATTTCTTCGGGGGCGGAGGGGCTCTTGATATCTTCCCCATATACGGCGTGCACTCAAGGGGATATGAGAATCTTCCCTTTTTCGAGAGGACAATGGATTTCCTCTGGCACCTTGTTCTTCCGGTGTTCTGTCTTACTTACGCGAGCCTCGCGTCGCTTTCGCGCTACCAGAAGGGGAGCCTCCTTGAAGTGCTCCGGGAGGACTACATAAGGACTGCTAGGGCCAAGGGACTTGCGCCCAACAGAGTGCTTTTCAAGCACGCGCTTAGGAACTCGCTTATTCCCATAATAACGATAATCGCCTCGATCCTTCCAGCCATGATAGGGGGAAGCGTCATAATAGAGACCATATTCTCGATTCCGGGGATAGGAAGACTGGGCTTTGAGTCGGTGCTTTCAAGGGATTACCCGGTCATAATGGCCGTTGCCACCATCTCCGCTTTTCTGACCCTGATAGGCATTCTGATATCGGACATAACCTACGCCATCGTTGACCCAAGGATAGGCTTCGAGAGGAAGTCATGAAGCAGGACTCAAGCATCGGATACTGGGACAGGGTATGGATCGAGTTCAAAAAGGACTCCCTCGCCTACGTCTCGTTCTTTTTCATAATCCTCCTCGTGGTGACGGCGGTTTTCGAAAGTTTCCTAGCGGGCAACAGGCCCATAGTTCTGGTTGAAGAAGGCAAGTACTACTTCCCGGTAGTTGTGGATTATCCCGAGTTCCGCGGGGTCGACCTCCGGGCCACGTACCTTGACGATCAGGATTCGTTCGCGGTCTTTCCCCCGGTGAAATACAGTCCAACGGAAAGCGATTTCTTCTCCGTTCTCGCAGCTCCCGACGGAAATCATTTTCTGGGCACAGACGACAGGGGAAGGGATGTTCTAAGCAGGATGATTCACGGGGCCAGGATATCGCTCTCAATAGGCCTTGTCGCCGTCGGGATAGCCATGGTGATAGGAATAATACTGGGGGCGGTTGCGGGTTATTACGGAGGCTGGATTGATTTTGCGATCTCAAGGTTAATAGAGGTGATGATCACTTTTCCCGTATTCTTTCTGATCCTAACCATTCTCGCTTTCACAGAACCGAGCATTTATAACATCATGATAGTCATAGGGATTACGGGCTGGACGGGCGTGGCGAGGCTTGTCCGCGGGGAATTCCTTAAACTTCGCCGGACAAACTATGTGGAGGCGGCCTGGGCGCTTGGAAGCCGCGACCACAGGATTATACTAAAGCACATGCTTCCAAACGCTCTCGCGCCCGTTCTGGTGAGCGCCACCTTCGGAGTGGCGGGGGCGATACTGGTTGAGTCCAGTCTCAGTTTCCTTGGATTCGGGGTGACTCCCCCGGAACCGAGCTGGGGAGAGATAATCTCGCAGTCCCAGAAGTACGTGGATTTCGCCTGGTGGCTTGTTCTTTTCCCGGGACTTGCGATTTTCGCGACGGTTACGGCGCTTAATCTTGTGGGTGAGGGTTTCAGAAACGCGATAGACCCGAAACTAAAGGAAAGATAAAATTACGTGATGGCAAACCGAGAACTGCTTGAGATAAAAGATCTTAACGTGTCCTTTCCCTCAGAGGGCGGGGAGCTTGAGGTTTTGGGAAACGTTAATCTCCAGATCGGAGAGGGGAAGATAGTCGGGGTCGTAGGAGAAAGCGGCTGCGGAAAAACCCTTACCGCTCTTTCGGTCATGGGGCTTTTGCCCGTGCCGCCGGCCAGGGTTAACTCGGGAGAGGTCATATACAAGGGAGAGAACCTGCTTTCGCTCAGCGAACGGGAACTCAGGCGTTACCGCGGAAACAGGATCTCCATGATATTCCAGGAGCCGATGAGCTCCCTTAATCCTGTTTACACCGTAGGGGACCAGATAGGCGAGGTCATACGGGTTCATGAGAACGTCTCGAGAAAAGAGGAGAAAAGAAGAGTGGTTGACCTGCTGGACATAGTGGGCATTCCTTCTCCCGCCGAGAGATACTCTAGCTACCCGCACGAGATGAGCGGGGGCATGTGCCAGAGGGTCATGATCGCGATGGCCCTTGCCTGCAGCCCCGAGCTGCTGATAGCCGATGAACCCACAACCGCCCTTGACGTGACGATCCAAGCGGGAATTCTGGCCCTGATAAAAAGCCTTCGGGACAGGCTTGGGATGGCGGTTATGCTTATATCCCACGATCTGGGGGTCATCTCAAACGTCGCCGACGACGTTTACGTTCTTTACGCGGGAAAAGTGGTTGAGCGGGGAAGCGTTGAGCAGCTTTTTTCAGCCCCCGCGCATCCCTACACCATAGGGCTTATAAACTCGATTCCCGGTCAGTCGGAGGGCGAAGATCTTTACTCGATTAAGGGGACGATTCCCTCTCCTGGGGAGTTCCCTGAGGGGTGCAGGTTCAACAACCGCTGTGAGTACGCGGAGGGGAAATGTTTTGAGGCGCAGCCGGATCTTTACAATGTTTCTGATTCTCACGGTTCGGCCTGTTTCCGCTACGAGATGTTTTTGAAAAATGGATCGGAATAATGCGTTTAAACGGGTAGAAATTCACTTTGCCAAACAATTGGTGTTATCTCAGGGCCTGTACATGAAGTTTTACGCCCTCGCTTTCTTTTAAAGACGCCAGCAGGGAGGAGATGTTTTTAAGACTCGGGTTTCCTTTCGGACCGAGCATGCGCATTAGGCTTTTCGGGTCTTTTTTCGTAAGAGTCCCAAGTTCCTGAAAACCGATAGTTGCGTTAACGTAGTCTCGTAACAGATCTTTGGCTACGGCAATTTCATCATTGAGCACACACTCAATCGCTTCGGTCAGGAGACCGACTCGGAACTCCGGATCTCTCCTCGCCCGTTCCATTACGGTATCTCTAAAGTCGCGTGTTAATGCCACTGTGTTTCCTCCAATTCAATTTTTTTTACGCGAGCTTTTGTTTTCTATCTTTGTAGTCTTTCCAGTATTTTTTTGCTTTGTTAATGTCGCTTTGCTGACGTTTTTTCGTCCCACCGCCTAAAAGAATGATCAGATCGTCTCCATCTTTTGCAAAATAAATTCTGTAGCCAGGTCCAAAGTCTATCCTGCGTTCGCTTACCCCATTTCCCACTGGTTTGACATTTGAGAAATTCCCATTTTCCATTCGAGCGACAGCAGTTCTGACTTTCAGAGCATGACTGGAACTAAGAGAATCAAACCATTGCTTAAACGGTTTAGTTCCATCTTCCCGTTCGTATTCTACTGTTATCATTTCCTCCCCCTGTTTGTTCCTCTTCCCTACCTTCCGATCGTGTTATATGGTAACTTATATTATACCATTGTCAAGCCATATCAAATGCGCAGCTGGAATAATGTATGGAACAGGTTAAAAAACCTGAAACGAAGATAACGAAAACCGGAAAGCCTGACCCTGATGCTAGATTAGGAGAGCCAAATCGGGTACTTTCCATTGCAAGCCCGTCTTTATCTTTTGCATAAGGGCGGGTAACCGCCTCGTTAGAGGGCAGTAAGAACCGTTTTTTCCTCTTATCGATATGACTAGTGAAACTATAGTAAGTGTAAGGGGACTTAAAAAGTACTTCCCTGTCCGCAAGGGGATTCTCTCCAGAGTTTCCGATTACGTCCGCGCCGTTGACGACGTTGAGCTTGAAGTAAAAAAAGGCGGTACCGTGGGTCTTGTCGGGGAAAGCGGAAGCGGCAAAACGACGCTTGGAAAAACGGTGCTGAGACTTATTGCTCCCACTGCCGGCAAGATTTTCTTCGAGGGAAAAGACATCACCGAACTTGACTCGGCCCGGCTCCGCCCACTCAGAAGGGAGATGCAGATGATATTCCAGAACCCCTACGGTTCCCTCAATCCCAGAATGAACGTGGGTTCGCTCGTTTCCGAGGGAATAAGCATCCACAACACGGTAAAAAAAGAAGAGCGCGGCGAGTTCGTGGCCCGGCTTCTGGGCGAGGTGGGCCTCGGCGCCGACGTTATGAACCGCTACCCTCACGAGTTCAGCGGGGGGCAGCGTCAGAGAATAGCCATAGCGCGCGCCATCTCTCTCCGTCCGAAGTTCGTCGTCTGCGACGAACCCGTCTCGGCGCTTGATGTGTCAGTGCAGGCGCAGATAATAAACCTGCTTAAGGATCTTCAGAAAAAACACGGCCTCTCCTACCTCTTCATATCCCATGACCTGCGCGTCGTAAAACACGTAAGTGATCTCGTGGCCGTAATGTACCTTGGAAAAATAGTTGAGATCGCTTCAAGCGAGGAGATTTACTCAAACCCCGTGCATCCTTACACCAAGATTCTTATCTCCGCGATTCCCGAAATAAAAAGAACCGGGAGCCAAAACGGCAAGGAAGCATCGATATCGGGGGAAATACGGAGCCTTGCGGATATTCCCTCCGGGTGCAGTTTCCATCCGAGGTGCCCTCTGGCGACCGAGATATGCACGAGGGAGACTCCGCGCCTTGAGAAAAAAGGAACTGACGGGCGAAGCGTCGCCTGTCATAACGTCTGAGAGGTTTGTTTGTTTCCCCGGCGGCCATTTTTCCGAATAACTTGCAATAAAGCGATTGTGGTTTATATTAGAGCATTTTTTGCAGGCGGGTTTCCGCGCGATGATAGTTAACGTATCGGAAATAAAAGACGGGGGATTGAGTCTTAATCTCACCAGGGGGCCGGGGTGGCTAGGCGGTTCCGAGAAATCGGAGGTCGCGAGCGTGGGTTCCGATATAGAGTTTCATATCGATCTTTTACGCACGGCGGGCGAGGTGAGCGTACGGGGGAAAGTCGGATTCTTGGCGGTCGCCCGGTGTTCCCGATGCCTGAGCGACGTAAACGTTGACACGAATCTTGAGATAAAACTCCTTCTTTCGCCTTCGGAAGCGGAGAGGAAGATTGAATCCGGCGGGGACATGGATTATGAGACTTACAGGGGCAGAACAATAGACCTAAACGATTACATGAGAGAGCAGGTGAATCTTTCGCTTCCCTACAAGGCGATCTGCGCCGAGGACTGCAGGGGCCTTTGCGGCGGGTGCGGACGGAATCTTAACGAGCAGCAGTGCGGCTGCGAGGCTCGCCAAGAGGACTCGCGCTTTGCGGTACTTAAAGATATAAAGATATAGCTTCAAGCCAGGAGACTGAAATGGCATTACCCAAGAGAAAAACTTCCAAGTCGAAATCGAGAAAAAGAAGAACTCATTATACCGTCGCGTTGCCGGGAGCTTCCTTCTGTCCCGAGTGCAATGAGATGAAACCCCCTCACAGGGCATGTCCGAGCTGCGGCCACTACAAGGGAAGGAACTTCTTCAGACAGGCGCCCGATTCGGAAGCCGTGGCGGAAGACTAAAAACATACTAATCCATGATAGCTTTTCTTTTTCCAGGTCAGGGTTCGCAGTACATCGGCATGGGCGCTGATTTATGCGCCGGGTTTGCCGTTGCCAGGCGGACTTTCGAAGAGGCAAATGACGCTCTCGGGATTGACCTTGCGAAGCTTTGCTTTGAAGGCGAAGCAAAGACCCTTGCTCTTACGGCAAACGCCCAACCCGCGATACTTACCGCGAGCGTGGCGGCGTTTAGGGTGGTTCTCGGGGAAACGGAAATAAGGCCCGACCTGGTCGCGGGACACAGCCTCGGGGAATTTACGGCTCTTGTCGCCTCTGAGTGCGTCCGGTTCAGTGACGCGGTGCGCATGGTAAGAAAAAGGGGGGAATTCATGCAGGAAGCAGTTCCTCCGGGAGTCGGGAAAATGGCTGCGGTGCTGGGTTTAACGTCGCAGGAAGTAAGCGAGCTTTGCGCCGAGGTGGCCGGTGGAGGAGCGGTGGTTTCTCCGGCGAATTTTAACTCACCCACACAGACCGTTATCTCGGGAGAAGCGGGGGCCGTTTCGGCAGCTTCCGAGCTTGCCAAGGAAAAAGGCGCAAGACGTGTTGTTGAACTTGAGGTAAGCGCGCCTTTTCACTGTTCCCTTATGGAACCCGCGGCGGCGCGGCTTGGCGATTTTGCCGAAGGAATAGATTTTAATCAGATGAAATATCCTGTAGTAACAAATACCGAGGCAAAGGCCAACTCTGACCCCGAAAGGGTGGCGGACATCCTGGTGCGCCAGGTGGTAAGTCCGGTGAGATGGGCTGAGTCACTTGAGTTTCTAAAGGACTCCGGAGTTTCTGAGTACCTTGAAGTCGGCCCCTCCAAGGTGCTAAGCGGTCTTGTAAAGAGAACTCTTAAAGGCGTTCGTTGCGCAGGTATTGAAAAACCAGACGAGTTAAATCATATTAAAGCAGATGGAATTCAGTAACAAAGTTGCACTTATAACCGGGGGATCGCGGGGAATAGGAAAGGACATCGCGAAGAAACTCGCATCGCGCGGGGCGTATGTTCTGATTAACTACATCAGCAACCGCGAGGCGGCCGAGGAAACCCTGGGGGAGATAGAGCAGGCTGGGGGCAGCGGCAGGGCGGTCGGCTTTGATGTTTCTGATTTTGCCGAGGTTCAGCAGATCGTGGGAGAGCTCTCGGGTGAACTGGGCGGAATACAGATACTTGTTAACAACGCGGGAATAAGGAATGACGGGCTTTTGGTGAGGATGGGGGAGGGGGACTGGGATCGCGTCATGGACATAAACCTCAAGGGAGCGTTTAACTGCACCAAGGCGGTTTCCAGGGGCATGTTCAAGAACCGTTACGGGAAAATAATAAATATCATTTCGACTGCCGGAGAGGTTGGAAACCCGGGGCAGGCGAATTACTCCGCTTCTAAGGCCGGGATAATAGGCCTTACGAAATCAACGGCCAAGGAATTCAGTTCAAGAGGAATAACGGTAAACGCGGTAAGTCCCGGTTTTGTTGAAACGGACATTATCGCGGACCTTAACGAAGATATGAGAAAAAAATATCTGGAAGCTATACCTCTTGGCAGGTTCGGGCGCGTTGAGGACATTTCAAACGTAGTGTGTTTTCTGGTTTCCGAGGACGCGTCGTATATAACCGGGGAGGTTATAAGAGTTAACGGCGGAATTTACATGTAAAATCTAGAGGAGGTTATCACTCATATGTCAAAGGATAATGCGGAAATTTTAGCTAAGGTAAAGGAGATGGTCGCGAGTCATCTCGGCAAGACTGAGGATGAGATAACTCCCGATTCTTCCTTTATAGAGGATCTGGGAGCCGACTCGCTTGACCTTGTGGAGCTTATAATGTCCATGGAGGATGAGTTCGGGCTTGAGATCTCGGATGAAGACGCGGAGAACATAATCACCGTTCAGGACGCGATTAACTTTATCCAGGGCTCGGTTGAGTCTGCTTCGGAGGATGACTGAGGAAAGATGGCAAGAAGGGTAGTGGTTACAGGCATAGGGCTCATAACGCCCGTCGGGGTGGGAAACGACGCCACATGGTCTTCGATCTGCGAAGGGGTTCCCGGAGTGAGCAGGGTTTCCGGCTTTGATCCATCGGATCTTAAAACCCAGATTGCGGGGGAAGTGAAGGACTTTGATCCTACGCTTTACATGGAACCCAAGGACGCGAAGAGAAATGACAGGTTCATTCAGCTCTCCATTGCGGCCACCAAGCTTGCGCTTGAGGATGCAGGGCTTGAGGTTACCGATGACATCTCCGCACGCACGGGGACTTTTATCGGGTCGGGCATCGGCGGGATGAGTACCTTCTACGACACTGTTTTGACCATGGAGAACAAGGGTCCTTCCCGTGTCTCTCCCTTTTTCATACCGAACATAGTGACCAACATGGCCTCGGGATACGTCTCGATAAATTTCAACGCCAAGGGGCCTAACTGTTCTTCGACGACCGCGTGTTCAGCAAGCGGTCACTCCCTTGCGCTTTCCGCCAAGATTATAGGGGACGGCAAGGCGGACGTTATGATAGCCGGCGGATCGGAAGCTCCGCTTATACCCCTTACCTTTGCGGCTTTTAACGCCATGAAGGCGCTTTCGACCAGAAACGACGAGCCTGAGACCGCGTCGAGGCCGTTTGAGGCGGGGCGTGACGGGTTCATTCTTTCCGAGGGAGCGGGGGTGCTGATTCTTGAGGAACTTGAGTTCGCGAAGAAAAGAGGTGCCGACATATACGCCGAAGTGCTCGGGTCGGGAATGAGTGCTGACGCCTTCCATATCACCGCGCCTTCTCTTGAGGGGCCGACCAGCTGCATGAATGCCGCTTTGGAGGATTCGGGCCTTAATCCCGGGGATGTCGACTACATAAACGCCCATGGAACCTCGACGCGTCTTAACGACGTTAATGAAACCAGAGCGATTAAAGAGGTGTTCGGGGAACACGCTTCACAGATTCCGGTGAGTTCCACCAAATCCATGACCGGCCACCTGCTCGGCGCGGCGGGAGCGGTGGAAGCGGCAATCAGCGTGCTGGCGCTTAGAAACGGCGTTTTGCCGCCGACGATAAACCTTTTTGAAAGCGATCCGGAATGCGATCTGGATTACGTCCCGCACACCGCAAGAGATAGCGAGATAAAGGTGGTGCTCAGCAATTCCTACGGTTTCGGCGGAACGAACGTAAGCCTCGCGCTCGGCAAATTCAGCTGACCCCCCGAAGTTGCTGAAAAACCCCGACGGTTTCCAATTGCCTCACATGAGCAGGCAGCACAAAGACGATCTCACGCTGTATAACCAGCAGGTGTTTTTTGAGGTGTCCGGTTGATTTGATCCAATAGACCAGCATGCTGGTCTATCGAAGCATTTTAAGAGGGTATGGCCAGTGTCCAAGAAGAATATAGGATCCTATGAAGTCAAGACCAAGTTACCTGAAATACTGAAACGGGTGCGGGCGGGTGAATCCTTTACGATTACCCTCCGCGGCAAACCCGTTGCGGATCTTTTGCCGAGCAGAGCCGCTTCCAGGCAAAAGACGGCGACTGCCATTGAGAATATTCTCAGAATGAGCGAAACAGTTGTTCCGGTTTCTGATGACCGCCTGGAAGAGTACGGAAAACAAGGTCAAAAGAGTGCGTAATCACACTGTTTCTCTTCGGAAAATACATGCGATGCTGGAAATTCACTTGCAAGGGTAAGACTGCTTTGCTGATCGGCGTCGGGAACTGTTTTATTTTTCCGCTCGTTTTGGTACAATACCCCGCTAACTTCCAAAAGGTGAAACTGTGTGTAAAAGAGGTGCCATATGGCTTTGACTAACAATCTCGATACCCTCTCCGACCTCACTGTCGGGGACAAGACCTACAGGATATATTCCCTCGCAAAGCTTGAATCGCGCTACGGCGTATCGATTTCAAGACTGCCTTTTTCAATAAGAATACTGCTTGAGAACGTGCTCAGGAACCTTGACGGAAAAACCATTACGGAGCAGCACGTTGAGTCCCTTGCCAAATGGGACCCCTCGAATGCCGAGGCCAAGGAAATTCCCTACAACCCCGCGAGGGTGATACTTCAGGATTTCACGGGAGTTCCCTGCGTGGTCGACCTCGCTGCGATGAGATCGGTGGTCGAGAAAAAAGGTGGAGACCCCTCGCTTGTGAACCCCATAGTCCCTGTCGATCTGGTCATAGATCACTCCGTTCAGGTTGACTATTTCGCAAGCGGTGACGCTTTCGGCAAAAACGTGGAAGTCGAGTACGAAAGAAACAGGGAAAGATATACATTTTTAAAGTGGGCCCAGGGGTCTTTTGACAATTTCAGGGTCGTGCCGCCGGGAACCGGAATAGTGCACCAGGTGAACCTTGAGTGTCTTGCAAGCGTGGTTGTCTCAAAGCAGACAGGCTCCGAGTCGGTGGCTTACCCGGACACCCTGGTGGGAACGGATTCCCACACGACCATGATAAACGGCCTAAGCGTCATGGGCTGGGGAGTAGGGGGGATAGAGGCAGAGGCGTGCATGCTCGGGCAGCCGCTTTACATGCTGATCCCTGACGTTATCGGATTCAGGCTCACCGGCCGTCTCTCCCAGGGGGTTACCGCAACGGACCTGGTTCTCACGGTGACCGAGATGCTGAGGAAAAAAGGGGTTGTCGGCAAGTTCGTCGAGTTTTTCGGGCCCGGAGTGAGCAATCTCGCGCTCTCTGATCAGGCCACGATAGCAAACATGGCTCCCGAGTACGGAGCCACCATGGGATTTTTCCCGGTAGACGCCGAAACCCTGCGTTACCTCGGGACGACGGGCAGGGATGACGCCGCAACGCTGGTTGAGGCCTACACTAAGGAACAGAAGATGTTCAGAACCGACGACGCGGAAGACCCGGTTTATACAGATACGCTAGAACTTGACATATCGACGGTGGAACCTTCTCTTGCGGGACCGAGCCGCCCGCAGGACAGGATATCGCTCGGGGACATGAAAAGCTCCTACCACGAGAACCTTCAGTCGAGGGGGCTTGCCGCAAACGGAGACGCCACGCGCGCCGAAAACGGAGTTTCAGACGGCTCCGTCGTAATAGCGGCCATCACGAGCTGCACCAACACCTCGAATCCCTCCGTCATGGTAGGGGCGGGACTTTTCGCCAAAAAGGCCGTCGAGCGGGGGCTCACCGTTTCGCCTTACGTGAAAACAAGCCTGGCGCCGGGATCGAGGGTGGTAACGGATTACTTAAACGCCGCGGGACTTACTCCGTATCTTGAAGAGCTGGGCTTTGGCCTGGTCGGGTACGGATGCACGACCTGCATAGGAAACAGCGGCCCGCTTCCAGAAGACGTGGACGCGGCCATAAGGAAAAACGATCTTACCTGCGCCGCGGTTCTAAGCGGAAACAGGAATTTTGAGGGCAGGGTGCACCCGCTCGTTAAATTCGCCTACCTGGCGTCGCCTCCGCTTGTCGTGGCGTTCGCCATAGCCGGCAAGGTCGGAATCGATCTCTACACAGAACCCCTCGGGGTCGGAAGCGACGGGGACGAAGTGTACCTAAAGGACATCTGGCCGACGCAGCAGGAGATAATCGACACCGTTTCGCAGTCAATCAGCCCGGAGATATTCAACAATCAGTACTCGAGAGTTTTCGAGGGCGATGAGACTTGGAAGTCTCTTGAGGCCCCGCAGTCAGACATTTACGAGTGGGATACGGAATCAACCTACATACAGGAACCCTCGTTTTTCGATGATTTCCCGCTTGAGCCCGTAGACCCAGAGGACATAGAAAACGCGAACGTACTCGCACTTCTCGGGGACTCCATAACGACGGACCATATTTCCCCGGCGGGCTCAATCCCCAAGGACGGCCCCGCAGGCGGCTACCTTATCTCGAAGGGCGTTTCCCAAAGGAGCTTTAACAGCTTCGGCTCAAGGAGGGGGAACCACGAGGTTATGATCCGCGGGTCGTTTGCCAACATCAGGATAAGAAACAAGATGGTCGGAGGAAGGGAAGGAGGGTGGACCGTGCACGTTCCCACGGGAGAGGAAATGTCGATTTACGAAGCGTCCTCAAGGTACATGAGCGACGGGACGGACCTTGTCGTGATCGGCGGGAAGGAATACGGAACGGGAAGTTCCCGGGACTGGGCGGCCAAGGGAACCGCTCTTCTGGGCGCAAGGTGCGTCATAGCTGAGAGTTTCGAGCGGATCCACAGGAGCAACCTGGTGGGAATGGGGGTTCTGCCCCTTCAGTTCGAGCAGGGGGAGAGCGCGGAATCCCTCGGCATCACGGGCTTTGAGACCTTCAGTATAAGCGGGATTTCAGAGGACCTTTACCCGGGCAAGCGGATGACCGTAGTTGTGACGGACGCAGACGGCGGGCAGAGGGAATTTCACGCCACGTGCAGGCTTGATACGCCGGTTGAGGTCGAATATTACCGCAACGGCGGGATACTTCAGACCGTCCTGCGTCAGATGATATCAGGGTAGGTGGAGAGACCGATTTGAAAAGGGTGGTTTTTTTCATTATATTGTAAGATTTAAATTTTGGCTTAGTTAAAAAGGAGAAGTGTTCAATGACAGTACCAAGCGGAGAAAAAATACAGATTGACGAGGAAAACAGAAAGCTTGTAATTCCCGACAACCCTATAATTCCTTTCATAGAAGGCGACGGGATAGGCCCTGATATCTGGCACGCGTCCCAGATAGTGTTCGACGCCGCGGTCGAGAAGGCCTACGAAGGAAAAAAGAAGATATCCTGGCTCGAAGTACTGGCCGGCGAGAAGGCTCACGAGAAGACCGGCGAATGGCTTCCCGAGGCGACCACCGACACGATAAAGGAGTACATCGTCGCCATCAAGGGCCCGCTTACCACCCCTGTGGGAGGTGGAATAAGGAGCCTTAACGTTTCCCTCCGGCAGATACTTGATCTCTACGCCTGCGTAAGGCCCGTCAGGTGGATCAAGGGAACCCCCAACCCTCTTCTGGTTCCAGGCAAGCTCGACGTCGTGATATTCAGGGAAAACACAGAAGACGTATACGCGGGAATCGAGTGGGAGAGCGGCACCAAGGAAGCGGCCGCCGTAAGGGAGTACCTCGTCGAGAATTACGGGGTGAACATCCGCGAACTGAGCGGAATAGGAATAAAGCCCATAAGTCCTTTCGGAACCAAGAGGCTAGTGCGAAAGGCTATTGAATACGCAATGGAGTACAAGAGAAAAAGCGTCACCCTCGTTCACAAGGGCAACATAATGAAATTCACCGAGGGGGCCTTCCGCGAATGGGGCTACGAACTGGCAAAAGAGGAGTTCCCTGAGGTCACCATAACCGAGGATGAGCTCTGGGACGATTTCGGTGGTAAGCAGCCCGAAGGCAAGATTGTCATAAAGGACCGCATAGCCGACAGCATGTTCCAGCAGGTTCTAACAAGACCGGGCGAATACGACGTGATGGCCATGCCTAACCTAAACGGCGACTACATGTCTGATGCCTGCGCCGCGCAGGTTGGGGGTCTCGGAGTCGCTCCGGGAGGCAACATAGGCGATTACCTGGCGGTTTTCGAAGCCACCCACGGGACCGCTCCCAAGTACTCGGGACAGGACAAGGTGAACCCGGGTTCCGTAATACTCTCGGGAGTCATGATGTTCCAGTATCTTGGATGGCACGAGGCGGCGGAGCTTGTTTTCAGGGCGATGGAGGAGACTGTTCAGCAGAAGACGGTTACCTATGACCTCGAGAGACAGATGGATGGGGCAACCCTTCTTAAGTGTTCTGAGTACGGAGAGGCCATCGTAATGAACATGAACAAGGTAATGGACTAGGGGCGGCCCGGCACAAATTTTTTTAAAAAGGAGTGGAATCTTGAAGAACGGCAGAGCGAAAATTTCTGTGATAGGTGCGGGAAACGTCGGCGCGTCGGCGGCGTTTCGGATTGCACAGCTTGAACTTGCCGACGTGGCTTTGATCGACATAGTGGAGGGAATTCCCGAGGGAAAGGCGCTTGATCTTGCCCAGATGTGTCCGATCACCGGAAGCGACGTAAATCTCGTCGGTTCAACCAACTACGAAGACACGGCTAACTCAGACGTGGTGATAATCACCTCGGGCATTCCGAGAAAGCCCGGGATGAGCCGTGACGATCTCATTTCGACTAACACCAAGGTGGTAAAGAGCGTCACCGAGCAGGTGGTCTCTAATTCCCCGGATGCGATACTCATACTGGTAACCAACCCTCTTGACGCCATGGTTTACGTGGCGCACAGGGTAAGCGGTCTTGCCGAAAACAAGGTGATGGGAATGGCAGGGGTACTCGATTCGGCGCGTTTTCGGGCATTTATCGCCATGGAACTCGGGGTCTCAGTAGAGAACATAAACGCTTCGGTTCTCGGCGGACACGGAGACACGATGGTTCCGCTTCTTAGCAACACTACGATTGCGGGTATCCCCATAGCGGAGCTTGTCCCCGCTGACAGGCTCGAGGCGATGGTAGACCGCACCAGGAAGGGAGGAGCCGAAATAGTAGCGCTTCTTAAGACCGGAAGCGCATTTTACGCTCCCGCGGTAGCGGCGGTGGAGATGGCCGAGGCGATCATAAAGGATAAGAAGAAGGTACTTCCCTGCTGCGTCTACGCGGACGGACACTACGGAGTGGAGGATACGTTCGTGGGTCTTCCCGTAAGGCTCGGCTCAGAAGGGGTTGAAGAGATAATAGGAGTTGAGATTTCCGACGAGGAGATGGAGGCTCTGCATGTCTCGGCGGGCAAGGTGAAAGAGCTTTGCGAAGTAATTGACGGAATGGGAATCCTGTAAGGTTCCGTTTAATTCCGCCCCCCGGCGCCGTTTATAATCTCGGACGGGCGCTCCGGAAATATTTTTTGGAGGTTTCTACAACATGGCTAACGGTACGGCGAGCAAGGCGCTCACTATGAGAAAGGATATGTGGTGGATAGAGCCTCTCATAACCGGGGTGGTGCTTGGGGCTTTTGGAATCTACTCCACGTGGAGGGCTCTTTCGAACCAGTTTTACTACACCGAGCCCTACCTCTCGCCTTTTTATTCCCCGCTTCTACTCCTTGACTGGTGGCAGTTTTCCCCGGCAATACTTATTCTCTGGGCGCCGCTTGGATTCCGCGCGACCTGCTACTACTACAGAAAAGCATACTACAGGGCGTATTTCTTCTCGCCTCCTGGCTGCGCGGTAAAACCGGTCGGCAAAAGGGGCTCCTACAAGGGTGAATCGAGTTTTCCGTTCATCCTGCAGAACATCCACAGGTTTTTTCTCTACGCGTCTATCGTCATTTTGCTGTTTTTGTGGATCGATTCGTATGAAGCCTTTTTCTTCCATGACGGGTTCGGAGTGGGCGTAGGAACCATAGTTCTTACCTTAAACGCTTTCCTGCTTACAATGTATTCGTTTTCCTGCCACTCGTTTCGCCACCTGATGGGAGGGAATCTTGACGTGTTTTCTAGATGTCCGACCCGCTTTCGCCTCTGGGGCGCCATAAGCGTCCAGAACGAAGTACATATGAAATGGGCGTGGACAAGCCTTGTTTTCGTGGCTCTTACGGACCTTTACGTGTTTCTGGTAGCGAACGGAACAATTACTGATCTGAGGTTGATATAAACGTGGAAAAATACGAAACACACACACATGACGTTATAGTTATCGGCGCCGGCGGGGCCGGTCTTCGGGCCGCCATCGAATCTTCCGCCCAGGGCGCCTCGACCGCACTTGTATGCAAATCCCTGCTTGGCAAGGCACACACCGTAATGGCCGAGGGCGGCGTCGCTGCCGCCTTGGCAAACGTTGACACCAAGGACAACTGGGAAACCCACTTCAAGGACACCATGAAGGGCGGGAAGATGCTTAACAACTGGCAGATGGCCCTTTACCACGCGCAGGAAGCCCCCGAGAGGGTGCGCGAGCTTGAATACTGGGGAGCTCTTTTTGACAGGACTAAAGAGGGAAGGATAAACCAGAGGGCTTTCGGCGGGCACACGTGGAAAAGGCTTGCCCACGTGGGCGACAGAACCGGTCTTGAGATGATAAGGACCCTCCAGGAAAAGGGGATACACTCTGGAATAGACGTCTACATGGAATGCACGATAACCCATCTGATAAAAGACGGAGACAGGGTAACTGGAGCCTTCGGCTACTGGAGAGAGAGCGGGAAGTTCGTTCTTTTCCGCGCAAACGCGATCATTCTCGCAACGGGCGGGGTAGGCAAGGCCTACAAATACACTTCTAACTCCTGGGAATACACGGGCGACGGCCACTCAATGGCGTATGAGGCCGGGGCTGAGCTTATAGACATGGAATTCATACAGTTCCATCCCACGGGGATGGTCTGGCCCCCGAGCGTGAGAGGAATCCTTGTTACAGAGGCGGTACGCGGTGAGGGAGGCATACTCACAAACAGCGAGGGTGAGCGCTTTATGGAGAAATACGATCCCGAGCGCATGGAGCTTTCAACCCGCGACGTGGTCGCAAGGTCCATATACACAGAAGTGGAGCAGGGCCGCGGTTCTCCCCACGGCGGAGCGTTTCTCGACGTCTCGCACAGGGGAGCCGATTACGTAAAGCGAAAGCTTCCGAGCATGTACCACCAGTTCATGGAGTTTGCCGATATAGACATAACGAAAGGTCCGATGGAAGTATTCCCTACCACCCATTATGTCATGGGGGGAGTCAAGGTTGAAGGAGATACCTGCTCGAGCACCGTTCCCGGGCTTTTTGCCGCGGGCGAGGTCGCAGGAGGAATGCACGGCGCAAACCGACTCGGAGGAAACTCCCTCTCAGACCTTCTCGTTTTCGGGAAAAGGGCGGGGGAGGGAGCGGCGGTCTACGCAAACGGTAAATCCCACGCACAGGTACCCGCAGAACTTGTCGAGGGATTCGCAAACGAGCTTCGCGAGCCTTTTAACAACACACAAGGGGAGAACCCCTACACGATCCACCAGGATCTCCAGGACGTGATGCAGCTCTACATAGGGGTGTTCCGCACGGAAGAAAACATACAAACGGGCATAGACAAGATAGAGGTACTCAAGGAGAGGGCTGAGACGCTCAAGATAGAGGGCTCGGTGATGTTTAACCCTGGCTGGCATCTTTGCAGGGATCTTAAGTCGATGCTGATCGTCTCTGAGGCGCTAGCTAGATGCGCGCTTGCGAGAAAAGAGAGCAGGGGAGCTCACAGCCGGGTCGATTATCCTGAAAGCGACGACGAGGTATTGGGCAAGCTTAATTCCATTGTTTCCTTCAAGGACGGGGCGATGGATGTCGCAACGCGGCCGATTGTGGAGATGCCCGATGAGCTTTCGAAACTGTTTACGGAGGATAAGTGATGTCGGTAGCCAAGCTAAGAGTTTTTCGCGGTGACGCGCAGGGTGGAGAGGAAAAGGAGTACGAGGTCCCGGTAGACGAGGGAATGGTGGTTCTCGACGCGCTTTTCTACATACAGGCAAACTACGACGGCGACTTGGCGATAAGATGGAACTGCAAGGCGGCAAAGTGCGGCTCCTGCAGCACCGAGATAAACGGAAAACCGAGTCTTGCATGCAAGACCCGCATGGACACTTTTGCCGAGGGCGAAACTATTACCGTTTACCCGATCAAGGCGTTTCCCGTTATAAAGGATCTCGTAACCGACGTCTCATGGAACTACGAAGTAAGCAAAAAAATCCCTCCGTTTACCCCCGCCGAGGATACCGAGTGGATCATGTACCAGGAGGACGTTGAGAGAGGGCAGGAGTTTAGAAAATGCATAGAGTGCTTCATGTGTCAGAACGTCTGTCACATACTTCGCGACCACAACAGAAAAGACGCCTTTGCCGGACCCAGGTTCATGATAAAGATCGCCGAGCGGGAGATGCATCCCCTGGATGTGCTTGACAGAAGGGAGTTCGCGCGCGAGGAGGCCGGAGTCGGTTTCTGCAACATCACCAAATGCTGCACCGAGGTATGCCCCGAGGACATACACATAACGGATAACGGAATCATTCCGCTTAAGGAGAGGGTGGTTGACAAGTATTACGATCCTCTCGCTTGGCTTTTAAGAAAGGTAAAGGGGAAATAGGGAAGAGCATTGAACGTACACGAATACCAGGCCAAAAAGCTTCTTTCTGATTCCGGGGTCAAGGTTCCGGGCGGACAGGTCGTTTTCAGCGCGGATGAAGTAGGGGAGGTGCTAGATACCCTCAACTCTGCAAAATACGTGGTAAAAGCCCAGATTCACGCGGGCGGCCGGGGCAAGGGGGGTGGAATAAAGGTAGTTGACAATTCCCAGGACGCTACGGCGGCCGCGGAGCAGATAATCGGGATGAACCTCGTTACCCACCAGACGGGCCCCGAGGGTAAGACCGTGGGAAGCGTATTGATCGAGGAAGCTTCCAGTATAGAAAAAGAGTTCTATCTCGGCATGGTTATTGACCGCTCACGGGAAAAAGTGGTCGTTATGGGAAGCCCGGAAGGCGGGGTTGAGATTGAGGAAGTGGCGGCCAGCGCTCCCGAGAAGATAATAAAGGAGCATGTCGATATCTCTTTAGGCATTCAGCCTTACCAGTGCCGGAAAATCGCTTATTTCATGGGTCTTGAGGGTGGCGCCGTGAGGCAGGCTGTATCGTTTATCTCATCCCTTTACCGGGTGTTTATCGAGAAGGACTGTTCCCTTGCGGAGATAAACCCGCTTGTTCTTACCTCGGACGGCAACATAGTGGCTCTCGACGCGAAGATTAACTTCGATGATAACGCTCTTTTCCGCCACCGCGACATCGCAGGGCTTAGGGACAGGGACGAAGAGGACCCGCTTGAGCTTGAAGCAAGCGACGCGGGGATAAGTTTCATTAAGCTTGACGGAGACATAGGGTGTCTTGTTAACGGCGCGGGGCTTGCCATGGCTACCATGGACATTATAAAGCACCACGGCGGAGAACCCGCAAACTTCCTTGACGTCGGCGGCGGGGCTACAACGGAGCAGGTAACAAAGGCGTTTAAGATGATCCTGAGCGACGAGAACGTAAAAGCCATCTTCGTTAATATCTTCGGCGGCATAATGAAGTGCGACACCATCGCCGATGGTATCGTGGAGGCCGCGGGAGAGGTCGGAATAAACGTTCCCTTAGTGGTCAGGCTTGAAGGAACCAACGTTGAAGCCGGAAGAGAGATTCTTTCTAACTCGGGTCTTGATATCCAGACCGGGGCCGACATGAAAGAAGCCGCGTCCAAGGTGGTTGAGGCAGCTAAACCTAGCTGATTTCAGTAAGTTGCGACCATAAGACCGGATCTTTTCATCCAAATTATAGGGATTATATACAATCCTACCAAACTTCAGGAATCTTAAAAAAGAAGCCCATGACGCGTGATAGTAAATATATTCTTGCTGAGAGAGAAAGCAAAAGGTGCATAGATAAAATTATAAAATCCTCTTCTCGCAAGAAGGTTGTTGTTGCTGGGCCGGGTACGGGAAAAACTTTTGATAACGCTTTAAATCTTTCGCAAATTAAAAAGGAAGGCGGCATTTCTTCATGAATCCGGTTAGATAAATAGTGCTCTTAAATTTATTTAACAGGAGGAAACACCGCCATGAGAGATTATACAGCGAAGAGCCCCAAAAAGGTAATTCAGATTAACCACGAGGAGCTTAGGGATCATCTAAGCTCCATAGTCACCGATACGGTAGAGGAAGTATTGAACAAGGTTCTTGACTCTGAAGCAGATGAGATGGTTGGGGCAGCGCGGTACGAGCGAAGTTCGGATCGCCAGGACTATCGTTCCGGAAGCTACACAAGAAAGCTCCAGACCAAGGCTGGAGAAGTAACGCTGAAGGTGCCCAAGCTTCGGGAGCAGAGATTCCAGACGGCCGTAATAGAGCGATACAGGCGAAGGGAGTCATCAGTCGAAGAAGCCCTGGTGGAGATGTATCTTGCGGGAGTATCCACGCGGCGGGTGGCGGATATTACAGAAGCGCTTTGGGACACGCGGGTGAGTTCGGCCACGGTCTCGAAGCTCAACTGTAGCGTGTACGAGCACATAGAGAAGTGGAGAAACAGGCCCATAGAAGGAGAGTTTCCCTATGTTTATCTTGACGGGGTGAGTCTCAAGCGCAGCTGGGGAGGAGAAGTGGGCAACGTGTCGGTTCTTATAGCCATAGGGGTGGGCAGAGATGGTTATCGCCGGGTTCTGGGGGTTGTGGAGGGGGCGAAAGAGGACAAGGCCGGGTGGAGCGGGTTTTTGCGTCATCTGAAGCAGAGGGGGCTTAGTGGGGTGCGGATGTTCATAAGCGACGCGTGTTTGGGGTTGGTTGAGAGCATAGGGGATTTTTATCCGGAGGCGCTTTGGCAGCGTTGCGTGGTTCACTTTTATCGCAACGTGTTCAGTTACGTGCCTCGGGGCAGGGTTGGGGAGGTGAGTTTGATGCTGAAGGCCATCCATGCTTCTGAGAACGAGGAAGCCGCGAGGGGGAAGGCAAAGGAGGTTGTAAACAGACTTAAGGGGATGCGACTGGGCTCGGCGGCTAAGTGGGTGGAGGAGAACATTGAAGAGACTCTTTGTTACTATGGGTTTCCGTCGTCACACTGGCGCAGGGTCCGGACGAACAATCCGATGGAGAGGATCATAAAGGAGATAAGGAGAAGATCCCGTGTTGTGGGAGCCTTCCCTGACGGGCAGAGTGCGTTGATGTTGTGCGCGGCGAGGTTAAGGCATATATCGGGGACCAAGTGGGGAAGCAGGAAGTATCTGGACATGGATTTGCTGAGGGAAATGTACAGCAAGGAGGAAGTTGAGGTAGGGTAATGGACAAAGACCGGATTTTGAGAATCAAAGACTCATGAGTCTTTGATTCTCAAACTGAAGAAATGCTGAAAACTTAAATTTGCGAAAAATTCCGAGCACTACCAAACTTTTCTTTTTAAAAAAGTAATTGAAGGTAAAAAGAATGCTCTCACCTTAACGTTTGTTAATGCTTTAGTTCAGGATCTGTCACTTGATTTATATGGAATGTCTGGTGTTAAAACGCTTCATAGTTTTGCTAGAGGTGCTCTTCATGAGATAACGGGAAACGAAGTAAAAATATTTCCGAAATTTTCTGCCGTTGTAAGAAAAGATGCGGAGATTTTGCTTGAGCAAAAAATTGATTTTGATTCCATATTCTACAACATGCAGGAAAATGAGCACGTTGAATTTTACAAAAATCGAAAAGACTACTATGGCGGATACTATGGCTACTCAGATGTAATTTATGATCTTGTAAAAAGTTTCCAAAAAAAAAGAGACAAATTGCCTTCTTATGATTATGTGCTCGTGGATGAATATCAGGATTTTAATGAGTCGGAAATAACATTGATTGACCTTTTATCCGAAAAAAGCCCAGTGCTTATTGCCGGAGATGATGACCAAGCGCTCTACGAGGAACTGAAAAGTGCAAGTGCTAAGCATATCAGACAAAAGTTTAGCAATGATTGTATGGACTATGAGTCCTTTACTTTGCCGTATTGTCGACGGTCTACTCGCGTAATCGTTGAGGCGGTTAACGATATTATTTCTGTCGCGACCGAAGAAAACCTTATGCAGAACAGAGTATGCAAGGAATACAAATATTTTGATCATGAAGATAAAGATGCGGAGAGTGAGCGAAACCCCAAGATTATTTATAGCCAACAGTATTCCAGGCGGATTCCATGGTTTATTGAAAAACACTTAGGAATTATTGCTCGTGATATGAAAGGAAAATTTTCTGTCTTAATAATTGCCCCAACAAAAACCCAATGTCGTTCAATTGTTGAAGGTTTGAAAAATAAAGGGTTTACAAGCATTGAGTGGAACGATAAAAAAGACGAGGAGGAACCTACTTTATTAGATGGGTTGAAGATTTTGCTTAACGATATAAATAGTAATCTTGGCTGGCGGATCTCTTCTAGCTTCTTTCTCGCCGATGAAGACTTCGAAAAAGCTCTTAGAAAAAGTAATTCTAACGGCGGGGAAAACTTTTCGGAGATTATAGATAAAGAAATCAAGAAACAAATTAAGAAAATCCTGAAAGTATTACGAGCTGTCAGAGATAAAAAAGGAACGGAAGATAAAGAACTTGACCAAGTTTTAGGAAAGATTGACTTAAATCCTTACAACATGGCAGAAGAAAGCTTGAGAAAGGAAATTCTACTTGAATCCCAAAATATTGGTACAGACCCCGGGATAAAAAAAATACAGATTAAAGTAACAACAATTGAAAGCTCCAAGGGACTTTCCGCAGATTATGTCTTTATAACCTACTTTGATGATAAATATTTTATAAAAGACAGAGATAAGACGAAAATAACACAGAAAGATGTCTGCAAATTTCTTGTCGCATTGACAAGGGCTAGAAAAAAAGTACTTTTGGTTTCTTCTGATGGAGATAGAAAACCAACCTTTTTCAATTGGATAAAATCGAATAGGATTAAGATAGCTCAATAAGGCATAAGGCCTGGAAATGGGAACTGGATTTTTATACATGGAGAGAAAAAGTACGATATCAGCGAAAGTACTTATATCTGGGGTACGGGCAATGGTCTTAGCGTAATGGATAGCAGTCATAGAAGAGATAAAGGGAGCATTAAGGACTTTCCTACTTCAGTTATTAGAGCTCCTAAATACTCACCCCGTTGCGAAGTCTATCAAACGAAGGATAGCAAGATTTTCTTCTTGATTCGTATCGGGTGTTTTGTCGGCGAGTACTCAAAGGAAGAGGTCAAGGAATGGCTAAATGCTCACGGTGCCCCGAGGAATGCATACGAAAGGGCAGGAATTGAATTACGAGTCGCTTAGTTTGTCAAGTTTGATACATAATCCCTTTGTTTTTGACCTTTCGGTTCAAAAACTTTATTCTTCCTACCCATAGTGACGCATCCTCCTAATTGATTGATTTTTGGGTGAATTCAACCGCAACCGGATACGCCGCTTTTTTTCAAATCCTCCGTACACCAAATTTGAATACAACTCGGTTCATTATTGAAGAAACAATAGTACAGCGGGAGATACGAGCATGAAAAACACCCAGAAACCAGATCGCTTCAGTCTTGATACGCTGATACGACACCTCCAGGAGGGGTACTTCGTTATACCTAATTTCCAGCGTGAATTTGAGTGGAAACCACCGGATATACGGGCACTGATGCGTTCAATTTTTCTTGATTATTACATAGGCAGTCTGTTGTTGTGGAAGGGCAAGAAAGAAAATTTTGAGGCGATGTCCTGTGAAGAAATCTACGGGTTCAGCGGTGATGGCAAGCAACGCCAATACATCGTTCTTGACGGACAACAGCGCTTGGCGGCAATATACTACGCTTTCCTCGCTCCCGATGTGCCATTACCGGGTAGGGCAACTCGAGCCCTTTATTTTGTGCGCGTTGACAAGTTTATGAACGAGGAATATGACGAAGCATTTGGTTATGACTGGTCCTCAAGAAGATTCTTGAAGATTCTCAATGACCGGGAAATTCAGTTTTCACAGCATATTTTTCCGCTGTCGGTGGTCGGCGCCAAAGGGTGGGAATTGCCAAACTGGGTGCAAGACTACGAACAGTACTGGAAGGATGTGGCGACGGATGCGAAAAATGCCGGTGATGAGGAAGCCGCGAACCTAGCAGAAATGCACGCCGAAAACGCAAAGATATTCGGCAGGCATCTTAACGACATAACCCACCAATATCAGGTTTCCTATATTGAACTTGACCAGGAACTTGAACTGGACAAGGTTTGCGATATCTTCACGCAAATTAACAGCCGAGGCATACGGCTTGACGTATTTGACCTAATAAATGCCCTGCTCGTACCCAAGGGGGTTAATCTCAAACATATGTGGCGTAATGCCGAAGCACGTCTTGAATTCGTTGATTCAGAGAAAATGAATGTCTACATTCTGCAGGTCATGTCAATCCTGCGACAGGCTTATTGTTCCCCGAAATATCTGTATTTCCTTTTGCCAGGAAAGGAAAAGCCAGTTCGTGATCCCGATGGGACACGGCGCAAGGAAATATTAGTGCCCGATGTTAATGATTTTGAAAAACGCTGGGATCAGGCGGTAGACTCGCTTGAGAACGCCATCAAGATGCTCCGTCATCCGCAGGAATTCGGTGCAGTATCATCAAAATACCTGCCGTATATCTCCATCCTTCCGCCCTTTGCCGCGTTGCAAGCGTATGTAAAGACTTGTTCGTCAGGATTACAACTTGATGCTCAGCGGAAGATAAAGCATTGGTACTGGGCGGCAGTCTTTACGAACCAGTATTCAGGTTCGGTTGAATCAACCAGCGCACGTGATTTTCTGGACGTAAAAACATGGATTGAAAACGACATGGAAGAACCCGCGCTCATACGGGAATTCAAAAACACATTCCGCGCAATGGATCTGCGCAGGGAGGTCAAGTACGGTTCATCCGTCTACAACGGCATCTTCAACCTGCTTGTTCTCCAAGGCGCGCGGGACTGGATTACTGGCAAAATACCGCAACCTGAAGACCTTGATGATCATCATATCGTTCCGAGCTGGTGGGGAACCGAAAACCTTGACGGCAAAACTGTCAACACCATTCTGAACCGCACGCCGTTAACGGCGGATACAAACCGAAAGGGAATAGCTGGCAAGCTCCCCAATGTTTATCTGCTGGAACTCATTAAAAATAATGGGGAGGGAAAGGTTCTCGACATACTGCAATCTCACTTCATTTCCCATGTAGCGCTCAATATACTTCTTCGTGATCCGTTCACTCCAAACGATTTCGATGAATTCATCACCGAACGGCAGCGGACTATTCAGGACGCGATTGAAAACCTCCTCATTAAGGAGCGTCTTGACCTTCCCCCGAATCTGCGCAAGATGGATGCAGCAATTGAGGAAACTGAACTCGAGCTACGCAATGCTGTTATAAAAGCGCTTGGTAGCAATGCGTCAGCCTTGCCCCAGCATGTTCAGCAAAAGATTGAGGAGCGTCTGCAGCGCGCCTCGAAAAAAAACGCGGCACTTGACATGGAGTACTACCAAACTTTGAAGGGAAAACTCGAATACTGTGATCTCCGAGAGTTACAGGATACTATCACTTCGAAAAAAATCTGGCCGGAGTTCCAGTCGCGTTTTTCCAACAAGGAAACTCTTAGAGGGAAATTTGATCAGCTTGCAGAGCTTAGAAACAGCATACGGCATAGCCGAACAGTTGACGAAGTCACGAGGATGGAAGGGGAAGCATCTCTCCTCTGGTTCAAAGAAGTGCTGGAAAGATAGCAATTTACAAGTCAAATTATATTTGAACTGGGGGTCACCTCTAAAAAAGACAGTCTGATGCCACGTATCTTCGACAACATCAAACAGAATCTCCGCCCTGCGCTAGCAGAAACCATGGAGGTCTCCGACCGCGCGGACTTCTGCGTGGGGTATTTCAACCTGCGCGGCTGGCGAACAATTGACAGATATGTCGAGAAATGGGAAGGAGGAGAAGGTCACTGCTGCCGTCTCCTAGTCGGCATGCAACGTCTTCCTCAGGAAGAGTTGAGAATCGTAAAAAGTCTCTCGACAGACGAAGGGCAAATGGACAACCAGACGGCGTTACGACTTAAAACCAGACTGGCGGAGGAATTTCGAGAGCAACTGACAATCGGCGCACCCAGCAACGAGGACGAGGCGGGTCTCCGAAGGCTGGCCAACCAGATCAGGGCAAAGAAGGTCGTCGTCAAGCTCTTTCTCAAGCATGCGCTTCACGCCAAGCTCTACCTGCTGTTCCGGCCGGATCCCGTCAATCCATCGGTTGGCTATCTGGGAAGCAGCAACCTTACCCTGTCCGGTCTTTGCAATCAAGGCGAACTGAACATCGATGTTTTGGATCATGACGCCTGTCAAAAGCTTGCAAAGTGGTTTGAAGATCGCTGGAACGACCATTGGTGCGTAGATATTTCTGATGAACTCGTCCGGGTCATTGATGAGAGCTGGGCCAGGGAAGAACCGGTCCCACCATTTCATATCTACGTCAAGATCGCCTACCACTTGTCGCAGGAAGCACGGGCTGGTTTGAGCGAATTTCGTATTCCCAAGGATTTTGGCGACAAGCTTCTCGATTTCCAGACGGCTGCCGTGAAGATTGCAGCGCATCATCTCAACAGGCGTGGCGGCGTCATTATCGGAGATGTTGTCGGACTCGGCAAAACACTCATGGCCACCGCATTGGCCCGCGTTTTCGAGGACGATCACGGCCTGGAAACACTGATCATCTGCCCGAAAAATCTCGTCCCCATGTGGGAAGACTACCGAGAGCAGTACCGTATGCGCGCTCGCGTACTCTCAATAAGTCGCGTGACTACGGAACTCCCGAACATACGTCGCTATCGGCTCGTTATTCTCGACGAAAGCCACAACCTTAGGAACCGTGAAGGCAAAAGATACAGAGCCCTTCAGGAATATATAAGGAAAAACGACAGCAAGTGCATTCTGCTATCGGCAACGCCCTATAACAAGACGTATCTGGACCTCTCAAGCCAGCTCCGTTTGTTCGTGTCAGAAGACGAAGACTTGGGGATTAGACCTGAGAGAGCGATGCAGGAAATCGGCGAAACCGAATTCATCCGCCGATTTCAGGCCCCTGTTCGTTCCCTGGCGGCGTTTGATAAATCAGAACATGCCGACGACTGGCGGGAACTCATGCGTTTGTACTTGGTACGCAGGACCCGAAGCTTCATCCAGAACAACTATGCTGTCACTGATCCGGAGAACGGGAGAAAATATCTTACGTTTGACGACGGTACCCGATCTTACTTTCCGGTTCGCATCCCCAGAACAGTTCGTTTTGATATAGACGAACAGTATTCCAAGCTGTTTGCAGAGGATGTGGTAGACACGATCAACGGACTGGAGCTACCGCGCTACGGGTTGGGGAATTTCGTAATACCTAATCACTTAGATTACCCCCTCCCCGTACCACCAACGCTAGATGAGGCCAAGGTTCTTGAAGACTTATCACGCGCCGGCAAGCGCCTCATGGGGTTCTGCCGGACCAATCTCTTCAAGCGTCTCGAAAGCAGCGGCCACGCATTCCTCCTTTCGGTAGAACGGCATGTTTTGCGAAACTTCATCTATATCCACGCCATTGAAAACGAAAAAGCGCTTCCGATCGGAGCGACTGACGCGGGACTCTTAGATTCTCACTCCTACGACGAAGACTCTGAAAGCGCCATCGGCGATATCTTCGACGATGGCGACAAAAGTGGGGACGGAGAAGCAGTCACAACCGCATTATTACGAACGGAAGATGACTTCCGAAGATGCGCCGCGGAAGCCTATGGGCTCTACGCAGATCAGTACAAGAGACAATTTCACTGGCTGGGTTCGCATCATTTCGTAAAAGATTTGGAGAAGGATCTTAGGGCCGACTCCGCGGCCTTACTCAAACTGCTGGATCGATTTGGCAGTTGGGACGTCTCAAGAGACGCCAAACTCGGCGCGCTGCATCAGGTGCTTGCCAAAGAACACCCCAACGAAAAGATTTTAGTCTTCACGCAGTTTGCCGATACGGTGCGCTATCTGGAGGATCAGCTGAAGACTCGCGGGGTCAAAAGGATGTCCGCCGTTACGGGAGGCTCGGCCGACCCGACAAGGCTTGCCTGGCGGTTCAGCCCCAGAAGCAACGAGAAAAGAGGCCACGTCTCGCCCGAGGAAGAACTGCGGGTGCTAGTGGCCACGGATGTGCTAAGCGAAGGGCAGAACCTGCAGGATTGCGCAATTGTCATAAATTACGACCTGCCGTGGGCCATTATCCGTTTGATTCAAAGAGCTGGTCGCGTGGACCGTATAGGTCAGCAAGCCCAAGACATTCTTTGCTATTCCTTCCTTCCTGCCGACGGAATTGAGCGTCTGATCCGGCTTCGCGCGCGCGTCCAGACACGTCTCCATCAAAATGCCGAGGTGGTCGGAACTGACGAGGCTTTTTTCGAAGATGAAAGCAAGCAGGTCATTCTTGATCTTTATAACGAGCGGACTGGAATCCTCGATGACGATGACGAGACCGAAGTTGATCTTTCTTCCTACGCCTATCAGATCTGGAAAAATGCGACAACCGCTGACCCCTCCCTGAAAAAAAAGATCGAAGACATGCCGTCTGTCGTCTACTCATCAAAGCCCTACGAACAGAAGCCTGATCGATCCGATGGGGTTTTGGTCTACATGAGAACGACGCAGGGATACGACGCTCTTGTCTGGATGGACCGCAGCGGCGCAAGCATTACAGAAAGCCAATTCGAAATTCTCCGGGCGGCGCGATGTCAACAGGGCACGCCTGCCCTGCCGCGCCACAAAACCCACCACCAACTTGTGCGGAAGGCAGCGGAATTCATATCTCACGAAGAAAAACAGATTGGCGGACAACTTGGTCGTCCTTCAGGCGCACGATTTCGCACTTATGAGCGGTTAAAGAACTATTCTGAGAGGGTCAAAGATACGTTGTTTTACACTAGGCCATTGCTAAGAGCGATCAACGACATTTACCGCTATCCCTTGCTCCCGACCTCGGTAACCACTCTGAACCGCCAGTTGCGAAGCGGCATCTCAGACGAAGCCCTCGCCAAATTAGTTACCGAACTGCGAAACGAAGAGCGGCTTTGCGTCATTCATGAAGAAGACGAAGGCCGGGAACCGCAAATCATCTGTTCGCTGGGTCTGATCGGCCGGGAGAGAGATTGAAAATGCTGACTGCCCTTGACAGGAAGAAGGTCAGAAGACATCTGGAGAATTTCGATCTTCAGGCGCTTTTCATCAAAGAACTTGGTTTTGATTACGGGGGTGTCGATGTGGAAGTCCCAGTATCCGACAGTTCGTTTTCCCTCAAGGCTGTCGCCCACAAACGTGGCATGGTCGTCTACCAATACGTTGCCGCCTCGAACGCGGCATTTCCGGATTATTCCACGCGCCAGAAGGTCGAGAAATTCATCGCCAAAACCGTCCGCGAACACGTAATTGTCTACGTAACCCACGACAAAGACATCCAGCACTGGCAGTGGGTAAAACGTGAGCAAGGACAGCCAGATCGAAACCGTCTTCACATTTATCATCGAGATCAACCCGGGGAGTCACTGATTCAGAAACTGGAGCGCCTAGTGTTTACACTGGAAGAGGAAGAAGACCTCACAATAGTAGATGTTTCAGGTCGAGTGCGCGCGGCCTTTGACATGGAGAATGTCACCAAAAGATTCTACGACCGCTTTAAAAAGGAACACGATACCTTCTTGGCCTTAATCGACGGCATCCAGGTTTTGGCCAACCGGGAATGGTACGCATCTCTTATGCTTAACCGGATGATGTTCATCTACTTCATCCAGAAGCGCAACTTCCTTGACGACGACCCCGACTACCTGCGTAACCGCTTGAAGCGTATGAAAAAAGACCATGGCAAAGACCGTTTCCAAACGTTTTATCGCCTGTTCCTACTGCGCCTGTTCCATGAGGGACTGAACCAGCCTGTGGACAACCGCGCTCCTGGGCTAATAAACCTGCTGGGCAGGGTTCCCTACCTAAACGGGGGCCTATTTGAGTTACATGACCTTGAACGCAATAATGAAAACATTCACATCCCCGATGAGGCGTTCCAGCGGATATTTGATTTCTTTGACGCCTATCAATGGCATTTAGACGATAACCCGCTTCACGACGACAATGAGATCAATCCCGACGTACTGGGCTACATCTTCGAGAAATACATCAACCAGAAGCAGATGGGCGCTTACTACACAAAGGAAGACATCACTGGATACATCAGCCGTAACACCGTCATACCCTTCCTGTTTGATCAGGCGAAAAAAGAATGCCCCATAGCTTTCAGTCCCGACGGTGGGATCTGGCGTCTCCTGTCTGACGATCCGGATCGGTACTTTTATGAATCGGTCCGCCACGGTATTACCTATGACATTAATGAGAAACGGGATATTTCTGAGAAGCGCGAGCTTCCAGCGGATATCGCCGCTGGTCTGCACGATATTTCGAAACGCGGTGGATGGAATAGTGCGGCCCCTGCCAAATACGCCCTACCGACCGAGACTTGGCGTGAACACATCGCCCGCCGTCAGCGTTACGAGGAAGTTCGAGCAAAGCTTGTCACCGGTGAGGTCGTGTCGATTAATGACCTCGTCACTTATAATCTTGATATTGAAAAGTTCACTCAGGATGTGATCGCGTGGAGTGAAGGGCCGGAATTGATCCGCGCTTTCTGGAAAGCAATTATTAATGTCTCTGTCCTTGATCCGACTTGTGGTTCCGGCGCATTCCTGTTCGCAACGCTCAATATTCTGGAACCCATCTACATGACTTGCTTGGAGGTCATGGGGGAATTCCTCGACGATCTGAAGCGTTCTGGACGCAACCACCATCCAGAAACCATGGGCGACTTCCACAGGTTGCTTAAGGATGTCGGGGCGCACGCCAACGAACGCTATTTCATCCTCAAGTCTATAATCGTCCACAATCTCTACGGAGTTGATATCATGGAAGAGGCAGTGGAAATCTGCAAACTGCGCCTGTTTCTAAAGCTGGTCGCACAGTTGGAGAGTTATGATCAGATCGAGCCACTGCCGGACATTGATTTCAACATTCGCGCCGGCAACACCTTAGTCGGCTTCTCATCTTTGGAAGAAGTAAAACGGTCGCTATCCGCAAACATGGTCAAGCAACTGGCCCTTCCCAAAATCGAAGAGAGGGCAGAGATTGTCGACCGTGCATTCCGCAAGTTCCGCGAGATGCAAACCAGCCACGGCATGGATGCCAGCACGTTTGCCAATGCCAAATCGGAGCTACGAGAACGGCTTGATGACCTGCGGGCAGAGTTGAACCATTATCTGGCGGACGAGTATGGCATTAAGACTAGCGACGAAGAGGTTTATGGACAATGGTGTTCCGGCCACCAGCCCTTCCATTGGTTCGTTGAATTCCACGCCATTATGCACAACGGTGGTTTTGACGTGCTCATCGGAAATCCACCATATGTTCCCATCAAGGAAATCCCCTACAGTATCCTTGGGCCCGCAACGGAGAAATTCCCCGACATTTACGGCCATATCGTGTCAAAATCTCTAGCGCTTACAATACCTGACGGACGATGCGGAATGATTATACCCTTGTCCGTTACATTTAGTCGTGACTTCAGTGCGCTTCGAAAGAATCTGTGCGATTGGGGAGTCAGTTGGTTCTCATCCTACGACAACATACCGGCTGCGTTGTTTGCAGGTGTCAGTCAGCGTTGCACAATTTGGGTTGGACGCAATTCAGACACTGGAATTTTTCTTGCTCCACTGTACCGATGGCGTGCTTCCTACCGCTCATGTCTTTTGACAAATCTAGCCTATGTTCCAATGAAAAATCTAAATCTTGGGGAACTAGGACTACCAAAAATTACGGGTCTACCAGAGATAGCCGTATTACGTGCAATCTCATCAATAAAGACAAAAAAGTATCGAACAGCCATGTCGGGAGGCAGAGGGTATAAGGTATATCTTGGTTTTTCACAGGCTGCACGGAACTTTATCTCTGTGTTTCTTGAAGACCCGCCGTGCCTTGACTCCACATCACTGGACATTGTGGCTCCATCGAAAATAGGACGCATAGCCTTTGCGAATGACACAGACACATGCGCGGCATTAGCCGCAACAGCAGGAGAACTCTATTTCTGGTATTGGCTCGTTCGTGGAGATGGTTTCGATGTCACTACTTGGGTGGTTCGTGATTTCCTTGAAATTTTAGATTTTCTTCCCCCAGAGCACTATGAATTTCTTATTGAACTTGGACGTATGCTTCACTCTGAGCGTAACAGATGGTTAGTGTTCAAGAAAAACGCAGGGCGGTATGTCGGGAATTTTAACTACAGAGGAGCTTTCAGAATTACGAGGAGAGCGGACCTGCTAATCCTTGATGCACTGTCTCGTAATCGAGAAGAAGCACTCGCCATCTTTGACTATGTACAACGGGTGTTAGCAATCAACGAATACGCTGGAGAAAAAAGAATACCCGCGAGCGTAAAGGCTAAGTTTGCCGTTAATCAGATGGAAACGGATGAAAACGAACATCTCTTTTCAAAAATTGATTCCAAGTTGTCAGAAAAGTTTTTCTTCACAGAGCGAGATATGGCTTTTGTTGCTAACCACGATGTGAATTTGAGCGTCAATGATGAGTAGAAGGTGTGGATTTGGTCGTGCCGAAGTTGTTAATCACCGGTTCCGAAAATTACTATCGGGCAGCATTGCCCACCTACTGGCCTCAGAGCGATGTCTAAACGAAAATTCATCCAACAGACATAACCCGTTATGAATAATATGGGTATATATACCAAAAAAAATGATTGAATTTCAGGAAATTACGATAATAACTTAACTTGATTTCTACCGATATTTTCTATCCCTTATTTTACTCTGAAACCTTGACATGGCCCTTTTGATGATTAGCTTGAGAATTGGAGGTACATGTTAGATGCAAACGGCAGTTGCCACATGCGATTCTCTTTCCGTTTTCATGCGAGAGATGGAAAAACATCCGCTTCTCTCAAAAGAGGAAGAGTACGCGCTTGCGGTCAGGTATTACGAAAACGAAGATCTTGAAGCGGCCAACAAGCTTGTGGTGTCAAACCTCAGGTTCGTGGTGAGAATCGCTTCTGAATACAGATCTTACGGTTTTCCGATGATGGACCTTGTTCAGGAAGGTTCGATAGGACTGATGCGCGCCGTTCAGAAATTCAACCCCTACAAGGGGTACAGGCTTATATCCTATGCTGTCTGGTGGATCAGGGTAAGGATCCAGAATCACATAATGAAGTTCTGGAGCAACGTTAAGATCGGAACAACACAGTCCCAGAGAAAGCTTTTCCAGAGGATAGAAGGGGCAAAGCGAAAACTCGGGATAACCGCCGCCAGCATGGAAGATGACGATATAAGCCGTCTGGCCGACCATTTCGGCGTCAAGGAAGAGGAAATCTCAGAGATGCAGGCCCGCGCTTCCAAAAGAGATCTCTCCCTCTCGGAGCGTCCCGCAGGGGACGACTCCTCGGCTACTTACGGGGAACTGCTCCCTGACCCGTCGGATAACCAGGAGCAGATGCTCGGTGAACTCGGGTTCGACAGCCTTGCCAGGGAGAATCTGCGCGAAGCTCTCGAGACGCTTTCCGCAAGGCAGAGAAAAGTGATAAACGAGAGGTATTTCACCGAATCTCCAAGAAAACTCCACGAAATAGCCCGGGATCTCGGGGTTTCCCAGGAGAGGGTAAGGCAGATACAGGCCGAATCCATAGGGAAACTCAGGGCACACATGGCCGAAAAACTAGAAATTCACCCGTAACAAGAAGAAAACCCAGGAGGAATTAAATGGCTTCTAAGATAATAGGAATAGACCTTGGAACGACTAACTCATGCGTTGCCATCGTTGAGGGCGGCGAACCGAAAGTAATAATCAACGAAGAAGGCACTAGAACCACCCCGTCGGTGGTCGCGTTTCTAAAGGGCGGAGACGAGGTTCTGGTCGGCGGACCGGCGAAGCGCCAGGCCGTGGCCAACCCCGAGAACACCGTCTACTCTACCAAAAGGCTTATGGGCAGGAGGTTTGAGGAAATATCGAGCGAAGCTGACAGCCTTGCCTACAAGGTAGTGAAATCAGGCAAGTCAGACGCTTGGGTCGAGGTCGAGGGAAAAGAATATTCTCCCCCGCAGGTCTCAGCGCACGTGCTCACGAAGCTCAAGAAGGCTGCCGAGGATTATCTGGGTTCAGAAGTCCAAGAAGCCGTTATCACCGTCCCCGCGTATTTTAACGACAGCCAGCGCCAGGCAACGAAAGACGCTGGAAAGATAGCCGGTCTTGACGTAAAGCGCATAATAAACGAGCCGACCGCGGCGGCTTTGGCCTACGGGTTTGACAAGAAAAAAGAGGGAATGATAGTGGTCTATGACCTTGGGGGCGGAACTTTCGACGTGTCGGTGCTCGAGGTCGGAAACAACGTCATAGAGGTTAAGTCAACAAACGGCGATACCCACCTCGGCGGAGACGATTTTGACAAGAGGGTCATCGATTACATCGTTTCTGAATTCAAGAAGGATTCCGGGATAGACCTAGGGAATGACAAAATGGCCGTGCAGAGGCTGAGAGAGGCCGCAGAGAAAGCCAAAATCGAGCTTTCAAACACTGTCGAGACGGAAGTAAACCTGCCGTTTATAACGGCTGATGCAAGCGGTCCCAAGCACTTGGTGCTTAAGATAACGCGCTCCAAGTTCGAGCAGCTGATAGAGGATCTCGTAAAAGGCACTCTCAAGCCCTGCGAGCAGGCCCTTAGGGATGCGGGGCTTCGCCCAGGCGAGATAGCCGAGGTAATACTGGTCGGCGGATCGACCAGGATTCCGCTTGTGCAGAAAGTTGTTACTGACTTTTTCGCAAAAGAGCCGAGCAGGGGAATAAACCCCGACGAGGTGGTTGCCATGGGGGCCGCCATACAGGCGGGCGTGCTTGGAGGAGACGTGACCGACATGCTTCTCCTCGACGTGATACCACTCTCATTGGGTATAGAAACCCTTGGAGGGGTGATGACCACCATAATCGAGAGAAACACGACTATCCCCACCAAGAAAAGCCAGGTTTTCACCACGGCCGAGGACAACCAAAGCTCGGTTGAGATCCATGTGCTGCAGGGAGAAAGACAGATGGCGGCCGACAACAGGACGCTTGCCAGATTCATCCTGTCGGGCATTCCTGCGGCGGCTAGGGGAATTCCCCAAATAGAAGTGACTTTTGACACCGATGCCGACGGAATACTCCATGTGTCCGCGAAGGACAACGCGACCCAGAAAGAGCAGAAGGTAAAGGTCGAGGCCTCAAGCGGGCTAAGCAGCGATGAGATTGACTCTATGGTCGAGGACGCCGAGAAGATGTCCGAGAAGGACAAGGAAAAAAGCGAGCAGGTTCAGAAGAGAAACCAGCTTGACGAGCTTGTCTACAGGACCGACAAGAGTTTTCAGGAACTTGGCGACGGCCTCTCCGAGGATGAGAAAAAGGATCTTGAGCAGGCCCTTGAGGAAGGAAGGGAAGCCCTTAAGTCGGATGACCTGGGCAAAATAGACCTAGCGACGGAGAAAATAACCGCTGTCTCTCACAAGCTTGCGGAACTGATGTACAAAAAACAGCAGGAAGAAGCCTCTGCGGGTGCCGGGGAGAGCGGGGAGGAGGGTCAAACCTCCGAGCAGGGAAATTCCACCTCGGGCGACGACGTTATAGACGCCGAGTTTACCGAGCAGAAATAAGCCCCGCAGGTTTGCGAATCTTACCCGGTTTTTCACAAGTACAACTTTTAAGTCTTTTTGCCTTGTCTACTTCACCTTAGATGGCTTCTTAGGGTGAAGTAGTAGTTCGTTTTTGAGCTTGAGATGAGGTGTGTCCCCACAAGTGCATTCATGAAGCGGTAACAACTTTAAGTCCTGAGATACCTTCAAAGTGTTTAGCATTATGAGTAACTAAAACCATTGCATGACGGACGGCACAGGCAGCTATCCATGCATCATTGGGGGAAATTGACCTTCCGTCTTTCTCCCTTTCCGCAACCAGCTGACCGTAACAACGGGCAACTTCATTGTCATATGGAATTATGACGAAATTCCGCAATGTTGCTTCAAGTCTTTTTCGCCTCTTCTCACCCCAGCTAGCTTTCTCTGCGCCGAAGTAAAGTTCTCCAACCGTGATAAAAGTGATAGCTAACAATCGTCCTTCTAAGAAAGGCTCGTACATCTCGGCTAGTCGGCCGCCCTTCATAAGATAGGAGACAATGTTTGTATCAAGGATGCTTTTGTCATCACTCACTGCTTACTACCTTTATTGGTATTTTCATGACGTAGATGTTCAATGGTTTCCTCAAATCCGTCGTTTTCCTCGCCGGGCCAAGTACCGAAAAGAACCCGAATATCTTCCATCGGTTGTACATTCTGTATAAATGCCAATTCTTCTACTGTTTTAGATTTCCAAAACGACTCAGTTATTGCGACAATGGATTTAGAAACTCGAGCAGGTTTGCCTAGTATATCGTCTAAACATTCGATATCTTGGATTTTGATGTTCTTTATTTTTTCAGATACCGGGTCTTCCACCGCTTCACCTGTAATACGTACATGTTGAAGAATGTTTGCTAGCACTTCTTCTTTCTGTTCTTCATCAAATAGGCAAGAAACTGGTTCTCCAATAGGCGGATGTATTCTGCATCGGGTTGCATCCTCCTTAAAATCAGCCATCAATAATCGTCCTTCAATCGTCCGTATGTTGATCTTTGGCCCGAGGATTCGTTCTTGTATTTGAGTAAGGTGAGGTAATGTAAAAGTTGCCTGTAAAGGGTCGATTCGATTATTCAAGGTGAACTGAATTGTGTCAATTCCTTTACCGAGCATAGCCCCTGTGGTACGCCAAGCCTTCAATACTCCTCTGTCATATCCCGGTGGCAATGCCCCATTAGCTTTCTCGCTACCTACCACTTCCAATCCACCAAGCGCCTTTTCCAAGATTTCAAAACCGAAATCCATTCCGGGTAAAGACTGATTTTTCTTACTACGATCAAGTCCTATAATTGTTGCAGGACTTCCATGGGTCAACTGTACCAAGTCAAGTTCTACTTCTTCTCTTATTTCTTGTGGTGCAGGTCCTTCGCGCACACTGCTGGCTTCCCCAAGCAAAACCCTTGCTGTTCGCTGGAGCACTTTGTTAAAACCGTCTAGGAACCTCAACAGATGCGAAACTGAAATCCTTCCTGGACCAACAGCTGTACCATCAAAGCGAATTTTCAACAGAGGATCATGTTTGTTCATAAGTATGCCTCCTGTTTTTATGTCTTTTCCACAGTTTACACACAGCGAATGTATGATCGGTTGGGGATAGCCCAAAGACAGGTTTTTTACCTAATTGGATACCGTTAGTGCACTCGCAAGCCAAACTTAGGTCTTCTTAACTTTCTAGGATTCAGTGAAAAACCCTTGCATCGGGCGACCTGCTTCCAAATCAATCCTGTATTTGGAAACAAATCTCCGCCTTAGATATTCCAGTGGTTTTGTAAAGTTATAACACCCCACCCACGATTAGATAGTCTGCACTCAATCTGATATCTAGTCAAACCCTTGGAGAGCAAGAGGTCGGAGATGAGAGTTGCCAACTTTCCTATATAAGTCCCGAAGTTTATGTGCGGATTAGTCCCAGCAATAGAACTTTTTTCGTATATAGCTGGAAACTCTTTAGTCAATGAACAAGGTTTGGGATAGCGCTTCGAGTTCTTCGCAGATTGAAGTCCGCAAATGCTGGTATTATTTCTCTACCAATCCCAGAACATCAAGGATTTTAATAGCACTTGACAGCTGAATGTCTTGTTTTTGCTGCTCAAAGCGCGAGACCGTCGGTTGACTTACCTCAGCTATAGTGGCCAGGCGACGCTGGGAGATTTTTCGTTCCTTGCGCCGCTTTATGGCTTCTTTGACAAGTAAGTCCCAATTAAGCCGAATGTTCCGTTCCATCTTTTCTCCATTTGCTGATGCAGTTTGTCTTTAATGCCCCGGCCGACATTCTTCGAGGCATCAACAGCGCTGTGGGCTCTATCGAGACGACCGGCGAAGTCAGAAACCGCCAGCATAACCGCTTTGTCGGGCAGGCCGAACAGCTTGCCCAGCCGGATTATGTTCCTCGGGCTGACCCTGCCGATTGGCATGTTCTCGGCCCCTGCAATCCCCAGCGCCAGTGTCTGATATTGCGGGTAGCAGGCGGCAGCGACAAGATCATAGCAGGGTGCGAGGCGCAATCCGCTTTCTGTGTGCTCCATAGCGAAGTTTTTAAGATGCGCATCCGTGTTTCCCGTGAGAATACAGGCCATTACCCGGCGAAACAGGGTATCGCACTCTGCCCGCAGGCATATGTCACCGTTTTGGATGATAAAATCGGCCATGTGCTCGTAGCAGGCCTCGTATTTGTCCTCCGGGCGCTTGCCGAGCAACTGGTTAAATTCCTCGAAGTGAATTCGCTTGCCGTCTTCAGTCCTGTCAAACCGTTTGACGAGCAGAGATCTCTCCGAAACGCCCCGAAGCGGCGCCAAAGCCATCTCCGCAACGGCGTCTTCCTTAAGAAGGGCCGCGCACGCCTTCGTAGTTATGTACTCAAGTCCCAGAATATCAGGCAGCACAGGGGAGGGAAGCTTGGCTATATAGGTTGCCCGCTCACCACGCCCTACAGGGCGGAACACACGGCCTTCCTTTATTGCACCCAGTTTTGGCTGAACCCCGGAAAGAGACGCCCTTGCTGACAGCGCCGCAATGTTTTCCGGGTCGTCGTGGTCGATTTTAATGTCCTCGGCAGGGTCCGGGTCAATGACGCTTACGGCGCCGGCGAGGTCTGCGCCGAAGGCAAGCAGCAGCGGGAAACGGTCGTCTCTTCGAAGGCCGAGTGCGCGTGCCTGCGCATCCTTAAGCCAGCCCTCAGCACATAGATTGTCAAAGAAAGGGTGCAGTCCATATTCGCTTAAACGAGGCTCGGCCCGAAGCGGCAGCGTGTAGGAAATAGGGGGCAAAGAGCTTTGCAGATAGCTCTCGTCGTAGGTGAATACGCATCGGCCTCCGGCCTCCTGCGAGAGAATGCCGGCGAAAGTATCCTTGTAATATACGTTACCCCAGAGATTAGTTGCCATTGATTCAATCCGCCTGGTTGTTTTGTTAACAGTATTAGATGTTATAAAATATTTTTTGTCAAATATAGGTTTTATGACATCTTAATAAAATAAAATTGATCAAATAAGCGCTCAGATAATTTGACAATCAAATATATCTGATCGTTTTCCTGAATGATTCCTACAAGTGAGAATTTCTAAACCTGAAGAGACAAAACCACTCTTTTTAGTTGAGAGATTTCGGAAAATAGATTAAATATATATTTATTTATAAATGAATATTTAAACATCTTCAGAAAATCATTTTTGTATTTGCTTACAAATATATTATAATTTTATTTATGTTTTAAATTCTAAATTGAAGTGGCTGAATTAAATACCAACCAAGGATATTGAGATGAACTATGGAAACACACAAAACGAGATGCTTCGGGGAACCAGAATCAACCACATACTTGCCCAAAATCCCCCTGGCGTGCCGATGACCAGCAATTGGCTCGCTTCGCGACGGGTTTCTCCCCAACTTTTGCAAGGCTATAAAAGCAGCGGCTGGCTGAGCCCTCTGGGCAGAGGGGCCTGGATACGGGCAGGCACGGAACCTACTTTACCGGGGTCGATCTTTGCTTTGCAGCGACAAGGGTCGGTAATGGTTTACCCCGCGGCATGTACGGCGTTGGGGTATCAGGGGCGCTTGCATTATCTGCCGCTTGGAACAAGCCCGGTTTTGCAGCTCAGCGTCGGGTCTAATAAAAAGTTGCCCTCGTGGTTTACGCGCCAGCCGTTTGCCAAAAACCTGCGCGCATTCAACGCCGACGCGTTGTTTGATCCGGTCTCCGCGGGCCTGACCGATTGGCGTGCTGGGGAATTCTCGTTGAAAATAAGTTCGCCCGAACGAGCTATGCTAGAGTACTGCTACCTGCTGCCGAACTACGCGGACTTCGAGGAAGCCAGGCAACTTATGGAAGGTCTGCCGACATTACGCCCCGGACTTCTGCAAAGCACCCTGCGCGCCTGCAGGTCGATAAAAGCCAAACGGCTGTTTCTTGCTTTAGCCGATATTGTCGGTCACGAGTGGTACGGTGAACTGAATCTGGAATCCGTCGAACTCGGTTCGGGAGGCCGCCATGTTGTCGACGATGGATTGTGGAACTCGAGATTCAAGATAACGGTTCCTGAAATCTGGGTGGATTCATGACGGTAACCTGCCTTTCAGAAGCGGAGTTGTACGCAAGCAAATTCTGCGCGGCTCTGCAAAGGCGGCATTTCTTCATAATGCTTTCCGGTAGAACATAAAGAGAGAACAGAATGAGTTTATTGGAAACGGAGAGCTGGGAGTCGGGGAAGGTTTATCGTACAGATTCCGGCGATATGGTTCGGAGCAAGCAAGAGAGGTTTGTTGCCAATCTTCTTACTTCGGAGGGCATTTCCTTTGAATATGAAAGGAAACTGTCTAGCTGGGATGGTTCTTTCCGCTACCCGGACTTTACTCTCCTTATTAACGGTGAACAGTATTACTGGGAACACTGGGGGATGGTTGATGATTACTCTTACCGGCAAGACATTGCCAGGAGAATCAGATGGTATCGTGAGCATGGCTACTATGATTACTTGATTCAGACATGGGGAGGGGGCGACAGAGACTTGAGAGGGCAGGTTCTGGCCGAGTTGTACAAGTTGAGGAAACCCAAACGCGGGAAAAGAGAATACAAGCCTGTTTCCGATTCCCATGTTGACCGGAAGACGGGACATGAACGCCTGACGGAAAAGCTAGAGCAGACGGTTAGACATAAAATGTCTCGGTCCGGGGCCGCGAAGAAACCTAGGAACAGAAAAACACCACAGTCTTCCCGCGGCCAACAACCCAAAACAGCCTATAGGTCTGAAGAAAAGGACTCTGTTGTATTTATTAGTCAGGATAGCGGACAGAACATGCGGGGATGGGTCATACCCCTTGCCATAATCTTAACGCTTTTTCTTCTCGGTGCTTTCTTTAGTTCCCTACAGGTACCCGCACCTGTTACTAAGTCGGAAGCACTGAAAGCTGTTTCGCAGAAGCCAGAACTGGAAAAAGAATTACAAACAGTAAAAAACCCTCATTTAACCGCCCAAGAGGCTCAGGCTGGGAAGTCAACAACGGAAAAGAAGGAAATGTTTTATATGGGAATCAAGATATCTCGATGAAGATCTAAGTGTTTTTCCCTCTCCAATCCAAAAACTCCCATTTTCGCCGTTTTTCCCGCTTCCTTTCACGAAATTCTTGGCTAGCATTGTATGTTATTCCCCTTTTAAAGGGTAAAAATTCAAGCTGATTTGTATTATACTATTTACTAATAAGGTCGTTGTTTTCCTGTGTTGTAAAATGTTGTAGTCACTTATATTATAATACAAACAGCGGCTTTTCCTCTATCACTTTATGAGAATTTCAGGCTAGGGATGATATTGACGCAATAGGTCCAAAGAGAAAAAATTAGGTATATTTACAACCACACTTTGGCACGGGCAAGTATCACTTAGCATAGGATTGTAACATGGCCGACAGATCTGGGATCGAATGGACTGACGCGACATGGAATCCGGTGACGGGTTGCACCAAAATCACACGTGGTTGTGAGAACTGCTACGCGGCGCGGTTTGCCGAACGATGGCGTGGAATCAAGGGCCATCCCTACGAACAAGGTTTCGACCTGCGTTTATGGCCATCGCGACTTGATCAGCCATCACGATGGCGAAAACCTCGCATGATTTTTGTCAATTCGATGAGTGATCTGTTTCATAAACGTGTACCGCGCCGGTTCATTGACGAAGTTTTCCAGCAGATGGAAAATGTGGATCACCACATCTATCAGATATTGACGAAGCGGAGTTCACTCATGCGGGATTATCTGAAGCACAGGTACTCGGATGGTGCGGTTCCGAAGCATATCTGGTGCGGTGTTTCAGTCGAAGACCAACCGGCTACGGCCAGAATTCTGCATCTTCAAACAACACCGGCTACGGTTCGTTTTTTATCTATTGAGCCGCTGTTAGGTCCACTAGGTGACATTGACTTGGAAGGGATTTCGTGGGTTATTGTCGGCGGAGAAAGCGGTCCAAATGCTCGTTATTTGCATCTTGATTGGGTTTGCGATATCCGTGACCAATGTGCTTCCACAGGCGTACCTTTCTTCTTCAAGCAATGGGGAGGGCGAACTCCCAAGGCGGGTGGACGCGAACTTGAAGGGGTAGAACATAACGCTATGCCTAGCTATTAAACGAAGGAGTTATCCATGTCTTCTTTCAAGTGGCATCCTAATGAGCCGCCGCCTGAGATTGAAACACACAGCAAGGCGAAACTGGATGTATTGCGCAGGTACATTCAGGAGTATTTCGACAGGTTGAATGTCAATCCCCATCGGGAGGAATTCAAGCTTGATCTAGTCGACGGTTTTGCCGGGGGCGGCACTTTTCGTGACGGAAACACTGATCTCTCGGGTACGCCGTTGCTCATGTTAGAGGAAGCGGAAAAAGCGGAGAAGCGTTTAAACGAGAAGCGAACCAAGCAACTACACATTAATTGTAAATTCTATTTCATTGACAAGGAAGAAGCTCACACAGATCACCTTAAAAAGGTTCTCAAGGAACGCGGATATAGGGTTGATGAAGACAGAATTGTTGTCCGAACCGGTCTTTTCGAGGACGAAATCGAAGGTATTCTCCGTTCAATTAAACAAAGACAGCCTCGTGCCGGGCGCGCAATTTTTCTTCTCGACCAGACCGGTTTTGCTCAGGTGGAATTGCCGCTTGTCTATAGGATTTTGAACGAGTTGGCAGCGGCCGAAGTCATACTGACATTTGCTGCAGAAACACTTGTCAATCATCTGGCAACAACACCTGAGATAATTAAGGCGGTTTCACCGCTGCAACTGACTGAATCACAGATAAGCGATCTGATACAATACAAGGAAGGGACTGGTGGGAGGGCTCTAGTTCAGAGGACGTTGCGCAATCATATACGGATAGTGACCGGGGCGGAATACGACACTCCGTTTTTCATTCGCCCCAGAGGATCTCGCCGTGCATTATGGTTTCTCCATCTGTCGAGACATCCTACCGCGCGAGATGTCATGATTCGATTGCATTGGGATATTCAGAACAGGTTTGAGCATTATGGCCCCGGTGACTTCGGTATGCTAGGATGGGACGCATTAAGAGACTCTTCAAGTCTGCCTTTGTTTCAATTCGATGATCTTGACCAGACACATATGCGAAATCAGCTTTTGGACTCGCTTCCGGGGAAGTTATACAGTTTGGTATCTGAACAGCCTGTTACCGTAGATGCGATGCGGCATACATTTGCAAATCAGACTGCCGCTCGATTTTCCGATCTTGATGAGGTTATCCTTCAACTTGTTGGAGAAGAAGAGTTTCAAATTCTGGATCCAGAAGGCAAGGTGCGTTCGCGTTCGCTAAAGCGTTTGAATTCTACGGATCGAATTGATCTGCATCCAATCCCATTGCTTCCGGGATTCTCACGCAGGCGATAAATTTCCTTTTTGGTAGCTATCCCAGACTGAATTTCCAGACGGAAATCACTTCCTTGTCAGCGCCATGCTCTGCCGCTATCTGCTTGCCCTTCTTTCAAAAGTACGCTTCGTTCTGGGGTTAACTTTTCTTCACCCGTGCAAGCGACGCAATTAACTTATACGAACGCCCAGCAATTAACGAACTCTGGTTATATATAATCTCATTAATTCTTCGAATTGTATGATCTCCTGTGATTTCAGCTAGACTCTCCTTTTCCTTAGGATGAGAGTCATGGTGTGTGACAGTTATATCGTGTGCGATTGGAAGATGCCATTCAGCTCCTGGATCAGAAAGTTTTCTGTAAAACTTTGCTGTGGGATTACTTCCGATAATAAAACCCTTGTTCAGTTTACGAATTATTCCGATAATGAGACCTCTGCTCTGAAGAATTTGAAATACCTTGCTTCCGGAAGTTAATCTGGTTACCGTAGTTGCCCTAAGGTTGCGTTTTGCTCTATCTATTTGCTTGGGATCATTTACTTTCTTGATTTCTTCTTCCGTTGGAGGTCCATATTCCTTTTCGTACTCGTCTATAATCTCTCGAATCCAATCAGGGTATTTGTTCACAATTGGATCCATGACATCCGGTGTACGAAAGGATTGAATCAGGAAAAATACATCCCATATATCTTTTTCACGAGGAGTTAATCCGGGCAGTTTATCAGCTCTGGCCGAGTTGATTATTTTTTTAATTACAGGGGCAGCTTTTGTCTCCAACTCACGTAGGGAATATTCAACTGAAACATCCTTTTCCTCGTGATCACCATGTTGGGTGTAGAGTTCATTCTGTAGGAAGAGGTCCTTTGGAGTGGCGCTTTTAACAACTCTCTCACGGGGCTTGATAACGGCTCCTTCAGAGGAACGTAGAATGCAGAAATGTAGTTTGTTGTCGTTATCTGTAAATTCTCGTAACAACAGTTGTGGCACGTAATGGTGCCGTTTCGGTCGGTTCTCGGATCTGCTCATTAGATTTACCTATTGGCAATGCTTCATGCCATTACAAAGGGATAATTCCCAAAAAGATTTGACTTTTTCCCTTGGTAGTGTTTAAACGACAATCTCCTTATGCATCGTAATCTCTCTTTAATTTTTCCGCTTTAGCAATGTCCTCCGCTGATTGTTTTGTGTTGCCTAATTTTTTGTTGGATTCCCCTCGATAGGAATAGAGTTTTGCGTCATCGGGTTTTAATTCTATGGCTTTACTGAAGTCCTCTACGGCTTCTTCGTGCTTACCTGATCTGCCTTTTGCGATACCTCGATTGGAATAGAATCCTGCGTCATCGGGTTTTAATTCTATGGCTTTATTGTAGTCTTCTACGGCTTCTTCGTGCTTACCTGATCTGGCTTTTGCGATACCCCGGTTGAAATAGGATTCTGCATAATCGGGTTTTAATTCTATGGCTTTATTGTAGTCCTCTACGGCTTCTTCGTATTTACCTGATCTGGCTTTTGCGATACCCCGGTTGATATAAGCATAGACGTCATCGGGTTTTAATTCTATGGCTTTATTGTAGTCTTCTACGGCTTCTTCGTGCTTACTTGATCTGGCTTTTGCGATACCCCGGTTGAAATAGGATTCTGCGTCATCGGGTTTTAATTCTATAACTTTATTGAAGTCTTCTATGGCTTCTTGAGATTCTTTTAGATGAATCTTCGCAACACCTCTGTTGTAGTATGCATTGATAAAATTCCGATCAAGTGCTATTACTTTGTCATAAGCTTTAATAGCCTCTTTATATTCCCCCTGTTTGGCCATCTCGTTGGCTTGAATATACGTAGAGATCTTAACCGAATCAGATGTTTCGTGTAGCAACTGATCTTGGTTGTTGGCAAAGGCAAAGCCCATGAAATCCCTGTAAACGCTTTTATTGTCCAATCCGTAGTAAAGCTTCAACGCTAGCTTAATACTCGGTTTGTCCTCTTCCTTGATTGTTATTTCTGTATAGATTCTGGCAGATATTTCTTCGGAAGAAAAGATAAAGCAACTGTGTTGTACGATAATTCTGTTGTTCTGAGTAGGTGGTTGCCAATAAAGCACTTTTTCCTGGGAAGGGACTCTATCTTTTTCATTTGTGCTAAGAATTTTTTCAATTGAGTCTTTAGATCTTTCCGGCGTAATATCTTCAAACAGGCTAGGGTCCCCACTGTTGACAATAAAAACTTTGCCGTCTTTATCATTGTTGGACATACAGGCAAACCAGAGTGCGACGTGAAAATTGCGAGTGAAATCTATAAGGCAGGTAGCCGCTTGGTGATGCCGGAGTTCGGCGAGAAGTTCTAAATCTGAAAGTTCCTTTCCGTTTTGATGGCCATAACCTTCTTTTTTTGCGGGGTCAATTAACTCTTCTCGCAGGTAGGTCAACAATACATCCCTGTTAAATTCACTGCCTGAGTCTCTCAGTCGCCGCTCCGCACTGCTATCGAGAAGCCAATCTTTGTTGCTCTGACCACGAAAAATAAGGGGAGTCAGGCCATTTCCAAAACGCTTTTGCGCAACTTCTTCCGTTTTTAATTCATAGCGGGTGAGCGTGCTCATTAAGCTTTCTTCAGTTCCACTCATAACTTATTTATAAGAATAGCTCCTCTTTTGCCATGAAATTATTTGAGCGAGCGGGTGCAGTTCTCCCGCAACCTAATGCCGTTTATTGTAACCTGCGCTGTTTAGACAAACCAAACATGATAAGATTCACAACCTGACCGAAGAAACTCCCCGTATTAAGGTCCTAAGCAATGCCGTTTTTCCCGTCAGTCGTAAGCCCCTGAAGTCTTTAGCCAAGCTTTGATGACTTACGGGAAGGCATTTGTTTCTTCTTGCTTTTCTTGGACAACTTCTTAGGTTTTGGGTCTTTGGCAAAGAACGACTTAACGACCTGCTTTATCGTTGCGGGAATTGGTTCTATGGCTTGCCCCAATGATCTTTTATCCATTTTGATATATCTTTCTCCCCGCTCGGTCCATAAGTTGCCCAAGTAACAGACTTTACTTCAATCACCACTACTGTCTTATTTTCACTGAGGTCTCTAAACCTGTCCCAATTCTTTAGCTGTTATCTGGCTATTATATGTCGTCAGTAGCCATACATTAGATAGAAGTGGACCCCAAAAACTGGACAGCGTCTTAAGTGTATTCCTTCGGTAGAGTAAAATCATATACTGGAGGTTCATTATGAGACGTAAGAGGCGTAATCATTGTGTACCTCCTATAGATTAATATACTAGAGAAATACACTTAACGAGTTGTCTGAAATTCCGGGTCCACTTCTTATGGATGGGGAACCCACAACAAACCTTTTTCAACAACCATTTGCTGAATCATTAAGGAACTGATCTCTAAGCCGGAGTTCTAGGCAACTTACCATGCTCAGACAATATACCGCTCCTGCGGTAGTCAAGATTGATTGAGTGAACGTAGAATGGTGGCCGTCAAGTTTTGACAAAAATTCTCTTCGTCTCCTTTAGACCAAGTAATAGTTGTACAATGGTTTGTGTCAAAGTGGGTTTTTACGGCCTCAAATTTTCCTTTTTCACAGATATAGATTACCGGCTTGCCTAATCCCTCAGCGTAACCTGCCTCCCAATATGCTCCTGGGTTGTCGTGTGTAAGATCGGCGATAACAAATTCTGCACCCTTAATCTCCTCACGCATTATGTTGTCGATGATACCGGCACGCCTGACATCGTCCATGTCTACGAGATCACAACCTATACTCTCTCTCACTGCAGGCTTTACAATTTCTTTTACGAAAAGGTCAAGGTTGGGATCGTTAAACTGCATGGCTATAAACCCATAATTTCCGCCAAACTGCTCACTTTCTTCCTCATTCTCATTATACAAATTCCATCCATCCCCGGTTAAATTGACCCTTAGAAATGTCGTTCCATCGCTAAGAGTTCTTGCAGGTTCAAGCATTTTTACGAAACCACGCTCCCATAATTCCTCAAGCAAGTCATCAGCCAATTCTTCACTCGGAGCACCAATATTTTCGGCGAATCGGTATAGGTCAATCGGTCCGCCTGATTCTGTTACCTTATCCCCTATATACCGAATTAGGTTTATTGCTTGTTCGTCAAAACTGCTCATAATATTTCCTCCTTCTCAGACCAATTTAGATATACCAACCTGTCACGTTAAGCTCTAACAATTTCTTCAACGTGGAGTCATTATACAAGACTCAAGGAAAAACTTGCAGAGTTCATTTTATATCTACTACAGAAATGATACAAAAAGTTGCTAGACAAGTTGTAGAAAAGGAATTCATACTTTCAAAAAGGCATAATACTTGAGTTTTTCGTGAACAAGATCGTGAAAAATCTTTACTCCATCTTTCGAGAATTGCGCTCTTCGCAGCGCTCCACAATCGCTTCGGCAGACTCATCAAGACCTGGGAAAAGAACTTCACGTGTTACGTTCAGAAATTTTAACTCGTCTAAAATCCCATCTTTGCTATCAGTGGGCACAGTTAATTTGTAGTGATGGTACACCGGTGTATTTTTGTTTAATTCTAGGATTTTCTTTGTTTCAAATCGCTTGTGGAACGCGGAAATTAAGAAAGCACCAGACTGTGCTCTGATTCGTTCAAATGATTGTTGGGCTTCCACAACGAAAACACGGAAAAAATCTCTTATGTCAATTCGTTCTTTGAAGTGCGGTTTTTCCTGCCAAATATGATTATAAAGGCGGTCCATAATAGGGAGATATTCATTCCCTTCGTAAAGAGGTATAGAATCTTCTTCATCTTCTTCCAAATTACCACCCATGAGTATGTCTTGCTCAGAACGCGGAAGCTTCGCCAAATTCGCAATAATGCTGACCGCGTCGCTGTCAAATGTCTTTACAATATCTTTAGGTACCACAAAAACATGTAATGTGCCGTTATTTGAACCTTGAGGACGTTCACAAGCGTGGAATAGGGCTACAAGAGGGTTTCGCGTAATGTCAAGGAGTCGAGTTTTGAGTCCATGATGTTGCGCTATAACCCACTGCGAAAGAGCCGAGGTTGCTCCGATAAAATCCTCTGGTCTTTGCGACATCAGATCAAGCAGCATCTCACCTTCCTTGTCGCGTAAGGTTGCTTTCCCCTCTGGTGAATTTCGCATTACAGAGGGACAAAGTTCCCAAGAATCGTCGCCTTCTCCACGGAAATAAAACATGTAGTTGTCATTGAAAGAAGTTCCCTCCAACTTGTTTTCGTAATACTTCTCGAAAGATTGACGGATCCTAATCAAGTCTCCAACTTTTTTGACTCGATTACGAAACTTACGGGTTTTTGTTACTAAGACTTTCGGGTCGGGAAAGAGAATAGATGTCCAGGGTTTCGTATAAGCAATATCCGCACCAATTAGAATTGCATCTTTAAGGTTAGTGCCATTAAGCTCTGCTCTTCCAAGGTTGGCACGAGTGAAGTCAGCACCGGCAAGTTCAGCACCTCGCACATCCGCATGGGAAAGGTCCGCACCGGTAAGTTTAGCACCAGTAAGGCTTGCCTTGCGAAGGTCACTATCGAAGAGCGAAGCTCTTTCAAAGTTGGAATATCTCAAGTCAGCTTTCCTGAAACTAAAGTGTGGTAGTTCCGCATCTTGAAAAAGTCCGTAGCTTAGATTGATGCCGTCAAGGAAAAAACCTTCAACCCAAAGCCCTCGTCTTTTCTTGTGAACTGATCCTAGAAGTTCACTAGAGAGATCTGCTTCAGTGAAATCAGGCCGAAAAAAAGCGGGATCAAAAGTATCTCTTGCTTCCAAGCGTTTAGCATTCCAAGAGTCAACACTTTCGCAAAGCCATTGTATGTGTTTTTGTTTAGCCATAAAATTTTTTTGTGCATCTGATCAAGTTCGATTTTTAAAGGAAACTTGTAAAACGGGCTAATGAACGCTTTATTTATCTTGACATTTTACGTGAATTTAACCCCGAAACACAATAGAGAAAAAGCCTAGCTGTGATAATACTGGTACAAGGCAAAGAAAAAAAATGAAAAATCATGAAGAGCTTTTCCTTGCAAGTATTACTGTAGATATTGCTCCATCTAGCTAAGCAGGAATAGTTTTTTCCCTACGTTCGCGACTCAATTATCGCTTCAGAATAGTGACGTTCCTCAGTAGACCGCAATAGGTATCCTTTTTCGTTGTTTTTACATCATTAGTAACCATAAAGAAGCACGAAATAGTTCCGCTGAAGTAGTGATATTTTTTCCCCTGCGGTTAAAATGATTTTCCGAATCTGGGCTTCCGCTCCGGGTCCAAAGCACCTTTTTTGAGCGTCTGAGGCCGGGTTCCGGATTACAAGGACGACATGGTTTTTCCATGTTGCAAATTTTCCCCGCGGCCCCGCTTCGCCGCGTTTTGTACGGACAATGGAAGAAGACCCTCAAATATCGGAAGAAGAAGCAGAAGACCGGGAATGGATCGAATCGCTTGAATACGTGATCGAGAATTCCGGGCGCGAGAGGGCGAGTGATCTGCTCAGGAAGCTCCGGATTTATTCCCAGAAGAAAGGCGTCGAGATCCCCTACGCCGCGAACACCCCTTACGTGAACACCATTTCCCTTGAGGATCAGCCACCTTACCCCGGCAACTACGAGATAGAGCGCAACATCAGAAGCATAATAAGGTGGAACGCCATGGCCCTGGTCGTGCGCGCAAACAGGATAAGTGAGGGCATCGGCGGACACATCTCCACCTACGCCTCAGCCGCCACGCTCTACGAGATAGGTTTCCACCATTTCTTCAGGGCCGGCGGTGAGAACAGGGAAGGGGACATAATCTACTTCCAGGGACACGCCTCGCCGGGCATATACGCAAGGGCGTTTCTCGAAGGCACGGTATCTATCGAGCAGATGCGCAATTTCAGAAGGGAGATCGGCGGAGAAGGCCTTTCTTCTTATCCTCACCCCTGGCTCATGCCGGACTTCTGGGAGTTCCCGACGGTCTCAATGGGACTCTCCCCCATAATGGCGATTTACCAGGCCCGTTTCAACAGGTACCTCGAGGACAGGGGGCTTAAGCCCCGCACCGACGCCAAGGTGTGGGCCTTTATCGGGGACGGGGAAACGGACGAGCCTGAAACCCTGGGAGCCATCACCCTAGCGTCAAGAGAGAAACTCGACAACCTCATATTCGTCATTAACTGCAACCTCCAGCGCCTAGACGGCCCCGTGAGGGGAAACGGCAAGATAATACAGGAGCTCGAAAGAATCTTCAGGGGGGCAGGGTGGAACGTGATAAAGGTTGTCTGGGGAGGAACCTGGGACCCGCTTCTGGCGCAGGACAAAGACGGCTTTCTGGTCGAGAGGATGGAGGCGGCCCTTGACGGAGATTACCAGAAGTACACCATATCTCCCGGAAAATACATAAGGGAGCATTTTTTCGGTACCCGCCCTGAAATCCTCGAGATGGTCGAGGGGCACTCAGACGAGCAGCTTGAGAAACTCGCAAGGGGCGGCCATGACTCAGAGAAGGTCTACGCCGCCTACAAGGCCGCGGTTGAGAACACGGGCTCTCCCACCGTGATTCTAGCTAAGACCATAAAGGGTTACGGCCTTGGGGAAGCTGGGGAGGGCAAGAACATTACCCACCAGCAGAAAAAGCTAAACGAAGAAGAACTCAAACGTTTTCGGACCCGCTTTTACATCCCTATTACGGACCAGGAAATCAGAAGAGCCCCATTCTACAGACCCGCTCCCGAGAGCCCCGAGATGAACTATCTCCGCGAAAAAAGGGAAGCTCTCGGCGGAACCATCCCCAAGCGGACCGTACGGGCTAAGCCCTTGGAGAAAATTCCGGAAAAAGTTTTTGAAGAGTTCAAAAAGGCATCTGGGTCCAAAAGAAAAGTGGCCACGACCATGGTGATAGTCCACATGCTCTCAAGGCTCATGCGCGACAAGGATATAGGAGATCTGATAGTCCCCATAGTCCCGGACGAGGCGAGAACCTTCGGGATGGAGGCGCTTTTCCGCCAGGTGGGCATCTACTCAAGCGTGGGGCAGCTCTACGAACCGGTTGACGCGGACACCCTCCTTTACTACAAGGAGGCAAAGGACGGACAGATTCTCGAAGAAGGCATAACCGAGGCGGGAAGCATGTCTTCCTTTATAGCGGCCGGAACGGCCTACTCGACCCACGGCATAAACACCATCCCCTTTTTCATTTACTACTCGATGTTCGGCTTTCAGAGAATAGGAGACCTTATCTGGGCCGCCGCCGACATGAAATGCCGGGGCTTTATGGTGGGAGGCACCGCGGGGCGGACCACCCTTGCGGGCGAGGGTCTTCAGCATCAGGATGGAAACAGCCATCATTTCGCCTACGCGTATCCGAACCTGCGGGCCTATGATCCGGCTTTTTCCTACGAGATAGCGGTGATAGTAAGGGACGGGATAAAAAGGATGTACCAGGACGGGGAGGAGATATTCTACTACATAACAGTGATGAACGAGCGCTACGTGCAGCCCGCCATGCCTGAGGGGGTAGAGGAAGGTATAATAAAAGGGATGTACAGGTTCGCCCCTTCGCAGATCGAGGACTCGGGGAAAAAGGTCCATCTTTTCGGAAGCGGGGCCATAATGAACGAGGTTCTCTGGGCAAAGGAAGTGCTTGAGACTGCCTACGGCGTCCCGACCGACGTCTGGAGCGTAACGAGCTACAAGGCGCTTTACGATGACGCGAAGGAGACAGAAAGGCGAAACCGCCTCAATCCCGGGGAGAAGAGAAGAAGAAACTACATCTCGGAGTGCATGGAAGGGGAAGACGGGGTGTTTATCGCCGCGACCGATTACTTAAAAAGCCTTCCCGATTCTGTTTCCGCCCACTTCCCCAAGCCCCTTGTTTCCCTGGGAACTGACGGGTTCGGAAGAAGCGACACCCGCGAGGCGCTTCGCGACTTTTTCGAGGTCGACTACCGTCACATCGCGATTGCGGCCCTTTATGAGCTTTGCAGGGAAGGCAGGATCGATGAGGGAACCGTTAACGAAGCTATAAGCGAATTTGGAATTGACCGGGGAAAGCCAAGCCCCTCGGTCTCGTGACGAGGAACACAAATTGATAGAGTTCAGGCTTCCCGAACTTGGAGAAGGAATTGAATCCGGGCAGGTGATAGAGGTTCTTGTCGCGCCCGGAGACAGGGTCTCGCTTGAGCAGCCCCTGCTTGAAGTGGAAACTGACAAAGCCGCGGTTGAGATCCCTTCCCCCACCGACGGAACGGTTGTCGACGTTCTCGTAAGCGCCGGGGACACCGTAGCGATAAACGAAGTCCTTGTAAGGATAGACGGCGACTCAGAGGACAAAGAGCCTGCTTCAGCGGAACCCGACGCCTCGGCTGCGGTGGATGAGGCAGAAGAGGAAAGCCCCGCCACAGCTGAAAAACCCGCCGCAAAGAAAAAACCCCCGGAAGAAGAAAAAAAACAGTCCCCAGCATCCAAAAGCGCACGCCCGGATGATATTGCCCCGGCAGGACCTCTTGGAGTTGCTGCGGCACCTTCGGTGAGACGTCTAGCGAGGGAACTTGGCGTTGAGCTTTCATCTGTCTCTGGAACGGGTCCCCGAGGGAGGATACTTGAGCGGGATGTAAAGACCCACGCCAAGGCCATAATAAGGTCCGCGTCTTCAGCTCCTGCTGTGCCCGAAGAGCCCGAGCTTCCTGATTTTTCAAGATGGGGAGAGACGGTTACCGAGAATTTTTCTACGGTGAGAAAGCTTACGGCCGAGCGCCTCACCCAGGCGTGGACGGCCCCGCACGTAACGCAGTTTGACAAGACAGACGCCACACGGCTTGAGGAATTGAGAAAACTCAACAAGGAGAAGGTGACCGAGGCCGGTGGGAGCCTGACCGTAACCGCGATTCTGGTAAAGGCGCTTTCCCGGGCGCTTCTCGAGTTTCCGAAGTTCAATTCAAGCATCCACATGGGAAGCCGTACTATCGTTTACAAAAAATACGTAAACATAGGGGTCGCGGTGGATACGGAGAGGGGACTTCTTGTTCCGGTGATAAGGGGCGTAGATAAAAAAGACATAACGCAGATATCGGTTGAACTTACAGATATATCATCCAGGGCGAGGGCGAAGAAGCTCTCGGCGGACAGGCTCCAGGGAGGCAGCTTCACGATAACTAACCTGGGAGGGATAGGGGGGACCTTTTTCACTCCGATTCTCAACCCGCCTGAAGTTGCCATACTGGGAGTCTCAAGATCTTCCGTTGAGCCCGTGTATGTTGACGGGGAGTTTATGCCGAAACTCATGCTTCCGCTCTCGCTTTCCTACGATCACAGAATTATAGACGGGGCGGAGGCGGCCAGGTTTCTCAGGTGGCTTTGCGAGATGCTCGAAGGCTCTCCCGAGAGTTTATTCGAGGGGGTGTAGACGGCTATGGAAAAAATAATAACGGAAGTGGCGGTTATAGGGGCGGGCCCGGGGGGATACCCCGCGGCGTTTGCCCTGGCTGACAAGGGGAAGAAAGTTGTGCTTATAGATCCCGAGGCAAACCCCGGAGGGGTATGTCTCTACAGGGGATGCATACCTTCAAAGGCTCTTTTGCACGCGGCGAAGGTGGCCGAGGAGGCAAGGGACGCAGAGGATTTCGGTCTCAGCTACGGCGAACCGAAAGTGGATCCCGAAAAGCTCTTTTCGTGGAAAGACGGGGTGGTGGCGAAGCTAACTGGCGGGCTTCGGTCGCTTACCAAGGCAAGAAAAATAAATTACGTGCGGGGAAGGGCGTCTTTTACCTCGTCTGGGGCTCTTCGCGTCGTAACAAATTCGGGGGAGGAGCGGGAAATCGTGTTTCAAAATGCCATTATCTCAACTGGTTCTGTTTCAGGAAAAATTCCGGGAGTGGACTCTGGTTCCCGAAACGTGGTCGATTCTGACGGCGCTCTCTCGATGGGGGAGATTCCAAGTAGCCTGCTCGTGGTAGGCGGAGGTTACATAGGCCTTGAACTTGGAACGTTTTTTTCCTCTCTGGGTACGGAGGTAACGGTAGTCGAGATGCTCCCGGGGCTCCTGCAGGGGATTGACAGGGACCTTGCGGGCGTGCTTAAAAAGAGGCTTGATGAGAAATTCAAGTCTATAATGCTCGAAACAAAACTAGTTTCTATCAATGAATTAGATAACGAAGTTCAAGTATCATTTGAAGCCGATGGAAAAAGCTTCGAAGAGAAATATGAGAAGGTTCTTATTTCGGTAGGAAGGGTGCCGTACACAGAAGGTCTCGGCCTTGAGAACACCCGGGTCACGCTCGACGGGAAGGGCTTTATAGAGACGGATACGCAGAGAAAAACGGCCGACCCGACGATTTTTGCCATCGGAGACGTTGCCGGGGAGCCCATGCTTGCCCACAAGGCAACGTATGAAGCCAAGATCGTGGCCGAGGTCATAACCGGAGCCAAGACCCATTACGACCCCCGGGCTGTTCCTGCGGTCATATTTACCGACCCGGAAATCGCCTGGTGCGGCATGACTGAGAGTGAGGCCAAAGAGACCGGAGTGGAAATAGAGGTATCAAAATTTCCATGGGCGGCATCGGGAAGAGCACTTACACTTAACAGGACTGATGGTCTTACGAAGATCATAACCCACAGGGGGACCGGGAGGGTTGTCGGAGTCGGAATCGTCGGACCGCAGGCGGGGGAGCTCATATCGGAATCCGTTCTGGCGATTGAAATGGGTGCGACCGCGGAGGACATGGCTTTTTCAATACATCCTCACCCGACTCTTACGGAAACCCTAATGGAAGCCGCAGAAGGTATATACGGGGCAAGCACACATATTATGAAAAGGCGCTCGGGCAGGGCTCCGCGCAAGTGACGGTGGAGTGTTTGTGGCGGCCCGTGAGGAACTGGGAGGTCAATCCAAGCCTTCGCGGTGAAATAAAGCGCCTATATTTGATACCCGGTTGACAACAAACCTAGAAGATGTAGAATTTGACCTTCAATTTGCAAACCCTTGGAGGATTTTAATGGGTCTCAGAACGAAATCGGCGCAGAAACAACATCGCCAGAGTCTGAAAAGACGGGAGAGAAACAGGTTCGTAACGTCCACTCTCAAGACCAAGATAAAGCGTTACTCAGAAGCTATTGAGAGCGAGGATACGGAAAAATCACAGGCTCTCCTCAAAGAACTGGTCTCCCTTACCGACAAGGCCGCCACAAAAGGAGTTATCCACAAGAAAAAAGCCTCAAGATACATATCGAGGTTCTCAAAGAAGCTCTCTGACCTAAGCCAGGGCGCCGGTTCCTAGGTTCTCCGCGCGCAGATTCCCAGAAGAAGTTTCTCAAGAAGTATGTAATTGTTCCCGGAACTGTTTTTGATTCCGTAGTCCGTTTCCTCTATAAGACCCAGTATCCTGCCCAAGTCATTTTCCCTGAAATTACGCACGCTTTTTTTAAGGTAAAAAACCGCCCCTCGGGACGTCTTGATGGCCTTCGCGATCCCCTCGTCTGATTTTCCTTCCCGAAGAAACTGCGAGACCTTGAATATCTGGCGGAATCTCCAGGCTATCATGTAGAGTATGGAGAGGGGGTCTTCCCTGTTTCTCTCAAGTTCCCGCAGTATCCTGAGAGAACCCCGCAGGTCCCTGTTTGAAAGCGCAGTTGAGAGGGAAAACACGTTCTCAGTGCTCCGTTTTTCCATAAGTCCCCTTAAATCCTCCTCGCCTATGGATTTTTTCCCGTCAACATAGAGGGATATCTTCTCGAGTTCGTTCCTTATGAGGTTCATGTCTTCGCCGAGCATGGTTTTTATGAAACCGACAGCTCCCGGGGCAATAGACATCCCTAGTTTTTCGGCCAGGCGTCTTATTTCCCGGTCGGCGTTGCCGCCTTTGTCAAGGTCAACGAGCCTGATGCTCTTTGCGGGTTTCGCCTTGCTCTTTCGGGACCCCCCGGAGAGCAGTACCAGAACGGAAAAAGAAGCGGGAGCCGCCACGTAATTGTTTAGGAGATCAAGATCATCTTTTCCCAGGCCGTCGTATCCCTTGACCACGATCAGCTTCTTCTCGTGGAACATGGGCAGGGTACGCGCGTCCTCGAGTATTTCTGAGAGGGATATGTCATCGAGGTTCCTGCTTTCAAAAAGAAGCTTAGGGGAAGTGGCCGAGAGGTCTTCTTTAAGCTTTTCAATGAACTCTTCGGCCAGAAGATGCTGTGAGCTTTTAAGTACGGTAACCGGGTGGGCGTCAGTGTTTTTCTCTCGAGACACGACCTGCTTTTCCTCCTCGGCCGAAACGGCTCGCGGTCAGAGCCTTACCGGCTGTTTATTTCAAGCTCGCTGAAGAAATATCCTATTTCGTAGGCGGCCGATTCTGGCGAATCTGACCCGTGCACTATGTTTTTTTCTATGCCAGAAGCGAAATCCTTTCTTATGGTCCCCGCCTCCGCTTCCTCGGGGTTCGTGGCGCCCATGATGGCTCTTACCCTTGAGATGGCCCCATCTCCTTCAAGGACCATCACTACGCACGGTCCCGAGGACATGAAGTCCGTGAGGCTTCCGAAAAAAGGCCTTTCCCTGTGTACGTGGTAGAACCCCTCGGCCTGTTGTTTTGAAAGGTGTATCATCTTTAGGGCAACTACACTTATAGAGTTCTCCTCGAACCTCCTGAGAACCTCGCCGACGAGGTTTGCTCCGACTCCGTCAGGTTTTACTATTGATAATGTTCTTTCCATTTTTCTGCCTCCGTTTGTGTGCGATTGGAAATAACTGCTTGATTCTTAACTTCGCGGCGGGGTTTAAAACGGGTTTCGCCGCTTCGGGGGGAATTGGATCCCGTATCTAGTATTCCTTTTCAAGTTTCTCTACAAGGTTCTTTCTTCTTCTGACGCTTTTTATTCTCAGATATACATTGTGCTTGAGATCCAGAGTGATCGGCAGGCCAAATTCCCTGCTTACCATTTCACAGAGCTTTTTCCCTTTAATACACGGTTCCCGGGAGATTGCGTCTGTTATGAAAGATCTGATTTTCCTTTTCTGACTGCCTTCTGCACTGTCCAGAATCTTGTCTCTCTGAGAAGCGGTGAGCTTTTTAAGATACGCGACCACCTCGCCCCGTGCAGGCTCGCTGTCTCCGGGTTCCTTCCGGGTCTTTTCTATCGCTATTCTTATAAATTCACTTATGTTTATCGCTTTTCGCTTAGCGGTGGAACGTACGTAGCTGTAATCACTCTCGGGGATTCTGAAACTCAGAAGCTTGCCTTTGCGGGCGGAAGCCATAAATCACTCCGGAAAACCAGATTCCGATTATCAGGCGGGGTCTGCATCAGAGAATCCCGCAACCGGTCTTAAAACTAGATTTTAATTATTACAGTATCAAGAATCAAGGGTTTGTTATATAATGTCCGTAACGAATTGCGAAGAGGGTGATCTAGGATGCACTCTGTGCGCGGCGGCCGTAATTGCGCTTAAAACAGCAGTCGCACGCCTCTTCCCATAACAGAATCTCGCTTCAGTGGTGGGTATCTGAACTTCTTTGGGGGGCAGGGTTCGAAGCGGTTTTGCTAGGATGGATAAATTCAGATTGTCTTTTAAAGAGCCCCGCAGAGTGGATGTATTCTCGGCCGGATTCCTTTTTTTTCTCCTGACCCTCCTCTCCGCGGTTCCCCAGTCCACCGCGGTCACGATCCAGTTTCTCTACACCGACGCTGCGGGAATCGGGTTTAACGATCCGACCGAACTGGCGCAGGAACAGAAGGACCTGCTCGGAAGCGACGGCAATAACGCAAGTGCTCTCGGAGAAGCGAGAAAAAACGCTCTTGATCAGGCTGCCCGGAGCGACTGTCATCCGGGTTGAGGCGTTATTTAAATCCTATGAAGATAGAAACGTAATTGCGACTACGCGTATGCGGCAGATTCTAAGTTTCGGTCCTCGGGAACTGATTCACATAGGATACCCTCCGGCGCTTGCGGAGAGAATCAAAGGAGAAAAACTCCTGGAGGAATCGTTGCCTCATTTCATAGTGGAGTTCTCCAAATATCCAGATTTTTATTACGGTTTTACCGGAGAACCTCCCCCATCTTCCATAGGTTTTGTCACTCTCGCCATACATGAGATTATTCACGGGCTTGGATTTCATTCTTCTCTTAGGGAAGACGGTTCCTTTCCCGCGGTGACGCTTGATGTGACGGATGGAACTCGAAATTTCTCGCTCGACGTAGAGCAGTGGCAGAGAATTTACGATGTGCAGATGTATTCTGAGGAAGACGGTGAATTTATCGTCGATCTTGAACCGTCGCGGAGAATGCAGGCCGCCACTTCTGAGACCGGTCTTCTTTGGGATGGGACAGTGCGGCCCGGAGAAGAGGGTTCCTGCAGTTACGGCCAGCGCATGGCCGAGCTTAAATCCCCCGGCATAGATTCAGACGGCCGCCCGCGGCTTCACGCCCCCTCGAGCTTTGATAATGGCAGTTCCATAACCCATGTCCATATGGATACGGATGATATCATGGAATATCTTTACCCGTTTCCAAGGGATATGGATCTGAGTCTCGGCATGCTGAGGGACATGGGCTGGGAAATTAACGACGACGGCTTTCCGCCGTCCTGCGTGCCGACTGGAATATCTGTCACGCCTACTTCGGGGCTTTTGACCACCGAAGATGGCGAGACGGCGACATTTTCGGTGAAGCTTCAGTCAGAGCCGATAAGCAACGTCAGAATTCCTCTTCGCAGTAGCGACCCCGGTGAGGGGGCAGCCGATACCCGGGCGCTTGAATTCACCCCCGGTAACTGGACCATGGCGCAGACGGTCACGGTAACAGGTGTCAATGATGACGGCGAAGAAGACGGGCCGAAGCGCTACGTTATCGCACTTGAGAGGGCCCAGAGCCGGGACAGGTTCTATGACGGTTTTGATCCGGATGACGTTTCGGTAACGAACCAGGATAATGATCCGGAGCCTGAGGAACTGGAACCGCCGCAGATGGAGCAGTCATCCGGGGACGGTGGTGGTGGATGCGCTCTCGCTTCAAGAGCCAAGGTTAAAAACATTCCTAAAAGCGGGGCGCTTGTTCTGTTTCTTTCAGCTTTGCTTCTGCTCTTCGCGGTTCAGTGGAAAAGTCTCCTGAGAGAGGGTTGATATTCTCTCCGGATGTATCGCCACGGTTTCTTGATCACCCGGCCTTTTTAATGTGGACAATCCCTGTTTTCGTCCTGTATAATGTTGCCCCGAGGGCTTTTAGAGGAAAAAGGAATTAACGTGAAAAGCTTAACCTCATTGGGTTGCTTTTCCTTATCTTTTTTTAATCATATCCGAATCTTACAATCTTGGAGGCAGCATAAATGGAAAGGTTTGTTATTCCCCATCAGCATGAAATAACTAAAGAGGACAGAAGAAGGCTAAACGGTCACGGTTCTTTGATTCTCTGGTTCACGGGACTACCGAGTTCCGGGAAATCCACTCTTGCAAACGAACTTGAAAAGGAACTTATACAGCGCAACCATCGCACCTACATACTGGACGGAGATAACGTGAGAATGGGTCTCTGCAAGGACCTTGGTTTTTCCGCCGAGGACCGCGAGGAGAATATAAGGAGAATAGGGGAAGTGTCTAAGCTTTTCATGGACGCGGGAGTTTTGGTGCTCTCCGCTTTCGTTTCTCCCTACCGCGCCGACCGTGACGCCATAAGGGAGCTTGTGGAAGAGGGAGAGTTCATTGAGGTGTTTGTCGACTGCTCCGTTGAGCAGTGCGAGCAGCGGGACGTAAAGGGGCTTTACAAAAAAGCCAGAGAGGGAGTCATAAAGGGATTTACGGGAATTGACGACCCGTATGAGGAGCCTTCGAACCCCGAAATCGTGGTCGACACGGAGAAACACTCGATCGAGGAGTGCAAGCAGCAGATACTCGATTACCTGATCGCGCGCGACGCGGTGAACATGGGATAAGGGAAACCTCGGCGCCGTATCTCCGTAGCCGCTTCCGTTATTTGCGGTTATAGATCATAATAATAAGATTCCATTGAGGTTTTTCTGAGAAACACAGATGTCTCTTTCAAACGATGAATCGGGGTCTTCTGACTCGATGAGCCCCGCGGAGCTGATCAGCGGTATCGCGGAGAATTCAAGAAAAGCCTCAAGGACTCTGGCTTCCGCCCCGTCTTCCCAGAAAAACGACTTTCTCCTGCGCTTCGCGGAACTTCTGGTAGGGGAAACCGAGAATCTGCTCCGAGAAAACGCAAAAGACGTTTCCGATGCCGAAGAAAAAGGTCTCTCAGCCGCCCTTGTCGACCGCCTGAGGCTTAACCCTTCGAGGATAGCCGCGCTGGCCGACGGGCTTCGGGAGATAGCCAAGCTTCCAGACCCCGTGGGCAAGATATCGGCTAAGTGGGACAGACCAAACGGGATTTCGGTCGAGAAAAAAAGGATTCCCCTTGGCGTTATAGGAATCATTTACGAGTCAAGACCCGGGGTGACGGCCGATGCCGCGGGACTCTGCGTCAAATCGGGCAACTCTGTGATCCTCCGCGGCGGTTCTGAAACGATAAGATCCAACTTGGCCATCTCCCGGCTTATGGCCGATTCACTCTCCCAAAGCGGTCTTTCTCCCTACACGGCACAGGTCGTTCCGGTTGCCGACAGGGAGGTCGTGACCGAGATGCTTAAGCTTGAAGACAAAATAGATCTCATTATCCCCAGGGGAGGGGAGGGACTCATACGGTTTGTCGCGGAGAACTCCCGTATACCGGTGCTAAAGCACTACAAGGGTGTCTGCCACGTCTACGTGGATGAGCACGCCGATCTGGCGATGGCCGAAGAGATCTGCCGAAACGCGAAGGTCCAGAGACCCGGTGTGTGCAATTCGATGGAGACCATGCTTGTGCACTCCTCTGTGGCCGGCGACTTTCTGCCTGCCGCCATAGAGAAACTCGAGTCAGAAGGAGTCACGATAAAGGGCTGTGAGAACACAAGAGATATTCTTCCCCAGGTAGCCCCGGCGGCAGAAGAGGACTGGTATGAGGAGTATCTTGACCTTGTCCTAAACGTAAGGGTTGTTCCCACGATTGATGAGGCTATAAACCATATACAGACTTACGGTTCCATGCACACAGACGCAATAGTTACGGAGAACCCTGAAAACTCTGAGAAATTCGTAAAAGAGGTGGATTCCTCCGCGGTCATGGTCAATACATCGACCAGGTTCAATGACGGCTTTCAGCTGGGCCTTGGCGCTGAAATAGGCATAAGCACCTCAAAACTGCACGCGTTTGGTCCCATGGGACTTGAGGAACTCACGACTTCTAAGTTCGTGGTAAGAGGGGACGGCCAGGTAAGAACCTGAACCCCGGGGCGGCCCGGGAGAATTTTCGCGGAGCGCCCCGGTTCCGCAAAGGCCCTTCGGGGGGCCGGAAAGACATATGCTTGTTGAGCTCAGGCTTAAGAATTTCGCCATAATAGACGATATTTCCATTAATTTTGGGGACAACCTTAACATAATCACCGGAGAGACAGGCACGGGTAAATCCCTGATCGTTGACGCGATAAACATAATCCTCGGCGACAAGTTTACTGCCGATCAGGTGAAATCAGGCGATAAACAGGCATCCGTGGAAGCGCTTTTCGAGGTTCCAGGTAATTCCAGTATCGGTGAGAAACTTGAGCGCTTCGGCATTGAGGAGGGAGAAGGGGAGCTTGTCATAAAAAGGGTCTTTAATCCGGGCGGGAAGAACAGGATATATATAAACGGTTCGATAGTAACGCTCGGAACCCTTTCGGAAATGACCGATGGCCTGGTTAACATGTTCGGTCAGCATGAACACCAGAGCCTTCTTAAGAAGAGCAATTATTTAAGTTATATAGACGCTTTTTCTAAACTTGAACATGAAGTCTCTGGATACAAGGCCGCATACGCAGAACTTGTGCGTGTGGAGAGTGAGCTTGAGGCTCTCAGAGAAAAAGAGCGTGTGGGGGCGGAAAAAGAGGATTACCTCAGGTTCCAGGCGGAGGAGATAAAAAAGGTCTCCCCCGCGCCGAATGAAGACTCCGAGCTTGAAGCGGAGAGAGTGAGGCTTGAGAACTCAGAGAGATTTTCATCTTCGCTCACAAGCGCTACCGGGCTTGTGTACGAGGGAGATAGTTCGGCGATAGGTTTTCTCAAGCAGGCACTCTCGCATCTTGAGCGGGTTTCTGACCTCGATTCCTCTTTAGGGGAGCTTCGCGACAGAATCGCGGCCGTACTTATAGAAACCGAGGATGTTTTCTACGGTCTTAGCGAGTTTGCCGGAAAAATCGAGCACAATCCCCAAAGGCTTGAAGATGTGCTCTCGAGGCTTGAGGAAATAGGCAGGCTTAAGAGAAAACACGGGGATTCGATCGAGGAAATAATAAAAAAGCAGCAGCAGATCGAATCCGAGCTCGAGGGTCTTGAGAACTCGGCTGAGATGATGGGGGAAATCGAGCGGAAAAGAGATTTACTGAAAAAAGAGGTCTCCGCTGCCGCATCTTCGATATCGGTTAAGAGAAAAGCGGGGGCCAAGCGTCTCGAGGAGCTTTTCTGCGAACAGGCAGAATCTGTGGGGCTTAAAAACGCCCGTTTTGAAGTGGGATTTACAGAAAAAAACCTCTCTGCAGACGGCACAGACAGTCTGCAGTTTCTTTTCTCAGCTAACCCGGGGCAGATTCCGAGGCCCGTTAACAGGGTCGCTTCAGGCGGGGAACTCTCAAGAATAATGCTTCTGCTTAAAAGCTTTGTCTCCACGGGCGACGCCGGCTCGATCTTCATATTTGACGAGGTGGATGCGGGGATAGGGGGAGTCGTGGCTGAGAGCATAGGGAAGAAAATAAAGAACCTATCAGACCGGAGCCAGGTTGTGTGCATAACCCACCTTCCTCAGGTCGCCAAGTTCGCAAACACCCACCTGCTCGTAGCAAAGGAGTTTGACGAGGGCGAAACGGATGTTTCGGTGGACGCCCTCGGTGAGGAGGAGAGGGTAATTGAAATCGGCAGAATGCTTGCCGGAAAAAGCGTGTCCGAGAAGACTTTTGAAGTTGCCCGCGAGCTTATAAAAGGAGCTAGCTGAACGCTTTTGCCTGATACGAGCAGAAAACCACCGCGGTGAGAACAGTTGTCCAGAGTCCGTTTTTATCCCCCACGGCCGTCTGCGTTATGTTCCTGCTTTTTACCTTGTGCCCGCTTATCTCCCATATGTCTTTCTGTTCGTCGTAGCTTTTATCGGGGTCAAAGGGAGCGCCTAGTGTGGTAGCGAGCATGTAGGCGGCCAGATCCTCGGCGTATTCTCCCGCGAGGGCTTCCTTTTGCCCGTAACTGTGATGCTCCGAAATGTATCCGTAGCGTGTCTTGTCCTTCGGAATGGCAAGGCCGGTTGAGGCGGCGATCAGCCTGCTGGGCTCGTTTGTGGAATTTTCACTCATTACCACAAACGCTATCTGTCCAGGGGAGAGCATGGTGAGTCCTTGTTTTCTGCTTATGAGCTGGCAGCCCGGGGGAAATATGCTTGAGACCTTGACTAAGTTGAACTGGGCGATGCCGGCGTCTCTTAAGGCAAGCTCAAAGCTTGAGAGCCTTTCCTTGTGCTTACCCACGCCCTTTGTGACAAAAGCTTTTGTAGGGGTCAACTACCCACTCCTTCTAAGACTGCATTCAAGTTATATTTACGGGGTGAATTTGTCAAACGAGGGGGAATTATAACGGATTGTCCAGCCTTTTTCTGTTGCTGCTCTTGACGGTTGTATTCATATTAGTTGTAGGGTTCCGGAAAAAATCCATCCCACCGATGAACGTGGCGAAACCGGAATCTCTGCTGCTTAAGTACAAGGAGTTTTTCGATAGTCTCTTTCCAAATTCCCTTACCCAAGAACAGAGATTGTGCATAGTCGATGATTCCCGAAGGACGCTGGTAATAGCGTCCGCAGGTTCGGGGAAGACCACCACGCTTTTGGGTAAATACGTCTTTCTGCTGAAAGAAGGGCTTGCTACCCAGCGGGAAATTCTGGTCCTAGCTTTTAACAAGGCCATAGAGCAGGAGCTCGGGGAAAAGATAAAGAAGCTTGTCCCTGGGGACGCCCGCCCCGAGGTCTACACTTTTCATGGATTTGGCCTTGAACTACTTAAGAGGGCCGAAGGTAGAAGAAAAATGGTAGATCCTATTGCGGAATCATCTTCTGACGGTCTTTTGGACACTGCAAACGTGCTTACGATAATCGAGAGAGCAAAGAGCAGATACCCGAAGATAGAGGAGTGGATTTCCGAGTTCAGGGCGGAGTGTCCGTACCACCAGATAGAGGAGTTCGCCCGGGATGAAAGGGAATACAAAGAGGCTGTTGCGAGCTACCCCTATAAGAGGGAATCATTCCGCTCCGGTGGAAAGTTCCAGGCGCAGCGCATACCGAGTCTTGACGCAGAGTGCTGGGTGAGGTCCCAGCAGGAGCTTGCGATCATAAACAGCCTGATAATAAGGGGAGTCAAGGTCGAGTATGAGAAGCCTCATCCCGAGGGAGAAATAACCCCGGATTTTTATTACCCGGAAATAGATCTCTGGCACGAGCATTTCGCGATTCGAAGGGATGGCACTTCACCCTTTCCGGGCTATGTTGAAACATATCAGCGCAAAAAGAAGTTCTATGAGGAGCGGGGCGGGAACTTTCTTTTTACCTACAGCTACGAGTACTACGAGGGTACTGTGCTCGATAAGATTTTCCGGAAGCTTGAGGAGAAGGGCGTTTCCTATGATCCCCCCTCGAAGGAATATATTGAAAGGCGCCTTGAGGAGCTTTACTCAGACGACACTTATAATCTGGTAGCGAGGTGTATAAAGCTTGCCAAGGCGAACGATCTTTCCCCGAGAGGTCTGTCGGTACGCCTTGATTCCCTCAGCGACAAGACAAGAAGCGGACTTTTTAAAAGGTTTTTCCTGCCGGTCCTCGAGACCTACGAGGAGATTCTCAGTGAAAACGGTACAATAGATTTTGAGGACATGATCCTCGGGTCGGCCCGCTATCTGGGCGGGGCGGAAAAAGAGAGGCTGCTTCCAGAGCGGTACAAGTATGTCCTTGTGGATGAATTCCAGGACATATCCGATTCTAGAAAGAATTTCCTTGTCCGGATACTTGATCAGGATTCCCGTCTTTTCGCGGTGGGGGACGACTGGCAGTCGATCTACAGATTCACTGGTTCAAACAGCATGGTGATGAAAGAGTTTGTTGAGTCTGAGAGTCCGCTAGTTGACGAGAACGGGCTGTCCGGGCGGGAAACTCGTTTGTTTAGGCCCCAGGTTTACAGGATTCAGGAAACGTTTCGGACCTGCAGACCGATCTCCGACATAGCTTCCGAATTTATCCAGAAAAACCCCGCCCAGATCAGAAAATCTGTCCGTTCCCGACCGCCGGATGACGACACTCCCGCAGTCAACATATGCTCCGTTGACCGTTACGACAACGAAAATCTGAAGAAGGTTCTGGACCTCATTCCAAGATCAGAGAAGGGAAAGGGGGTTTTCATACTGGGGCGGAAGAACAAGGAAATCGAGACCATAAGCCCCAAGGGCCTTATGGCTTACAGAGAAGACCTCAAGATATCCAAGGGAACAATTCACAAATCAAAGGGTCTTGAGGACGATATTGTCATAGTAGTGGGAATGGATTCGGGAATGAGGGGGTTTCCTAACTACGGAGGGGAAGATTTCTTGATTTCTGTTTTCCTGCCTCCGGGTGACGACTACGCTAACTCAGAAGAGAGACGCGTCATGTACGTGGCTATAACCCGGGCTAGGGAGAAGGTGTTTCTCGTTAGCCAGTCCGTTCAGCCGTCATCCTTTATCGTGGAAATAGAGGAAATATGCAGGAGTCTGGGCATCAAATTCAACAATGTTGTGTTGAGGGGAGATGTTGTTGGGCCATGTCTTGAATGTCTCAGCAAGGGATTGGTTGAAGGAAGATGGAGAGGAGCTCTTGTAAGGAGGGTAAGAAGTAACCCTCCTCCGTATTCCATATTTCTGGGATGTACCAACTTTGGGAGAGGACTTTGCAATTACACCAGCAATGAAGCACCCTGTCCAGCATGTTTAATGAAAGGCGAAACCGATCGGTGGTTAAATGTGCGATTCGATGAAGGCTTGCAAAAGCATGAAGTATTTTGTTCAAATTGTGATTACAGTAAGGATTATGATTTGTTCAGGTGGGAAAGTGGAGCGGATAGACTCAAACAATAGGTTTCATATGCGGAGTTGTCAAATTTGCTGTAAAAGTTCCTAAACGAGGGTTAATCGAGATGAAATTCGGAGCACATGTTTCAATAGCTGGCGGGATCGAGAACGCTCCGCTTAGGGCTAAGGAGCTTGGATGCGAATGCTTTCAGATGTTTACTCGCTCCCCAAGGGGCGGCAGGCCCCCTGAGCTTGAAAAGAGCCTGCTTGAGAGCTTTTTTCTTAACTGCTCCGAGGTCGCTATAAGCGATTACTATGTTCACACTCCCTATTTCATAAACCTGGCCTCCGGGAAGGAGGATCTGAGGGAAAAAAGTGTGGCTCTGGTAAGAGAGGAGCTTGAGAGATCAAGCGCTTTGGGGGTTAAGTACATGATGACCCATATAGGAAGCTCAAAGGGGCTTCAGAGAGAGGAGGCTGTAAGCAACGTGGTTGACTCCATTCTGAGAGCTCTTGAGGGCTATAGCGGCACGACGCAGCTTCTGCTTGAGAACACGGCGGGCCAGGGTGATACCATAGGGGCGAGTTTCGAGGAGATCTCATTCATACTCAAGCGCGTGGCATATGACAGCCTGGGGGTCTGCATAGATACCGCCCACATGTTTGCCTCCGGATACGATATAAGAACCCGGGAGGGCGTGGAAGAGCTCGTAGAGCGGATCAACGCCGAATTCGCACCCCAGACGGTAAAACTTGTTCACGCGAACGATTCCAAGGTCGAGTTTAACTCCAGCAAGGATCGCCATGAGCATCCGGGAGAAGGAAAGATAGGGATCGACTGCTTCCGGGCGATGATCGAGAACCCGTTTTTTGAGAATCTTGACATGATAGTGGAAATGCCACCTCCCGATGTGGCAAAGGACGTTGAACTTCTTAAAAAATTGAGGGAGGGAAACGCCTGATTTCAAGGCAAAAGCGAAAATCCGCTTTCCCCGGTCTTCCGACTGTCGACATAGATGTTGTTTTTCCCGTCAATAGCGACCCTCCCGTTTGCGATCAGATCATGGACAACGAAGGGAAACAGCTTCCACTCGCCCTGTTCTCTGATTTTCTCTTCCATCGCTGCCACGTCCCCGATGCCGAAGCCCTCAAGCGATATGTCGGCCGACTGGGCTATCACGGTTCCGAACCTTGTTTCAGGGTCGTTTTCAAGATAGACGGTGCATCTTATGGCCTTCTCTCCATTCTCCAGTGCCTGGACGCACGCGGTTTTGCCTCTTACAAGGTAATCCCTGGTCGGGTCCCCCGGGTAGAGGTTTAGGATCCTGTTTGGAAACCTTTCGGTAAACAGGCGGCTCAGCCTTCTCCTGTAACCTGCCAGTACCACGAGATCGGGTTCAAAAAGCCCTTCAATATGCGAAATAACAGCCGAATCGTAAAGAACTCGTCCATCCTCGTCGGAGGGATGTTTCCCCAAGTCGGCGAAGAACTTCTCGGAACTTATGGAGGAGGTTTCGATCCCCAGCGCTTCTGCCTTTTCGAGAACCGCGGCCTCGGGGCTGTTTGAAAAAACCTGCTCTACGGCCCCGTAGTTTTTTCCTCCACCGTCTTGTTCAAGTTCAATCTGCCTTGAGTGTATTTTCTCGAAATTTGTCCCTCTGCCCGAGGCAAGCACGAGAATTTTCATCGGTCGGTCGGTATCTGAGTAAAGCGGCGTTATTTGCATTGATCCTCTTATCATTTAATTTTTATGCGATTCAACCCAAGGGTGACTCGGTATGGAGGAAAACAGAAACCTGATCACGAGAATCGCGACTGCCGTCGTGGCGGTACCGATACTTCTCCTTATATTCTACCACGGGGGAGTGTACTATCTCACTTTCATGTGCGTGCTCGGAGCCTTGTGCTCTCTTGAGTTTTTCGCGCTTGCGGGCCCCGATATACGGGAGACGAGAAAGATTTACATCACGGCCATTTCCCTGCTTCTGATCATAAGCGCGTTTTTTGACTTCATGCTTATGAGCCTTTTTTTCACCTTTCTGATATTTCTCTCCATAATTCTCGAATTCCGTAAAAAGGATTTCAGCGACTGCCTGCAGGATCTGGGCATGACCCTTCTGCCGCTTATATATTTCGGCTGGATGCTGGCCCACGGAGTGCTGCTTAGAAATATCTCGGGCGACGCAAATGCGGGGAACTACGGTCTTCTCTACGAGGGTCCCGGGGACATAGGCTTTTTCCTTGTGGTACTTGCCGTTTCCTGCACTTTTCTTAACGACGCCGGGGCGTATTTCTTCGGAAAAAGTTTCGGGAGAAAGAAGCTTGCACGTCACATAAGTTCAGGCAAGACCGTTGTGGGACTCATCGGGGGCTTGGTTGTTTCGGTCATAGGTGCCTTCGTGGTGAATCTCATATTCAGCAACCCTCTTCCCGCGGCCTGGGTAGTTCTTTACGCCGTAGTAATAGTCGTGGCTGCGGTTGCGGGCGATCTTTTCGAATCCACCATAAAAAGGGGGGCGGGGGTAAAGGACTCGGGCTCCCTGATCCCGGGACACGGCGGGGTGCTTGACAGGTTCGACAGCCTGATATTCGTTTTCCCCTGTACATACTACATTTCCCTGGTTTTCTATCGTCTCGCCGAGACAGGCGCCGCCATATAAGAGATAAAGATGGAAATATCCATAGTGGACAGGGAGAAGTTCATTGACGGCCCCGCCAGGGAAAACCTGATCCGCTTGGTTGAAAAAATACTCTTATACCTTGATCTCTCCGCCCGAAGCGAGCTCTGCGTCTCGCTTGTAAGCGACTGGGATATGAGGGCGCTTAACAGGCAATACAGACAGATTGACACCACTACGGATGTTCTCTGCTTTCCGCAGAAAAGCGAAGTAAACCCCGATCTTCTGGGCGATATAGTGATATCCTACCAGACGGCCGTCCGTCACTCCCGAAGGCTTGAGATCACGGTTGAAGAGGAACTGCGCTTGCTTCTGGTTCACGCTGTCCTGCACTTGCTAGGGTTTGATCATAAAAAGAAAAAAGAAAGGGAGATTATGCGCGAGAAGGAAAAAGAGGTTCTTAACCACCTTGCTGATTTTGAGTTTTCTTTTCTGTGCTAACTTCTTGCCCATAGTTGGGCAAATTGCTCGTGTTAACTCATCGGGGGTAGCGTCTGTCGCCTCAATTATATTATCGGCTTTATAATAAGACCGCGTAAGACAATTATATTAAACCTAATCTTTAATAAGATCGCGTAAGACAATTATATTAAACCCAATCTTTAATATTCATTGACAGAACCATCAATATAAAAAAATCAGTAAAAGATGAGAGTTTCCGATACCCAGTCTAACACTCCAACCCGAACAATGACACGTGATCCCTTTTTTTCCAAGTTCTTTGAGTGCTTATTCAACTGTGCTAAATAAAAACTTATAGAAGGGGTACATGATACTTCTTCGCCAAGCAGTTCGGGGCGGAGTAGGGTGCGTCGGTTACTCGGGTTCCCCCAGATCTTCCTTGATTTTCTCGATTTCCTTTACGGTAGGGAGATCCTTTATGTCTTTAAGGCCGAATGTTTCGAGAAAAAGGTCGGTAGTCCTGTAGAGAAAAGGCTTTCCCGGAACGTCTTTTCTTCCGGATATCTCAATGAATCTTCTTTCAAGGAGCATGCCTACGCTGCTTGAGCAGTCAACTCCTCTTATCTTCTCGACCTCGATTTTCGTGACGGGCTGCTTGTAGGCTACTATCGCCAGCACTTCAAGCGCTGCCTTTGAGAGCCTGAACTTTTTTATTTCCTTGTTAAATTCGACTATGTATTCCGAATACTCGGGACGGGTTCTGAACTGGTAGCCCCCGGCGATGTTGCTTAGGATGAAACTTCTTCCCATATTGTCCCACTGCTCCTCAAGCTCGCTTAACGCGTCGGTTATTTCTTTTTTCTCAAAATCTTTCAGAGAATCTGATATTTCTTGAACTGTTAGAGGGGCTTTAGAGACAAATATCAAGCATTCTATTATGTTTACAAGAGGGCTTCTGTCATTCATTTTATTGTTTCAGAATTATTTTTATGGGTTCTTCGAAGGTTGGCTGAAAAACATCCAGAACACCATCTTTCAGCAGTTCCAGTATCGAGATAAAGGTTACCACGAGTTTCAACCGGTTTATATCCCCTTCGAAAAGATCCTCGAAGAACACCTCTTTTCTTCTTCTTATTATTTCAATCACCTGATTTTTTCTTTCTTCAACCGTGTAGGTCTGTGAACTATAGAATATGTCTTCGGTTTCTGATTTCTTTCTGTCGCTGTATATCTTTGAAAAAGTATCTACCAGAGCCCAGAGGTCGAATTTTACAAATTCCGTTTCTTCCGTGGGCTCTCCAAACTCCTCCTTGCGATCGTAACCCGCCACGAAAACGTCTTTTCCGAGAATCTCCATCCCTCCAAGCTCAGCTGCCGCGTCTCTGTACTTCTCATACTCAAGCAGGCGCCTTACAAGCTCTTCCCTGGGATCCTGCTCCTCCTCTTCACCCTCATCCTTTATCCTGGGAAGAAGCATCCGCGATTTTATGTACCCCAGTTCGGCCGCCATGGACAGGTAGTCTCCCACGACTTCGAGGTTTACCTTTTTCAGAAAGTCCAGATATTCGAGGTACTGCTCGGTTATGCGCGCGATGGGTATATCGTAGATGTCCACCTCGTCTTTTTTTATGAGGTGGAGCAGCAGGTCGAGAGGCCCGTTGAATATATCAAGCGTTACGCTGTAAGCCGACTGCGGGTCCTCGGTTTTTCCGTTTCTCTCAGTAATCACTTATGGGTTCATCGCCCGGACGAGAATCTCGAGTTCGCTCGGGCTGAAATTGCACGTTTGTATAAAGATACCCACCGGAACGAATATAAAGTAACTCAAAAATTTTCCGCCGAACAAGAAGAGGCCGAAAAGAATGAATATTCCGTAAGTTTCAAATCTTGCGTACCTGTAAGCGAGGCTGTCAGGCAGGAGTCCGTAGAGCACCCGCGAGCCGTCAAGCGGCGGAACCGGGAGCATGTTGAATACGGCAAGCACTATTCCTATGTATATGAACCAAACGAGCATCCGCACGGCCACATCGACTCCGCTTCCGGGAAGTATCACCGCGAAGTTCTCAAATACCGCCTTTAGAACCACGGCCGCGGCAATAGCGGTCAGAATGTTGGATACAGGACCCGCAATCGCGACCAGCAGCATGTCCTTTTTCGGGTTCCTGAAGTTTCTCGGGTCCACGGGAACGGGCTTTGCCCATCCGAAATGCACTATGAAAAGCAGCAGGGTTCCAAGGAGGTCGAGGTGTACAAGCGGGTTAAGGGAGAGTCGCCCCTGGTTCTTCGCGGTGTCGTCTCCGAGCCTGTGGGCCACAAGCGCGTGGGCGTACTCGTGTATGGTAAGGGAAAAAAGAATTACGGGGACCAGTATTATGTAGAAACTGTAGTTCATATCTATAAGTTTACGCTCTCGGGTGAGATTTTTCGTGTATGCGTTTAAGCCTTTCCTTTTCAACGTAGGTGTATATCTGGGTCGTGGATATGTCTGAGTGGCCGAGCATCGCCTGTATGGCCCGCAGGTCGGCTCCGCGCTCGAGCAGATGGGTGGCGAAGGAGTGGCGGAGCACGTGAGGGGTTATGTGTGAGTGGATGCCGGCTGAGAGCGCATAGTCCTTTATTATGCGCCAGAAACGCTGACGGCTCATCTTGGAACCCGTTCTCGATGTTACGAAAAGGTACTCGGAGCTCCTGCCGCGAAGAAGCCTGGGTCTTGCGTCCGAAAGATAATCCCTTGTTTTCCTGATCGCGGCGTCGCCTATCGGAACTATTCTCTCCTTGCTCCCCTTGCCGAGGGTGATGACGTAGCCGTGGTCAAGATTGACGCGGTTAAGTTCAAGGGCCACAAGCTCGGATACCCTGACCCCCGTGGCGTAGAGAACCTCGAGCATCGCGCGGTCCCTTAGCGCCTCGTTGGATTTGCCTTTTTCAGGTTCTTCGAGAAGCCGCTCGACTTCCCCCAGAGAAAGCGTGTGGGGAAGGGTTTTCGCGGGCTTGGGAGAGACGGTGTTCCTAAGAGGGTCTTCGGTTATGACGTTTTCTGTGAGCAGGAACCTGAAGAACTGCTTAAGGGAAACTATGTTTCTCGCCACGCTTCTTGGAGAAAGCTTTTTTTTCCTCAGGTGATCAAAAAAAGCGGCTACCTCACCTTCGCTTACCGCTGCTGGGTCCGATATGCCCCTTTTATCAAGAAAAGCCGCAAGGGACGATATGTCCCTTGAATAGGATTCAATGGTGTTTTTCGAAAGGCCCCTGTTCATCGTGAGGTATACGAGGAACGAATCGAGGTGCTCATCCATTTAATCTTATGTCCCGACCTGCCAGGAGCTCAGGTATTTTTTCTGTTCCGCAGTGAGGGTGTCTATCGTGACTCCCAGGGTCTTGAGCTTTATCCTGGATATCATGCGGTCTATTTTTTCCGGAACGTCGTGAACGTCGTTTGCTAGGGACTGAGCGTTTTTCACTATGTACTCGCAGCAAAGCGCCTGGTTTGCGAAGCTCATGTCCATCACGCTTGAAGGATGTCCCTCGGCAGCGGCCAGATTTATAAGCCTTCCTCCGCCTAAAACGTTGATCCTTCTTCCGCTCTTGAGAGTGTATTCCTCAACGTACTCCCTTATCGCCCTTTTCGAGGTCGTTATCTCGGCAAGCGCGTCAAGATCAAGCTCCACGTTGAAGTGTCCTGAATTGGCCACAATCGCCCCGTCTTTCATCTTCTCGAAATGCTTTTTCCTTATGACATGTATGTTCCCCGTAACCGTGCAGAAGAAATCTCCAAGCGGTGCCGCCTTCTCCATGGTCATCACCCTGAATCCGTCCATCGTGGCCTCAAGTCCCGCAAGCGGCTCAACCTCGGTCACGATCACGTTCGCTCCCAGTCCCCTGGCTCTCATGGCAAGCCCTTTTCCGCACCATCCGTATCCCGCGACAACGAACGTCGTTCCGGAAACAAGCCTGTTGGTGGCCCGTATGATTCCGTCAAGGGTGCTCTGTCCCGTTCCGTAGCGGTTATCGAAAAGGTGCTTTGTATCCGCGTTGTTAACGGCGACTATCGGATACCTGAGGACCCCGTCATCCGCCATGCTCTTTAGTCTTATTACGCCGGTTGTGGTTTCCTCGGTTCCCCCGACTATGTCTTCCATCAGGTCTTCACTGTCTTTGTGCAGCGTGGATACGAGATCCGCCCCGTCGTCCATGGTTACGTGCGGGCGGGCGGCCAGTACGGCGTTTATGTGCTTGTAATAGGTTTTCGTGTTCTCTCCCTTTATCGCGAAGACGGAGATCTTATGGTTCTTTACGAGGTGGGCAGCAACGTCATCCTGCGTGCTGAGCGGATTTGAGGCGCAGAGGTAGGCTTCGGCTCCCCCGGCCTTAAGCGTGGTCATCAGGTTCCCTGTTTCCGTGGTAACGTGAAGACACGCGGCGACCCGTACTCCCTTAAGGGGTTTCTCTTTTTTGAATCTTTCTTCTATCTGCTTCAGAACGGGCATTTCCTGGGCCGCCCATTCGCTTCTGAGTTTCCCCTGGCGGGAAAGCTTTAAGTCCTTTACGTCGTAATCCATTTATTCCTCCGTCGTTTCTTTGCGGTCTGCGGCTCCGAACCCGTTTCGGCTCAGGCGCTCTCCAAAGCTTTTTTAAGTTCCGCGATCCTGTCTGTCTTCTCCCAGGAGAATGTTTCCTCGTTTCTCCCGAAATGCCCGTAAGAGGCGGTTTTTCTGTAGATGGGTCTTCTGAGCCCAAGGCACGAAATTATTCCCTCGGGAGTAAGGTCAAAAACTTCCCTTACGGCTTCCGATATTCTCTCTTCCGGCAAAACGGCCGTGCCGAAGGTATCGATCATTACCGAAACCGGTTCCGCGACTCCGATGGCGTAGGCAATCTGCACCTCGCAGCGCGAGGCCAAGGAGGCCGCGACTATGTTTTTCGCCACGTACCTTGCCATGTAGGTCGCGCTTCTGTCGACTTTTGAAGGATCTTTCCCCGAAAACGCCCCGCCGCCGTGTCTTGACCATCCGCCGTAGGTGTCGACGATGATCTTTCTTCCCGTAAGGCCGGTGTCTCCCATCGGACCTCCGATCACGAAGTTCCCAGTGGGGTTTATATGAATTTCCGTGTCTTCAGAAACAAGCGCTCCCATACAGTGATTTATTACGCTCTCCCTTATTCCCTCGACGAGATCCTCGCGCGAGACTTCCTCTGAGTGCTGGGATGATATCACCACGGCGTCCACTCCGACCGGTTTTCCGTCCTCATACCTGAAAGTGACCTGGCTTTTTCCGTCAGGTCTTAAAAAGGGCAGGGTGCCGTCTTTTCTTGTCTCGGAAAGACGTCTGACCAGCTTGTGGGCGTAGAGTATGGGAGAGGGCATGAGTTCTTCGGTCTCATCGCACGCGTAGCCGAACATGAGTCCCTGGTCCCCGGCTCCTTGTTTGTCAACCCCAAGCGCTATGTCCGGGGACTGCTTGTCGATCGTGAGCAGGACCGAACAGGTGTCCGCGTCAAACCCCATGTCGCTGTCCGTATAGCCGATTTCTGTTATCGTGTCCCTCACCACCTGCTGTATGTCTACTTGGCTTTTCGTCGTTATCTCGCCTGAGATAACCACAAGGCCGGTTGTGATCAGCGTTTCGCACGCAACCCTGCTCTCCGGATCCTGTTCGATCATGGCGTCGAGTATGGCGTCTGATACCTGATCCGCAATCTTGTCCGGATGGCCTTCCGTTACGGATTCTGAGGTGAATATGAAGTTTTTAGGGGGCATTAAGCGACCTCAAAAGTCCAAGTAATATAATTATTCTGGTCTTTCTGTCAACAATTCGTTTTTGTATCGGTTTTTGAGCTAACTGGTTGTCCGGTTCTCGGGAATTTATCTTGATTGAATGCCCCCTTGCGGACTGTCTTATGTCGGGGCTTGCGGTGTTTTCTCTCAGGCATCCTTCTTTGCCTGAGTTTGAAATGCCGTTAAAAACAGCAGATAGCGCGCAAAGCGACCCTTCGGATTCCGGTCCGCGCAAGAGTCTTGATTAGGTTGCTTCTGCATGTTCACGAAACATTCCGGCAAACGCCGCGAAGCCGCTTTGAGGGGTACGGACACTAGAAAAACCATACCAGCAGGACGATGCTGCACAGTCCACCGAGGATGAAACTCAGGGTGCTTATGGTGGCGGTCACGGTGGCCAGATCTGCGAAATAGAATACCCTGCCATCAACCACGAACATGGCCTGATTGCGGTTGGTATCGCCATCGACAAACTTTTTCAATCCTTCTTCGGCTCCGTGCGCCTCTTTCACCGAGACCAGGGTAACCAGAAAGGTGGTAAGCGCGGAGGTCAGCACCCCGACACCAAACAGCGTCAGAATCAGAATGTTAAGCCAGTGGAAGGCTGAGGCTTCGCCCACCCTGGAAGACGACGCCATGAATCCGATGATCAGAGCGGCGCCGCCTCCATTGCCGAACAGCAGCATGCGAGTCGACTCCATAATCATCCTGTACATTACGTAACGTCGTCGCGCTACGACCTTGTACAATTCCCTTAACCACTCTTCGCCGACTTCTTCTGTGGAAAAATCATCTAGTTTTTTCAAGGTTCCCCTCTCTCTGTCTTGGAATCCTGACTACCGAAGTTTACAAGCCTGACATAGCTGGATCCGCTGTTTGACCCAGGCTTGAATTCAATCAACCAGTCGTCAATAGCGATGGGGCCAGCTGAAAGCGCCTGCTTCATGAAGTTCTCCCGCGTAAGGTCGTCTCCCATGCGTTCGAGCATGGATATTACGAAGCGACCAAGAATATAACCCTCCAGAGATACTGTCTCGAAGACAACAGAATCTTTCTTTTCCTGTAGTTCCGCCTCTGCTCTGAGCGCGCGTCTGTAATTCTGAACGATTAAGCGGCTGGTGTCATCCGCACTGGGAACCACCTCCGTAACCAGAACCCTTTCTTTTGGTTTGTTGACCATTTTCCTGAGTTCGTGCGGCAGGGCAAAGGACAGATTGGCCATGAAGATATTCCCATATCCCAGATCACGGGCAAGGTTGATGATTTTGTAATTGGTCTCGCTGGTTCCGACTATCAGTATGGAGTCGAGATCAGCTTTCATCATTGGGAAAAAACTGGCGTAAACTGCGTGCGTGTTACGTGAAAAAGTTGTTTTCGCCAGGATGGGAATATCGTGATTCTCCTTGAGTACCTTTTCGTAGTCCCTTAACACGGAACGTCCAAATACATCCTCCTGATAGATGATGCCAAAACGTCTCTTGCCCTTAACGCGAACTATGTGATCAAGCAGCACTTCGATTTCCTGTATGTAGCTTGCCCTGAGATTGAGAACATTGGGAAACTTTTTCGAGTCATGCAGAAAATTGGCGCCCGTGACATGTCCGACGAAGGGTATTCCAGCGCTCAGCAGTACGGGTGCTATCTGCCTTGCCGTCGGGGTTCCCACACCGCCGATAACGGCCAGGACATCGTTTTCCGAAGCGAATCTCTTCGCGTTAGCAATAGCTTTTTTCGGTTCATACCCGTCGTCATGCGAAACCAGTTCCAGCATTCTGCCGTTTACTCCCCCGAGCCTGTTGCGCTCCGCAAACGCCGCCAGGATGCCCTGACGGTAGCGGAGGCCAAGCAGCTTGTTGTGTCCCGAGAAACAGGCACTCTGTCCGAAGACAATTTTTTTGCCGCTCACGCCGGGTGCTGCCACCGCTGAAGACAGCGGGAAAAGCGCCATAAGGCAGGCAAGCAGCAGGCCCACGAGTATCCGTTCCGTCTTTGTCCGCTGAACAACCATGTCCTTATTCTTTTTTCCCTTTGTTTTCATGTTCTTTGCCGACGCTCTCTTTTTCATTCTGTCCGGCTTTGCCGTCGAGGCCTTCTTTGTTTTCTTTCTTCTCGCTCTCTTTTTCGCCAGGCACGCTGGACAGTTGTTTCTGGACGGTCCCGCTTACGACGGACGAAATCTTCTGCTCCAGGTGGGAATGGGAAAAGGACGGAAGGTCGAATATAAGAGAGCGGGGTCCGACAGAGAGGATATGATCGCGCTCGGTCCGTGACTTGTGATACTGACTGCTCACAGTTGCTTTGTCCGCTTCGGCGCTCTCCAGCCTGTGCAGGTCCGGAATGGCAGTCGACATAAGCGGTCTCCTGTCGCCGTCGGGGGCCGGTCCAGAAGACGGCTGACCCGTGAGAACTTCAACGGGCAGAGGCGCGAATTCCTGCCTATCTTCAATCATGTTGATGTCTATGGTCGCGTCTTTGTCCAGCTGCAGTACCGAAAGGCTGGCATCGGCGAAAATCGTGTTCATACGTTCCCAGTAGCGCGTGACGGCCACGTGCTTCGGGGCTTTCCTGTATTCGGCGAGCAGTTCCCTGAAAACATTGGCACTGCTTTTCGCGGTAACGATTCTCTCATGAGCGTTTGCCTTCGCGCTCATTATCAGCGCGTCGGCCTGTCCATTGCTGTGGGCAAGCAGATGTTCTTTCCTGGTGTTTGCGTTGCTTATGGTTTTCAGGCGTTCCGCGATGGCATCGTTAACGTCCCGAAACGCAAAAACCGCCTCCTCAACCGGACGCACATCGACGATGTTTAGCGAGACGACCTCAATGCCGGAATCTATGGCTTCAAGGCCTTCGATAAGTCCGTTCAGCAGGGTTTCGTGGACGAGGTCGCGGTTTGAAGTGAATATCAGGTCAATGAAGTTGCGCGAGAACACTTCTACCAGCTCCTTGCGCAAGAGCATGGTCATTGTCATCACCGGGTCTGAATTTCTGAACAGGTAGTTTTCCAGGTTCTTGATTTTGTACTGAACGGAAAAATCGACTTCAACAAGGTTCATGTCTCCGGACAGCAGCGTAAAGTTGGTGGCGCCGTTTTCCATGCTCGACACCTGATGCGTGACAACTCTTTTGACCTTGCGAACATAAAATTTTTGAATGAAAGGAATGCGGTAGCGTATTCCAGGGGCAACTTCCGCGTTGACGACCCTTCCAAACTGGGTAAGAACTCCCCGCTCTTCCTTCTTGATCACTTGAATGCCCGTGGCCGCAACACCCAGTACCACAACCGCGGCCAGCAGCGCCAGAAAGCGTTTTCTTCTGTAAAAGAAAAAATCAAATACGGAGTATATTATTCGCGTACTTTTCGGTAGCGGGGTTTTTTCACTCATTGCCGATCCTTGCTGCCCGGCACTTCTTTGTTGTTCAGATATCTGAACAGTTCGTTGTCCGCCGGCAACATAAGAGTAGTGTTTCTGTCAATGATAAGATCATAGCTGTCAAGAGCCCGGATAAAATTGTAGAAATCCGGATCCTCCTTGTATGCCTCGCCCAGAAGCGACATCGCCTTGGCTTCCGCGTCGCCCAGAATGACAGCGGCTTCCGCGTGAGCGTCAGCCATGACTTTCTCATGCTTGTTGATGGCAAGAGCTTCAATACGAAGAGCCATTTCTTCTCCCTCGCTTCTATAGCGGGAGGCGATACGGGCGCGTTCCGAGATCATCCGCTGGATCACGCTCGCCCGGTTCTCGACAGGCAGCGTGTATTCGACGATTCCTGTGCTGATCACCTCAATGCCGTAATCTTTTCTCGCGGTGGGCGCAACCATGGCAAGAATCCTGTTATTGGTCACGTTATGAAAATCTTCATGCTCCAGACCCAGTGTGATGAAAGAGTCCCGCGCTTCGTTGCTTATGACTATTCCGCTGCTGGAAATATAAAGGTCCCGCAGTCGGTTTATGGCGTTATCGTTGGTCCGTATCGCTTTTACAAACAGCATGGGATCGACTATGCGCCACAGAAGGTATCCTTCAACCAGAACATTCTTCTTATCCTCTGTGACGAGTTCCTGGCTGAGGCCGCCCAGAGTGTTAATGCGACGGTCAACCTTGTAGACCTTCGATACGGGTCGAGGCCACTTCATGTGGAGCCCCGGCTGTTTCACGGGAGGAGATATCTTGCCGAAATGGGTCAGAACTCCCTGCTGGGTTTCGTTGATTATGTAGAAAATATCCGAAATCATTACGGAAATTACGATTACGGAAATAACGACCGCAACAATCTTTTTTGCTTTCTTTGTCATTTTTCCTTCCTCTCAGAGTTATGTCGGGCAGCGTCGTCGACACCGGATCCCGACGGTTTTTTCTTCCAGAGCGCCACTCTGTCAAGAACATCCTCGCTGGGCACAATTATCTTGGGCTTGTCGGAAAGCGCCGTTTCGAGCTTCTCCCGCCAGAGCATGTTGCGAAGCACGTTAGGGGCGCTCCGTACGGCTCTTGCCACACGGCGGATAGCGCCCGCCTCAGCGCCGGCGATTTTCTCCTTGCTATAGGCCTTCCCTTCGGCCTGTTTCGTTTCGTAATAGGCGTTGCCGTGTACCTGGCTAGCCACTGACACAAGAAATCTGTGGGCGTTGACAATGGTCCGCTCCTTATCGTCCTGCGCGTTTGAAACCTCCCGGAAAGCGTTGAACGTTTCGGGCAAGGGGATTACTGACAGCAGGTTTATCTTAATCAGTTCAACGCTGTCAAACACTTCAGACCCCGCAGCGGGTTTCTGCTTGCCTTCAAACAGCGAGGCGACCGATTCTTCCAGAACCCTGCGCTCGACGTTAAACAGATGATCCATTTCCCTGCTGGATACAAAGTCCCGTATCTCTTCCTTTATGAAATTCTCGATGACGGATTCCGCGTTGGTTATCCCGTAGTGATAGACATAGGGATCCTTTACGCGATATTGTACGTCAAGATCGATCGAGAATAAGTTCAGGTCGCCGGACACATACTCCCCGGATGCGGCAGCAATCGATTTTACTTCCCGGACAGGCCATTTATCAACCTTGACGAATGGCCAGGGAGCAAGATAGTGAAGACCGGGTTCCAGATCTTTCCAGTACACCTGGCCAAACAGACGACCATAGCCGACTGTGCCGGGATGCACGGTCGTGAAACCGCTGCTGAGCAGCAGCGCGAGGACAAGAACGCAGAGTATGCCTATGCCTCGGAAAGAACCATGACTCCCCGCCGTCGACCATCTCCACAAGCTTCTCAAGTGCTTAAACAGGGGACGCAGGTTAGACATGAGATCTTCGTAGCCGCTCTTCATGGCGCCGGCGCGGAATCTCCAGACTATCAGCGCGAACAAGGCGATTGCGCTCGCCCACTGCAGTATCTGGATAGCTGGGGAACTCGACATCTGTAGGGTGACGGGAATCGTCATACCGATGGCGAGAAGCAGCGCGTCGGCCGCGATCCCGATCAGGACGGTTACCACGATGACGGAACCTACGTAGATGGATGTAAATCGGCTTCCGAACTGACTGGCTATAATTGCGATGGTGGCAGTATTGGTTGCCGGGCCGGTCATGAGGAAAACGAGCGCCGCCCCGGGACTGAATCCCTTGGCGACCAGAGCGGCGGCAATCGGGGTGCTCGCGGACGCGCAGATGTACAGAGGAACTCCCAGAAGAACCATGACCGGATAGGCTGCCCAGCGCGTGTACTCGCTTGATGTCAGATCGCCGGGTATGACTAGGAAAAGCAACGCGCCGAGAAAAATTCCAACCAGCAGGGAAAAGAGAATGTCATCCGCTATTTCTACGAAACCGTAGTGGAGAATGTGCTTTGTTACTTTCTTGAAGTCCAGGCTCTCACTGTCGGCAGTCGCTGTCCCCCGGGGGGATTCGAAGGAGGTTTTTTCGCTGTTCTCGCGGGACGAGAGCATGTCAAGATAGAATTTGGGCTTGACCCAGGATACCAGTTTTTTCTCCGAAAGCACCTTCGAGATTTTCCTGAACCAGTTGACAAAAGCGCCCCTGAACTGCGAAAAGCTTATATAGCAGTCATCTTGGTCGGGTACCATAGGCTCGTGCGTTCCGTGGTCGTGGTCGTCATGGCAGTGGGTGTGACAGCTATGGTCATCATCATGTTCGTGATGCTCATGTTCGGCGTTTTTCTTTTCGTCATGGTCGTCCCTAATGCTTCCTATGCAGAATATGCCGGCGACGACAGCGGTGATGAAGCTGACGATGGGTCGGGCAATCGCTACAATCGGTCCGAAGAAAGCGTTTGTAACGAGAATTGAGTCCGCACCTGTTTCCGGCGCGGTTATCAGAAACGACATGCAGGCTGAACGGGACGCTCCCTTTCTTCGCATCTCGGCAACCACAGGTACCACTGAACAGCTGCAAAGCGGCATAGGCACGCCGACAGCTGCACTGGTACTTACCGATTTCAGGCTGTCGTCGTGGAGCCATCTGAGAATCGCCTTGCGGGAGATGAACACATGAATTACACCCGAAAGGAACAGGCCGAGCAACAGCATTGGCGCCAAGAGGATGAAGGACAACCACAGAAAATCAAAGAAACTAAACATAGGCTAAAAAAGAGAGTAAAAACCCGGCTTCAAACCGTACTTTTCCATTGTTCCGAGATTACGAAAGAACCGACGCAACGACATGCCCTGACAGAACGAAAAAAAAAACCGCTCAGACGTTTTATGACCGTCGCTCGCTTTTTACGAAATATATATCCGTATACCTAAGCACATAGTTCGGAAAAAATCAAACGAATAGCGGCTTTGTATCTGTACCTCCGCTTGCCTGTATTGCTGTTTTTCCGAATGACTGATGTAGAGTGATGACATCCGGGTTCCCGCCAATTCCACCACTATGTGAAGAGGCCCTTGATTGAAAAAAATTTTGAAAAACATTATGTTATTAGTTTTGCCCATGGTGTGATTCTCTTTGTGGTGCTGGGGGGATGTCAATTCCTTGCCCCCTTTATGTGAATGAGAGGGGGTAGTGAGAGTCACTGTAAGAAGTCCTAGGATCTTGCGCACATGGCACCGATAAAACAGACAGACATCCGATCAAGGTTCGTTCCGTGGCTCATCGTCATAGTGGCCTTATACGTGCTGCTCGTGGCAGTTGGCTTGATCGGCGCGGGTTTTCGTCAAGCGTTCGGCGGTACAGAAGGCGTCAAATCTTTGTTCGTATTTGCGACGAACCCGTTTATCGGACTGATTCTCGGCATACTGATGACCGCCTTGGTCCAATCTTCCAGCACTGTTACATCCGTCATCGTCGGTCTTGTGGCGGGGGGAATGCCTATTGCCGTAGCAATACCGATGGTCATGGGTGCCAATGTCGGAACTACGGTAACCAACACGATTGTTAGCCTCGGTCATATCAGGCAGCCGGGGGAGTTCAGAAAGGCATTTGCGGCTGCCACTATACACGACTTTTTCAATATTCTTAGTATCGCGATATTCCTGCCATTGGAACTCGGGTTTGGTATCCTTGAAAAACTTAGCGGCGCGGCGACGCACATAATTGAGAACATGGGAACCGTTGATGCTTCGGGAAAAGGCATAGTGAAGGTCATCATCGGTTCCGGCACCGATTTCGTAGAGTCCTTGGTATCTGGTCTGCCTGACCAGTTGGCAGGTTCGGTACTGATTGTCGCAGGAATCGCGTTCATCCTCCTGTCAATAATGTATCTCGGAAAAGCGCTGAAAACTGTATTCGCAGGCAGGTCCCAGAAGTTTCTGCAGGGGGCCGTTGGTAAGGGGCCGGTAACCGGCATATTTTCCGGTACTGTGGTTACAGTGCTGGTGCAGTCGTCCTCGACTACCACAAGCCTCATCGTGCCTTTGGCGGGTAGCGGTGTTATAGGTCTTCGTCATGTCTATCCGTTCACGCTTGGAGCCAATATCGGGACGACGATCACTGCGCTTCTCGCGGCAACTGCGATAACAGGCCCCACTCATGCCATCGCACATCAAATCGCAATTGCGCACTTATTCTACAATTTGTTGGGTGTTATCGTAATCTACAGCATTCCTTGGCTGCGAGACATTCCGATGGCGGGAGCCGAGTGGATCGCGCGGCTCGCGAGTGAGTGGAAAGGGTTGGCCGTCGCATACATCCTCCTTGTATTTTTCGGTGTTCCAGCAGGGTTGGTGTTTTCTTATGCTTGGCTGTTCTGAATGCCGCGCGTATAACCACGATCACGTCTTTTGATCTGGGGATGGTGTTCAGCCCTCATCTCCGAGATCCTGCTTCTGTCTTCAATTTCCTCCGGGCGTTTGCTTTTATGTCCACTCTGCCCGGGACAGCCAACCGTCTTGACTAAGCTTGTATATCAGGAATCTTTTTTTCCTAGGCCAAGTGCGTATATGGATCGGATAACCTCCTTTGTTTGCTGACTTGATTGTCTTTGCGCGCTCGGTTCTTTCAGTCGAGGTGTAACGCCTCAAAATGGTTTAAACCTGTTTTCAGGAGTAGTGCACTTCAAGGTCCCACGGGCGTAATTTTTTCGCTTGTAAAAAGGTGCTGGACAAATGCGGGAAACATCATTGCTATGTGCCTTTTGTGTAGCAGTTGCTTTGCTGGCAGGAGTCTTTCCACAGCCGCTAAGAGCGGACGAGCCGCACCTGCTGGAAGTCCATAAACACGAGAAGTGTATTTATAGTAGCGGTTCCATGCTTACTCTGTCAGATGCTATCCAGAATGCTCTGGATAACTCGCCGCGCATCAAATCGGCTGCTGCCGTTGCCGAAGCCGCGAAGGGTACGGAAAACCAGGCGGGACATCGCCCGAATCCGGAAATTGCATTTGAGATGGAAAATGTTGCCGGCAGTGGAAGCTTCGGCGGGACGGACTCGGCTGAATTTACCTACAGCTTAACGCAGACCGTTGAGATTGGCGGCAAGCGCGCCGCGCGCATCAACGCTGCAAAGGCGGCCCGAGGGGCGGCCGCTAAGGCATTGGCGGCTGAAAGACTAAACCTTGAGCGCGATGTTCGTATAGCGTACTTGAATATTCTGGCTGAAGACGAGGCAGTCAGTCTTGCCGTGCGACAGGAGCAGTTAGCCAGGCATGTTCTAGACACCGTGTCCGAACAGGTGCGTGCCGCCGCGAAACCGGAAATTCAGCTGAGCAAAGCGGAAGTGGCTTACGTAACAAGCGTTATTGCGCGCGAGCGAAAAGAACATGAACTGGAAATCGCCAAAGAGAGACTCGCAAAACTGTTAGGAGTTTCCGCGTTGAACAGTTCACTTGACCGCGCTGATTTCTTTGAGTTTAAAGCCCCGGATTCCATAGAAGGCTATCGCGCGAATCTCGCTCGTATTCCCGATATGCGAAGATTTTCCTATATGAAAACGGAAAAGGAATCGCTGCTGGATCTGGAGCGCGCGCTGGCTATTCCAGACCCGGACTTCAGCCTCGGCGTAAGGGATTTCAGGGAAAGCGGCGATCAGTCCCTTGTTTTCTCCGTCTCGTTTCCCATACCGATTTTTAATCAGAACAAGGGAAATGTCACCAGAGCTCGCGCGGAAGTCGTACAGGCGGCAAGCGATGCCCGGCAGGCCGAACTGATTCTGGAGTTGCAGCTTATGCAGAACTGGACACAATGGAACACTTCTTACTCAGAAGCGCAAAGATTGAAAACGGAGCTGCTGCCATCTGCGAAGAAAGCGTTTGAGCTGGCGCGCGCGAGATACGCCAAAGGCAGGTTTTCCTATTACGAAATGCTTGACGCGCAACGCACCCTGTTTGATGCCATGTCCCAATATTACGATTCGTTAAAGCTCTATCACACCGCCCGTGCCAATGTGAAGCGGTTAACGGCCGTAGCGCAATAAAGGTATGATGCCTTGGGGAAGCGACGGCAAGTCAGGCTGAGGAAAATCGGGTGGTTGAAGAAAAGCAACTCTTTTTGCTTGGAAAACGCTTCCTATCAGGTCTGATTACAAAATTTTTTCTGACCTCAGGGTCTCCGTCCGCCTCAGCGTATACCGCGAGGAATGAACCTCTCCTGCCCGCATCTTATCCCTCCACTCCGCGAACATTTCTGCCGTTGCTTTTCGTAACCGTCCGTATGATTATCGCGGACAGCGCATACGCGAGGACGATTACAGGGCCCACGGGCTGATCAAATACCGTTGCGATCGTTATTCCTGAAAGCAGGGCTGTGATTCCGCAGAACCATGCCGTGACATGTGGTCGTTCTGAGTGTACCGCGGCCAGAGCCGGGAGTATAAGGCTTGCGAAGACCACGTAAACGCCGACCAGCTGGACCGATGAAGTGATGGCGAGAGCAAAGAGCAGGTAAAACCCCATGTTGTTTCGCACCCCAGGCTTGGAAAACCAGGCCAGCAGTATCAACGCGTAAACGGGCGCGTGTTTAGCTACGTCTGTCCATGTTACAAACAGCATCTGTCCCGAAAGCAGGTACTTTACCTCATCTCCGCCGTGAGGATGGTCTGCGAGCAGCAGAAGCGCCAGCGATGCGGCAAGCACAAAAGCGCATCCTATGATAGCTTCTTGGTGCCTGGGCATCGTCTTTTCTATTTTTCTGAAAACAAGTCCGGCCGCGATCGCGTGGCCAAGCGCTATGAACTGGATCAGCCAAGGAGACGGATCATGGATGAACATGTTTCCGACCACAAGCCCAAGCCCCGCGATTTGCGCCACGGCAAGATCAATAAAGATGATGCCGCGACGGAGCACCTCGATTCCCAGAGGAGCGTGAGTGAGTGCGATCATGAGGCCGGCTACTATGGCAGGCCCGACGATTTCCAGAAGTTCATTGCTGAACATCATAGGTCTCCCTCAACAAATCTATGATTCTGTCAAACAGTGCGAACAGGTCGCCGCTTTGCTCGTCACCGCCGACGGTGTAAGGAAGAACTACTGCCCTTGTCCCGGTTTTCTCCGACAACCATTCACTCGAGTCATCCGGATCGGAATGGGCGCGGATAATCACGTCCGCAGGGCCGTTTCTTAACTTTTGCAGCAGATTTTTCAGATGGGAAGTTGTCGGCGGAATGCCGGGTTTTGGCTCAAGTGTCCCTACTTGTTTCATCCCGAGCCAGTCAATCAGATAAGTAAACGATTTGTGATGAACCACAACGGGTTTTCCTTTGAGTACGGCAGCCTCTGATTCCCATCGGGAAATTGCAGCGCGAAAGCGTGAGGAGAAATCCCGGTAGCTGTTTTTATAAAAAGAGGCGTTTTCAGCGTCGATTCCCGAAAGCCGTTCCGCAAGCACTTTGCCCACCGTCATCAGGTTGTACGGATTCAGGTGCACATGGGGGTTGCCTTCCGGATGTACGTCTCCCATGCTGCGGTCAACCACGACCGGAACTTCGAGCATCGTAACCACATCCGCTGCCATAAGGTAACCGATGGAACCGGGCTGGAGGTCGGAGCTTGCTTTCTGAAGCAGAATCGGAAGCCAGCCTATCTCAAGACTCGCGCCCGAGCAGAGCAGCAGATCGGCTTTGCGCGCTCTGGATATTAGGCTTGGACGCGCCCGTATGTAATGGGGGTCCTGTGTCGCCGAAGTGGCCGAAACCGCTTCCACCTTGTCACCGCCGATTTCCTGGGCCAGCGCCGCCCATTCCGGTTCACAGGCAAATACTTTTACCTTTGCGAAAGAAAATGCCGGGGCCACGAAAAGCAGCCCCGGCAGGAGGATGGAAAGGAGAGTCAGGAGATGTTTCATAGGTTGCTCTTAGAATTTATGCGCGGCGTGGGCACCTATGCCCATTATGTACTGGAGCAGGATCTGGTTGTCGGTTAGATCCTCTCCTACTTTTTCGTGGTTGTACTGAAGGCGTATGCGGGAAAACTCGCTGTTTGACCAGTCGCCCATGACCGCTACCGCGTAGGGGTCGTGTTCTATCCCTGAATCCTCGGGAGAGTAAATCTGGGAATAACGCGCGCCTATTCTCCATTTCGGCGAGAACTTGAAAACCCCTTGCGCATACCAGCCTTGGCTTCCCCCGTCGAGGCGCTCTTCGCTAACCTCGTCTCCTTCCACAAGGGTGTAGACGCCTTCTTCATCACGCCAGAAATATTCACCCTGGAAAAGCAGTTCCTTATCGTGGGCGTTTCCGGTCGGCACCCACACGTAGCGGAGATCGAGCGTGTAGAGCCTCGTGTCGCCCGTGAACATGCCGGCGGTGAAAAGTTCCTCAAATCCTTCCTCCATCTCTTCTTCTTCTTCACTCTCACCGTTTTCTTCATCTCCGTGTTCACCTCCCCCGCCGCGGCCGCTTGCCTCTCCGTCAAGCAGATAGCCTCCGATTCTCCAGGCTGAATTCCGGCCTATGTCACCACCTACCCGCAGGAAGGCGCTGAATGAGTTTATGTCGCTCCCCTCGGCTCCGGCGAAGGGGAGGTCATCTCCCCTGAAGATTCCGCCTCCCGCCTCAACATAGAACTCAGTTGGAAGCACATATGAAATCTGTGCTCCGGTATCATTAAACGCCTTGTTGAGAAATACCCTGTAAGGCAGGGGACGATCGGCGAAGTCATCAGAGTGGGAGTGATGTTCGTTCAGGTATCCCATAGTCCAGAACGCGCGTCCCATCCTTATGGTAGCTCCTGTCGGAAGCCCGAAGCCGGGGAGGGTCTCCACGTATGCTTCTTCAACCTCGACTTCAACTCCGTCTTCCCCGTCCACAAGGGCCGTGGTTATGTGAGCGTAGAATTTATCGTCAACGCTTGTCGAAAAATTAAGTTCGGTTTCCCCAAGGGAAATTCCTTCCGCCCCACGTTCTCCCTCATGCCCCAGGGGGAACCCGGGAATTTCGTCCTCATCCGAAGAAAAGGCGGCGAATCGTCCGCCCAGTATTACTCCGATTGAAGGGTTAAGATTCCTGTTGTAAATAGCCCTGCTGGGGTAGGCCCTATCCTTGCTTTTTGAGTAGGTAGTTTCCGCCTGAGATGCTTCGGACTCCATCCCTGCGAGTTTTTCTTCCATTTTTAAAATCCGGTTTTCATATTCCGATCTCATATCCTGTATCTCCTTCTTTAAAGCCTCTATCTCCTGATCTGAAGCGGCAGAAGCGGAGATGTGGGAGAACGGCAAGACGGCAAAAAACACGGTTATGACCGCGAAACGTAATATATTCATTTTTTCCTCCTTTAAGTTTGAACTGTTTCCCGATTGTATGCTCGGGAAACCCTAAAAAACCTCTTTACCGTTTTAGGAGGAAAGGGGAGGTCCGCGGGTAATTCCCGCCTTGTAAGCGTCCCGAACTATGATAATGCCAGTGGATGGCTGCGCAACGTACTCCGCGTGGCGAAGAAGAGAGGCTTCACTGTCAGCACCGGGACTTGAGCAGTCCTGATGTTTGGCGCTCAGGCATATCTCGCAGGCAGTTCCCTCATGCTCGTGTTCCGAGGAACCGTACTCGGCCGCATGGGGAAAGGAAAGCGTCTGCACCCCCAGAAAGGCGATTGTCAGTAGTAAGGAAAGTGTCTTGCTCATCTGCATTGTTAAATGAGAAATGTTTTCATTTACTCTAGCATACGGGAAAGTTTGGTGTCAAGGGAGTGGTTCAGGTTGTCGTTTTACAATGTCAAAATGCCTTGGTATTCTTTCCTTTGCGGCAACGCTGACCGTCTAAGTAATTGTCGCTATAGTCTAATCTTGGTTGTCGTTCAATTGGACCATACACATGAGCGGTTCTCACCACCCTGGATAATGCGTATATTGGTTCTGACATTATTGTTAAGCAATGCTGGTTACGCTGTTATACATGACGGGTTCCCGAAGGAGGCTTACGCGGTTGATAATCAACATAAGAATGAATACGAGGAACTCGAGCACGACAGTGGTAAAGAACAGGAAAAGACAAGAATCTCTTCGGACTTCGCGGAGCTTTCCGGTATTGAAGTGATGGAGGCTTCGCCCATGAAAGTGACGACGACAAAACTGCTGACGGGGCGCGTCACTTTGAACAAAAACAATACCGCCAATGTCCGCGCCCGTTTTCCGGGCCCTGTTCATGCGGTGCACGTCAGACTTGGGGAAAAGGTCAAAAAAGGCCAGAATCTTGCCACGGTTGAAAGCAACGAAAGTCTGATAACCTACGAAGTTGTTTCGCCTATAGATGGCGTGGTTATCAAACGCGGAACAAATGTCGGGGATGTTGCGGGCGGCAAGGAGATATTTGTGATTGCTGACTTATCAACGGTATGGGCAAGATATCATATCTTTCCGCGCGACATGAAGTACATCAAAAAAGGCCAGACGGTAGATATCCATTCACTGGACGAGACTCACTCTGAGGATGAGAGACTACGGCAGACGGCCAGAATATCCATGCTTTTTCCTACCGCCGATGTCTCAAGCCAGACAGTTATAGCCATCGCGGAATTATCCAATGAAGACGGTATATGGCGTCCAGGCATGGTAATTCAGGGCATTATCAATATAGCTGAGAAACAGGCTTCAATAGCCGTGCCGAAAACAGCCCTTCAACATATGGGAGATCAGCAAGTCGTCTTCATAAGGAACGGCGATACCTATGAATCGCGCCCTGTTAAGGTCGGCATGATGGGCACAACTAACGTTGAGATCGTCTCCGGGCTTGAGCGCGGAGAAACTTACGTGAGCCGTGGAAGCTTCGTCGTTAAGGCCGATCTTTTAAAATCAACAACCGTACATACACACTGAGCCAAGAGTGCTGAACAATGATTGAGAAAGTCATTAAGCAGTCGATCGAATACAGATGGCTTGTGTTAATATCTGTTCTGGCAGTCTGCGCCTTGGGGGTTTACAATTTCAGCCGCTTGTCAATCGACGCGGTGCCGGACATAACCAACGTACAGATACAGATTAACACTGCAGCCGAAGGCTATCCTCCCCTGGAAGTCGAGCAACGCATAACCTTCCCGATTGAAACCGTGCTGGCGGGAATTCCGAACCTTGATTATACGCGCTCTTTATCGCGCTACGGCTTGTCGCAGGTGACGGTCGTGTTTGAAGACGGCACCGACATATTTTTTGCGCGACAGCAGATTTCCGAACGCCTACAGCAGATTAAAAGTGAAATTCCCGAGAACCTGGAGCCGATTATGGGGCCGATCAGCACTGGACTTGGCGAGATTTTCTTTTACACGGTGGAAACCGAGCCTGGAGCACTCAAGGAAAACGGCAGGGAATATACGCCAATGGACCTGCTGACGGTACAGAACTGGATTATCGCACCGCAGCTTAGAAATCTAAAGGGTGTGGTTGAGGTCAATACTATCGGGGGATACGAGAAGCAGTACCAGGTCAAACCTTACCCTGATCGCTTGTTGTCTTACGGTCTAACCATCCGTGAAGTGGTCGAAGCTCTGGAAGCTAATAATTACAACGTCGGCGCGGGTTATATCGAGCGCCAGGGTGAACAGTACCTGGTGCGCGTTCCGGGGCAGGTGAAAAATATAGAAGATATCAGCAATATTATCGTTGCAAAGCGTAACGAATTGACCATACGTATCAAAGATGTAGCTGATATTGTTTTGGATGGCCCGCTTAGAACAGGTGCAGCCACAAAAAATGGCGAGGAGACCGTTCTCGGCGTGACCATGATGCTTATGGGGGAAAACAGCCGTGACGTGTCTGACCGCGTGGGTGAAAAGCTCAAGGAAATTGCCTCCAGCCTTCCTGAAGGCGTTATTATCAAACCGGTCTATAATCGGACGACATTGGTTGAAAAAGTCATTGGCACGGTCGAGAAGAATCTTGCCGAGGGCGCGTTGCTGGTGATCGTGGTTTTATTCTTGCTGCTCGGAAATATCCGCGCCGCTCTGGTTGCGGCCCTGGTAATTCCCGTTTCCATGCTCATGACCATTACGGGCATGGTGGAGAACAAGGTGTCGGGAAACCTGATGAGCCTCGGCGCGCTTGATTTCGGGCTTATCGTCGACGGCGCGGTCATCATTATCGAGAACTGTCTGCGTCGCTTTGGCATGGAACAACAAAGGCTGGGGAGGATTCTTTCGAAAGAGGAACGGTTTGACCTGGCTTCCAAGGCCTCGGCGGAAGTGATCAAGCCCAGTATTTTCGGGGTTTTGATCATCACGGTTGTGTACATACCTATCTTCTCCCTGACGGGCGTGGAGGGCAAGATGTTCCATCCGATGGCCTTTACCGTCGTGACTGCCTTGCTCTCGGCAATGGTGCTTTCCGTTACATTCGTTCCCGCGGCGGTAGCCATATTTGTTACCGGCAAAGTACACGAAAAAGAAACTGCCGTCATAAGCCGCGCAAAGAAAGCCTATGGGCCAATGCTGCGCTGGAGTATCGCACATCCGCTACCCGTAATTGGCGCGGCCACCGTCCTCGTTGTCATCAGTCTGGTTTCCGCTTTAAGAATGGGGGCGGAATTCGTTCCGAATCTAGATGAAGGCGATATTGCGGTACAAGCCTTACGCGCTCCCGCCACATCCTTGACGGAATCGGTGCGCATGCAATCCATCATGGAAAAGCGACTTGCGGAATTTCCCGAAGTTAGAACCGTCATCGCGCGTATCGGTACGGCGGAAGTGGCTACGGATGCCATGCCGCCAAACATAGCCGACACCTATGTTTTACTGAAAAACCGTGATCAATGGCCTGACTCCGGCAAGTCTAAAGATGAACTCGTTGAGGAAATGGAGATGGCTCTGGAACAGATTCCAGGCAGTAAATACGAGTTTTCCCAGCCAATTCAGCTGCGTTTCAATGAATTGATTTCAGGGGTGAGAAGCGATTTGGCCGTGAAGATTTATGGTCATGATATGGACCAGCTTTTAAAATCGGCCAACGAAGTTCTGGATGTAGTTGAAAATATCCCGGGTGCGGCGGGAGCCAAAGTGGAACAGGTTGCCGGACTGCCGGTTCTAAGCATTATTCCAAACCGCAAACGTATGCACTTATATGGTCTTAATATTGACGATGTTCAGCAAACTGTACTAGTTTCAATGGGTGGACGCAACGTCGGACAGGTGTTTGAGGAAGATCGCCGGTTCGATCTGGTTGTACGTTTGCCTGAATACCTGCGTACCGATATCGATGCGTTGCATCGCCTGCCGATACATTTGCCGAAGCATGGACAAGAAAGTACTGGAGAGTCTCCCAATTATGTTCCTTTGGGTGAAGTAACCGATATTTCAATTGCTTATGGCAGCAACCAGATTAGCCGGGAAAATGGCAAGCGCCGCATTGTTGTGACTTCCAATGTCCGTGGTCGTGATCTGGGAAGCTTCGTGGATGAGCTGCGCAGACAAGTTTCCGCGGATATAAGTCTCCCGGCCGGATACTGGATTGAATACGGCGGCACGTTTGAACAACTGATTTCGGCAAAACAGCGTCTCTCAATTATAGTGCCGTTGGCACTGTTGCTGATATTCGGCCTGCTATTTTTCACCTTCGGTTCAGGGCGTGCCGCGTTGCTTATATTCTCTGGCGTACCTTTGGCTTTAACGGGCGGAATAGTAGCCTTGTGGCTGCGTGGCATTCCGCTATCCATATCCGCGGGTGTCGGCTTCATAGCACTTTCCGGTGTGGCCGTGTTAAATGGCATGGTGATGCTGTCCTTTATCCGCAATCTCGAAAAACAAGGCAAGCCTCTGCAGGAAGCTATTTTTGAAGGCTCGCTGACGCGTCTGCGGCCCGTCTTGATGACCGCATTGGTTGCTTCACTCGGATTTGTTCCCATGGCGCTCAATACCGGCACGGGAGCGGAAGTTCAGAGACCGCTTGCAACGGTAGTTGTTGGGGGCATCATATCCTCGACTGTCCTGACGTTGCTGGTGTTGCCGGCTTTGTACAACTGGGTTCCCGGTCGTTTCAGCTTTCGCCGCTAGTATATGACGTCATTTTTGTGTTGACGGGTACAATGACTTGAGCTTGATTCTCGCATCATCCGTCGTGAAACGCCACCCCTCAACCTGACAGAAAAAATTTAAATTTCTTTGGGAATCAGTGATCGCAGGAGCCGTCTTGCCTGCAGAACCTGAAATTGCGCAGGTGGCCGAGAATCATGATGAAAGCGCCGATAAAAGCAAGGACGTATTCCATGTAGCCCGTAGTTGCGAAGATTCCTACCAAGATAAAACAAAGCCCCAGAACTACCAGCACGATAACGCTCAAATCCTTATGGCGTCTGCAGCCGAGAAGTACGGCGATCGTACTTACGGGAATAACCGCAAAAAGCATCATCTCGTGAAAAACCTCTTCAAACTCAAACGCAACCGCCGAACCCACGACCGGGAACAGTATGAGCGCCACCGGTACCGCAAAGCAGTGGACAGCACAGACGCCCGCAAAGAATAGCGAGGTATAATCGGTGAGTTTCTGAATTCTTGTCTGGTCCATATGTTGTCAGGCCGCCTCCACACACTTTCCGCACTGACCGAAAAGCTGTATAAAATGATCCTTCACGCGGAACCCCTGTTTTTCAACCGAAGCGTAATCAAAGTTCTCCGCCGGACACTCGGAGAAATCGAAAACCCCCCTGCAGTCAACGCACACCATGTGATGAACGTGCTCGCCCTGGGAAAACGCGTAGCCGTGACCGCCGTCGGGGAAATGAAGGCGCTTAACGATGCCCAGATCTTCGAACATCTCAAGTGTTCTGTAGATAGTGGCAAGTCCCGTGTTACCCAGCATATCCTTCACCCCGCCGTGTATTTCGCCGATTGAAAGCAATTTCTCGCTCATGTGAAGAATATGAACGACGGCGAGGCGCTGCGTAGTTGACTTAAGTCCCTTTTCCCGCAGAACCTCCTTGGCATACGATTCCTGCATGCATTCAAAATCTTTCGTCATCAGAATTATTAAATGAGAATAATTTTCAATTAATCCTTATTGTAATCAGTTATTGCTAACCGTCAAGGGCAAAAATCGGACATGCAACTTATTCTCTACACGCGTTCTGACAAAAAACGAATTCTTCAGGAGGAGTAGGTTTATGAATCGGTTTTTCTCGGCTGTAGCTATAGTTCTGGCAAGTGGTTTTATCGCTGCATATTCCGATTGAATTCTAATAAGAAATCGCTGTTCCGTCTTTTGCGCATGGCGGGGATCGTGAAAGCACGATCCTAGTCAGTATTGTTTCTGCCCTGCTATCGTCTCGGAATTCGCTTTCTAGTATGGAATGGCCTTGGGCTCCGCGTAGGTTTTTGCCGTTGTTCGGGTAAAATACCAAGTAATCCCACTGCACTCTGCGGAGAAATTGAAATGAAAAAACTCCTGGCTCCTTCAATACTATCGTGTGACTATCTTCGCCTTGAAGATGAGGTAAACGCCGTCTGCCAGGCGGGTGCCGACTTCATACACGTGGACGTTATGGACGGGCATTTCGTTCCGAACATAAGCATAGGAATACCCATAGTGGAGGCGATTTCGCGGATGGAATCGCCGCCCCAGATGGATATACACCTGATGATTGATAATCCCGAGAAATTCACGGAAAAATTCATAGACGCGGGCGCTCCTCACGTGAAGATCGTCACTGTCCAGATGGAGGCCTGCAACCTTCTCTATAGCGCTCTCTCATCCATCAGGTGGAGAGGGATTATGACCGGGGTGGCGCTTAACCCCGCGACTCCCATCGGCGTTATAGAAGAAAAGCTGATGGAGCTTATAGACGTGATAGTGATAATGACCGTGGAGCCGGGGTTCGGGGGTCAGAAGTTCATTCCCGAGATGCTGTCCAAAATAAGAGACCTCAGGTCTCTTCTTGACGGAATGGACGGGAAGAGGCCGCTTATTGAAGCTGACGGCGGAATAAATCTCGGGAATATAAAGGAAGTGGTTGAGGCCGGAGCGGACATAGTGGTTACGGGCTCGGGCATATACAAGACAGAGAGTTACGCCGATACGATGTCGGCCATGCGCGAGATCATGGGGTAGGGGAGATGTCGGGGTTGCGTGTTTTTCCAGGGGGAAGATGAAGTCCGAAGAGCCAAACTACATAGCCGACATAGAGCGGTATTTTCTCGGGCTTGCGGGAAAGGGTCTTATGCTTTCGGCAAGAGATTACGGTTTTATAAGGGAGCTTGGCGAGAGGTCCGTTTCTAAGGAGATGGTGATTAAGGCCATAGCCTACGGTTTCGAGAAAAAAAGGCAGAGGGGAGCCCAGGACCCAAGAGGGCTTTTCAACATAAAACAGGAAGTTGAAGAATACCTTAAAACCCAGTTGGCGGAACCGGAGCCTGAGCAGACGGAACCGCCAACCGCTGCTTTTGTCAGAAGCAGTATAATAGAACAGGCTCTTAAGAGGCTTGATGAGATCATAATCGAAGAAAAAGAAGAGGGTATAAAGGAGAAATACAAAACACTGAGACAGAGGGTCTGTGAGACTGACAGCGCGGGTTCCGCCAACATATACAAGCAACTCGACTCTTTGTGGCAGGGCTTCGTTGAGAATGTTTTCTCGGGTCTTTCCGCTGAGAGACAGAAGCAGATACTGGCTGCCGCACAAAGCAGACTTCCCAGCGAGGCGAAACTCTATGATGAGGACGCGAGGGGGAGGACCCTTAAAGCTTTCAGGGACGAGATTGTGTGTGAGACCCTTGGTATGAGTAATGTTTTCACGATGAAGTAATATGGCCACAAGAAAACAGATAGCGACCGGTTGCCGGGAATGCTCAGGCAGGGGATACATGATTTCCTCTGAGAACGGCCAGTACGCACGCGCCGAGATCTGCGGCTGCATTTCCGAATGCAGTGACTGCGGGGGGTCCGGAACGGTGTTTTTGGAGAACGAAAGGGGTTACAGGTATCTTGAGCGTTGCGGGCTCTGTGGAATAACAAGGCTTAAAGTCAGACGATACAACAACGCGAAAATTCCATCTAAATACGCAGGTGTTCTGCGGTCAGACGATATGGATCCCTGCGACTTGGACCCAAGGAGCCAACAAAAGAGCCAGTATGTGGCAATGGATTACGTGAAATCGTTTGTTGATAAATACCCGGAGAAAAAAGGATTTTTGCTTATGGGAGGTCCTGGGCTTGGCAAAACGCGCCTTGCCATAGGAGCTATAGCGCAGCTCACTCTCCAGAAGGCCGTTGAGTGTGTGTTTACCGATTTTTTCTTTCTGCTTGCGGACCTGCGGAAAGCCTATTCCGAGGGGATTCCTGAAAACGAAATAATAGGGCCGCTTATAAACGCGGAAATTCTGGTGATAGACGAAATGGGGAAAGGCAAAAGTTCCGAATGGGAGCAGAACATCCTCGACCAACTTATCTCCAAGCGCTATAACTCATCAAAGAAAACCCTTGTTACCACCAATTACGTGGCCAGGGCATCGCTACCAAAAAAATCCAAGAATAAAACGGAAATACTTGAGGACAGGGTGGGGGAGAGGATAATTTCAAGGCTTTATGAGATGTGCACCCCGCTTTTCATTGAGGGAAGTGACTACAGGAAAAGCGAAATCTCTTCCTAAGACATCACGGGATTTGACTAAGATCTGAAGCTGATGCACCAGCGACAGAGCGGCTGCCTCTGATCTTCCTTTATTTTGACTTTTTCTGCAATTTCTTATCTTAGACAATTTTCAGTAAGAATTAATAAAACTATTAAAAGATTGTAATAATTATTAATATTTGCTATTCTTTAGTGCTGGAGGTGATGTCATGGCTAAGGAGAGAAGTGGATCATCTGACATGGTAAATATTTCCGCACAGATTCCTGCTGAAATCGCCGAAATATTAGGCAAGGTATCGAGAGCGGAGGAAAGGTCAAAAAGCTATTATGTAAGAAAGGGATTAGAACTGTTTTTAATGGCTAGGCTGGAAGATCTTGAGGATTATGAAGATGCTGCCAAGGCTTATAAGGAATTTCTGGCCTCCGGAGAAAAAACGGTTTCCTTTTCTGAACTCAAAAAAGAACTGAACCTTTAGAATCATGTGGAAGGTAGAGTTCAGCGAGAAAGCTGCAAAGCAGTTCGCCAAATTGCCTAGAAATATTCAGCAAAGCATTGTTAAAGCTATAGACGAGAAACTGTTGGTTGATCCCGATTTTTATCTTTCCCGGCTGTCGGGTCATATGGGAAGCTTTTATAGATTCAGGGTCGGCAACTACAGGTTGTTGTGCCTGAGGCGAAATCAAGAGATATTTATCATAGCAGTTGGGCACAGAAAAGATATCTATAAGAGCATGCCGACTACCACGGCATCACAATAGTCTTAACTTCCGGAACTATATGACTTGTCGATCTAGAAATCCCAGAATTTCGAGTAAATTCTTCTGATTTCCGTGACCGTGTGTTCGCAGGTCGTCCGCTTAGGATCAAAACCTGTGTCTGAAACCTTAAGATCAAGGATTTCCTCTATGACTGAGCGCATAATCGGTCCCATCTCCGCCGTGTTGTAGCCGCCTTCGAGCAAAAAGGCGATATTTCCCCCGCAGTGCTTCTCGGCAAGCTGCATAACGAATCTGGTAAGTCTGGCAAACCCCTCGGAGGTGACCAGCATCCCCCCAAGCGGATCGACCTGATAAGCATCGAAGCCCGCCGATATGAGAATGAATTCCGGGGCGTACTGCTCCGCCACTGGTCCGAGTATCTCGGTGAATATTCTGAGGTAATCCTCATCGCCAAGCATCGCGGGGCAGGGGACGTTAACCGTGTACCCGAGCCCGCCTTTGTATCCAAGTTCTTTAAGGCTTCCGGTGCCAGGGTAAAACGGAAACTGATGTATTGAAAAATAGAGCACCTTGTCTGAATCGTAAAAGATGTGCTGGGTGCCGTTTCCGTGATGTACGTCCCAGTCTATGATCAGGACCCTTTCAAGACCGCGGTTGGCCAGCAGATGAGCCGCCGCGACCGCCACGTGGTTAAACAGGCAGAATCCCATGACCCTGTCGTGTTCCGCATGGTGTCCGGGGGGTCGGGCGAGTACGAACGCGGTATCGATTTTCTCAGAAAGAATATCGTCTACCGAGCATATAAGTCCCCCGGAGCCTGCAAGCGCCGCGTCAAACGAAACTTCGCACGTCGACGTGTCGGCATCGAGCTGCGAGAACTCCTTGCCCGAGGTGTTTTTCACCATATCGAAATGGGGTTTGCTGTGTGCGAGGGTGATTTCTTCCTCAGTCGCGGGCCTTGTATCCGTAGGAATCGTTTTTTCCATAAGGCCCGAACTGTCAAGCGCTCCCAGAATGCTGAGCAGTCTTTCCGGACACTCGGGGTGCCCTGGAGGGTTCTGGTGAGCTAGGAAAAGGTCGTCAGTTACTATCGAGAGTTTTTTCATTTTCGATTGCCTCTTTAAGATAACCTATGAGATAAAAGGAACCACACACGCACGCGGCTTCTCCGTAATCAAGAAGCCTCTCATATGCCCTCAGAGGATCTTTAACCGTTTCGATAGAGTCAAACTGTCCACGGACAAGCTCCAGGATTTTTTCCGTCCCCAAAGATTTCTTTACCGCGGCAAGTTCCGTTATGATCAGTTTTCCCGAAACGCGGGAGAGTATTTCGGTGAAACCCGAGACGTCTTTGTTACCAAGCATTGTTAGAAGGAAATTGAATTTTACCCCCGGATGATAAAACTCAAGTGATTCGACAAGGTTTTCCCCCGCTGCGGTGTTGTGAGCGCCGTCAATTATGATGGGAATTTCTCTGTTTAAATATTCCATCCGCCCCCCCAGACTGACTCCCGAAAGAGCTTCCTTTATTTTTTCAGGGTCCATTTTGTAGCGTGTGTGCATTGTCAGCAGCTCGGCTGTCGCTACGGATATTGCAGCGTTTTCCACTTGGTGGGTTCCCGAAAGGAAAATCTTAAGTCCCGGAAGGTTCCACCTCGGTCCAATGTAATCGAAACCCAGATCTTCTTTTTTCTTGTAATTGAACTCTGTTCCGACCCTGTGGCAGTTTGCCGAGTTTTCCTGAGACTTCTGTTCAATTACTGAAAGGGCTTCTCCTGTACATCCAGTTATCACAAGAGCGTTTTTCTTGATTATTCCGGCTTTTTCCGCCGCTATCTCGCTCAGGGTGTTTCCCAGGTATTCGGTGTGGTCAAAAGACACGTTCGTTATAACGCTTGCCATGTGATCGCATACGTTTGTCGAGTCCCATCTCCCGCCCATTCCCACTTCAAGCACGCCTATGTCTATCGACTTCTGGTTGAAATGAAGAAATGCGGCCACGGTGAGCAGTTCAAAGTAACTGAGTTCCACGCCGATTCTCGCACAGGCGGTAAAGACCGTGCCGAGGTTCTCTTCAAGTTCCTCGCTGGTTATTTCCTCTCCGCCCACCTTTATCCTTTCCGTTACATCGATTAGGTGAGGTGAGGTAAACAGCCCGACGCGGTAGCCGTTTGCTTCCAGTATTGATGCGATGCAGGCCGCTACGGAACCTTTGCCGTTAGTTCCGGCAACGGTTATGTAATCCTTTTTTTTCTGAGGATAGTCCAGTTCTCCCAGAACCGCTGTGATTCTCTCCAGCCCCGGTTTTACGCTGTCCACTCCTTTGGTGTCAAGTTTCTTCAGATTCTGAAACATTCCGGATTCCCCAAGTAAAGATATTACACGCTGATTCGGTATTTCCGCCCGGCTTGCAATAGGTTCTTTTGATTCGTACGGGCAGGGCGGAGAACTGAATTGAAGGACTCAGTCCTCAAGTATAACTACGGCGACTGAGTATTCCCCGTCGTGTGATATGGTGGTGTGAATTCTGCTAAGGCCCTTCTGCTCGGCGATTTCTTTTGTGCTTCCCCGTAGGTCTATGAAGGGTTTTCCGAGTTCGTTTCGCTTGACCGCTATGTTGTGAAACTTTATGCCCCGCCTGAACCCGGTTCCAAGCGCTTTGACGAAAGCTTCTTTGACCGCGTAGTTGGCGGCGTAACTTATGTTCCTGTTTTTACCGTTACTGTTCTGAGCGAGCTCGTCATCGGTGAAGATTTTCCGGAGGAATTTCTCTCCCCATTTCTCAATAAGTTCCTCTATCCGGCTGTTGCGAACCATGTCGATGCCTATGCCTGAAACCATATCTTCGTGTCCCGTGACTCCTTATAGAAAAATGCTATAGCAGGTCAATCATGTCTCTTAGGGCCTTTTCCATTCCCGAGAAAATCGCCCGTGAAACTATGCTGTGGCCGATGTTTAGTTCCTCAATCCCATCTACCCTTGAAACCGCTGTCACGTTAACGTAGTTGAGTCCGTGACCGGCGGATACCCTGAGTCGGTGGGAGAGGGCGTCTTCCGTTGATTTTCTGATCTTATCAAGTTCCATCATCATTTCGGTTTCGCCGCGGGCATTTGCGTAGCTTCCGGTGTGAAGTTCAACCATGTCGGCGCCGGTCTGCGCGGAGGCGCTTATCTGGTCGGGGTCGGGGTCTATGAAAATGCTTACGAACAGCCCGGAGCTCTTCAGTTTTTCTATCCCCGCGGCGATTCTCTCCGTATCCCCGCAGACGTCAAGCCCTCCTTCTGTAGTTATCTCCTGTCTTTTTTCCGGAACCAAGGTTACGACGTCGGGGAGCGTCTCGCCCGCAATCTTAATCATTTCGTCCGTTACGGCCATTTCCATGTTGAGTTTGGTCCGCACCGTCTGCCTCAGCAAGGCAAGATCTCTTTCCTGAATGTGCCGGCGGTCCTCGCGCAGGTGAACCACCACTCCGCTCGCTCCGGCGAGTTCGGCCGCCACGGCGGCGGCAACCGGGTCCGGTTCTCCTCCCATCCTCGCCTGTCTAAGCGTCGCCACGTGGTCAATGTTTACGTTAAGCCTGGTCTTCATCTACGGGTTGCCCGCTCCTATGTTTTCACTTATTACCGAAGATACGCGGGAGGCGATTCCGTTTATAAGGGTTTCGTCCTCTCCTTCCACCATTACGCGCGCAAGCAGTTCGGTCCCTGAATATCTGAGATTTATTCTCCCTTTTCCCGCAAGGATTTTCTCCGATTCCCTGACCAGTTCGACAAGTCCCGGGATCTGCTCAAAGGGCCTCTTCTCCTTGATCTCAAGACTGTTAAGTATTTGCGGGAACATGTCTATTATCCCGGCGAGCTCGGAAAGGGGCTTCCCCTTTTTCCTCATTATGCTTAGAATCTGAAGCGAGGCGAGCAGACCGTCTCCCGTGGTCGAGTGATCCAGAAACAGCAGGTGGCCCGATTTTTCACCTCCGAGGTTAGCTCCAAGCTTTCTCATCGCTTCTACCACGTACCTGTCCCCCACGCGGGTTCTTTCAAGCTTGAGTCCCATTTCGCTTAAGTAGTTCTCAAGGGCCATGTTGCTCATCTGAGTGGCCACCACGGTGTCCGTCGACAGGGTTCCCGTTTCCATCATCTCGGATGAGCAGATCGCGAGAACATGGTCGCCGTCGACTTCGTTTCCGTTTTCATCGCAGAAAACGACCCTGTCCGCGTCTCCGTCAAGCGCTATTCCTATGTCGGAGCCGCTTCGCACGACTTCTTCAGAAAGTATCTCGGGCCGAAGGCTTCCGCAGTCAACGTTTATGTTTGTTCCGTTCGGCTCCGTGCCGATTGTGATTACCTGGGCTCCGAGTTCCTGAAAAATTATGGGCGCGACCTTGTACGCTGCCCCGTTGGCGCAGTCAACCACGACCCTCAGTCCGTCAAGCGTGAGATCCTTGGGAAAAGTGTTCTTGAGAAACACTATGTACCGTCCGACCGCGTCTTCGACTCTTTTTGCCTTTCCCGTGAGGGGAGGGGGAGTTATCTGTTCTCCTCCAAGAACCATGTTCTCTATTTCGATCTCCGTTTCGTCCGGGAGTTTAAAGCCCGTGGAATCGAATATTTTTATTCCGTTATCGGTGTAGGGATTGTGGGAGGCGGAGATAACCACGCCGGCTGTGGCTCTCATGTTCGAAGTGAGAAAGGCTATCGCCGGAGTCGGCAGGGGTCCAACGAGCAGTACGTCGGCTCCCATGGATGTTATGCCGGAAGCTATCGCCTGTTCAAATACGTAACCTGAGAGGCGAGTGTCCTTGCCGATGAGTATTTTCACGTGGCCGCCCGTTTTCTCGGACAGGTATTTTGTCAGCGCTTTTCCAAGAGCAAGCGATATCTCGGGGGTCATTGGATAGGTGTTGGTAACCCCTCTTATTCCATCGGTTCCAAAAATCTTTCTCTCGGGAGATTCTGATAAAGAACTCATGATTTAGGTCTCGGGAGATTCTTCGACAGTGGGTGGTTTGACTTTAACCCTGACACTTGTCGGAGATGTGCTCGTAAGTTTTAGCGTGCCTGAACTTGGATACTGAACTTTTACCCTGAGTCTTTTCTGCCTGCTCTCACCCATCTCGGCGCCGTCTATGAAAACTTTGACGTCGTTGCTTGTAAGGTCGTTGATGGTCTTGTAGGGGCCGTTGAATACCAAAGTGGCCTTGAGATCCGAGGTCGTGCTGTATTCGAGTTCTCCGAAATTACGGGGAACTATGTCAACGTCCCGAAACTCTTTGGTCAGTATTATGTCTTTTATGTAAACCGTTACGTTTACGTGATTGCCCTCAAGAACTTCCATGTATTGTGAGGGCAATTGCAGCTGCGCCGGAGCTGTGAACTCAGCTTTTTCGCCTTCGAGTTTTATTTTGGCCGTCTCTATGGTTTCGAGCTTTACAAGCTGAGAAGCAGGTCCTCTTACCTGCACTGACTCGGGAACGATCTTTATTTCTTTTGATATCTTGTAACCGGAGTCTGGTTCTCCCAGCACGGGTTTTACCTTGAATTTTTTTGTTATAAGCTTGTCTATGTTTAGGGAAAGTTTTGCAGGTTTTGCCGCGACTATATCGATTCCCCTTGGAACTACCTGTGATGCCACGCGCTTGAGGTCTATTTTGAGAATGCCCTGCTCTGTTTTCTGCAGATCAACGGGAATTGATTTGTTCGAGTGGACGAATGAAGACAGCAGATTTCTCGGTCCTCTAAGAGAGAGGTCAATGCTGTCAGGTGGGTTGTTTACTATGATAAGGGTTTCGGGCAGACCACTTAGGTGCAGTGGAACCCCGATATCCCTTTCCACGTCGAGTTCGAAGTTGGTAAACGCCCAAAGGATTACCGCCAGCGCAAGCGCTATTGTCTTTTTGGCAAGACCTTGAAAAAAAGGTTTTCTCTCCATCAGGCTTTTCCGGTTTGGGTTATTTTTAGACTGCCTGGACTCTCGTCGCTGAGTTTGGAAACCAGACTCGGCCTGAGGAGCTTCTCATTGGCGATTCTCTTAAGTTCTCCGCCTGCCGCGAGCGAAATCTTGCCCGTCTCCTCAGACACTACTACCACGACGGCGTCAGTTTCCTGCGACAGCGCTATTGCCGCCCTGTGCCTTGTTCCAAGTTCCGTTCCCAGTTCAAGATCCGTGCTGATCGGGAAAAAGGACCCGGCTGAAACAATGATTTCGTCCTTGATTATCAGCCCCCCGTCGTGAAGAGGGGATGACGGATTGAAAATACTTATGATCATCTCGCTTGATAAGCTGGCGTTAATCGGTCTTCCCGGAAACATCCTGAGGCTTTCCTGCCTCTCAATGGCTATCAGGGCTCCCATCTTGTTTGAAGAGAGAAAGGAGCAGGCATCCGCCACTTCTTCTATAATCGTTTCGTTTGCGCTGTGTTTCGCGAAGCTGAAAAGAAGAGGTTTCTTTCCTATGTTCGCAAGCCCCCTTCTTATATCGTCCTGGAAGAGGATGATTACTATCAGTATTACGAAGCCGAGAAAGTGGGTGAGTACCCAGTTAAGCGTGAAAAACCCCCATTTTCTTGAGACGAAATAGAGAACTACCATTGCCACGAGTCCGATCAGAATCTGTGAGCTCCTGGTTCCCTCTATGGCCTTCAGTATGTAGAAAAATATTATGGCGACGATCAGGATGTCCAGACTGTCTGAGAAGAATCGAAAGTTCTGTATGGTAGAGTCTGTCATCTGCTAATTGACCCCGTATATGCTTTTTACCATCCGAATCGCCTGCACTGTTTCAAGTACATCATGAACTCTTACGATAGAAATACCTTTGAGCATTGATATTATTACTGAACAAACGGATCCTATCAATCTTTGCTCCGCAAGCGGGCTTCCGAGTATTTCCCCTATAAAGGATTTTCGCGAGGTCCCGAGGCAGACCGGAAACCCGAGCCGGCAGAAATCTTCGAGTCTTCTTATGATTTCGAGGTTCTGCCCGGTGGTTTTCCCGAATCCGATACCAGGGTCAATTATTATGTTCTCCCGCGGTATTCCTGCCGCCACGGCCGTTTGAACTGAATTCAAAAGAGAGTCCGTTATATCGGGAATAAGCGAGCCGTATTGGGTTTTTTCCTGCATATCCACCGGCCGCGAACTTGTGTGGGTAAGTATGATTGCGGCCCCTTTTTCCGATACTTTCTGCGCAACCTGCGGTTCAAAGCTCAATCCGCTTATATCATTTACCATTGAAGCTCCGCATCTAAGAGCTTCCTCCGCCACAACGGCTTTTGTCGTATCTACTGATATTACCGTGTCAAATTTTTCTGCGGTCGCTTCTATGATCGGTATAACTCTCCGAAGTTCCTCTTCGGTACTCACGCCCGAAGAACCTGGCCTTGTGGATTCTCCCCCTATATCGATAATATCGGCCCCGTCTTCGATAAGAGAAGCGATTCTCCCAAGAGCCTTTTGGGGATCGTTGTACTCTCCGCCGTCGTAAAAAGAGTCAGGCGTTATGTTCACGACTCCCATGACAAGGGGTTTTTCACTCAGGTCCAGTTTTTTCGAACCGAGCTTTATCAAATGAAATTCTGGTGCGTTCTGATTTGCTTTGTGCACTGAGGACCTTAGCAAACGGTTCTTACTCCCGGTTTCGCAAAGACAGCCGAAAAACAGCGGTAGGGTAGGGAAAAGCCACGGGGATCAGACCCTGCCAGTTATATCAAACGGCTTTTTCACTTCCGGCCTGAACTCCTGGGTCTTTGACACCAGTTCGTCAAGTTCCGCTGAGTCTACAACTTCTTTTTCAAGAAGCAGGGAAGAGAGTTCATGCAGAAGATTCAGATTGTCTTGAAGGAGCTTCATTACCTCATCGTAGCTGTCATTTACGATTTTCCTTGTCTCCTGGTCTATCTGCACCGCGGTATCTTCGCTGTAATCGCTTTTTCTCGAGATCTCCCTGCCCAGAAAAGGCTGCTGTTCCCCTTTACCGAAAGTCACCGGTCCCACGACTTCACTCATTCCCCATTCGCATACCATTTTTCTGGCTATTTCGGTAACTCTCTCAAGATCGTTGGCCGCACCGCTGGTTCTCTCAGAGAACACCAGTTCCTCTGCGGCCCTGCCTCCAAGAAGCACCTTTACGGTAGAAATCAGATAGGTTCTCGACAGTGTGTACTTGTCTTCAAGGGGAAGCTGCTGGGTGACTCCAAGAGCCATTCCTCTCGGTATGATTGTTACTTTGTGTATAGGGTCGGCTTCGGGAGTCAGTTTCGCCACAAGCGCATGTCCGGCTTCGTGATAAGCGGTGATTTTCTTTTCTTTTTCGCTTATCAGCATGCTTTTTCTCTCAACTCCCATGGTGACCTTGTCTTTTGCGTATTCAAAGTCCTCTATGGAAATTTGTTCCTTATCGTTTCGGGCCGCGTGGAGAGCCGATTCGTTAACGAGGTTCTCAAGATCAGCCCCGGAAAAACCCGGGGTGGATCTCGCGATTACCGAAAGATCAACATCCTTGGCTATCGGGGTGTTTTTCGAATGAACGACCAGAATGGCTTCTCTTCCCCTGACGTCGGGTCTCGGGACGACGACCTGACGGTCAAATCTCCCGGGCCTCAGAAGCGCCGGGTCGAGCACATCCGGGCGGTTTGTTGCGGCCATGACTATAATGCCTTCATTTCCTTCAAAGCCGTCCATCTCAACCAGGAGCTGGTTAAGTGTCTGCTCCCTTTCGTCGTGGCCTCCTCCGAGTCCCGCTCCCCTGTGTCTTCCCACGGCGTCGAGCTCGTCAACGAATATTATGCAGGGGGCGTTTTTTTTGGCCTGTATGAACAGGTCCCTGACCCTAGAAGCTCCGACTCCGACGAACATTTCCACGAAATCACTCCCGCTTATTATGAAAAATGGCACTCCCGCTTCTCCGGCTATGGCTTTTGCCAGAAGGGTTTTTCCCGTTCCCGGGGGACCTACCAGCAGAACTCCCCTGGGTATTCTTCCTCCGAGCCGTGTGAATTTCTCCGGACTTTTAAGGAATTCCACTATTTCGCTTACTTCCTCTTTTGCCTCTTCAACTCCTGCAACGTCCTTGAAGGTTATTTTGTTCTGGCCTTCGCCCAGCATCCTGGCACGGTTTTTCCCGAAACTCATTGCCTTTGTGCCCCCGGCCTGCATCTGCCTCATGAAAAAGACCATGAGTGCGACCAGTATGAAGAGGGGCCCCCAGTTTATGAGTATCTGAGTAAGGGAGCTTTGGTTCCGGCGTGAAAAACTGAACTCTATGCCGCTTTGCTCAAGTTTCGCGATAAGGAGTTCTCCCGCGGGACCCGTGGTCGTGAATCCGCGGTCTTCGGGGTCGGCGTTTTTAAGCTCTCCCCTTATTATGTTTTCGCCGAACTCTATCTTTGCTATCCTGTCATGATCCAGATGTTCAAGGAACTTACTGTAGGATATCTCGGAGTAGACGCTTGCCGAGGTGTTCATGAACTGGTACACCGCGAACACTCCGACGAATATCGCCACCCAAAGCACAAGGTTCTTAAAAATATTTGCTGACATATGTTATTCCTCAATCTCTGCGTAGATAAAAATGTCCAAAAAATAAAATAACACAGTTAAAATTCCATTTCAAACCGATTTTCTAATCGTAAAGGTCAGTTCCCAGATACATTTCTCCGCCGTCGCAGAAAGTTACGAGCACCTGAGCTTCGTCCCCAAGCTCTTCTGAGATTCCGAGGGCCGCGCAGAGGCACGCTCCAGAGGATATTCCAACCAGTATGCCTTCTTTAGAAGCGAGGGCTTTAGTGCATTTGCGGGCATCTTCTGTAGAGACCGCGTAAATTCTGTCGATTACGCCGGGATCAAGCTTTTCGGGCACGAACCCGGGCGATATGCCGCAGATGCCGTGAAAACCTTCTTTTCCCTCGGACAGGGTAGGGCATTCTGCGGGTTCTACTACGACTACCTTGAGTTCCGGATAGATTTTTTTGAGTTCAGAGCCCACCCCCATTACCGTTCCCCCGCTTCCGACTCCGCAGACAAACACGTCCAGGCGGCCGGGTATCTGGTTTTGTATCTCTTTTGCGGTCTCCTCACTGTGAATCACAATATCCGCGGTGTTTTTGAACTGATCAAGAAAGCAGGAATCGGGGCTCTCCTGCTCCATTTCACGGGCTTTTTCTATCGATCCCCGAAGTCCTTGGCCGGCGGCGGTGAGAACCACCTTTCCCTTAAACGCCCTTATCAACTGGATTTTCTCTTCCGCGGTGTCCTCGGGCATGACAACCGCAAGGTCGTACCCGCTTGTCCGGCAGCAAAGCGCGAGTCCTATGGCGGTGTTGCCGCTTGACGCCTCGATTACGGTTGTTTTCCCGGGCTCTATACGGCCTTCCCGCTCCGCCTGCCTTAGCATGGCAATGCAGGCCCTGTCCTTTATGCTGCCCGCGGGATTCAGGTTCTCAAGCTTCGCCCATATCGTCGAACGGCTCTTTTTCGCTATGCTTTCGAGTTTTATTACCGGAGTGTTTCCGATGCAGTCAGTCAGGTTTGTCATTTGCGTGTTTTTCGCGCGGCTTTTTCCGCGCCAGGTCAATACACTGTCAATACACAAGAAAAGGGATTATGTCTTTCAGCACACCGGTGTCTTTGCTTTTGATCTCGGCCAGTATCTCTTTTATCTGCTCCCACGTCACATCTTCTTTTCTCAGCTCGTTTTTGAGCTTGAGAAGAAGTACTTTTATTTCCTGGTCCGTTACGTTTTTTACGTATGCGCTGAGACCGGCCATCGCTTCATTTTCCGCAGAGTGAGTCATTGAACTATTTCTGGATTAACATAACCCAAAAAGGTTTTTTAAGGTAACCTTTTTTCAAGTTGATTTCCATCGGAATTATATACTCTCAATACAGATGAATTCTAATAGAGGTATCAATCTGGCGGGCAAGGACCCGAGTAAATTTCTCCATTCCCGTTTTCTGATGCCCGTGGTGTTTCTGTCCGCGTTGGTGATCGGGACGCTGGCGGTATACGTCTATTTCTCAAAAGACCTTCCTGATCTGCGTGATCTTACCAGGTACCAGCCCGTTATTCTAAACGAATTTTATTCATCCGAGGGAGAGCTGATAGCGCAGTCCGGGCTAGAGAGAAGGGCGCTTGTCGACCTCGACAGCATACCGCTTTACGTTGTAAATGCCTTCATAGCGGTGGAGGACAGGAGGTTCTACCAGCACAGCGGCGTGGACGCTAAAAGCGTTGTGAGGGCCCTTTATCAGAACCTGGTTGTGGGGAGAATCGTTTCCGGGGGGAGCACCATTACGCAGCAGATAACCAAAAACCTCATTCTGGGCCCCCAAAAGGCCTACAGCAGGAAAATAAAGGAAGCAATTCTCTCGTACAGGATAGAAAGGAACCTCTCCAAGGAAGAAATACTGTATCTCTACCTAAACCACATATACCTTGCCGACGGCGTATACGGAGTTGAGATGGCGAGCCGGAATTACTTCGGAAAGTCGGCAAAAGACATAAATATAGCTGAGGCGTGTCTGCTGGCAGGAATTCCCAGAAGGCCGGAGCTCTACTCGCCCAGAGTCAATCCCTCAAACGCGCTTAAAAGGCAGAAAACCGTGATAAACATAATGCGCGACCAGGAATTCATAACCGACCGCCAGAAGCGGGAAGCTCTTGCGTATAAAATAAAAATCGTTCCGAAACAGGAGCCCAGAGGGGAATACATAGCCCCTTACTTTATTGAATACGTAAGGGAATACCTTGAGAGAAGAGTCGGAAGGAAGGCCTATGAGAAAGGTGGCTACAAGGTTTACACCACCCTTGACATGGATCTCAATCTTGCCGCCTACAAAGCCCTTCGAAGAGGGATACGCAAGGTTGAAAAAAGACAGGGCAGAACCAGATTCACTATCGCCAGGCTCAGGACGGCTGAGAAGATAGAGGAATTTAAAAAGCAGCAAAGCCACCTTGTTCTTCAGAACGGGAAAATATACAGGGCTGTTGTAACCGTTATAGGAGACATAGATGAACAGACTTCCTTTGCGACTGTTGAAGTCGGCGGCGAAAAACGAAGACTGAGTTACATAGTTGACTCCGAGCGGTATTTTCCGGCCCCGCAGGGCAAGTACCTCCTTCCCGAGAAGCTGCATATAGGGGACGTCATAAAGGTGAGGGTGTCTGTGAGCGACGGCGAGGTAGCTGATATATTTCCCCTGTTTCGCCCGCAGACCCAGGGGGCACTGCTTTCCATGGACACGAGGGGCAACGTTATTTCAATGGTGGGCGGGTATGATTTCGGACTCTCGAAATTCAACCGGGCGATCCAGGCCAAAAGGCAGCCGGGCTCGGCGTTTAAGCCTTTTCTCTACTCGGCGGCTATAGACAAGGGATACACCCAGACCAGCAAGCTCCTTGACGTGCCGATTATCGTGGATGACTGGGTTCCCGAGAATTACGATGAAGAATACATGGGGTCGATTTTCTTCAGGGAATCCCTCGTTAACTCAAGAAATCTTTCTTCAATAAGACTGATCATGGACATAGACCCTGAGTACGTAGCGAGTTATTCCAGGTACTTCGGCTTTAAATCCAGAATCGGTCCTTATCCATCGCTTGCTCTTGGAAGTTCGGAAGTAACTCTCTTGGAGCTTACAAATGCCTATTCTGTTTTTGCGAATTTAGGAAGATACAGAAAACCGAACTTCATACTCAGAATCTATGACAGAAACGGAAGCCTCATCGAGGATAACACGGGAGAGATGTACCTTCGGTACGAGAAGAAACTGAAGCGGAAAGAGGGTGAAGAGGGAGCCGATGCGTCGGAGCAGTGGGATTACCGAGAACGGGTTTCAACTCAATCCCAAGAGGGTAGGTCGCAATTTTTAGGTCTTTTCGCCGAAGAACATAGAGATTTTCTTAACTCTGCGGAATTCCGGTTTCTCATTAAAAAGGTCCCCATTCATTACTTCGGTGAAACGGAGGACTTCGATAGGGTTATAAGTCCCGAGACAGCTTATGTAATGACTGACATGATGAAGGCGGTTATTAAGGAGGGGACGGGGCTGCTTGCCAACCCGCTTAACTCCAAAGCTAGAATTGCGGGCAAGACCGGAACCACGAATGATTACACTGATGCGTGGTTCATAGGATACAGCCCAATGGTCGTAACCGGGGTGTGGGTCGGAAAGGACGATAACACCTCGCTTGGAGACAAGGAGTCGGGATCCTTATCTGCTGTCCAGGTCTGGAAAGAGTTCATGAGCAAGGTGCTTGATAAATACAATGACCGCACGGAATTCGAGATTCCAGCCGGCGTAAAAATCATGAACACTCCTCTCGGGGAAATTTCTTACAAGGTCAAACCGAGCATGTCCAAGGACGAGGTTCTCAGGGGGTTAAGGATGATGGTAGGATCTTCGGAAAAGAAAACAGAGGAAGTAGAGGATTACGATTACAAGATAGATTCTCTTTTCAGGGAAGATGATGATGAGTAATGAGCGGAGGGGCAGGCAAAAAATTAAAACTAAGAGTCATTTATTGAACATTACTGTTCTGTTTTTGTATATCAGAATTTCTCTGTTGATGTGAGACCAGATTGCTTGTGAAAGAACCTGTTTCTCCAGATCCTCTCCCTTTCTTACCAAGTCATTTATGGAATCGTTGTAGTTTACCCGTATTACATCCTGCTCTATTATGGGTCCGGAATCCAAATCCTCGGTTACGTAATGACTCGTTGCTCCAACGATCTTGACACCTCTTTTGTAGGCGTTGTGGTAGGGACGCGCTCCGGGGAAGGCGGGAAGGAAGGAGTGGTGAATGTTAATTATCCTGTTTTTGTAGTGTGAGACAAAATCCTCGGTAAGTATCTGCATGTACCTGGCAAGCACTATGAAATCCACTTTATAGTCCTTGAGAAGCTCAAGCTGTCTGGCTTCCACTTCCTCTTTGTTATTTTCTACATCCGAGAACACATAAAAATCCATGCCGTAGCGGTCAGCAACGGGCTTGAGGTTAAGATGATTGCTTATAATGATAGGAACTTCCACATTCCACTCCCTGACTCTTAACCTGTATATGATATCGGAGAGACAATGGGGAAGTTTTGAGACGAAAACCGCCATGCGCAGCGCTTTCCCGGTGAAAAATATGTCGAATTTTATGTCGAATTCTGAAGCTACTTCTTCTTGGAAACGTTCGGAGAATTCCTCTTTGGGGATGGAAAATTTCTCCATTGCCCATTTTACACGGACAAAGGTGACCATGTCGTCCGTGTCCATGCAGTGCTGCATTTCATATATGTTACCGCCATGCTTGGATATGTAGTCGATTATTGCGCGGAGAAGACCCGGGCGGTCAGGAGAATGTGTAAGCAGTACTGCTTGTTCAGAACTTTCTGACATGATTAAGACCAAGCCCCCCGTAGTGGAAATGCCATTATACCTTAAAAAGCGATATAGTCCTACAAGTTTCTAAAACAGCCCTCGCAACAATCCTCCGTCAACCTGAATAGTTGTCCCGGTCATGTAACTTGCTTTCTCAGAAGCAAGAAAGCAGGCTAGGGCGGCCAGTTCTTCAGGAGTTCCTATTCTTCGCAGCGGAATGTCTTTTTCCATCTCTTCTATGGCTTTTTCGTATTCAATGCCTGACTGGGCGGCTCTTTTTTCCGCAAGCGTCTTTATCCTGTCCGTGTAAATTCTTCCGGGACAGATGTTGTTTACCAAAATATTGTGTTTTGCCAATTCATTTGAAAGAGTTTTAGAAAAACCTATGAGCCCGGCACGAGAAGTGTTTGAGAGTATTAGTCCATCTATTGGTTGCTTAACGGCTATTGAGGTTATGTTCACTATTCTTCCCCAGTTTCTCTTCTTCATCAGAGGGACTACTTTTTTTGCTAGGTAAATACCACTTAGAAGGTTAAGCTCCAGGGCGTTCTGCCAGTCAGGTGATTCGAAGTCGTCAAAAAAGCCGAAAGGAGGGCCTCCGGCGTTGTTTATGAGAATGTCAATTCCACCGAACGTCTGCACCGTGGTTTCTATTACTTGGTCAACCTGTTCTTTGCTCGTCACGTCAGCCGCGGAAGCAAGAGCATCCACTGTGAAATGGGTTCTTATTTCTGAAGCGGTGCGCTCTATTTCGTCTTTTGAGCGTGAAAATATGGAGAGATTTACTCCTTCGTCCGCAAGAGCAAAGGCTATTGCCTTTCCGATTCCCTTGCTTGATGCCGCTACCAAGGCGACTTTTCCCTTTATACCAAGGTCCATAAGCTACGTTTTTTAGTCTTTTGTCTTTTTCTTTGCTTTTTTGGTGTCAGACTTTATTGAGTCATATACCTTGGAAGGGTCGGAAGGGCCGGTTTCTACCGACGTGGCCGAAGCACCTTCGGAAGATGCGGCTGCATCTGTGGCTGCTTCTGCAGGAGCGTGATCTTTCAGTTCTTTGGGTTCCGATATTTTTTTCTTCCCGTAATCGGTTTCATACCAACCAGCACCTTTCAGATGAAAAGCGGAGAGAGAGATGATCTTTTTAAGTCTTCCTCCACACTCTTCACACTTGGTGGCAGGTCTATCATTAAAGCCCTGAAGGATTTCAAAGACACCTTCACACTTTTTACATTGATATTCGTAAATAGGCATGATTGCTCAGTTCTCCAATCTAAGAATATTTCTAGAAAATCATCCGGACATATAAGAAAAAATCAAGAACACTGGCAGAATAGGGTGCTTATGGTGGATCCCGTGCATTTGTTCATGGATTTATATAAGTTTACATAATATACATTATCGGACATTGAATATTTCTGCTGAGCAACTCGAGATAGTGGCTCATTTGGGATACATTTAGCAATAATCAAAGGTAGTTAGAGATAAAAGCTTATAAGTTTTTCAGATAATTACGACTATTGCTCTTCCTGGGCCATGAACTCCCAATGTAAGGTTAAGCTCTATGTCCGCCGTCCTGCTAGGTCCGGTTATGAAAGAAATACACGAACACAGTTTATCATAATTTTCATAAGACTTCCCTAACCTTGCAAACAGAGCATGAATATTTGGGACTATGGTCTCCTTTTTAAGTATCGCGATATGTACGGGAGGTAATAGCGAAGTAAGCCTCGGCTGCTTCGGACCGGACAACAATACCAGTGTTCCAGTGTCGGCAATAGCGAAATCAGCCCCAGTTATTCCTATATCCGTGTTCGCAAGATCGCTTTCAGAGGTAAATTCAAGTGATTTCAAGGATTCCATATTCCAGAAAGAAACTGACTGGGCACCAATTTCGTGGATAAGTTCATTTATTTTCTCGATCAGGTCTTCTTTCTCTGCGAGTAGATGAACTTCACCGGATACCATCTTAAAATTCTCTATAAAATCGTCTTCTAACTTGCTTTGATCAATAGAGAATTCGGAATTTGAAAAGGTTTTCTCTCTACCTTTTCTGCTCTTTTCTTCTTTTATTGATGTGAAATTTAGGTTTTGTAGTATAAATGCCTTTGATCCCTTAGAAATCATCTTAGTACTCCGTTTCTGCCGTGATATTTCTCTTTCCATATTTCTCTGAAGGGTTTTCTCGAGAAAGCCGGAAAGTTTTTTTCTCTAGTCCACTTTGAAAAAGGATATGGAAGTCCTTGCAATTCATTATCTTTTTGATAGAGACACTGTAGAAAAGCCATCGTTTTTCCTGCGAGATTATAGTAAAAAGGCTTACTGAAGACGAAACTCCAGATCCGAAAGGCCGTTTTCTCGATAAACCCTGGCAGATTCGCCCTTCCCTTGGTTTCCTCCACTACTTTTTGCCTCAGAGAAAGAAGTACGTGAGGAAAATCGATCTTTACTGGGCATACATCCCTACAAGCTCCGCAAAGAGAAGATGCAAACGGCAGATCCGCGGTTTTTTGCGGATCGTTTAGTTGCGGAGTTATTATTGCTCCTATCGGTCCCGAGTAAACCCACCCGTAACTGTGTCCCCCAACCTGCCTGTAAACCGGGCATACGTTGATGCAGGCTCCGCATCTTATACAGTAAAGCGATTCTCTGGTTTCCTCTGATTTCGCAATCTCACTTCTTCCGTTGTCAAGGAAAACCAGATGGAACTGCCGGGGACCGTCACTCTCCCCTTCCCTCTTTGGGCCCGTTATGAGAGAGACGTAAGTGGAGGATTTCTGACCCGTAGCGCTTCTTGCCAGCAGGCTGAGGAAAATTGAAAGCTGCTCGAACCTGGGGACGATCTTCTCTATTCCCATGATGGCCACATGTATATCCGGAAACGTGGTCGCGAGCCTGGCGTTACCCTCGTTTTCGACTATTGCTATGGTCCCTGTTTCGGCCACGGCGAAGTTAACCCCGGAAATACCCATGTCGGCCGAGAGAAACTTCTCTCTCAGCTCTTTTCTCGCTATGTTTGTTAGTTCCTGCGGTTCTTCATACTCGGGCACGCCGAATTTCTCGGAGAAAAGCTTTGAGATGTCCTCTTTAGTCTTGTGAATTGCGGGGGTGATTATGTGGAAAGGATGATCGTCACAGAGCTGTACTATGTACTCTCCAAGGTCGGTTTCCACGGTGTTTATCCCGTTTGATATAAGGTGTTTGTTAAGTTCTATCTCCTCTGTGGCCATCGATTTGCTTTTCACGACGTTTCTGACGTTGTTTTCTCTGGCTATGTTGACCACTATTGCCGAGGCTTCCTCGGCGTCTTTTGCCCAGTGTACCCTGCCGCCCACTCTGGTAACGCTTTTTTCGAGCTCCAGAAGATAGCTATCCAGGTTTTTTATTACTTCTTCTTTTATTCCCCTGGCTTCAGACCTGAGTTCCTCCCACTCGAAAACCCCGCTTACCGCCTTTTGTCTGGAAGCCCTTGATCTGTCGGTGAAATTCACAAGAGCCTTTTTCAGCTTGGGATTACCGAGGGCTTCTGCGGAGTTTTTCTTGAAATCTATGCGTTCGGTAATCATTTTAGACCCTCAAAGGCGAGGAGTTCAGCCAGATGAAACACTTTTACAGGAAGTTTTTTTCTGGATACCAGTCCCTTTATGTTCATAAGACACCCCATGTCGGTTGAAACGACGGCCTCCGCGCCTGAATTCATGATTGAGTCCGTTTTTTCCTGGAGCATGGATTTTGATACTTCCGGGTACTTAATGGAAAAAGTTCCTCCAAAACCGCAGCAGGCATCGGCCATCTTCATTTCAACGAGTTCAACTCCGTTTAGGGATTTAATAAGCTCCCGGGGCTGAGAACTTATCCCGAGTTCCCGAAGCGCGTGGCAGGAATCATGAAAAGTTACCCTACCCCTGTATGTGGAGTTAAGACTAATAGTTTCTTTTCTCTGGAAAACAAATTCGGAGAACTCATAGATGTTGGATGAAACCTTTTCCACGCGGGATAGAGCTTCTGGGTCGTCACGGAAAAGCTGCGTGTAATAGTTTCTTACCATTGACACGCATGAACCCGAGGGACACACAATTGCTTCATCTGCATCTCCGAAGACATCGAGAAAATGACGGGCGACTTTTTCTGCCTCTTTTCTGTGACCGGAGTTAAACGCGGGCTGTCCGCAGCATGTCTGGTTTTGCGGAAATTCGATTTCAAGTCCCATGCCGGAGAAAACCCTCAGCATTGCTTCTCCCACTTCGGGAAAGAAATTGTCTACTAGACAGCTTATGAAAAGACGGATCTTTTGTTGTTTTTCTGATGAACTCATAACGATTTTTTGTTCCAGACTTCCTGCCACGCTTGAAATTCGCGCAGAGTGACCTTATAGCGCGCGCAACTTCCTTCGTGAATAGCGATTAATTCGTTCTCGGCAATTTCTCTGAATGTTTCCCTATCGGAGAATTCAACGTTTTTTGCGACCCAGTTCTTAATATACTCAAACGCAGATTTTCTGTTCATCAAAGCACGAATGGTTTCGCCGACAACATGATAAAGTCCCTCGCGATACCTGATCCGGAACTGATCAGGTTCTCCGATCACTTGTCTTGCCGCCCTATATCGTGAAGCTGAGGACTCATATGCTTTGATAAAGAGGTTTTTCAGAAGGGCAACTTTTCTAAGTTCGTAGACACCAAGGATGGCTTCAGTATATGCATCAGTCGGCACTTCTATAAAAGACAGTGGCATAAGGTTTTTCTTAATCAGCGGAATGTTTGCGGCAAGGCGTGACAAACGCTTGTTAATGTTATCAAATGGTTGCAAGTAAGGAATCTGTACCATGATGAAAAAGGACTGCTCAAATGGGTCATTGATGGCAGCAGCACTCGCGAGGAGCTGGTCAAAACATTCTTCAATCAGTTGAGGCGCTTCGAGTGGGTGGAATGCAGATTTCTCGATTCCTACGCCGATGCGTCGCAGTCTGCCGATCGATTTAGGGTCGGCAAGAAGATTGTGTGCCAGTAAAGCATGGAGGTTAAAAACGGTGTATCGATTAAAGCCAACTTCCCCTGCGGAATTGACAAGGAACTCAATTGCTTCTTTGTGATTCAGGATCATCTGGGCTTCCAATTGATCTTTTCCCTCGGCTTCTTTACCGAAATTGATAAGCCGACCGGTTTCAAGCAGTGAATAGGTGTTACCTTCAAGACGGCTTGAACTCCATGACATGTCTATGAGCAGCCGGTTAAGAATTTGCTTCGCATGGGCACCCGCAGGTTGTTCCGCCGTGACTTGGGTGCCGATTTTCTTCAGATGTTCCCTTTCCTTTGAGGAAAGATAGAAACTTGTATTTGGAAGGTAGGAATCAAGAAAATTGCGGTCGTAACCTACTCGCTTCCGCATTTCAAAGGGCTGGCGAATATGTTTTCGAATTTCAATTGCATCTCCAGAGAATGATTCCCCGAGCTTGACTTCTGTTTTACCGATTTGTCTATATAGACCTTTATCCGCGGAAACTTTGTACTTTACTCCGCGTTTCTGCCCCTCAGTAAGTAGGCGGCCCTCGTTCACAAGATATTTCAGACGGTACTGGAGCGTGCGACGAGGAATTTTCTCATCAAGTTTGTTCGCAATCTCACGGATACCAGTTCCGTTCGGGAACATAGACACGATAGCTTCGATAGCTTGAAACTTTTCTTCCGGTATTCTCTTTGCCATTTTTTCTCATGTATCGTAAATAAAAATATACGCAATTAAAATACTCTTATGCGCAACTAGAGCATGTCTTTACGCAATCAGATGGCATTTATGCGCAACTAAAATGCTGTTAGATGTAATTAAAGCATGTTTTTGCGCAATTATCAACATTTATGCGCAAATTAGATTGTTTTTGAGGGATGATCGTCTACTGATCTTGTCAGTTCAAAGCCGCCTATTTTTTATAAATCCATTCATTCTATAGATTAAAAACCCCCGGCGAAAGATTTTTTGACATCATAGAGGAGTTAATGGACAATCACAAACATGAGCACAATTTTCACACAGATAATAAACCGAGAAATTCCAGCTGACATAGTATACGAAGACGAGTTCTGTCTAGCCTTCAGGGATATAAACCCCCAAGCTCCCGTTCATGTTCTTTTGATACCGAAAAAAGAAATAGTCTCAATGGCGACTGCTGAGACCGAGGATCAGGCAATCCTGGGACATCTTATGGTTAAGGCTTCGGAGATAGCTTCAATGCTGGAGCTCAGCGAGAGTGGATACAGGCTTGTTGTGAACACGAACGAAGACGCGGGACAAAGCGTTTATCACCTGCACATACACATTCTCGGCGGAAGGAAACTCACTTGGCCTCCCGGATAATTTCATATTGTTGGGGCTGTTACAGATTTATTGCCGCGTAAAAACGCACTAGAGCCCGAGCGCTAAGGCATCCCTTTCGCTGAGGAATCTTCCGTTTGACCTTTTCTTTACGGTTTTTCCCCTCTTCCAGGACCGCTCGCATCTTGGTTCCTGGGAAAGATCTATTAATTCCACGTGGATCTCGTCTCCTGCTGAGACCTCGAACCTGCTTACCCCGCAGAGGTCTTCAAGCTCCGGTTCGAACTTCCTTATTTCGTCGTAAATATCCTCTTTTACTGTTACCGAAAGGGCTACATCAAGGGGGTTGTTCATCCCGCCCTCCCCTCGCGCATCTTCGAGGGCTTTGAGGCATAGTTTCCTTATATCCATAACATCGTTCCAGGTTTTATCGGTCTCAACCTTCTTAACGCGTGGGAATGTTTCAAGGTGTACGTTGGCGTCGTCATCTTTTCTCAGGGATTTATAAGCTTCAAATGAAGTGTGGACCAGTACTGGAGCGAGAAATTTTATAATTCCTTCGGCCACTTGGTACATAACCGTCTGGGCGCGTCTTCTTTTCCTGCTGTTTTTACTCTCGCAGTAAAGCCTGTCTTTTATGCACGCAAGGTAAATGGCGCTCATCTCGTCACAGCAAAAAGAGAAAATAAGGTCACTTGCCTGTTTGTAGCGAAAACCCGAGTACGCATCCGCGGTTTCGTTCGCGAATCTGGTAAACTCGCAATACGCCCAGTGGTCAATCGAGTATCTGTCCTCTTCTTCGAACTCGACGCTGTCTTGTTCTGGGTCGAAATCACTTAAGTTTCCGAGTAGAAACCGTATGGTATTCCTTATTTTTCTGTATTCGTCCGCCGCGACGTCGAAAAACTCCCAGTCGACCTTTATATCGTTTGAGTAGCTGAGCGAACTTACCCACCATCTGCATATATCCGCCCCGTATTTGCTCAGTATATCTTCAACTTCAATTGCGTTGCCGCCGGATTTGCTCATTTTCCTGCCCCGGGCGTCCACCATGAACCCATGGGTAAAAAGCGCGCGGAAGGGAGGCTCTCCGGTCGCTCCCAAGGCTACAAGAAGCGAGGACTGAAACCACCCCCTGTGCTGATCCGAACCCTCAAGGTACATATCCGCCGGGTATCCAAGATCCCTTGCGTTAAGAACGGAATTCCACGAAGAGCCCGACTCAAACCATACGTCAAAGACGTCACCGCCCTTTAAAAGACCCTCTATGTCCTCTTTTGATTCAAGCCAGGGCGGGGTTTCCGGGTCATTTTGCGGATCGTAGTTATCAAGAAGTTCATGCGGTTCGGAGAAAAACCACACGTCAGAACCTTTTTCTCTTATTTTTTCTGCAACGGCGAGAACCATTTTCACCGTCATAACCGCCCTTCCCTCTCTGTCCGTAAAATATGGAAGCGGAAGTCCCCATGATCTCTGTCTTGATATACACCAGTCGGGTCTTGATTCAAGCATTCCGCCGAGGCGGCTTCTGCCCCAGTCAGGATAGAAATCAACATTTTTCCCAACAGCGTCAATGGCGATTTCTCTCAGTGTTTTTTCGGTCTCGCCAAACGGCTTGTCCATGTGTATGAACCACTGATCCGTTGCCCTGAATATGGTAGGCGTCTTGCTTCGCCAGTCATGCGGATAGCTATGGACGTAGGGTTCTGAATGAAAGAGGTTTCCGGTGTCGGAGAGTCTTTGTGTTATTATTTCATTGCTTTCCCAGACCCCTTTTCCTCTTATCCACTCAGGTACCGTATCATCAAAACTACCGTCTTCTCTAACGGGGCAGTAAATATCAAGTCCTTCCTGAAGACCGGTTCTGTAGTCTTCATCGCCGTGACCAGGGGCCGTGTGGACACACCCGGTGCCGGTTGAGAAAGTCACGTAATCGGCCGTGACCAGAACTGATTTTCTGTCAATAAACGGGTGGATGCACGATACGCCATGTTCTGAGAATTCTTCTCCCAAGCAGGAGCCGACTTTCTCGTAATCTTCTCTTCCGGATTTACTGAAAACTTCTTCGCAAAGCGCCTCACCAACAATGAGATTCTTACCCTCTGGGGATCTGTATAAGCCGTATCTGCCCTTCGGCGCCACGGCAACGGCCAGATTCGCCGGAAGTGTCCAGGGCGTTGTGGTCCATATTATGAGGTATACCTTTTCTTCCTGCCCCACGTTAAGGGACGGGGGCAGCGCCGACGGGTCATCGATTTCAAACAGCACGTAAACGCTTTTATCTTCTCTTTCGTGGTATTCAAGCTCAGCCTCGGCAAGGGCGGTGCGGTTTTCGATTGACCAGTGAACAGGCTTCAGATCCCTGTAGACGAGTCCTTTTTCAAGCAGTTTTGAGAACGCTTCCAGCACTCCGGCTTCATAATCGGGAGTCATGGTCAGATAGGGTTTTTCGTAGTCTCCAATTGTGCCGAGACGGATCATCTGCTTTGATTGTGTTTTTACGTATTTTCTCGCGTATTTGCTGCAGTTGCGTCTGATTGAGAGTGCCGGCATGGAAGCCGCGTCTTCTCCGAGTTCCTTTAAGACCTTGTGCTCTATCGGAAGACCGTGGCAATCCCAGCCGGGAACAAACTCCACGTTGAATCCTTCCATTATCTTTGATCTTACGACCAAGTCTTTCAGGACCTTATTAAGCAGGTGCCCCAGATGAATGGGGCCGTTAGCGTAAGGGGGCCCATCGTGGAAAAGGAATTTTTCGCGATCGCGGTTCTTCTCGCGGATTTTTATGAAGAGGTTTTCCTTCTTCCAGGATTTCTGGATTATAGGCTCTTTCTGCTGCAGGTTGGCCTTCATCGGGAAATTGGTTCTGGGAAGGTTAAGGGTGTCTTTGTAGTTTATTTTTTCCTGCATTTTTATTTGACTGAAGTGTTTGCGTCTGCGCTGCGGTTCGGGAATTCGGGATTTCCGGTCAGCTCTTCCTGCTTCGATTATCAGACGTCATCGAAAAAAGATTCGAATTCTTCAAGCAGAGCATTTGAAAACTCTACCCATTCTTCCCATTCGTCCATGTAGTCTCTTGATTCATCAACTTTTTTCTTGACGATTATCCCGTTGTTGAATTTTTCCACAAGAAAATACCCGACTTTTTGGAGTTTTTTTTCAAGTATTGAGGAATACTTGTGGAGGATGAGTATTTTTTCCTCTTCGGCCTCTCTGTATTCTGCAATGAAATAGCCGTTATTCTGGGGTGAAGGCATATCCATTGTTACATGCTTGAACATAGTTGGATTTATATTCTCAGCCTTCATTGATATATAGAGTTCCATTCTTATCTCCGCCAAAGGGAAATTGTACAATATTTTTCGAATAATTTCTTGGGACCTAGGTCTATGTTTGTTAATGTAGTATTCGGGTTCATGGGAGAATCATAACTAAGTCTAAAATTTGCTTGCCCTATACGCGTATTTTTGGTTTATTCTATTTAGTTTAGTATCGTAGAGATTTTAAAGATAATCTTAAAAACAGAAACCGCCGGGACTGGTCTCTCCGTGGTTTAATCTCAGATTTTTGGGAGAAGAACATGGACAGTAAAAGTAATTTAAATACATCAGAGAGAATCTTACGCCTTCTTGAAAGCTACAGGATGTTCAACTTCATGTGCGCATTATTGATTCTGCTGATTCTTACGGCCGTTTTGGAAGGCTATCACTACGCGCATTCGCTGCTAAGCACTTTTGGCATGCTTGTATTTATCGCTGGCGGTTACGCGGCGTGTACAAGCAGAAGATCATTAAAGATACTGCTGGCCCTCGCCGTACCGTGGCTACTTTGCGAATGGTTTTTTCCGCACAGCATGCTTGTTTATGTGAGTTTCTTCTTCTTTTTTTACTTGATTGTGCTTCTGGTCAGGATGGTCATCAACTCAGATGAAATAACGTCAAACACCCTGTACGGGGCAGTCTGCATTTATCTTCTACTCGGACTTATGTGGGCTACATTATATGGATTTATCAACGAAATTTTTCCCGGGTCTATTTTCTCAGGCATGCTCCCGGACGCATACCACCACCACAAGGAGATAAATGAATTTATTTACTTCAGTTACACGACGTTAACGACCTTAGGATATGGAGATATAACGTCTGTAACTCCTGTGGGAAGACTAATGGCTGTTTTTGAGGCAATGACCGGGCAGCTTTTCCTCGCCTTCCTTGTCGCGAGGCTTATATGCGTTTATTCGTTTAAGTATATAAATAAGTAATTAGGGAATCTCCCGTTCACTCAGATGCTTGAGGCGTTATGTGGTGAATGACTTGCTGTAGAACGCCCCTATGGTACAACGAGAAAGTACAGTTCGCATTGAACCCGGATACAGAATGCAGGTGGGTTTTGTTGCCGTAATTATTATTGTCACAGTGCTGTTCGTCGGCAACGTAAATGCCGGACCCACCAAGTTGAAATCAATTTTGTTCTGGGAAACCAGCGATGAAACCAGCGTAAAGCAGGTAGATCACGGCGCTTGGCAAGATATCCTGACCGCTTATCTGCGTACTACCACCGATAGTTCTGGTATTAACAAGTTTGATTACGCTGCGCTTAAGGCAAACGCAAAGGACATCTCAAAGCTGGTCAAGTACCTAAACTACCTGCAGGGAGTTGATCCTAGGACCCATTCCCGGGCGGAACAGAAAGCTTACTGGATCAATCTCTACAATGCCCTGACGGTGAAGGTGGTAGTGGACGCTTTCCCGGTTGATTCCATACGCGACATATGCAGAAACCGCGCTCTGGGTTCGGAATGCTCAGGTCCTTGGAATGAAGTCCATGCCAAGGTAGCCGGTCAGGATTTGACTTTGGACGATATAGAGAATGATATTCTTCGCCCTATCTGGAAGGATAACCTTATTCATTACGGTTTGAGTTGCGCCAGTTACAGCTGTCCTGATCTTTGCGAGACAGCATTTACGGCTAAAAACACCGACACACTGCTCGATACCGGTGCACGTAGGTACATAAACCACAACCGTGGGGTAGATTTTATGGAAGATGATTTTATCATCATTTCCAGTATCTACGATTGGTACGTGGAGGATTTTGGCAACAACAAGCAAGGCGTTATAAAACACCTCGCTCGTTACGCCGACAAAGGACTTGCAGAACGCTTGAAGAACTTCAATGGAGCAGTGGATTACGAATACGACTGGAGGCTTAACCGTCCCTAATCCACAACTCTCTAGTTTTCCAGACGCAGTAATAAACTTAAGACCTTTTATCTTAGATCTAGAACGAGTAACCGAGAGATACGCTGAAGATATCAGACGCCGTAAAACCTTTTTGAAATATTATTCAAACTACCTATTATAATGGTCTGAGAGGATATTTCCCCTAAGGAGAAAAGATAATGAAATTCTTTATAGATTCTGCGAATCTAGAGGAAATCAAAAGTGCCGCGGCTTTTGGAATAGTGGACGGGGTGACCACAAACCCTTCCCTCGTATCCAAGGAAGGAAGCCAGGAGAGCTTTGAGGACCTGGTCAAGGAGATATGCGATATAGTAAAGGGTCCGGTGAGTGCGGAAGTACTCAGCACCGAGTACTCTGAGATGATCTCGGAAGGCAGAAAACTGGCGGGCATAGATGAGAATATAGTCGTCAAGCTCCCGATGACCGAAGACGGTGTAAAGGCCACGAAAACCCTCTCAGACGAGGGAATAAATGTTAACGTTACCCTTGTTTTTTCTCCTTCTCAGGCTCTTTTAGCCGCAAAAGCGGGAGCCGCTTACGTAAGTCCCTTTGTGGGAAGACTTGATGATGTATCGTCAAGTGGAATGGACCTTGTGCTTGATATCTGTGAGGTCTACGCGCACTACGCATACGAAACCGAAATACTGGTCGCAAGCGTAAGGCATCCCATGCACATAGTGGAAGCCGCCAAGATGGGAGCCGATGTCGCCACTTTTCCCTACAGGGTGTTTACCCAGCTGTTCAAGCATCCTCTTACCGATATAGGCCTCGAGAGGTTTCTTAAGGACTGGGGGAAGAAGTAGGCACGATCCAAGAGGCACAGACCAGAAACTCCCGGTTCCCCTTTGACCCTTTTATGGGAGATTCAATTATACTTTTAACTTTAAATCCTAATTCACTTAAATAAGACGTTATTTTGTCGTTAATTTCTTTTAGTTTATCCTCGTTTTTTACTATTCCCTTCGCTCCGACATCTTTTCTGCCTACTTCAAACTGGGGTTTTATGAGAGCGATAAGCGTCGCTTTGTCGGCGAGTACGGAGAGAGCAGGTTCTATTATCATTGTAAGTGAAATAAAAGAAACATCGATTGTGACTATCTCGACTTTTTCTCCAATGTCTTCAGCCTGCAGGTACCTGCAGTTTATCTTTTCCCTTACTATGACCCGTTTATCATTTCTGAGTTTCCAGTCAATCTGTCCGTGCCCAACATCAAAGGCGTAGACTTTTGATGCTCCGAAGTGCAGAAGGCAGTCAGTAAAGCCGCCGGTTGAAGCTCCTATGTCGAGGGCGATTTTTTCTCTTGCGTCTATACCGAATTCTGTTAAGGCCTTCTCAAGCTTAAGCCCTCCCCTGCTTACAAATCTCCTGGGGTCCTGTTCCACAATTACTTCGGAATCTTTTTTTACGGCTGTCCCCGGTTTCTCAACCTTTTTCCCGTCCACACTAACCCGTCCCGACATTATAAGCGCTCGGGCTTGGTTTCCGCTTTGGGCCAGGTTTTTTTCAACAAGGAGGCTATCAAGCCTTGTTTTATTCTTCTCTTTCACGCAACCAGACAGCTATTTCTCTTAGAGGGTTCGGGTCTTTTGGAAAACTCTCAAGCTCGACTACGGCTTGGCTTGTAAGTTCAGAAACCTTGGCTTTTGATGCTTGAATTCCCATAACCGATACGTAGGTATGTTTTTTCGCTCCGGTTTTCTCTGTTGATTCCTGAGTCGTGTCATCACTTCCTGTAACATCCAGGATGTCATCTTTTATCTGAAAGGCGATACCTATTTTTTCCGAATAGGATTTAAGTCTTAAGAGTTCCCCCTCCCCCGCTCCTGCAAGCATTGCCCCGCTAAGAACAGAGGCCTCGATCATTTTTGCCGTCTTCATCAGATAGGTATTCGAGATATCTTTAACTGACAGATGTTCGCCCTCATCCATTTCAAGGTCAAATGCTTGTCCCAGAACCATTCCCCTTGATCCCGCTGCCTCTGAAATAACTGAAACCACGCGCAATATAAGTTCCGGAGATGTACCCTCCTCGAGGAGTTTTTCCGTCATCAGACTGAAGGCATCGGTTAAAAGAGCGTCTCCTGCCAAGGTGGCCATGGCTTCTCCGAACACCTTGTGGTTTGTCGGTTTTCCTCTTCTGGTATCGTCATCATCCATTGAGGGCAGGTCATCGTGGATTATGGAATAGGTATGGATCATTTCAACGGCGCAGGCCGCGGGCAGAGCGTTTTTATGGCTTCCGCATATAAGTTCCGAGGCCGCAAGGCAGAGAACGGGTCTTAACCTTTTTCCACCCGGATGGATGCTGTAGACAATTGATTGATGGAGTTTTGTTTCGGCCTCGTCCGGTGGGAGGTATTCCCGCAGGGTGCGATCAACTACCTCTTTTCTTTTGTCGAGATAATCTCTTATATCAAAACTCATTTACTGGTTTTCATCACCGAAATCTTCAAGATCGAGAGTGCCGTCGTTTTTTTCCACTATAAGACTTATTTTCTTTTTTACGCTTTCAAGATTTAAGTAGCATTCCTTTATAAGGCTTGCTCCCCGCTCGAACTTTTCAATGGACTCATCAAGAGGCAGTTTCCCCGCTTCAAGCGTATCGACAATTTTCTTTATTTCATCGAGCAGGTTTTCGAAGGATTTCATCTCGGAACTCATCTTCTCTCCACCTCTATACTTCAATAATCAGTTCTTTTTCGGGTTCCCTAAGAATATCGGGGCTTGGGGAAAGTGGGTCCACATCTAGAATGGATATGATATCACCCACTTCAAAGTTAAAGCCTTCATGATAAACAAAAACCTCGTCGGTTCTTTCCCTCTCCACGATAAGTGGAATCAGGTGTTCGGGAAGCAATTTCTCAAAATCTATACTATCAATTGTTTCTTTTTTGATCCAGGACCTGAAGACGATATATTGCTTCTCAGTAATTTTCGAATATATGTCCATTACGTCAATTTTTTTTCCGAACGCAAGGGGAACCCTGAACCTCTCCATGTCTTCAGTATCGGAAGCACTCGCCAGCCTGTTTAGGAGTGCGCACACGTTACTGACCTTGAAATCTATTCTCACTAGGCGGCAGGCAAGAACATTCACATGATCGCTCGTTGTAAGAGATATGAGGGTATCGGGGGAAGAAATCTCCGTTTTCTCAAGTCCGTCCACGGTCAGACTGTTTCCTTCAACCGCATCTAATCCCTCTGACTTGGAAATCTCAACAAGCCTTCTGTTTGTGTCTATTAGGCGAACTTCCTTGCCAGCTCTCTCAAGCAGTCTCGCCAGAAGTCTTGAGAGATTGTTGGCTCCTACCAGCACCACTTTGTTTCTTTTATCGTTAACCTCAAGCGCTCTCGAGACGATACCTCCCGCACCCCCTTGGAGCAGAACCGAGATCGCTATTGTGAGAAAAACTAGCCCCTGGACGGTATTGCCCCCTTCAACTTCATGTTGCTGCAGTTCCAGAGCGATAATCGAAGCTATTGACGCGGCAATTATTCCTCTTGGAGAAACGAACGAAAGAAACAACTTTTCCTTGATAGAAAGGCCGGAACGTACGCACAGAAGAAATATCTCCACCGGACGCACAACAAAAAGCAGGCCGAACACGACCAAAAGACCATAGATGCCCAGATCCTTTATGTAGTCAAGTTCCAGGCTTGCCGCAAGAAAAATGAAGAGCAGCGAAATGACGAGAATTGTAAGCTTGCCCTTGAATTTCTTCATTTCCTCTTCCTCGGGAATATTCAGGTTTCCGATTATAGCTCCGGAGACGATGGCCGCTACAAGGCCAGCCTCTGGAGTCAACATCTCGGCAAACCCGTAGACTGCGAGTGCGGAGGCAAGCATGAAAAGATCTACAAAATCCTCCATGTAGATATAGAATCTTTTAACTGCGAAAGTTGCCGCATAACCGCCGAGAAAACCCAAAACCCCTCCTACTATAAATTTGTAAGCGACAAGAAGCACTACCTGACCTATCTCCATCATGTGGCCTCCAAATCCAAGGACAAGGCCGGACGCGGTATGGCTGCTTTCGATGAGGACTATTTCAACTACAAAAATAGCTATCAAAGCCCCAATAGGGTCAATCAGCACTCCTTCGTACTCAAGTATGTGCTTCAGGTTGGGCTTGACCTTGAATCTTCTTAGCAGGGGTTGAACGACGGTCGGACCGGTTACGATGACCAGAGAACCGTAAACAAAGGCCATTTCCCAGGAAAGATTGGCCACATAACGCGCAAAGGCCGCTCCGCCTATCATCGTAATCAACCCGCCCACGGTTATCAGCAGCAGTATTATGTTTCCGTGACTAAGCGCTTCTTCTTTGTTCAGGTTAAGTCCCGCTTCAAAAAGAACTATCGCTACGCAGAGCTTTATTATTATTTCAAGCCCTTCTCCGAACTCCGAGGGATGGACCAGAGATAAGAATTCCGGTCCTACGAGAACCCCGAAAATGAGAAAAAATACGATACTTGGAAACCCTGTCCTGATGGAGAGCATCTGACCGATTACTCCCAACACCAAGGCAAGGGACACCATAACAAGCAATAGAGATATCCAACCTTTTTAGGAATTGTGGGCTCTAAAAAGAACCTGTATCGACCAATTATAACCCGAGCGAACTCAAAAATGAAACATAAACCACCCGCATAGTACTATTACGTTGAAGGTGAAACGGATAGTTTTTCGGGTCTCTTTTTAGGAAAATTCTCGAAGAAGAACAATCCATACTTCACTCAAACTGAATTAATTTGTGTGGAAAAACAGATACGTCCTTTTCTACAAGGCGGTTACAGATTTTAATAATGTCGAAGGGATTGGTAGCGGGGGCGGGATTTGAACCCGCGACCTTCGGGTTATGAGCCCGACGAGCTACCAAGCTGCTCCACCCCGCGACAGAAGCAATAAACTAGAAATCCTAATTAAAACCTTGATTATGTCAAGCCAAGCAGCGTCCAAACATCCTCGAGTTTATTTCAAGTTCTCTTTCTCAAGACTAGGCTGATTTTATCGTGAAAGCCCTGCCCGTTTCATAAGATCCTGGGCCATAAGTGTTCCTTCGGCAGATGCTTTTTCCGAGTCGCACTCCCAGGTGTTCCTGTAGATTTCTTTTTTCTCCATATCTACAAACACGGAATCTGCCGATATTTTTCCAAGAGATATATTCGCACAGCACCCGAGCGGAATTTGACAGTCTCCGCCGAAAGTTTTCAGAAAAGAACGCTCGAATACCGCTGCGGTCTCTGTGTCTGCGTGTGTGATTGCAGATATGAGATTTTTTGTTTCCGTCTCATTTTCTCTGCATTCTACTGCTATTATTCCCTGGCACGGAGCCGGAACCAAGTAGTCGCGCGCAAAATATTGAGTAATACGTTTGGAAAGTCCGAGCCGGTTAAGCCCTGCTGCGGCCAGAATTATTCCGTCGAGGTCTTCTGAGAGAATTTTTCTGAGTCTGGTATCGACATTTCCTCTTATGGGAACGACTTTGAGGTCGGGAAACCGGAAAAGCAGTTGAGTCTTTCTCCTTACGCTTCCGGTCCCCACCCTGCCCTCTCCCTGGAGTTGTTCAAGAGCGCTGCCGTCTCTTGAGATAAAAACATCTCTGGGATCTTCTCTTTTTAGCGCGGAACCTATAACAAGTCCGTCTGGAAGAACCGAAGGCATGTCCTTCATGCTGTGAACGGCAATGTCTATTTCATCCGAGAGAAGGCCCTGTTCGATTTCTTTTACGAAGATTCCCTTGCCACCTATCCGGGAGATATCTTCTTTGGGGTTTATATCGCCCAAAGTTTTTATTTCCTTTATCTCCGTTTCAAGTGAAGGGAATGCAGTGCGAAGTTCCGTTTCGACTAGGCGGGCCTGGAACAGGGCGAGTCTGCTACCTCTGGTCCCAATTCTCAGCTTCGTCATAAATATCTATTGCGTCCTGCGCGGCGTCCACCGGGCCAAGCTCAAAAAGTCTTCTTGTCACCTCAGAGTAGAGAGCCGCTTCGTAACCGGACGTTCTTTTCTTTAGATTAGTAACAGGGTCGTGAAATATTTTTCCGATTATGGAATTCGCGAGACTCTCTATAATTTCTTTCTGCGTACCGGTACCACCCTCGAGTCTTCGAAGCGCCTTCTCGACCTCAGTCTTTTTTATCTTCTCGAATTTTTGCTTGATATCAATTATGACGGGGAAGACCTTAAGGCTTTCCATCCAGTCGTTAAAGCCTTTTTCCACGGTTAGGACTATTGTTTCGGCTTTTTTGAGATTCTCTTTTCTGGAATTTAAGTTCTCACCCTGAACCACTCTCAGATCGTCTATGTCGTAGAGATAAACTCCGGGAATTCTGTTTATTTTCGGATCGATATCGCGTGGAACAGCTATGTCGATCATAAAGATCGGATCGTTTTGCCTGAGTTTAAGAGACTGTTTTATGTGTTCGCTTCTTATTATATAGTCAGAAGACCCGGTTGCAGTCACAAGAATATCAATGTCTTTCAATCGGTAGAGCATTTCCTCGAACCTGATGGGTTTGCCTCTCAGGGATTGGGAAAGTTTTTCTGCGTTGCGGAAATTTCTGCTCGTTATGTAAAGTTCCTTTATGTTGTTCGAAACAAGATGTTTCGCGAAGAGTTCTCCCATTTCCCCGGTTCCCACCAGCATGACAGTCCGATTCGCGAGGTTCTCAAAGATTCTTTTGGCAAGCTCCACTCCTAGGTAGCTTATCGATACAGCCTGAGAGGAAATTCCCGTCTCGGCTCTCACTTTTTTTCCAGCGAAAAAAGCCCTGTTAAAGAGCCTGTTGAGTATAAGCCCGACTGTGTTCTCGGAACGCGCCACGCTATATGAGTTTTTGAGCTGGTTAAGAATCTGGGTTTCCCCGATTACCATGGAATCGATGCTGGCTGCCACCTTGAAAAGGTGTCTAACCGCGTCAGACCCCACGCGGGTATGTATATAGGGATAAAGGCTTTGGCCGGGAAGCTTGTGAAAGTCGAGAAGAAAGGACTTGATTTCTTCTTCACATTTTCCGCGATTCTCAGTTGCCGCATAGACCTCAACGCGATTACATGTGGACACAATGCAGCATTCAAGCACGTTTTCCCTCAAGCGAAGGATCCCAAGTGCTTCTCGCAGGTCCGTGTCAGAGAAAGAAAATCTTTCCCGTACTTCCAGCGGGGCTGTCTTGTAACTGATTCCTATTGAAACTATTTCTACCATCTGCTTATCCTAAACCAGGTTCTGCACAAACTATAAACTACCCGTGGACGGAACTATATCAATTTCATCTATATTCGCTTCAGAGGGCTGATTTATGACTGAGAGAACAGTCTTTGCCGTAACTTCAGGAGACATCATCTTTGTCTTATCCCATTTTCCGCCAAGAGAATCCCAGATGTCCGTTCTTGTCGGACCCGGCAGGATGGCGGACACTTTTATCCCCTTGTTTCTTAACTCTTCTCTAAGTGAATTGGTAAAGCCCAAAACGGCAAACTTCGAAGCGCAGTAGGCGGCCCATCCGGGAAAACCCTTTTTAGAAGCGTTCGAACCGATGTTCACGATATGGCTTCCCCCGGACATAAGTGGAAGCGCGTGTTTCACCATGAGAAAGGTTCCTCTCGCGTTTACGGACATCATCTCATCCCACTGCTCGGTGTCGGTTTCCTCTACCGGACCCGTGTAAACGACGCCCGCATTGTTAATCAGCACATCAATTTTTCCTTTTTCTTCGCCGACACTCGAGATAAATTTTCTGATTTCCTCCTCGGCCGATATATCGATCGAGGAAGCCATGAATTTTCCGGTAAAAGATGATAATTCGGCCTCAAGGGAAGCTACGCTCTCTTGGCTTTTTGAACAAAGCGCCGTAAAAAACCCCGCCTCAAGCAGCTCAACTGCAATGGCTCTTCCTATTCCTCTTGCCGCACCGGTTACTATCGCGATTTTCTCAGCCATCCTGTTTTTCCTCAAAATACTCAAAATAGCTTTTCGGATTTTCCCAAATCTTTATATTATTAAGCTTGCCCGGGATGATTCCCGTGAATTTCTGCCACAGGTATTTTCCGATGTTCTCAACAGTTGATATGTTCTCTTGAAAGAAGGGAATATCCCTGTCTATCCACTTGTAGTTTAGCTCTTCGATTATGGGTGCCGCCCGTTTTTCAAAATCAGTACGGTTTATGACCATGCCCGTTTCATCGTCTATCTCCCCGCTTATAGCCACTTCCACAGTATAGTCGTGTCCGTGCCCCGCGGGATTCGCACACTTGTCAAATATGGCGAAGTTCTCTTCATCTGACAACCCCTCCATAAAAAGCCTGTGGCTTGCAGAGAATCTGAATACTCTTGTAAGAAGCACCTGCTCGTTTCTTTTCAGCATTTTTGGTAATCGACGAAAAGTTCGTCCGTTTCATATACCCTTATCTTGTGAAGACGGCAGTCATCCCTCTCAAGAATTTTCTCCTCGACCGCCTCCCAAAGAACCTTGGCTATGTTTTCCGTCGTTGGTATAAGATCCTGAAAGCGGGGATTATCCTCGTTCAGGTTCTTGTGGTCAAAATCAGCCAGAACCGATGAAACGATCTGCTTCAGGTCAAAGAGATTGATTATCATCCCTGTTTCCGGATTTATATCTCCCTCCACCGTAACTTCAAGCACGAAATTATGTCCGTGTCCGCCCGGCAGACTTGATTTGCCGTAAAATTCACGGTTTTTCTCCTCGCTCCAGTCCTTGTTCCAGTACCTGTGAGAGGCCGAGAATTCGACTTTTTTCGTTATGAGCTTTTTAAAAGACATAGATCCGATCAAGCCGGCAAACAGTCTCCCAAAGACCAGCCGACTATAGTTCTAAGGTCTGTTTTTCTGGGTCTCCGGCACTATGGCGTCGGCGCGGAAAGCTTCTTGCTGTGTCCCGTCTATTATTCTTGTTATTGTGGGTTCCATTTTTGAAAGAAACGGTTGCGGATAGATTCCCATAAGAAATATCATCACGGCAAGTGGAATCATAAGGGCTATCTCTCTTGGATTAAGATCCTTAAGCCCCATGTTTATTTTCTTTACTATAGGTCCGAACATCACCCTCTGGTATGCCCAGAGCATATAGACGGCTCCGAGCACAAGCCCGGTGGCTCCAAGTGCTGCGTACAGATAACTCTCCGCGAACACTCCAAGCAGAATCAAAAATTCTCCGATAAAGCCGTTTAAAAGGGGAAGTCCTATGGAAGAAAGCATGGCAATCATGAAAAACAGCGCGAAAATCGGCATAACTTTCGCGAGTCCACCAAATTCCGAAATCATTTTGGTGTGACGTCTTTCATATATCATCCCCACGAGAATAAACAAAGCTCCGGTGGAAAGACCGTGACCTATCATCTGGTAGATTCCGCCCTGTACGCCGTGGAGGTTAAAAATGAACACGCCCAGCATTATAAGCCCCATATGACTTACGCTTGAGTAGGCAACCAGTTTCTTAAGGTCTGTCTGCATGAAGGCCACCATAGCTCCGTAGATTATCCCGATGATTGAAAGGATTATGAGAACTCCGGTATATGCTTCTACGGCTTCCGGGAAAAAAGGAATGAGAAATCTTATCACCGCATAGGTCCCCATCTTAAGCAGTACGCCCGCCAGTATAACGCTTCCGGGCGTGGGGGCTTCGACATGGGCGTCGGGAAGCCAGGTATGGAACGGAAACATCGGAACCTTGATTGCGAAAGCCAGGAAAAACGCTAGAAATACAAGTCCCTGGGGACTCAGTATGCCGTCGAAGAAAAGACTGGTTCTTTGGAGATCAAATAGATTCATTGACGCAAAACCGAACTGGTCTATGTGAGCGTAGTACATATAGATGATCGCGATCAGCATAAGTCCGCTTCCAAGCGCCGTATAGATGAAGAATTTTATTGCCGCATAGATTCTTCTTGCGGATCCCCAGATCCCTATGATGAAATACATGGGAATCAGCACTGCTTCCCAGAATATGAAGAAAAGGATCATATCAAGCGCGGTGAAAGTTCCTATAAGCGCCGATTCAAGGAAAAGAGTAAGACATAGAAACGCTCTCCATCCGCCTTTAATCGCGTTCCAGGAGCAAAGAACCGTAATCGGGAAAAGGAAAGTCGTGAGAAGCACGAGCAAAAGGCTAAGACCGTCGACTCCCAGGTGATAAGATATTCCCAAGTCTGTAAGCCAAGGGATCTTCTCTTGAAACTGCATGGTGGAGAGCGAGCCGTTGAACCGGAAAAAAAGCGGCAGCGAAATCACGAATTCAGCCAGTGTTACCACAAAGGCGACTGTTTTTAGCTGGTAATCGGAAACCTTCTGGAAATATGGAAGAACCGCAAGAACCAGGGCTCCCAGGAGAGGAAAAAATACGAGCAGGGACAGAATGTTGTTATCGAGACTCACGTTCAGGCGGACCGAAGCAAAAAGAATAAAATTGCCGTAATTATACTTCTATAAAATACCGTTCTCAACCACGCAAGTGAAAAAATTCCAGTTTCAGCCACAGGTCTCGGAAAAATGATTGATTATGGAAAGAGGTAGAGATTACGGAAAACCAAAAGAGCGGAGAATATCGGCTATTGTCTGCTCTTTTGGTCTACAAAAAACTTAAGAATAAGCTTTAGCTGTTATCTCCATTACCTCTACATTGCTCTGTTTTCCTACCGGTCCGGGAACCAATATGGCGAGATCGACCCCGGCTGCGAAATGCTCTTCAAGCTTTTTCTTGCAGTTATCCGGAGTGCCGGCAAGCGCCACCGAGTCTATCAGTTCATCGGTGAAAACTTCGGCCGGATTCGCTCCATCCTGCACTTGATCGATTATATCCCCGAAACCTATGTTTCTTATGAGTCTCTGGTAAAAAGGAAACCTGGCGTATGGACCGAGTCCTCTTTTGGCTGCGGCGATTGCCGCGGCTCCATCATCCGAGACAAAAGACGGAATGCCGTTTGTAATCGATATCGTCGAGGGATCCCTTTCCGCTCCCGCGGCGCCCGAAGCAACATGCTCTTTTAAGGTAGCTATATAGGCGGGAGGGCATAGATACGGCATTATGCCGTCGGCAACCTCTCCGGCAAGCTCCGCTGCGGCTTTGGTAAGTCCCGCTATATAGACCGGGAGGTCCATTTCTCTTTTAAGAGAAAGCCTTGGAGACGTTCCGTCGGCAAACGCCCTCACTTCTCCGACATAGCTTCTCATCGCCTCAATCGGGTCTCCCATGTCTATATCGTATCTACCGTTAACTGGCTTATGACTGACTCCGAGTCCGAGAACCATTCTTCCTCCAGTTATTTCCTGTATAGTCAGCGCCGTCGCGGTAGCAACTACGGGCTGGCGCATGTATATATTGGCTATCCATGTTCCAACGTTTACCCTCTCCGTGCACTCCGCGAACACCTGGGCGTTGGTTATAGCACTGTAAGGCGGCACTTCCGGAGAGAAAATACCGTCAAAGCCCGCTTCTTCCGTGATTTTTGCTAATGCCCTTAGATCACTTACACTGCAGCCCCAAACCGGCGAAGTTGTCGCAATTCTTCCCATTTCATCCTCCTTGAGTTTTTTTCAGTACTGGTTTACCACGTCTCTGTAATAATCCGGACGAAGGAAAGCTTCGTCTCTGGTTTTTAACACTTCTCTTATCTCTTCAAGAACTTTGTTTTTTTCCTCGGGGAATTTCGCCCTGACAGGAAGATAGTTTGATATGTGGTTTGAATAGAAATAGCCGTCGGAAAGCTCCGTATTCTCCACCAGGGTCTCAAGTTCCTCTATCATCTGGAATTTGTCCGGAAGTTCAAAGAGACCTTCCTGCCACTGTCCGTAAATCGGTGCCCCGGGACGAAGTTGAAGCGAAAGAGCTCCGACATATTCTGGGTCGCATTCCGTAAGAAGTTTTCCTGTAGCCGATGCATGTTCCCTGCTCCTGTCTTTCCCGCCGATGCCGAGGAGGACCATGACAGAATTCATTATACCGGAAGCCTTAAGTTTTCTTGAGGCTTCAACGGTCTCGGCAAAATTTGCTCCCTTCTCTATTCTCTCGAGCACTACGTTGTCTCCGCTCTCAAAACCTATGTAGACCATCGTGAGGCCGTTTTCTCTAAGGCGTGTGAGGTCTTCAATTGATTTTCTGAGTATATCCCCCACGTTTGCGTACATGGTAATTCTCTCAATATCCGGAGCTTTTTCATGGAGATAGTCCATTATTTCCATAAGCTTTGCCGTGGAGAGCACAAGCGCGTTGCCGTCCGCTATGAAAACCCTCCGTTCAAGCGACCCATTGCGCTCGGCGGCATCGATAATCTCTTTTATCTCGCCCATAGGTCTCACCCTGAATTTCTGGGTTTCTTTCCTGTACATTGCGCAATAGGTGCACTTGTTGTGAGAACAGCCGATGGTAGCTTGCAGAATAAAGCTTTTGTGTTCGCTTGGAGGACGGAAAAAAGGAGTTACGTATTCATTCATTACTGTAAGAACTTAACAAAATTTCGATATCTGTTCAACAATACTTTGCAATGAGATAGAGCATAGGTTATTCTTCCGCCATCATGTTTGATCTTGAACCGCACGAAAAAGAAGGGTTTAAATACATACTCGGCGTACCGCTGCTTATCGGGCTCATAATGGTAATCGCTTTTCTGACGCACATCGTGCTTAATCCCTAGCTTGCTCCCCACCGGGTTATCCGCAGCATAAGTTCACGGATTTTGATCTCTACTCCGGTGCTGTCTCGGAAAAGATATCCCCCGTTTTTCCTCTCTTCCCAGGTCACTCCGAGAAGTTTCAGGTTCTTTTTCGGTTTTTGCGAGCCGGAATCGATCTCCCTTCCCACGAAAGTAACGGCGTTTTCTCTCCCGCAAAGAGCCATGATGAGTTTTGAAGTTCCAAAAAAGATTAAAAATCCAGGGGTCTTTGGTTCAGTATCAAAAACCACGTGCATAAAAACAGGGGGAAGAGAGAGCACGCTGATTGCGTGTTGGCCGTATTCCTTGTTTAGGGATTCAACGTAGGCCTCGAAGCTGCGGCAGAGAAAACCTGAGACTTCTTCTGTTTCCCTGCATACTTCATCAGAGTCTGCAGAGGTTTTTTCTTTCTCGTAAAATTCAGCAATCCATGGCTGTTTTTCCGTTTCCACGGTACATCACCCTTATCCTTACAGTTTTCAATCCGGATCTTGAAACAAAAAAGTCTTGTCATTCTCGGTGTTTAAGACCTGAAAATCGACAGGTTTTTCTAATTTTCCACTGAAAATGCTTCAATTTTTTCGCGCAATATAATAATATATGGATGAAGGGGAAACAAAAGATAGATAAACTCTACGGAAACACCTCGGGCCTCACCAGAAGCTACCAGAAGGACATACTCAGAATATACAAGAGGAAAATCCCCCAGGATCGCCTGGTAACCCCCGAACTCACCCGAACCCTTTTAGCCTTCTCAAGCGAACTCAAAAGAACCATAACAGTACTTATTAACCGCAAGGGAAAGATCGGATTCGTTTTCATCGGGGAACCTTGCGATTTGCCTTTTGAAAAACTGCTCGGAAGGAGGAGAAGAGCGAAGTACAGACTCAGGGGCTTCCGCGCCGTAAGAACCAACCTCAAGGGATCAGGTCTTACAAATTCCGATCTTATAACTCTGGCAAGCGAAAGACTTGATCTGGTGGCTTCAGTGTCTGTCGGTCAAAACGGTTCAGCCGGAGGCTTTGAGTACGCAAACCTTGTTCCACCGAATGGAGAGAATCAGGCGAAATGGGAAATTTCAAAGTTTTCTGACCTGGGTCGAATAAATATTAATCTCGAACAGGAAATAAATGGCATAGAACAGTCCTTAAGGCACGCTTTTCTAAAGAACGGAGGCAAGGAAAACAGGGAGGGAGTGATGCTCGTGGGGTTCAGCACGAAGTTTCGCTATCTGGCTGAAAAATCTTTAGAGGAACTTAATTCTCTGGCTCTCTCCGCCGAGAAAGTGGTGCTCGACAAGGTGGTTCAGATAAAGAAGAACATCGATCCCCGTTATCTTGTCGGCAAAGGGAAACTCAGGGAGATCGCCCTTCACGCCAAGCACCTTGGAGCCGACACCATAATTTTTGACACTGAACTTACCCCTGCCCAGGCAAATGCTATCGGAGAGGAATCCGGTCTTGATATAATGGACCGAAGCCAGCTGATAATACAGATATTCGCAAAACACGCAAAGACAAACGAAGGAAAAATTCAGGCGAGACTTGCAGAGTTCCAATATAATTTGCCGAGACTTAAAGGTAAGGGAACGGCTTTTTCCCAATTGGGGGGCGGAATAGGCACAAGAGGTCCCGGGGAAAAGAAGCTTGAGCAAGAAAGAAGAAACATAAGAAAGCAGATCGAGCAGCTCGAAAAACAGATCGACGGTCTCTGCAGAAGACGGGAACACACAAGGAAAAACAGAAAAACCTCAAAAATTCCGACCCTGTCTTTTATCGGATACACAAATGTCGGCAAATCCACTCTTTTTAACCGCCTGACCAAATCCTCTATCGTTACCCAAGACAAGCTTTTCTCAACCCTGAACCCGACAACAAGAAGAGTTATGCTCCCTGGAGGAAAACGTGTGCTCATGACTGATACCGTGGGCTTTATAAGCAAGCTTCCCAAGGAACTCATAAACGCGTTCAGAGCTACGCTTGAAGAGATAGGAGAAGCTGATTTGCTGCTTCACATCGCAGATGCCAGCGATCCCGAGATCAGGGAAAAGATAGATTCTGTAATGAAGATAGTGGAATCCATGGAATTCGAATATATACCAAGCATTCTTGTATTTAACAAGCTTGATCAGGCTGATGCAGAAACAGAAGCAGCGCTTAGGGAAGCATTTCCTAAAGTGCCTCTTGTCTCGGCAAAAAATGGGAGAGATTTCAGTAAATTACTTCTCTATATAGAGAAAGTCGTTGAAGAAATCGTAGATAATACGAAAGTTAGTGATTTTAACCCGGAAGGAAGATTCGAAGACACAGCCCTGTCCCCCTTGCTGCATAGTCCCTTTTAGGTTTTTCTAAAGATTTCGTATTAAATCTGCACACAAAAAAAGGGGATGCCCGTTTCCAGGAACGTCCCCTTTTCTAAACTCTTTTTACTTCCAGAATCCTACCAAGGCTTAGACGCGTCGTCTTGTCCCTTTAGGTTCTTGATCCACTTTGAATCGTCATAATCCGAAGTGCCGAAAGTAAGCGCCAGAGTGGCGATTATAACGCCGACCTCAGCGTTGCCGGTTTGCTCGGCTCTTTTCTTGATCTTATTGTGAATTGGATCTGGAATATTCAGTGTTATCTCTGCCATTATCAAAACCTCCTGGTTGATCTTTGATAAAAACTAATCGGCATCCCCAATGCCTTTTTCCTTCCTGTACTCCTGGATTCTCTCCCTCTTTACCGTTGGTTGAAGGGTAAAGCCTGAAGGGTCACGGGATGCTCCCGCGGCCGAAGCCTGAACTACATCGAGGCTCAGTGAATTAAACTTCTTATCTCCTGCGACCTCTCCGAGTTGAGACTCTTCGAGTTCCCAGTCGGTAAGCCACTCGTCTCCGAGACCGAAACGCTTGGTAAGTCTGTTAATTTCCTCAAGCCTTCCGGGAAGGGGTCCTGCCGGCTGAAGCATGTTCAGCTCCTCAAGAAGACTTATTACCTCAGGATCTCTTGGGAAAGGGTTCCCTACACGTTTCTCAAAGAACATGGTCTCAAAGGGAGGACGACATCTCGCCCCGCCACCCTGCATATCCTCTGCGGGATAGCCCATGGTCATAAGCCAGCTGAACACGTAAGTGTCTGGAAGACCGAACTTCGCTTTGGTGTTCCTTCTGGCTCCGCCGCTTGCGCCGTTAAGACAGGTCCCAAGACCCAGCGCCGTCGCGGTAAGTATCGCGTTCTCTATCGCGTTTCCAAGATCGATTGCGGCGAGTCGGTGCAATATAGCGTCGGGAAGCAGTCCGGGAAGCGGGAACAGGTTGGATACCCTGTCATATTCCCAACCGTGCGCCTTGTCAAGCGCTCCAGTTCTCATAAGATCATGGATTGACTGACCCTGCGTGTCGTAGTTGGCCATGTCATAGCACCAGAACACAAGCACAGGAGCCATCTGCGTGGTGATCTGACTCCAGTCGGATATGAACTCCCATACGTCAGGATCCTCGTCCCTGTATACAACTATTGCTCTTTGTCCATTGAAGTTACCTGCCGAAGGAGCAAGTCTGGCGGCTTCCAGTATGGCCTGAACCTTCCACTTCTCAACGGGCTGATTCGGCTCATACCACCTAATGGACCTTCTTGTTCCTATCGCGCTGAAGGTGTCCATGACACTAACTTCGCTGGCACTTGGTACGTTACTCATATTAACCTCCTATCTGGGTGTTTTTTATTCAGAGTTAAACTCCTTAAAACTCTCCAGACATCATACCATTAAATTACAAAAATTTCATTATCGAAAATCAAAATCTATCAAATTTTACAACGCAAACGATTTGGTATACATTTTATGCCGAACTTAAGCGCAAGCAGGAGGAATTATCAATGAGAGATGTTTACATCATAGGAGTGGGAAACACCGCCTGCGGAAGATTTCCCGACAAAGCAGCTCACGAACTGGCAAGAGAAGCCGCATGGGCCGCGATACAGGATTCGGGAATTCATGCGCGAAAAATAGAGATCGCGTTTTGTGGCCATGTCTACCAAGGTATGGGAGTCGGCCAGAGGGCACTTAAGGAAATAGGACTTGTCGGACAGCCGACCATAAACGTGGAGGGAGCCTGCGGAAGCGGAACGCTTTCTCTTTGGGAAGCATGGCGAACCATAGCCTACGGTCAGTACGACATAGCCCTTGCTCTGGGTGTTGAGAACCTGAGCAGAATTCTCTCAGGAGGTCCCCTGCCTCTAGAGGAAGACGACCTTGAGGTTTCCATTGGAATGGGAATGCCGGGGCTTTACGCCATAAGGGCTTCGAAGTACATGAGCGAATATGGAGTTACCTTGGAGCAGTTGGCCGAAGTTGTTGTAAAAAGCCGCTACCATGCCTCGCTCAATCCTCTTGCCCAGTACAGAAAGCCTACCACGGTAGAAGAAGTATTGAGCGCGCCGATGATTGCTGACCCGCTTACGCGCAACATGTGTTGTCCAGTGGGTGACGCGGCTGCAGCTGCGGTGCTTTGCTCCGAAGAACATGTCGGAGAGCTTGCTAAAAAAATGCCGATAAAAATCCTCGGTTGTGTTGCCCAGTCGGGCAAGTACAGCAGTCCCACAGGTCTTACCTGCGATCCTTCCGAGAACGTCTGGAGGACTTCCCAGATGGCTTACGAAATGGCGGGACTAGGGCCCGAGGACATGGACGTAGCCGAAATCCACGATGCTTTCTCAATAGCGGAGATGATGGTTGTTGAATCCCTAGGCTTCTGCGAAAAGGGAGAAGGAGCAAGCATGATAGATGAAAAAAGTACGTGGGTGGGTGGCGACAAAGTCGCGGTCAATCCAAGCGGCGGTTTGCTCTCAAGGGGACATCCTGTCGGAGCTACCGGACTTCTTCAGACTGCTGAGATCGTAAGGCAGTTGAGAGAAGAAGTCGAACCCGAACGTCAGGTGAAAGACGCAAAAGTCGGCATCATCGAAACCATGGGAGGCGCTCAGCCCGCCATGGACGGAATCACCTGTGTTGTTAGCATTCTTGGGAAGTAGTGTGCTAACGCCGTAATCGGCGTTCTTCCAGTTTCCCGGTTTTTATTCCGCAACACCGAACACATTGCGCGGAGCCGTTTCAGCTTCGCTCCGAGACTGTTGCGTAATTTTGTTTTCTCTCTTTCTCCTCACGGTTTCCGATTTTCAAGTAATTTCTTGATTCCGCACAAAGAAGAATTATTTTGTGTTTGAGATGATTTCACCTGAAAAATTCACTTTGAAGGCTCAGGAAGCGATCCTAGAGGCTAGAAGTGCGGCGAGCGACAGCGAAAATCAGGTAATTGACCTGCCGCATCTGTTCGCAGCCCTTGTAAGCCAGCCCGGAATGCCAATCAGGATTCTGGAGCAACTGGGGTCCGATTTCCGGGTGCTTGCGCAGACGGCCGCGGAGCAGATATCCAAGCTTCCCAAGGTCAAGGGAACGTCTGATCAGATATATATGAGCAGAGAACTCGATTCTGCAATTCGGTCGGCCGATAAGGAAGCAAAAGATCTTGGAGACGCGTATGTAAGCACTGAACACCTATTGCTTGGAATTGTTTCCCAGGCCACCGGAGAGCTGAAAGACGGATTCTCCGGATTGAATGTAACCAAGGAAGGGATTTTAAAGGCGTTAAAAGAACTGAGAGGTAACCAAACAGTGAACACACAGAACCCTGAAGACACCATGGAACCGCTTCGCCAGTACGGAAAGGATTTCACCGAACTTGCCCAAAGCGGAAAGATAGACCCCGTTATAGGAAGAGACGATGAGATAAGAAATGTGATTCGTGTACTTCTTCGAAGAACAAAGAACAATCCGGTACTCATAGGAGAACCTGGAGTGGGAAAAACTGCCATAGTCGAGGGGCTTGCCCAGCGTATAGTTGACTCTGACGTTCCGGAAGGACTTAAGGACAAAAAGCTGATTTCCCTCGATCTAGGATCGCTGCTTGCCGGGGCTAAGTACAGAGGACAGTTCGAAGAACGGTTCAAAGCAGTACTCAAAGAGGTTACGGAATCCCAGGGAGAAGTAATTCTTTTCATAGACGAGATACACACCGTCGTTGGAGCCGGGGCAGCCGACGGAGCTATGGACGCGTCAAACATGCTCAAGCCGGCTTTGGCACGAGGAGAACTTCACTGTATAGGGGCAACCACTCTTGATGAATACAGAAATCACATAGAAAAAGACGCCGCCCTTGAGCGCAGATTTCAGCAGGTCTATGTTAATGAACCTTCTGTTGAGGAAAGCGTATCGATTCTAAGGGGTCTTAAGGAAAAGTACGAAGTTCACCACGGCGTAAAAATCAAGGATGAGGCCCTAGTTGCTGCCGCCCGGCTCTCAAACAGATATATCTCCGGGCGGTTTCTGCCCGATAAGGCTGTTGACCTCATGGACGAGGCCTGTGCACGGCTAAAAATGGAAATTGACTCCGTACCAACGGAAGTAGATGAGATAAAAAGAAAAATAATGCGCCTTGAGGTAGAAAGGGAAGGATTTAAAAAAGAACAGGCCCCCGAACTTCTTGGAAAACTTGAAGAGGTCGAAGAAAGTCTTTTGGAACTGAAAAAGGAAGCAGCAGCGCTTGAAACGCACTGGCAAAAAGAAAAAGACTGCATATCCAGGATAAGAAAAACCAAAGAAGAAATAGAAAACAGCAGGATGATAGCGGAAAGAGCGCAGAGAGAGGGAGATTTCTCCCGCGCATCGGAATTTCTTTACGGCAGGATCCCCGAGCTTGAAAAAACAATGGGGAGTCTGAACACAGAACTCGCTGAAATACAGAGCCATAGAAAGATGCTTCGCGAGGAAGTAGGAGCGGAGGATATAGCTGCGGTCGTATCGAAGTGGACAAGGATACCCGTATCAAGCCTGGTTGAGGAGGAAGTCAAGAAACTCGTTCACATGGAGGAAAGACTTTCCAAGCGGGTGGTGGGACAGCCTGAGCCGATAAAATTGGTTTCAAACGCGCTTCGCAGATCAAGGGCCGGGCTCTCTGACCCGAAAAGACCCATAAGCTCTTTCATGTTCCTCGGACCCACCGGGGTCGGGAAGACGGAACTTGCCAAATCACTTGCCGAGTTCATGTTTGATGATGAAAACGCGATTGTCCGGATTGACATGAGCGAATATATGGAAAAACACTCCGTATCAAGACTGATTGGAGCACCCCCTGGGTACGTCGGGTACGAGGAAGGAGGCCAGCTTTCGGAGACCGTGAGAAGGCAGCCCTACTCCGTAGTACTTTTTGATGAGATAGAAAAAGCGCACGCCGATGTGTTTAACTTGCTTCTTCAGATTCTTGACGACGGAAGACTCACCGATGGGCAGGGGAAAACGGTAGATTTCAGAAACACTGTGATAATAATGACCTCGAATCTCGGAAGTCACCATATACAGGAGTCTTCAGGAGATAGCGAGGAGATGGAAAGTAAAATAAACGAGATGCTCAGGAATTATTTTCGCCCCGAGTTCCTAAACAGGATTGATGAAGTTGTTATATTCGGCGGTCTGAAAAGAACCGACCTTATGAAAGTAGCAGAGATCCAGGTTGGACATCTAAAAGAGAGGCTTGCGGAAAAAAACCTCGGCATAGAATTCTCAGAGAAAGCCATTGCCAAGCTGGTTGATATTGGCTACGACCCTGTTTTCGGAGCCAGGCCGCTTAAACGCGCCGTACAAAAGTATGTCCAGGACCTGCTCGCAAATGAAATACTGAAAGGAAATTTCAAGGATTCAGACACTGTAGGGGTAGAACTGGACAAAGAAGGGAATTTTATTTTCGGGAAGAAGTAACCGCATGTCAAAGCTCAAACTTGGTATTTAGAAACAATGTCCGTCCCAAGATGGAATCCAGGTACAACACCTGATCTTCACCTTGATCTGGACGGGATTGACCTTCGTTGCCGATATTCAACATGCCTCCGGTAAGCTCAAACCAGTTGAAGCCAAATGCTTTTTTCCAGTTAAGCGTGATGTCGTGCCCGATCCAGCGCCGGTAGCGTTTAGTCTCGTCATTGTTCCGGAAACCTGAAACCGCATGGGTGTTCCACTGCATGGTCAGATCGTTGCGGCCAGCGCGGAGAAGAATGTGCAAACGGTTGCGGGGAATATCTCCAGACTGAACTTGTCCGGCTATCCGCCTCTCGTAATTCATTACCCTCAACCAGTTGACATTGAACATGAAATTTGCCCAATCGGTCTTCAAGTCGGTTTTAATTCCGACGTCAACCCCGTCAACATCTGACTCTCCGCTGTTAGTAAAGAAGTTCTCAATTCTGCTTAACCGGCCGTCAGGACGTATGACTTTAACCGAGGGATAATCACCCAGTTCTCCTCTTCTTTCAAGACTTACGATAAGCTGCGGATCCAGCATGCTTGGTATGTCAGAAGTCCGCAGGCGAAACCACTCGGCGTTGGCATAAAATCGACCCCAGCCCGCCGAAACCCCGGCTGCAAAACTTTCGGTCTTATCCGGTTCCAAGCTCGGGTTAGCATCTTGAGTAAGTTCCACCTGCTCTCTGGAACAATCAGCTGTCACCGTATCCGCATCGCACACAAACGGGTAAGAGACAGATTTTTTTTCATACAACTCAAACAGCCCCGGGAAACGTGATCCCCGGCTCCAGGAAGCGCGAAGAGCCAGATTTGGCGTTACCCGATACAGAGCTGCTATACGATGCGAGAATATTGTCGGTAGATCACTCGAATTCTCGTACCGGCCAGCCAGCGAAAGATCCAACGTATCGCCCAACGGTGCCGACATATGGCCGAAAACACCTAAACGCCGGCGATCTATTTCTATAGAATTCAAAGTCTCTCCCAATATCTCTTCAGAGTCGACCAAATAGTCGTGGCGGTTGAAATATTCGTAGGTATTGGTTTGTTTGTCGTACGCAAGCTGCAAACCTGTCTCCCAGTCAAGTTCGTTGCCTAAAATTTCAAACAAATGGCCATGGAGTGCCAGAGTGGTTTCAATGTGGTGAAAATCTTTTTTCACATCTCTTCGCAGACTGCTTTCACTGATTGCCATTGTATGTTCTGCGGTTTCGGAGAGGGGGTTCTGAATATCATAATTTCCGTCACTAATGACGGCATTAATTGTCGGTCCGTGAATGTGAGTATGGCCTTTATCGATATAACTGTGATGGTTGTAGTGAATATCCCCGTGATAGCCTATTTCACCTCCGATTTCACCTTCGATACCTACTTCAAGATCGTAATCTCTGGTATCTGTGTTCCATTGGCGGTTTCCATGCCCTAAAAAACTATGTTCGACCATGATTTCCTGTGGGAAATTGCTGTTGTCAAGACCTTCGATATTGTTGATTATCTCTTGTTTCAGCATTTCGGTTGGCACAAAGGAAAAACCAGCAGACTCAGGCGCCCGAAGCAGCCTTGTCTTTGATCTAGCCGCTCGGCCTTTAATATGAACAGCGGCTATGTTCCCAATGGGGTATTGGAAATTCATAAATACGTGATCGCTTTCTCTGCGCTGCAAATGCCATGAAATATCGGCATAGGCAAAACCGCAAACACTCCCGGATGTTTTGCCTGGGGGGTTTGTCAATATCCCTGTATACACATTTTCGTCACAGTCGTTAAGCGGCCTTGCTATTTTTTCCCCGTCAGTTCCCGTAAGGAACAGGGTATTACCGCCTATCGACACGCCTTGGGTACCAGCAAAGGAACCACCAGGGGTATATATCGCACGGCTGTAATCCCGATCTGCATCGCGGACTTCATTTCGTCGAAATATTTCTGCGCCGACGCTTAAATGGCCCTGACCAAGGCTGTCACCCCAAAGCATGCTTAGATGTTCGGAATCGCCGCCTTCAGCGCGTGGACGTGAAATGCCCGATTGAATTTCAAGGCCTTTATAATCTTTTCTGAAAATTATATTTATGACGCCGCTTGAGGCTTTTCCGATGTGAGGAGCACTTGCGCTGTCCTTAAGAATCTCGATACGTTCAATCGCTGAGATGGGTATGAGATCAAAGTCAATGTCAAAACTCGAGGCGTGTCGCCCATTTACCGCGACCGCGAAACGACCGGGTCCCAGGATAAAAGGTCTATGTGAACCGAAATCATTAAAACTCGATCTTTCCGAAAGCAGGTCGCTTAGTTTGGTTATACCGGAAAGTTCGATGTCTCGCTTGGTAATAACCACTACGGGGTGAAGCCTATCTGACATGACTTCCGAATACAGGCGACTACCCACAAGGATTTCTTCTTTCTCATTATCCTCTCGAGCCATTGTGTGTCCTGCCGTCAGAATCAGGAGCGTGAAAACGACGGTCAGAACCACAGTCAGATTGCCCGTTTCACAAAACTTGTGAGTCATTGTTCACTCTTTTTTTTTACCAATCACTTGCGAGACGCATCAATGAATACTTTATCTTTCCTCCTTACCTCAATCGAACTTCACTGCTGAAAAGGGCTGCAAAAAGACTTTTGCGCGGATACAGAGCGGCTTGTTGACTACAGGGAATTTGTTCCCGGTTTTTTCATTTTTCTTCAGCCAAAAGAGCCGCTATTTCTCCCGAGACTTCTTCCACGTCCACGGTTACCCTCTCGCCGGAGTTCCTGTTTTTTATCTCTACTTTGCCTTCTTTGAGATTTCTTCGCCCGATTGTAACTTGAATGGGGATTCCGAGCAGATCCGAATCCTTAAATTTCACCCCGGCAGTTTCTGCCCTGTCATCAATCAGAACATCCGCTCCGTCGCGAAGAAGCGTTAAGTATATTTCCTCCGCCGCATCCTTCACGTCCTGCTGTTTCATATTTATCGGAAGCACGGAAACTTCAAACGGAGCCAGGGGGAAGGGGAATTTTATTCCGTACTCATCGTTATTCTGTTCTATGGCCGCTGCTACTGTTCTTCCTATTCCTATCCCGTAGCAACCCATAACAAGCGGTTTTTCCGCTCCGTTCTCGTCTACATAGGTAGCTCCCAAGGCTTCGCTATACTTGGTTCCCAGTTTGAAAACATGTCCGACCTCGATGCCCCTTGACGCCTTAAGAATCCCGTCTTTGGAAACGGGGCACGGATCCCCTTCCCTTGCCACCCTTATATCCGCGTAGGAATCAGCTTCAAAATCCCTCCCGGGGTTAACACCAATTATATGGTAGTTGCTCCTGTTGGCCCCCGTCACGGCGTTTTTCATGTTGCGAACGGACTTGTCCGCAACAACCTTTACCTTTTTTCTTTTAAGTCCCACAGGTCCGCTGAATCCGAGGGGCCCACCCGAGACCTCCAAGATTGTCTGTGGATCGGCGAGCTCTGTGATATCACATCCAAGAAAGTTTCTAAGCTTGGTCAGACTGAGTTCTGTATCTCCTCTCACAAGAGCAACGACCGGTTCGGTTTCCGTCCTTACTATAAGGGTTTTTATAAGTTCTTCCGTACCGACTTTTAAAAACTGCGCCACATCCTCAACCGTCTTAAGATCCGGGGTATGGATCTCGGAAATCCCGTCAAGCCCGGAGGTCGTTCTCAGCCCTTCCCTTTCGTCTTCTGAAACGCCGATTTTCGCAAGCTCGAGGTTGGCGGCGTAATCGGCTTCCGTGGAGCTCATTATCACGTCTTCCCCGGTGTCGGCAATCACCATGAACTCATGAGAAAAACTTCCGCCTATGTTTCCTGAATCAGCGGAAACCACTCTGAATTCAAGGCCGCATCTCTCAAATATGCGCACATAAGCGTCGTACATCGCCTGATAAGAGCGATCAGCCGCCTCATCTGAAACGTCAAAGCTGTAGGCGTCTTTCATTATGAACTCGCGCGCCCTCATAACTCCGAACCGGGGGCGGATCTCATCCCTAAATTTCGTTTGGATCTGGTAAAAATTAACGGGAAGCTGCTTGTAGGAACGAATCTCCTTTCGCACTATGTCCGTTATTATTTCCTCATGCGTGGGTCCCAGGCAGAAATCACGCTCGGCGCGGTCCTTAAAGCGAAGCAGTTCCTTTCCGTAGTAATCCCACCTGGCACTTTCGATCCAGGGTTCGGCGGGAAGCACCGCGGGCATTAGAAGCTCGATTGCCCCGGCCCTGTTCATTTCCTCCCGTACTATGTTCTCGACTTTTCTTATGGATCTCAGCCCCAAAGGAAGGTAGTTATAGATCCCGGCCGCGAGTTTTCTTATCATGCCGGCTCTTACCATAAGCTTGTGACTTACAATCTCGGCATCCGAAGGATCTTCTTTAACCGTGGGTATGAAATAAGAAGAAAACCTCATCCGTCTTTCTCCTTTAAAGCAATTTAAAATTCAGCAGGGAAGCAGTTTAGTGGGGTTTTAAGTTCAGTTGACGTAGTTTTTTTCTATTTCCTTAACAAGTTCCCCGACCAAATCGGCTTCTCTGAAAGATTTTATTAATTTTCCGTCCCGATAAAGCATTCCCTTTCCCCTTCCCCCCGCTATTCCTATATCGGCTTCCGCGGCCTCACCAGGCCCGTTAACAACGCAACCCAGTATGGCGACTTTAACCGGTCTTTGGAGGTTAAAACCGGAAACACCTTGCTCAACTTCCGAGACAAGTTTTTCAAGATCGATTTCAAGCCGTCCGCATCCGGGACACGAGATAAGTTCGATCCCGTTGTTCCTCATTCCCAGGGACCTCAGTATGTTCATCCCCACAACGATTTCTTCCACCGGATCGCCCGTTAAAGAAACCCTGATTGTGTCTCCTATACCTTCGGCTAGGAGCGCCCCGATTCCTATCGAGGATTTCACAGTTCCCATTCCAGGGGTTCCAGCTTCGGTAACTCCCAGGTGGAGAGGATATTCGGTTTTTTCCGCGAGCATTCTGTACGCAGCGATCATTTTCCTTACGTCGGTGGATTTAACGGAAATCTTTATGTCGTAAAAATCAAGGTCCTCGAGTATGCGCACATGCCTCATCGCGCTTTCAACCAAGGCTTCCGCGGTGGGGTGGTCGTACTTTCTGAGTATGTCTTTTTCAAGAGAACCCGAGTTTACGCCTATTCTTATGGGAACTCTTCTTTCCCTGCAGGCATCAACCACGGCCTTTATTCTGTATCTGGCACCGATGTTTCCGGGATTTATTCTCATCCCGTCAACTCCCTGCTTTATTGATTCAAGGGCAAGTTTGTAATCAAAGTGTATGTCTGAAACCAAGGGGATTTTTATCTCTTTTCGTATCGCTCCCAAAGCCTTTGCGGCATCCATGTCCGGAACGGCGACCCTGACGATGTCACAACCGGCCTCCTCAAGCCTTTTTATCTGGGAGACTGTAGAGGCGACATCTCTTGTGTCGGTAATGGTCATTGACTGAACCGATACGGGAGCTCCCCCGCCTATTTTCACGTCACCGATTGATATCTGCCGGGATTGTCTCATGACTTGCGGAAAATGCTATTGAATAGTTAATATAGTGTCAAGAAAGCGTAAGGCCGAATATACGTTCTGAAGAATTTTTCAACTCAGTTAATATCCTAAAGGTCTTTATTTCTTTTGAAGAGTCCGACAAAGGACAAGAAACAACCTGGATGGCACGGAGAAAAGCCGGTCCAGACAGGTTTCTTACAGTTAGTAATAAAGAAGAAAACCAGGAGGCAAGAAATCATGGGGATAAAAAAAATAATTCAGATAGACAGGGGCGGTTCCTCGAAAGATAAAAGCGGCGTGTCTTTTACCAAGTTTGAAAAGAAGAAAAAATCCGAAGACAGCCCCGAAATAACAGAAGAAATCGTCTACGGTGCTCTTAAGGATGTGTACGATCCCGAGCTTCCCGTGAGCATAGTGGATCTTGGGCTTATTTACGATACCAAGATTTCCGGGAAAAACGTCCAGATCAAGATGACCCTTACTACCCCCGGGTGCTCTATGGGAGCACAGATAGCAGGCCAGGCCGAGATGGCCCTTAAAAACGTGGGAGCCGATAACGTTCTTATAGAAGTAATATGGGATCCTCCCTGGAACCCCGACATGATATCCGAAGAAGGAAAAAAGAAACTGGGTATCACTTAAGGGGGGATTTTCCGCGTGGAACTAACCAGAGAACGGATAATAAAAGTCCTCAAGAGTGTTAACTATCCTGGATTCAACCGGGACATAATATCTTTCGGCCTCGTGAAGGACATTCTTGTGGAAGGTTCGAAAGTAACCCTCTCCATAGTGCTTCCCAAACCCGATCAGAAGCTTCAGTCTGCAATTGAAGAGGAAGTCCGAAAAGCCATCTTCGGCATACCCGGAGTTGAAGACCTCTCGATGAAGATCGGCTCGCGACCGCAGAAGCAGATAACCGCCGACGCAGGTGGCGAAAAGAGCAAGCTTCCAGACATAAAGTACTACATAGCTGTCGCAAGCGGCAAGGGGGGAGTAGGCAAATCAACGATAGCGACCAACCTTTCCCTGGCAATTTCCAAGAAAAGAGAGAAAGTCGGGCTTATGGATGCCGACATATGGGGACCGAGCGCTCCCTTAATGATGGGCATAAGTGAAAAACCCCGAGCGACTGCCGACGACAAGATCGTCCCCATAGAAAAATTCGGTCTCAAGGTGATGTCCATCGGGTTTCTCGTGAACGAGGAAGACGCCGTGATATGGAGAGGACCCATGGTGCACGGAGCGATAAAGCAGTTTATTGAGGACGTTGAGTGGAGCGGAACCGATTATCTGGTAATTGACCTTCCTCCGGGTACGGGAGACGCCCAGCTTTCTCTGGCACAGACAGCTCCAATAAGCGGAGGGGTCATAGTAACCACTCCGCAGGACGTAGCCCTAGTGGACGTGAGAAGGGGGATACTGATGTTTAATAAACTCAATATTCCCATTGTTGGAATAGTGGAGAACATGAGTTATCTCGATATGCCAGATGTAGACGGGAAGATCGACATATTCGGCAGGGGTGGAGGAAGACGGATGGCGGAGAAGTTTGAAGTCCCGTTTCTGGGAGAGATCCCCATTGATCCCAGGATAAGAATCGGCGGAGATAATGGAACCCCCATTGTGGAATCTGACCCGCAAAGCGCCGCTGGGAAGGCCTTTTTTGAAATCGCAGACAGAATACTTGAATCCATAGAAAACTGACCGGCCGACACAACCACTCTGTCGACTTTTAATAGATCCTGAACCAATCATCTGATCCCGCAGTCAAAGATCTAGACAACTCTTGATCAGATTTAAGAAGACTTTCAAAAAAACATGACCCTAGCCAATTCCCCTGAATCTCAAGTAAAATTGTAAAAAGCATGAAAAAACCGGGGTTTTTATTTTCATGAACACAGAAAAAGATTTTTACGCAATACTCGGCCTGTCACGGAACGCAACGCAGGACCAGATAAAAAAAGCGTACAGGAACCTCGCCAGGAAACATCACCCCGATATGAATCAGGGAGATAAAAGATCCGAGGAGAAATTCAAAGAGATCCAGCACGCTTACGAAACTCTTTCCGACCCGGAGAAGAGAAAAACCTATGATATGTTCGGGACAGCCGGTTTTGGAGGACAAAGACCGGGAGGCGGTGGAAGTTACAGGCAGCATTCCCGGGGTTTTCCGGGCATAGACGAGATCTTCAAAGATATCTTTTCCCAGGGAGGTGCATCCTACGGTATGGGTGGAGCCGGGGGAGGTTTCGGGGATATCTTCGATTTCGGCACCACGCGACAGCAACCGAGAAAACCGAGAAACACCCGGCATGCCGTAACCCTTGATTTTGAAACCGCCGTAAAAGGGGGAGAAAAAGAACTTCTCGTAAAATCCCCGGAGGGTGAAACGAAAAAAATAACGGTCAAGATCCCTGCAGGAGTAAAAACCGGTTCCAAGGTAAGACTGCCGGGTAAGGGGGAACAACTAAACTCCATGGCCGGGGACCTGATACTCGAAATAAAGGTTTTGTCCCACCCGGTTTTCAGAAGAGAGAATGACGATATATACATTGATCTTCCCTTAACGGTTTATGAGGCTGCCTTGGGAACGCTGGTCGACGTGCCGACCGTGGAGAGCCCTGTAAAACTTACGATTCCTCCAGGGGTTGGAAGCGGCACAAAAATGCGACTTAAAGAAAAAGGGGTTAGGAATCCCAAAACCGCCAAGAGGGGAGATCAGTTTGTGGTTGTTCAGATAGCAATGCCGCAGGAATCCGATAAAGACATGGAAGACCTCATGAGCGAGATAAAGGAAAAATATCCCTACGACCCTAGAAAAAAATTCCGCCAGTATCTATAATTGATCCGGTGGAGTTAAGAACATACCTAATCAAGGAGAGTGCTTTACTGTGAGTGAAGAAAGAGATGAATTAACAATGGATTTTTCGGGGTTTATTCTTTCGTTAAATGCCTCTGCTCTTATTCACTTGGGAGAAATTCCCGACCCGCACTCAAAAAAAAGAGAAGTTAACATTCCCGCCGCCAAGCACACCATAACCATACTCGAAATACTGGCGGAGAAAACCGAGGGGAACCTTACAGAAGAGGAAAAGCAGCTTCTCGACGACATGATTTACAACATCCGCATGAAATACGTAAAGTCCCTGAGCTGATTTTCTCTTCTACATAGTCGAGAGTTTCAAAAACTCTTCGTATCTTTTCTCTATTTCCTCTTTCTGAAGCGCCCCAAGACGCCTTACGCTGAAGTCCTCAACCGTGAAAGAAGCCAGGACACTTCCGTAGGCCACCCCTTTTTTAAAGCCGGCGAAGTCAAGATCCTTATCCCGAGACGCCACATAACCCATAAACCCTCCGGCAAAAGTGTCTCCGGCCCCCGTGGGGTCAAGCACTTGTTCAAGCATGTAACTGGGGGCGAAAAACACATCTTCCCAAGAAAAAAGCAAAGCTCCGTACTCTCCTCTTTTCACGATCAGAAATTCAGGCCCCATGTCCATTATCTTCTTCGCCGCTCTAAGTATCAACGGTTCTTCGGATAGTTGTCTTGCTTCAGAGTCGTTTATTATGAGAATGTTAACTTTGTCGAGAAGTTTTTTAAGCTCTTCAAGCTTGCTCTCTATCCAGAAATTCATGGTGTCGCAGGCCACAATGCGGGGCGAATTCACCTGTTCAAGAACTTTCATCTGTATTTCGGGGTCCGTGTTGGCCAGAAAAAGGTAATCGGCATCTCTGGATTTCTCGGGAACCACGGGGTCAAACGACCCAAGAACGCCAAGGGTTACGGAGACGGTTTCCGGATCCTTCATGTCATAGGCATATCTGCCTTCCCACCTGAAAGTTTCTCCGTCACCGACTGCTATTCCCTCCGTATCGACGCCCCTTGAGTGAAGCAGCTTGGAATAGGCAGCAGGAAAATCGTCTCCTACGGCCGAGACCATATGAACATCCGTGAAATTTCGGGCCGCAAGAGAGAAATAACAGGCGGACCCCCCAAGAACATCCTCTTCTCTTCCAAAAGGCGTTTCTATGGTGTCAATCCCTACTGAACCTACGACAACAATACTCATTTGAACCTCTACATATATTTTTTTACAATAAGCTCAAGTCTGTTTTTAGTCTCTTGAGTTACGCGCTCCGGGGATGTTATCAGTGAACAGCCCAGGGCATTGGCACAGGGACATTCCCTTTCTTCCGGAATAATGTCAACAACGGCGGCCAATGTCTTTTTCGCCGCATCGACGTTTTTGTTCATGATTTCGATTATGTCTGAGACCGTGACATCGTCGTGATTTTCTTTCCAGCAGTCATAATCCGTGCAAAGAGCTATCACGGAATAGCAGATCTCGGCTTCCCTTGCGAGTTTTGCTTCAGGCATCGCAGTCATTCCTATCAGGCTTGCTCCCCATCCCCTGTAGAGATGGCTCTCCGCCCTGGTGGAGAACTGGGGGCCTTCGATACAGACATAGGTTCCTCCCGAGTGAACTGTCCCGCTAAAACCAAGCAATCCCTCTTTAAGACAGTCCGAAAGCACCGAACACATGGGCTCGGCCATAGAGACATGCGCTACCATATCATCTTCGAAGAAGGTAGAAGGCCGCCTTTTTGTGTTATCAATAAGCTGGTCGGGTATTACGATGTGTCCGGGTTCTATTTCCTCTTTTAAACTTCCCACCGCGCTTACGGATATAATCCACCCGACCCCCATGGCTTTCATCGCGTATATGTTCGCCCGGAAATTTATCTCCGACGGGGATATCGTGTGTCCCGTTCCGTGTCTTGGAAGAAAAACCATGCGCACACCGCCAAGAGTTCCAGTGATGAGACTTGAGGATGGACTGCCCCACGGAGTTTCCACAGAAACACTTTTAACATCCGAAAGCCCCTCCATTTCATAAAGGCCGCTTCCGCCCATTACTCCTATGGTTTTCAAACTTTAGTCTCCATCGGCTGGTACGCCGGTTTTGTTACAATAATCACCCTGTTTTCACCTGAAAAAGGCAGTTTGAGTTCTTTTGTGAAAAGAAGTTCCATATCTTCGGGATACCGATTCGCGTAATCTTCCCACTCGTCTTTTCCCCGAGGCCCCTTCATTATAACCATCTCCCCTTCGATATCCAGATACGGAGCACCCAGAGCAATGACAGCATCTATACTTCCAACTGCACGGGAAGTCACCCGGTCAAAAGACCTGTTCATCCCCTCGGTCAGGTCTTCAGCCCTGGCGTGGTGAATATCGACACTTGAGAGCCCCAGAGACCTTTTCGCGTGTTTTAGAAAAGCGACTTTTTTCCCCACTGACTCAACAAGCGTAACGCGAAGGGAGGAGTCGTAAATAGAGAGTGGAATTCCGGGAAAACCAGCTCCCGTTCCTACATCAAGCACTCTTGAACCCGGAGGCACAAACTCGGCTACGGTAAGGGAATCAATCAGGTGCTTGATTATAATTTCCCGGTCGGTCAGAACCGAAGTCAGGTTCACGCGCTTGCCCCACTTGCGCAACAGGTCAACATAGGAAAGGAAGAGATCGGTCCTGAGGTCCTTGATGCCTATCTGTTCTGCACCTTCTCTTAGAAGTTGTTCATTCGTCATCTTCACTTGCAAGTGTGTCTACGCCGCTCATTCCCTTGAAGGCAAAAGTAAGAAATCCCGTGTGTGCCACGGTTCTGTTATCCGGGCGGGTTTTCCCCCTTTTTACCTGGTAGTTTCTCATTATGAGCTCCACGGTTTCAATTCTCACAAACCCGGTTTCCTCAAGCACTTCCGCGGCCCTTTCCACCTGGTTATAGGTCGGGGAAATACTTGCGATTCTCCCACCTGGGGCAAGAGCTTCGTAGGACGCCGGAATTCCGTACCATGGAGAAGGAAGGTCAAGTATCGCAACGTCGACGTCCCTTTCCTTAAAACCTTCTCTGGCATCGCCACAGTTAAATTCCACGTACTCTGAAAGTCCTGCCCGCCGCACGTTGTCTCGGGCGTTATTCATGAACTCTTCCCTTTTCTCGTACGTATAGACTCTCCCCGAAGGAGCCACTGAATTCGCAAGCGCGATTGTGAGGGCTCCTGAGCCGGTAGCGGCTTCAACAACTCTGGTTCCCGCCCTCACATCCGTTTTAAACAGGATCAGCGCCGCATCCTTGGGATAAACGATCTGTGTTGCCCTTCTTACCTTCATCACCCTCTGTTCAACAGTCGGGTTAAGAAGCACAAAATCGTTTCCGAGACTCGAAACTATTGTTTCTCCCCATCCTTTTCCAATCGCTGAGGAAAGATCCAGTATTCCCATATGAGAGCTGAAAGACTTCCCCTCTTCCACAACTACCATAAAACTTTTATCGTCGGGAGAAACCAGCACGATCGTGTCACCAGATTCTATTTTCATGAAAGTCGCTTCGCCCTCCCCGCGCTTATGAAATATTTATAGGTAAAGATAATACACCCCGCGAGGATGAAGATTCCCGTTGCCGAATACATGTTGGAAAAACCGTAATCGCGCGCTATGAGCCCGAGACCAAAGGCAAAAAAGTTTATCCCGATGCTAAACGACATGTTAAACGCGCCCATAGCCGCTCCCCTCTCATCATCAAGCGCCCTGTCGATAATCATTGCGCTTACGGTGGGATAGAGAATTCCGTAACCCAGGCTGAAAACAAAAGAGACCAAGATGGCGCTCAAAGTGGAACTTATGGAAGAAATCATAAGCAGGGATACAATCATGATAATCATTGAAGGCAAAGCTATTTTCTTTCTCTCGACAATATCCGGAAGCTTTCCGCCCAGAACCCTGATTAATATCACGGTTATGGAATATGTAAGAAAAAAACTCCTCGCGTGAATTTTATTTTCCTCAAGAAAAACGGAGAAAAAATTGAGCATGCTTCCAAGTCCCACGGCAATTATAAGATTGGTCAGCAGAAGTACACGGAATCTTCCGGAGAAAACAACATCAAAGAATCCGCTGAAAATGGGTTTTCTGGATACCTTAAAGCTTCCCTCCCGCGAGAGGAAACAAAGAAGAAAGGCAAGCAGGCTGAACAAGGAAGTATAGAGAAAGAAGATTGAGTAACTGAATCTTTCGATTACAAATTCTCCAATAGGAGGTCCGACCGAGTAGGAAGCTATCGTGAAGGCGCCGAAAATACCAAGACCGTAAGCCCTTACCTCGCTTGGAACATAATCGGAGACTGCCGTAGCGGCAGAGGTGAAGAAAAAAGCGAAGGCAACTCCCTGCATGAGTCTCAGGATAAATATTTTCACGTCAACATCCGATATGAAAATGTAGAGAAGGGAGATCAAAAACATCAAAAAGGAACCTGCGAGCATGAATTTCCTTCGCCCGTAATGATCTATCAGGAAGGCTACAAAGGGAATGGCTCCTATTGAAGTTATGCCGAAAGTTCCCATAACGTAACCTATACGGGCCTCGTCACCTCCAAGATCCCTTACGAAAAGCGGAAGCAGGAAAAAAGAGGAAAAATTGCAAAAGAAGAAAAAGTTTCCAAGAGTAACCAGGGAGAAGTCTCTGTATTTCCGTAGGAAAAGCATCGTAGAGTTGACCTGAAAAAAAAGAAAGTAAGAAACGGAGTTTACATGATTTTATGGTTTCTATCAGGACGGCTATGGTTTTTTGACATGGAAGAGACCCGTGATATAATACGGCATCTTCTGAGCCGTTAGCTCAGCTGGTAGAGCAACTGCCTTTTAAGCAGTGGGTCACAGGTTCGAATCCTGTACGGCTCATTTTTCCGTCGTCCCCGTCGTCTAGTCAGGCCTAGGACATCGGCCTTTCACGCCGGTAACAGGGGTTCAAATCCCCTCGGGGACGCCAGAGAAAATTTCCAACGATACCTTTAAAAACCGTAGTAAGAACAGACGATTACGACTTTTGATTAAAGCGGTCTCTATACAGCAGGACCCATTGCACGTTATTTTCGGGATTTTTCCCGAGAGTGTTGGGGTGCAACACCGGGTTTTCTCGCTGCTGCCAAGTAAATTCCCTTGTCGGGAACAGAAAGAAAGAGATCTCTTTCCTTGGTTTATTCTACTGCTACTTCCTCACCCATTATTGCAGTTATGTAGTACTTATAGGTAAAGATAACGCACCCGGCAACCAGGAACATCGCGGTTGTCAAATACATGCTGAAGAAACCGTAATCGCGCACTATTAGTCCAAGAATAATGGCAGAAGAGTTTATCCCTGTTCCGTAAGCCATATTGAATATACCCACGGCGGTTCCCCTCTCGCCGGGATGTGCTCTGTCAATAACCATTGTATTTACCGTGGGGTAAGCAAACCCATAACCTATGCTGAACACCAAAGAAAACAGAATCAGATGAGTATAGGAGTCCACAAAAAAAGCTATGGGCATTGAGACAACCATCATAAAGAGTGCTGGCAGAGCTATCTTCCTTCTCTCTATAGCATCCGAGAACCTTCCTCCAAAGACCCTGATTAATATGGCTACCACTGCATATATAACAAAGAAAATTCCCATTTGGAGACCCTGTTCTTTGAGATGAACGTGGAAGAAATGAACCAGAGAGCCAAGCCCCACGGCAATCATCAGGTTTGTAAGGAAGAGTACGCTGAACCTATCAGAGAAAAGAACCTTGCGGAATCCCTGAAAGATGTGGCCACTGAGAACGCCACGGCTTGTTTCTGTCGTGAAAAAACAAAGTATAAACGCAACCAGCTGGAAGCTCGAGGCGTAGAGAAAAAACGTATGGTAACCGAATTTCTCAATGAGAATTTCTCCAAAAAAAGGCCCGATTGAAAAGCAAGCTATAGTGGTAATGCCGAAAGTAGTAAGGCACGAATGCCTTATACTCCTGGGAATGGTGTACGAAACCGCTGTAGCTGCAGAAGTAAAGAAAAGGCCAAATGCAATACCCTGCAAAAGCCTCAAAGCGTACATTGCTGCGTTAATATCCGATATAAACAGGTAAAGAATGGAGAACAAAAACATCAGGGCCGAACCCAAGAGCATAAAGAGTCTCTGCCCGTAACGGTCTATAAGAAAACCGGAAACCAGAGCGGTGCTGACTGAGGCTATACCGAAAACCCCCATCACGTAACCAATAGAGGCCGCGTCACCCCCTAGGTCTTTTACGAAGAGCGGTAGCAGGAAAAACGAGGTGAAACCACATTGGAAGAAAAAATTTCCGAGAGTGATCAGAGAAAAATCTTTGTATTCTCTTATAAACTCCATCTCTGTGCCTGTTTTAATTAAAAAAAATCAAAAGGTAAATTTTACACGATTTTATGTTTTGTGTTGATAGTTCCGGTCAAACTTCTAGTAAGGCATTGAATTACATACATAGCTTTTCATATAAAAATGCTCCACAAAGAAGTTTGTTATGAGTGGAGACCGTGGAGTGGAGTTACGGAAAAATCCATGGTCTGGATAATAACTTTTTCAGTTGAAAACGGCTGTCAATCCTACAGATACTTTTCGTATTCCTTTTCGAAAAGATCTGTCAGTGCTCGGGCCTTGCGGTCATACTCTTCGGAATCATCCCATGAAAGCCTGGGCTGAAGAAGAGTAGAATCAACTCCTGGGCACTCAACAGGCACGGACAAATCAAGTATAGGAATTTTGACAAACTCCTTGTTTTCAAGCGAACCGTTTACTGCGGCAGTAACAAGAGCTCTTGTGGACGGGAGAGGCATTCTCTTGCCAACCCCAAAAGGTCCGCCGGAGATCCCGGTGTTTAGAAGCCAGACGTTTGCCTCGTGTTTCTCCATTCTTTCTTTCAGCATTCTGCCGTAGAACTTCGGGGGTCTTGGAAGAAAGGGAGACCCGAAACACGAACTGAAAGTCGCCTGGGGTTTGCTAACCCCTCTTTCCGTACCGGCAACTTTCGCCGTGTAACCCAGAAGGAAATAACGCATGGCCTGGTCGGAATCAAGTTTCGATATCGGGGGCAGAACTCCGAAAGCATCATAGGTCAACATGAAAATACTTTTCGGAATGCCGCCCATGCCCTCCGGAACTATATTCTCAAGCATATCAATCTGATAAGCCCCGCGGGTGTTCTCAGTATACTTGTCGCTGTCAAAGTCTATCTTTCCTGTTTCCAGGTCAAGTTCAACGTTCTCCAGAACCGAACCGAAATTAAGCGCTGCATGGTATATCTCGGGTTCTGTGGCCGGACTAAGCTTTATGGTTTTTGCATAACAACCACCCTCGAAATTGAAAACTCCTTTATCAAACCAGCCGTGCTCGTCATCTCCGATAAGTGCCCTTTCAGGGTCGGCAGAGAGCGTGGTCTTGCCAGTTCCCGAGAGTCCGAAGAAAAGCGCTACGTCCCCATCCTTTCCAATATTTGCCGAACAGTGCATGGGGAAAACGTTTTTTTCCGGAAGAAGAAAGTTCATTGCGGCAAAAACGGATTTTTTCATTTCTCCAGCATAGCGCGTCCCCCCGATAAGGGCGATTTTTCGGCTCAAGTTAAGAAATATGAATGTTTCGCTGTTAAGACCGTAGCTCTCGGGGTCCTCCGCCTTGAAACCCGGGGCAGAGATGACTGTAAAACCAACTTCCCTGTGAGGAAGTTCGGAAGCGTCCGGTCTTATGAAAAGATTGTTTACGAAAAGATTGTGCCAAGCAAACTCGTTTATTACCCTTACGTTTGTTCTGTGGTTGGGATTGGCACAAACCTGCAGGTCTCTTACAAAGATGTCTTTTCCTTTGAAATAATTCATCACTTCCTTATAAAAGTGATCAAATATTTCCGGTGACACAGGCTGATTTACCGCTCCCCAGTCTATATCCTTTTCAGTAGAAGGTTCCTTTACCACGAACCTGTCCTTGGGAGATCTTCCAGTATGGGGAGAGGTAAAGCCTACGAAAGTTCCCCGCTCGCCAACGTGTCCTTCGTTTCTTGCAATTGCCTCTTCATAAAGCCTGGGAACAGAGAGATTGTAGTAAACCCCGGAAGGATTTTCAAGCTGATGTTTTTCTGAAAGTTCCTTTTCAATCGAAAAATTTTCGGACATGTTTTTTGCCTCCAAATTCCCTATCGCTCATGGACTTACGAATAATGAAAGATGTCGGGGGAAATCAACTGTTTTATTAAAGGATTTGTAAGATATACAAAGTTTCCCTTTTTGCAAGAATAAAAGACAACTTTTGTAGAATCCGCAAGGTCCGCAAAAGGAACTGAGTTTAGGTCTTTGCCATAACCTCCGATACCCACTCGCCTATGGTCTCTATAGACTCTTCGGGGTTCTCTACGCAGTCGTGTTTGGCCCCAGCTATATAGCGCAGCGTAACATCTTCATTGCCCGCCTCGTTCATTATGTCTTTAAGCTCCTTGGGTTCCCATACATCAACGATGTCATCTTCTGCTCCGTGGATAAACAGAACGGGGATTTTCACATCCCCTATGATCTCGCAGGTTTTCGCGTGGTAGGCATGGGGTCCTCTCATGAACCACCAGGTCCTGTATGTGAACATCTCGCCATCAACCGGGTTAAAGGAATCGCCCCAGGCCCTGTAGACAATAAACACCTGATCGTTCTTTTTTTTCTCGGGATTCGCCCCCAGCACCTCTCTGGCTTTGAGGTAAATAGCCTCATAAGAAGGAATACTCCTGTTTTTCTCAAGTCTTCTCTGCTGAGAATAGGGAAGAGAATAGGAACAGCCCTCAAGTATAAGCCCCTTTATTCCAAAAGAACCGGTCTTAGATGCGTAGTAGACGGCCATGTTGGCCCCAAGGCTGTAGCCCAGCATGAAAATGTTACGAAAGCCTTCTTTTCGAAGAATGTTCACCGATTCCTTCATCTCATGAATTGTGTCGGGGAAAATCCCCTCCCCCATTATCTGACCCATAAACGCCATGCGGGTATTCACAGAAAGCGTGCTTATGTTTTTTTCCTTAAGAAGCGGGGGGAGCCTGACCGGAGTTCCTCTCGTTAGAAAATGTCCCAGTACTCCGTAGAGATTTATGATTATGGGAGATTCGTAGAGATCTTCTTCTGACTCAAACTCGGGGGTAACAAGAAGGGAATTCACTTCGAATCCATCTTCAGTCTTGTAAGTAAGAAGACTCTTTTGTTCGTTCACCATCGCAGAATCAGACGAATCTTCTGTCAAGCCATCTCACTATGATGTCGCCCATTTCCTCTTCCTTTCCATCGAGATTGTGACCGGTGTTAAGATAGTAGGCGGAGACATCATCGTTTCCGTTATCTATGGCTATCTGTGCTAGGTTGTGGGTTTCATCGGGCTTTACGAACGCGTCGTTCCAGCCCTGTATAAGAAGAATCGGCAGTTTTATGTTCTCTATCTGCTTATAGCTCTTTACGGCCATTGCCTCAGGGCCGGCGAGAAACCACCATGTCTTGTAAGTGTATATCTCCGTGTGCTCCGGGCGGTAGGAGTTTCCCCTTGCCTTGGAAATAAGGATTGTTCTATCCTGTTCCGAATCATGCGGGCTATCGCCTAGTATCGTCTTCGCCTCTTCATAAACCTCATCGTAAGAAGGTTGACTTCCCCACTTGTTCCACCTTCTCTTTATTGAGTCAGGAATCGAATATGGAGTTGCAAGGGCGATTACACCCTTTACCAGGTCCAGCTCATCAGAATCTGGCTGGCGGCTTTTCACCGAAAGATATCTGAGAACCACCCCACCCCCCAGACTGTAGCCCGAAACTATGATTTTCTCATAACCGATCTCCCCCAGGTATTTCACTACACCGTCTATCTGTGGAATGGTGTCGTCCACTATTCCAAAACCGAAGAAGAGCCCGAAATTGGCCATTCTGGTATTTATCGAGATAGACGAATAGCCGGCCTTGGCCAGCATCGGTGGCAAAAACCTCTGGCTTCCGTCAAGAAAGTTCCCCAGAAATCCGTGAACATGAATTATTATGGTCTTTCTCTTGTCAGAATCGTTGTTAAGCGCTCTGTAGTATAGGGCGTTAACTCTTCCTTTTCCTACGGGTACGGAAATCAGTTCCTGTTCTACGTATTTCATTGTCAGACGCGGGGGTTTTTAAAAAACACAGATATTATAAAGATCAATCGGGCAAGTCAATAGGCATTTGTCTTTGGAGTGGCAAATTCAATGATCCGTAAACTGCATTGTGACTGAATCAGGGTTTTCCATCAGAAAGTCCGCTTTTTTCTTTGCTTCCATCCAGTCAGACACTTCCCCGATTTTTACAAGCGTGTCCTCCTTTGTGGCTTTCAGAAAAAGATCTCCTGTTTTCTTGTCCCAGAAAATCTGCCAGTTATCACCCCGAAAACCTCTTAGCCACCCGAAGGGGAAAAATCCGGAATAGTCAGCACTGGATTTCATCAGTTGTTTCTCCTGCAGAAGTGTTTTCTGAAAAATCTTTTCATTATGATCATCATGACACGTAAAGCTGTTTGAAATACAAGCATATACCAGATATGCCGCACTCTGAGCAAAGCGGCTTTCTGGCCTTGCAGATAGTTCTTCCATGGTCACCGAGGGAGTTTGAAAAAAATGTCCAGTCTTTTTCCGGAATACACTCCCTAAGATCAAATTCAATTTTAACGGGGTCGGAATTGCACGTAAGACCGATACGGCGGCTTAACCTCATTATATGGGTATCAACTATGATTCCGGGTTTCCTGAAATAATTCCCGATTATAACATTTGCCGTTTTTCTTCCAACCCCCGGAAGCCTGACCAGGTCTTCCATTTCGCATGGGACTTTCCCAGCATGCGTTTGTACTATCTGCCTTGAGCAGTTTATTATCGCTTTTGCCTTGTTTTTGTAAAAACCCGTTGATCTTATGTCGTTTTGCAGTTCTTCTTCGGACGCCTGCGAAAAAGCATCTAGATCCGGATATTTCCGGAAAAGTCCCGGGGTTACCATGTTTACTCGTTTATCCGTGCACTGAGCGGAAAGAATAGATCCAACCAGAAGCTCTCCCGCGTTTTTAAAAACAAGGTGACATTTCGCGTCGGGATAGTTTTTTTTAAGGAATCGAAGCACTTTCCGTGCCTTCTCTTTTAAATCCCGGATACTCATTTCGAACAGCGAAAATATATACGCGAAACTTCGCAGGGAAGATTAAAGGTGCTCTCCTCAGCACTTTCTCAAAGACATAAGAAAAGGGGACTTGAGCTTCTCAGGTCCCCCTTTGGTTTCTTAACTCTTTTTTGCTGAAGCTCATTCACTTCTGGCCGGTTCAAGGCCTTCTTTGCCCTCAAAAAAGTCTGTGTTTATATCAATAAACTTCTGCCATTTTTCGGGCAATTCGTCTTCGTGAAATATGGCATCCACCGGACAGGGGTCAACGCACGCTCCGCAGTCTATACATTCATCGGGATGGATAATCAGCTGATCATCCCCCTCATATATGCAATCAACCGGACACGCTTCGACACAAGCTTTGTCCTTCACTCCGATACATGGCTCGGCAATTATGTATGCCATCTTTCAAACCTCCGACTTGGCGCGTTGCCTCTCTATAAACTTATTCTTTTATACTAACTAAAGCTTCTCCAAATAAAAGACTCTTGAGAAGAAGCTGCTTTACTCTTCAGGTGGTTCCCCAGAATCTTTGAGCTGGGGGGTCGCTTGGGGCGGGGCGGTTTCGGACGAAGAAGCAGGTGCCGATTCAGCATTCGCATCTACTTTAGCCTCCTGCCGTTGTTCAGTTTGTTCCGGGGATTTTTCCAAAGGCTCTTGGTTTGGCTGGGGAAGTTCTTCAAACACTCCGCTCGCCGGTTTCTCCACAACTGAACCTGTTATCGACTTTACGGAGGTATACCCGAGAAAAAGGGAGGTAACGACAAATAAAAGCCCAAGGAGCCTCGTCATTTTTACGAGAAAGGGCATTGCCCCGCTTGAACCAAAGACCGACTCTGAACTTCCACCTCCGAACATTGAACCTATGTCACCGGATTTGCTCGGCTGAAGCAGTATGATCAGCACCAGAAGCACAGTGATCACTATGTGAATGATTTTTACCGACGGTATCAAGAACTCCAATTTCTAACCCCCAACGGAATTTATTATTCTGAAAAAAGAGTCGGCCGAAAGACTGGCCCCTCCAACCAGAACTCCGTCAACTTCTTCAACGGACATAATCTCAACTATGTTACCCGTTTTGACGCTTCCGCCATATAGAATTCTTACATTATTACCCAACCCAGGGAATATTTCAGCAAGAAGCTCTCTTATATATTGATGGATTTCCGCTATTTCCAAGGAAGTAGCGTTTTTCCCCGTCCCTATCGCCCAGACCGGTTCATACGCTATGACGATATCCGAGACCTGTTTTTGATCCAGAGAATCCAATGCGCTTTCTATCTGAGTTTTTATCGGTGAGAACAGGAGTTTCTTTCTCGTAAGAACATCCTCGCTTCTGCGAATCGCCTCTTCCCTCTGGGCCTCTGTCTCTCCCACACAGAGAATTGCTTTTAGGCCGCAGGAGATGGAAATGGAAATCTTTTCTCTTATCTGTTCATCGGTTTCTCCAAGTATGTGTCTTCTTTCCGAGTGGCCGACAATAACCCACTTGCATCCGGCATCCGCAAGCATCGGCGCGGATACTTCACCCGTAAAGGCTCCGCTTGTCTCGCCGAAAACGTTTTGGGCCCCGAGATCTATGGTTGAACCCGAGATACGACTCCCCACCACTTCAAGAGCCGTGTAAGGGGGCACAAGCACTACCTGACAGGCATCGTAGTCTTCTCCCAGCAGATCGGCTATTGTGCCGGAGAATTCCCGCGCTTCTTCCCGAAGCAAATTCATTTTCCAGTTTCCGACTACAAGCTTTTTATCCATCTGTCATACCGTGACGAAAATTCATCTTTTCCTAAAAAATGGAGAAAGCTACTCCCTGATTGCGAGCATGGCAAGTTCCTTTGTTTTTCGAAAGAATGCTCATGCCAAAAACTCGCCCAGTCTTCTTATCCCCTCCCTTATGGATTCGACCGATGTCGTATAGGAAAACCTCAGGTAATCTCTCCCCCTCTCGCTGAAATCTATTCCGGGAGTTACACCCACGTGACAGTTCTCTAGAATGTCAAACGCAAGGCGCCAGGAATCTCGGCTCCATCTGGAAGAATTCACAAAAACGTAGAATGCCCCCTTGGGCTCAACCGCAATATCAAATCCGATCGATGAAAGCCCATTTATCATCTCCCTCCTTCTTTTATCGAACTCAGCTACCATGGCATCGCTTCTGCCGCTTTTTTTTACTTTTTCAATAGCATCGACTCCGGCTTTCTGGACAAAGGACCCGGCGGATATAAAAAGATTCTGCTGAAGTTTCTGCACGTACCTTACTAGGTTTTTAGGAACTATCATGTAGCCAAGACGCCAGCCTGTCATGGAGTAAAGTTTAGCAAAACCGTTTATCGCTATCGCATTGTCGGTGAATTCCAGAACCGAGTTAACATGTGCACCGTAGACAAGGCCGTGGTATATTTCGTCTGAAATCACAAAAAGACCTGTTTCGGTCAGTTCCCGGAAAACATCCTTATCCATAACAGCCCCGGTGGGATTAGCGGGGGAGTTCACCAAAATAGCTTTTGTTTTCTTGCCGATGTTCTTTCTGATTTCCGCAGGATCAACCTGGTAACCGTCGCTTTCGTAAACGGGTATCTTCTTCGCGACCCCCCTGGCAACGCTTATTATCTGCGGATAACATGCGTAATGGGGATCCGTTATCAATATTTCATCGTCGGGGTTAAGAACAGTCAGCATGGCGAGCAGAAGTGCCGGGGAACTGCCTATAGTTATTATTACCCTTTCGTACCCCACTTCCACCCCATAGGTGCGGCTGTAATCCTCTGCGATGCTTTGGCGAAGCTCATCAATTCCAAGGCTGCTAGTGTATTTCGTGTAGCCCCGCTCTATCCACCGCACAGCGGCCGAACATACCTCTTCCGGGGTATTGAAATCAGGTTCTCCGACCTCGAAATGGACGATGTCTCGGCCTTCGCTCTCAAGCTGTTTAGCCCTCTCAAGGATGTCCATTACGTAGAAAGGTTCTATGTTTTTAACCAAGTCAGAAATCATGTCGTGAAAACATCCGGTGAATCGAGCAAAGTAAAGAGTTAATCCCGTGCGGATACGAACCGCTCGTTAATCTGTTTTACAAGAAGATCCCGTTTAAGCCGTCTGAGCCTGTCAAAAAACAATATACCATCAAGATGGTCAATTTCATGTTGAAGGACTCTTGACAGCATCCCCTCCGCATCAATGGTGAAACGTTTGCCTGTCCTGTCAAGGGCGGATACCTGAACGCGTTCTTTTCTTCTTATGTTCGCAAAGAACCCGGGTACGCTGAGGCAGCCCTCCTCTCCCATCTGAAATCCTCGGGAAGAAACAATCTCGGGATTTATAAGTTCGTAGAACTCGCTTTTATCCTCTTCGGGGAAAGGAACATCAACAACGAGAACCCTTATGTTCTTGCCGACTTGAGGGGCTGCAAGTCCAACACCGTTAGCATCGTGCATGGTCTGCACCATGTCATCTAGAAGACGGTTCAAGTCTTCGCTTGGCTTCTCCACCGGGAGAGACTTCCTCTTTAACGCCGGATCGGGGTAAAAAAGGATATCAAGTACGGGCATCTGGGGGGCTGGTTATAAAAGAAGGGTTGTTAGCAGACCCCGGCCGGGGTCTGTCACTTATCACTGTCTTTTTCCGTAAGTTTCGGGGCGAGCCAGTTGCTTACCCTAAACAGTGGAAGAGTTTTTTCGCCAATGTTTATTTTTTCGCCTGTCCTGGGATTTCTTCCTTCATAAGGCTGGTAACTTTTTGTAAAGAAACTTCCGAAGTGTCTTATTTCTATTCTTTCTCCGTCACGAAGCATCCCTGTCATGGCGTCAATTATGACATCCAGAACTTTTCTGGATTCTACGGGGTTAAGGTCAAATCTCCGCGAGAACTCCTTTTCAATATCCGATTTTTTCATGATGTTTTAAAAATCAGTACATTTAGGACTCAGAGTTTCACTCTAGATATTTTAAAACCGTTTGTCAAGCAAACCCTCGGTTTTGCAGAGGAATTTTCTCAGTACCCAAGATTCGGGCGGAGCCATTTTTCCGCCTCCTCAACAGCTATTTTCTTTCTTTCCGCGTAATCCCGGACCTGGTCCTTCAGTATTCTTCCAAGAGAAAAATACCTTGATTCGGGATGAGCCATGTAGAAACCCGAAACCGAACTTATCGGGGTCATGGCAAAGCTCTCAGTGAGTGACACACCCGTGTGTTTTTCCGCTTCGAGAATATCCCAGAGGATCTTTTTTTCCGTGTGGTCAGGACAGGACGGGTACCCGGGAGCAGGCCTTATACCCCTGTACTTCTCGTTTATCAGGTCTTCGGAACTGAGCTTTTCCTCCTTCCCGTATCCCCAGAAATCCCTTACTTTCTTATGAATCATCTCAGCAAGAGCCTCGGCTATACGGTCTCCCAGCACACTTGCCATAATCGAATTGTAATCATCCTCTTCTTCCTTGAAATGCGCGGAAAATTTCTCAACTCCATCACCGGCCGTGACCACAAAGCCTCCCATGTAATCCTCTTTGCGCGAGGTTTTTGGCGCCACAAAGTCGGAAAGACAGTAATAGTGTCCTTGTTTGGATCTCGTTTCCTGCTGTCTTAAGAAATGAAACACTGCCTCAACCCGTTTTTCCTCTCCATAGATCTCAACGTCGTCTCCTGCGCTGTTTGCGCGGAAGATTCCGACGACGGCGCGGGGGGTAAAAACCTTCTCCAGGATTATCCGCTTAAGAAGTGTCTGGCCGTCCCGGTAAAGTTTTTTTGCCTGATCTCCTCTTTCGGGGTGCTCAAGTATTTTCGGGAAGACTCCTTTAAGCTCCCATGCCCAGAAAAAAGGAGACCAGTCTATATAGCCTGCGACTTCTTCAAGAGAGATATTGTCGAATACAAAAACTCCAAGCCGCCCCGGGCACTCTATTTCGATATTCTCCCAGTCAGTTGGAAACGCTTTTTCCCTGGCTTTTTCTATAGAGGTATATTCCGCCCGGCCCCGGGCTTTTTCAAACCGCTCTCTTTGTTCCAGGTTGCTTTTTTCCAGTTTTTCCATGTAAAGCCGGGCTCTTTTTGGATCCAGCATCTCGTTGCAGGCACCTACCACAAGCGAAGCATCAACTACGTGATCAACTATGCCGCTGTATCCCGGAGCTATCCTTATCGCCGTATGAGCCCTGCTTGTTGTGGCCCCGCCTATAAGAAGAGGGATTTCGAACCCCTCCCGTTCCATTTCTTTCGCGTTGTACACCATTTCGTCAAGAGAAGGAGTGATCAGCCCGCTTAACCCTATGAAGTCTGCTCGATTCTCTCTCGCGACGTTGAGTATTTTCTCGCAAGGAACCATTACCCCAAGGTCTATAACTTCGTAATTATTGCAACCGAGAACCACGGACACGATGTTTTTTCCTATATCGTGCACATCTCCCTTCACGGTGGCTATAACGAACTTCCCCTTAACCCCGCTGCTCCCCTCTTTTTCCTTTTCCATAAACGGCTGAAGGTACGCAACGGCCCTTTTCATCACTCTCGCGCTCTTCACCACTTGGGGGAGAAACATTTTGCCGTCGCCAAACAGATCGCCGACCACCTTCATCCCATCCATAAGGGGACCTTCAATGACATTAAGCGGAGCCCCGTATTTGGCCCTGGCCTCTTCGGTGTCATCCTCGATGAAATCCGCTATGCCGTTTACAAGAGAGTGTTCAAGACGTTTTTCAACCCCCAATTCTCTCCACTGCTTAGTTTCCTTCTCCGCACCCGCGGATTCCACCCCCTCGAAACGTTTTGCGTACTCAACAAGACGCTCCGTGGCGTCGGGACGACGGTTAAGAAGTACATCTTCCACTCTTTCAAGGAGTTCGGGTTCAATGTCGTCATAAACGGTGAGCATTCCCGCGTTTACTATGCCCATGTCAAGCCCGGCTTTTATCGCGTGGTAAAGAAATGCGCTGTGCATAGCTTCGCGCACAACGTTGTTCCCCCGAAAAGAGAAGGATATGTTGCTCACTCCGCCGCTTGTAAGCGCATTGGGACAGGATTTTTTTATTTCCCTTAAGGCCTCTATGAAATTCACGGCGTAGGAATTGTGTTCCTCGATCCCGGTTCCGACCGTGAGAATGTTGGGATCAAAAATTATATCGCAGGGATCCATGCCCACTTTTTCGGTTAATACGCGGTAAGCCCTTTTGCAGACTTCTACCTTGTCCTCTTTTGATGCTGCCTGGCCTTTTTCGTCAAAAGCCATTACCACGACCGAAGCGCCGTAACGCATAGCTTCTTTTGCCTGCTGGCAGAACACCTCCTCGCCTTCCTTGAGACTTATGGAATTTACAATGCACTTGCCCTGAATACATTTAAGCCCCTCTTCAATAACGGACCACTTGGAGCTGTCTATCATCACCGGAACCCTGGTCACCTCGGGTTCAGACGCAATAAGATTAAGATAGCGATTCATACAGGCTTCAGAATCAAGAAGCCCTTCATCGAAATTAACATCTATTATGTTCGCCCCGTTTTCCACCTGCTGAAGGGCTACGGAAACGGCTCCTTCAAAATCCTCTTCCTTAACGAGCCTTGCGAACTTTGGAGAACCGGTGACATTGGTTCTCTCGCCAACCATTATGAAAGGCCCTCCGGCATCAGAGGTTATTGTAAGGGGCTCAAGGCCGCTTAGTCTTGTAGCGTCCCTGTAAGCGGGGAGTTCCCTTGGCGGGGTGTCTCTCAGCTTCTCCACCACCATGTTTATGTGCTCAGGAGTAGTGCCGCAGCATCCGCCGACTATGTTTAGAAAACCGCTTTTTGCGAAATCCAGAAGGAGAGTGGATGTAATCTCGGGCGTTTCGTCGTATCCCGTTTCACTCAACGGATTGGGAAGTCCGGCGTTCGGATAGCAACTTATGCGACAGTCGGCTATTCGCGAAAGTTCCTCAATGTAAGGACGCATGTCTTCGGCTCCCAGCGCGCAGTTTATCCCGACGCTGAAAGGTTTTGCGTGGCGAACCGAGTTCCAGAAAGCCTCCACGGTCTGTCCGGAAAGGGTGCGTCCGGAACGATCCGTTATGGTAACGGAAATCATGACGGGAATCCTCTCCCCTCCACGTGCATCAAAAAAACTTTCAATAGCGTATATGGCCGCCTTTAGATTCAGGGTGTCAAAAGTGGTCTCGGGCAAAAGTATGTCCACCCCTCCCTCAACAAGAGCTTCGGTCTGCTCGCGGTATGCCTCTACAAGCTGGTCAAAGGAAACCGCCCTGTATGACGGGTCGTTTACATCAGGGGACATTGACGCCGTCTTGTTGGTCGGACCCAGCGCCCCGGCAACAAAACATGACCTGCCGGGGTTTTTCTCCATAAAGTCAGAAGCTGCCTTCTTTGCGAGTTTCGCCGACTCGACATTAAGTGCTTTCACCCAGCTCTCAAGACCGTAATCGGCCTGAGCTATGGAGGTGGAGCTAAAGGTGTTGGTCTCAACTATGTCGCAACCGGCCTCGAAGTATTCTCTGTGGATTTCATATATGACATCAGGCCTTGTGAGAGAAAGCAGGTCGTTATTGCCCTTTAGATCCATCGGGTGGTCAGAGAACAGATTCCCCCTGAAGTCCTCTTCTTCGAGGTTTTGCCTCTGGATCATCGTGCCCATGGCGCCGTCGAGAAAAACTATTCTCTTTTCCGCAAGAGCTTCAAGCCGCGCGGAGACTTTCGTGCTGTTATCTTCCGTACTCATCACTCACCTTATCGAGAGACATCATATTCTTCTTTTCCCGTCCGCAACCGCCGCTTCGCAGGGAGAAAGAAAATACGGAGTCTACCATTTATCTCTGAGTTTTCTTAACTTTATGAAAAGCGCCATCGGATCATTCTCCAAAGACGGATCTTTTTCCCTGAGCGCGTCCAGGAGAAGCGGGTCACCCGTTCTCATAAAGGGGTTATAAGTCCTTTCCTCCCCAAGGGTTGAACGGGGAAACTTATCTTCGGAGACTTCCTGCAGCTTTTTCTTCGCGTCTTCGTTCTCCGGGGTAAGTTCAAGAGCGAACTTCAGGTTGGTTTCCGCGTAGTCGTGGCCGCAGAACATCTTGAGTTCACCAGGAAGACTGGAAAGTCTAAAGGCAAAAGTCTCGTACAGATCTTCGACTTTTCCTCTGAACTTCACGTTCCCGCATCCTGAGACAAATACCGTATCGCCAAGAAAAATATTGTCACCGATTATAAGAGATATATGTTCCGGGCAGTGTCCCGGAGTATGAATCACCTGAAGCCGCTGGTTTCCGAAGTCTATCTCGTCTCCCTCCTCTATGCCTTCGCTCCTTGGGGAAACATAGTCAAGTGCTGTCTTATGAATAAGTATCTTCGAGGAGAGGAAAACTTTCGTTATAGGGTTGTTTCCGTTAATGTGGTCGGGGTGCGCGTGGGTGTTCAGCACATACTTAACCCTGTAGTCCCTCTTTCTTACGATCTTGAGAAGAGTAATCGGATCAAGCGGGTCTATTACCACGCATTCCCCCGTTTCCTCGCAGGCCACCAAGTAATTGTAGTTGCTGTCGCTCTCGCTGACCTTGAACCCATGTATTGAGAATCCGCCCTCGCTAAGTACGTCCATCTGCGCCTCCTTTTTGCGTGAAAGTCTACCTGAAGCCATATTGCGGATAAAAAACACAGACGTGCAGCATAGGTGAACCGGGCAAAAGTCTCCCTAATACTCGTCGTGTGAGTCGTGGAATTTCTTTGACATCAAAAGCCTTTAGGGTAGTTTTTACTCCCGATTGAGTTTTTTTGGAGGCACTATGGGTTTCGTAGAATCTCTTAAATGCAAAGAATGCGGTGAGCTTTATCCCAAAGAACCGAAGCATGTCTGTGAGATGTGTTTTGGTCCTCTTGAAGCCGTATATAACTACGACGAGATAAAAAAACATATCTCAAGGGAGAAAATAGCCTCCCGTCCGCAGAACATATGGAGATACAAGGAGCTTCTCCCCCTTGACTCAGAACCCACTCTCGGAACCCAGGTAGGGTACACCCCGCTTGTTCGAGCAAGAAACCTGGCCGAGGCGCTTGGGGTCTCGGAAATCTACGTGAAAAACGACGCGGTCTGCTACCCCACCCTTTCTTTTAAGGACAGGGTAGTGTCAGTAGCACTCTCAAAAGCAAGGGAGTTCGGATTCGAAACTACCGGCTGCGCATCCACGGGAAACCTGGCAAACGCGGTATCCGCGATTTCCGCTTCCGGGAATCTGAAAAGCTATATACTGATTCCCCACGACCTTGAACAGTCAAAAATACTCAACACCATAGTCTACGGAGCAAATCTCATAGGCGTAAAAGGCACTTACGACGAAGTCAACAGGCTCTGCAGCGAGATCGCCGACAAATACAACTGGGCTTTTGTGAACATAAACATGAGGCCATACTATTCCGAAGGTTCGAAATCATATGCATTTGAAGTTATGGAACAACTCGGATGGAAAGCCCCCAAGCACATAGTGATTCCGATGGCAAGCGGTTCTCTTCTCACCAAGGTCTGGAAAGCCATAAAGGAATTTGAACTGCTTGGGATCGTGGAACCTCAGGGTTCAAGAATATACGGCGCCCAGGCAACTGGATGTTCACCCATATCGACCGCGTTTAAAAACGACTGGGAGACGTACAAGCCGGTAGAAAAACCGGACACTATAGCGAAATCCCTCGCTATTGGGAATCCGGCCGACGGATACTACGCAATGAATATAATAAGGGATAGCGGCGGAGTGGCAGAAAGCGTAAGCGATGCGGAAATAGTGGAAGCGATAGAACTTCTTGCGAGAACCGAAGGTATTTACACGGAGACCGCAGGCGGAGTAACGCTTGGAGTAACGAAAAAGCTCATAGAAGAGGGAAAGATTCCCCGCGATGAGCCAATCGTGGTATCAATAACCGGCAACGGTCTTAAAACTCAGGACGCCGTCGAGGGAAGCCTCGGAAGACCCGCGCTGATAGGTCCTACTCTTGAAGACTTTGAAGAATTCTACAGCAGTAAAAAACTCTAGCGTTAGGTGTTATAGTCTTTTTGTATGCGGTAGGTAGAAACAAAATTCGGATAAACAAAGAGAAAAACGGGAGAAAAACATGGTATCGGTAAGAATTCCAACCCCTCTTAGGAAACTCTCGGGAGACAGAGACGAGCTTGACATAGAAGCATCCACGGTCTCAGTCCTCATAGAAGAGCTTGAGAATGAGTGTCCGGGCATTAAAAACCGTCTCTGTGATGAGAGCGGAAAGGTAAGGAGATTCATAAATCTCTACGTGAACAACGAGGACATAAGGTTTCTTGAAGGAGTGGACACGAAACTCAACGACGGGGACGTCGTATCAATCATTCCGGCAATAGCCGGAGGATGAACCGAGTATATCCAACAAGGACTCTATATGTCTTAGATGGCACTTTGGGTTTAGTGGATTAACTCTTTTATTTTATTGAAGTATTTCTCGATCAAAGGTTCTTTTTTTCCGTTGTAGCTTCCGGCAAATTCCATTAAAGCTTCTCTTTGCTTCTTGGTGAGTTTTTGCGGTATCACCACCTTCACCACAACGTACTGGTCACCGAGGCTTCCAGACTCCACGTTCACAAGTCCCTTTCCTCTAAGCCTGAAAGTCTGTCCCGGCTGCGTTCCGGCAGGAATTTTCATCTTGTTGGTGCCCTTTAGAATCGGAACGTCAACCTCATCCCCAAGAGCCGCCTGAGTAAAACTTATCGGAAACTCGCACACGATGTCGTTTCCGTCTCGTCTGAAAATAGGGTGTTCCTTCACGCCTACTTGTATATACAAATCTCCTGGAGGGCCCCCCTGAGGTCCAGGTTCCCCTTCCCCCCTTATCACAAGCCTCATTCCGCTTGAAATACCAGCAGGTATGTTGACCTTTACCGCTTTTTCGGTGTGTAAAAGCCCGGAACCTCTGCAGCTTTTGCAGGGGTTTGTTATGATCTTTCCGCTTCCTCCGCAGGAAGGACAACCTTGGCTTATCGAAAACGGTCCCTGCGAAAAAGCAACCGATCCCCTGCCCCCGCAGCGGTCACAGATCGACTCTCCTCCCACCTCGGCTCCGGAACCGGAACAATCATCGCAGAGTTTTCTTTTTCTGACTTTTACCTCTTTTTGTGTACCAAACGCGGCTTCATCAAAATCCACTTCAAGGTTATACTGCAGATTCTGCCCTTGGCGGGCTCTGCTCCTGCCCATTCCTCCCGTGAAAACATCATCGAAAAGATCGCCGAAAATATCACCGAACCCGGAGAAACCGCCCATGCCGTCGCCTGACATGTGACCGAAACTGTCATAACGGGCCCTTTTGTCCGTATCGTTAAGCACTTGGTAGGCCTCGTTTATCTCCTTGAACTTCTCTTCAGCGTTATCATCGTCGGGGTTTCGGTCCGGATGATACTTGAAGGCAAGATCCTTGTAGGAACTTTTTATATCTTCGGGTGAAGCGTTTCTCTCAACGCCAAGTATTTCGTAGTAGTCTTTAGCCATTTGGGAATTGGTGGACGGGTTTTTCGTCAGTCTTTTTCTTCAGAATCTTCCTCAGGGGCTTTTTCGGGGCCTTGAGACACAGATACCATTGAGGGCCTCAGCAGTCTTCCGTTAATAAGATAGCCCTTCTGGGCTTCTGAGATTATAGTTCCGCTCTCATAAGTTTCCGAGTGTTCCTTGTAAACAGCTTCGTGGTAGTTGGGATCAAAGCTGGTTCCTTTGCTTGAGTCTATCGCGGTAACGCCGAAATTCTCAAGACCCGCAAGAAATTGCGCGTGAACAAGTTTTATCCCGTCAAGGAAAGCCACAAAATCCGTTTTTTCACCGTGCGATTCTTCAGAAAGTTCAATAGCTCTTTCAATGTTGTCAAGAACGAAAAGCAGTTCCTTTAACTTCTGCGCGTTTCCGAAATCACGTATTTCCTGCTTTTCCCTCGCAAGCCTTTTTTTGTAGTTATCAAAGTCCGCCGCAAGCCTTAAATATTTCTCCCTGAGAGTTTCAAGCTCCGCGGAGACATCTTCTTCGGTTTCTTCCTGTTCTTGAGCCTCATCAAGCTCAGGTTCTTGCGGATCTTCCACACCGTCTTCTTTGTTTTCTTCAATGTCCGCGATTGTGTTCTCACTCATTCCGTAATTTCTCCGTTAACCCTTTTTGTGACCATTTTCGCCGTGTAGTTCACAAGCGGGATGATTTTTGAATAGTTCATTCGCGTGGGACCAAACACACCCAGGCTTCCATAGCTGTTTCCCTTGTAGTAAGGTGCCGCGACGAGACTGAAGCCGCGAGGCATTCCTTTTTCTGACCCTATAAAGACCTTTGAGCGGCCATCTTTTACAACCGATTTCAGAAGGCTGGAGAGAAATTCCTGATCCTCAAGTATCTCGATTATAGTCTTATAGAGACCAGAGTCTCCAAGACTCAAAGACTCAATAACTGAAGCCTTTCCCTCTACGAATATCCCCACTTTTCTTTCCCTCTCAAAGAGTTCGCTGCTTATCCTTAGCACTTTCTCAAGGATTTCGTTATATTCGGTAGTGGTTCTCTTTATTTTCTCGAGCACCACCTTGCGTACCTGCTCAATCGTAAGACCCAGAATCAGTCGATTGAGGTAACCCCCTATCCTCTCTACCTGAGAATCCCGAATGGGTTTGGCAAGTCTGATATAGGTTTTTTCCGTAAGTCCACCCTCAAACACCAAGAACATGAGACATTCCTTCTCCCCCATCTTAAGAAGCTTCGCGGACTTAACCCTGAGGGTATTTCTCTGGGGAAGCATCGCCAGGCCCGCAAGCTTCGTAAAGTCGGAAAGTATTGAATTCGTGGCGCTTACCACGTGATCAAGCGTACCGTCAATCCCCTCATATTTGTTCTCAAGAACTCTTAAGCCGGAATCCTGTGAGCTTTCCACATGGAGAATGTTCTCCACGTAATAATTCATTCCTTTCTCCGTCGGGAACCTTCCCGAAGAAATGTGACTCTGGGCGAGAAAACCCGCTTCCATAAGTGAATTAAGCTCCTGGCGGACCGTGGCCGGAGACCATTTTATATCGTATTTCGATATAAGGGTCGAAGAACCTATGGGGTTTCCGGTCTCAATGAAATGATCTACTACAAAAGCCAGAAAAGCCTTGTTTCTTGGAGAGATTGGCTGTGTCATCTATTTCTGAAATATAATTTCCGCCTCCTATATTGTCAACGGGGTTAAAGGTAAATTCTATGCCTGCCAAACTACCATACACAATGTCAAATCAACCAGTTTCGATAATTAAGCGGAATTGTCGGAATACAACTCCGGTAATTCACGTAAATTGCAGGATAATGCTCTTATTTTAAATTGAAACAATCTTTGACGATACGTCGATTATAAATATAATTACCCCGAAATGGAAAAATTTGACCTCACAGTTATAGGATCCGGTCCCGGGGGATACATATCGGCAATAAGGGCCGCGCAGATGGGGATGAAAGTTGCCGTCGTGGAACGGGACAAGCCAGGTGGAGTATGCCTTAACTGGGGATGCATACCTTCAAAGGCAATTCTTAAGTGCGCCGAGATGTACTCGCATTTCCTTGACTCAGAGAGTTACGGAATTACGCACAAGGGGCTTTCCTTTGATTATTCGGAAGTAATAAAAAAAAGCAGAAAAGCCTCATCTTCCCTAAACAGAGGTGTAGAGGGACTTTTCAAGAAAAACAGTATCACCCTTATAAGCGGCACTGGAAGACTTACGTCAAAGCACGGAATTTCCGTTATCGGAAAGCAGTCACGGGACATAGAGAGCGAGAGAATACTTCTTGCCACCGGTTCTGTACCGAGAACGCTTCCCGGCCTCAAAGTCGACGGAAAAGTGGTAATGACCAGTGACGAGGCGATAATGCACCCCGAGGTTCCCCGTTCCGTCGTAATAATAGGCGGGGGATACATAGGAATGGAGTTTGCCTATGTCTATAACTCTTTCGGCAGCAAGGTGACCATAGTGGAAATGGAAAAACAGATCCTGCCGGGAGCTGATGAGGAAATAGCAAAAGAGGCAAAGAAAATATTCACGAAGCAGGGAATGGCCATTCTCAACGAGACTGTGTACAAATCCCTTAAGAAAACCTCACGTTCCGCAACTGTAACGGTGGAGAGCGCAGTCTCGGGTGAACAGACCACCCTGAAGGCGGACATGGTTCTGGTGTCGGTTGGAAGAAGGGCCATCGCAAACGCGGCGCCGACTTCTTTTGCCTTCTACGAGACGGGCGACAGCATGGGCCTTGAAGACGTGGGCGTTGAGCTTGATGAAAGAGGATTTATAAAGACAGACGAGGACTACATGACCACATGCGCCAACATTTACGCTATCGGAGACGTTATCGGAGGTCCCATGCTCGCGCACAAGGCTTCTGAGGAAGGAGTCGTCGCGGTTGAGCGGATGAAGGGAATGAACTCTAAAGTGCATTACGACTCTATTCCCGGCTGCGTTTACTGTCAGCCGGAAGTAGCAATGATCGGTCTTACGGAGAAACAGGCAAAAGACCAGGGTTACAATGTTGATATAGGAAAATTTCCTTTCAGGGCCGTTGGAAAGGCGGTTGCGGTCGGAGAAACAGACGGTTTTGTGAAAATGATTTTTGACTCAAAAACAAAAGAACTTCTCGGAAGCCATATAATAGGCCACGGAGCGACCGAGATGATCGCAGAAATCGGAGTGGCAAAAACCCTAGAGACAACCCCCTATGAAATAGCCACTACCCAGCACGCCCACCCCACTCTCTCTGAAGCCGTAATGGAAGCAGCCCTTGACGCGCTTGGAAGGGTAAGGAACTTCTGAGGTACAAAACATCTTGTCACTGCCCCAATGAGTACCCTGGACATATACGAACTCGGGACGGTTCCCTACAAAAAAGCACTTGAGTATCAGGAAAATCTTCTCGCAAGAAGGATCGCAGAAGAAATACCGGACTCCCTTATTCTGCTCGAACACCCGCCGACTATCACCACTGGAAGGAAAGGAAACACCGGAAACCTGCTTGTGAGAAAGGAATATCTTGAAAAACACGGGATTTCCTTCATACATGCATCCAGGGGAGGAGACATAACCTTTCATGGTCCGGGACAGATCGTCGGCTATCCCATACTGAATCTCAAAAATCACGAGATGGACATTAGAAAGCACCTGAGAAATATTGAAGAAGTAATCATCCGGACGCTTGGCGACTTTGGAATCGAGGGCAGAAGAATAGATGGAGTCACAGGAGTCTGGGTAAAAAGAAGCAAGATAGCCTCTATAGGAATAGCCATCAGAAAGTGGGTTACCTACCATGGGTTTGCCCTTAACGTCAGCACGAATCTTGATTATTTCGAGCTGATACTCTCCTGCGGAATAACGGACGTGAGAATAACGTCTATCGGAAGCTGGCTTGGAAACGAAGAGAATGTTAGAATGGACGACGTCACGCAGTCCGTAATAAAGAACTTCATGGGTGTCTTCAGTTTCGAAGACTTCATCCTGAGAGACGAAAAAGAGATAAACTAAAGATTCTCAGAATCAGGGTCAGCGGTTAGAAAATGTCAGAAGAAAGAATTCAGAAATTTAAGAGATTACTTGAGAAAAGCCCTTCAAACCCCCTTGTTCACTACAGTCTTGCGAATGAATACTTCAAGCTTAACCGGTACGAGGAAGCCATAGAGACGATTAACTCTTACCTCAAACTTAAAGACGACGAAGGTGCCGCTTACAGAATACTTGGCCACTGCTATACTGAACTTGGAATGGCGGACAGTGCAAAAGATGCCTATAAAAAAGGCATCCAGGCAGCCTCAAGACACGGGCATCCGGACATGGCCGAGGAATTCAGCGATTACCTGGAATCCCTGGACATCTAACGCGTTATTTCGCAAGCAGGTTCCATTCAATCAGTATGGAGCCGACAACGATAAAAGCGATTCCCGTAATCCTCATGGGCCCAGGGGCCTCTCCCAGGAAAAGATAAGCGTATATGGCCGTAAACATGGGAAAGGTGGCCACTATAGCGACAATTTTTGACGTATCGGCCATCTGAAGAGCCGTGAAATAGAGGAAAAGACCTATCAGCCCTCCGATCAGTCCCGACAAAAGTATCCAGAAAAGCGTCCGGCCGTCGACACTAACGACCTGAGCAAACCTGCCCGTAGCCAGCACTAAACACACGAGACACAACGAAGTGAAAATAAACCTTATCGTGATTACAGAGAGCGGAGAAGCATCTTTCAGACTCAGTTTTTCAAAAATCGGGTTAATTCCGAATATCATCGCCACAAGAAAAGCAATCAAGGTAGCTTTCATAATTATCCTCCTTAAGAGTAACAATACTTCTACCAGACAGTAAAAACTCTATCTTTCCGCATATATTAGCAGTTTTCTCAATGTTTTTCAGAACTTAAACTCAGAGATGTAAAGAGGGTTAGCCGTTTCTATATCTTTTTAAAACTTGTACGATTCAGTTGAAGCAGGAATCTTTGTCCCAAGCCGATGGGAACCTCACGGAAAACAATCTGCGTAGTCGCTGACGACATGTTTTTCTCATCAAAGATTGAAAACACTGCCAAAAACCTTGATATCGCTACAGTAAAGACAAAAAGCCGTGAAGAACTTCAAGACAAAATCGAAGGAAAAACCATTGACCTTATGATTATTGACCTTGCCTCGAGAAAAATTGACGTCGAGAGGGTATTTGCCGAGCTAAGGAACTCCGAAAAACACGGAAAGGTATTCTGCATAGGGTATCTGCCACATGTGGAACGGGAGCTCGCCGACAAATTCAGAGAGAAGGGAGTGGACCTTGTTATTCCAAGGTCGAAATTTTCACGGGAAATGGGTGCAATAATGAAAGAGCATCTAAAACCCCGGTAAAAAAACACATTCCCCGTTCTGGATTTCTCACCCTATCCACCAAAGTAGAGACACGCACTCGGGTAAAAATCTACGAAAATTTATATTCCGTCTGTAACCACCATCCAATCCTCGACTAAGCTTGACAATGAAAAGGGGAATAATAATAATGTTTGCGAACTTTTCTTTCCCTGAATCGTGGTAACAGATTATGTCAGACGACCAATCCAAAATATGGTTTAACGGAAAAACAGTGCCTTGGGACGAGGCAAACGTGCACGTACTTACCCACACTCTGCACTACGGCCTAGGCGCTTTTGAAGGCATAAGGGCTTATAAATGCTCTAACGGCAAATCAGCTGTCTTAAAACTCACTGAACACATGGAAAGACTTTATGCCTCGGCACACGTAGCCGGCATAGAGATTCCATATGATATTAAAACCCTTTGTGACGCGGTGATGGATCTTCTGAGTGAGAATGGACTTGATGAAGCTTACATCAGACCCATAGCTTTTATCGGACCGGGAAAGAAAGGGATACTCCCTGGAGACAACGTCATAAACGTGGCGATAGCCGTATGGCCATGGGGAACATATCTGGGCGATGATGCAATTGCCAATGGAATCAGGGCAAAGATATCTTCCTATACGAGAATGCACGTTAACTCTTTTATGACCAAGGCCAAGATATGCGGAAATTACGTAAATTCGGTAATGGCCAGGCAGGAGGCCGCCGATCTCGGCTTTGATGAGGGAATACTGCTCGATTCAGAAGGTTATGTGGCCGAGGGAAGCGGGGAGAACATTTTCATTGTGAGAAACGGAATTCTTAAAACTCCCCCCTTAACTTCCATACTGGAAGGGATAACCAGAAAGTGCGTTCTGGATCTCGCCGCGGACGAAAGCATCGAGGTAAAAGAGCAGCGTTTCACAAGAGACGAGCTTTATATCGCGGATGAAGCCTTTTTCACCGGTACCGCCGCTGAGGTTACGCCTATCAAGGAAGTCGACGGCAAGAAAATAGGTTCCGGGAAGCCAGGAGAAATAACGAAAAAATTACAGAAAAGGTATTTCGCCGTAATAAAAGGAGAGGATGAGAAATTCAAGCACTGGCTTGATTATATCCCCTAAACCGCTTCCCTGTGGTTGCTAATCGATCCTTCTTCAAAGGATTTCATCATTTATCTCGCTCATGGCTATGAATCCAGGAACATTCTCAACGCGTTTAATCCAAGCTCGGATTGCAGGATATCCGCTTAAGGCAAAGCCACCTTCCTCAGCCACGTGAGTGTATGCATAGAGCGCAATATCAGCAATTGAGAAATTCTCGGCAACTAGAAAGATATGAGAACTCAGATGTCTTTCCATAAGCGCCAGAGCAGCTTCACTAGGCGCCTTCTTGGCTTCTAAAATAGCCAGCACGTCATCTGTTAATTCACGATGCTGACGCAGAAAGCGCGAGGTGGCGATGTTTGGCTCATGGCTGTATTGCTCCCAGAACAACCATTGCAGAACCTGAGCTCGTTTGAAGGTCTCAGACGGCAAATAGTCGGTTTCCTCGGCACAGTGGAACAAGATTGCGTTTGATTCTGAGAGCACGCTACCATCCTCAAACACCAAGGTCGGAATCTTTCCATTCGGGTTGATCACCAGAAATTCGGGGGTTCTGGTCTCACCATTCAAGATGTCCAGATTGATTACTCGAAAAGCTTTACTGGTGAGTCGAAGGATCAACCGAACCTTATAGCCATTGCCGGAAAGCGGGTCATCGTAAAGAGTTAACATAGGTCTTCTCCGGTGCATTCAAGATTGAGAGACATATGCTAGCATAGCAAATCTCTGAGTACAAAAAGCAATGAATTAATCGAAAGTTCAAGCTTTGCGGGTATTGTGCGAACTTAATGCACGTGCAAATTTTTAAGTTGGTACTGTAGAAACTCATTTGCGACATTTGAACAGAGCGACATTGATGCTGAAGCGTATGACGGATATGTTAGCCGGTGGAAAATGGAAGTATGCTGAATATCAATTTTTTTAACCATCCACTCGCAGGTACACCGTTTGGCACAGTATTTGACCTGTGTCTGATTTTGGCGGCGATGGCGTGGCTAGTGTCCGTGGTAACTCGCGAATACTCTTGGGTTGATCGGTTGTGGTCAATTTGTCCAAGCATCTATTGCCTTATCGTTGCAGCAAGTGTTGACTTTGATGTGCCGCGTTTAAATCTCATGTTGATTCTCGTATCGCTTTGGGGAGTTCGTCTCACATTCAACTTTGCGCGCAAAGGAGGTTTTTGGAAAGGAGGTGAAGACTATCGATGGGGCATCGTACGCGAAAAAGTTGGCGAACTCAGGTTTCAAGTAATTAACATCCTGTTTATTGCGTTCGGGCAGATGCTCATAATTTGGTTGTTTATTGCTCCAGTGCATCTGGCATGGTTAGGACGCGATATGTCGCTTACTTGGATTGATGGAGTATCTGCAACTTTATTCCTGGTGTTCCTTTTTGGTGAAACCATCGCTGATGAGCAAGTGTGGGCGTTTCAGCAGGCTAAGAAACAGAAGATCGCGGCAGGCGAGGAAATTACACAACCATTTATCAAGACCGGCCTTTTTGCTTTTTGTCGCCATCCGAATTATTTTTGCGATATAAGCCTGTGGTGGGTGTTCTATCTCTTTGGCGTTGCGGCTACGGGGCAGTGGTTGAACTGGTCTGGGCTCGGCTTCATTATATTAACGTTGCTTTTCATTCTTACTTCAAGATTGGTAGAGTCGATTTCTCTTGAGAGGTATCCTACCTATCGGGAATATCAGGAATCGGTTCCACAGCTAATGCCATTTACGCGGATAGGCTGCCTGAAGGTGCGAAACGACAATGGAACTGAGCTGCTCAGCTAACCTATATAGGAAACTGTCCACGGTATGCTGACCAATTGGACCTGATTCTGTTTGAGAGTGAATGCTACTGAGTTCAAGCACTGGCTTGATTACGCCCCCCAGACCGTCTTTCCTCTTTCAAGCAAATGCCAGCCAGCAAAGAAACTACCTTTTCATAAGGTAGTTAACTATGGTTCTCACGCCGAATCCCGTCGCTCCGTACTGATACCAGTCAGAAGATTTCTCCACGTATGAAGGACCCGCTATATCTATATGAACCCAGGGGACCTCGGAAACAAAGTTCTCGAGGAAAAGCGCCGCAGTTATAGCCCCACCCCACCTGCTTCCGACATTTTTAACGTCCGCTACTCGACTTCTTATTTCCTCTTTTAATTCTGCATCAAGGGGAAGTTCCCACATCTTTTCCCCGACATCGTTCGCCGAATTCAGAACCGATTTCACAAGATTCGTGTTATTACCCATAACCCCGGCGTTGTGAAGACCGAGTCCGACTATACAGGCTCCGGTAAGCGTTGCGAGATCCACTATCTCGGAAACTCCAAGGCGGACCGCGTAGCTCAGCGCATCGGAAAGTGCCACCCTGCCCTCCGCGTCGGTGTTTATGATTTCTATCGTCTTACCGTTAAGGGCCGTCACGACATCGTCCGGTTTATAGGCAGAAGCGCCCGTCATGTTTTCGGTGGCCGGGACAATCCCGTGAACATTAATGTTTGGAGTTAGCTCTCCCAACGCTTTCATTGTACCCAGTACGACCGCGGCACCGGACATGTCCATTTTCATCGTTCTCATGCTGTCCGCAGGCTTAAGGCACAGCCCCCCAGAATCAAAAGTTATCCCCTTACCGACAATAGCAACTTTTTTGCGGGATTTTACTGGAGGTGAGTAGGAAAGATGGATAAACCTCGGGGGTTCGCTGCTTCCAAAAGAAACCGCGGAAAGACCTCCCATTCCCATTTGTCTTATCTCTTCCCTGTCAAGAACCCTGCAGCTGAGGTGTTCTGATCCTTCCGAAATCGAAAGCGCATGCTCTGCGAGAACTGAGGGCGTAAGAATATTAGGAGGATCATTCACAAGGTCCCTTGAAAAAGCCACGCTCTTTGAAATGGCGCTGGCGTGTGCGGCTTCTGTGCTGAAATAGTCGGCCGAGATTTTTCTCGACGCTACACATATCCTCTCTATGCGATTTTTCTTTCCTCCAGAGGATTTAAGTTTTCCGTATTCATATGTACCGCAGGCCATGCCCTCGAGAAAAACTTTAAGAAAGCTTCTGTCCACGCTGGAAAAATCAACCGAAACTATGCGGGAACGCTGACCGGTCCTTGCAACCGCTATGTTTGCGGCGCGAAAAGCTTCAAGTGACCCGAAATTTTCTTTTTTCCCAAGGCCAAGGAGAACGACCGTTTTCGTATTGAAATCACCCGGAGTATCGACAAGAACCGTTTTCCCGAAACCGCCCTTAAAATCAGACAATTTCACCTTGTCTGAAAGGAACCCTCCGAGTTTACGATCAATCTTCCTGGCAGAGGCAGGAAGCCTCTGTCCTTCATAACATAAAAAAACAATTGAATCCGACTCAACGTCGGCAACATCACGTTTTATAAGAAGAAATTCCATTTTTTCTCCATTCAATCCAGATTTAAAAATACGGCTAAAGTATTGATATTTTAATAGGAAAATAATTCTACACTACCAACACCTAGTAAAACAAAAAGAATTAATTGATGTTAAGTGCTTCCATGGGTTTTTCTTAAGAATACAAGCTAACTAAAAACCCTCCCGCTTAGGTTTAAATACCAACTCCGGCACTACTACTTCCCATTCATCGCACATTATTCTGTCCTGATACTGAGGATCTGAAATATCCCGGCTCCAAGTCACGATGGCAAAAACCGTTGCGGAATCACATCGCATTCCATCCGGGGGTATAAATTTCTTGGCAAGCTGCCCTACCAACGTCCCCGACCGGTCAAGCAATTCCCAGCGTCCATTTACAACCCGCGTTTTAAGCGGATCTTCGGGAGACAGTGTGGAAATGGAACGATGCAAAGAGTGGCGGGCGTCTTTAGACCCCGCAAAGCCCAAATTTACATCACTAAGGTTGAGCCTGCTAAAGCGATTCCTAAGCTCTGCGGATTCATCCGGCAGCTTGACCGGTTCGCGGAGTATCAACGAGGCATCACCAATCAACGCATCCTGCAGTTGGTTGGGCTTCTCAAGGCATGCAAGCGCCAGAGTCTTTTTCGCGCGTGTCATGGCTACGTAGTACAACCTGCGCTCCTCATCCACGTCATTACTGCTTCCGGTGTGATTCCAATCGCCGTCAAGTACAACCACATGATCAAACTCAAGCCCTTTGGAGCTGTGTGCGCTCAGCAGCAGTAGTCCACGCTGGCGGCGGCGTATCTGGCGACCCCATTCAGCAAGCCATTCAATGAAGTGAACCCAAGGCGTTTCCGCACCACCGGTTTCAAGCACATATTCATCGATGGCTTCCCGCAGCAAATTGTTCCAGTAACCGGGCATTTGCATATCGAACCAGCCGCCAAGATCCCCACCGCTAACAATACCGCTTTTCTGTCCCCGCACCCATTTGACAAATGCTTGGATCTCCCTCAGGAGCCAGAAACTTGGGGGCTCTTCATTCCCCATCTGTACCGGGATGCCGTAAACTTCGCAGAAAGAACGCACGGGATCCAGGTCTTCCCACTTGCGCGCTATTACGGCGCACCCGGACCAGTCCCAGTCAGATGAAAGACTTTGAAGGCGCGCAAATTCCGCCATTACCGTCTGTGCCTGCGAGACAGTGTCGCAGCCCGCGGGCAAAATCTGCACCCTGCCCCGCGCTACCGGATCCAGCCGCTCCCATTTACCACCCTGCGGATCCCTTGAACGCGCACGGTTAACACGGATAGAATGATCAACCTTCATGCGTTCTCGCGCCGATTCGATCACCGCATTTGCCGCCGAGATTATATGACTGGTAGAACGGTAGTTCTCGATCAGAAAAGCAGGACGGGACTTGTAATCCGCCTCAAACCGACGGATAAATTTCACAGAAGCACCTTTAAAAGCGTAGATATTCTGATCATCATCGCCTACAGCAAACAACGTGAGTTTGCCCTCCTCTTCATTTAGCGTCCGCCCGGCCAAAGCCGATATCAACTCATACTCATCCGGGCCGATATCTTGGTATTCATCAACTAGTATCCAGCGAAAACCGGCAAGCAGGCGTTCCCGCTGCTCATCCGATTGTTCAGGCGGCGCTCCTTCCCCGTGCAATAAGGCTACGGCTTGGTGAAGCATTTCCCTGAAAAACTCGTCATCCGGATTTTTGGCTGTTTCGGCGAAGCTGGCGCCGACCAGACGCATGGCCAGAGCGTGACACGTAAGCACTGTTACTCCTGAGGCGTCACTGCCGACGAGATTCCTCAGGCGGCGGCGGATGTCGGCAGCCGCGTGGCGGTTGTACGCTAGGGCCATGATGCTGCGGGGATTTTCCCGCCTGACGCGCAGGAGATAGGCGATGCGATGCACCAGCACCCGTGTCTTACCGGAACCGGGACCGGCAAGCACGAGCACGTTCGTTTGCTCCCGATTGTCCGCGACGATGTGCTGCTGAGCCGGACTGTTCAGGCTCTCCACTATTGCCCGCCATGATTCAGGAGTGGTTTCCCGGGAAAGCTCCCTTTGGCGGTCAGGCAGCCAGCGGCTAAGGAAATCATCCTGCTTGAGGTTAAAGTAGTCAAAGACCAGTCTCTGGGCCTCGGAGATGGAGTCAAGTCCTCTGCGCGCGAACTCAGCCATTATATGTATCTGCTGAATCCGCCCCCTGTAGTACTCGGCGAGTGGTTCGAAATCAACATTGGCGAAACCCCGTTTTTCATCTTTCAAATGGATGTTCATGGCCGTACGGAACACCGTAAGCCCCTTGTTAAGACGAACTACCTCCTGTTCGTGAAGCCAGAGCAATGCGCGGGTCTGTAATCTGACGAGATCTTTGATTTGGCTCTTTAAAACCGGATCAGAGGTAATTGCTTTTAACAGTTTCCCAAGAGTTGTATCAACCATAAGATCTGTCCCACGGGCCCCCCGCGGCAAGCAAGCAAGTAGGTGTTCAAGCAGCAGGTTCGCCGCGACACGACGCCTCTTCGCGGTTTCCTCAAGCGCGGACCATTCCCGGCGAAGCGTCACCACCACCGTGTCCCCGTCGCGGTTTCGTACTCCCAGGCTTCCCGCATCGCCCCCTTCGCCCCGACCATCATAAGCTATGCTGCGCAGAAGACTCAGCAATCGCTGCGGCAAAGGGTTTACCAGTCCTTGTTCCCGAAGTTTCTGCGCCGTCACTCGTAAAAGCAGCGTAAATTTTTCTCCCTTTTTAATATCCGGTTCCATCTCTCGCATATACCCGATAAGAGCAGCTTCAAGGTCCTGCGTTTCTTCAAAGCGTTTAGACGACGAGTGTTCCACAGCCGAATGCACAAAGGCGGTCAGTATGACGTCATTGCTGGCTATGCCCAACTGCTCAAGGTTATAAAGAGCGGCACTGACTCCCTCAGCGCTAAGACCCGATACGTACATGAGCTGGTCGGTGGAAATGCCTTCATCCATGTCTGCATCCATTATCGCCTCGACAATTAACATAAGTTGACGACGATAGGCATCCTCAACAGGCTTTTTTTCGAGCCTGTCCAGAGCTTCTTTCAGCGAATCGACTTGAAGGGAGGAGGGAAACACGTTAACCAGATTCTCTTCCCGGGAAAGCAGTACGGCTTCTTCAAGCCAGGAGATAGCGGTCCGTACCCGGGTATCGTCGGTAGCAGAGTCTCTTATAAACTCATTATCATCATCCTCAATCAGTATTTCACCGGCAGTTGCTATGACCTCGCCACCCAGACGCTTCTTCCGATCCAGTCTGCGCAAGGCTCTCAGAATGCCGTGGATCTCCCGGCGAGTGAGTCGCGAACGCGCGGACATTCCAAACTGCCTCTCCACATCTTCTTTAGCGTAGAGCATCACGCAACGCGCGGGTTTCTGATCCCTCCCTGCCCTGCCCGCCTCCTGCAGGTAGTTCTCAAGCGAGCTCGGCATATCCGAATGTATCACAAGGCGTACATCGGGCTTGTCAATACCCATGCCGAACGCGTTTGTAGCTGCTATGACGCGCAGCTTGCCTTCAATGAAGCTCTGTTGCACGTTTTTCTTGGTTTCCGGCGGCAATCCGGCATGAAAATGGTCCGCCGCAAGCCCCTTGCTCGCAAGGAACTCGGCCACTTCTTCACTTTGTCTGCGCGTTGCGCAATACACGATGACATCCCCGGGTGAATTCTCAGGCAAGGCATCTTCAATAACCTGATAGATATGCGAGAATTTTTCCGACTCACTCGTCGGCAAGACCTCAAACGTCAGGTTGGGGCGATCGGCTCCTCCGTTAAAAACAGTGAGATCAACTCCCAATTCTTCCTGGAAATAAAGCGTGATTTCCTCCATAACGTCGGGCTTGGCGGTCGCGGTAAGGCAAAGCACAGGCGGTATCGGCTCCCCTCCCGCTTTTTGGCGGATGAAACGTCCCACGTAGCGGTAATCGGGCCTGAAATCATGCCCCCACTTTGAGAGACAATGTGCCTCGTCAAGCACCCACGCGCCAACCTCCCGTTGATCAAGTACCCGCCGAAGGGAGCGGCTGCGAAGCTGCTCAGGTGAAATGATGAGTATGCTCGCATCCCCGAGTCTTACCTTGTCAAGAGCTTCCGCACGCTCGGGCATGGACAGCAACCCGTTTATGGTCACGCAGGAAATGATTCCCTTGGCTGCAAGCCCCGCTACCTGATCCGCCATGAGTGCGACCAGAGGGGAAATTACAACTGTTAAAGCACCGGTCTTATAGTAGCGCGAAAGTGCCGGGACCTGGTAGCAAAGAGATTTGCCCGCACCAGTGGGCATAATACCAAGAACATGCTTCCTCGCCATGACCGTCTCAACTATCGCTTGCTGCATGGGACGGCCATTATCACTTATCGGTTCCGGGCGAAAATCGGAAAAACCGAACCAGCGGGCAAGTTCCTTACATGCATCCTGTCTTTCCCGGCACCATACGCAGGCAGAATCCGTACAGGCGGTATCGCGCAGCAAGCGAACAAGCTTCCCAGCCTCTGGAAACTGGTGGCGCACCCAAGGTGGCATAACAGAGTTGCTCCCCGACACGGAAAGCCACGCTAAGGCATAGGCAAACGCCCAGCCGGAGCAGTGAACATCTTTTATGACATCTCGGGCATGGGTCCTGCAGGCATTGCCTTTCAGCCGCTTGCGTATTGACGTGCGAGCCTCTTTGTCTGAAGGACGGCGTGAGTGCCTGAGATCGGAGAAAAACATGTCAAAACCAGACATCTTGTCCCCCGCAGTTGTTAGCCAGTGCCACGCCGCAAGCAGGTTCGGCGGAACTTTTCGCAGGGTCTTCAATTCGTCACTGAAAAGTTTAAGTGTGATTCGGGCATCTAGCTCGGGGTTGTTTCTTTGCCCACGTTTTAATCCCGCATCCTTGTAGTTCTTTACGAGACTGTGATAAGGATTACTGGGAAAGGCCAGAGGACTTAGCAAAAGAGTATCTACTGCAGGTAATTTCAGCAGTTGCAGGTCGGGTTTTGCGGCGGCCAGATAATGCAAGTCAAAAGCGATCAGGTTGTGGCCGAGCACAAAGGATACCCCATCCGAAAAATCATCCAGTTTAAGCAGTTCAGTCCGTAAATTGCCTTTGCTAAAAGTCACGGACTTGTCGGTGTCCGAACGCACGGCCGCAAAGGCGTGAATCCGATTGTCTTGCCTTCCGATTTCAAGGTCAAGAGAAAGACAGGGGGGCAAAGAAATTCTGGTTTCGCTCTGGGGAGTTTGCGAACCATCATCAGTTTCGGTGTCCGATGAACCACTGACTCCATGGTTTGAAATTGGGCGTTGAACCATCCAAATTTCCTCAAAGAAATTTGCATGGTAGTTTACTTAATATTCAGTCCTAAATCTTTCACAACATAGAATTAATCTTTTAATACCGTGGTTTTTCAAATATGATTTAAGCGTTTAATCCAATTAAAAAGAGAAAACCACCCATGATCCAAGAACAAAGAATGACCCATCACCTGATGGACATCATACGGATAGACAGTCCCTCAAGAAAAGAAAAGGATGTCGCCCTAAAGCTCGAGGGAGAAATGAGGGATCTGGGGGCTGACTGTTTCTACGACGATGCGGGAGACAAGGTTGGGGGAGACGTTGGCAACCTGATAGTCAAAATTCCCGGAACGAAGAAAGATGTTCCGCCCTTCTTTCTCTGCTCTCACATGGACACCGTAAGCCCCGGAGAGGGAATAAAACCAAGCGTGAAAGACGGTGTTATGAGAAGTGACGGTACGACGATACTGGGAAGCGACGATAAAAGCGGCGTATCCATAATAGTCGAAGTGCTCAGAGCCCTTAAGGAAAACGATATTCCGTGCGGGGACATAGAAGTCGCGTTTACCATCTGCGAGGAAGTCGGTCTTCTCGGGGCAAAGTTCCTTGATGCTTCGAACTTTAAAAGCTCTTACGGGATAGTCCTTGACAGCAGCACCCCGCAGAGACTCGTCCTCAGGTGTCCCTGTTCCGATATTATGGATGTAAAAATACACGGCGTTGAAGCACATTCGGGACTCTGCCCTGAAAACGGAATAAGCGCGGTAGAGGTCCTAAGCGACGCTGTCTCGAGAATGAAGCTCGGAAGAATAGACCATGAGACGACTGCGAACATAGGAAAAGTAAAGGGAGGGTCCGCGACAAATATAGTTCCCGGTCTGGTTGAAATAAGTGCCGAGGCGCGAAGCCACGATGAAGAAAAACTTGACGCACAGATACAGCACATGCGCGACTGCTTTTTAGAAGCGGCAAAAAGCAGGGAACTTCTCTTGGACGGAGAACGGCTCGGCGCTCGGGCGGAAATCGATATAAAACGGGTGTACCCGGTAATGAACGTTTCCCCTGAAGCGACTGTGACGAACCTCGTACTCAAAGCGGCCGCAAACCTTGACCACGACATAAAACTTCACACAAGCGGCGGGGGATGCGACGCAAACTTCATAAACGAAAAGGGAATCGAGTGCGTAAACCTCGGAACGGGAATGTACGAACTCCACACCGTAAACGAATATCTTCTGCTCGATGAATTCCACAGGTCAGCGCAGATAGTTCTTGAAACAATAAAGCTTCACTCGGAAAAAAACTGAGCGATGAAAGCTCTAATCCTAGTTGACCACGGAAGCACGGTAGGAGAGGCAAACGCCCTTCTCGAGGACGTGGCTGATAAGGCAAAAACTTACCCCGGCTCACCGTTTGACATGGTCGAGCACTGCCACATGGAACTTTGCGAACCGTCAATAGAAGATGCTTTTCGCAAATGCGTCGCGGCCGGTGCGAGCGACATAACGGTCCACCCGTACTTCCTCGTGCCGGGAAGACATTCAAAATCCGATATACCCAGGATGGTAGCGGAGGCAGCACAAGATTTTCCACAGGTAAGTTACAGGGTCACAGAACCGCTGGGACTTCATGACAAGATAATAGAAGTCATATTTGAAAGATCGATTAGGTAATCCTCGTATAAAATCTGATGAAAAAATATTCGGCTGTGCTTTTTGATCTTTTTGATACGCTTGTCATGTTCAGACCGTCGCTCCTGCCGAAGATAACGCTAAATGGAGAGACCTGGAACTCCACCGCACAGCATGTTTTCACACAAATGCGAAGCAGTCTGGGTGAAATGGAATTTGCAGATTTCTACGAACCTTTTGTTGAAAGCCACAGAGAACTTCTGGAACTCAGGAAAAAGGATTTAAGGGAGTATCCGAACAGAAAAAGGTTTGAGATGTTCATGGAGAAAACGGGTTTAAAAGAAGACGGCGGCTTGCTTGAGAAGTTCGTATGCTCACACATGGAAAGCCTATGCGGAGCCATGGTATACCCGGAACATCACACGGAAGTTCTCCTCTACCTTAAGGAGAAAGGATACAGGCTTTCAGTTGTCTCAAACTTCGATCATGCTCCCACGGCACGAGAACTTCTTGTGAAATTCGGAATTGTGGATTTCTTTGAACATATAGTGATATCAGAAGAAGTAGGCTGGAGAAAACCCCACAGGAAAATATTCGAATTTGCTCTTGCCAGACTCGGCGAGGACCCCTCAGACGCCATTTTCATAGGGGACAATCCGGAGGCAGACATAATGGGACCTTCTGACTGCGGAATTGATTCTGTGTGGGTAAGAAGAAAAGAACAGCTCATCCAGGCGGAACCGAAATTCATCATAGAAGATCTAGAGGATCTAAAGAAAATAATCTAGGAATACAGGGTTCGGATGAAAAGATTTACCCGCACAGAGAAAAGGCTTCCCTCCATAAGAAGAAAAAACCGGATAACTACCATACAGCGAATGTTAGAGAAAAAGTCTTCTCTCTACGCGGACAAGACCGCCTATTCTATAAGGAAAAAAGATCTGTCCGTAAGTTCCCTTACTTTCAGCGAAGCTTTCACGCTCCTAACCGAGTTCTCAGACCGCCTAAAGGCTCTAGGCCTCAAAAGAAGGGAGCACGTGGCCATAGTAGGGGAAAACAGCCCCCAGTGGGCGATTTCCTACTTCGCGGCAATCTGGGCAGGCGCCATAGCCGTCCCCCTCGACGCAAGAGCGAAGACGGAGCACATAAGACAGGTGCTTGTGCTTTCAGATTCAAGGTTTCTCATCGCCTCAGGGGGATTCGCAGAGTCTCTGGGTAACACCGGGGCGGTCGAGCACGTAATACCGATGGACAAGGCTCTTGAGAGCCAGACGGACGTCGAAAAAACCGTGGCCGCGGAAAAACTAGAACCAGAAGACATAGCCGATATAGTCTTTACCTCGGGAACCACAGGAAATCCCAAGGGCGTAATGCTCTCCCACGGAAGCATAATGTCAAGCCTGGAGGCGCTTTACAGCGCTTTTCCCATAACGGACGAAGATACGGCTTTTTCCATACTGCCCATCCACCACGTATATGAAAGAATAGTCGGAATACTGCTGTCCTTTTACTGCGGGCAGCATGTGTTTTTCTCAAGAAGCATAAAACCGAGGGAAATGCTCTCTGACCTTGAGATTGCGAAACCAACCGTGTGGCTTAACACCCCCTTGATACTCGAGAGACTGCTTCTTAGAATCGAACAGGGTAAAGCAAAGAATTTTCTCACAAGAGCCCTGCCCTCTAGGTTTTTCGGGAGAATGGCGAAAAAACGCCTGGGTCTTGACCGTCTTAAGCTTATAGTAAGTGGCGGAGCCGCTCTTTCGGAATCAGCTTCCGAAGGACTAGAGAAATACGAATTCCCTCTCATCCAGGGATACGGAATGAGCGAAACGTCCGCGGTTATAGCCGCAAACCCTTTTTCCAGACCGAAAAACGCAAGCGGCGGCTTAATACTTGAGAACAGCGAGGTCGAGATAAGAGATGTAGACTCCGAAGGAATCGGGGAGATATGCGTCAGGAGTCCAAATGTAATGGACGGCTACTACAAAAATCCCACCGCAACAAGAGAAATCCTCTCAGATGACTGGCTCAGGACCGGCGACCTGGGTTATTTTGACCACGAAGGCTATCTCTACATCACGGGGAGGAAAAAATCGGTTATCGTAACTAAGGGAGGAAAGAATATCTCTCCCGAGGAAATCGAGGAGAAGCTCACCCCGCTTGAGACGGTCGAAGAAGCGATTGTATTCAGCCCGGATGATGAAAGGATACAGGCCGTTATATTTCCAGAGGCGGAGGGAATTTCCAAAAGACTCGGGCAGTCCCCGCAACACGGAGACGATGAGAGAATCTGGGACATCCTTAAAGGCCAGATAACTGAGCTCAACCGTCGGCTTGAACCCCACAAAAGAATCAGCCATTTCGCGGTTGCCAGAGAGGAACTGCCGAAAACAACCACAAGAAAAGTAAAAAGATACCTTTTCAGAGACATGGATATATCCAGGGCAACAAAGTTCATCCAGCCCCCGGAGGACAAATGAGAAGCAAGGCATCTCTCCAGTTTGCAGTTGATCATGGACTCACCGAGAGAGAGTACGAAAAGATAGTCGAAACCCTGGGAAGAGAACCGAACTCAACCGAGATCGGAGTCCTCGGAGCCATGTGGTCTGAACACTGCTCCTACAAAAGTTCCAAGGTGCACCTTCGAAAATTCCCCACAACAGGAAAACAGGTAATACAGGGTCCCGGAGAAAACGCCGGAGTGGTAGATATAGGGGATGGCCACTGCGTTGTTTTTAAAATGGAAAGCCATAATCACCCCTCCTTCATAGAGCCCTATCAGGGTGCCGCAACGGGGGTCGGGGGAATACTCCGGGATATATTCACCATGGGAGCAAGGCCTGTGGCGCTTCTAAACTCCCTGCGGTTTGGAAATCCAGATCTCCAGAAAACAAAATTCCTTGTCGAAGGAGTGGTATCGGGAATAGCGGGTTATGGAAACTGCATGGGAATCCCCACAATAGGAGGAGATATATATTTTGATGACTGCTACAATGGAAATCCTCTTGTAAATGCCTTCGCTCTCGGAGTGACAAGAAAAGATAATCTTTTCCGCGGATACGCTTCGGGCAAGGGTAACCCCGTAATATACGTCGGGTCGAAAACCGGAAGAGACGGAATACAGGGAGCCATCATGGCATCTGACACCTTTACCGAGGAAACAGAGGAAAAAAGGCCCGCGGTGCAGGTGGGAGATCCATTCACGGAAAAGCTTCTCCTTGAAGCTTGTCTGGAACTGTTCAAAACGGACTGTGTTGTCGGGATACAGGACATGGGAGCCGCCGGACTTACCTCTTCTTCAACAGAAATGGCCGACCGTGCAGGAACCGGACTTAAGATTGAAATTGAGAGAGTTCCCAGGCGAGAAGAAAACATGACCCCCTATGAAGTCTTGCTTTCCGAGTCGCAGGAAAGAATGCTCGTGGTTTTAGAAAAAGGCAAAGAAGATACGGCCCGGAAGATCTTCAGGAAATGGAACCTTGATTTTTCGGTCATCGGCAAGGTAACCGATTCGGGGAAACTGACCGTTGTGGAAGAAGGGACCACAGTTGCGGACCTGCCCGTGAGTCTTATAACTTCAGCCGCACCGATTTACAAAAGACCGATAAAAAAGCCCGCTTACCTAGAAAAAACAAAGAAACTGAATCCGGAGAATCTTCCCGAACCCAACGATCTTCAGAGAGTTTTTCTTGAGATTCTGTCTTCTCCGACTATTTCGAGCAAGAGATGGGTATACGAGCAGTATGACCACATGGTAAGGACCGACACGGTTTTGGCACCAGGAGCGGACTGCGCGATAATAAGGCTCAAGGGAACGAAGAAAGGAATTGCGATGACATCTAATGTGAATTCTAGATATTGCTACTTAAACCCTCGTGAAGGAAGTAAAATAGCTGTTGGAGAAAGTGTCAGAAACCTAGCCTGCTGTGGTGCTTCTCCTCTCGCAATCACTGATTGTCTTAACTTCGGAAACCCTGAAAATCCCGAGATAATGTGGCAGTTCTCAGAAAGCGTTGAAGGCATGTCGGAAGCTGCAGAAATGTTTAACACGCCTGTGGTAAGCGGCAATGTCAGTCTTTACAACGAAACCGAAGGTATTGCCATATTCCCCACCCCGACTGTGGCAATGGTAGGTCTCATAGAAGATACGGCCAGAATCCTCACTCCTTGGTTCAAAGACCCCGGAGATCTGGTGATATTGCTAGGGGGAGCGATAGAAGAAGATATAGGAGGAAGCGAATATCTGAAGACTGAACATGGCATAATTGATGGGGAACCGCCTTCGATTGATCTTGCCAGGGAAAAAAGACTTGCCGAGATGTTGATTGCGTGTACTTCTCAAAGTATAATTAAATCGGCGCATGATATATCTGAGGGCGGCTTTGCTGTAGCGCTCGCGGAATGTTGTTTTAGTCCAGACGGCACAAGGGGGGTCTTGGTAAAAGCGCCCGACATAAATGAAAACTCTCTTAGAAGCGATCTGTTTCTTTTCTCCGAAACCCAATCCAGAGTAATAGCAAGTATAAGCGAGAACGACTGGGAAAAAATAGAAGAGATAGCAAGCGGTTACGGTGTTCCGGTGCTGCGTGCGGGCGTGGTCGTCAATGACGACAGATTCTGTGTTCAAGATTCAATTGACATGAAAATCTCGGCAGTTCATGACTCATGGGCTATTGGCTTTCAGAAAAGCCTTTCAGTTACAGAGGGGTAAAAATGGCGAAACTACGCGAAGAGTGTGGAGTTTTCGGGATATATGATCATCCCGCCGCCGCCAACTTTACCTATCTTGGCCTCTACTCTCTTCAGCATAGAGGGCAGGAAAGTGCCGGTATAGTGTCAACTGACGGTGAAAAGCTTTACTCCCACCGGGAAATGGGGCTTGTAACAGAAGTTTTTGACGAAGAATCCATATCAAAGCTCAAAGGCACTACCGCAATCGGCCATGTCAGATACTCCACAACAGGCTCAAGCAACAGTAAAAATACCCAGCCCCTGATGATGAATTACGAAAAGGGAGAACTCGCAGTTGCGCACAACGGCAATCTTACAAATGCAAGGGTGCTAAGACACAAGCTTGAGAAAGAAGGTTCCATATTCCAGTCAACAACAGATACCGAGGTGATCGTACACCTCATAGCAAGATCAAAAGAAAAAACCTTCCTCAAAAGAACCATTGAAGCCCTTACAGAGTGCAGGGGTGCATATTCCCTCGTATTTCTGACACCCAAAGGTCTGGTGGCTGCACGTGACCCCCATGGATTCAGGCCCCTCGTTCTGGGAAAAATCGATAATTCCTACACTGTGGCCTCCGAAACATGTGCTTTTGAACTCATAGGAGCCGACTACATAAGAGAAATAGAACCCGGGGAAATAGTGTTCATAAATGAAAGCGGAATCAGATCATTCAAGCCGCTTCCGAAAAAACAACACAAATACTGCGTATTTGAGAATATATATTTCTCGAGACCTGACTCGTTTGTCCAAGGAAGAAACATTTATCAGATGAGAAAAAGCATGGGCAGGCAACTTGCGATTGAATCTCCGGCAGACGCGGACATCGTTGTTGCGGTGCCCGATTCGGGAATGCCGGCAGCCATGGGATACGCCGAGCAGCTGGGGATTCCCTTCGAAACCGGATTTCTGCGAAGCCACTACATCGGAAGAACTTTTATTCAGCCTCAGCAGTCAATAAGAAACTTCGGGGTAAAGCTGAAGCTCAGTGTGATAAAAGAGGTTATAAACGGGAAAAAAGTGGTGGTGGTCGATGATTCCATAGTAAGGGGTACAACCAGCAGAAAAATCGTCAAGATGATACGTGATGCCGGAGCCAAGGAAATTCACATGAGAATAAGCTCTCCCCCAATGAAGTTCTCATGCTACTACGGCATAGATACTCCTCTCAAAGAAGAACTCATAGCGCATTCGCTCGAAGTGGAGAAAATAAAAGACTACATAACCTCTGATTCTCTGGGATACCTAAGCAAGGAAGGAATAACAAAAGCCGTTACCAACGGCGACAAATCTCCTAACGGAAAGGCAAACTATTGCTTTGCTTGTTTTGATGGTAATTATCCGGTGGAAATAACGGATGAAAAAGTATCGCATCAACAGATGGATCTTTTCTGAGTTTATAGTGCAGTATTGAGACAGCGGTCCGGGTTATACAACCGAAAGCTTTTTTAGAATCTCTTCAAGCTTTTTCTTGTGGTTTTGAAACTCTTCCAGCTTTCCCTTTTCCTTCTCCACGACATCTTCGGGAGCGCGATCAATAAAATCCCTGTTCGCAAGCTTGCTTTCAGTTTTTTTAAGGTCCTGTGAGACTTTCGCCAAGTCCTTGCTCAATCTCGAGATTTCCTTTTCAAGATCAAGCAGATTCTCAACCGGCATAACTATTTCTACTCCTGAGACAATTTCCGAGACCGCCTTGCCGGGAGAATCTTCGCCGCAGACAATGCAATCGCCGAGAGAAGCCATACCGAGGATAATCTCAAGGTTTCCCCTTAAAATGTTCTCCACTTCATCATTCTCAGAATTAAGATGAACCAGCACCTTTTCTGAGGGATGAACTCCCATGGTGGCCCGCAAGTTTCTTATTCCTGTGACAACGCCTTTTATAAGTTCCACCTGCTCGGATTCGTCTTTGAACATCTCGGCACCGCTTGGCGTCGGATATTGCGCGTCGAGAATGCTTTTTGAGCTAAGACCCTCGCTCTCGGGAAGATTAATTCCCTTTTCTCCGAATATTCTGAAAATTTCCTCCGTAATGTAGGGCGCAAAAGGATGGAGCGCTCGAAGAGAACGGAGCAGAACCCGCACGAGCACGTTAAGAGTGGTTTTCTTTGACTCGTCATCTTCTCCATAAAGCGAAAACTTGGATATTTCAAGATACCAGTCACAGTAATCATCCCAAATGAAGTGATAAAGCGCCTGCGAAGCCTTGTCGAATTCGTAGTTTTCAATGAACCCTTCAACCTCTCCCAGCGTGACATTCAGCCTAGTAAGAATCCACCGGTCGGGAACGCTTAAGTGAGAATTGTCGACATCGGAGTCGTAAACCAGCCCCGGCTCAAGGTTCATGAACACAAACCTGGTCGCGTTCCATATCTTGTTCATGAAGTTTCTGTATCCTTCAATAACAGGAAAAGTGAGTTTTATATCCCTTCCCTGAGCCGCAAGAGCTGCGAGGGAAAAACGAAGCGCATCGGCACCGTATTTTTCAATCACATCGATAGGATCAATTACGTTGCCTGTTGTCTTGCTCATCTTGCGGCCTTTTGCGTCCCTTATAAGTCCATGCACGTAAACATCTTTAAAGGGCACATCACCCATGAACTTGAGTCCCAGCATTATCATTCTCGCTACCCAGAAGAAAATAATGTCAAAGCCTGTGACCAGACACGATGTCGGATAGTAATGCCCGAGTTCTTCGGTGTCCTGCGGCCACCCGAGTGTGGAAAAAGGCCAGAGTCCGGAAGAAAACCATGTATCCAGAACGTCCGGGTCCCTAACGAGCGTTACCTCTTCTCCGTAATGTTTCTCCGCGCAAGCTATGGCCTCATGCTCATTGGTGGCGACGAAAATTTCCCCGTCAGGCCCGTACCACGCAGGTATACGGTGACCCCACCAAAGCTGTCTTGAAATACACCAAGGCTCTATGTTTTTCATCCATTCAAAATAAGTGCTTTCCCAGAATTTGGGATGAAAACGTATATCGCCCCGTTCCACACACGAAGTGGCTTGGACAGCAAGCTCCACGGCATTTACATACCACTGGTCAGTCAGCCAAGGCTCAACAATCGCTCCCGAGCGGTCACCATAGGGGACCGTATGAACAGTTTGCTCGACTTTTACCAGGAACCCCCCATCCTCAAGATCCTCGATTACCGCTTTTCTTGCTTCAAACCTCTCAAGCCCGGAATACTTTTCGGGAACGTCACCTTCTACATATCCACGTTCATCAAGAATGTTTATGATATCAAGATCATTTCGTTTTCCGACCTCAAAGTCGTTAAAATCATGTCCCGGAGTTATCTTGACCGCCCCGGTGCCTTTTTCGGGATCGCTGTACTCATCCACTATTACGGGAATCTTTCTCCCCACAAGGGGCAAAACCGCATTTCTTCCCACCAAAGCAGAATATCTTGGATCATTGGGATGCACCGCGACTGCGGTGTCTCCGAGCATGGTCTCGGGGCGCGTTGTGGCCACCGTAATCGATAAACCGTCGTCTCCCTCTATCGGATACCTGATATGCCAGTAGTTTCCCTGAGTCTCCCTCTGTTCCACTTCCAGATCCGATATGGCGGTACGAAGCTCGGGGTCCCAGTTAACAAGCCTTTTATCTTTGTAAATAAGTCCTTGCGAGTAAAGATCGACAAAGACCTTCCTTACGGCTTCTGAAAGGCCCTCATCAAGGGTAAAACGCTCCATCTCCCAGTCCGGCAGGGCTCCGAGTCTTTTGAGCTGTTCGGTAATGCGGCTGCCGGAGGTTTCCTTCCACTGCCAGATTCGCTCAAGGAATTTATCCCTGCCCAGATCGTTTTTCGTGAGTCCCTCAGAAGCCAGATCCTTTTCAACCATCATCTGAGTGGCAATACCAGCGTGGTCCGTGCCAGGAACCCAGAGAACGTCAAAGTCCTTCATTCTCTTGTACCTGATCAGGATGTCCTGGATGGTACTGTTAAGAGCGTGGCCTATATGCAACGATCCCGTTACATTGGGAGGGGGGATGACAATTGAGAAAACCTTTGCCGAGTCTGTTATTTCGGATTGGTGAAGTCCTGAGGAGATCCAGAAATCATAAATTCTCCCTTCAACCTCAGCAGGGTCGTAGCTTTTTTCCATGGCTGATCAAAAGAAAGAAACAGACCGCAGGGGAAATATCAGCCTTCTAGCACCACGTCTTCGCTCTTTTCTTCGATTTCCGGTACGGGTACGGGTATTTCCGGCGCTTCGGTTTCTATATTTATGTCTCTGTACATGGGAAGGCCAGTACCAGCCGGAATCAGCCTGCCCACAATGACGTTTTCCTTAAGTCCCCTGAGATCATCCTCTCTGCCCTCGCATGAGGCCTCCGTAAGAACCCTTGTGGTCTCCTGAAAAGAGGCAGCGGAAAGCCAACTGCGCGTACTCAATGAGGCACGGGTTATACCCAGAAGAAGCGGTTCAGCCGCCGCAGGGCTTCCACCCTCTTTAACAATGTTTTCGTTTTCCTCAAAGAAGATGGTTTTCTCTATAGCCTCGCCAACAAGCATAGTGGTATCTCCCGGGTCTTTTATTTTTACCCTTTTGAGCATCTGCTTGACTATAACCTCTATATGCTTGTCGTTAATCTTTACGCCCTGGAGTCTATAAACTTCCTGAATTTCGTTAACCATATAGTTGGCAAGGGCCTTATCTCCCATGATATTCAGGATGTCGTGAGGATTGACCGCACCGTCAACAAGCTGGTCGCCTGAAGACACAAACTCCCCTTCCCTGACCAATATGTGTTTTCCCCTGGGAACCGTATATTCCTTGGGCTCTCCCATTTCCGGAGTTACCACAACCCTCTTTTTCCCCTTTACATCCTTTCCGTAGGAGATGGTTCCGTCGATCTCGCTTACAACCGCCGGATCCTTGGGCACCCTGGCTTCAAAAAGTTCGGCAACCCTTGGAAGTCCTCCAGTGATGTCTTTTGTCTTTGATGTCGCTCTCGGAATTTTCGCAAGCACGTCTCCCGCCTCTATATCATCCTTGTCAGCGACTTCTATTATGGCGCCTACGGGAAGCGAATAGGGTACTTTTTCCACTTTCTTGGATTTGTCTTCGGTTCTCACCTCGACATCAAGCGTAGGATGCATCTCCAGGTTCTTGGTTTCAACCACAACCCTTTTGAAAACACCCGTGACTTCATCCACTTGTTCTTTGTAAGTGACTCCAGTTTCAAGGTCTCTGAACCTTACAGCACCCGCAGCCTCCGAAATTATAGGATTCGTGTAAGGATCCCATTCCGCGAGCACTTTTCCTTTCTTTACCTTGTCCCCTTCTTTTACGTTAAGCCTGGCTCCAAGAACAACAGGACATTTCTCTCTTTCATACCCCTTGCTGTCCTCAATTGAGAGCACACCGCTTCTGCTGATAACCACCAATTTGTTATCGCGCCCCTTAACAGCTTTTATGTTCTTAAACCTGACTATTCCCTCGTGCTGGCTCTCAAGAGTGCTTTCGGCCGCTCTCTGGCTCGCAGCACCACCTATATGGAAGGTTCTCATGGTAAGCTGAGTGCCGGGTTCCCCGATTGACTGGGCGGCTACAATGCCTATAGCCTCTCCCATGTTTACAAGCTTTCCGGTGGAGAGGTTCCTTCCGTAGCAGAGCCTGCAGACGCCGTGTCGGGTCTCGCAGGTAAGAACGGAGCGGATATTTATTTCGCTTATGCCCGCTTCGTCTATCTTCTCGACCGCAGTCTCGTCCACTTCCTCGTTTGCGTGAACAATTACTTCCTCAGTCTTGGGATCCTCTATATCTTCAAGCGCTACCCTTCCAAGTACTCTCTCCCCTACTTTTTCAATTATCTCTCCGCCTTCCACCAGATCGCTTACCGGGATTCCCTCTATGGTGCCGCAGTCAAGTTCGGTAATCATAACGTCCTGGGCAGCATCAATCAGCCTTCGAGTCAAGTAACCGGCGTTTGCCGTTTTAAGCGCCGTGTCTGCAAGTCCCTTCCTCGCACCGTGGGTAGAGATAAAGTACTGCAGCACCGATAGGCCTTCGCGGAAATTAGAGGTAATAGGAGTCTCTATGATTTCTCCCGATGGTTTCGCCATAAGCCCCCTCATCCCTGCAAGCTGCCTTACCTGGGTCTGGCTTCCCCTCGCCCCTGAATCAATCATCATGTATATGGGGTTTGAACTCGGCCCGGCAATGCTGGTCTTCTTGCCCGTCTGAACTTCCTCGGAAGAAATCTTTTTCATCATCGCCTGGGCAACGTCATCGCTTGTTTTTGCCCAGATATCTATCACTTTGTTATATCTCTCTCCATCGGTTATCAGTCCCTGAGAATACTGGTTCTGAACTTTCAGAACTTCCGCCCTGGCTTCCTCCAGAAGGTCTTTTTTCGATTCGGGAATAATCATGTCCGTTATCGAAATGGAAGCTCCGGATTTAGTGGAATACTTAAATCCGAGAGTCCTAAGACTGTCGGCCAGCAACACCGTGCTTTTACCACCGGTTTTCCTGAAACACTCATCCACAAGCGCTTCTATTGCTCTTTTTGTCATCGGCTTGTTGACAAGCTCAAAGGGAACGCCTTCGGGGATAACCTCGTACATCAAGACTCTCCCGACGGTCGTGGCATGTCTTGCGCCGTCTATCTTGACGGTTACGCCATCATGCAAACCAATTCTTCCAAGTTCATAGGCAAAAACCACCTCGCGCACCGAAAGAATACGTCCCGAATTAGCGTTCTTGTCCGACGCCGTGTCCCTGGTCAGATAGTAAAGCCCGAGAACTATATCCTGGGTAGGAAGTATTATCGGCTTTCCATGCGCGGGGGAAAGAATATTGTTTGTTGACATAACAAGCGAGCGACATTCAGTCTGCGCCTCAATTGAGAGCGGAACGTGAACCGCCATCTGGTCACCGTCAAAATCCGCGTTGTAAGCCGGGCAAACGAGCGGATGAAGCTGGATGGCCTTATCCTCGATGAGTACCGGCTCAAAAGCCTGTATACTCAGGCGGTGAAGAGTCGGAGCTCTGTTAAGAAGCACGGGGTGCTCCTTGATCACTTCGTCAAGAGCGTCCCATACGACTGGAGCTTCGCTATCAAGCAGCTTTTTCGCTATTTTTATCGTTGCCGCTTCGCCCCATCTTTCAAGTTTCTGGTAGATAAACGGCCTGAAAAGTTCAAGCGCCATCTGTTTGGGTATTCCACACTGGTGAAGACGCAGGTCAGGACCCACGGTAATAACTGACCGACCCGAGTAATCGACCCTTTTCCCAAGAAGGTTCTGTCTGAATCTACCTTGTTTACCTTTGATTATATCGCTCAGACTCTTAAGCGGCCTGTGATTGTGGCCCAGAACGGGCCTTCCCCTTCTTCCGTTTTCCAAAAGCGCGTCAACGGACTCCTGCAGCATTCTCTTTTCATTCCTGACTATTATGTCGGGAGCGCCGAGTTCGAGGAGCTTTTTCAGCCTGTTATTTCTGTTAATTACTCTTCTGTAAAGATCGTTGAGGTCCGAGGCAGCAAATCGCCCTCCATCAAGAGGAACAAGAGGCCTCAGATCAGGCGGCAGAACGGGAATAGTGGTCAGAATCATCCATTCGGGGCGGTTTTTGGACTTGCGAAACGCCTCGCATATTCTCAGCCTTTTTGCGATACGGGCTTTTTTGATCGGAGACTTGGTTTCTTTCATGCTCACCCTGAGTTCCTGGGAGAGCTCGTTTAGATCTATTGTTTTGAGCATTTCCCGCACTGACTCGGCTCCCATGCCAACGACAAATTCGGAACCAAACTGCTCCCGTTTATCCCGGCACTCATCTTCGGTTATCACCTGAGCGAACTTGAGATCGGAACCCCCCGGATCCATAACTATGTAAGCCTCAAAGTAAAGAACCCTTTCCAAGTCCTTCAAAGTCATATCAAGAAGCATTCCTATTCTGCTGGGAATGCTTCGGAGAAGCCATATGTGAGCGACAGGAGAAGCCAGTTCAATATGGCCCATTCTCTCTCTCCTCACCTTGGAGGAAATCACTTCCACGCCGCATTTCTCGCACGTTATCCCCCTGTGCTTAAGTCTTTTGTATTTTCCACAGGTGCATTCGTAATCTTTTACGGGCCCGAATATCTTGGCGCAGAAAAGACCGTTTCTCTCCGGTTTGAACGTCCTGTAGTTTATGGTCTCCGGTTTCTTTATCTCACCGCTTGACCATGACCTGATTTTTTCCGGAGAAGCTATGGAAATCTTTATGCTCGAATAATCAGAAGGGTTTTTCGGCTTTTCAAAAAGCGTGTCTATATCCATGGTGTGGTTCCCTCCAAATCAATATTTGGGAAGCGATTCAATCTCCGCTTCCTTCTCAATAAGATCAACATCAAGTCCAAGCGCCTGCAGTTCTTTGCGCAACACTTTGAAAGATTCAGGGAGACCTGGTTCAAAGTTCATATCACCCCTTACGATCGAGTCGAATATTCTGGTTCTTCCTGCTACATCGTCTGACTTTATGGTAACGAATTCCTGAAGCGTATAAGCAGCTCCGTAGGCTTCAAGCGCCCAAACTTCCATTTCTCCGAGTCTCTGTCCGCCAAAGTGCGCCTTCCCTCCAAGGGGCTGCTGAGTTACAAGTGAATAAGGCCCTATTGCTCTGGCATGAATTTTTTCTTCCACAAGATGATGGAGCTTTAACATGTACATTATCCCTACGCATACTTTCTGATCGAAAGGCTCTCCGGTCTGACCGTCAAAAAGGATGGTTTTTCCGTCTTCGTCAATTCCGGCAAGCTGCTGTATCCGCGTGATTTCAGCCTCGTGGGCTCCATCGAAAACCGAAGATTTCATCGGAACTCCCTCTTTAAGCTCTTTTACCAATTCAACGAGATCGTCTCCTTTGGACGACTCAATGAGTTTGCTCATCTGTGAAGAGCCCGAGTATATGTCCAGAAGCTTTTCTCTTAGGGGTTCCGTGCCGAACTCTGCCTCAATATATTCGTTCAGCTGTCTTCCAAGCTCTCTGCCGCCCCATCCCAGATGGGTTTCCAGTATCTGCCCGACATTCATCCTAGAAGGCACACCAAGCGGGTTAAGCACCATGTCAACCGGTCTCCCGTCAGAGAGATAAGGCATATCTTCCTGCGGGAGTATTTTTGATACAACGCCTTTGTTTCCGTGCCGTCCCGCCATTTTGTCACCGACCTGAAGCTTTCTTTTGACCGCGATGCGGACCTTAACCACCCTCAGAACCCCGGGAGGCAGCTCATCAGGCTTTTTGAGCTTTTCCATGCGCTGTTCATAGGCAACGCTCACGTACTCAATGCGTTTGAGAATCTTCTCGACTATTCCGGTCAGTTCTTCCTGCGCTTCGGGAAGGCCCTTAATCCTGATATCGACGAGCTTCTCCAAGGGGATAGCGTCGAGAATCTCCTCGGTTATTTCCTGCCCGCTTTTAAGAACCGTCTTTCTGTTAACCGTAATCTTGGAAAGCGAGGTTTTGCCGAGAACAATATGCTTTACCCTGTCAACCGCATCACTTCTTAGAATGGCTACCTCGTTTTCCTTATCCAGTTTTAATTTCGAGATCTCGTAGCTCTCGATAAACTTGCTTCTGTCATCTTTGTCCACAGAGCGGGACACGAGAGTTTCAACATCTATCACCGTACCGTGTACCCCGGAAGACACTCTTAAAGAAGAATCTTTCACGTCCCCCGCCTTGTCTCCGAAAATCGCTCTTAAGAGTCTTTCTTCAGGGGAAAGCTGGGTTTCGGCTTTGGGAGAAATTTTCCCGACCAGTATATCCCCAGGCTCGACCTCGGCGCCGATCATTATTATTCCGCTCTCATCCAAATTCCTCAGTGACTCTTCGGACACGTTCGGTATATCTCTGGTTATATCTTCCCTTCCGAGCTTGGTTTCCCTCGCAGTACACTCAAACTCCTCAACATGGATTGAAGTAAACGCATCGTCCTTGACGACCCTCTCGGATATCAAAATGGCATCCTCAAAGTTGTATCCGCCCCATGGCATAAAAGCGACAACCATGTTCTGTCCGAGTGCAAGTTCGCCGCGGTCCGTTGAACACCCGTCGGCTATCACCTGTCCCTTCTTAACCCGTTGTCCCTGGCGAACTATGGGACTTTGATTCCAGCAGGAACTCTGGTTTGAGCGGTGGAATTTTATCAGGTTGTAAATATCAACCCCTCCTTCCCTGCTCCTCTCTGTAGACTTGACCACAATCCTGACCGCATCTACAGATTCCACCACGCCATCCCTGCGGGCGACAACAGTAACCCCGGAGTCCTTGGCCACCTTGCTTTCAAAACCTGTCCCCACAAGCGGTGAAGTAGTTCTTATTAACGGCACGGCTTGGCGCTGCATATTGGAACCCATAAGGGCCCTGTTCGCATCATCATGCTCAAGAAAAGGAATAAGAGAAGCCGAAACCGATACAAGCTGCGAAGGGGATACGTCCATAAACTCAACCTTCTCCCTCTCAACCATCATAAACTCACCATTCCCCCTGGCGGAAACGAAAGGCATTTTGAAGGACCCGTCTTCTTCAAGAGGAGCGTTTGCCTGAGCTACAACGTAGTCCTCTTCCATAAGCGCGTTCATATAAACTATTTCCCCTGTAACACGCCCGTCCTTCACTTTCCTGTAGGGCGTCCGGATAAACCCGGATTTATCTATCCTAGCGTAAGTACTCAGGCTGGATATAAGTCCTATATTAGGACCTTCCGGAGTTTCTATCGGGCATATTCTCCCATAGTGCGAAGAGTGAACATCCCTGACCTCAAACCCCGCCCTTTCTCTGGTAAGACCACCGGGACCCAATGCGCTCAGCCTTCTTTTATGGGTTATTTCCGAAAGAGGGTTGGTCTGGTCCATAAACTGGGAGAGCTGGCCTGTGGTGAAGAATTCTTTTAGAACCGATGTCACCGTTTTCGGGACAAGCACCTCGTTAGGCATAAGGTTCTCTATGGTCTGGTATCCCATTTTTTCCTTGACGAATCTGGCGAGTCTCTCAAGACCGTGATAAAAACGGTCCTCTATGAGTTCCCCGACTGTTCTTACCCTTCGATTCCCGAGATGGTCTATGTCATCAGTGGATCCCCTGCCACCTTTTAGATCAAGCAGGTACTTCACGGTCAGCACAATGTCTTCTCTATCCAAAGTGAGGCTGGCATCGGTAAGATCCTCTTCGCGCACATCTTTTCTTTTCAGCTTGTAGTCGATCTTGATTCGACCCACTTTCGAGAGCCTGTAAGCCTCAGGGGTAAAGAACATGTTTTCAAAAAAAGTTCGCGCGACTTCATCTGAGGGAGGATCGGTCGGCCTGAATTTCTTGTAAATCTCTGTTACGGCTTCCTCGCATGAATCCACCTTGTCGGAGAGAAGAGTGGTCCTAAGGGAAGTTACGAACATGGTTTTGTCTATATAGTAAACCCTAAGGGTTTTCCTGCCGATCCTGCGTAGTTCCTCGAGTTTTTCTTCTGTTATTTCCTCATTGAAAGCGAGTATCACTTCTCCCGTTTCAGGGTCCGAAACGGTCTCAGCCGAGGGTTTTTCAATTATCTCTTCCTCCAAGACCGGTATGGAGGTCATGCCGGCTTCTTCAAATCTGGGAAGAAGATTCTTCAGTCTCCTTCCTTTTCTCCCTATAAGTTCTCCCGTCTCCAGGTGGTCTATATCCTTAGTCGCCTTCTGATAGGAAATTATCTCAGTGGTTATCTCTTTTTTAAAACCATCCGGCCCCGAATTAAAAACCTCCGCGTTTATTTCCTTTCGAACTTCTTTCGGTTCTATGTGGAAAGTCTCAACGGGATAGAAAAAGCCCATTATCTGCTGGTCATCGTAACCCATTGCCTTGAGAAGGACGGTGACGTGGAATTTTTTCTTTCTGTCTATCCGCACATGGAGCATATCCTTCAGATCATATTCAAAATCAAGCCAGCGGCCATTTTGGGGAACGATTCTCGCTATAAATGATCCTTCCTTGCCCGACAACTGGCTCTTGGTTTTATCCCGATCAAAAAACACCCCGGGAGATCTGTGGAGCTGGTTCACTATGACTCTTTCGGTTCCGTTTACTATGAAAGAACCGCTGGGGGTCATGAGCTGTACTTCGCCGAAGTATATCTCCTGCTCCTTGATGTCGCGGAACTGCCTCTCGGTATCCTTTTGTCCCTTTTCACCCTCGGGAATGTCCCATATTATAAGACGGAAGGTTACGTAAAGCGGAGCGGTGTAGGTATAGCCCTTCAGCCTGCATTCGGCAAAGTCATATTTAGGTTCGTCCAGCCGGTATTGGAGATACTCTAAAGAAGCCTTGCCATTATAATCCTCAAGAGGAAAAACGGCCTTGAAGGCCCCGTGAAGGCCGGTGTCCGAACGTTTATCCGGAGGAACATCGGCCTGTAAAAAATCTTCGTAAGATTTTATCTGTACATCAAGCAGGTGGGGAATATCCAAAACCTGGGGGATCTTCGAAAAATCTTTCCTTAACTCCTGAGACTCTATATTCTCTATGCTCAACGCGTACCCCCTCGTTTTTTAATTTAAGTGAAAATAACCGGAAAAAATTATTGTCAGTTAACTTCAACTGTCGCCCCAGCGTCTTCAAGCTTTTTCTTGATCTCTTCGGCCTCATCTTTGCTCACTCCCTCTTTTACAGGCTTGGGCACTCCCTCTACAAGTTCCTTGGATTCTTTGAGTCCAAGACCTGCAATCTCCCTTACCGCCTTTATAACCTGTATTTTCTTGTCTCCGAAAGAGCTGAGAATTACATTAAACTCAGTTTTCTCTTCGGCCGCAGGAGCGGCTTCGGCACCGGCAACAGCGGCAACAGCAACCTGAGGCGCGGCAGCCTGAACACCGAACTTGTCTTTTATCTCTTCTATCAGTTCGGATATCTCAAGCATGCTGGCTTGTTCAAGATAGGTGACAACGTCTGTTCTGCTAATATCGGGCATCTGTTTTATTCCTCCTTGGTAAACAGTTCTACAACTTTTTAGTCAGTCTTTTTTTCTTTTAAACCTTCAAGCACATTGACAATATTTGAGCGCGCCTGTTCCAAGACTCCCACGAGGTTACCCATCGGAGCACTAAGCAGGCCCGCAAACTCGGATATAAGTTCCTGTCTTGACGGAAGCTTCGCTATCCGCTCTATTCTGGATACGTCAACTACTTCTCCTTCGAATATCCCGCCCTTTATCCTGATTTCCGGGAAATCCTTGCCGTAATCAATAAAAACTTTCGCCGCCGCGGAAGACTCACCGTCACAAATAGCGACTGCGGTTGGACCTGAGAAAAGATCCTTCATTTTCTCTATGTCCGTCCCGAGCGAAGCTTTTTCCAAAAGAGTGTTCTTCACAACCCTAAGTTCCGTGTTGGTCTGCCTGAGTTTTCTTCTCAGGGCATCTATCTCCTTTACTTTAAGTCCTTGATATTCAACAACGAACACCGAGGGTGTGGAATGAAATCTGGATGACAAGTCGTCAATTATTTTCTGCTTTTCGGTTTTGCTGAGCATAGTTTTTCTCTTCTCGTATCTAGTTTCGCGTTATGTTCACGCTGCGATTCCCATATTCTTAAGCTCGTTTCTAATATCCGGCACACTCACCCCGATACCGGGACCCATTGTTGCCGACACCGAAATCTTCCTCAGAAAAACACCCTTGGAAGCGGTTGGCTTCTCTTTGATCAGAAAGCTCATAAAAGCGAGGAAGTTTTCTTTCAGGTTCTCTTTTCCGAAAGAAACTTTTCCAACAGGAGCATGTATAACTCCACTCTTGTCATTTCTGATCTCAACGCGACCGGCCTTTGATTCTTTTACGACGTTAGCAACATCCGAAGTCACCGTACCTACCTTGGGACTCGGCATCAGTCCTCTCGGTCCCAGAACTTTCCCAAGTCTGCCAACTTTAGCCATCACGTCGGGAGTGGCTATGGCCACGTCGAAATCAAGCCAGTTCTCCTTAGAAATCTTCTCCACCATATCGTCAAGACCTACGTAATCGGCCCCGGCATCTTTTGCCTCAGCTGCCTTGTCATCCACCGCAAACACAAGAACCGTTATTTTTTTCCCGAGACCGTGAGGCAGCACGATGGCGGAACGGATCTGCTGGTTCGCGTGCCTGGGGTCTATGCCGAGATTTACGGCTACATCCACCGTTTCGTCAAATTTCGCGTAGTGAGCCTGCGACACAAGCTCCATGGCTTCATCAACCGTATACTCTTTGTAGGCATCTACCTTAGCGCTTACGTCAATATATTTTTTTCCTCTGGTGGTCATGAAGTTTCTCTCCAAACTTTATCCTTCTATATCAATTCCCATGCTTCTCGCAGTACCGCGCACAACCATCAGGGCCGCATCAATTTCATCGGTATTGAGGTCTTCAAGCTTTCTTTGCGCTATTTCCCTTGCCTGTTCTTCCGTGATCTTGCCGGCTTTGGTCCTCGGAGTGGTTCCTGAGCCTTTCTCCACGCCCGCGGCTTTTTTCAGCAGGTAAGAAGTAGGGGGCGTTTTTATTTGAAGATCGAAAGACCTGTCCGCATAAACGGTTACCGTAACCGGAAGAAGCCCTTCGGAAGAAGATGTCTGGGCATTAAAGGCCTTGCAGAATTCCATTATGTTCACGCCTCTTTGTCCGAGCGCAGGACCCACCGGAGGCGAAGGAGATGCCTTTCCAGCTTCGATCAGCAACTTTATGTAACCGCTTATTTTCTTCATCTAGATTTTCTCCACCTGATTAAAATCAAGTTCTATAGGTGTGGTTCTGCCAAAGATGCTGACCAACACCTGTACCCTGGCTTTTTCGGGTTTTACGTCTTCTATAATTCCGGAGAAATTGGCAAAAGGCCCTTCTATAACTCTTACGGCTTCTCCTTTCTCAAAAGCGACACTCGGCTTGGGTTTAAGCGTGCCCTCTTTCGCCCTCGTCTTTATCTCGTTAACTTTTTCCTCGCCAACTTCGGGTATGGAATCAAGGTTTATCTTTCCATCAACCGGGCGGCCTCCCACGAAACTTATGACTTTTGGTATTTCCCTTACAAAATCCAGAGTTTCCTTGTTAAGGTCCATTTTAATCATGATATAGCCGGGAAAGAATTTTCTGACAGAAGTTCTCTTCCTTCCACCTTTCTGAGTTTCAACTACGGTCTCCGTAGGAATAAAAACTTCGTCAATAGCGAGGTTCTGATTGTTCCTGCTCTCCATCCCGTTTTCTATCTGGATTTTAACCCTCTCTTCAAAACCGGTATTGACGTGTACTATGTACCACTTGCTCTGCATCCGAAAAGTGCTCCCTGATTCGCTCTTTAACTCAGTATAAGACCAAACAGAAAAGAGAACACGTAATCAGCCAGCATAAAAAAGAGTGCAAAAAACGCGGTAATAATAACTACCACGAAGGTCGACTTAACCGTATCTTTACGCTCGGGCCAGGTTATTCTCTTCATTTCTGTAGCAACGCCGCTGAGATACCTGGTCGTATCTTCTTTGATTCTGTCAAATTTTTCCATGACTTGGCTTTTATGCAGGGCAGGAGGGTCTCGAACCCCCAACCTGCGGTTTTGGAGACCGCTGCTCTACCAATTGAGCTACTGCCCTGTAGAGTCCCCCATTACCCATCACTCAACAATTTTGGTTACCACACCTGCTCCCACGGTTCTCCCGCCTTCTCTTATCGCAAAACGCAGCTGCTCTTCCATCGCCACTGGCGCTATCAATTCCACATCCATGCTCACGTTGTCCCCAGGCATCACCATCTCTACCCCCTCCGGCAATACCACCGCCCCCGTCACATCCGTCGTCCTCAAGTAAAACTGCGGCCTGTATCCAGGGAAAAACGGCGTGTGCCTTCCCCCCTCCTCCTTCTTCAACACATATACCTCAGCCTTGAACTTCCTGTGTGGCTTTATGCTCCCAGGAGCACTCAACACCTGCCCCCTCTCCACCTCTTCCTTCCCTATCCCACGAAGCAGCACCCCAACATTGTCCCCAGCCTGCGCGTCATCCAGTATCTTCCTGAACATCTCCAAACTCGTGGCCACAGTCTTCGTCGTCTCCTTAAACCCCACTATCTCTATCTCCTTCCCCGCCACTATCCTTCCCCTCTCCACTCTCCCCGTTACCACCGTGCCTCGCCCTGATATCGTGAACACATCCTCTATCGCCATCAAAAACGGCTTGTCCATGTCCCTCTCAGGCTCCGGTATGTACCCGTCTATCTCGTTCATTAACTCTACTACCTGCTCAGCTGCCCCCGCATCCCCCTCTATCGCCTTAAGCGCGCTTACCTTTACCACAGGTATGTCATCCCCAGGAAATCCGTACTCGCTCAGCAACTCTCTTATCTCAAGCTCAACCAACTCCAATAACTCCTCGTCATCAAGCATGTCTATCTTGTTAAGCGCCACTACTATGTATGGCACTCCTACCTGCCTCGCCAGCAGTATGTGCTCCCGTGTCTGCGGCATCGGCCCGTCAGGCGCACTCACAACCAGCACCGCCCCGTCCATCTGAGCAGCCCCAGTTATCATGTTCTTCACATAGTCAGCGTGCCCAGGACAGTCCACGTGCGCGTAATGCCTCCCGTCTGTCTCATACTCCACGTGCGCTATGTTTATCGTTATCCCCCTCTCCCTCTCTTCAGGCGCCTTGTCTATGTTGTCAAACTCCACATACTCTGCCTGACCCCGCTTTGACAATATGTTCGTTATCGCCGCCGTTAACGTCGTCTTCCCATGATCCACATGCCCTATCGTTCCTATGTTTAAATGCGGCTTGCCCCTCTCAAATTTTGCCTTAGACATTACTTGCTGACCTCCGATCTTCTTTAATATTTTGGAAACCATTAAATATCAAGCCCACGAGCGGACTTGAACCGCCGACCTCGTCCTTACCAAGGACGTGCTCTACCGACTGAGCTACGTGGGCGTCCCGAAAAACGAGCGGGAGACGGGGCTCGAACCCGCGACCCTCAGCTTGGAAGGCTGATGCTCTAGCCAACTGAGCTACTCCCGCGCTAATTTTTTGGGGAGGGCAGGATTCGAACCTACGTAGGCTTTCGCCGGCAGATTTACAGTCTGCTGCTTTTGTCCACTCAGCCACCTCCCCGATATATTCATCAAACGGAGAGCTGGCGAAGGGATTCGAACCCCCGACCGGCTGATTACAAATCAGCTGCTCTACCCCTGAGCTACGCCAGCCTTTTATTTTTATGAATTCTGGATTCACTTGTCTGACCAACATGAAATTGGGTAAAACAACCCTTTCTACAGTAAACGCTATATGATATGGCTATAAACGGAAATGTCAATAATTTAACAAATGAAAAATAAGGTCGCGTAAAAAGACCGAACCAGAAATCATACTAGGTAAGCGGAAATTTCCGCCCCTGCCACTTTTTTTCCGTCCACGGAAGCTTCTGCGGAAAAAAATATTATCCTCGATCTTCTTCTAACGAGTTCCACCTCAAGAACTACCCTGTCACCTGGAACCACCGGCGCTCTGAACCGGCAACGGTCAAGGCTCATAAGATAGGCGTTTTCGAACCCTTCTTTTTTCAGTTCATCTCTAAAAGAATAATTGAAAAGCACTCCTCCCGCCTGAGCCAATGCCTCGGTAATTATCACTCCTGGAACTATAGGGTTGCCGGGGAAATGTCCCCTGAAAAAAAATTCTTCGGGAGAAAACAGCTTTTCGGCAATGATCTTCTTGCCTTTTTCAATTTCCAAAACAGAGTCTACGAACAGAAAAGGTTCTCTGTGAGGAATAAGTTCCTTTACTTCCTCCACTCTTAACTTCATTTATCTGGAAGAGTCGTAAGCCGATATGACTTTCTGCGTTATGTCTGTAGACGAACTGCCGTAGAGAATACCTGCTTCGGTTTTTTCAACAATGATATCAAAGCCTTCCTGTTGGCCAAGCTTGTTAACTATGATTTCTATATCCTTAAGAACGTTCTGGGTCAGCTCAAGGTCCTTTCTCTGAAGTTCAACCCGGATATCCTCTCTTGTTCTGTCGAGATCCTTCTGTTTCTTTTCTATGGTCTCTGCCAGTTTTCGCCTTTTGCTCTCACTCATCACCGCTCCGTTCTGAATAATATCCTGCCTCATATCTTCAAGGGCTTTTCTTTTCTGCTCTATTATAGCCCTTTTGGCGTCAACTTCTTTCTGGAACGAAGCATTGGCTGCTTTCCCGGCTTTCGAATCCCTGATAACCAATTTGATATCTATGTAAGCTATCTTCTGCTGAGCGTAAGCAGAGAAAGAAAATGTAAACAAAATGAAAAATCCCGTAGCAAACAATAAACATCTTTTCATTTAATCCAATGCCTCCTTGAAGAAATAAATTGCCTGATTAGAACAAATTGCCAACTGTAAACTGTACTTCATACTTCTCCTCATCTGGGAGCCTTTCACCTATCGGGAACCCGATATCAAGCTTCATTGGCCCCAGAGGAGATATCCACCTGAGACCGAAACCGGCATCCTTTTTGAGGTTCGAAGGATTAAGGTTGAATTCATCATTATCAAAAGAGTTGCCTATATCAAAAAAAGCGACGGCCTTGAGCCCGACAGTTTTGCTTAAAGGAACAACAAAGTCAAGGGATGCCAGGATCTGCTGAACGCCTCCGATTATAACGTAGCCCCCAGTGTCAGTAGGTCTTCTGGGGCCCACCCTCCTGTAGCGGAAACCTCTCAGGGTGTTCGGACCGCCGAGAAAAAACCTCTCCTCCACGACAAGATCATCGCCAGCGTCTATAAGATGCAAGAGCCCATAATTCGCCTTTGCGGCGAAATACGTGCTTTTCCAGAACGGAATCCACGACTTGGCCGTGGCGTTGTACTTTATGAAGTCAGTGTTGCCTGCGAAGAGTCCCGCCCATTCAACCGAGGTGCTCAGAAGAAAACCCTTGGTGGGATCAAGATAATTGTTTCTTTTATCCCAAGACAGTCCTACTCCGGTCGAAACTATAGTTCTCTTCCTGTCAGAGATGACGAGCTGGGCATCCCCCCGGACATTGTGAACGTTCTGTCTTGAGAATTCCTGGAAGACTCGTACCTGGAAATATCTTTTTATTCTCCTTCCCACTCCTACGGAAATACCCTGGGCCGCCCTCTCAAAATCCCTGTAATCCCTGTCCTGGGCGTACATGCTTACATCCAGAAGCCAGTTCGTACCGAAGAGATAAGGGTCTCGGTAGTTAAGACTCAGGACCTTGGTTACGCCCCCGATCTGAGCGTCAAGAGAAAGAGTCTTTCCGTACCCGAAAAGATTGGACTCCTGTATCTGGCCTGCAAAAAGAAAGTTCTCAACGGAGCTTACTCCTCCGCCTAAGCTGAAAAATCCGGTAGGACGTTCCTCAACTTTTATGTCGACATCCAGAAGATCTTCCGTCCCTTCAACCCTGTGGGTCACCACCTCAGTGTTGTCCTCAAAGTAACCGAGGCGGGTTACCTCGTAGCGGGCAGCCCTAAGCTTTGAAACGCTGTATAGGCTCTGCTCCTGGAGTGAAAGCTCTCTCCTTATAACGTGGTCTCTCGTTCTGGAGTTGTCCAGAATATCTATATTTCTTATGTATACCTCTTTGCCTTTCTCGATTGAGTAATCAATGCTTACAAGGTTATCCTTCTTATCAAGCCGCACATCAGGAGTCACGTTCGCAAACGCGTATCCCTTGTCCCCGTAGAAATCGGTGATTTTCCCAATATCAGCCTGAAGGACAAAACTGCTGAAAATAGAGTCCGGTAAAAGTCCGAGTTCCGGGCGGATTTCATCCTGATCCTCCGTCAGCTCCCCGGAGAAAGTTATCTTGGATACTTTGTATTGATCTCCCTCCTCTATTGAGAAACTCACCACGTAGCCGTCTTTTTCTTCATCATAGCGAATACCGGGTTCAGAAACCCCTATGTCAAGATATCCTTTATCGATGTAAACGGCCTTTATCCTGTCGGAATCCCTTTTTATCTCTTCGATCTTGAAGAGCCCCCTCTTCGTTATAAAAGAGAAGAGATATTTGGGCTTTGAATACAGATTCTTTTTGATCGTCTTTGTTTCGACCTTGGCGTTTCCGGTAAGCTCGACTTTCTTTATGTACTTTTTCTCTCCCTCGTCGATTCTGTAGACAACATCTACGACACCATCTCCCCTGGGTTCAATTTCATATTCAACTTCGGTTCCGACCATACCTTTTTCAGAAGCAAGAGCGAGTATTATTTCCCTGCCTTCCGTTATTTTTCTCAGGCTTACTATGCGTCCTTCTCTAAACGCCATGGCCTCTTTTATGTCATCTTCTTTTAACTTGTCGTTTCCGGAAAGCTTAAGATCGGCGAGTACCGGGTTTTCCTCAATAATAAATTTAACCCTCACACCACCTTCAATTTGCTTTACGTCAACCAGAACCTGCTGAAAGAAGTCGAGTTCGTATATTCTTTTGAGGTCCTCTTTGACGGTCTGTGGGGAGTAGTCATCGCCTTGCTTGGTCTCTATGTTGAGACCTATAAGAGAGGTCTCGGTTCTGCGGTTGCCCGAGATCACTACCTCGGCGACCTTGCCTTCGAAGGATTGAGGTTTCTCAGACTCCGCCTCGGCGGGACGGTCCTGAGCCATGGAACCTGCGGTTGATAAAGTCGCAACAGCAAGAAAAACTACCAAGTAAAACACAAGATTCTTAATTCGCATAAACAACCATTCCGTCTGATATTGTAACAGTTTTTTTCATTCTCTTCGCAAACTCGCTGTTGTGCGTCACCATAACAACCGTAACTCCGTAATCCTCGTTAAGCCTGCAGAACAGGTCGAGAACCGAGAACCCTGTTTTTGTGTCCAGATTTCCTGTGGGCTCGTCGGCGAGTATCACCTTCGGCTCCCTGACCATTGATCTGGCAATCGCCACTCTCTGCTGCTCTCCCCCTGAGAGTTCTCCGGGAAGATGGTTGAGACGCTCTGAAAGTCCTACCTTCTCAAGTACCTCACAAGCTTTTTGTCTCGCCACGGCAAAGCTCTGCCTGTCTATAAGACACGGCATCATAACGTTTTCAAGCGCCGTGAATTCCATAAGAAGGTAATGAAATTGAAAAATAAATCCAATTTCCGAGTTTCTGAAAACTGAAAGTTCCTTTTCATTCTGCCTGAAGAGGTCCCTTCCCCTGTAGAAAACCGACCCCTCGGTCGGTGACTCAAGAGTGCCCAGTATGTGAAGAAGCGTGCTTTTGCCCGAACCCGACACTCCTACCACTCCCAGGGTTTCTCCGGAGAGAACATCCATGTCCACTCCGCCGAGAGCACATACGCTGCTGCCCACCTTATTGAAAACCTTTCTAAGCCCCCTGATTCTGTACAGCGATTCATTCATATCTCAATGACTCCACGGGATTTTCTCTCGAAGCTCTGTATGACGGGTAGAGAGTTGCAAGAAAGCATATGAGCAGGCTGGATGCCGCTACAACGAGAAAATAAACCGGCTCTATCCTAACAGGAAATTCGGAAATAGGATACACGTTATCATCGAAAGGAATCACTTCCTTTATAAAGTTGCTGGTTTCAAGAAAGCGACAGATCAGGTATCCAAAAAGCGTGCCGAGAAGGGTTCCCGCGGTGCCTATTATCATTCCGTCGTAAACGAATATTTTTCTGATACCGCTTTTCCGGGCCCCCATGGATATGAGCACGGCTATATCCCTTTTTTTCTCCATGACGAGCATGGTAAGCGTGCTGACTATGTTCAAAGCGGCGACAAGGACTATGAACCCGAGGAATATTCCTATCGCCATTCTCTCAAGGCGAAGCGCCCTGAAAAGACTTCTGTTCGAATCCTCCCAGTTCTTTGCGTAAAAAGGAAAGCCGAGAGTTTCGGCTATTTCATCTCCCGTCCTGCGCGCCCGGTATATGTCGTCCACCCTCACTTCTACGCCCGTTATCTTGCTTTGAGTCTCAAAAAAATCCATGGCATCCCCAAGCGATATGTAGGCAGTAGATGAATCGTATTCAATCATGCCGTAATCAAAAATGCCTATTACGCCGAATTTCCTTATCTTGGCCGTCGGACCGAAAGGACCGATTTTTCCGTAAGGGGAAACCAGATTGACCGTATCGCCGGCTGCAGCCCCAATCATATTTGAAAGTTCCTTGCCTATGATGATCGGAGGGTGGCCGGAAGCCGTTTCATGCAGAAGCTCAGAAATAATCCGGGCGCCTTCCTCGGAGAGAGTGTCACGATTCTTTTCCGCTTTCGACAGGCTGCCCTTTCCCACAGCTTCGGCCACGGCGGCAACCGATGCGGAATTATTCGGGTCTATACCCCTTATTACAGAGCCTGAAACCGCGTATTCAGTGACGAGCATTCCATGGTTGTAAATAAATGGGCTTGTCGAGGTTACACCCTGAATCTGCGCAAGTTTCCCTTCGACCTCCGCGAAATCCCCGAAATCCCCTTCATAACTCATCACGACCACATGGGAACTTGCGCCGATTATCTTGTCCCTGAGCTCATCCTCAAACCCCTTCATCACCGAGAGCACCACGTCAAGCGACGCCACTCCCAGAAGAACACCCAGAACGGAGATAAGGCCAATTGCAGAGACAAAACCCCGTCCAGTTCCCGATCTCAGGTACCTCAAAGAAATTAGCGATTCGTAACTCATACTAAGGTCTTAGGTGAGGAAAGAAAATAACCTCTCTTATGGAGGAGGAGTTGGTGAGCAGCATCACAAGACGGTCAATCCCTATGCCGGCTCCAGCGGTGGGCGGCATCCCGTACTCAAGGGCAGACACATAGTCATTATCCATCTCGTGATATTCATCCTCGCCCTTTTTCTTCATTTCGACCTGGTCTGTGAAGCGTTTTTTCTGATCAATCGGGTCGTTAAGCTCAGAAAAAGCGTTAGCTATTTCCCTTCCGCAGATGTAAAGCTCGAACCTGTCAACCACCTCGGGGTCATCGTCGTTTTTTCTGGCAAGCGGAGAAACATCAAGCGGAAAACCGTAAACAAAAGTCGGGTTAAGGAGGGTAGCCTCGAAAAGCGCCTCGAAAATCTCCGTGAGAGCTTTTCCCTTGATTCCGTTATGGTTTATTCCCATGGAATCAGCCTTTGCAAAAAGGAACTCTTCTTCCGTTATCTTGGAACCGAATTTCTCCCGCAGGGTTTCATATATGTTAATTCTTTTCCAGGGCCCCTTGAAATCTATCTTCTTATCTTCGTACTCAACCAACGTGTCTCCGACCGTATTTTCCACCACGTAGCAGACAAGCTCCTCTATGAGATCCATAAGATCCTCGTAAGTCGCGTAAGCCTGATAGAATTCAATCATGGTGAATTCCGGATTGTGCTTCGTGGAAACCCCTTCATTTCTGAAAGTTCTTCCAAGTTCATAAACTCTTTCAAGTCCTCCGACGACAAGTCTTTTAAGGTAAAGCTCGGGAGCTATCCTCAGGTAAAGGTCCATATCAAGAGCGTTGTGATGGGTAACGAAAGGTTTTGCGGTCGCACCTCCGGCAATCGGGTGAAGCACCGGAGTCTCAACCTCCAGGAAATCCCTTTCGTCAAGAAATCTTCTTATGAGGTTTATTACCTTTGACCTTATCTTGAAAATTTCTCTGGTTCTCTGGTTAGCAACGAGATCCAGGTAACGCTGGCGGTATCTTGTCTCCACATCCTGAAGACCGTGCCATTTTTCAGGAAGCGGTCTCAGGGCCTTTGTAAGGAAAAAGAGTTCCCGGACCCTCACTGTAAGCTCTCCGGTTCTGGTTTTGAAAAGCTCTCCACGGACGCCAGCAAAATCCCCTACGTCAAGGAGCTTGCGAAACAGCGTAAAGGTCTCTTCGTCAATGGAGTTTTTCTGTATAAACGCCTGAATTCGCCCTGTGCGGTCCGACAGATGAAAAAAAGCGCTTTTCCCGAAATCCCTTTTCGAAACCACCCTGCCGGCCAGGCTGAAGAGTCCTTCCATTTCCTCAAGCTCTTCGGGAGACTTTGAAGCGTGCAGAGAAACCAGTTCTCGGGTGGTATGCTCCGGGGTAAAATCATTTGCATAAGGGTCAATGCCCATTGCCCTTAGCTCTTTTAGCTTTGATTTTCTAAGTTCGAATTGTTTGTCTTCCATTGCGTTGGAACCGCTTGCCGCTTTTGTGCGCAAGAAAATAAAATCTAGTTGCGACTGAAAACAATCTTTCCAGAAACTATCGTATTGCTTACCACCCCTTTGAGTTCCCACCCGGCAAACGGAGTGTTTCTACTCTTTGAGAAAAACTCCCCAGAGTTTATCGTGCGACTCTTCCCAGGGTCGAACACCACAAGATCGGCAATTGAACCCGGGGCAAGCGTCCCTCTTTCTATGCCCACTATTTCGGAGGGAACAACGGTAAGTTTTTTTATCATCTCATTAAGGGTAATGATCTCTTTTTCCACAAGCTCAAGGGAAAGCGAGAGGGCGGTTTCAAGGCCCACTATGCCGAAGGGAGCCAGGTCGAATTCGACGTTTTTCTCATCCTGGCTGTGAGGAGCGTGATCCGTGGCTATTACGTCAATGGTTCCATCGGCGATACCCTCGATTATTGCATCTACATCTTCCTGGGTCCTAAGCGGCGGATTCATCTTGGCATTGGTGTTGTACCCGTATACTTCCTTGTCCGTAAGAGTGAAATGGTGAGGAGTCGCCTCCGCCGTAACCTTTGCGCCTCTTTTCTTCGCTTCCCGAACGAGTCTTACTGAACCCTTGGTGGAAACATGGCAAATATGAAGAGGAGTGCCCGTGAGTTCGCAGAGAATTATGTCCCTGCCTATCCCGGCCTCCTCCGAAGCGCTTGGAATGCCTCGAAGACCCAGTTCGGTTGAGACGAAACTCTCGTTCATAACTCCACCGGCCGAAAGCCCCATGTCTTCTGCATGCGTGATAACCGGAATCCCGAAAGGTCTTACGTACTCCATGGCCTTTCGCATGAGTCCCGAGTTAGTGACCGGCATCCCGTCATCAGAGATCGCCACGCATCCGGCTTCGCACATCTCGCCTATGTCGGCAAGTTCATTTCCCTTTTCTCCCTTGGTTATCGCACCTATAGGAAACACGTTGACTATCCCTTCGGTTCTCGCTTTTAAGAGTATGTACTCGGTCACCGAGGCATTGTCGTTTATGGGGTTTGTGTTGGGCATGCACACTATGGAGGTAAAACCACCCGCGGCGGCGGCAAGACAACCCGTCTTTATCGTCTCCTTGTGTTCATATCCCGGCTCCCTGAGGTGTACGTGAATATCTACGAGTCCGGGGGCCACGACCTGTCCGCTTGCGTCTATTACAGTGTCTGACTTGCGCGGGGTATCTATGCGTTTTGATATTTCCTTAACCCTGTCTCTCTGGACATATACGTCTGAGATCATGTCAAGGGACTGTGAAGGATCAATAACGCGCCCGTTTTTAATGAGCACTCCCATCTATAAGCCCTCCCCCAAGGCAACAAGATATATCATGGCCATTCTCACGGCAATTCCATTTGCCACCTGTTCAAGTATAACGGCCCCCGGGTCATCAGCTATCTCCGAAGTAAGCTCAACTCCCCGGTTGATCGGACCCGGATGCATCACTATCACATCTTTTTTCGCAAGTTTAAGTTTTTCCCTGGTAAGTCCGTAAAGTCCCGAGTATTCCCTCAGTGACGGGAAATATTCAAGAGTCTTTCTCTCGCTCTGAACCCGCAGCATTATCACCACGTCCACATTCTCGATCGCATGCTCAAGAGAGTAGAAGATTTCCGTTCCCATCTCGCTGAAATATTCGGGAACTATGGTTGCCGGCCCGACTATCCTCACATTCGCCCCTAGTTTCCTGAGGCCGAAGATGTTGGATCTGGCGACCCTGCTGTTTAGAATATCCCCGACAATAAGGACATTGAGACCCTCGATCCTCCCTTTTTTCTCCCTTATCGTAAAAATGTCGATAAGAGCCTGGCTCGGATGTTCGTGAGAGCCGTCTCCGGCGTTTATTACCGAGGCGCTTATCTGGCGGGCGAGGACAAAGGGCGCACCGGACATCCCGTGCCTTATGACCATTATGCTCGCCCCCATGGCCTCGAAATTCCTGGCGGTATCCACAAGGCTCTCGCCTTTTACCACGCTGCTTTGCGAAGCGGAAAAATTAAGAACATCGGCACTGAGCCTTTTCTCCGCAATTTCAAACGACGAACGGGTTCTGGTGCTGGGTTCGAAAAAGAGGTTCACCACGGTCTTTCCCTTAAGGGTCGGGACTTTCTTCACGTCCCGAGTCGAAATCTCTTTCATGGACTCCGCGGTGTCGAGAATGATTTTAATTTCCTCGGCCGAAAGTTCTCCAAGACCCAGTATGTGCTTTTTATCAAACGCCATCTTTTCTGATTATTTCAATTTCCTCCCTTCCGTCCACTTCCTCAAGGTAAACGTTTACCATCTCTTCATCTAATGTTTCGATACTGATTCCCACGTAGTCTGCCTGCACGGGAAGTTCCCTTCCTCCCCTGTCCACGAGCACTGCGAGCTTGACCGAGGCCGGCCTTCCGTAATCCATGATTGAATTTATGGCGGCCCGCACCGTGCGACCCGTGTAGAGGACATCGTCAACAAGTATTATGTTTTTCCCCTGCACGTCGTCAGGAATGCTGGTTCTGCGCAGTCGCGGCCAGTTCTTCCTGTTCTCAAAATCATCCCTGTAGAGAGTAATATCGATTGTGCCGAACGTAACATCCTTTCCCGTCCGCCCGCTTATACGCTCAACGAGCCTCTTGCCCAGATATTCCCCTCTTGTTTTTATTCCTATGATAACCAGACTGCCGAGCCTCTCGGGGGGTATATCGTCTATGATCTTGGAGAAAAAACTTTCGGTTTTGTCCTCAAGCGGTTGTATTTTTTTCTTCGTTGCCATAATCCGCAAAGAGGATACACCGTTGAGCAGTTATTAAAAGTGGATTTTTACGGACAGCCTGGACCCCGAGCCTGCAACAGCGCTTGCCAAAAGATGACTTTGCACCGTTTTTCCAAAAAACAATCGGAAAGTTCACTCGATTCCCGAAAAAATTCTTTGCCACCTGACCTTGTTTCCCAGACCCGGGTTAGACAGATTCCACGACCAATGAATCATAAACGCTTTGCCGTAAACATTTTCCACCGGAACAAACCCCCAGAACCTGCTGTCGTAGCTGTTGTCCCTGTTGTCACCCATGACAAATATCCTGTCTTTGGGAACAACAAGAGGGAAACTCATTTTTCCGCTTGTCGTGGAACTGTTCCCCTTTTTATATATAACGCTGAAATCTTTCCCTGAAAGCGACTGCTCGTATCTGTCGGCAACGGAAAAGAATTTCTGGTCCGGATACTCGTAATTCCCCGAATAGACCTGAGCTACGGCTCTGCCGTTTATCAGAACATCCCTGCCGCTTATGTCTATCTCGTCCCCCGCTATGCCCACGGTTCTCTTTACGTAGAAAGCCCCTTTGCCCGGCATGGGAAAATCAGTCGCGTTGTCGTCGCCGAGTTTGAAAACCACGATGTCGCCGCGGTCGATCTTGGAGAAGGGAAAGAATATCTTGTCCGTAAGAGGAATTCTGGTTCCGTAAACAAACTTGTTTATCAGTATATGGTCACCCACAAGAAGCGTCGGAAGCATGGAACCCGAAGGAATCTTGAAAGGCTGAAACACGAAGGCTCTTATGGCCAGAGCGAGCGCCACAGCTATCACTATGGCTTCTACGTTCTGGCGCACGGGGGATTTGCCGTAGGATCTCAGATTGTCGTCAAAAAAAATCTTAAGGGCCTTTCTCGACGTTCTTATTTCGTGCAGGGAGCCAAGTTTAATCGCCTCTTCACACGCAAGTATCCTTACTTCTGCCTGCTCAGCTTCCCGTGGAGCGAGAAATCTCCCTTTTTTCCTTATGATCCACTTTACGGTACGTATAAGTCTCTTTGAACTTCTTATGGCAAGCTTTTTTCTGATCCAGGTTACGATCATGGTTAAAATGTCCGAAACGTACGCAAACGCCGTTTCAGTTCACGTCACTGGGTCGCGGGTGCGAGGTTTCCGTTAATCTCTCAACCGAGATAACTCCCCCAAGATTCTTAAGCGATTCAATGAGTTTTTCAAGTTGTGTGATATTTTCCACCGCCACATCGAATCTCGCATCTCCCTGTCCAACCTCATCTTCGCTTATATCGGCCCTGACGATGTCAACATTCAGACCCGAGACCGTACTTGTAAGTTCAGAGAGTATACCTTTTCTGTTTTCACACCTCACCGAAAGACCGATCGGTATCCGCCCCGAATACTCATCGTTCCAGGCAACATCTATTCTCCTTTCAGGAGCGACTTCGAGCAATTTGGGGCAATTGTAAACATGCACGGTTATACCTCTGCCTCTGGTTATGAAACCTATGATCTGTTCCCCCGGGACCGGGTTGCAGCACTTACCAAACTTTATAAGTATGTTGTCATATCTTTTAACGAGCACCGCGTCTCTGTACTCGTCCTTGGAAATTCTGTTTATGATACTTTTTATTCTTTTGTTTTTCTCGGCGCCGTCAGCGAATTTTCGGGGATGCATTGCCTTGAGAAGATCATTCACCGCGGCGTTGCCAAATCCGACCGCCCTGTAAAAATCCTTTATTCCAGAGAACTGAAGTTTCGTCAGCGACTCGTCAATCTTTTTCTTTTCCAGCATCTTGCGCAGGTTGAGTCCTTTCGCTGCGAACTTCCTCTGAGTTATGATTTCTCCGACCTGTTCGGCCCTGCGGTTTTCCTCCTGTCTCAGCCAGCTCCTTATCCTGTTCTTGGCCTTCGAGGTAACGACGAAATCAAGCCACTGTCTGTTGGGAATCCTGTCTTTAGAAGTTACGACTTCCACAATGTCTCCCGTTTTAAGCTTGTAGTCGAGCGGAACGAGTTTGCGGTTAACAAAGGCCTGAGAGCAGTGATTCCCTATATCGGTGTGAATTGAATAGGCAAAATCAACCGGAGTCGCTCCCACGGGAAACTCTATGAGGTCCGCGTTAGGAGTATAGACGTATACGACATCCAGTATGAGCTCTCCTTTTATGGCTTCTATGTACTCCGTTGAGTCTTTTATATCCTTTAGCTCAACGAGATGGCGGAGGTTTGAGTAGATTTTTTCGTCCCCGTTTTCTATCGAATTCCCCTCTTTGTACCTCCAGTGAGCGGCAACCCCGTATTCCGCGATTCGATGCATCTGCTCCGTCCGTATCTGTATCTCCATCTGTTCTCCGAACGGTCCTATTACGGCCGTATGAATGGACTGGTAATTGTTGGCCTTCGGAAGGGCTATGTAGTCTTTTATTCTTCCCGGAATCGGTTTCCACAGGGAATGCACCGCTCCCAGAACCTGGTAGCATTCGTTTTCGCTCGCGGTAACAATCCGAAAACCCAGTATATCGTAAATATTGCGCAGGCTTATGTTCCCCTTTTTCATCTTGCTGTAGATGCCATATAGATGCTTGAATCTCCACGAGACGTCACCTTGAATTTCGAATTCCTTCATCTTGGCGTTGATAAGCGAAACGATTTCCTTTGTGTATTTTTCCCAGTCTTTTTTCTTCGAGGACACGGTTCGGCGAATACGCTCGTATTCGCCCGGTTCTGAGAACTTAAACGCCAGGTCTTCCAGTTCAACCGAGACCCAGTTCATCCCGAGACGGTGGGCAAGCGGCGCGTAAATTTCCATCGTCTCACCGGCAATTCTTTTGCGTCTCTCTTCAGGCAAGTACTCAAGAGTTCTCATGTTGTGCAGCCTGTCGGCGAGTTTTATCAGTACAACCCTTATGTCCTTCGCCGTGGCGAGTATAAGTTTGCGGAAGCTTTCAGCCTGTTTTTCTACGTCGGAGACATGGGGAAGGCGGCTTATTTTCGTGGTGGCGTCGACAAGAAAAGCTATCTCCTCTCCGAAAAGCCGATGGATTTCCTCGCGGGTCGCAAGAGTGTCCTCTATTGTGTCGTGAAGAAGTCCTGTAACTATGGAGGGGACGTCAAGTTTCAAGTCCGCGAGCACAGAGGAGACCTCAAGGGGATGACTCAGGTAAGGCTCTCCAGAAAATCTTTTCTGACCAGAGTGGACCTTGGCCGAATAGACGTAGGCCTTTTTTATGAAATCAAGATCCTCGTTCGCTATATCTGAGTAGGAAGCAACCTTGTCAATTATGTCGTTTAACCTGATCACAGCAACGCGAACACCTCACTCGAGCCCGAATTTTCTGAGAAAAGCGGGGCCGTATACATTCTCCGTCCTCGCATCCCGGGTTGCGGCAAGCATCCTCTGGCGGGAATCTTCTCTATTGCCCTTTCTTTGCGAAAGAATAACAGCTTCAATTCTCCTTGCCGCAACATCCGCCTCATCATTAATTATAATATAATCATAGCATTTAGAGCAGGCCACTTCCTCCCTGACGATCCCTAGACGAATGGAAATATCTCTGTCCTGTTCCGATTTTCTGTCCCTGAGCCTTTGCTCAAGAATCTCGATAGACGGCGGAACGACGAATATGAAGACCGTATCGTCAAACACCCCCCTTAACCTTTTTGCTCCCTGGACATCTATGTCCAGAATGACATCAACACCAGCTTCAATCCATTTTCCGATATCAGCTCTCGGCGTACCGTAAAAGTTTCCGTGCACCTCCGCCCATTCGGCAAAGAAATCCTGCTCAATCATGTCCTGAAATTCTTCTCTGGAAGCAAACTCGTAGTGCTCTCCGCGGACTTCCCCCGCGCGCATTGATCTTGTTGTGTAGGAAATGGAGAAACGGAGGTTCTCCGCGTTTGACAGAACACGGGTGACAAGTGTTGTTTTCCCGCTTCCCGACGGACCTGAGATCACAAACAACTTTCCACTCATGACATCAGATTATAAATGCAAAAGCCTGAATATTAAAACGGCACCTGCTACCCTGCAACTTGCGGTTTTTCGCTGATTCGGAATCAGGAGATACCAAAGCGGTCAAGGTTCATAACCTTGGTCCAGACAGCAGCAAAATCCTGCACAAAAGCTTCCTCCGAATCATTACATGCATGAACTTCCGCAAGCGCCCGCAACTGTGAGTTGGACCCGAATATGAGATCAACTTCGGTAGCAGTCCATCTGATCTCGCCAGTAGCTCTGTCACGGCCTTCATAGATTCCTTCAGAATCAGCGGAGCGCTCCCATTCGGTCGACATATCAAGCAGGTTAACAAAGAAATCATTGCTCAGCGTTCCGACCCTGTCTGTAAACACCCCATGGGGCAAACCTCCGGCGTTTGCGCCGAGCGCCCGCATGCCACCGAGCAGCACAGTCGTCTCAGGTGCGGTAAGCGTCAGCAGGTGCGCCTTGTCGATCAGAAGTTCAGCCGGTGACTGCTGCTGACCGGCTGCGATATAATTGCGAAAGCCGTCCGCTTTCGGTTCAAGCACATCAAAGGCGACTGTATCTGTCTGCTCTTCAGTGGCGTCTGTGCGGCCAGGCGTAAAGGGAAGATTCACCGAATACCCTGCGGCCTCCACCGCCTTTTCGACTGCAGCGCAGCCGCCGAGCACTATGAGATCCGCAAGCGAAACGCATTTCCCGGTTGTCTGCGTCTTATTAAAACGCTCCCTGACGGCCAGCAATGAAGACAACACCTTGCTGAGTTCTTCGGGGTCGTTGGCATCCCAGTCCTTCTGGGGAGAAAGCCTGATACGCGCGCCGTTGGCGCCTCCCCTGCGGTCGGTGCCCCTGAAAGTGGAAGCTGAAGCCCATGCCGCCCGAACCAGTTCCTGGATCGAAAGCCCCTGGCCAAGCATCTCTTTTTTCAGAAGCGCAATGTCCTCTGCTTCGATAAGTTCATGATCAACAGCAGGCACCGGGTCCTGCCAGATCTGAGGCTCGTCCGGAACCAGCGACCCGAGGCAGCAGCAGTAAGGACCCATGTCGCGATGGGTAAGCTTATACCAAGCCTTTGCAAACGCCTCGGCAAGTTCATCCGGGTTTTCGTGAAAGCGGCGCGAGATCGGTTCATACACAGGATCCATACGCAGAGAGAGATCAGTGGTCGCCATTATCGTTGGAACCCGTTTTCCGGATCCGTCTGATTCGGGGGCAAGATCTTTATCGGCCAGATCCTTTGCCGTCCATTGCCAAGCGCCCGCAGGGCTCTTGGTAAGCTCCCACTCATAACCGAAAAGCATGTCGAAAAATCCATTGTCCCATGCCGTCGGATTGGGCGTCCATGCTCCCTCAAGACCGCTTGTTATGGCATCAGCGCCGCGTCCGCTCGCATGCTTGCTCGTCCATCCCAGCCCCTGTTCCTCTATACCGGCGGCCTCTGGCTCGGGACCAACGCAGGCAGCGTCTCCGGCACCGTGACACTTGCCGAATGTGTGTCCGCCCGCAATCAGGGCGACTGTTTCCTCATCGTCCATAGCCATGCGCCCGAAGGTTTCGCGGATGTCATGCGCCGCGGCAAGCGGGTCGGGCTTGGCGTTGGGTCCTTCGGGATTGACGTAGATAAGTCCCATCTGCACAGCGCCCAGAGGATCATCAAGTTCGCGATCGCCGCTGTAACGTTCATCGCCCAGCCATTCGGTCTCAGAACCCCAGTAGATATCCTCTTCCGGCTCCCAGACGTCCTCGCGCCCGCCAGCAAAACCGAACGTCTTAAGCCCCATGGAATCAAGAGCGCAGTTGCCAGCGAGAATCATAAGGTCCGCCCAGGAGATTTTGCGGCCGTATTTCTTCTTTATCGGCCATAGAAGCCTGCGAGCCTTGTCGAGGTTCCCATTGTCGGGCCAACTGTTCAGAGGCGCAAAACGCTGCGTGCCGGATCGTGCTCCGCCGCGACCGTCGTGGATTCGGTAGGTTCCCGCACTATGCCACGCCATACGGATAAAAAGCGGCCCGTAATGACCGTAGTCCGCGGGCCACCAATCTTGGCTGTCCGTCATAAGCGCGTAGAGATCCTGCCTCACCGCTTCAAGATCGAGGGTCTGGAACTCTGCCGCATAATCAAATTTCTCGCCCATGGGGTCCACAAGAGAAGAGTTCTGGTGAAGGATTTTCAGATTGAGCTGATTCGGCCACCAGTTCTGGTTAGCTATACTGCCGGTCAATTTTGAACTGCTTGTGCCGTGGGTTACCGGGCACTTTACGGTGTCTTGGGTTTTATCCATATTTTCTCTCCAAAGTTAATACGTAGGGATGTATGTGAACGCATGGAAATTCAGTGAACCCAAAATCGGGCGTTGTCCCACGCGCTCGGGCAAAAATATACCACTACTGCTATACAGGCTCAAGTTAAGGCGTTTGGGTGGAAAAGATAAAAAAGTCAAGACACAGGCAGGAAGAAAAAGCACTAAAAGAGAGTTCGCAGGAAGGTGGAGTTACATTCAAAGTGTTGCCAGCAAGTTCGGTTTAATTTTCAATTCTTTTTAGAACACCTCGGGGAAATCGTCGATGACTTCAAAGAAACTTTCTGTTACTCGGTCAGCAAGCTTGAGTTCGCCGCTGGAACACGAGTTGGTAATCCCGATACATTTCATCCCAGCTCTTTTGGCCGCCAGAACACCGTGGGGAGAATCCTCAAACACGACACACTGGGCAGCCTCTACGGTGCTTTCATAATCCCTTCTTAACCTCTCAAGACATTTAAGGTAAACCTCGGGGGACGGCTTGGGGTTCTCCGTATCATCGGCTCCTATTACAAAACCGAAAAACTCGGAAAGTCCCTTGCGCTTCAATATGAGATTAATCTCTTCGGTTAACGCGCCGGAGCCTATCGCCATGTGGAATTTGCTCCGGATGGCCTCAAGAAACTCAACAACCCCGGGAAAAATTCTTATGCTCTCCCCTATCATTTCTTCAAAACAAACGCCTTTTTCTTCTACAAGCCGCGCAACATCCCCTTCCGTGCCCTGTTGTCCGTTATCTTCAAGGAACTTCCTGAAAAAGGTCTTGTCGTCGCAGGCTAGATACCGCGAGTAATAGTCGGTGGGCGAGAGTTTTAACCCGAGAGTTTCCACGGTTTTCTGAAAAGCCCTCAGGTGCAGGGGCTCGCTGTCGACTATCACCCCGTCAAAATCGAATATGACCGCTTTTATCATTCCGTTTCCCCGATTTCTGAGATATGGTATTTTACTGCCAGAAGAGGCCTATACAAAGAACCTGTGCATAACACAGAGACGGGAGAAAAAAAGATGGATTACTATGATCCCGAAGATCTCAAGAGATTTCCCGAGATCGGAGAGTTCGGAAAAGATCTGATGGATAAGTTTTTTGAATACTATAACTCCGCAACGGGCGAGGAAGGAGCTCTTACAAAAAGGGAAAAAGCACTTATAGCCCTAGCGGTGGCGCACACCGAAAAATGTCCTTACTGCATAGACGCGTACACAACGCAGTGTCTTGAGACGGGAGCTGACCCGGAACAGATGACCGAAGCTGTACATGTCGCCGCCTCGATGTCGGCTGGCATAAAACTTATCCATGCGATTCAGATGCACAACACGTTGAAAAAGAACCGCGCCCTCTAGAAACACAAAGGGAAAAAGAAGCTGTCCAGCAATGAGATGCTGGAAAATTCTGAAGGATACGCCATGGTCCAGGAAAAGATGAAAACAAACAACTACGATTTTTCCCGAAAACTGACCGGCCAAGGTCTTGATATCGACCCTATCACGGTTGAAACCCTGCAGGTAAACATAACCAAGCTCTGCAATCAGGCCTGCACCCACTGTCATGTGGATTCCTCGCCCTGGAGAACGGAACAGATGAGCCTTGAGTCCGTAGACAGATGTCTTGAGATACTAAGCGAAAACGACTGCATAAAAAATCTCGACCTCACCGGCGGAGCTCCGGAGTTGAGTCCACATTTTGACTACTTCGTGGAAGAAGCCAGGAGTCTTGGCAAACACGTAATGGTAAGACACAACCTGACCGTTACTCTCGATGGAAATCCCCGGACGGGAGAGGGGAAAATGTACATACCGGGATTTTTCGCTAAAAACCGCGTCGAAGTCATATCCTCGCTTCCATATTACAGCAGCTACTTTACGGATAAGCAGAGAGGAGAAGGGGTTTTTGAAAAAAGCATAGAATCACTCAAGATGCTTAACCGAGAAGGCTACGGAGACGGGGAACTAAAACTTAACCTTGTGTACAATCCCGTCGGAACCTTTCTTCCCCCAGACCAGAAAAGCCTGGAAGCAGACTTCAAGGCAAAGCTCAAAAAGAACTACGGCATAAAGTTCGACAATCTGTACACCATGACCAATATGCCGATCAACAGATTTGAGAAGGAACTGAAAAAACAGAACACCTACGAGGAATACATTGAAAAGCTCGTAAACGCCTTCAACCCCGAAGCGGTCGACGGCATAATGTGCCGGAACCTCCTGAGCGTAAGTTACGACGGAAAGATCTACGACTGCGACTTCAACCAGATGCTTGAGATGCAGGCCCGAAACGGGAACGGAGGACTGACCATATTCAATTTCGACCTGCGGCAAGCGATAAAGAGAAAGATAAAATTCGGTATTCACTGTTTCGGCTGCACCGCCGGGGGCGGAAGCAGTTGCGGCGGCCAGACGATATCCTGATTCCAAGGCTTCACGGAATGTCGCAAAAAAACGATAACGCCCTGATCGTTTTTCTTAAGTATCCGGAAATGAAAAAAGTAAAAACCCGTCTGGGGAAAAACATAGGGGCTTGGCAAGCCGCGGAATTCTACCGCGAGACGGCAAGTTTCGTTGCCGATTCCTTCTCGGGTTCAAAGGAATGGAAAACTTTTTTCTTCTACACTCCGCAAGAGAGGAAAAAAGAAATCTTTGAGTGGCTAGGCGACAGAGATGCATCTTTCTTCGCACAGGAGGGGGAATCTCTAGGGCAGAGAATGTCCCACGCGTTTGCGAAGTGTTTTTCACTTGGATTCAGAAATGTCGTCATCATAGGCACAGACTGCGTGATGATAACCGAAGAGGATGTGGAGACCGCGTTTTCGCTGCTCTCGGGAGGGAAGTTTGAAGCGGTTCTGGGCCCGGCGACTGACGGAGGTTATTATCTCCTTGGGTTATGCAGAGAAACGGACGCGGTTTTTCAGGACATGCGATGGAGCACCTCCCGCGTATTTAAGGAAACCGAGAAACGCATGGGGGAAAACGGCCTGCGCCACGCAGTCATGAGAGAACTAGCAGATATTGACGAGGAAAAAGACATAAGCATAGAAGATATAATGAGAAGAGATACGGAACTTGCGCGCAGACTCACACGCGTTCTCTCAAAAAACCAAAAAAACAAGGGGCAGTCAGCATGAATTCCGAAATCCTGGATGTGGGAATACTCGCTTCTTTTTTCGCCGGAGTAATCGCTTTTCTCTCGCCCTGCGTTCTTCCGCTTATGCCGGGTTATCTCTCAGTAGTCACACGTCTCTCATACGAAGATCTTTCAGGTGCCCGGGATCTGCCTAAATTCTCAAGAGTGATTGTACCGAGCATCATCTTCATACTGGGATTCTCAACTGTCTTCGTCTCGTTGGGCGCATTTTCTTCCCAGCTCGGGGGGATGATTTCCGGCAACAAAACTTTTTTACTCAGAATAGCCGGGATATTCATAATTCTTTTCGGAATATTCGTAATGGAGATTGTGAAAATCCCCTTTCTTGAGAGAGAACGCAAAATTTCCCTTACGCAGGAAAGAGGAGGTCTTCTCGGAACTTACATTCTCGGGGTAGCATTCGGGTTCGGCTGGACACCATGCGTAGGACCTATTCTCGGATCTATCCTCCTTTACGCAAGCACGGTTGAAGGAACATTAAACGCGGTAGGACTGCTCGCGGTCTACTCGCTCGGGATCGGTATACCTTTCATATTGGTCGGTCTTGCGTTTAACAGCGCCATGAGATCCTTCGGAAGCATCAGAAGATATTATCCTTATTACAAGTATGCGATGGGTTCGGGACTTGTAATAATAGGAATCATGATGTTTTCAAACGAAATCTACTACTTAAATATTTACGGTCAGAAAATATTTGACGCAGTGGGAATAGATTTCTGGAAAAGATTTTAGTCAGAAAGCGAGAACCATGTTAAATCTCTGCCTCGGATTACGTATCTCCGTAGCTCAAGATTCCGTAGTTGTACACGCCGGCAAGAGCGGCGATGGAAGCTGCACCTTCCGGGGCGACTCGTTTTCCAACTTCAAGCAGTTCCATTGATTCCTCCACCTCCATGCCGTGGCGCTTTTCAAAAACGCTGAGGTCATCAAACCCGGTCACCCAAGTAACGTTGAAAGTCTCTTGAAACATATTAGCCGCCCTAATCACATCAGGGTTCTCGCAGGTCTTGTCAATAATGCTCAATGAATAGTAGTCAAAAACGATTTTGAACGATGGAATTCTGGCACACAGACTGTCAAAAAAACTGTGGATCAGTTCAACAGGAAGATACATGCTGTTTCCTTCCCACAGAAAAAGTATCGGGGAGTTGATGTCAAAGCCCGCCTTGATGAGTTCTTCCGGCAGGTCCACTTCAAGATAGTTGCATGGTATGCTTGCGCATGGCGTAACACCCTGACTTTCAAGAACCTTGTGTTTGAACTCCAGAAGGGCTGGCTGATCAATGTCGCAGAAACGCACCCCCTCGGTCTTAAAAACCAAGGAACGCATGTCAAACCCGCAGCCGAGTATGACAATCTGTTTCATACCAGACTGAATCTCGCGTCTTATGATTTCATCCAATATGCAGAAGCGATAACGGAGAATTTCAACCGATTCCGGAAGAATTTCCGTCACCCGGCTGACCTTTTCTCTGATCTCGTCCGTAACAAACCACTGGGCGTATGGATCGTCGAACACGCGGTGTTCACGGTTTCTTTCCATTTCCCTGAAACAGGCTACGGCAAATGCAGTTGTTCCGACTTCATTTATGTCCGACATGGCAAATCCTTATAAGATTACGCGGGATGCGATACCCCTATTATCAAAAATATGTTCTATTACGGCATTGACAAGCAAAAAATCTTTTCTGGATTTCATGGCAGAATACCCGAAGCGAGCAGGAAGCAAAACCATGCGATTTCCAGGGGGTCGCAGGACTCTTTCTACGCAGACTTCATCTTGGTATCTCTTGGGTGAGAAAAGGCTGCAGAAGGCGAGGAGATTTAGCAACTGCTTCTTCCTAATGCGGTTTAACCCGTTATTGCGGCTATGGCATCAGAACGAGATTCGAACACATCAATGATTTTGTCAAAACCTGCAACTTTGATGCTTTCTTTTACGGAATCAGACAAGGAACACACTGCGAATCTCGCATTTCTACCTTTTAAACTTTTTGCTACAAGCAGAATTGAACGCAATCCCGCACTGTTGATGTAAGACAGCCTTTCAAGATCCAGAACCACAAAGCTGTCATAGCCGATAATTCCCTTATACAGGTTGTCGTGGAATTCCCTTGAGTTCAGACCATGAACTTGACCGGCCACGCTTATTACCAAGACCCCTTCGATCTGATCTACCTGCATCCTAACTTGATTTTTTTGAACGGCCATTTTCCAATTGGAGCAATCTATCTTACTATAATACGGCAATCAAGATGGGTAGTGGCGGGGAATGGCAACCAAGGGGGTTTTGCTAGTTATGAGAAGTGGACCCCAAAAACAGGACAGTGTCTTAAGTGTATTCCTTCGGTAGAGTAAAATCATATACTGGAGGTTCATTATGAGACGTAAGAGGCGTAATCATTCACCGGGGTTCAAGGCTAAGGTAGCCCTGGCGGCAATCAGAGAAGACAAAACGGTTGCTGAGCTCGCCCGGCAGTATGACGTGCATCCCAACCAGATTGCCGAGTGGAAGAAACAGTTGTTGGAGGGTGCCGAGAGTGTCTACCAAAGCGCCCGGGATAAAAAGGGAGGAGAACAGGTTCATACCAAGGAACTGCATGCCAAGATCGGAGAGCTGACACTTGAGATAGATTTTTTATCCAAAGCGCTCGGTCGTTAGAGCGGGCGCGGAGAAGGCAGTTGATAGATCACAATCATGATCTGAGCGTTGCAAGGCAGTGTGTGCTGCTTGATGTAAACCGCTCAAGCGTTTATTATCGCCCCAAGGAGCTGTCGCTGGAGAATGAAAGACTGATGAGGCTTATTGATGAGATATATCTTGAGTACCCGTTCAAGGGTTCCCGAAGGTTGCGCGACGTGCTTTTGGCAAGGCATGGCATTTGCGTTAATCGCAAGCGGATAAGAAGGCTGATGAGACTTCTGGGGCTTACGGCACTGCATCCCGGGCCCAGGACCACCCACAGGAGGAAGGGGTATAAGATATATCCTTATTTGCTTGGAGGAATGGACATAGAGCGTGTGAATCAGGTGTGGGCGGCTGATGTTACGTATATTCCCATGTCCAGAGGTTTTGTGTACTTAGTGGCTATCATGGACTGGCACTCAAGGAGGGTGCTTAGCTGGAGGGTGTCGAACACGATGGATGTGAGTTTCTGCGTGGAAGCATTGGAGGAGGCGATAGGCAAGTGCGGGCGGCCCGAGATCTTCAACACAGATCAGGGAAGCCAATTCACAAGCCGGGGGTTTACGGGGGTATTGAAGAGAAACGGCATAAGGATCAGTATGGACGGGAAGAGAAGCTGGATGGACAATGTGTTTATTGAGAGATTATGGAGGAGTTTAAAATACGAGGAAGTGTATCTTAAGGCCTATGATTCGGTTCGCTCGGCGAAGGAAGGGATTGGGGAATGGATAGATTTTTACAATACTCGTCGGCGACATCAGGGTCTTGATAGATCTACGCCAGATCAGGTTTACTATGGTCTGCCTCGTGGATTACCAAAAGTGGCTTGAAAATGGTTGGAATACACTTAAGAAAACGAAAAAACTGTCCTAACATTGGGGTCCACTTCTATGTATATAATTCCTCTCATAATTTGTTGACTCTGAATAAATATTTTTTATATTTGTTATCTTTAGATGTAAGGGTGGAGGTAAAAATGCCTTTATATGAATATGAATGCTGCGACTGCGGAGAGGGATTTGAAGTCTTAGTACTTGATTCCAGCGAAATCATAAAGTGTGTGAGTTGCGACTCGCAGAACATCGGAAAGCAGTTCTCGACCTTCGGACTTGGCAATGGCAGCGAGAACTTGGGAATCTCCGAGAGTGAGGATTCTGGAAGCTGCTCGCAATCATCCTGCTGTTGCTGCTGATTTCCCGGTGCAATTGCACAAAACTTATCTCTGTATATAATTAACTTCTCATTTTAAAACACCCGATGGAGGATCGGTTCACAAATGTGCGACAGTGACAAAGATATGAAGGAAGCCGCCCTTGAATATCATAGACGCGGAAGAAAAGGAAAACTTGAAGTAATACCGACAAAGCCCTGCGATACGTCTTGGGAACTTTCTCTCGCGTACTCTCCAGGAGTCGCTGAACCTTGCAGGGAAATAGACAAAGACGAAAACCTCTCTTATGAATACACCAACAGAGGGAACCTAGTCGCAGTAGCTTCAAACGGCACCGCAATACTAGGACTCGGAAACTTGGGCGCCCTAGCGGGAAAACCCGTAATGGAAGGAAAGGGTGTGCTTTTCAAGAAGTTCGCAGACGTTGACGCCTACGACATTGAAATAGCCACCGAGGACCCTGATGAATTCATAAAGACCGTAAAATATCTCGAACCCACTTTTGGCGGGATAAATCTCGAAGATATAAAAGCCCCGGAATGTTTCTACATCGAGGACAAACTGAAAGAAGAGATGGACATACCCGTCTTTCACGACGATCAACACGGAACCGCGATAATATCGGGTGCGGGACTTCTTAACGCCTGTGAGATTACCGGGAAAAAAATGAGCGAGCTCAAAATGGCGTTTAACGGCGCCGGGGCGTCCGCAATTGCATGTGCCGAGTTTTTTATAGCGCTCGGCGCAAAAAGAGAAAACATAATAATGTGCGACAGCAGGGGCGTAATTTACAAGGGAAGAAACGCGGGGCTTAATCCCCAGAAAGAAAGGTTCCTTGTTGAAACGGATAGAAGAACCATAGGGGACGCGCTGGTCGGAGCCGATGTTTTTGTCGGACTCTCAAACGGCGGAGCCATTAACCAAGAAAACGTAAAAAGCATGGCAAAGAATCCGATAATATTCGCCATGGCAAATCCCGACCCCGAGATACTTCCCGTCGACGCCAAGGAAGCCCGAAGCGACGTGATAACTGCCACGGGCCGGTCCGACTTCGCAAACCAGGTGAACAACGTTCTGGGATTCCCTTTTATTTTCAGGGGAGCGCTTGACGTAAGAGCGACAAAAATAAACGACGAAATGAAAGTTGCGGCGGCATATTCCCTTGCGGCACTTGCAAAGGAACCCGTACCGGATAAAGTGGCTAGGGCCTACGGAGACCAGAAATTTGAGTTCGGTCCGGATTATATAGTTCCGAAACCCTTTGATCCCAGAGTTTTGGTATGGGAATCGGCCGCGGTAGCGCAAGCCGCGATGGAAACCGGCGTCTCCAGAATCAAGATCGATATCGATTCTTACAAGCAATCCTTGGAAGACAGGATAAAAGATCTGCTCTAAGAACTAAAAACTGGCCTTTTGCAAGATTCTCTCAATCTGTCCGGTCATTGTCTTCCGCCTTGCGGACGGTAACACCTAAACCTCTATTTGGTCCATTGATAAAAGCGGTCATATTTGACATGGATGGAGTCATAATAGACAGCGAACCCCTGTGGGAAAAAAGCGAGTCTATTATGCTCAAGCAAAAGGGATTTGGGGGCAATGAAAGTTATAGAAAGCAATACAGAAAGAAGATCATGGGGCTCAGCCAGAGAGATTCTGTAAAACTCCTCAAAGAAACTTTTGGCCTTGACGAACCCCCAGAAGAGATTCTCCGTACCCGTCTTGGGATCCTCCTAGAGCTTTACGAAAAGGAACTCAGGCTTTCTGATGGAATTCCCCAACTCCTTAAAATCCTAAGTGGTGAAAAACACATAAAAACGGCCCTCGCCTCAGGTTCCCCGATGAAAGTAATAGAGTTCGTTCTTGAAAAATTCTCTCTTTCGGACACTTTCAGAATAAAAGTTTCTGGGGACTGCGTGGAAGAAGGAAAACCTCGCCCCGACATATATCTTGAAACCTCAAGGCGTCTTGAGGTCAGTCCCGAAGAATGCGTCGCGATTGAAGATTCCATAAACGGTATAGTGTCAGCTAAAGAGGCCGGTATGCGTTGTATCGCAGTGCCCGACCCGAGGATAGCCACAGAAGATTACCCTCATGCCGACATTTTCAGAAAAAGCGTTTCGGAAATCCGCCTTGAGGACATAAAGGGCTTCGCTTAAATCTAAAAAGGCCTCGGACCGGGAGCCATGAATTCGGGACCTATGGGGTCTGGAACGAAGGTATTCAGTATCGAGTCTATTTCACTCATTGAATCATCGTCTATTGACCAACCAACGGTACCCGCAATATCATCGAGTTGCCTTGGGCGCCTAGCTCCCCAAAGCGTTATATCGTTTCCGCATTTGTCTAGGACCCACCTGACGGAGAGTTCAAGCACGTTTTTTCCGAAACGTTGCGAAGCGAGTTCCCCTAGTTTTTCAACCGCATCGAGATAATTATCGTATACGGGCTTTTGAAACTTGGGATCAAAATTTCTTAGGTCATCTCCCGGAAACTCCGAATCCGTCCTCAGCTTTCCGCCCAGAAGTCCCCTGCACAAAGCCCCGTAGAGAAGCATGGTAACCCCTTGCTCTTCACACCAATGGAGCACATCATCCTCAATTCCTCTCTCGAAAAGATTGTAAGGAGGCTGGCTTGAGTTAAGCGGGCACACAGAACGAAAGATCTCCATCTGCTCAACTGAATAGTTGCTCACTCCAACAGCCCTTATTTTTCCGCTTTTAAGAAGTTCCGCCATGACTCCCGCAGTTTCTTCAACAGGAACAAGCGGGTCGGGCCAGTGAATCTGATAAAGATCTATCCAGTCGGTGCGCAGCCTTCTGAGGGAATCGTCAACCTCCTTGAGTATTCTCTCCGGGAGGGAGTTTCTGAATATTCCTCCCCTCTCCCACTCAAGCCCTACTTTGGTCGCGATTACTAATTCATCTCTCATTCCGCTCTGAGAAACCGCTTCTCCCACAATTTCTTCAGAGACACCGAAGCCGTAAATCGGAGCGGTATCCATGAGATTCACCCCGTTATCAAACGCCTTGTATATAGCCCTTACGCATTCTTTTCTGTCACTTCCTCCCCACAGCCATCCTCCCATCGCCCAAGTCCCAAGACCTATTCTCGACGAACTGATTTCTGTACCGGCAATTTTTACAAATTCCATTATTTACGCCTCCGGTTTTTCCTGGTCTCTGAAGATGAATTTTCCATCTCGCGAGTCACATCTGCCAGAGAAAAAAGAACGTCTCTTGCTTCGGTGGTCGAGCGAACTCTGTATTTGGCTTTTGAAGGTCCGAAACCAACCTTTATGGAATAAGCATCTTCGGGGAGTTCCTCAAAAATGTCTTCATCCGTCCAGTCGTCTCCTATTGATATGATAAGGTCCCATTTTCTTGCTCTGAGCCACTGGACAGCCGCCTTGCCCTTGTTTATGAAAGAGCCCTTGATTTCCACAACCTTGTTTCCCTCAAGCACACCTATCTCAAGATTCGCCGTTATATGCGAGAGCATATCCTTAAGCTCTCCCACTCTCACGATTGAGAGTGCCGGATCAACTTTTCTGTAGTGCCATGCCAGGGAGAAATTTTTCTCCTCGATAAGCGACCCGGGAGTCCTGTCGACGAAGACTTCCAGTATGGGTCTTATTTCTTCCTTCCATCCCTCTGGAGCAATATCGGACATCTTCCACTTTCCACGTCTTATCCAAAGACCATGTTCGGCCGCAAGACCATTTGTTACGCCCCCAAGCCACTTTGCAAGAGTCTTTTTGTCTCTGCCACTTATAACGACAAGCTCGTTCTTCTCCCTCGAAGAAAGCTCACTAAGCGCGGAGTAGATTTCCGGGTCAGGTTTCGCATCTTGCGGATTATTCTTGAAGGAAACAAGAGAACCATCGTAATCAAGCAGAAAAAGACACTTTTTGCTCTCTCTGTATTTTTCAATCAGTTCGGCTGTCATTTCCGGACTGAATCTTCGGGCAAACATCTTAAGCTGCCTTTCTTTTGTTTCATCAAGCCTCTCCATGAAGTCCGCCGTCCATGTCCTGATATCGTATCTGCTGAGACGGCTCTGCATCGCCTTCATCCGTCTTTTCTGCTCCGTCTTGGTCATGGCAAGAGCAGTTTCGAGCGCCCGTGAAGTAGATTCGAGATCATTGGGGTTTATGATTATGGCTTCGCTCAGTTCCTGTGCGGTTCCTGCCATCTCACCAAGTATGAGCACACCTGCCTTGTTCTGTCTCGCGGCCACATACTCCTTGGCAATCAGATTCATGCCGTCACGAAGGGGAGTAATGAAAAGGATGTCCGCGGCCAGGTAAAGAGAAATCAGATCCTCGAAACCGAAAGATCTGTACATGTAGTGAATAGGGCTCCAGCCAATTGCTCCGTAGCGGCCGTTTATCGCACCGACTAGATTGTCAACTTCGTTTTTCAGTATCTTGTAGTGAACCACTTCTGTTCTCGAAGGCACGGCGACAAGCAAAAGAACCACCTTGCCCCTCATCTTCGGGTTTTTCTCAAGGAAAAGATCAAATGCCCTGAGTCTATCAGGAATTCCCTTTGAGTAATCAAGACGGTCTATGGAGAGAATGATCTTCTGGTCAGTCCCAAGAAAATCTATGAACTCGTCTTTTCTTTTCTGAATGCTTCGTTTCTTCGGCGCGGAGGAAAATTTCTCATAATCGATTCCCATGGGAAAAGTATCGGTTCTTACCTCTCTTTCCCCGATTATAAACCGTCCCAAGGAATGCTCGTGTCCAAGTATTCTCCTTACGCTTTCGGCAAAATGCCTTACGTAGTCAAAAGTGTGAAAACCTATAAGATCAGCCCCGGTAAGCCCCTGTATTATTTCCCGACACCAAGGAATAAGCCTGAAAATTTCTGAAGACGGAAAAGGTATATGGAGAAAGAAACCGATGCTTGATCTGGGCAGCTGTTTTTTTACAAGCTCGGGGACAAGCATAAGATGATAATCATGAACCCAGATGTAATCCCCTTCGCTGGCCACGTCCAATATGGCGCTTGCAAACTTGCTGTTCACCTTGATGTATGATTCCCAGAACTCTTTTTTATAAATTCCGTACTGGACAAAATAATGGAAGATAGGCCATATTACCTCGTTGCAGAAGCCCTGGTAATAGTCTTTTACCTCTTCGGCACTGAGACCTACAGGATAAAAATTCTCTTCTCCGAGCCGCTGCTGCACTTCCGCAATCTGCTCATCCGAGAGAACACCGTAATCTATCCCCGGCCACCCTATCCAGCATTTTTCGTAATCGGTATCAAGGGAACTAAGCCCCGTAGCAACACCCCCCACGCTCGGCTCAAAAGAAAGCTTCCCGTTCTCCTCCCGCACGGTCGTCGGCAGCCTGTTGGATACAATTATGAGTTTTTTCATGAAAACCTATTATAATAAAAGGGCAATTTTGGAAATAATAACCAAAAGAAAACTTAAGACCAGAAGAAACGGTGACTTCTTGTGAAAATATCAAACACAATCTCGAAAATCCTTATCGTCTTGCTTATAGCCCTGCTTGCCTATACGCTTTGGAGCGGGCTTTCGGGAAAGGGAAATGTCGAAACCCCTTCCCAGCTTGTGGGAAGAACTGCACCCGAGTTCGCGCTGCAGTCATTTAACGGCGAAGAGGTAAAGCTTTCTGATTTTCGGGGAAAGACAGTACTTGTGAATTTCTGGGCATCCTGGTGTCATCCCTGCAGAGAAGAAGCCCCGGAACTTGAGAGAGCTTACATGTCACTTTCTGGCAAACAAGTGGAATTCATAGGAATAAACGTAATGGACGACAGGAAAAGCGCCGAGAAATACATAAAATCGTTCGGGGGAACCTTCATCAACGTTCATGACCCGGAGAACAGAGTGCATCTCGATTACGGAGTAGGAGGGGTTCCGGAAACCTTTTTCGTAGATCCTGACGGTATCATAACCGGCAAGCACAGGGGACCAATTACGGAGAAAATGATCATGCGCTATGTCGAGGATGCGACTCTATACAACAGTCAGAGCGAGGGACTTGAAAACCAGTGAACCGTTTTTTTCGCAAAACCCTTGGCACGTGGCTTTTTTTGTCTCTGACCCTTATCGCCTTCCATGTGGATGCGGACACTCTTGAAGACCAAGTTGCCGACATCTCGGGAGAGCTCATGTGTCCTGTGTGTGAGGGACAGAGTGTCGCGGAGTCAAATGCACAGCTTGCCCGGGACATGAGGGCCATTATAAAAACAAAACTTCTCGAAGGAAACACGAAGGAAGAGATAATAGACTATTTCATCTCAAGCTACGGAGAAACGATTCTCGCATCTCCCCCGCCCAAAGGATTCAGCTCTATATTATGGCTTCTGCCCATACTTTCCGTCCTAATCGGCGCGGCAATAATCCTGAGAACTATTCACGCATACAGGGTTGAGGAAAAAGAATAGCCGGAGAGCCAGTCAGCCGAGAAACCCGCTACACTCCTCAAGTATCGGGACATCTCCGTCTGCGGAATCAAACCATTTTATGTCATCATCCGCGCGAAGCCAGGTGGACTGTCTTTTGGAAAACCTTTTCGTGTCCGTCTTTATGCTTTCCACCGCTGTCTTAAAATCAAACCGACCGTCCAGAAATTCGTTTATCCGCTTGTAACCTATGGACTTCATAGGTTTTAAGTTCGGCCCGTATCCCATGGCTCTTATGGCTCTTACTTCTTCGACCCAGCCGCGGTTGATCATTGCGTCGACCCTTTCGTCTATAGCGCGGCGCAGCCGCTCTCGATCTCCAAGGAGGCCTATTTTAAGAGCGTTAAATTTTTGTTCCGCAAAACCGTGACGGCGCTGATGATCCGACATGCGCTCTCCCGTCGTGTTATAAACCTCAAGGGCTCGCTCAATTCTCACGTAATCGTTCGGGTTTATCCGCCCGGCGGACACCGGGTCTACAGACTCAAGCTCTTTGTGAAGCGACGCGACTCCTTTTGCGTCTCTCTCTTTAGCGAGACGGTCTCTGAACTCCTGGTTGACCTCAACGCCTTCAAGGAGCCCGTATAGAAGAGCCCTGACGTAGAGGAAAGTCCCCCCGACCACGACTATTTTCCTGCCGTCCTCAACAAGTCTCCTGACCTGTTCAAGGGCAAGCCTCATGTAAGTGCCGGCGTTAAAATCCTCGTCGGGGTCTGCAACATCTATAAGGAAATGAGGGATTTCCCCTCTTTGCTTCTCGGTAGGTTTGGCGCTGCCTATATCGAAATACCTGTAGACCTGGACTGAATCGGCGCTTATAACGCAAGCGCCGGTTCTGCCGGCTATTTCCAGCGCTATTTCGGTCTTGCCCGAAGCCGTCGGCCCTAAAACAACTATCAGATTCGGTTTTTCCCGGGAAAGACTCAACTGTGCGTGTTAGTCGGAAACCCTGTAATCTTCTATGTTCTGGTCAAGCACAGCCTTTCTGCTCAACCTCACCCTGCCGTCACGCGCAACTTCGAGGCACTTTACAAGGACTTCGTCTTTTTCGTTAAGGATATCGGTTACCTTTTCGACCCTGCGGTTTTCAAGTTCGGAGATATGCAGAAGCCCGTCTTTTCCCGGACCAAGCTCAACTATCGCCCCGAAATCCAGAATGCGCTTAACCACACCGACATATAACTTGCCGGCAACTACATCTTCTACGATTCTCTTTATATATTTCTCAGCTTTCTTGCAGGCTTCATAGTCGGGGGAGAAAATCTTCACCAGACCGTCATCCTGTATGTCTATCTGCGCTCCGGTGTCCTCGACCAGCTTCTTTATAGTCTTGCCACCCGAACCTATCACGACTTTGACCTTCTCCGGCTTTAACTGCATTGTAAGAATTCTTGGGGCGTAGTCGGAAAGTTCCTCTCTGGGTCCGCTGATTATCTCTTCCATTTTTCCGAGAATATGCATCCTGCCGTCTCTTGCCTGAGCAAGCGCGGTTGTCAGAATCGCTTCGGTTATGCCGGTTATCTTGATATCCATCTGCAGGGCGGTGATACCGCTTTCTGTCCCCGCCACTTTAAAATCCATGTCTCCAAGATGATCCTCATCACCTAGAATATCGGAGAGAATAACGAAATTGTCTCCCTCCTTTATAAGTCCCATTGCTATGCCGGCCACAGGAGCGCTTATGGGTGCTCCCGCGTCCATAAGAGACATTGAAGAACCGCACACAGTCGCCATTGAAGAGGAACCGTTTGACTCAAGGATTTCGGAAACGATCCTGATGGTATAGGGAAAATCTTCTTTTTCCGGTAAAACGGGTTTTATCGCCCTTGCGGCAAGTGCGCCATGTCCTATCTCTCTTCTACCTGGACCCAGCCGGAAGCTCGTCTCTCCGACGGAGTAGGGAGGAAAGTTGTAATGCAGCATGAAGCTTCTTGTCTGGTCGCCTTCAAGCGCGTCTATTCTCTGCTCATCGTATGAACTTCCCAAAGTCGCGACAACTATGGCTTGGGTTTCCCCGCGGGTAAAAAGCGCTGAACCGTGGGTTCTCTCAAGAAGACCCACTTCGCCCCATATGGGCCTTACCGTCGTGTAGTCTCTTCCGTCGGGTCTCGTGCCCTCAACTATCCTCTGTCTGACGGACTCTTTGAGCAACTCATCAAACGCCTTGTCAATCTTGGCTTTGTCTTCGGGATGGTCTTCGATCAGCTTCTTTACGGTGTCTTCATGAGCCTTTCTTATAAGTTCCTTTCTGCCGTCCTTTGAATCAGTCACTATCCCCTGCTCAAGCAAAGGCAGCGCCAATGAACGAACCTCGTCCTCAAGCGTTCCGTCAGTTTCGACTGTGGGAACCTGCCTTTTCTCCTTCCCGAGCCCTTCAACAAAACTGTTTTGGAAAGAAATGATTTCCCTGATCCCGGAGTGGGCAAACGTAAGAGCTTCGACCACCTCCGCCTCGCTTACTTCCTTTGCGCCGCCTTCAACCATCACGATGGCTTCTTCTGTACCCGCGACGGTTATCTCCATAGTGCTGGTTTCCAGTTGCTCGGGAGTGGGATTTACAACAAGTTCACCGTCAACTTTTCCAACGGTAAGGGCCGCTATGGGTCCGGCAAATGGAACATCTGAGACCATAAGCGCCGCTGAAGACGCTATTACCGACAAAACATCCGTAGCATTCTCGCCGTCAGCGGAAAGAACTGTCACTATGATTTGGGTGGGGTAACAAAAACCCTTGGGTATAAGAGGCCTTACGGGCCTGTCAATAAGCCTTGACGTAAGAATTTCTTTTTCGCTTGGGCGCCCTTCTCTCTTGAAATAACCTCCGGGGATTTTCCCGGCCGCAAAAGACTTTTCCTGATAATTAACCGTAAGCGGCAAAAAATCGTCTTCTATTTTTTCTTCCGAGGCAACGACCGTGGCAAGCACGGTGGTTCCTCCGCAGGAAGCGAGCACCGCCCCGTTTGCCTGCTTGGCAAGCCTTCCTGTCTCAAGGCGCAGCTTGTTTCCAAACAGCTCCGCTTCCTTCTCTCTTATTTGTTCAGTCAATTCATTTCCTCCAAAATATTACTTCCTTACTTCCTCAGCCCAAGGGTCTCAATCAGCTTTCCGTACTCCTGCGGTCTTACCCTCTTTACGTAATTGAGCAGCTTTCTTCTCTTGGCAACCATGGAAACCAGCCCTTTTCTTGAATGGTTATCCTTGGGCGCTCTTTTCACGTGCTCAGACAGTTCCTGTATCTTTCCGTTCAGAATCCCTATCTGAACCTCGGCCGAACCCACGTCGTTCTCATGTTTTTGGAACTCGCTTATGATTCGCGCCTTATCTTCTTTTTGCAAAGACATAAATTACTTCCTCCTAGACCCTTACCTAATCAGTTAAATACTCTTAAATGCCGAAACACTATATCCTTATCTCCCATATACTCAAATCCGTCGGAGTCAGCTTTCGCTTCACAGATGGAAAGAATAGTTTTCCGGCAAAAAAGGGTGATTATATCTCTATTTTTGAATTTGGGCAATTCCACATCCGAAAGAGATCCTCGACAAAGAGGGATTCCGTTGCGCACGCTCTCGCACATATCTTCTTCCAAATAAACCTTTGGATAGCCCGCAAGAACCTCTTGCAGGGAGAGAATACTGTAATTCCCGGATTCCACATCCTCAATGCTGCTGGCGCCACTTAGCGTGAAAGGACCGCTTCTAAGTCTTCTCAGCTCGCAAAGATGGGCTCCGCAGCCAAGTTTCCTCCCGACATCAGAGGCAATTACCCTGACATAGGTTCCCCGAGAACACTTCACGTAAAAAGTCGCTTTCGGGTAAGAGAAGTGAAGAAGCCTTATTTCTTCTATGGTGACTCTTTTCGGCTTCCTTTCAACCTCCTTTCCGGCTCTGGCGAGGGCGTAGAGCTTAGTACCTGAAACCTTCGCGGCGGAGTACATCGGGGGAACCTGCATTATCTCTCCCGAAAACCCTTCAATAACCTCTTTAACTTCGTCCCTGCCGACATGTCCCGCGTCCACCCGCCCGGTGACCGTACCTGTGTCGTCCATGGTATCGGTTGATACGCCCAGGATCATCTCGGCCTCGTATTCCTTTATATCGTCTCCGAGGTAAGGAATGGCTTTTGTCGCCTGATTAAAACACACGGGCAGAACTCCCGTCGCAAACGGATCCAGGGTTCCCGTATGACCTGCCTTTTTTGCTCCCACGGCTTTTTTTACCCTGTTAAGAGCCTGAGCGGATGTACAGCCCCTGGGTTTATCGAGAATCATAACTCCGTCCATTACATCGCTTCCTCAATTGAATTGCGAAGTCTCCGTTTAATCGCATCAAGCGGAGCGGAAATCACGCAACCGGCGGCTCTGCGGTGTCCTCCTCCGCCGTACCGTCCGGCAATCTGCGCCACGTCCACGTACTCTTTAGACCTTAGGCTCACTTTCCAGTCCATGGCGGATTCCTGTCTCAGGAAAACTGCGACCTCAATCCCCTCAATTGACCTCGCCATGCTCACAAGACCTTCTGTATGCTCTTTTTCGGTTCCGGTCTGCTTGAACATTTCGCTTGATACGTGGAGAAAAGCGATTTTTCCGTTTACCTCAAGGGTGTTCATCGCCAAGGTTCTAAGCATGACCTTTCTAAGAGGTTCATTATCATAAATAAATCTTGAGACCCTCTCCGGGTTAGCCCCACAATCGACCAGTTCAGCGGCGATTACAAACGTTTCAGAAGAGGTGTTTGAATACCGGAAAGAACCGGTATCTCCGACTATCGTGGAAAAAAGACACTCAGCAATGTCCGGGCTTACAGAAATCCCGAGCCGTTTTATCATCCTGTAGAGAATAACTCCCGTGGAAGACGCGTTTTCATCTATAATGCAGTACTCAGAGCTTGCACTGTTACTCGCATGGTGGTCGATAAACGCAAGGGTGAAACCGTCTTCTGAAATCAAGCTCTCGAATTCTTTTCCGGGTCGCGAAATATCAGCACAGTCAAGGAGCATCACAACATCCACGTCCCCGACGCGATCAAGAGAATCGCCAACACCTGACCACTCGGGCAGAAAGCGCAGGTGCTCAGGGACCCCGTCTCGGTTGTACATGACCACATCCTTTCCCAGACCGCGAAGAACAAGCGCCATGGCTATGGTTGAACCCAGGGCGTCGCAGTCCGGATTCTCGTGGGAGACGACAAGGAAGCTTTGATTCGCTTCTATCAGGTTAATAATGCTATTCAAGTTATTCATCCGACACGTTCCTTATCAGTTCGTCAATTCTCGCCCGTTTTTCCACGAGACTGTCATACTCGAACTCTATGTTCGGGATTTTTTTTATCCTTAGTTTCTTTGAAAGAGCGCTTTTTATGTAGCCCGTGGCCTTTCTTAATCCCTCGAGCATTTCCTGCGTATCGGAACCTTCATCAAAAGAGGTGAAAAAGACCTTCGCATAGCTCATGTCGTCTGTAACCCGCACAGCCGTTATGCTTGCCGACGACACCCTCGGGTCCTTGATCTTGCCGCGCACCAGCATTTCCGATATTTCCTTTATGAGAAGATCAGATATCCTCGCGGATCTTTTGTAGCTGTGAGACATCTTCGTTCACTCAGAAATGGATGATCTCCATTCCTTTTTCGCCCATGCGGAAATTCCCCGTGCTCTCAATATAGGAAGTCACCTTATCCAGAACGGAATTTACGAGAGAAGCATCGTTGGAAACATACCCAAACCCTATGGTAGCTTTGTCTTTTAGGTCAAGGGAATCAACTTCCGTCAGAGAGAGACTCGGGAATTTCGACCTTGCCCTTTCGACAAGGCTTTTGATCAGGCGTCTTTTATCCTTCAAAGACCTGTTGCCCGACATGTAAAGGTCAAGTCTGGCTATGCCTACAACCATTTAAAACACAGATATTAAAGCTCCTGCTTTATCTCCTCGAGCTTGTAGAGTTCAAAGACATCTCCCTGCTTCACGTCGTTGAAATTCTCTATCGTTATACCGCATTCGTAGCCCGAAGGAACCTCTTTCACGTCTTCCTTAAAACGCCTGAGAGAGCTCACCTTGCCGTCGTAGACAACAGTGCCGTCACGAACCACCCTGATACTGTTGTCCCTGCTTACCTTGCCGTCAGAAACCATGCATCCGGCGATAGTTCCCACTCTTGATACGTGGAAAAGCTCCCTGACATCCATGTGAGCCACCACGACTTCCCTGCGAATGGGTTCAAGCAGTCCCTCCATCGCGCTTCTTACCCGGTTTACCACGTCGTAAATTATTGAATGAAGTTCAAGGGAAACCCCTTCCTTCTCGGAGATCCTAAGCGAGTTTGCATCCGGGCGGACGTTGAATCCTATAACTACGGCGTTTGAAGCGCTCGCCAGAACCACATCTGTTTCGTTTATCCCTCCCGCCCCGGAGTGAACAATTTTTACCCTGCACTTCTCGGTGGAGAGTTTTTCAAGAGATTCTCTGAGCGCCTCGACCGATCCCTGAGTATCAGCCTTTATAATGAGCGAGAGTTCTTTGGCTTCCTCACTTTCAATAGAGCTAAAAAGGTCCTCGAGCGAAAGTTTCGGAGCGACGGTCACTTTGTGGGACCTGACCTTGCTGAGGCGGTGAGATGTTATCTCCTTGGCCGTTTTCTCATCCTTTACGACATGGAATCTTTCCCCGGCCTCGGCAACTCCCGAAAGGCCCATTATCTTAACGGGCATCGAAGGACCTACGCTTTTTACCGCTTTGCCCCTGTCATCGGTAAGGGCCCTTATCTTTCCGCTGTGAACTCCGGATATGACGCAATCTCCAATCCGAAGAGTCCCTTGCTTAACGATAACCGTGGAGACGGCTCCTTTGCCCTTATCAAGCTCCGCTTCTATCACCACGCCGTTTGCCCTGCTATCGGGCGAGGCCCCGAGTTCAAGCACGTCAGCCTGAAGCAGGACAAGTTCAAGGAGTTCGCTTATACCCTTTTTCTTTTTCGCGGAGACCTCCGCGAAAAGCGTGTCTCCTCCCCACTGTTCCGATATGAGTTCTATCTCGGAAAGCTCTCTCCTGATTTTTTCGATATCAGCGCCTTCCTTGTCCACTTTGTTTATTGCTACTATGATCGGAACTCCTGCCGCTTTCGCATGGTTAACCGCTTCAACCGTCTGAGGCATCACTCCGTCATCCGCCGCCACAACCAGAATGACTATATCCGTGATACTCGCGCCGCGGGCTCTCATTGAGGTGAAGGCCTCATGTCCCGGCGTATCGACGAAAACTATGGTCGAATCCTTTACGTTCACCGCGTAGGCGCCTATGTGTTGCGTTATTCCACCTGCCTCTCCCGCGACAACGTTGGTTTCTCTTATGGAGTCAAGAAGAGTGGTCTTGCCATGATCAACATGTCCCATGACCGTAACAACTGGCGGACGCGACACCTTCTCCGCATCCTGCGACTCATCCTGATCAAAAATCAGGTCTTCCTCGACAAACCTATCAATCGTTACGTTAAAGCCGAATTCATCGGCGACAAGCTCGGCGGTATCACTGTCAATTGACTGGTTGATCGTGGCGCCCGTACCCATGGTCATGAGTTTTTTAGCGACTTCTGACGCCTTTACGCTCATCATCTTCGCAAGATTGGAAACCACTATCGTCTCGCCGATCTTGATGTTTCTTTTCGAAGTATGGGCAGGGGAAGCGGGAATGACTCTCCCATCCCGGCCATCGGCCGGGTAAGCCCCCCTGTTTCTCCCGGTTCCGTCAAAATTCTGCCTGAGCTTGGGTTTTTTGTTCTGTACTACGTATTCTTTTCTGCTCGGGACCTTGGTTCGAAACGCCTTTTTGAGCTGCTCCAAGGTCTCTTCATCATGTATTTCCTCTTTTAGAGGCTTGCTCTTTCTTGCTTTTTTCTTCGGCTTCGGCTTTTCCTTATCATCCACTTCCTCAATGACTTTTTCAGGCTCGGGAGATGGTTCCGGCTTAAGTTCAAGATCTTCTTGCTGCGGAACCTCGCTCTCGGCTTCAGGCAACTCTGCGGCTTCAAGCGCTTCTTCGGGCAGCACTTCGCTCTCGGCACTTGGAGCCTGGGCCGCTTCTTCTTCAGCAGGTTCGGGCGGGACAGCGATTTCTGGCTCCGCTGCGGCTTCCCCGGCAACCGGGGCAAGCTCTTTTTCCTCCTCGGGCTCCGGTTTTACGATTTTCTTTCTTCTTCTGATGACTCTCGAGCCGCTTCTTCTTTCAACCAGATCATGGCCCGTATCGGATTTGAAAACCTTTACGGTTTCCTTCTGCTCTTCCACCGTTTTTGAAGAATCTTCTTCCAGGACGTTAATAAACGCCTTTTTTATCCTGTCGGCATCTGCTTCGGAAACTACATTTTGATGACTCGTAACTTTCATTCCAAGCTTCACGCTCTTGTCTATTACTTCCTTGCTGCTTACTCCCAGTTCCTTGGCTATCTGATGTATTCTGACTTTAGGCATATTCCAAAAAAGTCTGCTTTGCAGGCGAGGCTGCGGTTTTTCCTAGTCTTCCTTTACCAAATTCTCTGCCTCTCCGTCAGCCGGCGATGATACTTGGAGCTGTTCTCCATCTGAAACCGCTTCGGTCTCACTTTCAACAGGCATTTCCTCAAGCTTTTCCATAAGTGCCACTCGGGCCGCTTTCTGGAGCGTGGAAACCTCTTCTTCTCCGAGACTTCCCACCTTCATAAGTACATCCGGTTCGCAAAAAGCTATGTGTTCGAGAGAGTAGAATCCGTCATTGTAAAGCAGACTCGCCGTGACCTCGCTTACAGACGGCAAGCTTGTAAGAATGGAAAGAACCTCTTGCTGTTCCTGCTTAACCCTGGATTCGGTTTTTATATCTATTTTCCACTCGGTGAGCTGTGACGCCAGTCTTACGTTCTGCCCCTTCCTTCCGATGGCAAGAGAAAGCTGGTCGTCGTCAACTATGACTTCCATCGAGCGGCTGTTCTCGTCAATTACGACCTTGTTCACGACAGCCGGAGAAAGGGCATTGCATACATAGCGAGCGGGATCTTCTGACCAGGGAACTATATCCACCTTCTCACCCCTTAGTTCCTGGATGATGCTCTGTACCCTCGAGCCTCTCATCCCCACGCAGGCACCAACCGCGTCCACATCCGAGTCCTTTGACGCCACGGCTATTTTTGTTCTTCCGCCGGGATCTCTGGAGATGGCTTTTATCTCAACTATGCTCTCGGAGATTTCAGGAACTTCCGCTTCAAAAAGCCTGGTTACGAAACTCACGTGAGCTCTTGACAGGATAAGCCTCGGTTCCCCGCGGGGTGACTCCTTTATGTCGAGAAGCACGGCCCGTATTCTTTCTTTCATTTTGTAATACTCTCTTGGCACTTGCTGTTCCGGGGGCAACACAGCTTCAACCCTTCCGAGATCCACTATTATGTGTCTTCTGTCGACCCTTCTTACTATGCCGCCTATTATGGTTCCCTTTCTGCCGATGAACTCCTCGTATATAACCTTGCCTTCGGCCTCCTTGAGTTTCTGAAGAACCTTCTGCTTGGCGTTGTGAATGGCGATTCTCGTGTATTCAGGACTTATCTTGACGCCTATCATGTCGCCAAGTTCGGTTTCGGGATCAAGTTCGGCTGCTTCTGCGAGTGAAATCTCAATTTCGGGATCGGCTACGGTTTCCACAACCTCCTTGTACTCGAAAAGTTCCACCTCTCCCTCTTCGGGATTATAATAGACGTCGAGTTCCTTGTCCTGGTTCTTTGACTTGAGAAGCTTTTCGGCAGCGGACAGAACCGCTTCCTCAACCGCGCTTATTATGCGTTCCCTGTCAATGCCCTTGTCTTTCCCTACGGAATCTATAACCCTTGTTAGTTCCGTAATCATTTTCTCGCTCCTTTCCCAAAATCAATTTCCAAGTTCGCCCTGCTGACGGAACCGAAAGGCACGCTGTAGGAACGGCCATCGATTTCCACCAGAATCATTTCTCCTCTCATTCCGAGAAGGGTCCCGGAAAAAACCTTTCTGTCTTCAACCGGGTCCGTAGTTTTTATCTTCACTTTTCTTCCCTTGAACCTCTCGTAGTCGCTCTGCCTGTTAAGGGGCCTCCTGAGGCCGGGAGAAGAAACTTCAAGGGTGTAGGAATGCTGCGGCATTATGTCATAGGCATCAAGAACCACGCTGAGTTCCCTGCTCACGTTCGCACAGTCATCGACTGTAACTCCGCCCTCTTTGTCAAGAAATATCCTCAAAACCCTGCCCCCTCTTTCCCTGAGGTACTTTATATCCACAAGCTCGCAGGAATTCTCCTCCACAATCGGGTGAAGAACTTCCAGAATCGCTTTTTCAAGCTCGCCGTTAGCCTTTTCCACAAAAATTCTCCGTATCTTTCATACCCTTCAATAAAAAAGAGCGGGTAAAGACCCACTCTTTCCAAAAGCGGTTTAAAGTCTACATAAAACAAAAAAATCAGCAAGGAAAATACTCGATTGTCACGCGACCCCTTCGGCGTATTTGAGTTCCAGTTCCTGAAGTTTTTTTATCCTGTTTCTGAATTCGGCGGCCTTTTCGAACTCAAGTTTCTTCGCAGCGGACTTCATTTCCCTTGAAAGCTTGGCTACAGCCTCCGGAATCTTGTTCGGAGGTATCTCGAGGAGATCCTCTTCCTCCGTACTTGAAATCTTAAGGTAGTCGGACTCGTATATGGAACCCAGAATATCCGTTATGTTCTTTTCAATGCTTCTGGGGATTATATCGTTCTCCGCGTTGTACTCCATCTGAATATTCCTTCTTCTCTTGGTCTCCGCAATGGCGGCACGCATCGATCCGGTCATCGTATCAGCGTAGAGAACAGCCCTGCCCGAAACATTCCTCGCGGCCCGGCCGAAAATCTGGACAAGAGAAGTCTCTGAACGCAGATACCCCTCCTTGTCAGCGTCAAGCACGGCGACAAGAGAGACCTCAGGTATGTCGAGTCCCTCCCGCAGCAGGTTTATTCCGATCAGAATGTCGAACCTAGCGGCCCTCAAATCCCTTACGATCCTTATCCTCTCCAGGGTGTCGATCTCAGAATGCAGGTACTCAACCCGCAGGCCAAGCTCCCTGTAATAGTCCGTAAGGTCCTCGGCCATCTTCTTGGTAAGTGTTGTAACGAGCGCTCTTTGCCCCCCATCAGCTACTTTTTTCAGTTCATCGAACAGATCGTCCACCTGGTTCTGGGCGGGACGGATTTCAATCAGCGGATCCGCAAGCCCCGTCGGCCGTATTATCTGCTCAACAACGTTGCCGTCTGCCTGTGCAAGTTCATAAGGCCCTGGGGTAGCCGAAACGTATATAACCTGCCCGATCTTGGCTTCGAACTCCTCGAAATTAAGGGGGCGGTTATCAAACGCCGAAGGAAGCCTGAAACCATTTTCAACCAGAGAAAGCTTTCTGCTTCTGTCACCAAGGTACATGCCCCGCAGTTGCGGAACCATCTGGTGACTTTCATCGATCACGCAGAGGAAATCCTCGGGAAAATAGTCAAGAAGAGTGTAAGGAGGTTCCCCGGGGCTTCTTCCCGAGATGTACCTTGAGTAATTCTCAATGCCCGGACAAAACCCCATGGTATCAAGCAGTTCAAGATCAAATCTGGTTCTTTCCTCAAGACGGTCGGCCTCAAGTTCCATTCCCCGACCCCTGAGTTCGGCGAGTCTTGTCTCAAGCTCCCTGCCTATGCTCTCCACGGCCTCTTCAAGAATGCTTTTGGGAGCCACGTAATGCGAGCCCGGGAAAATGGAAACTTCCCGCACGTCCCCGACCGACCGGCCGCTCAGGGGATCTATCGCGCGTATGGTCTCGATTGAGTCTCCGAAGAATTCGACCCTGAGCGCAACCGATTCCTCATGCGAAGGGAATACGTCCACCACATCCCCCCTCACCCTGTACGTGCCCCTGTCAAGCTCGTCGATCTTTCTTTCGTAACGCACCTCCTCAAGCCTCAGGGCAAAATCGTTTCTTGAAAGCTCCATTCCCTCTTCGATTTCGGTAAGCATCCCGTAATAAACCTTGGGCGCCCCGATTCCGTAGATAGCCGAAACGCTTGAGACAATTATCACGTCCCTTCTTCTGAAAAGAGCCTTGGTGGCAGCGTGGCGCATGCGGTCTATGTGTTCGTTTATCGAGGCGTCTTTTTCTATATACGTGTCGGTCTCGGGCATATAGGCCTCGGGCTGGTAGTAGTCGTAGTAGCTTACGAAATAGTGGACTTCGTTGTCGGGGAAGAAATCACGCAGTTCAGCGTATATCTGGGCAGCCAATGTCTTGTTGTGGACAAGTATCAGGGTGGGGCGTTCGACATCACGGATAACTTGCGCCACGGTAAAGGTCTTGCCGCTTCCGGTAACCCCGAGGAGAACCTGTTCCTTATATCCGAGTTTTAGCCCTTCACGCAGAGCGGAAATGGCTCGGGGCTGATCTCCCTTGGGTTTAAAAGGGCTTTTGAGATTAAACAAAGGCTTCCCTGAATCCATGTCAGGGACTATTCTAACCACCCGTACGGCCATCATAAACAAGCGAAGACCAGAGGGCGGGCACGCGGACAGCCTTTCGATGATTTTACAGGAGCTAACCCATGAGAAATAATATAGCTCGGAGCGCGGTGCAGCCTAAAACCGGCGATACGATGCTGTTTTTCGCTTCGCGGCGTAATGTATAAAGAGACGGACAGGTGAATTTCTCCGGGATTTCTCCCCAGCAACCCACGATTCCATGAGCAAAAAAAAAGGCAGGATTTATCTGATCGGCGCAGGACCCGGCGATGCGGGTCTTCTTACCCTCAGGGGAAAGGAACTGCTCGGAGAAGCACAGGTGGTCATCTATGATTCTCTTGTAAACCCAAAGATCCTTAAATTCTGCCGCACAGACACAGAACTTGTCTTTGCCGGCAAGACAATGGGACAGGCTCACATTTCCCAGGAAGAGATAAATAAACTTCTCGTAAGCAAGGCAAAAGAAGGAAAAACTGTGGCAAGACTTAAGGGAGGCGATCCCTTTGTCTTCGGAAGAGGAGGAGAAGAAGCCGAGGCGGTCGTTCAAAACGGCATTGATATAGAGATCGTCCCGGGAGTAAGCTCCGTTACCGCGGTGCCAGCTTACGGGGGAGTTCCCATTACTCACAGACACTACAATTCATCTTTTGCGGTTTTTACCGGTCACCAGAGTCAGGGAGAGGATTTCGCTTACGATCCAGGGCAAATAGAAACGATGGTGTTTCTCATGGGACTCACAAATCTCGAGAGCATAATGAAAAAACTGCTCAAGATGGGAAAGGCGCCGTCTACCCCCGTTGCCGTCATATCCTGCGGCACTCTGCCTGAACAGAGATCTGTTGTGGGGACTATTTCCGACATAGCGGAGAAAATCAGAGTTCTTGACGTCCAGACCCCGGCCACCATAGTGGTCGGAGAAGTGGCCGCGCTCGCAGAGGCGATAGCATGGTATGAAAAAAAGCCGCTTTTCGGAAAAACCATAATGGTAACAAGGGAAAAGGAAGCGTCATCTGAATTCGCGGAAACCCTCGGCTCCTGCGGGGCAAAGACCATCGAATTTCCCACGATAACGATAAAGCCCGTAAGAAACACTAGAGAGCAGCAACTCTCGGTACAGAACCTCGAAGACTATGATTTCCTGGTGTTCACAAGCGTAAACGGAGTAAGCAACTATTTTGAAGTGCTGACATCCCACGGAAAGGATTCGCGGGAACTGGGAGGCAAGAAAATAATAGCCATAGGAGAAAAAACTTCTGAGGAGCTTCTAAAGTACAACCTTAAATCGGATTACATGCCCAAGGTCTATACGGCCGAAGGAATAATCTCGCTTGCCGAAGAGCTTGACCTCGACGGCAAAAAAATACTTATCCCAAGAGCTCTTGTGGCAAGAGAGCTTCTACCGGATACGCTTCGGACGATGGGAGCCGAAGTGGAGGTGCTCTGCGTTTATGAAACACTTGTTCCCGACTACGCAAAGCAGGAGATTGACAGGATAAAAGAAAAATTCTCCGGTGCGGAGATAGACCTTGTAGCGTTTACAAGCTCCTCGACCGTAACGAATTTCTTCTTGCTTTTCGGAGAAGATCCCGAGCTTTTCAGCAAAACCGGGTTTGCCTGCATAGGGCCTGTAACGGCCGCAACGCTGCTTGGCTACGGTTTTACCCCCGCCGTAACCGCCGACATCCATACAACCCGGGGGCTCAAAGAAAAAATCCTGGACCTATACGTCTCATAAAAGGCGGCCTGAAATGCCCAGATTCCCTATCAGAAAAGAACCCTCTTCAGAAGACGACGGAGTGGTTTGCGGAACAATATCTGAGAGCGACTACACGCATATAACGAAAGTCCTGAGACTCGGAGCGGGGGATCGCATAACCGTTTTTGATACTGAATCCACCGAGTATGAAGGCATCTTAACGGATATCTCCTCTGAAGCCATCACCCTCCGGGTTCACGACACCCGCCGGTTGCAAACCGAACCGGAGCTGGAACTGAATCTCTTCCAGGCGATTCTCAAGGGAAGCAGGATGGACGGGGTAATCAGCCAAGCAACGCAGCTCGGCGTATCGGAGGTTTTCCCGGTAATTTCCGAAAGGACCCAGGTAAGATCAACCGCCAAGGTAGACAGGTGGAACAAGATAGCGCTGGAATCAACAAAGCAGTGCGGAAGAACTGTCCCGCCTGCGGTTTCGCAGCCGATTGATTTCCGGGATTCCTTTGGAATTAAGAAGCAAAGCGAGATGAAAGTAATACTTTATGAAAATCAAGGCAAACTGCTCGGGGATTTCATGAAGTCCCTCACAAGACCTGTAAACAGCATAAACGTCTATATAGGTCCCGAAGGAGGTTTCTCGAAAGAAGAAATCACCTTGGCCGGAGAAAACAGTTACATGGCTCTTGGGCTTGGAAAAAGAATACTGAGAGCGGAAACGGCTTCACTGGTAGGCTTAGCGCTTCTACAGTCCCGCTTCGGCGATATCTAGCGGAGATTAATCAACTAAAGTATAAATAGCACTAGCCTTCGCCACGCAAACACCCGAATTCAAAACCTCGCTCTCAACAGGCATTATTCTCCCCTGCCTTAGCACTCTGGCACGACAAATCGTAAGACCTTCCCTGATGGGTTCCAGATAACTTATATTCATTCCGGACGTAAGGAACTTTTTCCCTTCCCTGGCGACACTGGCAACCGCAACTCCGCAGGCCGCATCCGCCAAGGTAAAAATGGCCCCGCCGTGGAGCATTCCGTAGTGCTGAGTATATTCCTCAAGAAACGGCATGGAGAGTTCCGCCTCCCCGTTTTCCATGCGCAGGATCTCTATTTTCATCGTGTCGAAAATCTTGGGGTGACCGGAAGGAAGTCTAATGGGTTTCGTGCTCATATTTTGCGCTCCTTTAAGACAGAGCTTCTGGTGAAGAGTAAAAAACCTAGTAAGACCATAAGCGCTATTGAAACAAACATCGTCCTGAATCCGAACAACTCCGCTACGACTCCGAAGATAAAAGATCCCATCATTCCGCCACCCGTGAATGAAACGCTGCTTATGGCAAAAGCCTTTGCCCTAGCCTCCTTCGGATTCGATTCTATTATGATCGAATATATTGAAGGATACACAAATCCGTGCGCACAGCCGAATATGATTCCACAGAGAACAAGAAGCTTTATCTCGTGCACAAAACTCAGCATTAAAACACTCAGCCCCAAGAAGAAAACGAATGGGGAAGCAACTCTCCACTTCCCGTATCTGTCGGGAACCCAGCCGAGAAACAACCTGATCGCAAGCACAGAAACTGTGTAGGAAATAAAATAAGCATGGAAATTCTCTATGTTTATGGAAAGAGAGAAGATGGAGATGAAGTTAAACGTCGTTATAAACGCCGCCCCGCATATGAAGAGCGTTGCGGAGGACACAAATGTGACTTTGTCCCGAAGACAGTCCCCATAACTTCGTCCCCCGTCTTTTGGCACCGGCGTTTTCTTTCCCTCCTGAATCATAAAGGAGACTAAAAAACCCAAAAGCGCCGTAATGGTGAGGAAGAAAATAAAGAAATCAAAACCGAAATTATCCATCAGAATAGAACCCACATAAGGGGCAATAGCATAGTTTATTATCGTGAAGACACCGTATATGCCGAGCGCCTGAGCCCTTCTCTGCTCGCTTGAGACATCAACCGTGAGCGCCCCAGCCGCAACAAAGAAAAGGGAAAAGGAACAGCCGTGAACTATCCTGATGACGTAGTAGAGGTAATCGACCCTGTCCAAAAAGGCGAGCGGGAACGTCGAGGCGGCGAGCAGCGCGAATCCGAGCAGCACAAACAGCTTTTTCCCGTACCTGTCGGTTATGTGACCCGCGTAGGGAGTAAGAAAAAGGGTGCTCAATCCCGCGATTCCCATCACGAATCCAACTATTTTTTCAGTTCCTCCCAGTTCAGAAATTCTAATGGGCAGAAGGAGAAACGAATGAAAGTTAAAGAAGTAAAGACACCCGAGAAAAGTTACAAGGACAAAGCTTCTGTTAAGTAAGGGTGGTGGATTTTTCTGCGCGTCGCTCATTTTCCAGAAGAAAGAAATCCTCTAGTCCGAAAACCATTCTTATTTGTCTGAATTCATACTTGAAAACCTGTTTTTACCGTAGAAAAAATACATGACTCCCACTACGACAAAGAGAAAAAAGAGTATCGCGGGCAGGTATTTGCCGAGATTGCTTTTAAGAAAAGAAATGTTGGAAACACCTACTGTAACACTGCCGGGGTTTAAGTCAGATAGGACGTATTTCAAAAACGCCTCGTCGTGAATCATTATCTCTTCCGCAACCGCCCCAGATCGCTCAACCCGGATTCCGAGCTCTGTTTTTCTTACAAACACCGCGAGGTCGCCGACTTCATAGTCAAAGCTTATCGAGAATTTCTCCCCGATTTGCGAAAGAGGGAGGGAATAACCAAGAGCAATTCTTTTCATCCCCGGAAGAAAAGGAAGTTTGCTGTAAAGCTTCTCTCCCTTCCTCTCTGCTGCCTCCGGATTGACGCTGTCTGAAAAAGTAACATTTTCAGCCTCCTCAGGAATCGAAAAAACAAGTGTCGTCGTATCCGAGTCCGTCTGCTCTCCGGTAAAAACGGTGTCGCCCGAGTTCTCAAAAACATAAAGTGAAGTCACATTCACGCTGCTACCCCCGTTATCAGGGTAGACAATCAAGTTCAGTGATCGCAAAGAGATGTTTTCGTCAGAACTCGTGGTATCGTAGACCGGGAGATCAAGGGTGATTTCGTCCTTTCCGGGAAGAAAAACCATCTTTCCCGAAACATACTGAACTCCCTGGTGAAAAAGCATGATCTCATAGCTTTTGTCCCACCGCAGAGAGGAAAAAGAAAACACGCCCAGCGAATCCGATTTTGCGAAGTGGCGTTCTTCTTTCCTGTCTCCCATGTAAGAGATCAAAACGACATCCTGACCCTCCTGCGGCTTCTGTGTCGTGACGTTCCTTACTTGGCCCATTATCGTTCCGCTTTCAGAGAGACCCTGGGGAGGCATGTACTCCAAGAGGTAGTCGGCAACTTTCCGGGCATCGTCTTCTGAAAGATTCATGGGAGGCATCGGCGGATAGCCTTCGTTTATCGGTTTTTTCTTTCTTTCAGTGTAAAGGCTTTCCGGGTCCTTGGCCCATCTGATGAGATCATCCCTTGAATACCTCTCCCCTACACCCAGAAGATCGGGGCCTACGAACCTTCCCCTTCCAAGCGTATGGCATCTTGCGCATTTCCCTTGTGTAAAAATTTCCTCGCCGGAGGGTTGCGCCTGTGCGGAAGGTGGCACCCACTGAGAAGAAAAGAAAAAAAGAAACACTAGAATGAAAGAACCGCATATAAACGCTTTTTTCATGATCGTTTTATTCACTGAATTTGAGGCGTATGGAATAAACGGCTCACAACCTAGCCCTAGAATCATTGTATCTACGATGCTCCAATACTGAGCCTGCCTTGTCGGTGTGAGCATGGTTCGCGAAGGATGATTTCTACGTCCCGTCCCAGTACCGTCAAGAGGCGCAGGAGCCTCTCCACGGAGTAATCCCGAAAATCTCCCCGCAGAAGGCGTGAGACATCAGATTGAGACAAGCCAAGCAACTTCGCTGCCTCGACCTGTTTTAGCTTTTGATGGCGAATAATCCTGTCAATGCGAGTGACAAGCTCCGCTTTTAACAAATGGATCTCGCTTTCGGGGCAGCCTAGGTCCGCAAATACGTTACCGCTGCCACGTTTGACTTTCTCTTCCGTTTCCATTGACTAAGCTCCGTCAGAAATCTTAAGCATCTCTCTCACCAGATTCAAGCTCCGAAATCAGCTCTGTAACGGTCGCCGCTTTTTCTTTGTACCTTGAGATAAGCTCGGCGTAGTCCTGCTCGCTGAGTTTCCCCATATCACGGTCAAGCTCTATATCCTTTATGGAGGAGTAATAGAGGTCCCTTCTCTCGTAAAGCTGCTCAAGCCGGTTAGCCCCGGAGCTATCCGCTACACCTTGCTTCCTGCGACCCAGAAAGAGAGGGTAAATAGTAAAAACCGAGACCAGCACCACTAGCAGAAGAGAAATTATGTATTCGCTCACGCGCCAAGCTCCTTTTTTCTTCGTCCCTCGGGCCACATCGTAACAATCGCTCCAAGGACGATAACAAAGCCTCCAGCCCATATCCAGTTCACCATCGGGTTAAGAAGAGCCCTTACGTTTGCCTTTCCGCTTCCATCAACCTCGGACAGTATGAGATAAAGATCGTCTCTGAAAGTTGAGCGAAGCGCGACCTCGGTCTCCTGGTTTATCTCCCTGTTCCCCTCGTACTTGTAGATGTTTTTTTCGGGATACATGGTCGCGACGCTTTTACCGTTGTTTTGGATCGAAAGCTCCGCTGAGAACCCGTCCTTAGCGTCGTTTGAAATAAAATTCACTCCACGGAAGACCAGATCGTATCTTCCAAGAGAGAAGGAATCCCCCTTGTCCAAAACAACTTCCTTCTGAGTAACAAACAGAGAGGAAGCCGTGATTCCCGCTACCAGCAGCACCACTCCCAAGTGAACGATATATCCGCCGTAGCGACGGCGGTTCCTTGAGACAAGATTAAAAAAGGCCGAAACCGGGTTCTCCCCCCTGCCGCTTCGCACCCTTATGCCCCTGAAATACTCCAAGAACACTGTCGCAGCGACAAATCCGCAGAGTGCGAAACTCAAAAGCGCCACCGGTTCCCTCATGCCGGAGACAAAAAGCGCAAGGAGAACCACCAGAAAAACCACCCCCGGAAAAACGAAATTTCTCTTGAGATTTGCCGTAGAGGCTTTTTTCCACGATATAAGCGGGCCTATTCCCATCAGCAGGATAAGAACAAGTCCTATGGGCACTCCTACCGCGTTGAAATAAGGAGGACCGACGAGAATCTTCTTCCCGGTAAAGGCCTCCGAGAGTACGGGAAAAATCGTCCCCAGAAACACGGAGAACGCCGCCGCGAGAAAAAGGAGGTTGTTAAACAGAAAGGCGCTTTCTCTTGAGAGCACTGAATCGAATCTCTCTTCGCTTTCAAGATCTTTTGACCTGTAGACGAGAAGAGCGAAGGAAAAAAGCAGTATGAAGATCATGAAGCCGAGAAAAAGCGGACCTATGTCTGAGCGGGCAAAAGAGTGGACTGAGGACACTATGCCGCTTCTGGTTATGAAAGTGCCAAATATTGAGAGGAAAAAGGTGATTATAAGCAGAATCATGTTCCATTTCTTAAGCATCGCCTTTCTCTCCTGAATCATAACGGAGTGAAGAAACGCAGTTCCCACAAGCCAGGGCATAAACGCGGCATTCTCAACCGGGTCCCATGCCCAGTATCCTCCCCAGCCGAGTTCAAGATATGCCCATCTGGCCCCGAGAAGAAGTCCCGCGGAGAGAAACATCCAAGAAAAAAGGGCATATTTCCTGCAGTTCCTTATCCATTCGTCCCCGAGGCGCCCACTAAGCAGGGCCGCTATGCCAAAAGCAAAAGGCACCGTAATCCCAACGTATCCAAGATAAAGAGTGACCGGGTGGATGGCCATGTACGCGTTTTGGAGAATCGGATTAAGCCCTCTTCCTTCCCCAACCGCCACGCCCAGCTTCTCGAAGGGGTCTTCCACGTAGGCGATGAGAAAAAGAAAGAAAAGGGAAACGGCGCATAAAACGGCATTTACGTAAGGGTCCCCGCCCTTTTTTCTGCTCCTCAGGACCACGAAAGCCGTATACAGGGAGAGAATAAAACTCCAGAGAAGTAAAGATCCCGCCTGCCCGGCCCAAAGAGCCGTCACCCTGTATATTACGGGAAGGTCCGTGCTCGTGTTAAGCGCCACGTACCTGAGCGAGAAATCAAGCGTCACAAGTTCGTAAACAAGGCAGCATACCGCTACCAGAAGAAGGAAGGCGACAGAGACAAGACCGTTTCCACCGCTTTGAGCGAACGCGCGGCTTCCCGTCCTTGCAGCAACAGCGCAGGCAACAAGACTGTAGATGGTGATAAAGAAGGAAAGAAGTATGGCTATACTTCCAATATCAGACATTGTTAACCTTCTTTTCTCTGGTAGGGGGCTTCGTCGGATTCATATTTGGTGGGACACTTCGCGAGCAGCAGGTCCGCCAAAAAGACGTTATCGGCGGAGAGCTTGCCCTCCACGACCGCCTCAACCCCGTCTGTGAATATATCGGGAATTATGCCGTCATACTCAACGTCGATTTTACCGTTGCCATCCGCTATGGTAAACCGAAGCGAATCGTCAAGCTCGTTTTTTATTGAACCATTAACCACGGTTCCAGAAACCCTTACCTTCTGCCCGTAGATGTCCGGAACATCCTCAAGCAGTTCGTCAACCGTTATGTAGTAGACCATGGAGTCCTTTACCCCCGCGAAGACAAGCCAGGAAATCAAAGAAACTATCACCAAAAGAGGCAGAATGAATTTGAGCTTACCCTTCAACCTTCACCTCCGTTTCCTGGGCCGTCCCCGCCCGAGAGCAGTTTTTTTCTTACGGAAGCCGACTTCGCGCGCAGGTAGAGCACGTAAGCTATAAGGGAGCCCCAGACAACCACGCTTGACCAGAAGAAATATTCCATCGCAGTCTACCCGCCTCGCCCGCCCCGGGCGTAAAGAGTATTTTCCATGTTCATTATCCTTGTCCTCTCACCAAGGAGTAAAACGAAAAGAAGCGTGAACCCAAGCAGCGTGACCAAGAGGGTGTGCATCATCGCAGGGTCTATTCCCCCTCCCCCCGGTCCGAAGACCACTGGGGATATTCCCCTTTTTATACGTGCTGAGACATAGACCACGGGAAGATCCACGTAGGCTATTATAGCGAATATGGCCGAGTATCTGGCCTTTTTCCCGCGTCCGCCGGCACCTGAGCGCAGAACTAGGTAGACAGCGTAAAGAACCCAGAGGATAAATGTGGTCGTCAGTTGCGGATCCCATGTCCACCAGGTTCCCCAGACCGGTTTTGCCCATATGCTCCCGGTGATGATCGTAAGGGTAAGAAGCAGCATGCCTATCTCGGCCGAGCAGTAGGCAAGCGTATCCCATTTCGCCGTCTCTTTTCTCAGATAATATATGCTCGCCACGAAGACCACCGTAAACGCCACCGTAGCGGCCCAGACCGTACCCATGTGGAAATAGAAAATTCTCTGCACATGGCCCATAACAATCTCGGTAGGCGCGTAAAAAAGCGTCATCCAGGTAGAAAGAACCATGAGCGCAAACGTCAGAAAGAACAGTATTCTTCGCATTTTTTTAAAAGAAAACGGGTCAGTCCCCGCTATCCTCAATAAGATACTCGAACAAAAGAGAGCATAAAAGAACGAAGATTATATCGAAGGAAACCAGTACCTGCAAAGAAAAAGCGTAATAACCGAAGGGTCGTCCCTCCAGTATTGAAGAGCATATTCCGACCGAGGTTATCACAACGGGTATGATGAGCGGAAAAACCAGCAGGGGAAGCATCATGTCGCGAAGCTTGGTATTAAGAGCCATTGAAGAAAAAAAAGTGCCGAGCGACACAAACCCTATCGTTCCGAGAACCACGACCCCGAGAAAAGGAAGTACGGCACCCGTCAGGGAAAGAGAAATCCCCTTTGCGTCAAAAAGGAAAAACAGAAGGAAGAGCGGAAGTATGAAAAGCTCCGAGAGAAGAACCATAACCACGTTTGAAAGCAGCTTTCCAAGATAGATGTAGCTTCTGCTTACAGGGGTGAGAAGCAGAAACGCAAAGGCGTTGTTTTCCTTTTCAAGCGAAAAAGATCTTCCAAGGGCCAGGAGCCCCGAAAAAATAAAGGTTATCCATATAACAGCCGAGACCGTCCGGAAATTAACATCCGAGCGAAATTCAAAGGCGACATTAAAAACCAGAAGAAGCAGGAGCGAGAATACGAACATAGTTGGAAATATCTGCTTTGAACGCCACTCGACAAGAAAATCCTTTCTGAATATAAGAAGTATCTTGTTCACCGTCCGCCACCGCTTCTGACGCAGGACATGTAGATATTCTGAAATTCGTCGCGACCGGGCTTCTGCGCGGAGGAATAGACCACCTCTCCGTGATCAAGGATCGCGACTTTATCGCCAAGTGAAAGCCCCTCGTAGACATTATGGGTTGTCATGACTACGGTTTTGTCCGTCTTCATTGAACCAAGGATTGAAGTGAGAATGGCGGCTCCGCCGTAATCAAGCCCGCTGTACGGTTCATCAAGAAAAAGTATCCGGGGGTCATGAAGAAGCGTCCTGGCGATAGCAAGGCGCTGGCGCGTTCCGAAAGAAAGCGTGCTTACAAGCGCGTCCCGCTTGGCGTAGAGCCCTACCCTCTCGAGAATATCGGAGCATCTCTCCTGAAGGTCCGGAACTTCGTAGAAAGCCCCTATGAATTCAAGATTCTCCCGGGCGGTGAGGTTTTCATAAAGCATCGTGTTATGGGAAATGAACCCTATCAGTTTTCTTATCTGCTCCTTTTCCCCAGAAACGTCAAAGCCCGCCACAGAGGCCTCTCCGCCACCGGGCTTTATGAATGTTGCGAGGATGGAAAGCAGAGTTGACTTGCCGGCGCCGTTTGGACCGAAAATCGTGAGAAATTCCCCTTGGCCAACGGCAAGATCAATTCCCCTAAGAACTGGGGAAAACCCGAACTGCTTTTCTAACCCCCTGGTCTCTATCTCAAAGGCGCCGCGTCGCATATCATTTCCCCCTTCCGAGCAGCTTTTCATAACCGCCGATCTCTGAGATCCACTCCGAAAGCCCCGCCATTCCCGCCTCATAGCCGCACACCGGCTCATATCCCAAATCTTTTCTGGCTCTTTCTATGCTGTAGGTTCTGCTTTTCGAGAGAGCGGAAACGGCAAAACGGGTAAGGACAGGTGGAGTCTCCGATCTTCTGAGTTCGAAAATCTTCTCAAGAACGAACGCGACCGCATACCCCAGAGTGTAAGGTACGGTTACCCTCGGCTTCCAATCAATTGCTATTGACGCGAGTTGATCCGAGACAAAACGGCGGTTATCAATCCGCACCCCGTCGTTTACAAAGTATATGTTGCCCGCCCCGACAGAAGACACCGCGGAGAGCTCAGCGGCATGAACAAGATTAAGCACGTGACAAGGGGAGACAATTTTCTTGTTAAAACCCATGTTAACCAGAATCCCCTTAAGGCAGGCCGCGGCTATTCTCGGAAGTATGACCGTATCACCTGCTCCCCAGACGTTTGACGGTCTTAATATGATCGTTTCAAGCCCGCCGCGTCCGTTATATTCTCTCACAAGTTTCTCGGATAAAGCCTTGGTTTCATTATAGAAATTATGATGACTTTTCGGATACGGATAGCTCTCGTCTATCTCCTCGAGGTCCACCGTTCCCAGAAAAGAAGCGTTCCAGATCACCGTAGAGGAACTCATGTAGACGAACCTTTTCACCCCGGCCTCGCGCGAGGAGTCAAGAAGAGTTTCCGTAGCCTCAACGTTCTGCCTGAAAAAGTCATCCCTCGGCCCCCAGTCTGAAACCTTGGAAGCAAGATGGAAAACGTAATCGCATCCTTCGGGAAAAACCCGAAGCGACTCGGAATCACAGAGGTCCCCGTGGACAAGCTCCGCGTCCAAGGAACGCAGCTTAGCTGTATCGCTTGTTTCCCTTACGAGGCATTTTATCGAAAAGCCGTCGCTTGTGAGTTTCTCAGCGAGCTTGCCGCCGATAAAACCCGTCGCCCCAGTTATCCCGGCTTTTAAGTTCTCGGAAGTTCTCATGAGCCTATTTCTTGATTTCCTTTTCCCAGTCCGTTTTTCTGAATCTCTTTTTCGTCTCAACGTCTTTTTTCGAGGGAATAACCTTGCCCGGTCTCTTTGAAACGGGTTTTCTGGTCTTCGGTTTTTCCAGTTTCTTTTCGGTCATTTCATACCTCTACGGCCTCTTTGCCGCTTAGGAAATCACAAAGTATAATAATTGATAAGCAGAATCGGACAAACCGAGCGGGCCACCATATGCAATATCTCCACACTATGATAAGGGTCGGCGACCTTGAGAAATCAATCGCATTCTACACAGATATAATAGGTCTTAAGTTTCACAGGAAGACCGATTACCCCGAAGGCCGCTTCACGCTTGGTTTTCTGGGTTACGGCGGCGATACGGAACCTTTCCTTGAACTTACGCATAACTGGGACACGTCCCAATACGATGTTGGGGAGGGTTACGGTCACATGGCATTCGGGGTAGAGGACATATACGCGACATGCGAGAAAATAGAACAGGCCGGGGGACGGGTAACCAGGGCTCCGGGGCCAATGAAACATGGAACCACCGTGATAGCCTTCGTCGAGGATCCCGATTCCTACAAAATCGAGCTTATACAGAGAAAAAACTGATTTTCCCAGTCACCTTTTTCTCTTTTTCCACCTAGCATCCAGATACTTCTTGAGATTCGCCTCCCTTCCCTTGTCCGTGGGTTCGTAGTAAACACTGTTTTTTATCTCCTCGGGAAGAAAATCGTCCTCGACGAAATGATCTTCGTAGTCGTGGGCGTACTTGTAGCCCTCTTTGTAGCCTAGGTCCTTCATGAGTTTGGTCGGAGCGTTTCTCAGGTGAAGTGGAATCTGCAGGCCGGGATTTTTTCTCACGTCTTTTTCCGCTTTCCGTATAGCCTTGTAAGCGGCGTTGCTCTTGGGGCAGCTGGCAAGATAGGTGGTAACCTGGGAGAGGATTATGTTGCTCTCTGGCATCCCCACGTAATTGATCGCCGTGAAACAGCCAGTCGCTAGCATAAGCGCGTAGGGTTCGGCGTTCCCAATGTCCTCCGAAGCAAGTATCACAAGACGCCTGGCAATAAACTTCGGATCCTCTCCCGCCTCAAGCATTCTCGCCAGATAGTAAACGGCCGCGTCGGGATCGCTTCCCCTAACGCTTTTTATGAAAGCGGAAATCGTATTGTAGTGCTCCTCTCCCGCCCTGTCGTAGAGAAGACCCGTTTTCTGGAAAATCTCCTTTACAAGATCGGTATCAATCTCAGAAAGTCTTTTTGAACGGAGAAGAGAAGAAGCGATTTCAATGGCGTTTAGCATAACCCTGGCGTCTCCGCCGCAAAGCGCGATGAGTTCCTCTCGAGCCTCGGCCGAAATACCGGTGCCCGCAAGAAGTTTGTCTCCAGAGAAGACTTTTTCGAGTATCCGGTCTAGCTCCTGTACCGAAAGCGGGTTAAGAACATAGACTTGGCAGCGGGAGAGAAGCGGACTTATTACCTCAAACGAGGGGTTTTCGGTGGTAGCCCCTATGAGAATCAGAATTCCTTCTTCAACGCTTTTTAGAAGCGCAGCCTGCTGCGCCTTGTTGAACCTGTGTATTTCATCGATGAAAAGTACGGTCTTTCGCCCTGAGTAAAGAGCGTCTTTCGCGGCTGCGACGATATCCCTCAGTTCCTTTACTCCGGAGGAAATCGCGTTTATCTGTACGAACCTGGCACCCGCCCTGCCCGCAATAAGTCTTGAAAGCGTCGTCTTGCCCGTTCCCGGCGGACCCCAGAATATCATGGAATGCGCTCCCCCGGCTTCAAGCGTTTTCGTCACGAGCCCGTCCGGCCCTATCAGGTGTTCCTGGCCTACCATCTGCTCTATGCTCTCGGGTCTCATTCTCTCGGGAAGAGGAAGAGATTCTTTTTGAGGTCTGAAAAGACCGGGGTCGTCAGGGTTCAAGTCCGTCTCCTGTTCTAAATTCGCACTTTCGTATAAAGATTAGAGCTTAAAGACGTATAAATCAATCCGAAAGACTCCCGCTTATCTCCGTCGGTTTTGGAAAAAAAGGCCGTTTGGTTATAATCAGCCCATCATGGATATAGAACTTCTAAAGAAGCTTTGCGACACTCCAGGAATGCCAGGGGATGAGGGCAAGGTGAAGGCAATTCTGCTTGAGGAAATAGGAAAACACTCAGAAGACATCACCGAGGACGTTTTGGGAAACGTAATCGCCCGTATCCCGGGAGACGGCCCCACTCTTGTTCTTGACGCTCACATGGACGAGGTGGGATTCATGGTCCATCATATCGACAGCAGGGGGTTTTTGAGAGTGACACCTCTTGGGGGAATGGACGCCAGGGTCTTTTACGGACAACGCCTCGTGGTATGGGGGGAAAAGCCCTTAAAAGGTGTGGTGGCAGCTATTCCGCCCCATGTAACCAGAGCCAGCGGAGGCGCCAAGGAAGTTCCAGAGATCGAGGACTGTGCGGTTGATCTCGGGCTTAGCGCCGAGAAAGTCGCCGACCTCGTAGAAATAGGAGACATGGTGTCGTTTGACACTTCTCTTGATGAAACGGAGGATTCAGTAATCTCAAAAGCCCTTGATGACAGGATGGGTCTTTTCGTAATAATCGAGGCTCTTAGGAAAACTCCGAATCCGGGCTGCAATCTCATAGTCACTTTTACCGTACAGGAAGAAGTCGGGCTTCGCGGGGCGCGGATTATAACGCCGGTTTACGAACCGGATTTCGCCGTCGCGCTTGAAGGCACGGTGGCAATGGACATACCGGGAGTCTCGGAGAGTAAATCCTTTGCCAACATCGGCAAGGGGCCCGAGATCAGGCTTTCCGACAGGTTCCTGGTGGCGCACAGGCCGTTTAGCTTCTTTATAAAGGAGCTTGCGGAGAAAAACGAAATTCCCTGCCAGGTAACGGTAAAAAAAGCGGGCAGCACAAACGCGACCGCCATGCAGGTCACGGGAAAGGGAACCAGGGCGGCGGTCCTGTCGGTCCCGACAAGGTACCTTCACAGCCCGAGTTCCCTAGCCTATAAAGGCGATATTGCTCACACAATAGATCTGGTGTCATACTTGCTAAGGGACATAGGAAAATTTAACCCATCAGATCAAAGCCAGGGTGCTCAGCAACAATAATGGAAGAACTGCTCCGCGTATTTGAAGAAATCGCCAGGGAAAATTTCCCCGAACTTGATCTTGAGAAGTTCTCAGTGGCGCTTCGCATGGAAATAGAAAAGAAAAAATACGATCTTCAGGACGAAGCCCTGCTCGAGACGGCACTTCGGGATGACAGAAGCACCTTCAAAGACTCCTTTCTGGAGATGCTCGAGGAAAGAGCGGCGCGGGAACAGAGCGGGAAAGATTTCATTCTCTCGGACAAAGGCCGCGGCGAGGCCATTTCAATGCTCATGACCAACGCCGAGCACACAATCGACTACTATTACAACACGATAATAGGAAAGCATTTCTCGGCAAGTTAAGCGCAAGAACTTCCCCCCCCCTCCGTTTTTCCTCAACCATGGTTTCGCGCCGGCAGAATTACTTCTTACGCCTTTTGCCAATCGCCACGTATTTTCTATTATCTTCCCCCAGATAAACCTGTCTCGGTCTCGCGATTCTGGTTTCGGGATCGTTTAGCAACTCAAGCCACTGGGCAAGCCACCCAGCCATTCTCGCTATGGCGAAAAGGACGGTAAACATGCTCGTGGGAAGACCTATGCTCTGGTATATGAGCCCGGAGTAGAAATCAACATTCGGGTAAAGCCTTCTTCTTACGAAATAATCGTCCTCAAGGGCTATTCTCTCAAGCTCAAGCGCTATGTCGAGCAGAGGATTTTTCCCCGTGACCTCGAACACATCGTGGGCTATATCCTTTATTATCGCCGCTCTTGGGTCATAAGCCTTGTACACCCTGTGTCCGAAGCCCATGAGCCTGAATTCTCCCTTCTTGGCCCTTTCTATGTACTGAGGGATCTTGTCAACCGAACCTATGTCGGCGAGCATCTCAAGCACAGCCTCGTTCGCTCCACCGTGAAGAGGACCGTACAGGGCGGCAATCGCCGCGGCGGCCGCGGAGTAAGGATCCGGATGGGAGCTCGCGACGTTTCTCATCGCGCTTGCGCTGCAGTTCTGCTCGTGGTCGGCGTGGAGGATGAAGAGAACGTCTATAGCCTTCTCTATCGCCGGATTCGGCTCGTACTTGGTCTCGGTCATCTTGAACATCATCGAGAGGAAATTTCCGGCGTAGCTCAGTTCGTTGTCCGGGTATACATATGGAAGACCCATGATATGCCTGTAAGAAAACCCGGCTATGGTAGGCGTCTTCGCTATAAGTCTTCTCATCTCAAGTTTCTGCACATCGGTATCGAATATGTCTTTTGCATCCGGATAGAAAGTTGAGAGTGCTCCGACAGTCGCAAGAAGCATGCCCATCGGATGCGCGTCGTAGCGGAATCCGTCCATGAGCTTCCTTATGTTTTCATGCACGTAGGTGTGATGGGTTATGTCGTGAACCCAGCCATCGTATTCCGATTTATTGGGCAACTCACCGTGAATAAGGAGATAGGCGACTTCGAGGAAGTTGCTTTTTTTCGCCAGATCTTCTATCGGGTATCCCCTGTACCTCAGGATTCCCTTTTCTCCGTCAATGAAGGTAACCCTGCTTTTGCATGAAGCAGTATTCCCGAAAGCGGGGTCATAGCTCATCATGCCAAAGTCCTCGTCCTTAACCCTTATCTGGCGAAGGTCAGTGGCTTTTATGGTGTCGTTGTCTATAGGCAGTTCGTATGTTTTACCTGTTCTGTTATCCGTTACGGATAAAGTGTTCTTAGGCATTTGTTAATCTCCTCGCAATAGTGAAGTTATTTAAATCAAGTTACCGGCTGAATCGGATTTCCGTATGTGAACCACCCTGGTTTACACCCAACATTCTCACCCGTCAATCCAACCGATCGAGGTGATTATAACAGGTTTTTCAACTAAACGCAAAAGGACCTGGCTGAACTGTAAACAGTCAAATAAATTGAGCTTTTTCAGCAAAGCCAGTTCAAGACGTGAAGTATTTAAGGAAAGCAGTTTTTCGAGGTTTTTTTCAGTGTCTTAAGGTTTGCCGTTCCGGAGTCTCCCCCCTGCCGGCTGAGCGTGAGACTGAGAGTCACACCGTGCACAGGATGGTCATAGCCCCCGGCTTGCTCTGCCCTAGTAGCCTCAACTCCGAACGTAAGACCCGCTGGCTCAGGGTTCTCATTCTGAAGTCTCCACCCCACCCTGTAGTTCCTCGATCCCCTTGAAGTCTCAAAGCCAAGATGCGAGACCCCTGTGAAACCCCCTCCGCAGATGGTCTTAACTAGCAAGATTCCGCATGTCCCTTCCTCGCAACAACCGATAAAAAAAAGGGGGGGGGTTAGATCAGCTCTACGATGCTGATGGGAACGGGAGTAAAACAGGAAATAAAAATAAGCAGCGAGAGAAAAGCAAGCTTCTTTCTTCCCCCACCGATTTCGGTATCACTAGACAGGGTGGGCGGATGGGACGTCCCTAGCAACAGAAGCAGGATCGCCCAGAGGAGCCAGCCGATCCAGCCCTCAAACACAACCCATGGCGGGAGGCCGACAAGAGCTCCCAGGCCAAGATAATCCGCAAGGTCCACCAGGGGCGCCGTCCCGATTCCCATTACTACGAGAAAGACAACCGTGACAACCGATATGGCCTTATGCCACCGCTCCGAGAAGACGCAGTATACGATATGCCCTCCGTCAAGCTGTCCGGCGGGCATGAGGTTCAAAACGGTTACAAAAAGACCTATCCATCCCGCAAACGCGACGGGGTGAAGCAAAAGTTCGTGTCCCTGGGGAATTTCCCCGACGGCTATTTTAGAAAAAAGAGCGAATACCAGGGAGTTACCGAGGGACATGGCCGTCTTCATCTCGGAGAATCTCTCGGAATCAAGAGCCACCACATCCGAGAACAAAAACCCCACAAACAGGACCGGAAGAGCCACTGCAACGCCAGCTATGGGACCGGCGACCCCTATGTCGAAAAGCTCCCTCCGTCCGCGTATCCGGGACCTTATCCTTATGAACGCCCCGAATGTCCCGATGGGGGAGAGAAAAGGAGGAGCGGGGATAAACCAGGGAAGCGTGATGGAAACGCCATATTTCCTGCCGTAGAGGTAATGGCCCATTTCATGTGCTCCGAGTATAGCGACTAGGGAAAGCGAGAAAAGAAACCCGCCGCTTCGGGTTCCGCTTATCATGTAGCCTGAGAGAAAAGTGGTGGCGGCCGTCAGGACAAAAAGTACAAGGGGAATAGCTGTGGATCTTCTGATCATGGCTACTCCACTTCAAGCAGCATCGGGTCTATCGAGTTAAGGGTGTCCTTTAGGTATCTCTCTATGTCGGATTCCTTCGCAAGCAGCAGTACGTGCGATCTCACTTGCTCTAGCATCCGCTCAGAGAGCCTGTCCGAGAGGAATTTGACATAGGGAAAGCGAAGCGGGGAAACACTCAGATGGCGGTATCCAAGGGCCAGCAGCAGAAGGCTGCCCGAGGGAATTCCCGCCATCTCCCCGCAGATGGAAAGTTCCTTTCCGCTTGAAATGACCTGCTCTCTCGTAAAATCCAGAATTCTTACCACCGAAGGATGAAAAGCGGAGTAAAGATGTCCGACCGCGTTTGAATTCCTGTCCACAGCAAGCAGATACTGTATGAGGTCATTTGTGCCGATGGAAACAAAATCTATGAGGTCGGCGTAATCCTCGAACTGGTACGCAAGGGCCGGAACTTCCATCATTATTCCCAGCTTCGGTATGTCATTACGGTTAAGACTCACCTCAGCGGAGAGCTCGTTGATTATCTGTACCGCGGTCTCAACCTCCCAGACATTTGAGACCATCGGAAGAAGAATCCTGAGGTCTCCCCCTTTCTTGGCCGCCAGCAGGATAGATTTCACCTGGTCCCTGAAAAGATCCAGATATTCCATTGAAAAGCGGATTGAGCGAAGGCCCAGAAGAGGATTTTCCTCCTTGGGCATGTTAAGATAGGAGAGCACTTTGTCAGAACCCACATCCAGGGTCCTGATCGTCACTTCGCCCTCGAAACTCCCCGAAATCTCTTTGTATATCTTCAGCTGGGACCTTACGCTCGGCCACTTCTTAAACCGCGCGAAGGCAAACTCCGTTCTAAAAAGACCCGCGCTTTTGATGCCGTAACGTTTTGCTACCTCGATATCGGCCGGGACTCCGACATTTGCGGTTATTTCGACGTCAATGCCTGCACCGTCGCCTTTTACGGCCTCGGTCTCCATGAAGCTGCGAAGCTCAAGGGTCTTCTCGCGCATGGCCAAGTACTCATCCTTGAGTACCTGGTCGGGGTTTGTGAAGATAAAACCGCTTCTTCCGTCAACTATCATGTCCTCCCCGGGGTCCACCAGGTTCACGATGTTGTCTATGCCGACAACTACAGGTATTCCAAGCGATTTCGCTATTATGATCGCATGCGAGGTCTCCCCGCCTTTTTCAAGCACTATCCCCCCGACTTCCCCTTCAACAGCCGTAACAAAAGACACGCCTATCTCCCTTGCCACTAGTATCAGGGGTTCCCGATCGGCCGAAGCGGGGATATTTCCGTCTTTTGAACGGGTAAGGTCCCGGAGAATCCTCTCCCCTATATCCCTAAAATCATAGGCACGTTCCCTCATGTAGGAATCCGGGAGAGATTCAAAACGCAACGCCTGGGATTCAAGATACTCGACTACAGCGGCCTCGGCCGAGAGGTTCTTTTCGTCTATCAGCTCACCTGTACCCCTCTCCATGTCCCGGCTGTCCACTATCATCAGATGCGAGCGAAAAATATCCACTTCGTTTTTTGAGAGCTTGCCCTCCGAATCCATTTTTTTTATAGTGTTTTTAAGGTCTTGAGAAATGTTTTTTATAGAATTTCTGACTCTTCTCTTCTCGATCCTAGGAGTGCGGGCCGCCACCTCCATTGTGGACATCCGGCGGAAGAGCCCGCGGAAGGTAACAGCTTTCCCGACAGCGACTCCCTCGGAAACTCCTTTGCCCTGATAGGTTTTCGTCTCGTGTTTCACCATGGAGGGGGGTTTCAGCCGATCCAGGGTATTTGCGACTTCGAGAACCCCAGCAAGCCGCAGCGCTATAATCTGAAAAAGGGTCTGTTCAGCCGGAGTTATCTGCATGGGAGTCCTGTTCTGGCCCACAAGCACTCCGACACATACGTCGTGGAGCATTATTGGAACACCTATATAGCTTTCGTACTCCTCCTCGCCTATTTCGGGAAAATACTTGTAATTCGAGTGCTTTGAAGCCGGCATGGCGATCAGGGGAACCTTCGTTTTATGGACCGTTCCGGTAAGACCTTCATCCGAACGCAGGAAGATGTCGCTTTTCGGTTCAACCCGAAGACCCCTGTTGGCCGCAAGCCTCAGAACCTCCCTCAGATCATCCCAAACGTATATGGAGACGACGTCGTAGTGAAGCGAGGACGAGATTTTCCTGACCACCCTGCCTAAAACGGTGTTAAGGCCCACGGACTTGTTGATCAGGTCGCTTATTTCGTGAACCACTTTCAGATGAAAATGCTCCGGTTCTGTACGGTCTTTAACAATCATCAGGTCACTCCACCACACACAAGAGAATTAGTATTATACCACCATCATGTGCAGTCAGCGGAAAAAAGGGAAACAGAAAAATATTCCCAGAAAAACTGAAAGAAAAAAGCCCTTGTGTGAATAGATTTATAAAATATTGCGTATATAATTCCCACGGAATGAGCCCTGAACCAATAAAAGTTGCCATAGTCGGATCGGGACCCGCGGCTTTTTACGCGGCCGACCACCTGCAGAAAAAACTCGGTGACCGGGTTTTCATAGACATGTTCGAGAAACTCCCGACTCCCCACGGTCTCGTTAGAAGCGGCGTGGCACCTGATCACCAGAAGATAAAGAGCGTAGCAAGAGTTTACGACAAAATCGCGACGAACCCCCAATTCAGGTTTTTCGGGCTTGTAGAGTTCGGAAAACACTTAACGCTTGAAGACCTGCGCAGACTTTACAACCAGATAGTTCTCGCGACGGGAGCCCAGACCGACAGGAAAATGGGCATACCAGGAGAGAATCTGATCGGAAGCCACACGGCAACGGAATTCGTAGGCTGGTACAACGCCCACCCGGATCACATGGGCCTTGGTTTTGACTTTTCGGGGAAAAAAGTCGTCATAGTCGGAGTCGGAAACGTCGCGGTGGATGTCGCGAGAATTCTCTCCCTCACAAGAGGGGAAATGGGAAAAACGGATATCGCGGACTACGCGCTTGAGCAACTGGCCGAAAGCGGAATAAGGGAAATACACATGCTTGGAAGAAGGGGACCCGCGCAGGCGGCCTTCACTAACCCAGAGCTGCGGGAACTTGAGAAGCTTGAGGATGCAGACCTCCTTACTTTGCCGGATGAAGCGCAGCCCGACCCTCTTACGCTTGAGGAACTTGAGCGTAAACCGGACAGGACAGCCCAGACGAAAATAGAGCTTATAAAAAAAGCTTCCGAAAGAGTTCCTTCCAAATCGAAAAAAATCATCATAAGGTTTCTGGTTTCTCCCATAGAGATAATCGCCGGAGAAGATAACAAGGTAAAAAGCGTCAAAGTCGTGAAAAACAGGCTTTACAGATCCGATGACGGCTCACTTCGGCCCAAACCCACGGACGAAACCGAAGAGATCCCCGCCGATCTCGTTTTTCGCTCCGTCGGGTACCGGGGAATACCTCTTCGGGACGTGCCGTTTGACGACAGATCAGGAGTAATTCCCAACGAAAAAGGAAGAGTGCTTGACAAAACGGGCGGCAATCCGCTTCCTGGGCTCTACACCACAGGGTGGATAAAACGCGGACCGACCGGAGTTATCGGCACGAATAAGACCGATTCCGGCGAAACCGTAAGCTGCATGGTCGAGGACATCGAGAGGGAAAACACTCTACATCCCGAACTCACTTCGGCTGAGAGCATAAAGGAACTGCTTGATGAAAAGCATATTTCCTACAACGAATGGCTGCGGGTTGACTCATTTGAAAAGAAAGAAGGCGAAAAACAGGGAAGACCGAGAGTGAAGGTCACGAGGCTTGAAGAAATTCTCGGAATTCTTGAAGAAAAGCACTGAAGCGGGCGATCTTTCTCAGTCAAGAAACGTATACTTGTTCAAATCAAGGTTCCAGCATTCCGAAAACTACGCCGGACTCACGCGTATTCTTCTTCTGAGAGGATCCGCTGCCCATATTGAGAGGGAGAGTTCGCTTCCTATGTCAAAAACCCTGCCGCCTGCGTTAGAAAGCGCGAGCTCAACCAGAAATTCCGGGATATAAACGTTAAACCCGTTATATCCCCTGGAACTTACATAGCCTGTCGCCCCCTTTATATTCTTTTCCAGAAGATAACGGATAAGCCAGTACCTGTGCCTGCTTCTCTGCGCGTTTTTGATCTCCCTGGTGGAAAGACTTGCCCGCGTGTTCATATCTTCAAGCTCGCTTTCGGAGTAGTAAATCTTTTGTTCCTCAAGCCAGGATATAAGCTGGCGCTGCATGACAAGGTCCATGTATCTCCTGATCGGGGAGGTCATCTGAACATAGCAGGAAACTCCCAGAGACTTATGGATTTCAGGAGTGGAGGTAACAAAGGAGGGTTTTAAATGCTTTATTACCTTTACCGGGAAAAGAACATCCGCGGGATCAATTTCTCTGGCTTCAGGATCAATCTCCTGAGCCTGAGAACGAAAAAGGGCTGGAATTTCATTTTTATCGAAAAAATCCCCCGAAAGACGGTTCATAAGTATCATGCACTCGGAAACGACGTTGTGTGCGGGGGAATCCATGTAGTCTTTGCCGACTGATATTTCGCCCTGGTCTCCGACCTTGATCTTGAGTTCCGGGAGCTGAACTATAAAAGCCCCTTTGTCGACTCTCCCGCTTCTAAGTGAATCAGCGAGGGCCACTAGGGATTTTCCCCACTGCTCATGGTGGAATATCTCAGTTGCTTCGGCGTAGGTAAGGTTTTTCGAAACCCTTATGACCGTCACCTCAAAGCGATAATCGATCAAGGTGAAGTCTTCTGTCTTAAAAGTGGCGAAGAGAGAGAGTGCGGGTCGGGGATCACCAGCGGTTAGGCTGAGTTTGTAACTCACAAGCTCCCTGGGAAACATATCGACGCGTCCTTCGGGAAAATAAACCGTCTCGGCGCGCTCAAGAGCCCCCTGGTCAAGAAAACATCCCCTGCTTACAACGTGGGCCACGTTCGAAATGTGGACTCCTAGAGTGATCCTGTCCCCGTGCGTTTCAAAGGAAATGGCGTCATCGATATCCTGAGTTGTTTCACTGTCAATGGAAAAAACTTCAAGATCCGTTCTGTCAGTAAGACCCTCTAAGTCTCCCCGGACTCCCAAAACAGCCTCGACTTCTTCAAGCGCCCTTTGCGAGTGTTTGAAATGAAAGGCGATTTTTTTCGATTCAGGGTCATCGTCTTTTTTCCAGAAACCCGTTTTTATAAGAAATTCAACCGCCGACTCCACTTCCTTAAGCCCAGCATCATAGAGAAAACCCTTGGCTTCCTTAGCTCGCTCATAGCCGTCAAGATCAATGACGTACCGCTCAATCAGCTCAAGAAATTCACCGTGGCTCTCATCGACCGCCGGGGAAACTTCACCGCTGAGAACGGAACGAACCCAGTTTACGGCGGCCTGGGTTTTCTCCTCTCTTTCCTCTCTGAGTTTAATTGTGCGAAGCGTCCTGGAGACATCATCCTGTGAGCGGATAAGGTAGCCGTCTTCACCTCTTGCGAGATAAATCGTGTTCTTATCCACGGCCCAGAAAAGCAGGAACCTCTGCTCCACAGAAACCTGCTCCGTACCCGAATACAGGTCAAGTATTTCCTCAAAGCTTACGGTTTCCTGTTCCTCCACCACACACTGCCACAATGTTTCGAGATCAACGGAGTCTTTTTTTTCCTCAAGCTCCCTTCTCCATTTTCTCATTTCGAGTTTTTTCTCGGAGTCTGTCAGGGTTTCAGGGATGGTTATTCCGGTGAGCAGTACAACTTTTTTAAGTTCAACCGTATAGCGCTTCCCGTCTTCTGAGAAAACGGAGAGCTTATCGGGATGGGCAGAGAGAACCACTCCCAGGGCGGGCTCCCTTCTTTTTCTGTAGGCAATAAGTTCGTTTATGCTTGGGGAATTCATCGAATGGGACAATTCGATCAGTCAGAAGAATCCTTGTACCTAAGTGCCCCTCTTATGAAATCCCTGAACAGGGGATGGGCGCTTAGGGGTTTTGACTTGAATTCAGGGTGGAACTGACAGCCGACAAACCAGGGATGATCCTTAAGTTCCATGATTTCAACCAGATCCCCATCCGGAGAGAGACCGCAAAGAACCATTCCCTTTGACTCGAGAACTTCCCTGTAGCGGTTGTTCACTTCAAACCGGTGGCGATGTCTTTCAGAAATCTCCGAAGCCCCGTAAATGCTGCTTGCCAAAGTCTCGGGCTTTATAACGCAGGGATAGGCCCCGAGTCTCATAGTTCCGCCCTTGTCGCTTACATTTTTCTGTGATTCCATTATGTCTATAACCGGGTTCTTGGTATCGCCGTTGTTCTCGGTCGTATCCGCGTCATCCATGCCGCACACGTTTCTTGAAAACTCAATGACCGCAAGCTGCATACCGTAACAGATTCCGAAAAAGGGAATCCCATTCTCCCTCGCGTACTTCGTGGCGCCCACCTTGCCGTCAATCCCCCTCTCTCCGAATCCCCCGGGAACAAGTATCCCGTGGACATCGGAGAAGTAGTTCTGGGGACATGTTCCGTCCATTTCTTCTGAATCCACGTATTTTATTTCAACGGTCGAGTCGTTGGCTATACCACCATGGTAAAGGGACTCGTGGAGACTCTTATAGGCGTCTCCGTGTGAAACGTATTTTCCGACAACGGCTATGCGCACGGTCTTTTCCATGCTCTTTATTCTTCGAAAAAGTTCTTCCCACTCCTCCATGTCGGGTTTTTTGGTCCACATGCCCAGGTATTCAACAATTATCTCGGCAAGCCCTTCTTTTTTGTACGTAAGCGGAACTTCATATATGTGCTCAACGTCTTTGGCCGTAATCACCGCTTTCTGCTCAATGTTGCAGAAAAGAGCTATCTTTCTCTTGACGTCTTCCGGGAGGAACTTGTCCTCGGTGCGGCACAGAAGGATGTCGGGCTGGATTCCTATCTGTAGAAGTTCCTTCACGCTGTGCTGAGTAGGCTTCGTTTTAAGTTCTCCCGCGGCGGCGACATAGGGAACGTATGTAAGATGAATGAAAAGCGTGTTCTGCTTACCAATATCCGACCTTAGCTGCCTCACCGCCTCGAGGAAAGGAAGACTTTCTATGTCTCCCACGGTACCGCCGATTTCGACTATGATCACGTCGTTTCCGTCCTCAAGGGCGCGCACGCGGGATTTTATCTCATCCGTTATGTGAGGGATTACCTGGACTGTTTTGCCGAGAAACTTACCTTCTCTCTCTTTTGAAATAACGGAATCATAGACCTTGCCGCTTGTAAGATTGTTTTTCTTGCCGAGCTGGGCTTTAGTGAATCTTTCGTAATGACCCAGGTCGAGATCCGTTTCCGCCCCGTCATCGGTGACAAACACCTCGCCGTGCTCAAAAGGGTTCATCGTGCCCGGATCAACGTTTATGTAGGGATCAAGCTTCTGGAGGGTAACTCGAAGACCACAGCACTCAAGAAGGAAACCTATTGAAGAAGCGGAGATACCTTTTCCCAGAGAAGACATAACCCCGCCGGTAACAAAAATAAATTTTGCGCTTTTCACGCGGAAAACCTCTTTATTAAATTAAGCAGCCGCAAGAAACAAAGGTCGGAATCTAAATATATTCAATTCGAGAGCAGCTTACAATTAAAAAGGAAGATTTCACATAATTCGAGAAGACAAAACAGGAGAAATCTTGATACCGAAAATATTTATTTCGAGTTCGAAAAATATGACAGGAGCTTTTCTGAAGCAATAGCTCTATGGCTTATGCTGTTTTTTATGTCAGGGCCGAGTTCAGCCATCGTCTTTCCGTATTGAGGAACATAAAAAACCGGGTCATAACCAAAACCGCTTTCGCCTCTTTTCTCCTGAATAATCTGCCCGCAGCACTCGCCTTCAAAGAATTCCTCTGCGCCATTTACGCACACAAGAGATATACAGCAGACAAACTTGGCGTTTCTATTGCTCTTCCCTTTAAGTTCAGACAGCAGTTTTTCATTATTCTCATCATCTGAGGCCTCTTCTCCCGCGTACCTAGCCGAATAAATCCCGGGAGCTCCGCCCAGAGCATCCACAACCAAACCTGAATCATCCCCGATAGCATCCATTCCAAGGAAATCAGAGGTTGCTTTCGCCTTGATAAGGGCGTTTTCCCTGAAAGAAAGACCTGTCTCCTCTATATCTGGAATGTCGTCAAAGTCAGCAAGAGAAAGGATATCATCGTACGCATCAGCAAGGATCGATCTGAATTCTCTCAGCTTTCCTTTATTTCTCGTGGCAATTACTATAGTTCTACGATTCATATTGGCCACTAATCCCCTGAAATCCTTTTGCTATTTCAGTCTTACTGCTTTTAAGCATCGCTTGGTTAAAACGATTCCTGTTGACTGAAATATCTGCGGGATTAAAACGTTTGTATGTGAAGATACCATATTCTAGCAATTAGAGATGGCCTTCTTTTTTAAGTGGTTATACAAAGGGTGTGGTGGAGGCGCCGGGAATCGAACCCGGGTCCGAAAAAAGTTTCACTAGGCTTCTACATGCTTATCCTGTCTTTTGAATCAGACGGCAAAATCACCGGCAGGCAGGTTCTTCACCGTAGTCCCGAGTAAAATCTCACTGGCAAACGCCCCGGAAATCGCGTACCAGCCATCCCGCTTGAATTACGCCTCAGAAAGCCCAGCGGGCATGACGTTCTGAGACGTCGCAGTTTTTTTTAGGCTGCGAGTGCGTTAATTGGTTCGGCACTTATCGTGCTTGATCAGTTTTACGAGTTAACCAAGCTCGGCATGCGGCACAAGCTTCCCTATTTTCCGTCGAAGCCGATCGCCCCCGTGTTTACTAAGCTATGAACGTTTCAAAGATCGTCTTACGGCTTTCTGCATATCTCTTTGGGCCTCTCGACGCTTGATATCCTCTCTTTTATCCCTCGTCTTCTTGCCTTTGGCAAGGGCCAACTCAAGTTTTGCAATGCCGTTTTTAAAATAAATCCTGAGAGGAACTAAAGTGTAACCTCTAATACTTGTTTTTCCAATCAGCCTCCTTATCTCATGAGAGTTGAGCAGAAGCTTCCTCTCTCTTGTCGGATCATGGTTAAGCGTGTTAGCGGCGTCATAAGGGGCTATGTAGCAGTTAACAAGCCTGGCTTCGCCCTCCCTTATGAGAGCGAAGCTCTCCTTTACGCTCGCATTTCCGTTTCTAAGGGATTTAACCTCGGACCCCCTAAGAACCAGGCCCGCTTCATACTTCTCCTCGAATATGTAATCCCTGTGAGCGGTAGGGTGGCTGCATATGGTCTTCATTTACCCTAATAATAATCCGCCGCGGCGAAATAACCAGTATGAATTAAAAATCCCTGGAACTGTCAACAAGGAGTGTAACGGGCCCGCAATTCATTATATGAACATCCATTGCTGCTCCGAAAACTCCGGTTTCCACGGGAATTCCACGCTCTAAAAGCTCAGCAATGAAAAGTTCGTAGAAACTCTTCGCAAAATCCCCGCCAGCAGCCCGAGTGTAAGAAGGTCTTCTGCCCTTCCTTGTATCACCGTAGAGGGTAAACTGGGAGACAACCAGAATCTCCCCTCCCGTATCTTCGATGCTGAGATTCATTCTGCCCGAGGAGTCCTCAAATATCCTGAGACCCGCTATCTTCTCCGCGACATAGGCAACGTCTTTTTCCGAATCATCTTTGCTAACCCCGAGAAGAACCACCATCCCCGAGCCTATGCTGCCGACCATGTTCCCGTCAACACTGACTGACGCCTCGGCTACCCTCTGTATAACAGCTCTCATTTGTGGATTCTCCTAAGACGAACTAGCAAAAAAAATCATACGTAACGCCTCGGAACCCTCGGCGAAACCCTTGATAAAACCTCGTAAGATATGGTTTCTGCCAGGGAAGATACATCCTCGACACTCACAAGGTCATCTCCGAAAAGCACCACCTCATCCCCAACACACACCCCTGGAACGTCCGTTACATCAACCATGATAAAATCCATGCAGACAGACCCTATAAGCGGAGCAAGTCTTCCGCCCAGAGAAACCTTCGCTCTGTTTGAAAGCGCCCTTGGGTAGCCATCCGCATATCCGATCGGAAGGGTCGCGACCAGCGTCTCCCTCCCCGTAACGAAACTTCCCCTGTAACCAACCGGAGTACCTGGGGACACTTTTCTTAGCTGTACTATCCTTGTTTTGAGTTTCATAACCGGCCTGAGACTAACTTCTCCCATACCGCCCGAACCGTAAAGCATTATCCCGGGTCTTACAATGTCCATATGGGAATCCGGAAACCTCTGAATGGATGCGCTGTTTGCGGAATGCGCGTAGCGGTATTTAACTCCCAGTTCGCCAAGAAAGAAAAGACCTTCGCGGAAAACCCCAAGTTGATAATCCGTATAGTCGCTTTGATGGTTCTCTGAAGAGGCAAGATGGGTAAAGACGCCTTCAAGCATTATTCCGGGAAGTGGGGCGGCCGAGGCGAAAAAAGATTCAATCTCCCCCACCCCCACTCCAAGCCTCGTCATGCCAGTATCGACTTTCAGGTGATAACGGGCCGTTTTTCCACACTCAACGGCGGCTTCGGAGAGAGTTTCAAGCACGCCAAGGGAATAGCAGGCAGGAGTAAGCGCGTTTTCCACGACGACTCGAGCCTCCTTTGGGTCAATACTTCCCAGAAGGAATATCTCGCCTGTTATTCCGGCCCCCCTGAGTTCCATTGCCTCCGGCACCGTAGCCACTCCAAGCATGTCGGCTCCATGACCAAGAGCGACTTTGCTTACCCCTACCGCACCGTGTCCGTAAGCGTCGGCCTTGACGATTGCCATTATACGGACATCTTCCCCTACAAGTTTTCTTACTTCACCAAGATTTGATTTAAAGGAATCAAGACTGATTTCAGCCCACGTAGGTCTCATCGCCTAGAAATTTCTCCAAAAGCCGAATGGAGCGGTTCGTTCGAGTTACCCGTTTGCAGGTTCCGTATTTCCCCCGGTCGGCTAATGCAAATTATACCATTCCCTAAGACAAGTTTCAGGCTTGCCTCATATCAGGAAGGTAAAAAGACCCCACATAAGAGGAATAACCAAAGGGGTTGAGCGTGGCTTAAGGCATGCAGCCGGCATTTGTGTGCCCACGTTTTTCGGGGTCCTGCCGCGCCCGGATACCCGACGCGAGAAAGAATCATTGCGACACCCCGTATATGGTGCCACCCGGCTCTACCAGAGTCCCAACCTTATTCCGCCGCCGATGTAATGTCCTCCGAACTCACCTTCTACAAAATTACCGGTCACCTTCTGCTTGAACCTCGGGTCTTCAAAAGAAGACAGGTAACGGTAGTCCAAACTTACCGTTACATCGAGTCCGCTGCTGTACTCGCTAATTTTGTAGCCTAACCCGCCGCCGATCTGATAAATAAAAATCCAATCAGTGTCATCAACAAGCAGATCGCCCGCAGTTGATTTCATTTCGCTTGACAGATCAGCCGCACCTAGGCCGCCACCTACATAAGGAACCAGGCCGCCGCCCAAGTTTATATCATAATAGGCATTCATCATAAGTGTGCGCGCTGAAAGATCGCCTCCGAGCTCATTTTCCCCAGATACAAGCTGCGTTTCGAAAACCCCCGGCGTCCCTACGTTTATTTCCTGAAAATCGTTATTCATGTAGCCGCCCTCAGCTTCAAGACGCAGCCCGTTTCCAAGCGCGTAGCCAAGCATCAAGCTGAAACTGTATCCTTTGTCATAATCCACGGTAGATCCTAACGGTCCGTATTGGGAAGTTGAGGCCCCCGATAAACTGTCACTGCCAAGAATACTGAAGGCACCACGGGCTCCAACGCTAAAACCGCTTCCCGATGCGGGCAAGTCCTTCTCCGGCTCATCCATCTCTTCCAAAGCTTCTGTGGAAGAACCCCCGGATTCAGTACTCTGCTCCGTCTCAGTCTCCTCCTTAACTTCAAGAGAAGGTCGCTCAACTTCGGGGGAAGGCACCTCGACTTCGGTACTTTCCTCCATCACAGGCGCCTTCTTCTCAACGCCAGGGGGCATTCCTCCCGCCAAAGCCGCGGACGGACCAAGCACCATGGAGAGCAGCAACGTAAGAAATTTTATTGATAACTGTCTGGCTCCGCCAGATCGAAACGGCAGTTTCATCGAATGTTCCTCCTTACGGTTATTCCTTTTAATAAGTTCCAGCTTTTTTTATTATCTTGCAGCGTTCTGCCATTGTCAAACGCGATAAATACCCGATTGCTATTTATTTAGGTATATAATTCCCCTATCTTTCATTGAACCGGTTTTTTAACTGTCTCCCTAGAAACGAAACCGGAACGGAGTATTTCGGGAAAAACGGCATGAAACTAAACAAATACGAACTTCGCTGCGTTCTCGTAATAGGAACAATAATCGCGCTCAGGCTCCTTGGAATATTCTTCATAGTCCCCGTTTTCAGCATATACGCCGTAAACTACGAGGGAGCGACCCTCTCATCCGCGGGAGTAGCGTTCGGAATATACGCCCTTACCCAGAGTCTTCTTCAGATACCCTTCGGTATGGCAAGCGACAGGTTCGGAAGAAAGCCGGTAATAGTGTCGGGGCTTGCAATTTTCTGTCTGGGAAGCATTCTCTGCGGTTTCGCAGACACCATCTGGGAACTCATAATAACCAGGGCGCTTCAGGGAAGCGGCGCGATAGGCGCGGTCGCCGTAGCCACCCTCGGAGATTCCACAAGAAACGAGGTAAGAGCACAGTCTTTTATGCTGACCGGGATAATAGTCGGGATTGCGTTTATAACTTCACTCATAGTCGGCCCAGTACTCGCGACGAAATTCGGTTTCGAGAGCCTTTTCTTCATACTTGCCGTCCTGGGTTTAGTGGCGATGCTGGTTGCTCTTTTCATGTTTCCCGAACTTCCAAAGAAAAAAACAAGGGACAGAAAAGAGATTCTTCTAAAACTCAGGGAACCGGAAATAAGAAAAATTCTTTTCTCAACCTTCATAACCTCTCTTACTCTTAATCTTCTTCTGTTCATCTATCCACTGGACTGGAAAAACCTCGGTACCGGACCCGAAGACCTGTGGTTCATCTATCTAGTAATACTCGTCCCGAGCGGGCTTCTGGTTAACCTATACATCAGGATTTCCGAGACGAGAAAAATACTCAGACAGGCGACCCGGTTCGGGCTTTTCTTTCTAGTGGCCTCTTTTCTAATCTATCTGCTTCGGGAATCCAACAGCATCACTCTCTACATCGCTGGAGGAGCGTTCTTTTTCGGGCACATCATATTTCAGTCCATACTCCCCGCGTTTGTCACGCAGAGAGTTTCCTCGGAAAACAGGGGGGTTCTCTCCGGTTTTTTCAACCTGGCCAATTTCATGGGAGCCTGCGTGGGAGGAATGTCCTCCGGCATACTTTACCAGACTCATGAGTCTCTGCCCTTGATATTCGGTCTCCTGTTCCTAGTTCTGTGGAAATTTGTCGGACTTCCCAGGCCACCCCTTGAGCAGGCTGAAAAAGAATGAAAATATATACGCTTGAGAGAAAGGAATTTTTGGGGGTTTCTCTGGAAACGGCCTGGGATTTTTTCTCCAACCCGGACAATCTTCCAAGAATCACTCCTCCCGAACTGAACCTGCGCATAAGATCTGAGACGGAGGGAGGAATATATCCCGGCATGATAATCACCTACACCGTAACTCCCATCCCTTTTTTCAAAACCACTTGGGCAACGGAAATAACCCAAGTCAACTCACCAAGCTATTTTGTTGACGAGCAACGATTCGGACCCTACAGATTCTGGCACCACAAGCACTTTTTCACGGAGGCCGGAGATAAAACCGAGATCCGAGACCTTGTTCACTACTCCCTGCCGTTTGGCCCGCTCGGAAGGTTGGCAAACCTGTTTTTCGTAAGCAGAAAACTGGATTTCATATTCAATTACAGAAGCGCTCAGCTGCGGAAACTATTTGGAAAGTGAAAAAAACGCGGGTTTTTCCCGACCGAATATCAGCTTGAAGTGCAATACAGCGCAGGGTAAGTTAGAAGGTTAGGTTTGCGCGCGGAGGGGTTTGGAGTTTGCATGATCGAAAAAATTTCCCCAGGTTCAACCTTTGACTATATGGTAAGTATCCTGCGTCCGCTGACCGTGTTGCAAGACACGCATTTGCCACGGAATATGCAACTGGCGAATTGCCTTCCGGCTTCACTCGTGGTGAGGTGGAAGATATTGACCTGATGGACTATCAAAGCAAGGAGACAGTAGATGTCCTCGCATGACCAGTCGCACTCCGCAGAACAGGCCGGAGAAGAACGCCAGAGAATAAGCGTTACTGCAGTCCGACAAATGGTTCTCTCCACGGCCATAATGGCACTTGTCCTTGTATCACTCACCGAAGCATTCGTCATTATGAGAAATACCCAGCGAATGGTTGAAGCACAAGAAAACAGATACCTCTCATATCTTCTGGCCGATGAGCTGCGCCAAAGCTCCGATGATCTTACGCGCATGGTACGAACTTACGCCGAGACCGGTGAGGAACGCTACAAAGACTATTTCGAAGAAATTCTTGATATCCGAGAGGGAAGGCTTCCTCGTCCCGAGAGATATCACGGCATATACTGGGACTTTGTGGTATCTACAGGTGTTTCGCCACGTCCAAGCGGCCCTCCGATGGCCCTTAAGGCGCTTATGGAAAAATCCAGGTTCACCGACGTTGAACTTGACTATATAGCAATGGCTGAAAATGAATCAGACTCCTTGTCCAAGCTGGAGATCCAGGCAATGAACGCAATGATAGGCCTTTACAGAGACGCCTCCGGCAATTACACGGTCAGAGGAAGACCGGATCCTGATCTCGCAAGCCGACTTCTACACGGCGAGCAATATCACAAGGCAAAAGAACGAATCATGTACCCGCTGGAAAAGTTCTTTGTCGCCGTAGAAAAAAGGACGGCAGAAGAAGTCAGAAGTCATCAGGAAACAGAAAAACTGCTGGTTTTCATGCTGATCGGAACGACAAGCCTCGCGGCCATGCTCGCCATCGTTTCCATTATAATGATGGCTGGCTCCGCAAGGAGATTATAGAGGTATACACACTCGCCAGATGAGGTAAAACGGACTTCGCGTTTGATCGCAGCAGTTTTGGACTTTCAAAACCTATTGAAAACTAAAAGAAATCCGCTCCGTAAAGCTTAAACCCAGAGGGAAATCGTGAATTTTTCCGAATACAAGAACAAAAGAGAAAATGCTCCTTCAATATCCTTTGAGGTCTTTCCTCCGAAAGACGACTCTGAATTCGAAAAACTCAAAGGCATCCTTGCGAAACTCGCCGAATTTTCGCCAAGCATTATAACGGTAACCCATGGTGCAATGGGAAAGGGGCGGAAGAGAACCCTTGAGGTCGCCTCTTATGTAAAGAACGTTATAGGAACAGAAAGCGCCTGCCACCTGACCTGTATAGGATCTTCAGAGAGAGAAATAGATCTTATGCTTGAGGGGATAGAACAGAAGAAAATACACAACATAGTGGCGCTCAGGGGAGATATTCCCAAGGAAGAAGGCAAAGAACTTCTGTCCAAGGGAGCCTTTCAGCACGCAAATCAGCTCGTTGAACACATAAGAAAATATGAAAAAGAAAAGCCGCAGCGGTTCTCCCTGGCTGTTGCCGGCTATCCGGAAAAACACATTGAATCCCCGAGCTTTGAAGAGGATATAGCGAATCTGAAAAAGAAAGTGGACGCTGGGGCCGACATTATAATCACCCAGCTTTTTTTCGATAACCGTTACTATTTTGATTACGTTGAGAGGGTAAGGGCAGCTGGAATAGATCTCCCCGTGATCCCGGGTCTTATGCCCGTGCTCTCATCAAGACAGGTGATAAGAATATCCTCGCTTTGCGGAACGGAAATACCCTCATCACTGAAAAAGAAACTGAATGGTGCAGGAGACGACAACCGCAAAGCGGTGGAAGTAGGAATCGCCCAGTGCAGAGATCAGGCAAGGGAACTTATCGATAAGGGAGTGCCGGGAATTCATTTCTACGTTCTTAACAGGACCTCTCACATAGAAAAAATCCTGGAATCCATCTGATGCCTGAAACGAAGAAGATTTTTGATGAAGTGGCAAGTCACTACGACTGGCTAAATACTCTGTTCAGCCTCGGAATCCACAAACTTTGGAGAAAGAAGCTGGCAGATGAATTGCACGGCACCGAGTACAACCTAGACATAGCAACCGGGACTGCCGAAGTCGCAATAGAGGTTGCGAAAAAACACCCTGCGGCCAAAACGGTCGGGATCGACCCCAGCATGAACATGCTCCGGATAGCGAAAGAAAAGATCGAAGACCTTAATCTCGGGGAGAAAATAGCGCTTGCGTCAGCCGCGGCGGAGCATCTTCCCTTTACAGAAAAACAGTTCGACTCGGCCACCATAGCCTTCGGCATAAGAAACACTGTCGATTACGAACTTTCCCTGAGGGAAATAAGAAGGGTGCTAAGGGAAAACGGTAAACTTTTCATACTCGAATTCGCGATCCCGAGAAATCCCGTTTTCAAACCCATTTACATGGTTTATTTCAAAGTCTTGATGCCTCTTGTCGGAAGCATTTACGGCAGGGGCAAAGAGTACAGATATCTGGCTGAATCCACCGCTTCATTTCCTCAGAGAAAAAACTTCATACAGCATCTTGAAAATGCGGGGTTTCGCGACTGCAGGTACTCAGAACTCACCATGGGAGTAGTGGCGCTTTATCGCGCAACCAGATAAAAAGCGGCTGTCGATTCTACGAACTACGGGTAAAGCCTGCTTATAGTCCAGCCACCATCGGGAGAAGGAACATATCTGAAACGATCGTGAAGTCTGTTTTTTCTTCCCTGCCAGAACTCAAAGCGTACCGGACTCACTACGTATCCTATCCAGAAGTCGGGGCGCTCTATGCTCTTTCCCTTCCATTCAGAGCGAAACTGCTCGTATTCCCTCTCAAGCAGCGACCTGCTTTCAAGGACTTCGCTCTGCCTCGAAACGCACGCTCCTATGCGGCTTTGGCGAGGTCTTGAGGCAAAGTATTCATCAGCTTCCCGTTCAGGTAAAAGCGAGACCTCACCGTCCACTTTCACCTGCCTTTCAAATTCAGACCACCAGAAGCAAAGCGAAGCGACCGGATTCTCGGCCATATCTCTGCCCTTGCGGCTAAGAGAATTCGAATAGAAGGAAAAACCTCTTTCATCATACCCCTTGAGAAGTACCACTCTTGAGGACGGAAAGCCCCCCACTCCCACGGTTGATAGAATAAAAGCGTTTGGAAAATCAACTTCGGATCCGAGAACCTCCCCGTACCAGACATCAAACTGAGAGAACGGATCGTCGTCAAGATCTTTTCTCTCAAGCTTCCGTTTGAGGTACTGGCGTGAGTGGAATTTACTTTCTTTCGACATTTTATCTCAAAATAATATCTTCAAGCGCGGAACCTAAGTCTTCGTGTAAGAACTCATACCCGGAGGAAATAAGTTTCTCTGGGAGAACCATGCTGCTGGCAAGCATCGTGCAGCGTCCCATCTCTCCGAAAAAAAGCGGTATGGCAAACGCGGGAACCGCAAACCACATGGGCTTTCGCAGAACCGTCGCAAGCGTGGCGGTAAACTGCCTGTTAGTCACCGGATTAGGCGATACCGCGTTAACAGGCCCGGTCACTTCCCCATGTTCCAGCAGATAAACAATTATACGTGAAAGATCCTCTATAGAGACCCAGCTTATATACTGACCACCACTTCCAACAACCCCTCCAAGACCCAGCTTAAAGATAAGCAGCAAAGAACCCAGCATGCCCCCTTTGGGGCTTAGAACAGCACCTGTGCGTAGATTTATTACCCTTACACCAAGGTCAGAGGCCTTGTTGGCCTCGTTCTCCCACTCGTGGCAAACATCGGGGAGAAACCCGGAGCCGACCGCGGAGCGCTCAGTAAGTCTTTCTCCCCCCCTGTCTCCATAGTAACCGATTGCTGATGCACAGATAAAAGTTTTAGGAGGATTTTGAAGTCTGGAGAACAGATTTACCAGATAGCGGGTGCTGAGCACCCTGCTTCGCCGTATTAAATTCTTTTTCTTTTTAGTCCACCTGCCCACTATATTCTCACCCGAGAGATGAACAGCGGCATCAAAATCCTCAAGCAGACCCGGGTCGTCTACACGACCACCCTCCGGGTCCCAGAAAATTAGATTATCTCCGCCCGCACGCGATCTTACTAGACGCCATATTTCAAAGGAATCCGAAGAAATGGCGTTAATAAGATGAGTCCCCACGGTTCCGGTAGATCCTGAAATAAGTATCTTCATGTTCCTAGTTGAAAAATCCGGACCTCACGAAGCAAAAGCCTCGATCAGTCGCTCCTGGTACTCCCTTACCTCTTTGAAATCGAGAAAATAATGCGGAGCGCTAAGCACCGGGAGGTCAATATATTTTCTGTACTCTTCCACTTTCTTCCTGCAATGTTCCGCATCCCCGACAACCGTAAACGCATCAACCATCTCATCACTGACACCTTTTATCATCGCCCGGACATCTTTTCTGCGAAAAGCATCCCTTATCCCTCTCACCTCCTCCATAAAGCCATGGAGCCTGAAAGGGGGGTCGTAGGTTTTTACCGTGGCATAAAACGCGACGGTAGCCCGGGCAGCCTCTTTCGCCCTTTCCCGGTCATGCGAGACGGCACAGGTGATTATTGAGCACTTCATGAAATCCCCGTTTTTTCTCCGTTTTTCAAGTTTTTCTTCAAGCGAAGGTGAAACTACCTTTTTTATATACTCTAGCGAACAGACCACGTGCCCCATGTAACCGTCCGCGATTTCGGCAGCAGCACCAATCATCTTGCTTCCTATACCGGCCACGAATATCGGCATCTCTTTTCTGGTGGGCTCAAAAGCTCTTTTATAACCCTTTGTATTTATACGGTAAAATTCCCCTTCAAAAACAATTTCGCTGCCCGTATGAGCTCCGGACAGGATTTCCCTTATTAATCCAACGCATTCCCTTATTCTTGTAACCGGCCTGTCTCCATAGAAGACACCGTGGAAGTTTTCGTTTGTTCTCTTTGCCCCGGTACCAAGACCCAGTATCAACCTCCCGGAACTTATTTCGTCAAGATCAAGAGAAGTAATGGAGGTAGTAAGCGGGCTTCTCACAAAGGCAAGAGCAACGGCAGTACCGAGTTTTATTTTAGAGGTAACGGGAGCAACGGCCGAGAGCTGCTGGAATGGGGTCCTGTAAAGTTCCGTGGCCCAGACGGAGTGAAAATTCGCTTTCTCGGCAGCAACAGCAAGATCCTTGAGCTCTTCAATTGACCCCGCATCAAGTATAAACCCGACTTTCTTCATCAGGTTTATTATAAATAATAGGGAACGCGGAAAAAACCCACCCAGACTGCGCGGGGGGAAAAACGGAGGGTTTTTTGATAAAAGTGGGGAGGAGGAATTTTAATCCTAGGTCTTCTCCGGAGAATCCGCCTGCTCCTGCGGTTCGGAGGACTCGGTTTCGGTCACTTCGGCTTCGCCCTGTTCGTCCGCCTGACTCTCGACAGTTTCTTCTTGTTCGACCAGAGCAGGTTCTTCCGTGGATTTTTTCTTAGAACTTTTCTTCGGGGACTTGGCCTCGGTCACTTCGGCTTCGCCCTGTTCGCCCGCCAGACTCTCGGCAGTTTCTTCTTGTTCGACCAGACCAAGCTCTTCTGCGGATTTTTTCTTAGAACTTTCCTTCGATGCGCTCTCGGTCTGCGTCTTGGGCTTTGCCTTCCGCCTTTTTCTTTTGGCCTTGTATTCTTCGGTTACAAGCTCAATGAGTGAAATAGGAGCGTTATCTCCTCTTCTGTAACCAAGCTTCACTATTCTCGTGTAACCGCCGGGGCGTTCCATATATCTCTGGGCAAGTTCAGAGAAAAGTTTCTCCACAACGGCGCGGTCCCTTACATAGCCTAGAGCCTTTCTTCTCGCGTGAAGACTGCCGTTTTTACCAAGGGTTACGAGCTTCTCCACAACCCTTCTTATTTCCTTGGCCCTTGTGTCCGTCGTGTTTATCTTGCCGTTACGCAAGAGGTCGGTAGCCATATTGCGGAACATAGCCTTCCTGTGCTTCGTCGTAACTCCCAGCTTTCTTCCCGATTTTCTGTGTCGCATCTTTTTATCGTATACGGACCCTGATTACTCCACGGCACTCTCAGAATTCCGCTTCTCCTTTTCCTTCTCAAAAACCTCAGTGTCTATAGCCATTCCGAGACTTAATCCCATCTCCTCAAGCCTCGCACTCATTTCCTCAAGCGAGGTTTTTCCGAAATTCTCAAGATCAAGAAGCTGCTGTTCCGTCTTCTGAACTACTTCCCCGATGTACTGTATTTCCGCCTTTTTAAGACAGTTTATAGACCTTACCGACAGCTCCACATCCTCTATGGGGATAAAAAGCTTGTCGTCGGTTCCGCTTATACCCATCGACTCTTCTTCTTCCACCTTGTCTGCTAGTTCCTCGTCAAAATCGATGAAGACATTTAGCTGCTGCTTGATAATCTTTGCACTGTAAGCAAGTGCCTCTTCGGGAAGAATCGTGCCGTTTGTCCATATCTCTATCGTTAGTTTCTGATAATCGGTTCTCTGCCCCACTCTGGCGTTGGTAACCGCGTAATTAACTTTCTTAACGGGAGAAAAGAACGCATCAACATGTATGAGACCTATTGACTTATGCGTCTCTCTTCTTGACACCGGCTCGTAGCCGCTTCCCATCTTTACGGTGAGTTCCATGTCAAGCTTCGCTTCATCCCCCAAAGTCGCTATGTGCTGTTCGCCGTTAACCACTTCCACCATGTGGGTCGTAGTTATGTCGGACGCCTTGATCTCTCCAGGACCTTTCACATTCAGAGTTATCGTTTGCGGGTCGTAGGTATGCATTTTGAGATCCACTTCTTTGAGGTTCAGTACGATCTCTGTAACATCTTCCACAACTCCCGGTATGGTAGAGAACTCATGCGAAACCCCGTCTATCACAACGGCAGTAATCGCAGGACCCTGTATTGAGGATAGGAGAACCCTTCTTAATGCATTGCCAAGTGTAATGCCGTAGCCTGGTTCCAGAGGTTCGCAGATAAATTTGCCGTAGAAAGGAGTCGATACCTGCTCGTCTTTCTCAAGCGCTTTGGGGTACTGCAAATCTCTCCAGTTTTTCTGAAAATTCTCCAAGTTTCATCCCTCCGTCTGTGTCAAGTTTTTTAAACCCTTGAGTAAAATTCAACAATCAACTGTTCATCTATTGGAACCGTCACGTCCTCTCTCTCGGGAAGCTTGGTCACAACCCCGCTGTAATTCTCCCTGTCAAGCTCAAGCCACTGGGGAAAACCCCTTCTCTCAAGGCCTTCAAGGGACTGATTTACATGGGGATTGCTTCTGGTCTTTGCCTTTATCTCTATTTTATTCCCCTGATTCACGCTGAAAGAGGGGATATCAACTCTTTTGCCGTCTACAAGAACATGTCCAAGCCAGACCAGGTGCCTGGCCTCGTTGCGAGAGCTTGCAAACCCTAACCGGTAGATCACATTGTCAAGCCTTCTCTCAAGAAGCAATATGAGCATGGCGCCGGTCACTCCGCTTCTTCTCGCCGCTTCGGCAAAATAACCGCTGAATTGTTTCTCGGTCAGCCCGTAAATACGCTTAACCTTCTGTTTTTCCCTTAATCTTATTCCGTAGTCAGAAAACTTGGAACGCCCAATCGAGGCCCCGTGAACTCCAGGTCCGCGGTTAGGCCTTTTCTGTATGGCGCACTTTGACGTATAACACCTAGCTCCCTTGAGAAAAAGCTGCTCGCCCTCTCTCCTGCAAAGCTTACAAGATGGTCCTCTATACCTAGCCAATTACCTTCTTCCTCCTCGCAAACGACATGAACACGACCTCTTTCATAATGCTTACACCCTCCTCCTTCCAGGAGGCCTGCAGCCATTATGGGGAATCGGGGTGACATCCTTTATAATCAGCACTTTAACTCCCGCGGCCTGAACGGCTCTTATAGCCGGCTCCCTTCCAGGACCGGGACCGCTTACGTAAACATTAGCAGACTTAAGTCCAAGGGTTTTTGCCTTCTTCGTCGCGTCATCCGCCGCCATTTGAGCCGCAAACGGCGTTCCCTTTCTCGTACCCTTAAATCCCCTGTTGCCGCCGCTTGACCAGGCTATGACGTTTCCCTTCATATCACTGACCGTGATTATCGTGTTGTTAAAAGTAGCCTGTATGTTGACCACTCCATGCTCAACGAATTTCTTTGTTTTCTTCTTAGTGAATTTCTTGCTCATCTATAAAGACCCTTCTTATTTCCCGGCTTTTTTCTTCTTCGCTATCGCAGTACCCCTGCGACCTTTTCTCGTTCTCGCGTTTGACTTGGTTTTTTGTCCCCTTACCGGAAGCCCTATCCTGTGCCTAATTCCCCTGTAGCATCCTATCTCTATGAGGCGCTTTATATTAAGCTGAACCTCTTTTCTGAGGTCTCCCTCAACGGTGTACTCCCCTTCAATTATCGTCCTCAGTTTCGTTACTTCCTGATCGTCAAGCTCTCCAGACTTCTTGTTTACGTCTATACCGGCCTTGGAAAGTATGACATTTGAAGTCGCCCTTCCTATACCGTAGATATACGTAAGACCTATCTCCACTCTTTTGTTAAGCGGTATGTCAACCCCTGCTATTCTAGGCATTAAGGCATATCCTCCTGCACACTATCCTTGTCTTTGTTTGTGTCTTTTGTTGACACAGATCACCCGCACAACCCCCCTGCGTTTGATGATCTTGCACTTGTCGCATATTTTTTTTACCGATGCCCTAGTTTTCACCTTGCTTCTACCCCTGTTTTCACTTTTTGAGTCTGTAGGTAATTCTTCCCTTTGTAAGATCGTAGGGAGATATCTCAAGCTTTACCCTGTCTCCAGGAAGTATCCTTATGAACCTAGTTCTCATTTTGCCGGAGACATAAGCCAACACCTCGTGATTGTTCTCTATCTCAACCATAAACATCGCGTTGGGCAAAGCTTTCGTTATAGTTCCTTCAAACTCTATCTTTTCTTCTTTCTCCATTCCCTGTTCCTAGTGAATCCTTTCGGTAAGAATCTCAGGACCATTGTCCGTAAGAGCCACCGTATGCTCAAAATGAGCGGAAAGTTTACCATCATAAGTAACCGCCGTCCACCCGTCTTCAAGTATCTTCGTTCTCTCAGACCCCTCATTAACCATAGGTTCTATGGCCATTACCATCCCGGAACAAAGCGTTACTCCCCGTCCTTTGCCGTTGGGTGGAATAAAATTCGGTATCTGCGGCTCCTCATGAAGCTCTTTGCCTATGCCATGGCCGACAAAATCCCTGACTATCGAAAAACCCTCGTTTTCTACATAAGTCTGTATCTCTTTTGATATGTCCATAACCCTGTTTGAGTTTCTCACCACCTCTATGCCCCTGTAGAGAGAATTTCTGGTAACCCGAAGCAGTTTCTCGGCAACGGGCCTGATTTTACCGATCGCAACCGTTATTGCCGAGTCGGCGTAATAACCGTCGAGCAGCACCCCGAAATCTATCCCTACTATGTCTCCTTCCCTGAGCACCTTTTTTTTCGAGGGAATGCCGTGCACTATCTCTTCGTTAAGAGCAAAACACACCGACGCGGGGTAATTCGCATAACCTTTAAAAGCGGCCTTAAAGCCTCCAGAGGCACACATTCTCTCCGCAATCTCGTTAAGCTCCCAGGTAGTCACTCCTTCCTTTGCCTCCTCCTCAAGCCTCATAAGCACTTCGGAAACCACCCTGCCAGCGGCCCTCATACGTTTGAGTTCTTCTCTGTTCTTCAAGCGAATCATTACTGCAACTGTTTCAATACGCCGTCTATTCTCTCGGCGATATCCGATATCTGCCCCACTCCTTCAACCGTGCGCAACACACCGATCTTTTCATAAAAATCCTTAAGAGGAGAGGTCTGGTCCTTGTAAACCCTGAGTCTGTTCATTATCACATCTTCCGTGTCGTCCAGTCTGCCCTCTTTTTCCTGGCGTTTAATTATCCGCTGCACAACCTCCTGATCCGGAACTTCAAGAGAAATAACCGCGTCAATGCCGATTCCTGCATCGGCGAGAATACTGTCAAGAGATCTTGCCTGCTCCAGAGTTCTCGGGAAACCGTCAAGCATAAAACCTCCCTCGCCAAGCGCGGAGATTTTCTGTCTTATTATTTCCGTCACGACTTCATCGGGCACAAGCTCTCCCTTGTCCATAAAAGATTTGGCGTAAAGTCCGACCTCGGTCCCATTTCTCATGGCTTCACGAAGAACATCCCCGGTTGATATATGCTCAACTTCGTATTTCTCCCTTATTAAATCAGCCTGCGTTCCTTTTCCCGCCCCTGGTGGTCCAAACAGTATAAGTCTCATAGTCCTCGGTATTCTCCTTTTCGTCAGAACCTGTACCTCTGCGGTTCTTTCATGCCCCTCTTTTTCATAAATCCTTCGTAACTGTGAGTTATCAGAAAAGATTCGATCTGCTGCATGAAATCGAGCGTTACCCCTATTACGATCAGAAGCGACACGCCCCCGAAGTAAAACGGCAGATTAAAAGGCTCTCTCTCAAGAAAGGCCGGCAGCACACAGACCGCCGCCACATATATAGCTCCTATGAACGTAATTTTCCCCAGCACACTCCCTATGTATTCAGATGTCTTCCTGCCCGGTCTTATTCCCGGTATGTTCCCCCCGTTTTTCCTCAGGTTATCGGAGAGGTCGTCCGGGTCGTATATGATTGAAGTATAGAAGAAAGCGAAAAATATTATGAGTATGGCGAAGATCAGGTTGTATACGAACACGTTCTGGAACACTAGGTCCGAGAAACTGCGAAGAGCCGGGACATCAGCGAACGTAACGATCGTGGCTGGGAAGATAAGAAGCGAGGAAGCGAAAATCGGCGGGATAACTCCCGAAGGATTAGTTTTAAGCGGCAGATGGGAACTCTGTCCTCCCATTACCTTTCTTCCAACAACTCTTCTTGGATACTGAACCGGTATTTTCCTGTAGGAACGCTCGAAATAAACTATAAGACCCATAAGAAGACCGAGGAAAACAAAAATAAGAAGAACTCCGAGAATACTAATGTCCCCGGTACCGACAAGCCTCGAGAGGTTCCAGAAGGCCCCTGGAATACTGGCGATTATCGACGCGGCAATAAGAAGAGACATGCCGTTTCCGATTCCGTTTTCGGTTATCTGCTCCCCAAGCCACATAACGAAAAGTCCGCCCGCGGTAAGGGTTAGAACCGCCGTGATCTTGAACATCAGTCCGGGATCCGTAACGGCGCTTGCAACTGTCGCCGCTCCTACTCCGCCACGCTCAAGGGTAACGGCCAGCATAAAACCCTGGACAAGGCATATAAGAACCGTACCGTACCTTGTGTACTGGTTTATTCTTCTCCTTCCTGCGTCGCCCTCCTTCTGCATGGCTTCAAGTGAAGGAAAGGCTTTTACCAGAAGCGACATGATGATTGACGCAGTAATATAGGGCATCACTCCCAGCGCGAAAATTGATGCCTGCTCAAGCGCTCCCCCGGAGAACATGTTAAGTATGTCGAAGATCGTGCCGCGGGTCTGCTCGAACATCTTGGCAATCTGATCCGGATCGATTCCCGGAATCGGAACGAAAACCCCCGCCCTGTAGACAACGAGCATCGCGGCCGTGAAAAGAAGCTTCCTGTTAAGCTCGGGAATTCTGGGAAGTGACGCGACGTTACTGCTCATACTATTTCCACTTTGCCTCCGGCGTCGCTTATCTTGCGCGCGGCTGCCTCGCTGCAGGCGTTAACCGTTACGGAAAGCGCCGTAGAAACCTGCCCGGTGGCCAGAAGTTTCACAGGCTTCTTGCCGCTGACTATTCCCGCCTCGGCAAGCATCTGGATCGTAACCGACCCCGCATCCGCGAAACGCTCAAGATCCTTCAGGTTCACTAAATCGTACTGCTTTTTGAATATGTTCGTAAAACCTCTTTTCGGGCTTCTCATTTTAAGGGGGGTCTGACCACCTTCAAACCACCTGGATACCCCTCCCCCCGAACGGGACCCCTGGCCCTTGTGCCCTCTCCCGCTGGTCTTCCCCTGAGAGCCTGCGCCTCTTCCTACCCTTTTTCTTTTTGCTTTCGATCCCTTAACCGGTGAAAGTTCGTTTAACATTTTCTTTTCCGCTCCGTTGCCAGGCGCGTGTTCTACCGCACCGAGTCGTAGTAACCAGGAAGATCAAGGTCCTTTATTTCCTTGTTCCTCGTCTTCGCAATTTCTTCGGGAACATGAAGTTCCGAGAATCCTTTTATAACCGCCATAACAACATTAAGCGGATTCCTCGATCCAACAACCTTGGAGAGAACATCGTGTATTCCGGCAAGTTCGACAACAGCACGCACAGCGCCACCCGCTATAACTCCCGTACCCGGGGAAGCAGGCAGAAGCATAATTTTGCTTGACACATATTCCGTACGAACCCCGTGGGGTATAGTGGTTCCATTTCGCGGCACTCTTATAAGACTTTTCTTGGCTTTTTCAACCGCTTTTCTGACGGCATCCGGAACCTCATTTGACTTTCCAAGACCGGCTCCCACAATTCCGTCGGAGTTTCCGACCACAGCAAGAACAGTAAAGTGGAATCTCTTCCCGCCCTTGGTCACCTTCGCGACCCTCCTTATGTGAACCACTTTTTCCTGCAATTCAAGTTCCGCCGGGTTTATTTTCTCCTCTGCCAAGATCAAAGCCTCCTTATTCTTCTCTTAAAACTCCACTCCAGCCTCACGGATTCCATCCGCAAGCGACTTTATTCTTCCGTGATAAGCGTAGCCCCCTCTGTCAAAACGTACCTTGGTTATACCCTTTTCAACGGCCATTTCTCCTAGATGCTTTCCAACTTCTTTAGCAATCTCAGCTTTCTTCATATTTTCCCCTGAAAACCTCTTTTTCGTTTCAGAAAACATTGTCGATGCCTGGACAAGGGTAACTTCCGCCGTATCGTCTATCAGCTGGGCGTATATATGCCTTGCCGAACGGAAAACGGAGACTCTCGGCACCTCTGCGGTGCCTGCTATCTTCTTTCTCACGGTAAGATGCCTTCTTTTACGCGCAAGGTTTCTGCTTTTTTTCTTTATCATTACTTAGCCGCTCCAGCTTTTCCGGGTTTAAGCCTCAATCTCTCTCCCTCGTAACGAACGCCTTTACCCTTATAGGAATCGGGCGGTCTTACCTTTCTTATGCGTGCCGCGGTCTCTCCCACAAGCTGCTTGTCAATTCCGTGAAGCGAAAGCAGTGTGCCCCGTTCCTCAACCGTAGCATCCACTCCTTGTGGAAGGGGAAAATCAACCGGATGGGAGTAACCGAGTGAGAGCCTGAGCTCCGTTTTTCCCACAAGATCCGCCTTGTAACCCGTACCGGTTATGCGAAGGATTTTCGTAAACCCTTCACTCACCCCTATTACGGAATTGTTAATGAGGCTTCGCGTAAGACCATGAAAAGACTTTATTCTTTTCTCTTCGCTTTGTCTGGAAACAACCACCGCTCCGTCGGCAATCGCGGCTTGTATCCCCTCGGGCACGGGAACTTCAAGACTTCCCTTGGGACCCTTGATCTCGATTGCTCCTTGCCCCGGCGTCGCCGTTACACCGTCGGGAATAACCACTGGTTTTGTTCCTATTCTTGACATCCGTCTGTCCTCAGATCACCGTGCAGAGAATCTCACCGCCTATCCTCTTGTTCCTTGCTGCAACTCCGGTCATTATTCCGCTAGAAGTGGAGAGTATTGAAATTCCCATTCCTCCCCTGACCCTCGGAATATCATCTTTGCCCACGTAAACCCTTCTTGACGGCTTGCTTATTCTCTTTATCTCTTCTATGGTTCCCTTGCCGTCAGGACCGTACCTGAGCTTGATGGTTATGGTCTTCTTCACACCTTCTTCAGTGGTTTTGTAGCTCTCCACGTAGCCCTCTTCGGCAAGAACCCTGGTAATCTCGCCTTTTATGACCGAACCGGGAATCTCGACATGGTCGTGACCGGCCATAAAGGCGTTCCTTATCCTAGTTAACATATCTGCAATCGGATCCGTCATTTTTTCTCCAATATGTCTCTTAAAAACTCGCCTTTCTGACGCCCGGAAGATGTCCCCTGCTGGCAAGAGACCTGAAACAGATTCTGCATATGCCGAACTTTCTCATAAAACCTCTCGGCCTTCCGCAAAGTCCGCAACGGTTAACCGCACGTACGCGAAACTTCGGCTTTCTCTTCGATTTCTCAAGTAACGCTTTTCTTGTCATGATTCCTCCCTTTTAATTATTCGCAAACGGCACCCCGAGACGGGAGAGAAGCTCCAGGGCCTCAGTGTCCGTTTTTGAAGTCGTAATCAGGCTAACGTTCATCCCCTTGTTATGCTGAACCTTACTGTAGTCTATTTCAGGAAAAACCAGATGCTCCCTTATTCCCATAGTGTAATTGCCCGAACCGTCAAAAGCCCGCGGCGATAAACCCTTGAAATCTCTGACTCTCGGAAGAGCAAGATTCACCAAGCGGTCGAAAAACTCATACATCCTCTCTCCACGGAGCGTAACCATGCACCCTATTGGCTGGCCTTCCCTGAGCTTAAAACCGGCAACGGACTTCCGCGCCTTGGTAATAACCGGCTTTTGCCCCGTTATGTCCGCAAGCTCCGATACAGATTCATCTATTATCTTCGTCTGCCTTCCGGCTTCACTAAGCCTCCCGAGCCCCATGTTCACTACGATTTTCTCAAGCTTCGGAACCTGCATAGCGTTTCCGTAGGAGAACTTTTCAATCAGCGCGGGTACGACCTCGCCTTTATACAGAGACTTTATTCTCGGAGTCATTTCCTCAGATTTCCTTTCCAGTTTTTCTGTTGTATCTAACTTTCTTGCCGTCCTCGCCGGTTCTGTACCCGATCTTTACCGGTCCCCCGTCCTCAGAATCGTAGAGCATCAGGTTTGATACATGGATCCCGGCCTCTTTCTCAACGATGCCACCGGCGGGGTTTTTCTGCGTCGGGCGGCTATGTCTCTTTATGATATTGAGTTTTTCCACAAAGGCTTTTTCTGCGTCCCTGTCAATCCTCAGCACCTTACCGGTCTTCCCCTTCTCCTTGCCCGCAGCTACGTAGACCGTATCCCCTGCCTTTATGTGAAACTTTCTCCTCCCAGTGGACATGTTCAGACAACCTCCGGGGCAAGTGAGATGATTTTCATAAAACCCTTGAATCTCAATTCACGCGCGATCGGCCCAAAGACCCTCGTTCCTATAGGCTCGTTTTCCTTGTCTACTATGACAGCGGCGTTGTTATCAAAGCGCACGTAGGTGCCATCCGGCCTTCTCTGCTCCTTTCTCACCCTCACTATTACCGCCTTGTACACAGAACCCTTCTCCACCTTGGACTTCGGAATAGCCTGCTTGACCGAAACCACAACCACATCTCCCAGACGCGCGTATTTTCTTCCGGAGCCTCCCAGAACTTTTATGCAGAACAATCTTTTAGCCCCCGTGTTATCCGCCGAGTCCAGATATGTGCTTGACTGAATCATTTCTTCTCTCCCGTCGTCTGGGGAATCAAAACCCCCGTCTTACGCGCTTGCGGCCTGACTGACCACTTTGCTTAGTCTCCACCTTTTGGTCTTGCTGTGGGGCCTTGACTCCATTATTACCACCTTGTCTCCGATGTTGCACTCGTTGCGCTCGTCATGGACCTTGAATCGCCTGCTGACCCTTACCTGCTTTTTATACCGACCGTGACTTTTCGTGCGCTGCACTTCCACAACCGCAGTCTTATCCATTTTGTTACCTACCACTACTCCCGTTCTCGTCTTTAACTTTCCTCTTTCCATAGAATCAACTCTCCGAGGCGATATCCCGCTGTTTTTTTATGGTAAGTATCCTCGCAATCTCCCTTCTCAACTGCTTTACTCTCGCGTTGTTAGAGTTCTGTCCAGTGGCAACCTGTATTCTGACATTGAAAAGCTCCTCGGCCGTATCGCGGTGGCGCTTGTTCAGTTCCTCGGGCGTGAGATTTCTTAGTTCTTCTGCGTTGGTTGCCATCAGATAAGATCCTCCTCGCTTCTTACCACTATCCTTGTCCTAAGGGGAAGCTTGTAGGAAGCAAGTCTTAAGGCTGAGCGCGAAAGTTCTTCGCTTACTCCCGATATTTCGTAAAGGAACTGTCCTCTTTTTACCGGCGCCACGTAACTGTCCACATCCCCCTTACCCTTTCCCATCCTGGTCTCGGCGGGTTTTTTGGTAATTGGTTTGTAGGGGAATATCCTTATCCAGAGGTTCGCTCCTCTTTTTACGTGCCTTGTAATCGCAATACGGGCGGCCTCTATCTGCCTTGAGGTAATCATTCCGTTTTCCAAGGTCTGAAGCGCAAGATCGCCGAAGGCAAACTTCGTCCCACGGGTTGCCGCTCCCCTGTTTCTTCCCTTGAACTGCTTTCTGTACTTTGTCTTTTTAGGCTGAAGCATCGGTATTTACATTCTCTGGGGCTTCGCTTGCCCTCTCTCTTGTCTTTTTCTGTATTATCTCGCCCTTGAATATCCAGACCTTTACGCCTATCACTCCGTAGGTGGTTGACGCTCTAGCAACTCCGTAGTCAAGGTCCGCACGGAGGGTTCCCAGAGGCACCCTTCCCTCCCTGTACCACTCCCTTCTCGCTATTTCAGCTCCGCCTAGACGCCCGGCGACCATAACTTTTATCCCAAGAACCCCGGCCCGAATGGAGGATGAAAGCACCCTTTTCATGGCCCTTCTGTACGCAACCCTTCTTTCAAGCTGAAGGGCAAGGTTCTCGGCGACCAGTTGCGCGTCGGTTTCAGGCCTTTTTACTTCCCTTATGTCGAGAAATATGCCTTTTCCGGTCATCTGCTGAAGCTTTTTCTTCAGTTGCTCTATTTCCTGGCCCTTTCTCCCTATGATGATCCCTGGCCTTGCCGCATACACCAGAATCCTGACCTTGTCCGCCGCAGCCCTTTCAATCTCAATGTTCGAGATAGCCGCCTGATAGAAGGTTTTCTTTATGTAGTTGCGGATGTCTATATCCTCTTTGAGCAAGGATCTGTACATCTGTTTCTCGGCAAACCACTTGGAGTCCCATGACCTGGTTATTCCAATGCGAAGTCCTATAGGATTAATTTTCTGGCCCAATTCAGAATCCTCTCTGTTCAAGTACTATCGTTATATGACTCATTTTACTTTTACGGGCAAAAGCTCTTCCCATCGCCCTGGCCCGGAAACGCTTCAACGTCGGACCCTGAGTCGCGTAGACTTCCTTTACGTAAAGGGAGTCAAGGTCGCTGTATCCTTTCTCCGAGGCGTTGGCCACCGCCGACTTAAGCAGCTTCGAGACCATTGGCGAGACTCTCCTGCGGGCGGAAAGCAGAATCGAGGAAGCTTCCTCAACGCTTTTGCCTCTTATGAGGTCAAGAATCACTCTGGCCTTTTTCGGCGATACCCTGGCATACTTATGTACTGCTTTAGAAACCATTTATTATCTCTCTGTCGTCTCTACCTTTTTCTGGCTTTTCTGTCACCTGAGTGACCATGGTAAGTCCTCGTGGGAGAAAACTCTCCCAGTTTATGTCCGACCATTTGTTCGGACACGAACACGGGGATAAATCTCGTTCCGTTGTGAACCGCGAAAGTCATTCCTATCATCTCAGGTATTATCATCGAGGCTCTTGACCAGGTCCTGATAATTCTCTGGCTTCCGGAAGTCTGGGCCTGCTCAACTTTCTTCATAAGTTTTTCGTGCACGTACAGTCCCTTTTTGCTTGATCTTGCCATCTGAAGCTCCCTCGATTAATCCATTCCGTAGCCAATTCTTCTCGGCTTAACTATATATTTGTCCATTCTCTTGTTGTTTCTCGTCTTTTTCCCTATCGTAATCCACCCCCAAGGAGAAACAGGATGAGGGTTTCCCTTGGCCGCCTTACCCTCTCCCCCACCATGGGGATGATCAACCGGATTCATCGCCACCCCGCGAACGGTCGGCCTTATGCCCTTATGACGGGATCTTCCGGCTTTACCCCAGACTATAAGCTCATTTTCAGTGTTTCCGATCCTCCCCACAGTAGCCATGCACCGCAGGTGAATCAGCCTTATCTCGCCGGAGGCAAGTTTTATCTGGGCGTAGTTGCCGTCTTTTGCGACGATCTGCGCCGACGAACCTGCAGAACGGACAAGTTTCCCTCCGCCTCCAGGCCTGATTTCTATATTATGAATAACCGTACCCACGGGAATATTCTCTATGGGGAGAGCGTTTCCGTTTGAAACTTCCACCCCGGGCCCGGAATTCAGCTCGTCACCCACTTTAAGGCCCGCGGGGGCTATAATATATCTCTTCTCACCGTCAGCATAGGCCAGAAGCGCGATTCTAGCCGAGCGATACGGATCATATTCTATGGAGATAACTCTTGCGGATACTCCGTGCTTATCCCTTTTGAAATCTATTATTCTGTAGAGTCTTTTGTGACCGCCGCCTTTTCTGAAGCTGGTAATTCTTCCATTCGAGTTGCGTCCGGAATTTTTCTTAAGCGAAACGGTAAGTGACTTATGAGGCTTCTTGGAGGTTATTTCCTCAAAATCAAACCCGGACATGAATCTTCTTCCCGGAGATGTAGGATTGTATTTTTTTACTCCCATGATCAGACTCCCTCAAACAGGTTGATTTCTCCTTCTCTGAGCTTAATGTAAGCCTTTTTAACCGCAGATCTCTTCCCTACAACCCTGCCGAATCTCTTTACTCTTTTTCCAGGAAGCACCAGTGTTCTCACCTTGTCCACCTTGACACCGAAAATCTTCTCGATCGAGTCCTGTATCTCTTTTTTGTTGCATCTTCTGTCGACGGAAAAAACATACCAGCCATCCTCTCTGGCTTGGGTGCTTTTTTCAGTAATCACGGGAAGCTTTATGATTGAACGCGGATCCTTCATGAGAGCCTCTCCTGGATTTTTTCAACCGAATCCCGCACCATGACTATGTTTTTGTGTCTAAGCAGATCGTATACGTTAAGCCCTTCATCTCTCAGTACCTTTACGTCGGGAATGTTCCTGGCCGACTTGTGGAGATTTTCATTATCCGAACTGACAACCAAAAGGGCTTGGGAAAATTCAAAATCCTTCATTAATTTCACTACCTGTCTGGTTTTTATTTCCGGAAGCTCTAAACTGTCGAGCACCACTAAGGCACCTTCGCCGAAACGGCTTGAAAGAGCGGAAATAAGCGCCCCTTTTCTTACCTTCTTCGGAATCGAGTAGGACCAGTCTTTGGGCTTCGGTCCGAAAACCACTCCACCCTTACGCCAGATCGGAGAACGTCTAGACCCCGCCCTTGCACGACCCGTGTGTTTCTGTTTCCAAGGCTTTGCCCCGCCGCCGCGAACCTCACCTCTTGTTTTGGTGGACGAGGTTCCAGCTCTTTTTTTGGCAAGCTGCCAATTGACGACTTCATGGAGCAGATGCTTTTTCACTGGAGCTTCAAAGATCTCGGAGCGAAGCTCCATAGTCCCCACCTTTTTTCTAGCAATGTCGTAGACGTCAACTTGAAGCATTCTTCGCCCCCTTTGACGTGTGCCGGAGAAGAACTGTTCCTCCCACCGGGCCCGGAACCGAGCCCTTCACAAAAAGAAGATTCTTCTCAACATCTATATCGACTATCCTGACACCCTGAACTGTTACGTTCTTTCCACCCATGCGTCCCGGCATTTTTATGCCTTTCCACACCTTGGCCGGATATGAAGCCTGTCCTATGGAACCGGGTCTCCTGTGGGCCATGCCACCGTGGGACATTGGCTGTCTTGAGAAATTGTGGCGTTTTATTGTTCCGGCAAACCCCTTGCCCTTGCTTTTAGCGGTGACGTCGAGAATGTCTCCCACCTTGAAAATGTCAACTTTTACCACGTCCCCTATCTCATAATCTTCAACAGTGGCGGAAAATTCTTTAAGCTTCGCTGTGGGATTCACCCTGGCTTTTGCAAAATGTCCCTTCATGGGACGAGTAACCCGCTGTGGTTTTACCTCTTCAAAGCCAAGCTGAACGGCTTCGTAGCCGTCTGAGTCTTTGGTTTTTTTTGAAACCACCAGACATGGACCCGCTTCAACAACGGTAGTGATGACTTTCACCATGTCGTCGTTGAAAAACTCGGTCATCCCCCTTTTTTTTCCTATAAGTCCCTGAATCATCTTTTTACGAGCCCGTGAGTTTTATCTCCACTTCCACACCCGAAGCCAGGTTTAGTTTCATAAGTTCATCTATTGTCTGCTGGGTAGGTTCAAGTATGTCTACAAGTCTTTTATGCGTTCTTATTTCGAAATGCTCTCTTGAGTTCTTGTTCACGTGAGGACCACGCAGCACACAGTACCTGTTTATACTGGTCGGAAGCGGAACCGGGCCGGCTATTCTCGCACCGGTCCTCTTAGCGGTATCAACAATTTCCTCCGTTGAATTATCAAGAAGCCTGTAGTCAAAAGACTTAAGCTTTATTCTTATTTTCGAAGCTTTACCCATCACTCAACAATTTTGGTTACCACACCTGCTCCCACTGTTCTCCCGCCTTCTCTTATCGCAAAACGCAGCTGCTCTTCCATCGCCACTGGCGCTATTAACTCCACATCCATGCTCACGTTGTCCCCAGGCATCACCATCTCTACCCCCTCCGGCAATACCACCGCCCCCGTCACATCCGTCGTCCTCAAGTAAAACTGCGGCCTGTATCCAGGGAAAAACGGCGTGTGCCTTCCCCCCTCCTCCTTCTTCAACACATATACCTCAGCCTTGAACTTCCTGTGTGGCTTTATGCTCCCAGGAGCACTCAATACCTGCCCCCTCTCCACCTCTTCCTTCCCTATCCCACGAAGCAGCACCCCAACATTGTCCCCAGCCTGCGCGTCATCCAGTATCTTCCTGAACATCTCCAAACTCGTGGCCACAGTCTTCGTCGTCTCCTTAAACCCCACTATCTCTATCTCCTTCCCCGCCACTATCCTTCCCCTCTCCACTCTCCCCGTTACCACCGTGCCTCGCCCTGATATCGTGAACACATCCTCTATCGCCATCAAAAACGGCTTGTCCATGTCCCTCTCAGGCTCCGGTATGTACCCGTCTATCTCGTTCATTAACTCTACTACCTGCTCAGCTGCCCCCGCATCCCCCTCTATCGCCTTAAGCGCGCTTACCTTTACCACAGGTATGTCATCCCCAGGAAATCCGTACTCGCTCAGCAACTCTCTTATCTCAAGCTCAACCAACTCCAATAACTCCTCGTCATCAAGCATGTCTATCTTGTTAAGCGCCACTACTATGTATGGCACTCCTACCTGCCTCGCCAGCAGTATGTGCTCCCGTGTCTGCGGCATCGGCCCGTCAGGCGCACTCACAACCAGCACCGCCCCATCCATCTGAGCAGCCCCAGTTATCATGTTCTTCACATAGTCAGCGTGCCCAGGACAGTCCACGTGCGCGTAATGCCTCCCGTCTGTCTCATACTCCACGTGCGCTATGTTTATCGTTATCCCCCTCTCCCTCTCTTCAGGCGCCTTGTCTATGTTGTCAAACTCCACATACTCTGCCTGACCCCGCTTTGACAATATGTTCGTTATCGCCGCCGTTAACGTCGTCTTCCCATGATCCACATGCCCTATCGTTCCTATGTTTAAATGCGGCTTGCCCCTCTCAAATTTTGCCTTAGACATTACTTGCTGACCTCCTTACTAAAAAACACATGAAAATATCAACTGACATTTGCTGTCTGTTTTAACTCCTCGGCGATGCCGGCTGGCAGAATGAAATAATGGGAAAATTCCATGGTGAACAATCCCCGTCCCTCGGTCATTGACCTTAAATTAGTCGCGTAACCGAACATTTCTCCGAGCGGAACTTCCGCTTTTACCGCCTGCATGGCGCCTCTCATCTCCGTACTGCTCACTCTCCCTCGCCTTGAGCTCAGATCACCTATAACGGTCCCCATGTGAGCTTCGGGAACAACCACCTCAAGCTTCATCACGGGCTCAAGAACAACCGGAGAAGATTTATGAATCGCTTCTTTAAATGCCATGGACCCTGCGATCTTAAAGGCGATCTCCGAAGAGTCGACATCGTGAAAAGAACCGTCGTAAAGCGTGACCGCCACGTCGACGACCGGATATCCGGAGACAATCCCGGTTTCCATAGCCTCAACTATTCCTTTCTCCACCGCGGGAATAAATTCTTTGGGAATCACCCCTCCCTTTATCTGATCGTGGAACTGAAATCCTTCGCCCCTCTCAAGAGGCTCAACCCTTATTTTCACATGGCCATACTGACCGCGCCCTCCGGTCTGCCTTATGTACTTTCCTTCGGTTGTGGAAGTACCCGTTATCGTCTCTCTGTAAGCGACCTGAGGCTTCCCGACATTCGCTTCAACATTGAACTCCCTTTTAAGCCTGTCGACAATTATCTCAAGGTGAAGCTCTCCCATCCCGGAAATCACCGTCTGGCGGGTTTCCTCATCGGTTTTCACCTTAAAGGAAGGGTCCTCCATAGTAAGCTTGCTAAGCGACAGGCCAAGTTTTTCCTGGTCGGCGTTTGACTTGGGCTCTATGGCAATCGAAATGACCGGGTCCGAGATATGAAGACTCTCAAGAATCACGGGATTTGAATCCGAGCACAGGGTATTGCCCGTAAGGGTGTTTTTCAGGCCCACAGCGGCCGCTATGCCCCCGGCCTCAATCTCTTTTATATCCTCGCGCTTGTCTGCGTGCATGCGAAGAAGTCTTCCGATCTTTTCGTTTTTAAGATTAGATGAATTGTAAACGGTACTGCCTGATTTGAGTTTTCCGGAATAAACCCGAAGGTAGGTAAGCTGGCCGACGAAGGGGTCCGACATGATTTTAAACGCGAGTGCGGAGAAAGGTTCTTCTTTATCCGGCTTTCTCTCGACATCCTCATCGGTTTTGGGATGGATGCCCTTTACCGATGGCAGATCCACGGGAGCCGGCATGTATTCCACAACGGCATCAAGCAAAAGCTGCACTCCCTTGTTCTTAAAAGCCGATCCCAGCATGACAGGAACTATGGTCGCGTCAATTGTCTGTCGTCTTACGGATTTTCGGATCATCTCCTCCGGAACATCTTCTCCGTCGAGGTAAAGCTCCATTATTTCCTCGTCGTTATCCGAAAGGGCTTCCAGAAGTTTTTCCCTGTATTCGGCCGCGCGCTGCTTTGTGTCTTCGGGGATATCGATGAACTCGAACTTGGCCCCCAGGCTCTCCCCGTCCCACACAGCCATTTTCATCCTTACGAGATCAACTATTCCTGTGAACTCATCACCGTCGAACCACGGAACCTGAAGACATACGGGATTAGCGTTAAGTCTTTCTATTATCTGGTCCACTACCCTGTAGAAATCCGCCCCGACCCTGTCCATCTTGTTCACAAAACACATTCTCGGAACGGAGTACCGATCAGCCTGTCCCCACACCGTCTCAGTCTGGGGCTCGACTCCGCCGACGCAGTCAAATACAACCACCGCCCCGTCGAGCACCTTGAGAGATCTTTCAACCTCTATGGTGAAATCAACGTGACCGGGAGTATCTATGATGTTTATCCTGCAGTCTTTCCAGAAACACGTAGTTGTGGCGGAAGTAATGGTGATGCCTCTTTCGCGTTCCTGCTCCATCCAGTCCATGGTCGCCGCGCCTTCGTGCACTTCGCCTATCTTGTAGGTTATTCCGGTATAGAACAGTATTCTTTCAGTAGTGGTAGTCTTGCCGGCGTCTATGTGGGCAACTATTCCTATGTTCCTTACCCTGTCTATGGGAAATATCTGTTCTGACACCTTAAACCCTCCGGGGAATTACCACCTGTAGTGAGCAAAGGCCCTGTTGGCCTCGGCCATTCTGTGAATGTCCTCTTTTTTCTTAACCGCGCTACCCCTGTTGTTGTGGGCGTCGATTATCTCCGAAGCAAGCTTGTCCACCATTGACTTCTCCGATCTTGAGCGTGAGGAGTTTATAAGCCATCTTATCCCCAGAGACTGTCTTCTGAAAGAACTCACTTCCATGGGAACCTGGTAGTTGGCTCCGCCTACGCGCCTTGACCTTACCTCGACCGAGGGTCTCACCTTGTCAATAGCGTCGTGGAAGACCTCAAGGGGATCTTTTCCGGTTTTTTCCTTTATCTTTTCAAGAGAGTCATAGAATATCTTTTCCGCCTTGCTCTTTTTGCCGTCGTACATGAGGCTGTTTATAAACTTGGCGACTATCGGATCTCCGGTTTTTGAATCCGGAGTCAGTTTTCTTCTTGCTATCCTACCTTTTCTCGCCATCTTTCTTATTCCCGCCCGCTACTTAGGCTTTTTGGCTCCGTACTTGGATCTTCCGTTTCTCCTGTTCTCAACTCCGGTCGAGTCAAGAGTTCCTCTGACTATGTGGTATCTCACTCCCGGAAGGTCCTTTACCCTGCCACCTCTGACAAGCACAACTGAATGCTCCTGCAAGGTATGTCCTTCTCCGGGAATATATCCAGTTACCTCTATGCCGTTTGTAAGTCTTATCCTTGCAACCTTCCTAAGTGCCGAGTTGGGCTTTTTCGGAGTGGTGGTGTACACCCTCACGCAAACCCCTCTTTTCTGGGGACATCTCTGAAGAGCTCTGGCCTTGCTTTTCTTCTTCGCCGTCTCTCTTCCCTTGTTGAGTAACTGACTTATTGTAGGCATAAAAACGTCCTCTCCCGAAATTTGGGTAATCCGCTTATTATAAGCTTAATAACGAACCGATGTCAAATAAGAAAACGGAAAAAAAATGCTAAAGGTCCAAATCAAGGGAGGGACTATATTACAGAAAGAAGACAGGTTTTCAATAAAAAAATTCAGACCGAAAAAAATTTCTTGTTGATGTTGAAAATTCCCAGGCTGGATATGCTCAAGGCACTTCAGCAACCAATGCGCAAAAGCGCCTTCTTTCCTATATCCGTTCTGTAGATCAGATTTTGATCGGAAATGGAATCGACAGCCTTATAAGCACCCTGTATGGACTCCTCTATGGTATTGCCGAGGGAAGTAACTCCGAGAACCCTCCCGCCGCTTGTAACGAATTTGTCTCCGGAAAAAGTGGTTCCGGCATGAAAAATCACTGTCTCGCGAGTGTCCTTGAAATCTTTTAGTTTTTTAAGTTCGACCCCCTTGTCGTAGCTCCCGGGATAGCCCCTCGAAGCCATAACTACGCACACGCAGAAGCCGTCTTTCCATTCTATGGGATCCGTATTCATTTCGCCCCTGGCTATCGAATAAAGAATGGGAACAATGTCCGATTCCATTTTCATAAGAAGCGGCTGAGCTTCAGGGTCGCCGAAGCGACAGTTAAATTCAAGCACCTTGAGGTCATTGTCTTTTATCATCAACCCGGCGTAGAGAATTCCTCTGTAGGTTCTGCGCTCGGATTTCATTGCCCGGACGGTCGGAATCATTACCTCGTCAATTATTCTCTGCCTTAACCGGTCGTCCACGACAGGAGCAGGGGTATAGGCTCCCATGCCTCCAGTGTTCGGTCCCTTGTCCCCGTCAAAAATCGGCTTGTGGTCCTGGGAAGGTTCAAGCGGAAGTATGTTCTCCCCGTCAGTGAAAGCGAAGAAGGAAGCTTCCTCGCCCGTAAGAAATTCCTCTATAACGACCTTTGCCCCAGCCTCGCCGAACGCTCCGCGTTCCATCATGGAGCGAACCGCGTCTTCTCCCTCCTTATGTGAGTGGCATATAATGACTCCCTTGCCGGCGGCAAGACCATCGGCTTTAACCACGAAAGGAGGTTCGGTCTCCCCTGCCTTGGCAATCGCCTGCTCCATGTCGGTAAAAACGAAATATTCCCCCGTCGGAATACCGTATTTCTTCATAAGATCTTTTGAGAAAATTTTGCTTCCCTCAAGCTCCGCAGCGGCTTTTGAGGGACCGAAGATCAAAAGACCCTCTTTTTCAAAAAAATCGGTTATCCCTTCGCAAAGAGGCTGCTCGGGGCCGACAACCGTAAGATCCACGGATTCTTTTTTCACAAATTGCGCAAGCGAATCGAAATCTCCTACATCGATATCAAGACACTCCGCGTGGCGGCTTATCCCGGCGTTTCCCAGAGCACAGTAGGTTCTCTCCACAATAGGACTCTGGCTTATCTTCCAGCACAGAGCATGTTCCCTTCCCCCACCTCCAACAACAAGTACCTTCATTTAAAACCCCTCACAAAGTTTATATAGTTTCGCCCCGCGACGGCGAGAAGTTATTCAACCGTGACGACCTTGGCCAGATTTCTCGGCTGATCCACATCCGTTCCAAGAATATTGGCTACGTGGTAAGCCAGAAACTGCGCTGGGATAACGGACACCATCGGGCTTACGAGGTAGGGGCTTTTGGGAATCACTATTTTTCTGTCCCTCTCGTCGGGAAGCCGAAGATCCTCGTCCGACGTTATGAAAATGATCCGCCCTCCCCTGGCCTTCACCTCCTGGAAATTCCCAAGAAGCTTCTTGTAATACACATCTTCTTCGGGCGCGATAAACACGACGGGCATGTTTCTGTCTACAAGGGCTATCGGCCCGTGCTTCATCTCTCCGGCGGCATATCCCTCGGCGTGTATGTAGGAAACCTCTTTTAGTTTCAACGCGCCTTCAAGCGCCACGGGGTAGTTAATCCCTCTGCCCAAGAAGATAAAATTCCTGTAGCCGTAAAAATCTCTTGAAAGATTTTTCAGCTCTCCGTCAAGCTCAAGAGTCCTCTGCTGAAGCTTGGAAACCGACACGGCATCTGCTATCAGCCGCCTGGCACTTTTTGAATCAATCGCTTTCCTTGAGACCGCAAGGTATATGGAAAAAAGATAGAACGCCATAACCTGCGCCGTAAAGGATTTTGTGGATGCAACACCGATCTCAGGGCCCGCCTTTGTGGTTATGACGCAGTCAGACTCTCTTGAGATCTTGCTCAGCACAACGTTCGTTATTCCCACGGAGTTCATGCCCAGGTCCTTGGCCTTTAGAAGGGCTTCTGAGGTGTCCGCGGTTTCGCCTGACTGAGAAACAGCGATAAAAAGCGTGTCGGGGCCAATAACGGGATTTCTGTACCGAAACTCAGAGGCAAGCTCCACCTGAGTGTTCACTCCGGCTACTTCCTCTATCATGTACTTTCCTATAAGGGATGCATGGTAGGAAGTACCGCAGGCAGCGATAATTATCCTTTGTGCTTTTTGCAGAAGGGAGGGGTCCACATCCTCGAAAATCACCTCTTTCATGTCCGTAGTGAATTTTCCCCGAAGCGTATCGAAAATTGCCCTGGGCTGTTCGAAGATTTCCTTCAGCATGTAATGGCGGTAGCCCGATTTCTCAGTTGCCGAATGGTCCCAGTCCACAACCGTCGGCGCTCTTTTAACCACTTCACCGGACGCGTCGGTTATCGAAATGCCATTTTCGTCCAGAACCACGAAATCGTTATCCTCAAGAAAAACAAACTCTCTTGTATAGGGCAGAATCGCCGGGATATCGGAAGCCAGAAAACATTCGTTTCCGTTGCGCGCTATTATGAGAGGAGAAAAACGCCTTGTGGCGATTATCTTCCCGGGCTCCGTATCCGACATTACGGCTACGGCGTAAGAGCCCTCTATTTTTTTAAACGCTTTCCTCGTTGATTCAAGAAGAGAGTTTCCTTTTTCCGTAAAATCACAGATCAGATGAGAGATGACCTCGGTATCGGTATCGGAGCGGAATTCGTAACCGGCCGCGGCAAGTTCCTCCTTGAGTTCGGGGTAGTTCTCCACTATGCCGTTATGCACCACGCTTATCGGACCAGATACCTGGGGATGGGCGTTTCGCTCCGAAGGATCGCCGTGAGTGGCCCATCTGGTGTGGGCGATTCCAAGGGAAGAAGTCACCTCGCAGTCTTTTAGCTTTAAAAGAAGGTTTTCAAGCTTTCCTTCGCTTCTTATGACGCGGGAGCGACCGTCTTCAACAAAACATATCCCGGAAGAATCGTATCCCCTGTACTCAAGTCTTCCCAGACTTTCGCAGAGAACACTTTTTGTTCTCTCAGAAATTCCCACGTATCCGACTATTCCACACATCTCAGGATTTCCCCTTCTTGACCCTCTTTCTCTCCGCCCAGCCGGTTATTTCCTTCTGTCCCGCACGTTCTATGGCAAGAGCACCCGGAGAAACGTCTTTAGTTACCGTGGAGCCCGCCGCGGTAGTAGCACCCTTTCCGACCTTTATAGGCGCAACCAGCATTGTGTCGCTTCCTATGAAAGCACCGTCTTCCACCACGGTTCTGTGCTTGTTTACCCCATCGTAGTTGCAGGTAATGGTTCCGGCACCGATATTAACTCCGGCACCGATATCAGCATCTCCCACATAGGAAAGATGAGGAACCTTGGAACCGACTCCTATATTCGATTTCTTTATCTCGACGAAGTTTCCGATCTTGGCTCCGCTTTTTATCCTGGCCTCGGGGCGGAGATGACAGAAAGGCCCCATTACAACTCCGTCTTCCACCTCGCACTCAGCAAGATAGGAAGAGAACCTTATCTCAACATTGTCTCCTATTTGGGAATCCTCGACGTATACCGAGGGTCCTACCCGGCAGCCTTCCCCGATACGGGTTTCACCGTAAATATAGGTATTCGGATACACCGTCGTATCCTTGCCTATGCTGACGGAATCCGATATGTAAGCGGTTTCGGGGTCCACTATTGTAACCCCGTTTTCCATGTGTCGGCGGTTTATCGCAAGCCTTATGGTTTTTTCCGCTTCGCCGAGCTGTTCTCTGCTGTTCACTCCGGACACCTCCTTTGGATTGGCCAATGCAAAAGCCTGAAGACCGCGCTTGCGGGAAACGCAGAGATTTACGATTCCCGGCAGATAATACTCTCCCTGACTGTTCTCCGTATCAAGTCCGCCCAGACTTTCCCAGAGAAAAGAAGAATTCACACAGTAAATTCCGGCATTTATTTCTTTTTCTTTTTTCTCGTCAGCGGTGGCGTCTTTATCCTCAACTATGCGAAGCACTTCCCCTTCGGCATTCCTCAACACCCTGCCATATCCCCCGGGGTCCTCGACCAACGTGGATATGAACGAGACGTCCGCACTGTTTTTCACGTGAGAATCCACAAACTCACTCAGAGTGGAAACACCCGTCGCGGGGACATCTCCGCTAAGTATTAGGATATCTCCTGAAAAACCCCGAAAAACATCCTCGCAGCACAAAACAGCGTGTCCCGTTCCAAGCTGCGGCTCCTGAATGACCATCTCCACCGGGCAATCCGAAACCGCCTCTTTCACTAGTTCGGAGTCATGCCCCAGAACAAGTACGATTCTATCAGGTTCCATCTCTTGAGCCGCATCCAGAACATAACGCAGCATGGGTTTTTTGAGGATGGGGTGTAGCACCTTGGGAAGTTCCGAATTCATGCGGACTCCCTTGCCCGCCGCCAGGATTATAACGGCCAGAGACATAAGCTTAGTGTGTGTCAGTAAAAACCAAAAGAATCAGAACGGAACATCGTCGTCCGTGAGACCGCCTGCCTCTTCGTAGGCAAAATCATCTCCTGCAGAGGACGCTCCGCCTCCCTTCCTTCCGCTCTCCCCTCTAGCAGAGAGAAACTGCACGGTTCTTCCCACGATCTCGGTCGTATATCTTTTGTTGCCTTCCCTGTCATCCCATGAACGGGTTCTCAGATAACCCTCAACGTAAACGGAACTTCCTTTGGAAAGATACTCGCCGCAGACCTCTCCGAGCCTGTCAAAAACAACTATTCTGTGCCACTCGGTGCGCTCCTGGGAATTTCCGTCCCTGTCTCTCCATTTTTCTGTTGTAGCGACAGAGAAATTGGTAACCGCCTTTCCATCCGACGTATACCTTACTTCCGGGTCTCTTCCCAGATTACCGAGTATTATAGCCTTGTTAACCGCAGCCATGAGTTTCGATCTCCATCTTTTTTAGATTTCCAGAAATTTACACGATCATCAGGCAGATTTAAACATCACCTCGTGAAACATCCCGAAGTTCTCTTGAAGAATTCGTCGAGTATTCTCCCGGTAAGTCCCCATATTATATGATTACGGTAAGCAAACACCTGATCATCTATCACTTTCCCATCCCGCTTTCTTTCCCTCACATCGCGGTTTTTAGGGTTAACAAGGTGTGAAACGGGAATCCAAAAGAATTCCGATACCTCGTAATTGGGAGTAAACTCCACCCCACCGCCTATCATGGATACAAAGGGCTTTACCACATACCTCCTGACAGAGGGGGTATAGGGACGTACAAAAGCCATTTCCCCGAGAATCTCAGCTTCTTTTGCGGCGTCAAAACCAAGTTCCTCCCCGGCCTCCCTCAAAGCCGTATCAACAAGAGTTACATCGCTTTGTTTCTTCTTCCCGCCCGGAAAGGCGATGTGGCCCGAGAAAGCATCATCCCTGTATTCGGTTCTTTTTATAAACCATATTCCATAATCTCCTCCCCGCTCGCAGAGCATGACCAGCACGGCGGATGCAAGTAGTCCCTCGCCAGGATCAAGGAGCGTTCCCGGAGGATCCAAGGTTTTTCTTATTTCTTCCCGTACGTTAATTGCGCGCATTTAAAAAAGCTCTCAGGAACCGATGTTCACTACAACGCTTCCGTAATCGTCCACTTCGCATTCGGTATCGGGAGGAATAAAAGCAGTCGCGGTTCTCTCGTAAAGAACACAAGGGCCCGCAAAGCGAAAACCCGGTCGGAGCTTTTCTCTCTCACAACACCCCACCCTTATTTCCCTGCCCTCGAAAATCACCTCTTTAGAGGAGAATCGAGGTTCCGGGCCTCCATCTGGAGCAGGAAGAACTCTTATCTTTCGACCAGGGATATAAGCCCTTAGCCTCAGAGTCACGATCTCGACAACGGAAGATTCCTTCATGTACCCGTACACCCTCTCGTGCTCGTGGTGGAAATCCCGGGCCATGGCCTCACTGTAGGGAATCGTGAGTTCATGGGACTGTCTTCGGTACCTGGCGTCAACTTGTCTTTCAAACCTGAGGTCCTCTCTTCTGAGGTCCGTGTACGCAGACTTTTCGAGATCCGCGAACTTTCGGTTTGTCTCCTCGAGATGATCTTCATCCGCGGAAGAAAAAAACGTAACTCCATAATCCTTGAAGGAGTCGGCAAGGAGCATGCCGTATGCTGAAAGCGCCCCGGGATTCCTCGGAAAAACGACTTCGTGGATACCAAGTGAACGGGCGAGGTCGCAGGCGTGAAGGCCTCCTGCGCCACCGAACGAAACAAGGGAGAACTCCCTCGGGTCATAGCCCCTCCCAACCGATATCACGCGAAGCGCTTTTTCCATGTTTGAGTTGGAAATTCTGATTACCGATTCCGCTATATCCTCCGTTGAGTGATCCGGCGCAAGAGAACGAAGCGCCTCAAATGACCTCTCCGGGTATATCTTCATCTCCCCTCCCAGAAACCATCCGGGGTCCATTCTCCCGAGAACTATATTGGCATCCGTCACGGTCGGCAGAACACCTTTTCCGTAACATGCGGGGCCGGGATCAGCGCCGGCACTTCGCGGCCCGACCTTTAGGATGCCCCCCTCGGCCATGTAGGCGATCGAACCTCCTCCGGCCCCTATAGTGGAAATGTTTATCATCGGCACCTTGAGCGCTGCACCGCCCAGGGTGTTTTCGGTCGTAAAGCTTATTTTGCCGTCGCAAAGCGATATGTCGGTCGAGGTCCCTCCCATGTCGTAGGTAATGATCTTCTTTCTGCCGGAGAGCGAACATATCTCAAAAGCCCCGACCACTCCTCCCGCGGGACCGGAAAGAACTATCTTTGCGGGCCCCTCGGCCGCCTGTTCGGCCGATATAACCCCGCCGTTTGACTGCATTATTGAGAGAGATTTCCCCTTGAGGCGGCGGGAAAGAGAACGCATGTATTCGCTAACTTTAGGAATCAGGTAAGAATTCAAAACGGTCGTTGAAGTTCTTTCATACTCCCTGAATTCCGCGACCAGCTCCGAGGAGAGGGTAATAGGAATACCGAGCTTAGAGAGTGCTGCCGCTACCCTGCGTTCGTTCTCGGGATTAGCATATGAATGGAGAAAACAAACGGCTATTGCCTCAACCCCAAGAGAAGATATTTTCTCCCCTACTTTCCCTATTTCAGCTTCATCAGGGCTAGCTAGCACACATCCCCGATAATCCATTCTCTCGGAAACACCGAATCTTAGTTCCGAAGGAACCAGAGGGACGACAGGGCTCCACAACAGATCGTAAAGTTTTTCCCTGTTCTGACGCCTGATCTCTATTACGTCTTCAAAACCCTTTGTGGTGACAAGACAGGTCTTGGCCCCCTCACGCTCCAAAAGAGCGTTTGTGGCCACGGTGGTTCCGTGGATAATCTCTGATATATTGGAGAGCTCAATGGGATGGCTTTTAAGTCCCTTGAGCACTGCTATCGAAGGGTCGAGGGGAGTAGAAGGAACCTTGTTTACGGATAATTCTTCTCCGTCGAAAAAAACAAAATCAGTAAAAGTTCCTCCCGCGTCTATGCCTACCGATAGCATAAAAGGGTCTTTACCTCACCGCGTGCGGGCTGAAACCGCTCGGGGCTATGCGTTGTGTAATCAGTAATTGTCCCTGTCTTTGGGATATATAACGTTTACTTTTCCTTCAGCTATCTCTCTTAACGCTGAGACAACATGCTTGTTGTCGTCATTCTCAGACGCTACGATGGTAGCTCCCTTGGATATCTGGCTTGCCCTTTTCATCGCCGCAATGGAAAGAGCGAACCTGTTTTCAACTTTCTCTAAACAGTCTTCAATTGTGATTCTAGCCATAATTTCTTACCTTCCTCTTAATACCAGACTCAAACTCCGGGTTCATTAAAAACGGTTTAAAAACGCAACACACAGTATCATCCGACTTTTTGCAAGTCTGTCAATGAATTCCGGCTCGCCACTGCGCCTCAAAATGTTTTCGCCAAATTCAACAGAGAGGCCCATGCAACAACCCAGAATCCGCCTCCGCGTACAAAGAAATACCAGTTAAAATTCGTTTTACTTTTTTGACCGGTCTTTCCACCAAAACGCAATGCACAGGGAAAACACTATCAAGAACAGGTTGAAAACTGTGCTTTCGGGTTTACTCCCCGTCCCAGCAATCGCACATCCATCATCGCCGTCACTACTTCCACTATCCGTCGCTTCCAGCGGTTTATAAATACCGGAACCGAAAATGAAAACTGTGCCCGTCCCTAGTGAGGAAAATGTTACTCCTTCAACATAGCTGATCTTGGGTGACCTGCCGGGGGACATCCCAGGTATAGTAAGATCGTCTTCTTCTATAAGCGGATTGTCCCATTTGTACTCGACAAAGTCTCCTGCTCCGTCTTCTCCCGCAACTTTAAGTATCTCGGCTCCAATGTCAACTCCATCCTCGTCAAGAACATCCACAAAATCACTACCGGTGAACTCCGGGTTGTTGCCGTTAACAATCACCGTAGGATCCCCCGTGGCTCGGTCTCTCATAATAAAGAGATATATGGAACCAAACTTCCAAGGTCCTTCTTTTCCGAGGCATCCTATTTTTGCAAGAGCACTTCTCAATCCCCCCCCAGAACCTTGTTCTGCCAGAGCAACTATTCTCTTAATTGCTTCCTTTACAAAGGTCCTTAGGGTTTCTCGGCTTTGGCTTTCACTTATGAATTGGCTTGCGGTTACGTCTTCTGCCGTTACGGCGGGGTTATACGGGGCACATTCAAGGCGCCCTATGGCCTGATCGTCCTCAGCGTGATCAAAGCCGCCTATCAAGACGCTCTTTGTTCCTCCCAGAACAGCGTCATATTCAACAGCACAGGTCCACCTTGAAGATCCATCCATATAATGCTGATACTGGTGACAAACCGGACCACCCTGAGCATTTTCAAGCAGGGAAAAAAGCTCGTTTACATCTGGAAGATGGCGCAAAGAATCATTAAACAAGGAACTGGTATAAATCCCGTGATTTGTCACGCTACCCAACTGATTCAGTGTAATCAGGTATACCGAACCATTATTCCATTCTTCTTCCGTCCTCATTTGTCTGAAAAATGCCGAAAGTTCCCCTCCTCCCCCTGAAACAGCATCGTCAATGTGCTGTTTTGCGTGCGATACAAAGCTTTCCATTGTATGTCGGTCATTAGCAGAATCCGCTTCGCTGGCAGTTGTCGGAGGGCTACTATGGGACCCGTCGGCATCGGCAAAAGCGGAAATACCCGGGAAAAAAGCCGTTATAGTTAGCACTACAACCAAGGTGATTACAATATTTCGAAGTCCCTTCATAACATCCCTCCTGATTATAACTCTGAAGTAGGTTGCACATTTATAAAAACAATTTTAGAAACTGCTCAACTTTAAATTATATCACCACTATAGAATCGGGTTCAAGTCAAAGTTTTTGCCATGGAAAATCGCGTGATTTTCCCCTTTGCAGAAAAAATTAATTGTCAACAGGAACCAGATTACGTTCGCCTGAGCCAGGAAGCACCTCTAGCATCCTGGAAGCGGAGGTCCTTTCGCTGAACTCTGGCTGAGCGACGGTATCCACGTATATCCACCGGGACTGCGATCTTTTCGGAGTAAAGCTCACGATCATATAGCCACGGTCCTTTGTGTTAGAGTAGACAAGGTCATCAACCAGTACTTCCAGGTCCCGGGCAAACTCCTCGGCCTGTTCCGGTTTAAGTTTTAAGTAAGTCTCAAGACCCCCAGAGGACACAGAAGCTGTGGCAAACTCAACACCTATCTGGTTTCCGTTTGTGTCCCTAAGGTTATTTGCCCACCCGTTATGCGTATCCCCGGCAAGCACCACCAGGTTTTTATCCGCCCCGTAAGCCGTACCCAGCACAGCTTCCCGTTCTGCAGGATAACCGTCCCAGGCATCAAGATTATAGGGGAGCACCGTATTTACACGGTCCCGCTCATCCTGGGTCACGGAAGGATCATCCCGCAGCACCCGCTCCTTAATCCTGGTCAGCCGACCAACAAGATCCGCGACCGCGGGCGTCCGCTCGCCCAGATCGGGGATTATCTCGGCGGGAATGTTCATTCTTCCCATAAGCACCTGCTGACCCAGAACCTGCCAAGTGGCGGTAGAGCCGGAAAGTCTTTCTTTAAGCCAGGCAAGCTGATCCTGACCGAGCAGCGTCCGGTCGGGAGAACCGATGTCCTCACGGAAACGCCGACTGTCAAAACCGGTGTCCTGTTCAAAATAATCTTTGTAACTAAGTTGTTTTTCCCGTCCGGCAAAGCGAGTATCAAGCATGAAAAGCTCAATCAGGTTTCCGAAAGAAAAACTGCGATAAACCTGTTGAGAATCATTCCCATTTGCGGGGCGGACGGGCATCCACTCGTAATAGGCCCGAAGCGCAGCAGTCTTGCGGGCATCGAAACTGCCTTCACTCTCATCATGGTTCTGTGCGCCTCCAACGTAAGCGTCGTTTGCGACCTCATGATCATCCCAGACGGTTATGAATGGATGCGTGGCGTGAAGAGCTTGGAGCTGCGGGTCGGTCCTGTAAAGAGCGTAGCGCCTTCTGTAATCATCAAGCGTCAGTATCTCCTTATCGCTGTATTCCGGGAAATCCCTGGCGGTTTCTTCTGAATTGTCCGCTCCGGGACCAGGCCTCCTGCCATACTCATATATATAATCGCCAAGGTGAACGACGGCATCCACCCGAGCCGTCGCCGCCGCGTGGCCGTAAACGTTAAAGTAGCCGCCATGAGAAGTGGGATAGTTGGCACATGAGAAAACCGCCAGTTTGACTGAGTCCACATCGCCCTGCGGCAGAGTCTTAGTACGGCCGACAGCGGATACAGATTCTCCCGAACGGAAACGGTAGTAGTAAACCGTCCTGGCCGAAAGACCCTCAACATCTACTTTGACCGTGTAATCACTCTTGGCAGTGGCGGTCTCAGACGAACTGTGAACAAGGCTCCTAAACCCTTCATCCGAAGAGACTTCGACTCTGACTTTGACCCTTCTCCGGGATGGTTGCGGAGTAACCCTCGTCCAGACGATAACTCTGTCGGCCAATGGGTCGCCGCTTGCTACGCCGTGATCAAAACTGACACGTCCCGAATCGCCGTATATGGCAAAACCTATAACCGCAAGCAAAACGGCAAGGGACAAAACCGCTAGAGCATAAAAGAGGTGTTTTCTAGAAAACATGGATGCAAGCACTCCCCGCGCAGAGCAGTCTTACAGTTATACACCCAAAATCAATAAGAACTTAAGAGAAAAGCTCCCAGACGGAAAAAACGGCCGGACGCAACCCTTGATTTAGCAGTCTCCCTCCGTCGCTGACTCTTTGACAACACAGGCTTTGCAATTATTATCTTGACGTATTTCAGCGCAACGAGACTCCCAATGGACATGGACCTAGAAAAACTCAAGTTCAACGACGAAGGACTTCTGCCCGTCATAGTGCAGGACAGTTCAAGCGGGCGGGTACTCATGCTCGCATACGCGAACAAGCAGGCCCTTGAGATGACCGTCAAGACCGGAAGGACTCACTTCTGGAGCAGATCAAGAAAAAAGATCTGGAACAAGGGCGAAGAATCTGGACATTTCCAAGACATAGAGGAAATCTTCGTCGACTGTGACTGCGATACAGTGCTCATAACAGTGAAACAGACCGGAGTAGCTTGTCACACCGGAGAACCGACATGTTTTTACAGATCAGGAGACATGGAAAGAAAGGCGGCTCCCGTGTTCGAAAAAGCATCCCTTAAAAAAGTGTTTTCCGTAATAGAGGACAGGAAGCAGAATCCAAAGGAAGGGTCCTATGTAAGCGGCCTCATGAAGGGCGGGCTTGACAGGATACTCAAGAAAATCGGAGAGGAAGCCGGCGAAGTCGTAATAGCCGCGAAAAACCGGGACAAAGACGAACTCGTATACGAGCTTACCGATCTGTGGTTCCACTCCATGGTGCTTCTCTGCGAAGCGGGCCTCGACCCCCAGGACATATCGGACGAACTCGAGAGAAGGTTCGGCAAGCGCAAAGAACAGTACTCGGGGGGAAATCAGAAGTAGCCAGGCGCAAAGCCGCGGAGGGAAGCGGAAATTGCGTGCCGTCGGCTGGAGTCTTTTCTCAGGAGAGTCTTTTTGGAGTAGGCCTGTTCTTTTTAGGTCTGTCCTTTTCTTCTATGTACTCGCTGAGATGGGTTCTTTTTCTCACAGAAGGCGGCAGATTCGAGAGATTGGGTTTCGGCATATCGGTTGAGAGGTCCTTTGTAAAAGCAAAAGTCGAGATCACTTTCTCCACTTTCTTTTTCTCCCCGCAGCAATAGCACTTTACGTTTTTCTCGTCCCCCTCTTCGTATATAAGCTCAGAGAACCTGTAGTTGCTCATGTTGAAAAGCGCAAGCAGGGTTCCGTTCTCAAGGTAGTAGTCGTTGAATATGGAATCTTTTCCCTTTCTCCCGTGTTTTGCGACTATTTCTTCGCGCTCGAGGTCAACAACTTCTATAGCGTAGATGTTGTCATATTTCTCGACAAGGCTCTTGACGGTCTTCTTGTCCCGTTTTCTCTCAAGAGTCTTTAGTGATTTCTCAACGTTGCCTCTGCACTTAGTGCATTCAAATTCATAAAGGGGCATTTGCGTCTCCTATCTGTTGAAATACTGACTAAGGTGATCCTGCCCTACCCAGTCGCTTGCTATTTCTTCATCCTTCTGCTGCTTGTATTCAAGATGCCACTTGAGCTCGTCCCCAGGACCCGGAGCTCTTTTGCTCTTGTCGTCGAATATGGCCTTGAAGGTGGAAAAAACCCTCCTCACCGATTCGGGATCGTCGCAGAGAGGACATTTAACTTCACCCTGATCGTCATCTCCGTACACAAGGTGGTCGAAACGGAAATTCTTAAGCTCAAGATAAAGCATCTTCCCGTTATCAAGCTTGTAACGAAATCTTCTCGCACCACTTATACCCTTTTCCCCAAGTTCGAAAAACAGTTTTCTGGTCTTGTCATCTGTGACTTCAATATAACAGAAATTGCTGTTCTGCTTGAAAATCTTCCTTGCATTCGTCTTGGTAAGCTTTGCGACTAGGTTGTCTATGTCCGTGTTGTAACTCTCCATGCAACTGTCGCATTCATATTCGTATAACGGCACGTTATGCCTCCAGATAAGCTTTTAATCCAGATAAATATAAACAATATAATCTGAGTTTAAAGCCCTGAAATGCCGAAATATCTGAAAAGGTACTGAAATAAGACGTTTTGCGGTTGATAATAGAGGGAATGAGAAAAACAGGGAAACCAGAAACGCCTCGCGCGCAAAATGAAGAAAAGAACCCTTCTTCGGGCGAAGATTTGAATTTTGTCGCAGTTGACGTGGAGACAGCGAATTCGAATGTCTCAAGCATCTGTCAGGTGGGCATCGCCGTGGTCAGATCCGCGAAAATCACAGACGTATGGACGCAGCTCATAGATCCGGGTGACTTTTTCGACCCTTACAACACAGCCATACACTCCATAGACCATAACATGGTAAGGGGCTGTCCGCGGTTTGAAGAAATATGCAATAAAGTCGCGGGATATCTAGGAGAAATCGTGGTAAGCCATACATTTTTTGACCGCAGGGCAATTTCAAAAGCGTTTGCGGAGTGCGGAAAATCTCTCGGCTACGAAATCTGGATTGACAGCGCACAAGTAGCACGACGTGCCTGGCCGGATAAATACGCCCTTAGAGGCTACAATCTCGGGAACGTTGCCCGTGATCTCGGGATCCGTTTTCGCCATCACGATGCGGGAGAAGACGCAAGAGTCGCAGCGGAAATCGTTCTGAGAGCATACAGAGATACCGCTTTTGGGATAAGCAGGCTGCTGGACCTAGGAGTTTCGCCTGAGCTCAAAAAGCCCCGCACAGAAACTAAATAGGACTTAACCAGCCAACCCCTTGAAGATGAAAAACGCGGACCTAGTTGACAACATTATAAGAAGCCAGAACTCGCTATTATCAGCCAAGAGTTGATTTAAAAATTCTGACTCCACATGCTTTTTTTAATACTCTTGAAATGGAGGGGCGTTTGTTTGTTTTTTAACTAGGACTGCTCAGTGTATCCTTAACCCTCTGTAATTGTTTTGTTTAAGCACAAAAGGTAAGATAAAGGCAGTGCTAAGAAGAAATTTCATGAAAATCTTTGCATTAACGGGGATTTTTCTGTGCGTGCTGGCAGTTATATGCGTTTTTTCCGACGTGCGCACGGCCCTAGCCCACGGAAAACACGCCAACGCCAGTAAGGAAGCCGTAACGGCTGACGGTGCAGCGGAGAGCCCAGATGCTCTGCGAGAATTCGTACTGCACGCCAAAGCACACTGGGAAGTCCTGGTTCCGGACGAAAAAAGCTTTGATCTATGGCAGCAGATACTGTACGAGGTACAACACAAAGGGGATTGGAAGTCCGGTTCCAAGTACCTCATCCTGGTTGACAAACAAGGCAGGTGCATAGCTCACGGATACTATAAATCAGCCAACGGCAGGGACCTGACCGTTCTGCGAGACGCAAAAGGAACCGATATAGTGCATAAGCTCATCAAAGCAGCTCAAAACAACAAGGAGGGGGGTTTTGTTGACTACTACTGGAACGACGCCAAAGATCCCTCGTCCCTACCCAAATCAAGCTATGCCGTTAATTACACGGTTGATGCACTGGGGATTGAACTTGTCCTGATCGGAGGCTTTCATCATAAAGAGTTAATCCCTTCCGTGGGCGAAGTCCTAAGAAAATACGTGCCCCAAGTAAAGGCCGCTTCCGTAAAAGACAAGAGTACTCTTAAGAACTTCGTGGAAAAAACGGCTGAATTTGTTGATCACGCGTATAAGACTACGCAGGGCAACATGGACATAGCGGAACTGCTAAGAGTCAGCAGCGCTAAAGAGGCCTGGAAACATAATGAAATCTACCTCTTCGCAATTACAGACCAAGGCCTCGTGGTATTTAACGGCAACAATCCAAAGATGAGGCAGGCATCCACTATGAACTCCGTAGACGAAAACGGAGTCAATATCGGAGAAAGAATCATCAAAGTGGCCAAAAGCGGAGGGGGTTTTGTCCATTACCTCTGGGACAATCCGCTGGTGGAAGGAGACGAGACAATAGGGGTCGGCAAAGCAAAGGGAACTTCTCTCAAGGTAAGCTATGTAAAGCAGATAAGGCTCGGGGATAACATCTATATTCTCGGGTCGGGCATTTATCCGGGGGAGGACGCCGAATACGCAACCGAGATGAGACCCGAAAGTAAAGTCCTACGCGCAATCATTATCGGGTGCCTAGTTGTACTGCTCTCGCTCTGGGCAATCCGGTGGGTAATAGGTTCAGGCAAAAAGAAGGGATAGCACTTCAGACAGAAGAACCTGCCCGAGCCGCACAAGCAACGGTGAAGCATCCAACCTTGCACCGAAATCATATCACATAAATTGATTCAATAGCCTGCCGTATCAGCGTGTTATACTTGATAACGCGATGAGGGCAATGGTTCTAAGAGGTACGCACGACCTGTTTGAGAACGATTCTCCTCTTGAGTTGCTGGAAACCCCTTCCCCAAAACCAGCTCAAGGAGAAGTTCTTATACGCGTTTTGGCCTGTGGGGTCTGTCACACCGACATGGATGAGGTTGAAGGGAGAGTGTCGCCTCCGTCTTTTCCAATTGTTCCGGGACACCAGGTGGTGGGAGTGGTTAAAGAACACGGCTTGGAGGCAAGAGATTTCAAAGCAGGCGACATGGTGGGAGTCGCGTGGATAGGAGGAGCCTGCGGAAAATGCGCTTACTGCAGGAGCGGAAGGGAAAATCTCTGCCGTGACTTCATTGCGACCGGCAGGGACAGAGACGGGGGATTCGCTGAGTTCATGGTCGCGGATGCAAATTTCGTTTACCCCATACCGCAGGAAATGGATCCAGTAAAGACAGCTCCTCTTCTATGCGCCGGAGCGATAGGCTACCGGTGCGTGAGACTTTCCGGAATAACTGACGGAAACGCAGTAGGACTCATGGGGTTCGGGGCTTCAGCGCATCTTGTGATAAAGCTCCTTCGCCACACATATCCACTAAGCGAGGTATTCGTATTCGCGAGAGGAGAAAGGGAGAGGCAGTTCGCCGCGGATCTTGGAGCATACTGGTCGGGTGAGATTGAAGAGCACTCCCCAAAACAACTTTCCGCTATTATTGACACCACACCCGTATGGAAACCGGTTTTGCGCTCGCTTGAAAATCTTGTTCCCGGGGGGAGACTGGTCGTAAACGCCATAAGCAAGGAGAGTTCCGATATCGACTCTCTGCTTAGTCTTGACTATCAGTCCCATCTTTGGCTTGAAAAAGAGATAAAAAGCGTAGCAAACGTGACGAGGGAAGACGTAGCCGGCTTTCTTTCAGTCGCGTCCACTCTGGGAATAGAAGCCGAAGTCACCGAGTACAGACTTGAAGAGGCCAATAAGGCGCTTTTGGAAATCAGAAGGGGTGGAGGAAAAGGGGCCAAGGTTCTGAAAATAGCCGATCAGTAGATTCTTTCATGACTCGGCCTTAAAAAGAGAAATCGAATCAGTCCGCATCTTTAAGCCATCTCGCCAGCGCCTTGTCCAGGTCGGTTATCTCTTCCAAGGAACCATACAAGTAAGCTTCCCAGCCCTTTTCAGGCATGCCGGCAAACAGCATCAGGTTGAGAGGATAGACCTCGCTGTCGGTACATCTGCGAAAGTCATCCCGGAACAGAAATACGGGTTTGTCCCAAGCAATCGCCATTCCCAGCTCAACCATAACTCCTTCGTCCGGCGGACATCCATTGACAACCGCGAACAATCCATCGGCCTCGCGCACATCCCGAAGGTCTGACTGTCCAACCCGGTAGGCCCAGCCGGCAGTCGCCTTATCAATCTGATTGTTGCGGGAAAACGGCTCCCACACCTCGGCTCCCATTGATTCCAGAACCTCGATAAGAGCTACCAGAGGCCCTTCACGCTGCTGTACGGAAAAGCCGTAGGGATTAGCCAGATACAGGGTTTTTCGTTTCGTCATAGTGCTTTCGCCTGAGAGTCAAAACGTCCAGGTCTTATGCCGTGGTCGGACAGAAACGCTTCAAGAGTCAGTCACTACTTTCCGTCCGTTCCAGGCCCACGGTGCCCGATCTTTCCAAGTCTCTCACGAAGTTCCACGCTGTCAAGCGAGTCAACCGGAAGGGCCAGAAACTCAGCGATACGTTCTTTGAGTAACTTGTAGGTTTTTTCAAAAGCTTCGCGCCGCTCGGTTTCAGTCCCCGCAACGCCCGCGGGATCCGCAAGACCCCAGTGAGCCGTCACCGGCCTGCCCGGCCACACGGGACAAGATTCATTCGCCGCGTTGTCACACACCGTGAAGACAAAATCCATCGAAGGAGCATCTGCCACCTCAAACTCATCCCAAGATTTAGAACGCAGATTTTTAATGTCGTGCCCATTAATGATCAAGAGTTCAAGAGCCAGGGGGTGAACTTCTCCCCGGGGATGACTGCCCGCACTGTAGCCGACAAATCTTCCGTCGCTATTGTGATTCAAAAGAGATTCGGCAATGATCGAACGAGCCGAATTGCCCGTGCAGAGAAACAGCACCCTGTAGATTCGCAAGTGCGACGGCTTGTTTTCGTTCATAATCCTTTCCCTTTAGCGAATTCAACTTCGTAAGTATGCCTGATAGTTTAGAATGGGATTATTCTTGAAAAAGAAAGGGGTTAATATACTTATTTGCCCTGTCGTGATACAATACACTGTAATGATTAAAGAAATACGCACTGTAGAGTTTGTTGTCCTGCCTACATCCAAGGCAAAGGCGAGAAAGATGTTCCAGATAGCCGGAGCGTGCCGGTATGTCTGGAACCATTTTCGGGAGAAGAATCTTGCCGACTATCAGGCGTTCAGAAACGGCAAGGGGCAAAGACCTCAAACCAGTTTCTTCAGTCTTGCCTTGGAGTTCACCAAGTTAAGACATGAGACGGACTGGCTTAGGGAACTCCCCGCGAATCCGGTCAAGCGTACCCTCAAGTATTTCGCGGACGCACTCGAAGAAGCAATGAAGGGCAAGAAAGGGTTTTCGAAGCCCAAAAGCAGGGCAAAGGCCACACCGAGCTTTACGATTGCGAGAGATTCAGGGACATTCAAGATAAAGAAACGGAACAACAAATATTCCCTGCTTTACATACCGAAAATTGGATGGGTAGAGATCACCCGCAGGGGAGGAAATCCTTGGGAGAAAGGTACACCGAAACAGATAGTGCTTCGCCATGACGGACACAGGTGGAGGGCTTTCGTTTTCTACGAAGTTGAAGTGGAGAAAAGACCGTATGACGGAGCGGTTCTTGGAGTTGACATGAACGTCCGCCAAATTGCCACTTCTGACGGGCATTCCTACTCCTTGCCCGATCTTGAGAAAAAAGAAAAGCGAAGGAAGTGGTATCAGAGGAAAATGGCAAGGCAGGTAAAGGGGTCTAGCAGAAGGAAAGACACGAAAAGAAAACTTGCAAAGGTGAGCAGAAAAATAGCTAATATCCGCAAGGACTGGATTCATCAGACCACAAAGGAGATTGCCGAGAAATGCGGAACCGTGATAGTGGAAGATCTAAAGGTAAAGAACATGACGGCTTCCGCGAAGGGTACGATAGAGAATCCGGGAAAAAACGTGAAGCAGAAGGCGGGACTCAACAGGGCAATGCTTGATACAGCATTCGGGGGAATAAGAAAAAATCTTGAGTACAAGTGTGGGAGGCTCGTGAAAGTAAATCCCGCGCATACAAGTCAGACATGCTCCGAATGTGGGCATGTAGATAAAGAGAACCGTAAAACCCAAGCGCGGTTCCTATGTGTAAATTGTGGCTTTGCGTATAACGCGGACACGAATGCTGCAATGAACATAAGGCGTCTGGGAATGGCGCAACTGCACGGGGAGGGTTCTGGTATTAGTACAGTCCCGATGAACCGTGAAATTGATACAAGATTACCCTATGGGTAAATAAGTATATGATTCCCTATATAATTTCTCCATGGCTAAAAACAAAGAAATTCTCGTAAAGACTGAGGGTTCAATTTGCACCCTTACTCTCAATCGCCCTGAGAAAAGAAACTCCCTTACTCCAAAAATTCTAGGGCTTTTAACAGAGGAATTCTTAGAACTAAGAAAGAACGCTAAAATCAGATGTGTTGTTATAAGAGGAAGCGGCGACAGGGCCTTCTGTTCCGGATACGATATAACCTCAATATCCGATGAAGAGATTGCGATAGAAAATGGCCATCCTCTCACCGAAGCCATGCGGGCTGTAAAGTCCTACCCTCTTCCCGTAATAGCAATGATAAACGGCCATGCTTTCGGGGCGGGACTCGAACTCGCGGTGACTTGCGACCTAAGAGTGTGCGCCGCTGATGCGAAACTCGCAATCCCACCTGCAAAGCTCGGAGTCATTTATCATTACAGTGGAATAAAGCAGTTTCTGAACTTGGTGGGTCCCGGATTTACAAGGGAACTTTTTCTTACCGGAAACCCCGTTAACGCCGAAAGAGCCCTGGAAAAAGGGCTTGTCGACCACGTTGTAAAAAGAGACAAGCTTGAAGAGTTCACCTATGGGCTTGCTGAGGGAATAAACGAAAACGCACCTCTTTCCATGATATCCATGAAAAAGATGATAAATATCTGGGAAGAGGATAATCCGCTTTCAGAAGAAAATGAAGAACTTATAAGGTCTCTTCTTTCGAGGGTAAGGAAAAGCAGCGATTCCAAGGAAGGGAAAAAAGCCTTCCTTGAAAAAAGAAAACCCATCTTCAAGGGAAAATAACGGCCTCTGCGGTTCAGTCCCCGTAACCGAATTCCTTTATCAGCACATCTCTCTGTGTCCAGTTCTCCTTAACTTTAACCCAGAGTTCAAGAAACAGTTTCACTCCCAGTATCCTTTCAATTTCAACCCTGGCCTCAGAACCGATCTGCTTGAGCATGCCCCCGCCCTTCCCTATCAAAATTCCCTTGTGACTTTTTCTCTCAACGTAAATTTCCGCGTTTATCCTTAACAGGTTTCGCTCCGTATCCTCGCTGAACCCTGAAACCACTACGGCAACTTTATAGGGAATTTCCTTTCGGGTGAGGTTGAACACCTTCTCCCTTATTAGTTCGCTTACGTAAAAGATCTCAGGCTGATCCGTGAAAATATCATCGGGGAAATATTTCGGGCCCTCCGGCAGGTGTTTTTTAAGAAGCTCTGTGAGTTGCTCTACGCCGTCGCCCGTAAGAGACGAGATGGGAACTATTTCGAGGAACTTCTCAGAGAATCTCTCGGCGGCTGAAAGTATCGAAAGGAGCTTTGATTTTTTTATCTTGTCGATCTTGTTTACGACAAACAAGGAAGGTTTTCTTAGCATTTTCAGGATAGATTCATCAGCCGCTCCGAAAGGCTTTTCCACATCCGTAACGAACGCCACAAGATCAGCGTCCGACAGAGCGCCGCTTACAGCTCTGGCCATGGATTTTCCGAGCCTGCTTTTTTCCCTGTACACGCCCGGGGTATCGAGAAAAACCAGTTGAGAATCATCGAAAGTCTTTACGCCCAGGATTCTGTTCCTGGTGGTGCTCGGCTTGTCTGAAACGGCCGAAACTTTTTCTCCAACGATAGAATTCACAAGCGTGGATTTGCCCACGTTGGGCCGTCCAATTACGGAAATAAACCCCGATCTGAAATTCTCTCTTAAGCGCTCGCCTGACATGGAAAATTACCCCTTCTCCGCAAACAATTTTGCTCTTCCCAGTATAATTCACGCCAAACCTTAACACAAAAACCCATGCGCCAGTAAAAACTGAAATCCAGGCAGGCAAGAACATGACTCGCTACAGAGAAGCTATACGTCCGGTTATTCACTGGTTCAGAAAAGACTTAAGACTGGCGGACAACCCGGCGCTCTTAAGTGCAGCTGAATCCGGTCATCCGGTATTGGCCGTTTACATACTTGAAGACGGCGATTCAGACCCCTGGGCACCCGGGAATGCCAGCCAGTGGTGGCTGCACCACAGTCTCAAAGCACTTGATAAATCCCTAAAAGCACTTGGAAACAGGCTGGTTCTGCGTCGCGGTCGACCGCAGGAGGTCCTGCGGGAGTTGGCAACCGAGACCGGGGCCACAGCGTTATACAGCACTTGGCTTGCCGAACCGCACGCTATCAAGGTTGATTCAGAACTTCTGGATATTCTGGACGAACTTGGGGTCAGGTTTCGCGTGCTTGACGGCAACCTGCTTTTCCCGCCGGAATCCGTCTCGACAAAAAACGGAGAGCCCTACAAGGTGTTCACACCCTTTTATAAAGCCTGCTTGAAAAAGTTTCCACTGCCCGCTCCCATGCCCGCCCCAAGAAAGCTTCCATCCCCGAGAAAATCCCCAAAGAGCGATTTGCTTGACCAGTGGGAACTGCTGCCGAAAAAACCCGACTGGAGTGCCGGCTGGCTTGATATTTGGACACCGGGAGAGACGGGAGCTCTCTTGCACCTCGACTCGTTTCTGGAACAGTCGGCAGCGGCATACGGAACCCTACGTAACCGGCCCGACATCTCCGGAACTTCAAGGCTTTCGCCTCATTTTCATTTTGGCGAAATATCTCCTCTGCTATCCTGGCACAGAGCCTTATCTCACGTAAGCCTCGAAGCGGAAAACGGTATTGAATCTTTTTTTCGCCAGATTATCTGGCGGGAGTTTTCCCATCACCTGCTTTACCATTGGCCGAAGTTTCCCGAAGAACCATTCCGGCCGGAATTCAAACGCTTTGCGTGGGTAAAAGATGAAGAAGCGCTTCGCCGTTGGCAAAGCGGGCTTACAGGCTACCCGATAGTTGACGCTGGAATGCGCGAACTCTGGGGTAGTGCTCGGAATTTTTCGCAAATTTAAGTTTTCAGCATTTCTTCAGTTTGAGAATCAAAGACTCATGAGTCTTTGATTCTCAAAATCCGGTCTTTGTCCATTACCCTACCTCAACTTCCTCCTTGCTGTACATTTCCCTCAGCAAATCCATGTCCAGATACTTCCTGCTTCCCCACTTGGTCCCCGATATATGCCTTAACCTCGCCGCGCACAACATCAACGCACTCTGCCCGTCAGGGAAGGCTCCCACAACACGGGATCTTCTCCTTATCTCCTTTATGATCCTCTCCATCGGATTGTTCGTCCGGACCCTGCGCCAGTGTGACGACGGAAACCCATAGTAACAAAGAGTCTCTTCAATGTTCTCCTCCACCCACTTAGCCGCCGAGCCCAGTCGCATCCCCTTAAGTCTGTTTACAACCTCCTTTGCCTTCCCCCTCGCGGCTTCCTCGTTCTCAGAAGCATGGATGGCCTTCAGCATCAAACTCACCTCCCCAACCCTGCCCCGAGGCACGTAACTGAACACGTTGCGATAAAAGTGAACCACGCAACGCTGCCAAAGCGCCTCCGGATAAAAATCCCCTATGCTCTCAACCAACCCCAAACACGCGTCGCTTATGAACATCCGCACCCCACTAAGCCCCCTCTGCTTCAGATGACGCAAAAACCCGCTCCACCCGGCCTTGTCCTCTTTCGCCCCCTCCACAACCCCCAGAACCCGGCGATAACCATCTCTGCCCACCCCTATGGCTATAAGAACCGACACGTTGCCCACTTCTCCTCCCCAGCTGCGCTTGAGACTCACCCCGTCAAGATAAACATAGGGAAACTCTCCTTCTATGGGCCTGTTTCTCCACTTCTCTATGTGCTCGTACACGCTACAGTTGAGCTTCGAGACCGTGGCCGAACTCACCCGCGTGTCCCAAAGCGCTTCTGTAATATCCGCCACCCGCCGCGTGGATACTCCCGCAAGATACATCTCCACCAGGGCTTCTTCGACTGATGACTCCCTTCGCCTGTATCGCTCTATTACGGCCGTCTGGAATCTCTGCTCCCGAAGCTTGGGCACCTTCAGCGTTACTTCTCCAGCCTTGGTCTGGAGCTTTCTTGTGTAGCTTCCGGAACGATAGTCCTGGCGATCCGAACTTCGCTCGTACCGCGCTGCCCCAACCATCTCATCTGCTTCAGAGTCAAGAACCTTGTTCAATACTTCCTCTACCGTATCGGTGACTATGGAGCTTAGATGATCCCTAAGCTCCTCGTGGTTAATCTGAATTACCTTTTTGGGGCTCTTCGCTGTATAATCTCTCATGGCGGTGTTTCCTCCTGTTAAATAAATTTAAGAGCACTATTTATCTAACCGGATTCATGAAGAAATGCCGCCTTCCTTTTTAATTTGCGAAAGATTTAAAGCGTTATCAACTCTGGGCAACGGGCTGGATGCACAACCGGGTACGAATGATTGCTGCCTCTTTTCTTGTTAAACATCTGCTCATTCCATGGCAGGACGGCGCCGCTTGGTTCTGGGATACTTTGGTAGACGCAGATTTAGCTAACAACTCAGTAAGTTGGCAGTGGATAGCCGGCTGCGGAGTTGACGCCGCTCCGTTTTTTCGAATTTTTAATCCGATTCTGCAGGGTCAGAGGTTCGACCCCGACGGCACTTATGTGCGACGCTGGGTTCCCGAGCTAGCGAACTTACAGAACACTTATATTCACCAACCTTGGATTTCACCGAAACATGCACTTGGAAAAGCGGGGATTTCTTTGGGAAAAAGCTATCCCTTTCCTGTTGCAGATCATATGAGTGCCCGAAATCGTGCTTTGGAAATGTTCAAACAGATGAGAAACTGAACTTCCATTATGACTTTTACCAATTGTCTTATCCGGTTTCAGCTTCTCTCTATTAAACAAATGTAAAAGCTTAGAAAATCCCGCCTATAGACCTCTCAAGACCAGCCTGAAGATGCGGTTTGGCTTCCTCAAAATCCAGGTTCGCCTTGTTGGCAACGCTAACCACTCTGGTTCTGTATATCTTCCACTCCAAGTCATCAACATGCGAAGTCTGCTTGGTCCGAGTCGCAGTCCCTTGTGACGCATCAGTATCTTCGCTCTGATACACAACTTCTCCTTCCCCGGCGCGCTCCCTGATCTGGATATCGGTCACCATCGTGAAAAGATCATCCGTTACGAGAGCGTCAAATAAAAAGCCCGCAACTCCTCCCGCAATAGCACCCGCAACTGTACCCTTGTTGATCTCGTCCACATCCCCGCCCATGGCACCGCCTATAACTCCGCCTATAACCGCTCCCTCGACCACGCCTTCGTAACCGGTTCCGAGCAGACCATTGGCTTCCTCAAGATTGGTTTTTCCGACCTTGAGTATGTTGGCCTGAAGAATGAAAGTCGCCTCGGTCGGGTCTTCTGTGACCCTAAAACCGTTAGAGGCTATTCTTCCTTTGATTCCGTATTCAATTCCGGGCAGTTCCTTGTCGGTCGTATTCTTTACGTCAACGTAAACTACTCTTTGTTCGGGCGACACCGGTTCAAGAAAAACCGTCTCCGACATTTTAGTCTCAACTGTAAGCTTCCTTTTCTCGATAAGGGTCCTGGTCGCCGCGCAGGCGTTTACAAGAAAAACAAGACAGACAGCTACAGCAAAAAACAAATTCCTTCTACAGACAATATCTTTCCTCATTGGTTTGAAACTCCTTTGATTTTAGTGTAGGAGGAAAAATTTCCGCCTTCCGAATTAGAATGGTATGTAAAAAAAAGGAAAAAACAAATAGAAAAAAGGCGTGGAAAATCTCTGCTGCTCGCATTTTTTCAGTTAAAAATACAAAGCAAAGAACAAGGCCCTGTCCATACCTTCAAATGGCGCGAAAACCTTGCCAATGCAAATCAATCTAGTATGATTAGCCAATCCTTTTTTGCCGGGAGAATCCTGAATAAATGCTAGAACTTATGGGAGAGTGGAAAAGATCGAATTTTTGCGGAGAGCTTGGGAAAAAGCATGTTGACCGCTCTGTTACGCTTATGGGCTGGGTGCAGTCCCGAAGAGATCACGGCGGTGTGATTTTCGTTGACCTCAGAGACAAGGAGGGCCTTTGCCAGATTGTCTTTAACCCGGAGCATGATCCGAAGATCCACCAGACCGCCGAACAGCTCCGCGATGAATGGGTAATAGCTGTGGAAGGAAAAGTAACTCCGAGAACAGAAGAGACCGTAAACCCTAACCTTAAAACCGGCGAAATCGAGGTAGTGGCAGAGCAGGTAAGGATTCTTAACACTTCAAAGGTAATACCGTTTCTAATAGAGAATGAAGTAAACGCCGATGAACTGCTAAGGCTTAAGTACCGCTATCTTGACCTCAGAAGACCGCCAATGCGGGATAACATGATCTTCCGCCACAAAGTCGCTGCCACGGTGCGAAGCTACCTTAACGAAAACGGGTTCCTTGAGATCGAAACCCCCTATTTCACGAAGTCGACGCCGGAAGGCGCAAGGGACTTTCTAGTTCCGAGCCGGCTTAACGAAGGGCAGTTCTACGCACTTCCCCAATCCCCCCAGACGCTGAAACAGACTCTCATGATCTCGGGTTTTGACAGATACTACCAGATAGTGAAATGCTTCAGAGATGAGGACCTGAGAGCGGACCGCCAGCCCGAATTCACCCAGATAGACATGGAAATGTCCTTTGTCTCAGAAGACGACGTAATCTCCACGGTTGAAGGCATGATAAAGACAGTCCTTCGGGAGACAAAAGGTATTGAAGTCAATACTCCTTTTTTGAGAATGCCTTACGAAGAAGCCATGGGGAGGTTTGGAACCGACTGCCCTGACACTAGGTTCGGACTTGAGCTAAAAGACATCTCCTCCATATTTGAAGACTCTCAATTCAAGGTATTCCGAGGAGCTCTTGAGAAAGGCGGAGCGATAAAGGCGCTTAACCTCAAGGGCGGAGCCGAAAAGCTTACCAGGAAGGAAATAGACGATCTTACCGAATACGCGGTTTCGCTCGGAGCAAAGGGGCTTGCGTGGATAAGAGTCGGCGAGGACGGATGGAATTCTCCCATAGTCAAGTTCTTAAGCGAAGGGGAATGCGGACTTTTAGCCGAAACCCTTTCGATGGAGAAAGGAGACATAGTGTTTTTCGGTGCGGACTCGGTTGATATGGTAAACCAGGTGATGTCAAATGTAAGGCTTAGACTCGGTGAAATTCTCTCCCTTGTTAACAAAGAAAAACTTGAGTTTCTCTGGGTGGTTGATTTTCCGCTTCTTAAGTACGCCCCCAAGGAAAAAAGATACGTCGCAGTCCACCACCCTTTTACCGCGCCCAAGGATGAAGACGTAGAAGAAATCGAGAATTCACCTGGCGATGCGGCTTCAAAATCCTACGATATAGTTTTAAACGGAGTGGAGATAGGCGGGGGAAGCATAAGAATTCACAGAAAAGACATACAGCAAAAAGTGTTTGACATCATAGGAATCGGAGAGGATGAGGCACGGGAAAAATTCGGTTTTCTCCTTGAAGCCCTAGAATTTGGAGCTCCTCCCCATGGAGGCATAGCGCTCGGCCTTGACAGGATTTTAATGCTTCTCTCCGGTGAAGAATCGATAAGAGACGTAATTGCTTTTCCAAAAACGCAGAAGGGCCTCTGTCCCCTGACAGAAGCACCTTCTGAGGTTTCTCCCGAACAACTTCTTGAAGCGGGAATAAGTTCTATCGCCAGAAAGTCAGAAGACTGACCTTCACACAGCATACCCCTAACATCAGTTATCCAAGATCGCCTATGCTGGCGCCGAAGTTAATATGGAAGGCGCTTTTGCCTATGACAAGCGCAGGAACTGACTTGACGCCACTTCCTTCCGCCTCGGATATCCTGCCTTTGTCTTCTCCGAGATGTACAACTTCAAGATCATACTTTTCTTTATCAAGAGAATTTACAAGACCCTGCTCGGCATCCACACAGACCGGGCAACCGGCGTGATAAAAAACTGCTTTGGTTTTCATGATTTTAAGCCTCCGTATTTAGTTTCGACTCAATACTATCACGAAAGGCTGCCACTTGTCAAGCAGGTATCGATACGATACCATAATTAGCATGGGTCTTGGGAATCTGCTGAACCTGATAGAGAGAATTGGCTACCTGCTTCGTTCCGAAGAGAAAAAGCTTCTTAAGCCTCTTGAGCTTCTGCCGATTCACTTGGACATTCTTTACTATCTGTCCATATGCAACAAGTACAGTAACAATCCAGCCGCTTTGACCAAATACCTCGGCAATACCAAGGGAACCACTTCCCAAAGCGTAAACGTGCTTGAGGAAAAGGGTTACGTACTCAAGAAAAAGGCGCAGGGCGATAAAAGATTAGTGAATCTGCATCTTACGGAAAAAGCTTTTGCTCTGCTCAAAAGAGTCTCGTCTGAGAGTTCGCGAAAAATTCTTGACGGAAAAAACATAGAAGTCGCCGAAGATATTCTGAGAAACATCCTCAGGTCCATTCAGGTTTCAAACAAAAACCGCACATTCGGAATATGTATGACCTGCGATTTTTTCATTGACGAGGGAGACGGATCATTAAGGTGCGGCTTAACACGGGAAAGGCTTCTTGAATACGAAACCGAACAAATCTGCCAGGAACATGAACCCGCTTCGTACGCAGTTTAGAATCGTTATTGCGTCATTTTGACAAGGTCTCAAAAATCCTTGTTTGCTTTATATTTTTTTATGCTATGATTCTATGCGGTTACTGTTCAGAGCAGGCGGAGTTGTGTTGTGAATAGCGGATGTCAGGGCTTTCAGTCAGTTAAAATCCTCTATCGCATGATTCCGAGGAAGGTGCATGGACATCTGGAAAAACTTTCACGGGCTCAATTCAGGTTACGTAATGGATCTCTACGAACGTTACGTAAGGGATTCTTCTTCAGTCGACCCCGCGACAAAAACCATCTTTAAGGATTGGAAGCCTGACACCAAATACTCGTCCCTCAGGGTTGAAATAGAACCTGAAATCGAGAAAAACGGCTTCAAGCAATCATCCGTAAGAGACGTAAACAAGGCCGTTGCGATCGCGAACATGGCCCAGGCGATAAGACGACACGGCCATCTGGCAAGCAAAATAGATCCACTCGGGGGTCCTGTTCACGGAGACCTCACCCTGCACGCCGAAACGTTCGGGCTTGATGAGGAAGAGCTAAGAGACTTTCCCTCGACCCTTGTAGGATGGCCTCTTTCGCAGAACTCACTTGACGCACTCGACGGAATAAGAAAGCTGAGGAAAATCTATTCGTTCACCACGGGATACAACTACGATCACATCTATGAAGCCGAAGAAAGAAGATGGATGAGGGGCGCCATAGAGTCGGGCGTTTACCGCCCTCCCCTAAATCCCGTGAACGAAGGGGAGCTTCTTGATACCCTCACTAAAGTGGAGGTATTTGAAAACTTTCTCCACAGGATCTTTCCCGGGAAATTCAGGTTCTCAATAGAAGGCGTCGACATGCTGGTGCCGATGCTGAATGAACTCATACATCTCGCCATCAAATCCGACATACACCAGATAATTCTCGGAATGGCCCATCGCGGAAGGCTGAACGTCATGCACCACGTGATGGAGAAAAACTACAAGTACACGCTGCTTAAGTTCAAGGACCCTGTTCTGGTAAGGGACTTTGCAGACGATATGGGATGGACGGGGGACGTGAAGTACCACGAGGCCGTAAAACGCGATATCCCGACGGGAGACATGCTCGACCGCAACATGAGGATAACAATGGTCCCCAATCCCAGCCACTTGGAATCGGTAAATCCAGTAGTGCAGGGAATGTCGAGGGCATGCGGGATAAGTGACGATGTACCGGGCTCCCCGCAATTTGACCCATCGGCGGTAATCCCTGTACAGATTCATGGAGATTCGGCATTCATGGGACAGGGAATAAACGCGGAAACGCTTAATCTCTCCGCCCTTCCGGGCTACCACACCGGTGGAACGATACACATAATCACCAACAACCAGCTCGGCTACACTACCCTTCCCTCCGATAGCAGAAGCACGCTTTACGCAAGCGATCTTGCCAAAGGATTCGAAATACCGATTGTCCACGTAAACGCGGATGACCCGGTTGCCTGTATAGAGTCAATACGCTTGGCCTTCGGCTACACATCCAAGTTCGAAAAACATTTCCTTATAGATCTCGTCGGCTACAGAAGGTACGGACATAACGAGGCAGACGAACCGGGATTCACCCAGCCCATGATATACAAGAAGATAGATGATCATCCCAGGGTGATGAACATCTGGGCGAAAAAACTGATAGAAAAAGGCACTGTCTCCGAAAACCAGGTAGAGCAGCTCCAGGAAAAACATATGGAGAAGATTTCCGAGGAATTCGAATCGATCTCACCTGACGACTCCCCTGAGGAATCAACGGCACCTTCCCCGGAACGAGGAATAGCGAAAAAAACGGTTACCAAGGTGCCGGACGAAACCCTCCGCGAACTAAACGACTCCCTTCTCTCGGTTCCCGAAGAGTTCACCGTAAATTCGAAAATCGCCAGAATACGGGACAGAAGAAAGAATGTTCTTGACGACCCGAACGAAAAGACAATCGACTGGGCCATGGCGGAAGAACTCGCCTACGCCTCCATAGTCGCACAAGGCATTCCCATCAGGATGACCGGACAGGACTGCGAGAGAGGGACTTTCAGCCATCGCCACGCGGTACTTCACGACCCCGGAAACGGCGCGGTCCATATTCCCCTACAGAAAATCCCCCAAGCGAAAGCGGCGTTTGAGATAAAAAACAGCCCGCTCAGCGAAAACGCCTGCCTGGGTTTTGAATATGGATACTGCATCGAGAGAACAAACTGCCTTGTCATATGGGAAGCCCAGTACGGAGATTTCATAAACGGGGCGCAGACCATAGTGGATGAATATCTCGTATCGGCAAGGGCGAAATGGGGGCAGACCCCGTCTCTGGTTCTCCTGCTTCCCCACGCCTACGAGGGACAGGGGCCCGACCACTCGAGCGGAAGGCTTGAAAGATTTCTCATGTCAGCCGCTGAATATAATATAAGGATAGTAAATTGTTCCACGTCGGCGCAGTTTTTCCATGTGCTTCGCCGCCAGGCCCTGCTGCTTGAAAAAGACCCTCTTCCCCTGGTCGTAATGACGCCCAAGGGACTTCTAAGGAACCCGATGATAAATTCGTCCCTCAAGGATCTGTCCGAGGGGAAATGGCTCCCGGTAATTGACGACCCAATGAGCACCCGACAGGCAAAAAAAGTAAGAAGGCTCATATTCTGCAGCGGCAAAGTTTACATTGACCTCATCTCAAGCGACCTCCGGGCGAAATCGCCCGACATAGCAATAGCCAGAATCGAGCAGCTTTACCCAAGACCCAAGGAAGAGGTAAACGCCATCCTGGATAGGTATGGTAAACTTGAGGAGGTTGTCTGGGTGCAGGAAGAACCCCAGAATGCGGGAGCTTGGAAATACATGCTGCCTTTTTTCAGAAGAAAAATCATCAAGAAACGGTTTCCACTCAGTTATATAGGAAGAAAACGCTACTCAAGCCCTTCCGAAGGACTTTCCTCCATGCACAAATACAATCAGGGCCTGCTTATAAAACAGGCGTTCAGCATAGATGAAGTAGTGGAAGGAAATGAGGAAAGCGGCATAACCTGGCACAGAGATATCTGAAACAAACGCGCAAGCGAGGGAGAAAATGGCCAAAAACATCGTCGTTCCCCACTTGGGGGATTCCGTAATAGAAGCAACAATAATCAAGTGGACCAAGCAGCAGGGAGACACGGTAAAACTCGGAGAAACCGTGGTTGAGCTTGAAACCGAGAAGGCTAATTTCGAAGTCGCTGCCGAAGCAACGGGTATTCTGGCATCAATAGCGAAAAAAGCCGATGAGGATGTCGAAGTGGGAGATATCCTGGGAGCCATTGAGGTGTCCGCAGGTAAACAGGATACAAAGGACGATACGGAAGAGTCCGCTAAAGGAACTGAAGCTGCACCTGAGCTAGCAGCAACCAAAGAAGTTCCGCAGGAGAAACAACAGGAAGAACCGCAAACCCGCGCGACTCCCGTTGCGAGAAATATCGCCGAGCAAAACAAAGTTGACCTCTCCCAGGTCGTACCCGAGGGAAACAGGATCACGAAAGATGACGTGGAAAAGCATCTTGAGTCACAGAAAGCCAAAGAGGAGATTCCGCAAGAGATTCCCTCGGAGGAAAAAATTCCCGAAACCCCTGTGTCTCCCGAACTTTTCCCGTCCCTATCCCAGCTAACCGCCAACAGAGAGAGAAGGATGAAGATGTCGAGACGTCGCAGGACTATCGCAAGACGTCTTGTTGAGGCTCAGCAGACAGCCGCCATACTCTCCACTTTCAACGAGATCGACATGTCAAACGTAATGGAGCTTCGCTCAAGAAAAAAAGACGATTTCAGGGAAAGATACGGAGTGAACCTCGGTTTTTCTTCCTTTTTCATAAAAGCCTCTATTGGGGCGCTCAAGCTGTTTCCGGAGATAAACGCCGAGATCCAGGACGATGAAATAGTTTACAAAGACTACTACGACATCGGAGTGGCCGTAGGGGCTGAGGGAGGACTTGTCGTTCCCGTCATAAGAGAAGCTGACAGAAAAACCTTCGCGCAGATAGAAAAAGAGGTCAGAGAACTTGCCGAGAAGGCAAACGCGAATACCCTTTCGCTCGATGAGATTTTCGGCGGGACCTTCACCATAACAAACGGTGGAGTATACGGTTCGCTGATGAGCACTCCGATACTGAACCCGCCACAGGTCGCGATACTGGGACTCCACAAGATAGAGGAAAGACCCGTAGCGATCAACGGAGACATAGTGATAAAGCCGATGATGTACACGGCACTCAGTTACGACCACAGGATAGTAGACGGAAAGGAAGCTGTGCAGTTTCTCGTAAGAATAAAAGAACTTATCGAAGATCCCGAAACTCTCCTTATCGAAGGTTAGGGAGATACTTTTCATGTTAACGGGCATAGAATTACTGAGCCGTTTCGGTCGAACTGCGGTGGTGGTTTTTCTTGTGTTCTGCATTTCAAGCCAACCATAAAACGCAATTGAGGGTTTTTATGTGGGGGGGGGGAGCGATCGGAGGAGAATATGCCAATGTGGATTTTAAGAAATCGGTAGGTCGTATTCTTCCTGATACCCCGGTCGCATTCACCTCATCAGAGAGTGACGCCCAAGACTGGGTAGGCTCATTCAAGGTTGTCTTGGGACACCGCTGGAATCTGTCCGAAAGAACATATCTTTCGGGAGAAGTTGACGCGGCGCTGAGATTTGACAATTCCGTAACGGGTTTTCTTGAGGGTGTCATAGACACTCAAATTCCTGACAACAACGTGTTCCCGGGAAACTGATATCTTGACAAGAACCACAGCGTGGGTTTTAACGCCAAACTCGGATATTCACCCGAGGGAATCGGTTTCCTCGGAGAGGGAGGTTCCGTCTACATAATTGCGGGAATACAGTGGCTTGACATGGATGTTAACAGCGAACACGAAGGCACGCTTCTCAACGGCGAAAAACTTACTGGTGCATATGGAAAGAGCCTCTCAGCTATACCTTGGCTTGCCGGAGGCGGAATAGAAATCGGAGGCAAGAAAGGCCGCCTTGATCTAAGGGCGATCTACACTAGGTATGATGCTGATTTCAGGCTGGAAGAGGTTAACACGCCCGATCTTCGTTATGACCTTCGTTACGAGTACGAGGTAAGCGAATGGGGAGTCTACCTAGGCTACACTTGGTCCCTCGGATTCGGTCTAGGCATCTGAGCCAAAAAGAAAAACCATCCGTGCGAAACCCTCTATGAACTCGTATCGAGTTCAAGCATGTCTCCCCATTTTTCCCTTACGTGCTTGAAGAGTTTTTCGTATTCCCCGATATTCTCCTCTTCACCCACCAATTCGCGCGCTGAATCTCTTGACTCGTTTAAAATGGCAGAATCTCTGATCAGGTTTGCGAAGCTGAAACCGGGAACGCCAGACTGTTTCGTGCCCATAAATTCCCCCGGACCTCTGTTGGCAAGATCAAATTCAGAAATTCTGAACCCGTCTGAGGTTTCACCCATTATTTTAAGTCTCTCCCCAGACTCCTCTCCCGACATGAATGAATACACTATATAGCATGTTGATTCATGTTCTCCCCTTCCCACTCTTCCCCTCATCTGGTGGAGCTGTGAGAGTCCGAAGCGTTCGGCGTTTTCTATAACGATCACAGTAGCGTTGGGAACATCGACTCCGACCTCTATCACCGTTGTTGAAACAAGAACATCACACCGCTCCGCTAGGAAATTGTCCATCACCGCATCTCTCTCATCGCTTTTCATCCTGCCGTGGAGAAGTGAAACGTGAAACTCGGAGAACTCCTCACGCAGTTCCTCAACCATCCTAGTTACGTGCCTAACCCGCTTAAAATCCTGATTCTCAGATTCCTCTATAAAGGGATAAACGAAGTACGCCTGACGTCCTTCTTCGAGTTTTTTTCTTATACGATCATAAAACCATGTCCGGTTTTTCTGCGTATCCCTAAGAACAAACGTCTCTATTTTTTTTCTCGAAGGAGGAAGCTCATCGATCACGGAGATCTCAAGATCTCCGTACACAGTGATAGCGAGGGTTCTCGGAATCGGAGTAGCCGTCATAACAAGCACGTCAGGCACCTCTGCTTTCCGCACAAGCTTAGCCCTTTGAATGACTCCGAACCTGTGCTGCTCATCTATCACCACAAACCCGAGGGCCTTAAAATCCACCGCTTCTGAGATCAATGCGTGGGTTCCCACTACGATATCGGCCTGCCCGCTCTTTATCTCTTCGTGGACGTGGGATTTGTCCGCTCTTGAGAGCGCACTTTTAAGAAGAACTACAGTTACTCCTATGTTCTCGGCCATCTGCCGTATATTTCGAAAATGCTGCTCTGCCAGTATCTCCGTAGGAACCATGAGCGCAGCCTGATAACCGGACTCAACCGCCCGGAACATGGAGACAAGGGCGACAAGGGTTTTACCGCTTCCCACATCACCCTGAAGAAGCCTGTTCATCGGGTACGAGGAAATCATATCTGTTGCTATCTCAGAAATAGCTTTTTCCTGGGAAGGAGTAAGACTGAATGGAAGTGAGCGAAGAAGTTTTTCTGAGAGAGAGCTACCGGAGTTAAAGGATATTCCCTGACTTTCATCCACCTTTCGTTTTTTGGAAAAAAGGCCGAGCTGAAGGACGAAAAATTCGAAAAATATAACAGTCCTGTGAGCGCGTGAACCCGTGACCGACCTGGGGTCGTCAAAATCAACCGGCAGGACGTCATCAGGCGGGAAATGCACATGCTTGAGGGCCTCCGGCAAATCCATCAGGTCGTGCTTCTCTTGAATGTCTTTGGGGATAAGTCCCTCGAAGCTCTGGGCATAATCATCAAGAGCGCTCGTTACTGTCTCTCTCAGCTTTTTCTGTGTAAGACCTTCTGTAAGCGGGTAGACGGGAACGATTCTTCCGAACTGAAGAGGGTTTCCGATATCCTCTTCATTTTCTATTACCTCAATGTCCTGGGCAAGCGGATGAATCATCTGAAGAGTTCTGCCATCCGGGGCTACCGATACCTTGCCGTGAACTATCAAATTTCTTCCCTTCTTGAAAATCCCTCTCAGATAAGATGCATTGTAGTTAAACCAAGTTAGTCTCAACCTCTGCGCTTCGTCGGAAAGCACTACCTGAAAAAAACTTCTTCTCCTGTTTCTTATGTCTCCCACGGAAGCAACAGTACCCCTGAGGGTGCAGGACTCTTCGGGAACAGCCTCAGAGATTCTGACTATTTTTCTTCTGTCGTCGTATTTTCTGGGAGAGTAAAAAAGAAGATCAGAGACGGTACGTATGGACTTTCTCTCGAGAAATCCCGCAACCCTTGATCCAACCCCCTTAAGGTACGTGACACTCACAGAAGAATTTCCATCTGGAATAAGGTTCTCTTCGGAAACAGATGTTTTCTTGGGAGTATCCTCACGTTCGCCCTTTCTGGCAATGCTTATTGCTTTGCTAACCAAAGAAAGCGCAGAAGATATTCTTTTTATTTTCTCCGAGTTCTCCAATCTCTCAAAGTCGGAAAAAGAATCCCGAAGGGTTGTTATGAGAGTCTTTATTTCAGCCGGAGGGGGGGATGTAAGAACTTTTGTGCATAAATTCCTTACGTTTCCCTCCAGGTCGGGCATCCTGTCCAGATTCGAAAAATTGTTTTTTGAGGCAAAATCAAGGGGGGTTTTCAGACGACTCAGAGATTTTTCCAGCTCGCCCCGCATGGTAATCAGGTTTCTTCTGTTTTGGCGGCTTTCCTAACTATGTTGCCGTCTTTATCAAGGTTAAGGGTGCTCTTGCACTTTGGATAACCGCTGCAGCCGAGAAACTGCCCGCGCCGGCTGCGGCGAACAACCATGGGCTTACCGCATTTCTCGCATTTTATGTCTTCGCGAATCTCGGGAGGTTCTTTCTGCTTTATGACGATCCTGCCGTTTTCCCTCTTGAATTCCTTGGGATTTTTGCAGTCGGGATACCTTGAACAGGAAAGGAACTGCCCGTAGCGCCCCTCCTTTATCACCATGGGAGCTCCACACTTATCGCATTCGATATCATCGCAGATCTCAGGATCGGTTTTCTTACCCACGACGATTTCCCCGTCCTCCGCTCTTGTGAAGTCCTTTGCGTTTTTACACTCCGGATACCCCGAGCAGGAAAGAAACTGCCCGTAGCGCCCTTCTTTTATAAGCATCGGGGCTCCGCACTTGTCACATTCAATATCGGTTGGAATTTCAACCTTGCGTCCCTCGACTTCCTTTTCGGCTCTGGTCACGCTTTCTGAAAAACCTTCGTAAAAGCCCCGCAGCAAGTCAACCCAGTGAATCTCACCTTCCTCTACCTTGTCAAGATCGTTCTCCATCCGGGCCGTAAACTCCTCGTCCATTATCCCCGGGAATCCCTCCACCAGAAAATCGTTTACGGAAAAACCCAGAGGCGTTGGAACAAACCTTGCCTTCTGCCACTCGGCATATCCCCTGTCCTGTATTGTTGAAAGGATGGAAGCATAGGTCGAGGGTCTTCCGATACCCTTTTCCTCAAGATCCTTCACAAGAGAGCTCTCCGAATATCTGGGCGGCGGCTGAGTGAAATGTTGTTTGGGATCAAGCTTCTGAAGAGAAAGGACATCTTTTTCAAAAAGCTCGGGAAGCCTCTTGTCCTCGTCTTTTTTCGAGTTTTTATTCAACCCGTTGTTTTCTTCTCTTTCCATTGTCTCTTCGTAAGCGACGGTAAAACCCGGAAATTTCATCACGTTGCCCGTGGCCCTAAAAACAGCTTCTCCTGCCATGATATCAACCCGAGTCTGGTCGTATACGGCCGGGGTCATCTGCGAGGCGATGAACCTTTTCCATATAAGTGAGTAAAGCTTGTACTGGTCTTCGGTGAGAAACTGCTTTAGCTCACCTGGATGCTTTGAGGGGAAAGTTGGTCTTATGCATTCATGGGCGTCCTGCGCAGATTTCTTCACCTTAAAGACGTTTGGGCGTTTCGGCACGTAAGTCCCGCCGTAATTCTCGGATATAAAACTCCTGGCTTCCGCCAAGGCATTATCAGACGTCCTCACAGAATCGGTTCTCATATAGGTTATAAGTCCTACCGGCCCCTCGCTTCCAAGCTCAATACCCTCGTAGAGCCCTTGGGCAACCGACATCGTCTTCTTGACGGAAAAGCGGTTTTTCTTTGAAGAATCCTGCTGAAGGGTACTTGTTATAAAAGGGGGGAGCGGCTTTCTTCTACGTTCTTTCTTCTCGATCGCCCCTACAACAAAATCCTTCCCGGAGAGTGCGGAGACTATTTCTTCTGACTGCTGTGCGTTCTCGATTTTGGCCTTTTTTCCCCGAAACATGTGGAGCGAAGCCGTAAAAGCATCCACGTCGGGGGTTTCTTTTATGTTAAGCTGCGTATCTTTCTTAAGGAGCGCATCAAGCGTCCAGTATTCCCGCGGTTTGAAATTCTGGATCTCTCTTTCCCTGTCCACGATGAATCTAAGAGCGACGCTCTGCACCCTCCCGGCACTCAGTCCCTTTCTCACTTTCTTCCAGAGCACTGGACTTACCTTGTAACCGACGATTCTGTCCAGAATTCTTCTTGCCTGCTGGGATTCGAAGCGTTCCCTGTTGATCTCAAGGGGTCTGTTCATGGAATCCCTGACACCGGCTTCCGTTATTTCGTGTATAAGCACCCTGTGGACCTTGTCCCAGAGATGAAGGCGGTTGGCTATGTGCCACGCAATGGCTTCCCCTTCCCTGTCCGGGTCGGATGCCAGATAGACTTTTTCTGCGCCCAGTGACGCTTTTTTCAGATTCTCAAGATACTTCGTTTTGCCCTTTATGACCGTATAGTCGGGCTTGAAATTGTTTTGGATATCCACCCCGAGTTTGCTGCTCGGGAGATCTATCAGATGTCCCGAAGAAGCTTCCACGCGGAAATCCCGGCCGAGATATTTCCTTATTGTTCTCGCCTTTGATGGAGATTCTACTATTACAAGGGATTTAGCCATAAAAAAAGTTTCCTGTCTGCAAGATCAGTCTAAATCTTATAAAGAGCCGACGGAATCTGTCAATACCTAAACAAAATCCGGAATTATTCCCCCAAAGCTGCTACAGCGTATCAAACTTCCACACTTCGTACAAGAGACCTGTTGGCATTATACCACCTGAGCGAGTTCTCAATGCCGGTTTCTATATCAAAGCAAGGCTCCCAGTCCAGGACCCTTTTCGCCTTGTCTATGCTTGCCAAGGTAACCCTTATATCGGAAGGGTGCGGAGGACCGCAAGTGACTCTGGCCTTTTTTCCGGTCCTGCGCTCTATTACCTCTATAATTTCGTTTAGAGAAACTGAAGCCGCGCTTCCGAGATTTACTATTTCAAAACCCAGATTCTTTATCGCCGAAACCGTACCCGCCGCAATATCGTCAACATAGGTAAAATCCCTTTTCTGCTCTCCGTCGCCTAGTATCTCTATTTCTTCTCCTTCATTTATCCACTTTATAAACCGAAAAACGCTCATGTCCGGCCTCCCCGCGGGCCCGTAAACGGTAAAGTAGCGGAGCACCGAGATGTCTATTCCGTAAAGAGAGTTGTAAACCGAGCAAAGGCCTTCGGCGGATTTCTTTGAGGATGCATATGGAGAAAGCTGATAATCGGTCTTCATCTCCTCACTGAAAGGAATATCATTCCCCCCGTAAACGCTAGAAGTTGAAGCGAGAACAAACTTGCCTATTTCCTCGCAGCGGCAGAACTCAAGGAGATTAAGAGTCCCCGTCACGTTAGTAGAGTAATATATCCAGGGGTTCTCAATGCTCTGGCGAACTCCGGCGCGGGCCGCGAGGTTAATTACGCAGTCAATTCGACCATTTTCGCAAAAACCCTTTATTTGCTCACATACCGAAAGAAGCATGGGATTGTCCGATATATCGCATTCAAAAAAACTGAATCTCTCCAGCTTGGAAAGAATTTCCAGCCGGTGGTGCTTGAGTCTTACATCGTAAGAATCCGACATGTTATCAAGCCCGAAAACGAGATCCCCGCGCTCAAGGAGAAACTCGCACACCCTAGCGCCTATAAACCCCGCGCAACCTGAAACGACTATATTCATGATAGCAAAAACCGCTCCCAGTCCATTCTTATCACCTGCCGACCCCGAAATACGTGATTCCCAGAGTCTTTAGTTTTATCTGGTCATAAACATTTCTTCCGTCAAATATTACCGGAGTCTTCATCAGTTCCTTTATCCTCTCAAAATTCGGCTGTCTGTACTGGCTCCACTCGGTGTGAACCACAAGGGCGTCAGCGTCCCTGCAGGCATCATAGTAGGATTCGAAGTAATCCACCCCGTCTCTGAGGATAGACCTCGCGTTTTCCAGGGCGGCCGGATCATGAACGGCAACCGAACATCCCGCCTCAAGGAGCTTTTCTATCACGTAAAGAGACGGGGCCTCTCTTATGTCATCAGTATTGGGTTTAAACGAAATTCCCCACACGGCGATTCTCTTTCCGCCAAGGTCGCCGAAAAATCCGGCTATTTTATCAAAAAACCTCTCCCTCTGAGCAACATTCACCCGGTCAACCGCAGTTACCACCCTGGGCTCGTAGCCGATATCGCGGGCCATTCTCTCAAGAGCCTTTACATCCTTTGGAAAACATGACCCTCCGTATCCGATTCCCGGGTAGAGGTAGTATCTTCCTATCCTGGAGTCAGAACCCATGACCGAGCGCACCTCGGATACGTTCGCGCCCAGAAGTTCGCACAGATTGGCTATATCGTTCATAAAAGATATCCTCGTTGCAAGCATCGCGTTTGAGGCGTACTTTGACATTTCAGAAGATCGGATGGAAACCACTATAGTCCTGTCAGCGGACCTCATGAAAGGAGAGTAAAGCTCCCGGAGAACCGAACCCACCGATTCGTCCTCAACTCCTATGACCACTCTGTCGGGCTTAAGAAAATCCTCTACAGCCGCGCCTTCCTTGAGAAACTCCGGATTAGACGCCACTCCGAATTCCCGGTTCGTGAGAGATTTTATGGTGTCGCGCACTTTCTCAGTAGTACCCACGGGAACCGTGCTTTTGGTGACGACTATCCTGTAGCCGTCAAGATTTTCTCCTATCGAACGCGCCACATCGAGAACGGAGGAGATATCGGCTTCGCCGTTTTGGGCCTGAGGAGTTCCGACGGCGATGAATATCAGAAAGGATTCCCTGATAGCCAAAGCTATGTCTGTGGTAAAAGAAAGCCTTCCTTCATCTATGTTAGTGCGTACTATCTTATCAAGACCGGGTTCGAAAAACGGAACCTCGGCTCGCCGAAGACTTTCGATTTTCTCCTCGTCTATGTCAACGCATACAACGCTGTTTCCGCTCCCGGCAAAACACGCGCCTGTGACAAGCCCCACGTAACCCGTTCCTATAACAGCAATTTTCATCTCTTGAATCTCCCCGGCAAAATCCGCAAGCAGCACTTGCGCAGGAATTCTTCAGTAATCAAAAAGACAACATAGGGTACAACAAATCCTCAAAAAATAAACAGAACAGACGAAAACCCGCTACGGACAAAGTATAGTTACGGGGAAAAAGCAAGGAGGTGCATTTTGAAATCTCATACCGAGTATCTTTGGTTTAACACTGACAAGAAAAGGGAGTTCGTTCATATAACTCCGACGGTAAGGCAGATCGTGCAGCAAAGCGGCATAACTGAGGGTTTTGTCCTCGTATCCGCGATGCACATAACGGCTTCTGTCTTTGTAAACGACTTCGAGCAGGGGCTTTTCGAGGATATCTGGGAGTGGCTTGAAGGCATCTCTCCCTTCAGGGAAGATTACCAGCATCACCGCACCGGGGAAGATAACGGCGACGCTCACCTGAAAAATCTCCTCATGCACCACCAAGTGATGGTTCCCGTAACGGAAGGAGATCTCGATCTCGGCCCCTGGCAGGAAATCTTCTACGGCGAGTTTGACGGAAGAAGAAGAAAAAGGGTCGTCGTAAAAGCCATCGGGATATGAAAAACAGGAAACACAGCAAAGAGCCCAGGATATTTATAGACAGTCGCGGCAAGTGGTTTCACGACGGGGTCAGGATAACCCACAGGTGGACATACCTTGAGAACAACAAAAATCTCGATGTGGACGCAGACGGAAGGTTCTTCGTTGAAGAAAAAGGAAGCAGGGTTTATGTAGAGTGCGAGGACACCCCTTTTGTCGTTACAATGGTCACCAAAACAGAAGACGGTTTTTCCATAAGGCTAAACGATGAATCCCTGGAAAAACTGGATTTGACAACTCTTAACATAGCCAAGCAGAACGTACCTTACGTAAAAGTAAAGAAGGGAAAATTCACCGCCCGTCTTCTACGCCCCGCTTATTACGAATTCATGAAATATGCCGACAAGGATGAAAAAGGATTCTATATTGAAGTCGAAGGTAAAAAACACTACCTGGATGGCCCAGAGCAGAATCAGTGAAAAACCCCGCACAATCTTGCCACCAGCTCATCGGTAAAAATCCTCCCCCTGGCAGTGAGCCTGAGACGGCCACCGTCGGTGAGAACAAAACCGTCGGATTGAAGATACTGAAGGCCAGAGTCGTCAGGTTCGCAGCCAAAGCGTTCTTTTAGGTCTCGAATTTCTACTCCACCACTGAGCCGAAGCCCCATAAGAAGCGTATCTTCAAGGGCCGTTGTTCGCGATAGATCATAAGAGGCGGAAACTGCGCTTCCATCGTCCGTGACCCGTTTCATGTAGAGTTCCGGGTTCCTTATGTTTGACCATCTTCTTCCCCATCCCTGTTCTCCTCCGCTGCGAATGTGGGAATGGGCCCCGGCGCCCACGCCCAAGTAATCATGGCAGTTCCAGTAGATAAGGTTGTGCATGCACTCATAACCGCGCCTGGCAAAATTCGATATTTCGTAATTGCCGTACCCTTCTTCCTCAAGAATTTCCCGCGCACTCTGCATGAACCCTACCAGAACCGAATCATCGGGAAGAGAGAGTCTCCCCTTGCGCCAGAGTGTCGCAAATTCAGTGCCGGGCTCAATCGTAAGGCAGTAGGCAGATATGTGAGTCGGAGAGAAACTCAAGGCAGTGCGAATATCGTTTTCAAACTCTTCCCGGGTCTCCTGAGAGCTTCCGTATATAAGATCAAGGTTATAGTTACGGAAACCTGCGTCCCGTACGTCAACAAGCGCACGGACGCAGTCATCCGGAGTCGTAAATCTTCCGTAGAAATCAAGCTTTCTCTGGGAGAAAGACTGTATACCGACGCTTATTCTGTTTATGCCGAGACGTCTCAGCGAAGCCAGTTTTTCCTTATCGGCGGTTCTGGGGTTCATTTCAAGGGTTATTTCCGCCGCGGGAGAAAAGGACGCAATCGAAGCGAGTTTCTCCATTACCACTCCCACGCTCCGGGATTTAAAAAGCGACGGGGTTCCTCCACCGAAAAACACCGTGCTTACCTCTCTGCCTTCAACGATCCTCCGGGAGTTTTCAATTTCCCTCTCCAAGGCATTGATGTAATCATCCTCCGGAAAGTTGCCATTAGTCCCATAGGAGTTAAAATCACAATACGGACATTTGGTAAGACAGTAGGGAATATGGACATATACGCCAAGCGGCGTCTGGTCTTTATCGATATTCTGTTTCATCCGCGCTCAAGCGGCACACCGGCGGTTGCCACACGATGAGTATACCGAAGAAATTCCTTCTTTTTCTCAGTTCACTGCTGCTGCTTTCCCAGATTGCGTGGGCGCAGGAGATAATCCCGGTTGAGCGGGCCGTCGAGATAGCCCTGCTTAACAACCCCGAACTTCGGATTTCCCGTTCCGAGGTCGACATCTCGAAATCAATACTCAGGCAGGCAAAAGCCCCCCTTTATCCCCAGCTCAAGGGAAAGCTGGTGGTGCCGTTTGTGGGAAGGGAATCCGGTTTTTACGTCGACCAGATGATATGGGATTTCGGAAAAACAAAAGCAAGAGTAAAGGCAAGAGAACATTATCTGGAATCCGCAAGGCACCTGTTTGCGGGCTCAGAAACGATGCTCGTGCGCAATACGCGCATTGCCTACTACCAAGCACTTTCCGAGAAAAACCGGCTCGAGGAAGCGGCTACGAAGACCAAGCGCAGGGGGTGGCTTCTTGAGAAAACCGAGGAGCTTTTCGCCGTCGGGAAAAGATCCGCTCAGCAGCTAAGCCAGGCAGAAATCGACCTGCAGCAGGCAAAACTCGAACTTATCTCAGGAGAAAACTCCTACGAACTCGCCATGCTTAACCTCAGACACCTGATGAACGATCCCTCGCTCGGACAATTCGATATCCGTGAGGACCTTGTCTATGAGAAGGTACACGAGACCAGAGAGGATCTCGTGAGCTTCGCCCTTTCCGCGAACACGGATATAAAGAGCCTCCTGGCAGACCGCGGCGGAATAAAGGCCTCGCTTGCGGAGAACAGAGGGAAATTTCTCCCCTCGGTATTCGGCAGGGCTGCGTACAGGTTTGAAGGAGAAGGCGCCCAGACACCGGCGCTTATCGCCGGTGTCGGCATAAAGGTTCCCATTTTCGAGGGATTCTCAAGATTCGGCCAGATGGCGCAGTCAAGGGCCGAACTCGTAAGAAACGAGGCGCAGACCGAACTGCTCAGAAACAGGATCGTGCTTTCGGTCGGAGAACTCTACCTCGAACTAAAACACCTTGAGAAAAAAATAAAAATACTTGGAGATTCGAAATCAATATCGGAGAAGAATCTGCGCCTTGCGAAGGAAAGATACGAGTCCCGAAGCGTATCAAAAATAGAGTTCGCCGAGGCTCAGGCGCTTTATGAAGAGGCGGTAGCTGACTACAAAAACTCCATATATGACTATAAAATAGTAAGGTTAAGGCTGCTAAGCCTCTGCGGAAAACAGATACCATGAAGAACTTGCCCCGCTCAAAACTTCTCTACGCCCTCGCCGGAGTGATTGTTATCGCCGGATACTTCATTTTTTTCGGAGGGGAAGAAGGCGAGATAAAATACGTGACCCAGAAAATCGAGAGAGGAGACATAACTTCTCTGGTAAGAGCCTCGGGAACCCTAAAACCCACCAAGGAAGCAAAGATATATTCACAAATAAACGGGACGATAAAGGAAATCCGCTCTGAGGTGAACGACGAAGTTGAAAAGGACCAGGTGCTCGCTCTTGTGGAAGGACCGGAGGGGCTCTCGGGAGACGTTGAATACTTCAAGGAGATACTTAAGAAGACCACAACCGACCTTGAGATCTCAACCAACTCGCACGAGGCGAGTAAGAGACTTTACGAAAAAGAACTCGTTTCCCGTGAAGAATTCAACAAATCGCTTTCCGAGCACAGCATGGCGGTTGCCGCCCGGGAAAAAGCCCAGGCCGATCTTGATACGGCGCAGAGAAGACTCGACGCGACGCGAATAACTTCAATTCTCGACGGCATAGTGCTCGAAAAAAATATCATAATGGGTGAGCAGATACACCCGAACAAATCTGAACCCCTGTACGTGCTGGCCGAGAATCCCCAAACTCTTCACCTGGTTTCAAACGTAAGTGAAGCCGACATAGGAAAAATAAAAGAGGGTCAGGATGTCCTCTTCAGAGTTGACGCATTTCCGGGGAAGAGTTTCAGCGCAAAGGTAAAGCGGGTGTCAAACTCCCCCAGCGTAAAAAACGACGTCGTCACCTATGACGTAACGTGTATTGTCGAAAACCCGGAACTTGAGCTAAAACCCGGTATGACCGCCGAAGTGAAGAAAGTCATATCAACCAAAAAAGACGTGCTTAAAATTCCTACTGCGGCCCTTCGTTTCATTCCGCCAAAGTCTTCCGCCGCAGCGGCCGAGGCGGGCGAGAATGCCTGGGTTCTCAAGCAGGGCAAACTCTCGCCCGTAGCAGTAGAAACCGGGATAAGCGACGACTTTCACACGGAAATCGTAAACGGTTCCCTCTCAGAAGGAGACCAGATAGTGGTTGAGTACACCATTTCCGGCGGAAACAACAAAGGACCGGGCTTTGCTCTTCCCCAGCCGAAAAGATTCTGATGACATCACCCGTAATCAAGCTCAAGAACATCGGCAAAACCTACTCGAATGGAAAAGTCGAGGTCGACGCGCTTCGATCCATAGACCTTGAGATCGCACAAGGAGAATTCGTCGCTATCATGGGATCCTCGGGGTCCGGCAAAAGCACCCTTATGAACATTCTAGGCTGTCTTGATGAGCAGAGCCGGGGAAACTATCTGCTTGACGGTACAGACATAATGGAACTTGAAAGCGATGAGAAAGCAGAGATAAGAAGCACGAAGATCGGCTTTGTTTTCCAGAGCTTTAACTTGCTGCCGCGAACGACGGCGCTCGAAAACGTGGAACTGCCTCTTGTTTATTCAGCTATGCCGGGGGCGGAGAGAAAAAAGCTCGCTTCAGCCGCGCTCGCCCTCGTGGGACTTGAGCAGAGAGCTGATCACCTTCCCAACCAGCTCTCGGGGGGACAGCAGCAGAGAGTGGCGATAGCAAGGGCGGTCGTAAACAACCCTAGGATGATACTCGCGGATGAACCCACCGGAAACCTGGACACGGCAACTAGTTACGAAATAATGAATATATTCAGAGACCTAAACGAACAGGGGAAAACGATAGTAATGATAACGCACGAAGAAGACATAGCTTGCCACTCGAAGAGAATAATAAATCTGAAGGACGGGGAGATCATCGAGGACAGATCAAACAGCCCGATTTAACTCTGTCAACCTTCGCAAGACGCTCTAAATCAGTCCTCTTCCGGCATCATCACGAATTCTGGATAGGCTTCAATGCCCAGTTCACCCACGTCTTGGCCGATGGCCTCGACATTCTCTGAGACCCGCAACCCCAAGGTCCGGTCGATGAGAAACCACAACAGCATCGAAAACCCAAACACAAACACGCCGATGGCCAGAATGCCGATGATCTGAGCAAAGAGGCTTCCACCTGCGGCGATGCAGACCGCCAAGGTCCCCCAGATGCCAGTGCAGAGATGAACGGGGACAGCACCCACAACGTCGTCGATCTTTATCATTTCAAAACCCTTCATGGACAACAGGCAGACAAGGCCCCCGATCGCTCCGATCACTACTGCCCAGTGATGCAGGACGATATCCGGCGCCGCTGTGATAGCGACGAGACCAGCCAAGGCGCCATTAAGTCCGGCGAACAGGTCGACACGGCCCAGTAAAGGCCGGGAGAGACTCAGAGCTGCCAGAACCCCAGCCGCCGCGGCTAGGTTGGTGTTGGAGAAGATGTTGCTCACCGCCACGGCATCAAGCGCACCGCTGAGGGCCAGCTGTGAACCGCCATTGAAGCCGAACCAGCCCGACCACAGGATAAAGACGCCGAGAGTGACAACCGGAACATTGGATGGAGGGGTCGGCTTGACACTGCCATCAGCCCGGAACTTGCCCGAGCGCGGCCCAACCTCCTGTGGAGTGAACCACGGTGGAACCAGCGAAATCCTTGAACCCCAATTCAGCCAACCCCCAGCCCAAGTCCAAGCGCCAACGACTGGGTAGATGACCGAGGTCAGCACCACGATGAAGACGAAGAAAGACCATAGCTTCACGCGTTCGGCCAGAGCGCCCGAGACAATCGAAGCCGTGGTCGCCACGAACACCATTTGAAAAAACCAGTACGACATCGCCGAGTAACCGCTCTCGACTACGGCCGCAGCAGCTGTTTCCTCGCCGCCCAGCAATGCCACTTCATCGGCGGTAGTGCCGTAGAGGAATCCGAGCGAAGCAAATAACCGAAGCGTTCTTTGTCCGTACTGAACCCGCCTCGAGCATCGTGAAGCCTGCTGCCATCCACATCACGAGGGCACCCCACACAAGGAACCCAAAGGTGTTGAAGACGAACTGTGCCTCGCCCTCGATGGCGGCCTGCGCGGGCGCGGGCCACAAGAAACAGACCAGTAACATCGCGACAATGCCAAATCTAGTCACAACCCAGGGGACAGCACTCCGAAAACCCTTAAATAACTGAAAGTCATGGATGATCATAGCTGTTTTTTACTTCCTTTTACTGTGTACAGCAGCCACGCAACAAGCGACAAGACCAAGACGCGGCCTTAGAGAGCACAGCGCTTTCCGGTGTTTGTGCTGATATCAAGCTCAAGGTAATGCCGGATTACTCGATTGCCGAAAACATATCTTTTCTATTTTCAATTAAAACACGCTTTGAGCAACAGCTCAATAGAAAACAGCGGAACCGGCAAATCATAATGACTTGAAATTATGAAGGACCTAGGCCAGTTCTGTACTGCGGCAAACAAGCGATTCTGCCGGGTTTATTATGAAATCCAGATGCCTGTAACTTCAAACATGACAGGAAGTCCTTGCTCCGTGTTTAAGATTTTCAACTTTGCGCTACTGATTTTACGACATGTTTGAAAAATACTCCCAATTCCGTACAATCAACCCCAAACCAAAGTGTCGCACCTAACAGTTGAACAGGCGATTCGAGAGGAAAATCAAAATGTCAAAGATAAGCAAAATAAAAGCAAGAGAGATACTGGACTCAAGGGGGAATCCCACGATAGAAGTAGAAGTTCATTGCGCAGACGGCGCCTTCGGTCGGGCGATGGTTCCCTCGGGAGCCTCAACCGGAGAGCATGAAGCGCTTGAGCTTCGAGACGGGGAAAAGCGCAGATACATGGGAAAAGGGGTTTTGGAAGCGGTAAAAAACGTCCACAACATAATAGCCCCACACCTCTCGGGTCTTGACGCGTGCAACCAAGCCCGAATAGATCAGGCCATGATAGAGCTTGACGGGACGGAAACAAAATCCCGGCTCGGGGCAAACTCCATTCTGGGCGTGTCGCTTGCTTCGGCGAGAGCGGCAGCGAATTCCGAGGGGGAATCTTTTTTCAGCCATCTCGGGGACAAGGATGCCAACATCCTTCCCGTACCGCTTATGAACATAATTAACGGCGGTGCTCACGCGGATAACAACCTTGATTTTCAGGAATTCATGGTAGTGCCCCATGGATTTCCCACTTTCCGGGAAGCCCTTCGGGCAGGAGTGGAAACCTTCCACGCGCTGAAATCCATACTGGGAGCCAAGAAACTCTCAACGGCCGTCGGAGACGAAGGAGGTTTCGCCCCCTCTCTGGAATCAAACGAAGAAGCCCTCGAATGCATAATAGAGGCCATATGGAGAGCGGGGTACAGTCCCGCGGAGCAGATATCCATAGCACTTGACGTAGCTTCAAGCGAATTCTTTCACGAGGGAAAATACCACGTGGAGAGAAAAACAGTGCCTGTGGCCCAGTTAATGGAAATATACGAAAAGTGGATAGAAAAATATCCTATCGTTTCCATAGAAGACCCGTTGGATGAGAATGATTGGGAAGGCTGGAAGGCGCTTACAAAAAAAATAGGTTCCGCCGTCCAGCTCGTCGGAGACGATCTTTTCGTAACGAACACGAAGAGACTCTCAGACGGAATAAACTCGGAAGTGGCAAATTCGATCCTCATAAAGGTAAACCAGATAGGAACGCTTACCGAAACCCTGGAAGCTATTGAGATGGCCAAGCAGGCGGGTTATAGTTATATAATATCCCATCGCTCGGGGGAGACAGAAGACTCCACGATAGCGGATATCGCGGTTGCCACAAACGCCGGGCAGATCAAGACCGGGTCGGCGTCCCGAAGTGACAGAATAGCAAAATACAACCAGCTTCTACGCATAGAGGAGGAACTCGGGGAGAAAGCGCGATTCGGAAATGAAAAAACGGCGCTTTGGAGCAGTCAGTGATGGCGGGAAAAACTCTTTTTGATAAAATCTGGGAATCGCACTTGGTGCACGAAGAAGAAGGCAAGCCCTCCCTTCTTTACATAGACCTTCATCTCGTTCACGAAGTTACCTCTCCGCAAGCCTTTGAAGGGCTCAGGATCACGGGGCGAGAGGTAAGAAGACCCGACCTTACTTTCGCCACTATGGATCACAACGTCCCTACCACAGACCGAAGCGGACCCATTTCAGATCCTATATCCGCAAAGCAGATAGAAGCTCTGCGGCAAAACTGCAAGGATTTCGGAATAACGCTTTTCGGAATAAGAATAAACAGCCAATCCCAAGGCATAGTGCACGTGATCGGTCCCGAGCTCGGTCTCACGAAACCCGGGATGACCATAGTGTGCGGAGACAGCCACACTTCCACCCACGGGGCGTTCGGAGCGCTTGCTTTCGGTATAGGGACAAGCGAAGTGGAGCATGTTCTAGCGACACAGTGCTTAAGACAGAATCGCCCTAAGGTATTTGAAATAAGAGTCGACGGCGAACGCCAGTACGGGGTTACCGCAAAGGACATAATCCTGGGGATAATCGGACATATAGGAACCGCAGGGGCCACCGGAACAGTAGTCGAATACCGCGGGGAAGCAATAGAGGCGCTTTCCATGGAAGAAAGGATGACGGTGTGCAACATGTCGATAGAGGGAGGGGCAAGGGCCGGGATGATAGCTCCTGACCAAAAGACCTTTGAGTACGTAAAAGATCGCCGGTACGCACCGAAAAACAGTAATTACGAAAAAGCCCTCGAACACTGGAAAACACTTCACACGGATCCCGACGCCGTTTTCGATAAATCTCTCACTCTTGACGCCCGCAAAATAGCACCGCAGGTAAGCTGGGGAACTAATCCGGGAATGGTGACAGACGTAACTTCAAAAGTCCCCGACCCCAATGAGTGCGAAGAGGCAGGCAAAAGAAAATCAATGGAACAGGCCCTTGAATACATGGGTCTTAAGGCAAACACCCCGATAACGGACATACACGTTGACAGGGTATTTATAGGTTCCTGCACAAATTCCAGAATGGAGGATCTGCTGGCAGTTGCGGAAATGGTAAAAGGCAGAAAAGTCGCCGATGGAGTAAGCGCCATGGTAGTTCCAGGTTCCCAGCTCGTAAAGAAAAAGGCAGAAGAAATGGAACTTCACAGGATATTTACCGAGGCGGGATTTGAGTGGCGCGAGTCGGGATGCAGCATGTGTCTTGGAATGAACCCCGACATACTGGCTCCGGGGGAAAGATGCGCGAGCACGTCTAACAGAAATTTCGAGGGCCGCCAGGGAAAAGGGGGAAGAACCCATCTGGTAAGTCCGATAATGGCGGCCGCAGCGGCACTCGAGGGACATTTCGTTGACGTGCGCGGATGGGAAATAGGAAAGGGGGTCTGAGATATGGAGAAACTTCGCAAGGTATCGGGAAAAGTGGCGGCTCTTGACAGAATGAATGTCGACACCGACCAGATAATCCCCAAGCAGTTCCTGAAACGTATTGAGAGAACGGGGTTCGGGGAATTTTTGTTCTTCGACTGGAAGTACAACGACGACGGAACCTTAAACGAAGACTTTGAACTTAACCTTCCGAGATACGCAGATGCCTGCATACTGCTTTCGAGGGAGAATTTCGGAAGCGGCAGTTCGAGGGAACACGCTCCCTGGGCAATAAGGGAAGCTGGGTTTCGTGTAATTCTGGCCCCTTCTTTTGCCGACATTTTCTACAACAACTGTTTTAAAAACTCGATACTTCCCATAGTTATTTCCAAAGACAGAACGGATGAGCTTTTCCGCCTTGTATGGGAAAACGAAGGTTATTCCCTTGACGTTGACCTGGTTAAAAGATCCGTAACCGGGGAAGGGATAAATTTTTTATTCGAAATAGACGACTTCAAAAGAAAAGTGCTTCTCGAGGGACTTGACGACATATCGCAGACCCTTGAGTTAAAAGACAGCATAGGGAAGTATGAAAAACTTTTCATGAACGAAAGAGAGTGGGTTCTTCCTGATGAGGGAAAAAGCCTTTAATCCCCACCTGACTTCCCCTGTTCTCATTTTCTGAAGAAAAGCTTTGCTAAAAGCGTAAGCAAAACACTCAGCACTATACAGGTCGCAATCGGAAAATAGAAACTGAAACTTTCTCTTTCGATTTTTATATCTCCCGGAAGTTTTCCGAAAAAACCAAGTTTCCCTACATAAGGCAGAATGGCTCCAAGCACTATAAGTGCCACACCAAGGATAATTATGACTTTTGCGACTTCGTTTATGTTCACATAAGCAAAGATAACCGCATGAAAACAATTAAGAAATTCCCTGCGGTGCTAAAGTTTTTCAAAATCATGTGACTACACGGTTTTTTCCGTCCTTTACCTCTGGAAACTTGTATGGGAATCCAAAATTGCGTTCGGATTGTTTCTAAGGAAGGTTATAGGAAGAATTTTAAAACTTCGTAGTGTTGGCAATTTCTGAGGAGAAACTCAAATGAAAGGCAGAAAAAGGCTTTTAGTCTTAACTATAATAGTCGCGGGACTCTTCGCAACTTCCTGTGGAGACGACGGTGACGAGATATTGACCATACTTTTCTGGCAGGCCCCTACTATCGCCAACCCTTATCTCACTGGGGGAAATAAGGATGTTGATGCCAGCGCCCTGATTTTAGAACCCTTGGCGAACTACGATGAAGAAGGAAGATTGGTACCTCGCCTAGCCGAGAAAATTCCAACCGTAGAAAATGGCGGCATATCAGAGGATATGACAACGATCACCTGGGAGCTTAGAGAAGGAATTCTTTGGTCCGACGGTAACCCCCTCACAGTCGAAGATGTCATATTCACCCATAGATATCTGTGTTCCCTGCCATCAGCGGAGAGCCCGTGTAGTCCCGCACCCATAGGGAATGTGGATCCTGTCGAGGATTCCCCACTCAGTGTCAAAATCACCTTCGCCACCCCCGTAATCTATCCATATACTCTCTTTGTCGGAGCCTCTTCCCCTATTCTGCAAAAAGCACAGTTTGCAAACTGTGTTGGTGAGGCAGCTCAGGGATGCCATACTGAGAACCTATACCCAGTCGGCACGGGGCCCTACAAAATCACTGATTTCATAGTCAGCGGGTCGGGAACGAATACCACTTCGGTTCTTACCTACAAAACCAATGAACATTTCCGCGCAACCGACAGACTTTTCTCTAGGGTGGTAATCAAAGGCGGTGGGGACGCTACCGCTGCTGCCCAAGCCGTTTTGGAAACAGGAGAAGCCGACTACGCCTGGAACCTGCAAGTGGACCCCGAGACCCTAAAAACCCTGGAGGACGACGGCAAGGGGACGGTTGAACCCGCCTTTGCATCCCTTGTTGAGCGATTGGTTATCAACTTTACTAATCCTGATCCGGCTCTGGAAGATCAACGTTCAGAGTGGTCAGAAGGTAATAATCCTCACCCCTTCCTGACCGACTTGGCCGTACGCAAAGCCTTGTCTCTAGCTATTGACCGCACACATATTGCCGAACAACTGTACGGACCTAACGGCAGGGCAACCTGTAACATCCTCCCAGCGCCTCCGCAGTACGCTTCACCCAATAATGATAGGTGCTTACCCCAGGATATCGAGGGAGCAAAAGCCTTGCTTAATGAGGCCGGATGGACACCTGGAAACGATGGCCTCCGCAAAAAAGACGGGGTTCGCCTGAAGATTGTCTACAAGACAACTTCCAATAACTCGGTTCGCCAAACAACTCAAGAACTGATTAAAGGATGGTGGCGAGAGATAGGAATAGAAACCGAACTGAAAAATGTTGACCAAAGTGCTTTCTTCAGTAGAGGTGATACCGACAATATCTGGAGATTTTACTCCGATGTTCAAATGTACGCCACCGGATCATCCATTGATCCACAGGGTTATTTGTCGAATTGGCAAACCAGCGAGATTACGGGTTCCGAAAATAACTGGATGGGCGGTAACATACCCCGCTGGGTTAACGAAGAGTACGATGAACTCTATCAGGAATTAACGCAGACTCCCATCGGCGAAGACCGCGAAAACCTGGTTATTCAATTAAATGATCTGTTGATTCAGAACTATGTAATGATCCCTCTGATTGATCGCGCTTCTGTCTCAGCCTTCAATAACAGTCTAAAGGGAGTCCGGGTAAACGGATGGGACTCTGAATTTTGGAACATCCACGAGTGGTACCGGGAATAATCCGGCCCGCCTCTATCCAGCAAACTCGTGACCTAGGTCTTGCGTTCAGACTGCACCGCTGCTTAACAGCTTAGTATCCCGAAACCCCATTACGATCGCAGCGTAACCTGAGGAAATCTGCTCTGAACAGTCACTCTTAGCGCACCAACCCCTGATTAACGCTGTATAGTCCTGGGAGAGTGAAGATTAAATAAAGAGTCAAATGGTGTTATAATTTAAATGGGTTGGTTTTACGGAAATCGGGAAATGGAAAAAGGAGAGAAATGGCTTAAATGAGCGGAATCGGTCTTGCGCAGACCCCGAATATCGTACAGAAGCAAAAGCTCATACTCACCCAGCATCTCAGGCTTTTTCTAAGTCTGATCCAGATGAACACAGTTGAGCTCAGGGAATACCTTGAAGAGCAGCTCATAGAGAACCCAGCCCTTGAAGAAGACCCTGACCCATCCGCCGAGACGGAGAAAGAAGACCTAGGAGAATCCCTTCTCAATGAACTCGGTCCGACAGAAACCGACTACCCAATGCCCGAAGAGGTCTCTGCGGAGATAAACGAGGTGGCGGAATGGGAAAACCAGATTCCCGATCAGGATTCCCTGTTTGAGCACCTGCACTGGCAACTCTCAATGACTGATTTAAGCGAACGGCAAAAACAGATAGCTTCGCTTATCATCGGAAACATAAACGAGGACGGATACCTTGAGATTGAACTTGAGGAAATAGCAAAACTGCTTGACGGAAAAGACTCATCCACAGCGGATGGAGATCATATGGCGGAAGTAGCACGGATCGCCGAGAAGATACGTATCACGTTTGACCCCGTCGGGATCGGTTCCCGCTCCCTCTCTGAATGTCTTGCCGCACAGGCTATGGACCTCGGTTACGAAAAGGGAAGTTCGCTTGTGCGGGTAGTGGAAAACCATATCGACGATCTGGGCAGAAAAGACTACGGCAACATCTGTTCGAAACTTGATTTAAGCAGGGAAGAGATACAGGAGATCGAAACCGTAATAACATCTCTTGAGCCCAAGCCGGGGCGTCCTTATTACACCAAGGATACAGCCAGAAACATAGTTCCTGATTTTTACGTGTACAAGGTGGGAGATGACCTTCAGATGCAGTCAAACAGAAGTTTTCCTAAACTCAGGATAAGCTCCTACTGCAGAAAAATTCTCGCAGACCGCGCTAACCTCACAGGAGAAACCACGGACTACCTACGGGAGAAGATCGAGGTTGCCCAGAGAATCGTCCGCTGTATCGAAGAGCGGGAAACCACAATCCGCAAGGTGATGGAAAAAATCGTAAATGAGCAAAAGGAATTTTTCGACCATGGCAGTGCCCACTTAAAACCCCTGAGACTAAAGGACGTAGCTGATACCGTAGGCATTCACGAATCAACCGTGAGCCGTATAACTAGCAGAAAATACATACAGTGTCCCCAAGGGGTGGTAGAACTTAAAAAGCTCTTCTCAAGATCGGTTCACTCGTCAAACGGGCAAAAGATTTCGCTTGAAAGGATAAAATCAATGATAAAAGAGATAGTCAACGACGAACCGGCCGAATGCGCATTCTCAGATGAAGACATATCCAAGATACTTTCGATGAAGAACATAAAAGTCGCGAGAAGAACGGTTGCAAAACACAGAAAAACACTTGGCATACCAAGTTCATCAAAAAGACTCTCAAAGGAGGTTTGAACCATGAAAATTGATATCACCACGAAAAACATTCCCGACAGAAGAAAATCGGAGCATCTAAAGCGTTACGCAATGAAGAAAATGCCAAAGCTCCAGAGGTACATAGACCCAGAGAGAAACCCTTCAGAGGCAAGAATACTTCTTTCAGCGGAAAAACTCAGAAACAACGCGGAAATAACTATCAGTTCGGGGCCCTTAAAAGCGTCCGCTTCAGTAGAAACTGAAGAAATGCACTCCGCCATAGACAAGCTTTTCGACACCATCATAAAGCAACTGCGAAGAAGGACGGACAAGCAGCTCACTCTGAGAAGAAGAAAGATCTCAAAGACTCCTTCCGCGGCGCGCGAACAGAGAGCGGAGCAGGAAAACAACCTGAGAGTGGATCACCAGTTTCTGAGCCCCAAGCCCATGAGCGTTGCGGAGGCGCTGCTTCAGCTTGACGCATCCGAAGAGGATTTCGTAGCTTTTAGAAACAGCGAAACTCTTGAAATGAATGTTGTTTACAAGAAAACCGATTCGAAAAAGGTAGGACTTCTTACCCCCTGAACGCGGAAAAAGAAAAGTGAAAATCTCGGAATGCCTGGAAAAAAATTCCGTATTTCCCGAACTCGTTTCGACTACAAAACCGGATGTGCTGCGGGAGCTGTCAGAAAAAGTCGCAGAATCCCTGCCCAGGCTTAACGTGCAGAGACTCAGCGAGACTCTGATTGAACGGGAGGGGCTATGCAGCACCGCGATTGATTCCGGGGTAGCGATTCCGCATGTAAAGTTTCTTGATATTCCGGATATAACCATAGCGTTTGCCAGAAGCGAAACTGGGGTAGATTTTGACTCACTAGACGGAGAGAAGACCCATCTGTTTGCCGTTTTGATAACTCCTGAGAACTGTCCCACGGAAACTCGGATAACGCTGCTTGCGCGAATATCCAGAATACTCGGACAAGATGGAGTGAGGTCTAAACTGGTTGCCTTGAAAGAGGCTTCTGAGATTTACAACCTGCTGATTGAAGAAGATGAAAAACTCTGAAAATAATCACTCCCTGTCGGTCGGGGATTTTTACGGAAAGTTCGGAGAGAAACTCTGCCTTGAACCCATCTGCGGGGAAAAGGGTTTTGAAAGACGCATAATCTCGTCGAGCGCCAAAAAACCGGGACTGAGAATGATTGAAGAAAGAATAGAGCTCGAGGAGGGAAACATACAGGTACTCGGCAGAACTGAAATCTCCTACATAAACGCATTCCCCGGCGGAACTCAGAAAAAGATAATAACGAATCTCCTGTCAAACGATATTCCCTGTTTCATACTCTCAAAAGGGGCTCGTCCGGGGAAAGCCTTTACCGATCATTTTGAAAAAAAACAGATACCGCTTTTTACCACAACACTGGGCACGGGGAAATTCATAACCATTCTGAATGAACTGCTCGCCGAGGAATTCGCAACCCGGATAACGGTTCACGGAGTACTTCTGGATGTGCATCACATGGGAGTTCTGATCCTCGGGAAAAGCGGAATCGGCAAAAGCGAATGCGCAATTGATCTTATAATACAGGGTTCCAAGCTTATAGCAGACGACGTGGTCGAGATAAGGAAAATAGGCTCTCAGACGCTTGTCGGAGTAGGTCCAGAGAACATAAGGTACCTTATGGAAGTAAGGGGAATAGGCATAGTGAACATAAAGGACCTTTTCGGAACCACCTGCGTTATGGAAAAAAGGGAAATCGACATAGTTATAGAGCTTCACCAGTGGAACTCCGAGACGGAATACGATCGTCTGGGCATGGATACAAAGACATACTCCATACTGGACATAGAGTTGCCGTACACGGTACTGCCGGTGAGTCCGGGCAGGAATATGGCATCGGTAATAGACGTGGCGGTGCGAAACCAGATACTGAAGGAGACCGGCAAAAAAATCGAGATTCCCTCCGGCACTCGGGAATAATGGAACGGATAATAATACTGAGCGGGCTCTCCGGTTCGGGAAAAAGCACCGCGGCGAAAGCACTTGAAGACCTGGGCTTTTTCTGCGTCGACAACCTACCTCCCGAGCTTCTTTTCTCTTTTATCGATCTTTGCGGAAAATCTCTTACGCAGATAAAAAAGGCAGTCGTAGTCATTGACATACGCATACCGGTAAAAGATACGCTTTATGATTTCGAAAAAGTGCTGAGGAAGATAAGAAAATCAGCCGAAAGAGTCGACCTTATATTTCTTGAATGCTCAGATGAAGCCATTGTCAAAAGATACAAGGAAACAAGGAGAATTCACCCGCTTGGGGCAGAGAAACCCCTTCCCGAGGGGATATCCGAGGAAAAGCGGATTTTATCGGACATACGCGAACTCTCGGACAACCGCATAGACACAACCACTCTCAGTGTTCACGACTTAAAGGCGATTGTAGCCAAGATTGCCGAAACAAGCGACGACAAGCAGACCCCCCTCCTTACGCTTCTCTCTTTCGGCTACAGGTACGGAGTTCCCGAAGACGCGGATCTGGTTTTTGATGTTCGCTTTTTGAAAAACCCTCATTTTACCGAGTCCCTAAGGGATCTTGACGGAACCACGGACGAAGTCATGGACTTCGTTATGTCGGATAAGGCTTCGCAGGAGTTTCTGGAAAAGCTGTGTTCCTTTCTGCGCTTTTTGATCCCGCAATATTCCGAGGAAAGAAAATCATACCTTACCCTGGGAATAGGTTGCACCGGCGGGAAACACCGCTCGGTAGTCATAGCAGGCGCTCTGGGCGAAAAACTCTCCGAATACTCCGCGATTATTAGACACAGGGATATAAATAAGCTATAAAAATCCTATGTTTTCCATAGTAGTGGTCACACACGGAGAGCTCGCGAAGGAGCTTATATCGGCCGTAAATTTCATTCTGCCTGAAAAACCCAGAGTCAAGATGACCGCGGTCTCAATAGACGCCTCAAAAGACTCCAAGGATTTCGAAAAGAAGGTACGAGCTTCAGTTGATACCGTTGACGAAGGAGACGGAATACTGCTTGTAACCGACATGTTCGGAGGAACCCCTTCCAACATAAGCTTGATGTTTCTTGAGAGCGGCGAAATGGAGGTAATCTCAGGGGTAAACCTGCCTATGCTCCTAAAACTCGGCACTGTTAAGGAAGAAACTACTCTCAAAGAAGCGGTGGAGCTTGCGGCCAAGGCGGGAAGAGATAACATAATAGTGGCAAGTGAACTTCTTAATAAAAACGGTTAGAATACGCCGGAGAGTATGCTGAAATGGACGTAAACACGCTTAACTCCGTAATCGAAATGTATACAAATCACCTCCTTCAGGGAGAACTCGAGGGATTCAAGATCGAGATATCCCCCGAAATACAGGATGAACTCGCGGCAATAGCCCTCTATCTCGATTCAAAGACCGTCAGGGCTTCAGGGGAAATAGAAGAGTTCTACGAAGGGTATAAAAGAGCGGCGTTTGACATACTTTCTTTCATGGGGGTTGAGTTCTTCGAAGACAGGGAAAACAAGCTGATCAAGATAATGAAGTCAAACTATAACTCCCAGCTTCAGGAAGAGCTTAAAAAAAATATCTGGGGATAGAGAGTACCCTCCCCCGTAAAATTCCCGGCCTCGATTATGGATTTTCAAAATTCGTTTGATCATTTCGTCTTTGACCTAGATGGAGTTATATATTCCGGCGAAAAAGCCATCGCCGACTCCCCACGAGTGCTTGAAACATTAAGGAAGAATAAAAAGGGCATACGTTTCATAACCAATAACCCCTCTCGGTCACCCTCGGACTATGCCGAGAAGCTTAGCAAGCTCGGAATTGAATCATACGATAGCGAGTTTGTAACTTCCCCCATGGCAACCGTTTCTCTCATAAAGGAAAAAACACCCTCTGAAAAATGGAAAACTGTCTTCATAGCGGGAAGTGACTACTTGAAAAACGAGGTCCGGAGAACCGGACTGGTTGAGCTTTACGGAGAGAATTCCCTCGGCGCAGACCTCGTGGTTATGGGAAGCCATCCTGAATTCAACCTCGAGGAAATAAAAACCGCCTCCATAGCTATCGGGAACGGGGCAGGCTTTATCGGCACGAACGCAGATTACTTCTATCCCTGCGAACACGGCCGGGCTCCTGCGACAGGAGCCCTTCTCGCTTCAGTAGAAGTCGCGTCGGGAAAGAATGCGGTGACGGCGGGAAAACCCGAGAGATACATGTTTGATCTCCTGGGAGAAACCGGGGTAGCACCGACAAAAAAAACTCTTTTAGTCGGAGACAGTCTCCGCACCGACGTTGCCGGAGGAAAAAAAGCAGGTTACAGCACAGCGCTTGTGCTGAGCGGAGTTACTAAAAAGACCGACCTTGGGGACAATGAAATAACACCTGATTTTATCCTGGAGAACGTCTCTTTTCTTTTAGGATCGCGGCAAGAAACAGATCATAAATGAGAGTGAACCGCATCCCTTAACCAAGACTTAATCTCGGGCTGTTGACTTTTAGTAATCGGGGTGTAGTGTTTGGATAGAAATTTTTCCCGCCGGAGGCAACCATGCTCAAATTTATCAAAAAAGAAGATGAAAACCTGAATTACCCCTTAGATGTGTTTGATGAAGAAGATGAATTTGAGGATGAATTTGCCGACGAGTTTGACGAACTCTTCGAAGAAGTAAACTACCTTTATTACGATGACGACTCAGAAGAAATTCTCGGAGATGAGAAAGAAAGAAGAGTACTTCACTGAGAAAAAGTCAAACCGGTACAGAACATTTAGCATATAGACCTTGCAGTCATGGTATTTAATGCCATGACTGCAAGGTTCATATTTCTGAGGCGAGAAAGGCGAGTTTCAAATCACCTTCCCAATTATTTTATCAGAAGCGCATGCGCGTAACCACGCCGAAAGTACGAGGCTGACCCACTCTGTAGGCAAGACGGGCCCGCCCGTTCCTCTCACGGTCAAATGAAAGTTTTACGTTCTCATCCGTAATATTTTTTACGTAAGCCGTGAATTCGATATTGCCGTACACCAAGCCCGCAGAAAGGTTAAACAGGTGGTATGAATCGAGCAGCAGGTCAACTTCCGTCTCCTCACCGGCTGAGGCACCCCCATAGGGCAATCCATGTGCGAAAACTCCCTTGCCGGGCACCTGATCACCTGACTGCGTGATGCTGTCACCCACGAACTGCCATGAACCAGATATATAGCTTTCGTTAGCCCTCAAAAGACCCGGCAAAGCATAGGTGGCAGACCCTGATATCTGCCAGTCTGGAACGGAAGGTATGCGGTTACCATTCTCTATTCCATCAACCACACCCCCATCTGTCGCCGCCCTGATAGTGGAATCAAACTCTGCTTCTACATAGCTTCCGGCAAAAGCGAGCAAGAGAGATCTTGTAGGCTGAATAGACAGTTCAAGTTCCGCTCCTGCCGTGTGAGATTCGGGTACGCTGATTGTAACCCTAGACGAGCAGGGACCCGCATCAACGTTTACCCCCAGATTCTCAATGTCTGTATAAAACACCGAACCATTGAATACAACGTTCTCAAAAGATGATTTAAAACCAACCTCATAGTTCCAGAGAGTCTCGTCTTCAAACTCCTGATAAACACTATATGTGGGAAAATGATTAACCTCATTATTGTCTGTACAAAGCGGTTCGTTAAGCGGGTCATTCAGGCCACCCAGACGAAATCCACGGGAAACCTGAGCATTAAGCACAATGTTATCGGTAGCATCGTAACTCACCATGAAACGGGGCGAAAATCCGTCGGAGGAAATTGTCTCGTCCTGATTCTGAGCAGCACTATTGGAAAAACCTCCACCAGAGCTGAAAGTCTTATCCTCTTCCCAGTCATACCAGCGTAATCCCGCCGTCAAGCCAAGACGGCCAAGCAGCTTATAGGTCGCTTCACCGAAAATCGCTACCTGCCTTAAATCATATGTCAGATCGGAAATATAGGGTGAGTCTTCAGTCCCAGGGAAATTATCGCTAGCGGCGTAGAGGAGATCATCGTATCCCGGTGTCGGCAATCGCTGAGAATAGTCACGTTCCACATTCGAGTAGAAAACGCCTGCAAGCCACTGAAGCGCGCGGTCGTCGTTTGAGCTTAAACGCAATTCGTGGGTCATCTGCTCAAGGTCTGTAGTGTCACGCAGGTTGGATGGACGTAACACCTCACCTTCAGCAATCGTTGGTACATCCACACTCACACTACCAGTCAAAGCACTCGCATCGCGACTTACCAGAAGGTCGCGATTTATATAGCTCGCCGAATACGTGACGTCAAAGAAATCTTCGATACTCCAGTTTACCACAGTGTCAAAAATCAGAGTCTCATCTTCAAAAGCTTCGTCAAGCAGCAAAAACTGTTCTCTCTCACCAAGTGTGATCGGTGTACGTATCTCAGGATCGGTATAGGGGTTTGCGAAAAGATTAAATACCTCCTGGCGGTTAAAACCTCCAAGATCAATTTTCTGATATATAACACGCGGGGTTATGGACAGGTTTTCGGTCGGCTCCCACAAAAGGGCAACGCGCCCGCCGAAGCGGTCTCCGTCGTTTACATCCTCATCCAAAGCACCTCCTTCTTTATGCGCATCAATGAAACCGCCGTATCTAGTTCCATAAGCAACCAGACGAACAGCCGCATCTTCACCCAGAGGAACATTGAGGGCCGTTTTCAGATGACCCCCGAGAGAACCTTCATCAAGATAGTTTCCGTCAATCTCGACTTTGACCTGGCTTACACCCAGAAGCGGCTGGTTGGTTATATAGCGAACGGTACCGCCGATCGATCCTGATCCAAAGAGCGTGCCCTGCGGTCCCCGGAGGGTTTCCACGCGGTTCAGATCAAAAAGATCAATGTCAGGAGTGAAAAGCGACAACGATATAGGGGTTTCATCAAGATACACGCCAACCTGTTCCTTTACGCCAGGCTGGTCCCGCACTATCTGTCCAGAAGAAACGCCGCGGATCGTAACTACGCTTTGGCCCGGCCCGAGATTCTGTATAGAGAGTCCGGCCACGTTGCGAGAAAGATCCTCTAGGTCAGTGGTGTTAAGGCGTTTGATATCCTCTTCTGACTGAACATTTAAGGAAAAGGGCACATCCTGGGCAAGCTGGGCACGCTTGGTAGCGGTCACAACCATTTTCTGAAGCGTGTAACCGGCCCCCTCTACCGCACTGAGGCTTTCTTTCTGTTCGTCCTGTCCCTCCTGTGCAACTGCATTTAGGGAAAAAACGAGTGCAAACAAGAAAAGAAATGCAAAAAAGCTTATAGTCGCATTAAGCTGAGTTCTAAGATTCATCTCCAAAACCTCCTTGAAATCAACTGCTTGCTCGGAATTAGTACTATCCATTACCTAATACCTCGGATTTTAACACATTTATCTTGAAATTTGCTAGAAAAAATGCCCAGGGCCGGACTCGAACCGGCACGGGAGATACTCCCGAGGGATTTTAAGTCCCTTGCGTCTACCAATTCCGCCACCCGGGCATTATTCTGAACGCAGTTCAGAACTGGAGGCGGCGCCCGGAATCGAACCGGGGTATAACGGTTTTGCAGACCGTTGCCTTACCTCTTGGCTACGCCGCCCCTGTAGCATGAAGCCTTGAATTCTACCAAAAAAAAGAAGTTTTGTGAATTCTGTTGTCAAATCGCACGTCGGGGTTCTCTTATGATGCGGGACCAATTTCGAGGCTTCCCGTAACAATCACCCTTCCAGATAAACATACTCTTTTCTCAAGAAGTCTTGTATGAACGAGGCCGCCTCTTTTTGACGCCTGATAGCCGGTGAGTTCTTTTTTCCCAAGCCTGCGGCTCCAGAAAGGGCAGAGGCAACAGTGAGCGGACCCTGTAACTGGATCCTCTTCTATCCCGGCGTTGGGCGCGAAAAAACGTGATACAAAATCGTAGCGGTCAGAACTTGAGACGCTCGTTATTATAAGTCCTCTCGAATCAAGTTTCCCAACATGGCCGAGTTCCGGGACGGCGCTTCTTACCATTTCCTCGCTTCCGTAAAGAGCAATGTAATCAAAGCGGTTTCTGCCGACGTAAAGGGGCACAGAGGGAATTGCCTTAAGAAGATCCTCCGGCGTTTTCACTTCCCAAGGATCTTCTGAAGGGAAATCCATCTCTATAAGATCGTTCCTTCTCCTAGCGGTAAGAACCCCGCTTTTTGTGGAAAACACGGCGTCTTCCACCTCGGGGATTATGCCGAGAGTAAAAAGAATGTGGGCGCTTGCCAAGGTGGTGTGTCCGCACAGGTCAACTTCCATCTCGGGAGTAAACCACCTGAGTTCAAAAAGGTCTTCTTTTTCGAGAAGAAAAGCCGTCTCGGAAAGATTTATGCGGGAAGCGATTTTCTGCTTTGCCCGCTCCGGCATATCTTTTTCAAGAATACATACCGCAGCCGGATTCCCCGAACGTGGCCCGTCGGTAAAGGCATCGGCGGTGTATACCTTCATCAGAAACCCACTGGAAACCCCGAAGCATCAGGGCCGCTGTGGCGCCGTTTGAGAGCCGAGATCGCATCTTTTATGCCCGCGAGCGTCAGGGAAAACATCTTGCCTTCGTAAAAATCGTTTAACATTCCTATGCTTTCAGTCCACTTCCAGTCATCCCGCGGCACGGGGTTAAGCCACACGGTAGAAGGATATTTCGCCTTTACCCTCCCAAGCCATTGCAGGCCGGGCTCGTCGTTGTTGTGCTCAACGCTTCCATTGGGATAAACAAGTTCCCACGGCGACATGGACGCGTCACCGACTATAATGCACTTGTAATCGCCGTTGTATTTATTAAGCACCGAGAAGGTAGGTATCTGCTCGCTGAAACGTCTTGCGTTGTCTTTCCACACGGCTTCGTAGATGCAGTTGTGAAAGTAGTAGAATTCAAGATGCTTGAACTCATGTCTGGCCGCAGAGAAAAGCCTTGAGCAAAGCTCGACATGATCTTCCATTGAGCCTCCGACGTCAAAAAACATAAGAACCTTGACGTTGTTTTTCCGCGAGGGGACAAATTCAAGGTCAAGCAGCCCCGCATTTTTCGAAGTCCTGTCAACCGTCCCCTCAATATCAAGCTCCTCCCCCACCCCTTCTCTTGTGAGAACTCTGAGTTTCCTCAGCGCCATTTTCATGTTCCTCACGTTTAACTCCACCGAATCGTCAAGGTCGCGAAATTCCCTTTTGTCCCATACCTTAACGGCCCGCCTCTGCCTGCCGCCGTCCTGCCCTATACGAACCCCGGCGGGATTGTAACCGTACGCTCCGTAAGGCGAAGTGCCCCCAGTGCCTATCCATCTGTTTCCGCCCTGATGGCGTTTTCTCTGTTTCTCGAAAATCTCTCTTAACCTCTCCATCAGTTCCTCAAGCCCGCCCATGGAACGGATCATTTCCTTATCCTCTTCAGAAAGGACGTTCTCGAAGTTCTTGCGCAGCCACTCAAGCGGAATCTGCATAAACTGCTCGGTATCGGCAAGCTGGGCTCCCCTGAAATAAGCGGAGAAAAGCTTGTCAAACCTGTCCAGATGCCGCTCGTCTTTTACCATTACGCAACGGCTTAGATAGTAAAAATCGGTCGTGTCATAACCGATCACGCCCCGGTCAAGGGCTTCTAGAAAAGTAAGATACTCTTTTAAGGTGACGGGAAATCCGTCGTTTTTAAGCAGCAGGAAAAAATCAAGAAACATGAACGTATCCCCCGGCCCTCACCTTCTGAATCTTCGCCTCATTACCTCAAGCATCTCATAGTCAGCCTCGTTCTTGATAAGTGCGCCTGAGTATGGCGGGAGACTCTCTTCAAGATCCACTTCAGGGAGCTCCCCGGCGGCCACGCGGTCAGCCGCAAGAAGCTTTATCCAGTCTATAAGTTCGCTCGTTGAAGGTTTTTTCTTAAGACCCTCGATTTCCCTTACGGAATAAAAAAGCGTAAGCGCGTTATCCATAAGCTTTCGCCCGAGATCCGGGTAATGCACCTTTACTATTTCCTCAAGAGTCTCGCGATCAGGAAAAGCTATGTAGTGAAAAAAGCACCTTCTTAAAAAAGCGTCGGGAAGTTCCTTTTCGTTATTAGAAGTAATTATCACTATCACTCTTTTAACCGCCTTTACGGTCCTTTTGAGCTCGTAGCAATAAAACTCCATCTTGTCCAGTTCAAGAAGAAGGTCGTTTGGAAACTCTATGTCCGCCTTGTCTATCTCGTCAATCAGAAGCACCACCTGTTCGGGGCTCTCAAAAGCCTCCCAGAGCTTTCCCTTCTTTATGTAGTTTGAAATATCGTTTACCCTCTCGTCCCCGAGCTGTGAGTCGCGAAGCCTGGCGACAGCATCGTATTCGTAAAGACCCTGCTGGGCCGTCGTAGTGGACTTTATATGCCAGGTTAGAAGCGACTTTCCAAGTGCCTTTGCGACCTCGAACGCGAGCATGGTCTTACCCGTGCCCGGCTCGCCCTTTACAAGAAGCGGACGCTCAAGAGTAATGGACGCATTAACGGCTACGGACAAGTCTTTTGTGGCTATGTAATCGCTTGTGCCTTTGAACTTCATTTTTCACCCACCTTCGGGGAACTGCAGAGACCCCGCTTACTTATTGAATACGATTGTCCTGTTTTTGTAAATTAAAATCTCCCGGTTTATATGGGACCAGATCGCGTTTGAGAGAACCAGCTTCTCAAGATCCTGTCCCTTCCTTATGAGGTCTTCTATCGAATCATCATAATTAACCTTTATGACATCCTGCTCTATTATGGGTCCCGAATCGAGCTCCTCGGTTACGTAATGACAGGTCGCTCCGACCACCTTAACCCCTCTCTCGTACGCGGAGTGATAGGGGCGCGCCCCCGGAAAGGCCGGAAGAAAGGAGTGGTGAATATTGATTATTCTGTTTATGTAATGCGATACGAAACTCCCGGTAAAAATCTGCATATACCTTGCGAGAACTATAAAATCCACATCGTAGCGGCGGATAAGCTCAAGCTGCTCGGCTTCCACTTCTTCCTTGCTGTCCCCGACGTCTTCGAAAACGTAAAAATCCGCTCCATGAAGACCTGCCACATCCCTGAGATCCGGGTGATTGCTTATCACAAGGGGCATCTCAACGTTCCATTCTCTGGCGCGGAGCCTGTAAATTATGTCTGAGAGGCAGTGGGGAAGCTTGGAAACGAAAACCGCCATGCGCGGCACGTCCCCAGTGAAGAAAAGCTCGAATTTCATGTCGAATTTTTGCGCCACTTTCTCGCGGAAAATCTCTTCGGTTTCCTCGCGGGAGAGGGTAAAACCGTTCATCCCCCACTTAGCTCGGATAAAAGTCACCAGATCGGCCGTATCAACGCAATGCTGCAGGGCATGAATATTCCCGCCGTATTCGAATATAAAGTTGGTGACCGCGCGAACCAGACCAGGACGGTCGGGGGAGTGCACGAGCAAAATTGCTTCTTCCTGTTTTTCCGGCATTTTTAGTTGAGAACCGTTTCCTGGTTTTTCATAGCTCCCGCCCGTAAGGCTACGACCAAGGCTCCTTGTAGTAGTAGGTAAAGTTAGCGACTTTCGGTCGTTCCGTCCAACCCTTTTTTTCGTAAAAGCCCCGCAGATACGACGGTTTGTCCTTACCGTTGGTCACCATAAGACGGTAGACATCTCTTTCTTTGCCCTCTTCCATAACCGCCTCGATAAGACGGCTTCCCGCCCCCATGCCGCCTGCCGAGGGGCTGACGAACAGGTCCGAAACATAGCCCTCATAGCTTCCGAGCATCACAAACGGTACCCAGTGAACGGTGGTGAACCCGAGAACCCTGCCCCCGGGGTCGCAAGCCACGTACATAGTGTGCCCTTCCGGATCCCCGCCGGCCCGCAGTATCAGGTCCCGAATAGGGGATGACACTTCCTCAAGCGAAAGAGAATTTCTCCTCTCAGACCAGCCGATATCCCTCAGTATCAGGGCCATCGCCTCTGCGTCATCGCCTACAGCTTTTCTTACGGTGATCTTTTTCAAAGTTCTTCCCGTAACAGCATTGATTATTTCTTTTTTCCCAGAGTCTTAACCAAAGCCCCGAGGCTCTCCAAAACCCCCTGACTGCGCAGAATTCCCGGAAGCTCCCGGTCAAGCTCGGCGCAGGCTCCCTCCATGTTGGCCACGGTCTCACGGCGAAGGGCCGTTTTAGAAAAAGCGTAGCCGGGGATAAGCGACGGGCCGTATTGTCCCGCGAAATCAATACAGTGAGAAAGAAGCTTGTCCGCTTCACGGCTCTCATCGAAAAAACCGAGTCTGACAGCGTCGCGCGGTTCGTAAAGAAAACCGGTTGTCATGACTTGCTGCGCAATTGCCGTACCCAGCACGTAAAGCACGATCTGAGCTATGGCCGAGGGAACGGGAAAACCTATGGTGATTTCATTAAGGCCGAACCTTACCCCTGAATCAACGCATACCCTGTAATCGCAGCAAAGCGCGAGTATGAGTCCACCGGCTATCGCATGGCCGTTTACCGCCGCCACAACCGGTCTTTCATAAGTGAAAACCCGAAGCAGAGCCCCGCGAAAACGCTTGTACCACTGCCAAATCTCCTCTTCATCTCCGTTAGAAAAAAGCGAAAGGTGGTACTTAAGGTCAAGACCCGCGGAAAAAGCTCTCTGTGATGAAGTAAGTACCACGGGGCTTTCTGTATGGGCGCTTTCAAGCGTCGCAAAAGCCTCGTCGAGATCGCTGAAAAAATCCTCGTTCATGACGTTCATCAAATTTGAGTTCATGTGCACGACCGCAACGTCGCCTGTTCTTTCGATTTCCCAGCTCATAATTTTTCTCCATCCACGCGGAAGCTTAAATTAACCCACTTTACCGCCCGATTGACGGCTCCACGAATCCCTCAGGGAAACCGTCCTGTTAAAAACTGGCGCGCCGGACACCGAATCAACGGAATCAAGTACGAAATATCCCTTCCTTTCAAACTGGCAGTTAATATCCCCGGCACAGTCCCCAAGAGCCGGTTCGGCCGCGCAGTTCTCAAGTATCCGGAGGGAATCCGGATTCAGGAACTCGGTAAACTCTCTTTGCTTATCAGCCATTGGGTTGGGAACGGTAAAAAGTCTGTCGTAGAGCCTGACGGTCACCCTCGAAGCGCTTTTCGCGCTGACCCAGTGTATAGTGCCTCTTACTTTCCTTCCATCAGGCGCGCTCCCGCCTCTTGTGTCAGGGTCGTATTCACAGTGAACCTCGGTTACTTCACCGGTTGCCGGGTCGCGCTCAAAGCCCACGCACCTTACTATGTAAGCATAGCGCAGGCGCACTTCGGAACCTGGGGAGAGCCTGTAGAACTTTTTCGGCGGATCTTCCATGAAATCATCTCTTTCAATGAAAAGCTCCCTTGAAAACGGCACCTTCCTTTTTCCCATGGAGGGGTCTTCCGGGTTGTTTACCGCGTCGAGTTCCTCTTCTTTGCCCTCGGGATAATTGACTATCACCACTTTCAGCGGGTCAAGCACCACCATCATCCTTTGCGCCCTCCTGTTAAGGTCTTCCCTGACGCTGTGTTCGAGAAGCTCCATGTCTATAACGCTGTCCTGTTTCGTGATGCCTATTTTTCGGCAGAAATCCTTTATCGACTCAGGCGTGTATCCCCTTCTGCGCAGCCCCGAGATTGTGGGCATCCTGGGGTCATCCCAGCCGCTTACGAACCCCTCGGAAACAAGCTTCATGAGGTTTCTTTTGCTAAGAACCGTGTAACTGAGGTTAAGCCTGGCAAACTCTATCTGCCGGGAATGGAATATGCCGAGCTGGGCGATAAACCAGTCGTAAAGAGGCCGGTGATCCTCAAACTCAAGAGTACAGAGTGAATGGGTGATGCCCTCAATTGAATCACTCTGTCCGTGCGCCCAGTCATACATCGGATAAATAGACCAGGAATCCTTGGTGCGGGGATGGGACTTTTTCATTATCCGGTACATGACCGGATCGCGCATGTTCATGTTGCCAGAAGCCATGTCTATTTTGGCCCGCAGAACATACTGTCCATCGTCGAAATCCCCGTTCCTCATCGCTTGGAAAAGTCTCAGATTCTCTTCAACCGATCTTTCCCTTGAAGGACTCTCCCTCCCGGGTTCTGAAAGCGTTCCCCTGTATTCTCTTATTTCCTCAGCGCTCAGGTCATCCACGTAGGCTTTCCCCTCACCTATCAGTTGCAGGGCGTATTCATAGAGCTGCTCGAAATAGTCCGAGGCGTAATAAATTCTGTCTTCCCAGTCAAACCCCAGCCATCTGACATCCTCTTTTATGGCCTCTTCATACTCGATGTCTTCCTTTGAGGGATTGGTGTCGTCAAAGCGGAGGTTGCACTCTCCGCCGAATTCCTCGGCGATACCGAAATTAAGACATATGGATTTCGCATGGCCGATATGGAGGTATCCGTTGGGCTCGGGCGGAAAACGGGTAACGGGCTTTTTGATGCCGGATTCGAGATCACTCCTTATCCTGGCCCTTATGAAATCTTCAGACTCTGAATATCCGTTGTTATCCGCCTTCGGTTTCATGATTACACCCGATGATATTCACCGAACGAGAGAATGGAATTTTGGGCAATTCCCCGTGGCGGGAAAAACCCACTATTTCCATTTTATGTTGCACCCGATGCTCGGAATCTGCTCCCAGTCAACCGCTTCGCCCGCTACAATGGAGTCGAGTGCCATTCTCATATCTTTTCCAGTAACCGGTTTTCCGTTTCCGGGTCTTGAGTCGTCAAACTGTCCCCTGTAAACACACTTAAGGGCCCGGTCGTAAACGAAAAAGTCAGGAGTGCAGGCGGCATCATAGGCCTTGGCAACTTCCTGGGTCTCATCAAACAGGTAAGGAAACTTATATCCCTTTTCCTCAGCGACTTCCTTCATTTTCTCGGGAGAATCATCAGGGTAGTTCTCAACGTCGTTTGAATTTATTGCTACAAAGGAAACCCCTTTGGGGATGTACTCGTCGGCAACTTCTACCAGTCCATCCTGCAGATGCTTTACGTAAGGACAGTGGTTGCATATGAACATAAGCACCGTAGCCACATCCGACTTAAGGTCACCAAGCGACAGCTCGCTTCCGCTTACGACATCCGGCAAGCGGAAATCAGGAGCCTCGCTCCCCAAGGGAATCATAGTTGATAAAGTCTTAACCATTTTTTATGTTCTCCGGATTTTTAAGCTACTTGTCAGTGAAGCCGATCCGTTTGTGCGAACCGTCGCAAAACGGCTTGTTCTCAGAGGCTCCGCAGCGGCAGAGGTAGTAAGGGTCATCCGCAGAGAGTCCCAAATCATCCTCAACGCAAAGGTCAGTATCCCCGCAAACTTCGTAGGGACCGTCCCCAAGAGACCTTACAACCGCATCCCCTTCCTTGCCGGGGGCAGAGGACTCCGCAGGGGAAAGACTGCTCTTAAAACCCGCCCCTTTATGGGAGCCGTCACAAAACGGCTTGTTCCCAGAAGCTCCGCAGCGGCAAAGAGCGATTTTCTTTTTTACGGCAAGCTCTTCACCGTCCCCACCTTCAAGTGACCGCAGGTTGCTTACAATCAGCGGCCCGTCATTCATGACTTCTATTTTGGCTTTTTCGCTCATATCAAGATCTTAGTTAAACCAATCCACTATCCTTAGACAGTGTCATTTACGGTCTGGAATCAGATTGTCTGAGTTTACATCTTTTCGACAACCATTGCTATACCCATACCGCCCCCCATGCACAAAGAAACCATCCCGTATCCTCCGGGGCGAACATTCTCAAACTCATGAAGGAGTTTCACAAGCAGTACGGCTCCCGTGGCCCCCACCGGGTGCCCGAGGGCTATAGCTCCGCCGTTTACGTTTAACTTCTCCCCCGCAATGGGAAAATCGCTCAGTACTGCGAGGGACTGCGCCGCGAAGGCTTCATTGAGTTCAACCAGATCGATATCGTCAATTCCGAGCTCGGCCCTGTCAAGAGCCATGCGCATTGCCGGAACCGGACCGATTCCCATGATCGAGGGATCAACGCCGGAAATCGCGTAGGATTTAATCGACGCGAGGGGATTCAGGCCCAGTTTCTCCGCCTTGCTCTCCGACGTTACGATCAAGGCAGCAGCGCCATCGTTAATACCCGAGGAGTTCGCCGCAGTTACCGTACCGTCTTTCCTGAAAACCGGTCTTAACTCCGAGATCTTCTCAAGCGTAACGTCTGGCCTCGGGTGCTCGTCAGTGTCAAACTGAACAAAGCTGCCCCTTCTCCCAGGAACGGACACCGGAACAATCTGTGAGGTGAATTTCCCGCTTTCCACTGCGGCTTTGGCCTTCACCTGGCTCGAGTAAGCGAACTCGTCCTGGCTCTCCCTTGATATTTCATATTTCTCCGCGAGGTTCTCGGCCGTAACGCCCATGTGGTAGTCGTTAAACGCGTCCCAAAGCGCGTCACACAGCATTCCGTCTACAAGTTCATCGGAAGGCGTTGACATCTTGTATCCCCACCTGGCTTTCCTAAGATAGAAGGGAGCCGTGCTCATATTCTCCATACCTCCCGCCACAACGCATTCGCAGTCACCTGATTTTATGGCCTGGGCGGCACTTACAACGGACTGAAGGCCCGAACCGCACACCCTGTTAATGGTGATCGCGGGGGTTTCGACTCTTAGTCCGGAATTAACCGATACCTGTCTTGCCGGATTCTGACCCAGCCCCGCCCCGAGTATGTTGCCCATTATGCAGTCATCTATTTGTTCTGGCGGTACAGCCGTTCTGTTTATGATCTCTTTGACGACCGTCGTCCCAAGATCGATCGCCGAGACATCCTTAAGCATTCCTCCAAACGTCCCTATCGCGGTTCTAAGAGGCTCTGAAAGCACGATTTTTTCCATTGCTACTCTCCTTTGAACTCAGCCGTCCTCTTCTCGACAAACGCACTCATTCCCTCAACCCTGTCATAAGAATCAAAACACTCGAATCCCGTTTCCATCTCGTACGCGAGTCCTTCGGAAAGTCCCGTCTCGGATCCCTGATTTATCGCTTTTTTGGCGTAACTGACGGCAAGCGGACTGTTGCTCGCGATCTGCTGGGCTATTTTCATAACCTCATCCATAAGTTCTTCCTGCTCTACTACCTTATCCACAAGCCCGAGGGCAAACGCTTCGGCGGCGGCAACCATCTCCCCGGTAAAGATCAGTTTCTTGGTTCTTCCAGGTCCTATAAGCCTGGTTGATCTCTGGGTTCCTCCCCAGCAGGGAAAAAGACCAAGCTTGGTTTCGGGAAAACCCACGCGGGCATTTTCAGAAGCGACTCTTATATCGCATGCAAGCGCAAGTTCAAGTCCTCCTCCCAAGGCATATCCGTTTATCGCGGCTATAACCGCGAAAGATGCCTGCTCCAGATAGTCAAAAGCTCCTCTGCCCAAGGCACAGTAATCCTTGAACTCATCCGTCGTCATTTGACTCATCTGCCTTACGTCGGCCCCGGCGACAAAAGCTTTTTTCCCGGCTCCAGTGACAACCAGCACCTTTATGTTCTCCTCGGGCAGCTGCTCGGTTACAAGTTTATGGATCTGGCCTATGGTGTCAGGATTAAGAACGTTCATAGATCTCTCTCTGTTAATCGTCAATACGCCTACCCCGTTATCATCCTTCTCAAACAAAAGATCCTCGTACATTTATGCCTCCTTTACCTTCTTCCGTATTCAAAAAAACCTTTTCCCGTTTTTCTGCCAAGATGCCCCGCCCTTACCATCTCCTTAAGCAGCGGAGCGGGTCTGAACTTGGGGTCTCCATATTCTGTGTATAGAACGTTAAGTACGCTCAAGGTGACATCAAGCCCTATAAGGTCCGCAAGCGCAAGTGGCCCTATGGGATGATTCGCTCCAAGTTTCAGGGCGTTATCGATCTCCGGCGCCGTGGCAATACCTTCGTCAAACACAAAAATCGCCTCGTTTATCAGCGGAAGCAGTATCCTGTTTACAACGAATCCCGCCCTGTCTTTTGCCGCAACAGGGTGTTTGTCGAGGTCCCGCGCGAATTCCATCGCCTGCTCAAGGGTCTCGGTGGATGTCTTCGCGGTATTGATTACCTCGACCAGCTTCATTACCGGCGCGGGATTAAAGAAGTGAATCCCAACAACTCTCTCGGGCCTTGAGGTGCTCATGGCAAGCTCAGTAACGGACAGGGTCGAGGTATTGGTGGCAATAATCGCGCTTTGTTCGGTGTTTTCCTCGATTTTAGCGAAAACCGCCTTTTTAAGGCCCATATCCTCGCTTGCCGCCTCAATCACGATATCCGCGTCGCTAAAATCGCCGTAGTCTTCGGTCGGGTGAATCCTGGAGACAATCAAGGGGATCTGTTCCTCGTCGATTTTGCCTCTTCGCGCCAGTCTGCCAAGGTTCTTTTCTATTTTCCCGACCGCGCTTTCCGCAATACCTCTTTCAATATCTAAAAGGACAACGTTTTTTTCCGCTGAGGCGACAAGTTCGGCTATACCCGAACCCATCGTTCCCGCCCCTACGATGCCTACGGTGTTTGTGTTTGACTCAGACATGCTTTTGCCTCTGCTTGAAATAGTTATGAATGGGGAATTATACCACCTTAGAGCGACTCGGAAAGAACCTGCCTGGCGATGACGATCCTTTGTATCTCAGAGGTTCCTTCATATATCTCCGTTATCTTGGCGTCGCGGAAGTGACGTTCCACTGGATAATCGGTCGTATATCCGTTTCCTCCGTGCACCTGAATGCCCTTGGTCGCCACCCACATCGCGGTCTCAGAAGCATAGAGCTTAGCCATTGAGGAGTGCTTGATGTATTTTTCCCCGCGGTCTTTCATCAAGGCCGCCTTGTAGGTAAGCAGCCTTGAAGCCTCGATCCTGGTAGCCATGTCGGCAAGCATGAACTGTATCCCCTGAAAATCCGAAATCTTCTTACCGAAAGCCTGCCTTTCCCGGGAATACCGCGTCGAGGAGTCAAGAACCGCCTGGGCTATCCCCACGGCCTGGGCCGCGACCCCTATTCTTCCCGCATCAAGCGTCTTCATGGCGACCTTAAAACCCTCTCCCTCCTTGCCGAGGACCCGGCTCGCCGGCACCTCACAGTTCTCAAAGACAATCTGCGAAGTGCTCGTTCCCTTTATTCCGAGTTTACTCTCCGATTTTCCAAGAGAGATTCCAGGAGCATCAAGATCAATTATAAAGGCCGTTATCCCCCCGCTTCGTTTTGTTTTATCGGTTTTCGCGAAGACTACGGCGACTTTCGCCTCGCGACCGTTTGTGATCCAGCTTTTGGTTCCGTTAAGGATATAAGCCCCGTCTTTTCTCACGGCGGTTGTCTTTAGGCTGGCCGCATCCGACCCTGACTCAGGTTCGCTAAGAGCGAAGCATCCTATAGCGCTCCGAGACATCTGCGACAGGCATTCTTCCTTCTGCTCTTCGGTGCCGAAATCAATAATCGGAGCGCACGCAAGGGAATTATGAACCATAACTATCGCCCCGGTTGAAGCACAGGCCCGGGATATTTCCTCAAGGGCGATCACGTATGACAGATAATCAAGACCGCTTCCGCCGTAGCGCTCTTCAACGAAATGACCCATAAAACCAAGATCGAACAGCTTTTCCACGATTTCTGAGGGAAAAGCGCTAGTTTTGTCAATTTCAGAGGCAACCGGCTTGATTTCTTTTTCGGCAAATTCCGAGGCGAGATTCTTAATTAGACGCTGCTCTTGCGTGAGAGACGAAGTAAGCATTATGTGCGATTCCCTTTTTTAGGACTTGAGTATGCGGAAATTTTAATTCACCCCTCTCTAAAAGGCAAAAACACCCGATTCATTTAATTACCTTGCACTTGAACCAGACTTAAAAAGATTCCGGGTTTCACAGAACAGATCAGGGAAATTTTGGCCAAATAATAAATGTTCTAAACACGATTGTGAGGACCATTTGTAATTTGCCTTCCGTACAAGGAAATTCAAGGTCTGCAATAATGCTTGACATAGTTATAGACAATTGTACAATTCTAGTTCTAAGAGGTAGTAATATTGGATATAGTGATTGATACGTCGGCAATTATTGCAGTGATCATAGGAGAATCCGAGAAAGACGCGATTGTCTCCGCCACGTCGGGGCAAGAGCTTATCGGCCCCGGTTCCATACCATGGGAAGTTGGAAATGCTTTCACCGCAATGATGAAACAGGGCCGGATTGAAGTTGAGGAAGCCCGGAAAGGCCTGCAGATTTTCGACCGCATCCCGCTGCGATACGTTCACATCGACATGGAAAACGTCATGTCCATCGCAGCTAAATCCAATACATATGCATACGACGCGTATTTTCTGGATTGTGCCGTGCGGTATCGCGCGCCCTTGTTGACACTGGATATTGCAATGAAAGACACGGCAGACCAACTCGGCATTAATCTCTTAAATGTGGAGGCATAAGATGGAAATCTACTCATACTCGGAAGCTAGACAAAAGCTATCCAGCGTTCTGGATAAAGCAGAGTCAACCGGAAAAGTATTGATACGTCGAAGAGACGGCAGGACATACGCGCTGGTGCCGGAACAAGCAACCACTTCTCCTCTGGATGTTCCTTCTGTAAAAGCGAATATTTCCACCGAGGAAGCCATCTCGCTTATAAGAAGCGAGCGAGGCAGAACGAGAGGGTAATAAACTCTCAAGAATTCAGAGGAGGCAGGGCGCCGTCGGCATTCGCGTCGAACTTCATGAGAAGCGGCGGAAGGAGAAAGAAATCGGCCATCAGAGCCAAAGTGATTACAAGCGCTGTGAGCTTGCCCATCGCTGAATTGAGTTCGAAATTGGAAAAACTCACCACGACAAAGCCTGCCACGAGTACAAGCGAGGTCGTAAGCAGTGCCTGACCCACGGTTCGGAAGGCGGCCAGTACAGCGTCAGAAGAGGTGCAAGCAAGTTCACGTCGGGTCCGCTGGTACCTGCTGAGAAAATGGACGGTATCGTCGACCACAATACCCAACGTCATGGCCGTTACCATCGAAAGCGATACTCCCACTTCTCCAACTGTCAAGCCCCATATACCGAAGCCCAATGCCCCGGGAATCAGGTTTGGGACCATGCTCGTGATTCCGAGTCGCAATGATCGCAATCCGAAGATGAGGATGAAGGAAATTCCAACGAGGGCGAGTGTGGTTCCGACGAGCATGGAGATGATATTTCGGCGGCCGAGATTGGAAAACATCAACGTGGTGCCGGAGCTCATCGTACCGGCAATATTCGGCGCATGGTCTTCGAGCCATTTCAGTGCGCGCTGATCAAGCGCGATCACTTCGTTTGATGAAAGCGTCTGCGTTCTCACTATCATCCGGGTGGCTGACTTGTCGACGTCGATCTGATTGTTCAGATCAAGACCGTAGGGCAAAGAGATCTCGTAGAGAAGCAGGTACTGCGCAGCGAGCTCCCGGTTTGCGGGTAGCCGGTAATAGGCGGGATCGTCTCCGTTCATGCTCTTGTTTAGCCGTCGGAAGATATCGGTGATGACATTTACGTGTATCGTTTCGGGCTGCCCCCTGTACCACTCGGCAAACGCTTCGACATCAGAGAGATGCTCCGGGTCGCTGACCCCACCCAGGGAACGCGATGGAAGCGAGTACTCCATGGCATACAAACCGGTGAGATTATTCACGATGAATTCAGAGTCTTTTCGGAATTCGACGCTCTCGTCAAAGTAGTGGAGGAAGACATCGTTTAGCTCGTTCTGGAAAATCGATGCCACGAGCACTGCCACGATCAGCCCGGAACCCCAGAGCAATTGCCGGCTTCGGCGTACCACGAACTTGCCGAACATGGTTATCACAGAACTCTCTCGGGTCAGGGATGCGCGTACCCGAACCGGCAGCAGCGAGAGCAATGCTGGCAGCAAAGTTACGGACAGCACGAATGCCGCACCAACCCCAAATGCAACGAAGCTACCCAAATGACGGAAAGGGGGCGAATCGGAGAAGTTCAAGCTCAGAAAGCCGAGCGTGGTGGTTAGGCTCGACAGGAAAACCGGCTGAAGGTTCACCCGCATCGACTCGACAATCGCATCCTGCCTAGTCCTGCTGCCGCGATTCTCAGACGTGCCAGACGCCGCATCATGCATGTAGTTGAGAACGGCGGAATAGATGTGAACGCAGTTGGCAATAGCCACTGTCAGCACGACGACCGGGGCAACCGCCGAAGGTGATGTCATTGGAAGCCCTACCCAGCCCCCGATACCCACAGCGGTCATTACCGACATCACCACAACGAGCATTATTGCGAACGTTCCTGAAAATCCCCGCGTCAGTAGCAGGAGCATCAACGCCATTACCAAGAAACTCACCGGGATGAGCGTCTTGAGATCATCCAGCGATACATCCATAAAGGCTTGGTTAAAAATCACCATTCCAGCCAACAATACATCAATGCCGGGGAAACGCTCCCGAAACTCATTCGCAAGTTTCCGTGAATGCTCAGCAACCTCTGCACCTTCGCGCATTTGGTCCTCGCCCGGCAACTGCAATGTGACGTTTATTCCCGAAACACCGCCGTCGCGTGCCAGGAGGCGCCCTGCGAGAATCGGTTCCGCCAAGGCGATTTCGCGAATCCGTGACCGCTCTTCGGCATCACTGTAGACACTCTCGTCCACCAGCTCACGCACCAGTACCTCGTCGCCGTCGGCTGTGGTATGCTGAAAGTTGGTAATGGAATCGACGCGGCTTGCGAATGGAATCTGCCAAGCCTGTTCGGTGAGCCACTCTGTAGCTTCAAGGGCGAGAGCCGAGGTGGCGTCTCGGTCCTCCGGCACGATGGCAAAAAAGACGTTGTCCCTCTTGCCGTATGTGTCCTCCATCGTCTGGTATGCAAGGAGCTGGGGGTTATCTTTGGAAAAGTAGACGCGGTGGTCGGTCGAGAACTCAAGCAACAACGTGCCGCTTGTTGCAATCCCGGTCAAGACAATGGCAGCGACGATGATCGGCCACCGCAGCATGATGACCCAGCTGCCCAGACGTGACTCTATCTCTCTCAGCAATTCCATTATTGCCAAAACAGGGAATTTGGCTTGCGCCCGGGGCTAAGGGCCACGCCCCCACTCTCTGGGTCATGGGTTGTAGGAATGGTCGAGGACATCGGTATTCCGCTGTTTTTCATGGGTTTGATCAATCCAACTTACGGAAGTTCTCCGTTCGTCGCGTAGTACATTCACCCAATTTCGGCTGTGGCCACTCCGGCGGGCGGTAAACCGGACGGGACAGTCCGGAAATTCTCTCTACCGTATCCGCTTTAGTGCTGTTTTGGTAAAGTCCTTGGTGTCGAGATCGGTCCCGAATTTGTAGTCTGACCATAACAGCACGGTACTCTTGCCCGTCAGCAGATTTGTCATCGTTATCGTGCTGCTCCGCCAAAATCGATCAAGGTATTTCGCATACCCCTCCACGACCATCGTCTTGATGTGCTCATTTCTGCGGTCGAAGTAGTGGATTTGAATTGTTCGAAGTTCCTCCCGGTCGAGCCAAACCACCTGGCGTGAGTACCCGGAATCCTGGCTTTTCGGGATACGCTCCAGAACCAGACACTTGAGATCACCGCAGGGTTCTTCGCGAAGGAACCGGTGAGTAAATTTCCCGACCTCAACCGCTCCCATGTCCTCGTAGGAGAATTCGCTGCCCATGAAAGAGCCGGACTGTTTTGAGGCGCTGATGCCTTTCACCCGCTTCAGGGCGGGAAGATAGAGCCACTGTTTGTCTGGGCCGGTCTTGTGAGCGTGGACGAGAAAGGCGGTTCCTTTGACATCCCGTGGGTGGTCAAACACAAAGAGGGTTCGATCGCCTTCCTCCTGGACTTCCATGACCTTGAGGCGGAGTGAGCGCTGGGTTTCTTTGCCCTGTTTGTTGCGCAGCGTCATGGTCAGGCTTGCGGTGAAATTGCCGAAACCCTTCTGGTTCTCACGAGATTCTGTCGCAACTCTGAGACCCGCTTCCTCAGCGGTACCACTCAGGAGATCTGAATACGACTCAGACGGCCAGAAACAAATTGCAAGAAAGCTCCCGAGGACTGCAAATATTGTGCGTGGGATTGAAAACCGAATCATTGATTACTCCTGCTAATGGATATAAACAAAACCGGAGATATAGTCAAATCCGGTGTATGGAGGCATGGCCAAGCGGGGGCCTGATTGTCCGACTTCACCTCGATTCCATATAGACTTACAGGTGCTGTTCAACATCGAGTGGCGCCCGGGTCGCCGCCAACCCGCATCGTGCTTGCGTGGGAACCCGATTACTGTACGGGTCAACCCGGTTTGCGCGCCTTGGGTAGTACATGGGCGTAAAAATCCCCAGACGCTCTGCGGCCACGAGGCTGTCGGCCGCAATATTGAGAATTTTCTGTACCTCGAACGATCCCCTGGGTATGACGCGTAAGCCTTCCAGAACATGCAGGGCCGCCGAGGTGATTTTGCGGCTAAGGGCCGTTCTCGGCAACTCTGACAAGGTAAGCACCAAAAAGTCATTGCCAATTGTTTTTGGGTCCTGGACCGATTCAGAAACTGTAGGCCAAATTGACCCTTATGTAGCTGTCGCGCCGCACATAGTATATGAAGTCCTCTTCGTCGATATCCAAGAAAGCTGAGGTTTCAATATGCAGAAACCAGTTGTCCGAAGAAAGGCGACGCTTGAACTCACCTGCAATGACGCGACTGCTCTTGTTGAGGGAACCCAAAACGCTGAGGACAAATTCGGTGCTCTGCGGATCGTTCAATCCGAGACGCGCAGCAATGAACAGGTCGTTCTCGAATGCATTGGTTGCCCACCGGCCACGTCCATCGTAAGCCCATTCGGCAAACAGAACCAGATCAGAGTTCGAGCCCCATATGGAATAGAATGTGTACTCGCTACCCAAGATAAAAGCCGCGTAGTCTTCTTCCTCTAAAGTATTGAGGTGCTGAATAAACCTGCTGTTCTTTGCACCAGCGCGGTAGATGGCTTCCAGCTTGAGCAGCAGGGAGCCTCTGGTAAGCTGTGCATCCACACCGAATTGGCGAATCTTTTCGTAATGTGGGGCCAAGACCAATCCGGAGTCGAGAAATATCGGCAAAAGGGTGGGCTCTCGGTTCGTACCGTTGAACAGGCTGAGACCAATTTCGAGCGGTCCGAATAAGCCACTGTACCGGCTGGCAAGATCAATATGCCACTTTTTCGCGCCGGATTCGTATGAAATCATATCCTGGTCCACAATGAACTCATACCGCTGGCGACCACGCGAGCCCGGATAGATGCGCGCACGGTGCCATGTCATCGCGAATAATTCCAGCGCTCCCCAGTCACCTGACCAGGTGAAATGAGCCATTGGCTGACCCATCTTTATCTTTTCGTTCGGGTGTTCAATGACATCGGTCTGGTTGATGATGTCCACCAAAGAACGCAACTCCACGACGCCCCAAAATACCCGATCGATGCCCAGACGCAATTCCCATTCGCCGTCGCCGGCATCACCGTACATCAGTAGATAGGCCTCCCGGAAATCACCGTATGTGCGGTTCGGGTCCCCGGCATCGTACCGCAAAAAGGGTGTTACTGTTATGCTTGTGCCTTGCTCGTTCTCAACATAGAACGTTGTCTCAAGCGCAAGGCCACCAGCATACGAACGCTGGTCGGGATACGCAGCGCTTTGGGGATACAGCCAAGTCTCCGTCGAGAGGCGCCCGGAGATATCAACCTCGTCGGCGAACCCGGCCGGGTACGCTACGGTCGGGAGCAGCGAAACAACCACCCCCAGTACCACCGCGAAAACCGCTGGGAGGAGGAAGGCCGGAACGCTCCTGCCATCCTCACCGGGTACGGTGAACGGATTTTTGATAATCCGGCGCTGGGTCTTTTCGAACAACATGATGCTAGTGCGTCAGCCTTTTACCTAAGAATATAGTAACCTAAATTCCCGCGTTCCGGGTCTTGAACCGGAATTATATTCAAACCTGGTTTTATTGAGGTTCTGAAAAAAAAACGGGTTTGGCGACCCAGAGGATGTTTTTGACCCCCTTACGGAGATTGGATAAGATGGTTTCCGAAGATTTAGAAGAAAAGTCATAAAGATGATAAGGAATCTTCCATATAGAAGATTCCACATAGGGGAACACAAGTGGCAAATGACTTCCATAACACGATTTCGAAGGCAGTTCAGCCGGAGGACACGGTGGAGAGGCTGTCGAAGTACCGCAGAAGCCAGGGGCTGAGCAAGGAAGAGTACGCCAGCACGGTAACGGCGTTTTACAACCTCATTACCGAATTCTGCGAGCAAGGATGGGGACAGTCGATTCACTTCGCACTGATGGAACCGGGGGTGTCTCTCGAGGAATCCATTGCCAACCATGAGTATTTTCTCGGCGAAGCCATTGGATTGAGGCCGGGCATGAAGGTGCTTGATGTCGGATGCGGCGTGGGAGGACCCCAACGCTCCCTCGCAAGAAAGTTCGGCGCTTCGATCGTGGGCCTCAACATCAACGAATATCAGCTCGGGAAGTGCTCTGTGTATAACAGCAAGGCTGGCCTGGACCACCTCTGCAGCATCCTGCACGGCGATTTCCTGAATATACCGGCGGAAGACGGAAGCTTCGACGCGGCTTACCATATCGAGGCCATATGTCATGCGCCGGATAAAGCCGCGGTCTATGCCGAGATATTCCGCGTATTGCGGCCCGGCGCGGTCTTCGTCGGCTACGACGTGTGCATGACCCCGCTTTACGACGACGGAAACCCCAAGCACCGGGAACTCAAGGAAATAAACGAATACGTCTCCGCTCTCCCGCAAATCGCTTCATTCACAGAGGTAACCGACAGCCTGCAGGCAGTCGGTTTCGAACTTGTCGAGGCGCGTGACCGCGCTCTTGACGCCGACCCCAAGACGCCGTGGTATCAACCGCTGGAAAGCGGCAGCCTGAATCTGAGGAGTCTCTCTAGAACGGCCCTTGGCCGCAAAATCGCCGCGGTGGCTCTGCGTATTCTGGAAGGCGTACGCGCCGTACCCAAGGGGTCGTCCGAGGCACGGGAAATTATCAATATCGTGGCCGACAGCCTCGTGGCCGCAGGACGTCTGGGAATTGTTACGCCCATGTACTACCACAAGGCGCGTAAACCGGGTTGACCCCAGTAAAGCAATCGGGTTCCCACGCAAGCACGATGCGGGTTGGCGGCGACCGTGTCGGCAAGCCGCCAGCCGCGGTCCAATCCGCTCGGCTGCGGCCCTACCCCTTCTCCACAGGATTTGATTATATCTTGGCTGGAATATATAATTTTTATGATACGGACTATGATTGTCGTCATTACAATTTCCTGCAGTCATTTTCGACTGATCAAGTTACGCGGGTGCTCTGGAATCCGAACCGCGTCACAGGTTCAGATTGAAGGAGGCGACGGCTGATGAATGATCCTATTGAGGGCGGTACAGGCCAGCCACTGAGCTTGCTCGACGAGTTCATATTGATGCTCCTTGACGAGGAGAGTGGCTATTTTTACCAAATACCCGCTCAGAAAATGAACTGCGTTATCATCGGTGCAGCACTCGCGGAACTTTCCCTCCTTCTGCGTATCGACACAGACGTAGAGTCACTCCACATTCTGGATCCAACAGAAACGGGCAACCCCAGCTTGGACCTAATTCTCAAGGAAATCGTCGATGAGCCGGTTCGGCACAACGCCCAATACTGGATTGAAAAGCTCATCCACCATGCGGAAACAATCATTGATTTGACGTTAGAGAACCTGGTCGAGCTGGAAATTCTGGAACATCATCAGGGTGATTTTTGGACAGTTGCACCTGACAAACTATATGGGACCACAAACGGCGACTCCGATAATGGAATTATAGGTCAGTTCATTAGAACCAGGATCGGCAAAGACATCTTTTCAGACGATATTCCATATCCGCGAGACATTATCATCATTTGCCTGATAGAAGCATGCGATATCTTTCCCCTCATATTTAAGCTCGACAAAAAGGCGGAAGAACGGATCAAGCTTCTCTGCAGGATGGACCTCATCGGTCGTTCAATGGCGGACGCGGTCGAACAGAACATCAATAATCCGCTGCTTACAAGTTCTCATCTTGGCAAAAAAATCCCGCGCGTTTCACTTCATCGGCTACTGCTTAATCCACATACTCGTGGTGGGAACCTCCCAGCTCTTTTTGCAGATTTGACAAAGGAGTACGGCCCAGTTTTTGAGATCGCTCCTCCTTTTTCAAAGCCGAATATTTTTCTTTCCGGACCAGAAATAAACCGCTGGATACGTCGACACGGACGGAAGTACCTGACATCCAAGAACCTCTTTGGCGACTTTGAGAAAGTGTATGGGGCGGTAGGCATATTACCTGCCCTGGATGGCGCGGACCATTTCCGGTATCGAAAAACCATGACTCCAGCCTACTCCCGTGGGAGACTGGAAGGACAGCTGGATGTGGTCTACAGTAAGGCTCGCGAATACATGGCAAATTGGAAAGTGGGGGAAAGCTATCCTGCAAGGGACCTGTGCCGAAAAATGATTAACGCTCAGATGTCACCTTTATCCCTTAACATTGAAACGCAGGATATCATGGACGATATAATTGCCTACAAGGAGCGGGCACTCACCACCCATCTCTTAAACATCCTGCCAAAATTCATGCTGGAAACACCGGGAATGAAACGCAGGGCCAAGGCAATAGGCACTTTGATAGAGCGGGTACAAAGTGTCCATACAGCAGCCCAACGGGCCGGTTGTCCGCGAAACTTTGTGGATGATCTGCTAAGCCTCAATGCGAACTACCCGCTCTTGATGCCCGAGTCGAATCTGAGTTTCGCTCTATCGGCAGTGGTGCTTGCCAGCATGTACCTGGGTGATGGCTTTAACTTCGCCCTTTATGCCATGGCGTCACAACCTGAGCTTTACGACAAAATTCGAAGTGAAGCCGACGCACTGTTTTCAAACGGTGATCCAACCGGCAAAGACTTCACTCCCGCCAATATAGAAATCACCGATCGCTTCATCAATGAATGCCTTCGGGTGTACCCGGTTGTTCCAATGTCTATGCGTGGCGTCGTGAATACGTTCACGGTCGAGGGCTACGAAATACCCCGGGGGGCCAGAGTAACCATTGCACAAACCGCCCCGCACTATATGGAAGATTCCTTCCCGGATCCCTTTTCATTTGATATCGACCGCTATTTGCCGCCTCGCAACGAGCATAGAAACCCCGGATACGCCCCATACGGACTGGGCCCGCACACGTGCCTTGGCGCCCGATGGATGACCCTGCATATGGCTGTTAACCTGTTGATCATAGCGCATTACTTTACTCTTCGCGTATACCCCGAAGACTATAAACTTGGGATCAACTCGTTTCCATCAATGAAGCCGAACAAAAAGCTTAAATTCCATATCGCCGAACAGAAACACGAACTGCCCATCTAATGCACTATGATCCCTGAATACGTTGGCGCATCCGTGCTCATTGGGCTTCCTCCTAATTTCTGTTCATCCTTGCGTTACACCCGGTTGACCGGGTCCTATAATGGGCAAGTACATTAAGAGGCTATGGTGCCGGCTATGAACGAAACGAGGAACACTGGAAAAATGAGAAAAGTTGCAATTATCGGTGGTGGAGTATCCGGGTTGGGGGTGGCTTGGGCTTTGCACAAACACCCCGATCTGTTCGAGTTCCGAATTTTTGAAGCCCAGTCTCAGCTTGGTGGTAACGCCATAACAGCTGACATGCCTCAAAAAGATGGAACCTCGATCCCGTTCGATATTTCCGTTACCGCGTGCATTCCATCGGCATACCACCATATGGTGCTGTTCATGCAGCAGCACGGTATTGACCTGCTAGACACCAAATTCAACTACAGCGTAAAGTACCGTGGCGAAATCTATGCACACGATTTCGACTCAGACATCAGGAGGCAGCTGCAACCGGAAATCGCCAAGTTCCAGAAGCTCCTTAAGCGTCTCAAATGGTTCGGTCAGCTTAACCACTCCAGATCCCGATTGCTCAATGCTCTCAATCCATTTAACTACATCAGCATGGGTGCGGTCCTCAACTGGGGCAGGTTCTCCGGAGACTTCAGGTACAAGGTTCTGAAGCCGATGTTCGTCAATTTCCTGATGGCAACAAATGTGTTCGACATGCCCGCGTCCCTGTTTGCCCGATACCTTGAGTTTTTTGATATAGAGACCGCAACACCAATGCAAACATGGGATATGGGTACGCGGCGTATATACGAGGAAATGTCTGCTGGATTTCGGGACAAGATATACCTTAACAGGCCCGTGAGAAAAGTGTATCGGCACACATCCGGTGTGGTCATTGAAGATGAGAACGGAACCACGGAGACATTTGACGATGTGGTCTTTGCGTGCAACGCGAACCAGACATTAATGATTCTTGACAATCCGACTTTCTTGGAAAGCTTTCTTCTTTCTTCGATTCGTTACGAGAGCGAATTGCACAACCATACGGTTGTCCATTCGGACGCCTCGGTTCTCCCGGACAACGCCGTCAAACCCCTCGAGACCCGGAGCAACTACATTGAACAGTATGGTGTGAGACCAGATAACTATGAAATCACCTACATCATGCACAATCAGCAACCCTGGGCAAAGAAATCGGACAAACCGTGCCTAGTGACCTACAACCCGATCAGTCGTATCAACGAAGAAAAAATCGTAAAGAAATGGTGGTTTCAGCATATCGTACACGATGTGTTTCACATAGCCTTTCTTGTTTATCTGTTTGGTTTCGTTCAGGGAAGGAAAAGGACCTGGCACTGTGGTGCCCACACTCTGATCAACAGTCAAGAGACATGTTTTGTTTCCGGCCTCGCTGCGGCGAGACAAATCGGAGCGGACTATCCGTTTCAGGATTCCGAAGCAAGGAAGTGGTTTAACTTTTATGGACGTATCATGTACGGCTGGCGCTTCAGAAAGGCGTAAAACAGCCCTGGCATCTCGGTTCCGGGAGGCGTGGCAAGCTGTCAGTAGTCGTCATCGTCATCCTCATCGTCATCTTCGGATTCATTGAGGCTATTGAGGGCCGCGACCGCTTCGGCGTGGAGTATCCGTTCGTAAGCGTCCTTAGCCGGCAACCCAATGGAGCGCATCAGCAAGTCCCGCGCCTTCTTCCGGTATTGGAAATTATCCAGCGCCAGCAAGCCGAGTGCGTATTGCAGGGGCACACTTTTCGCATTGGGAGCAAGAGCAAGAGCCCTTTCGAAGGAGGCAATGGCATCCTTTTTCCGCGCACCGTAAACTGTGCGGGCTATGAACGAACCCATTGCGCCAATCAATTCCGAATGCCATCGCCCCAGGCTGAGATGCGCTGCAGGCAATTCGGGATTAATTCGAAGCGCATTTTCCGTTGATTCGCGTATTTTTTCCACCTGGCCCGCTGCTTCGAACACCCCGACAGTCTCCGCGCGCCGTCCGATAGCACGCGCCAGCTGCAGATGGGCATCCGCGTTGTTGGGGTCGGAGGTAACCGCCTTTCTCGCCAGCGTTACGGCCTGCTCAAGCAATTCTTTCTTCTCGCCTTTTTTGGCGATGTAGTTGGCGTGAACTGACAGCGACTTTGCGGAGAGCACAAACCCTTGTGAAGTTCCGAGGCTTTCACCGACCCGGGCCGCCTCGGCGAATCGCCCCTGCGTATAGGCCATCTTTGCCTCGTCAATAGTTTTTGCGTGGGCAACACCAATCAGCGCCAGAACGTATACAAAAACAAGACAACAGGAAAAAAACGGGCAGATCGCATTAACTGGATAGTGTTTATTCCGACTGTTCATCTAACGGTTCCAGAGTAATTGGTGTCTGCAAGAAAACCGAAGGTTTGCACACCAGTTCGGACACGCCATGTAGCGTACCAACCACAAGAGCTATATTCAAATCTGGTGTACGGAAGTTCTGAAAAAAAAGCAGCACATACGGTTCATTTAAATTCACCAAACAGACATCAGCAGGATGCGCCACTATGGGCAGAGAACATAAAAATTCTGAGCTGGAACAGTTCGATGATGGAAATGTCTTTGCGAAAGTTTTTGCTTCGTGCGTTTGCCATAAAACGACTATTTTTCTGTGGATTTGTTAGTATCGTACCAGATATTTTGGCGAGTCAAGCATGTGATCCCCTATACATAACTTCGTGTAATCAGGTATATAATTACCAATTTAATAGCCCTAAATGGCAAGGTAGGTTCTAAATGGACGACGGCAAAATCCGAATTTTGGTTGTCGATGATGAGATAGATTTAGAACAGCTTATGCTGCAGAGAATGCGGCGTGAAGTTCGCCGTGGCCGTTACGAATTCGAATTTGCACACAATGGTGTGGAAGCCCTCGAACGTCTACGCAAAGACGGCGGGTTTGATATTGTACTGTCTGATATCAACATGCCCGTTATGGACGGGTTGACATTGTTGGGAAAGATACCGGAGGTAAACCCTGATGTTCGTGCCGTAATGGTCTCCGCATACGGCGATATGGAAAACATACGGACTGCTATGAATCGTGGGGCATTCGACTTCGTTACCAAGCCGATAGACTTCATTGACCTGAAGATTACAATCGAACGTACGATTGAAAACCTTACTCTCTGGCGTAACGCACTGAGTGCACGCGACCAACTTGTAGCTCTCCAGAACGAGCTTGACGTGGCACGGAAGATGCAGCAGGACATTCTTCCAAAATCCTTTCCGGTTTCTCAAGCATTTGATCTGTACGCAAGCATGGTTCCGGCTCTTTCCGTAGGCGGTGACTTTTTCGATGTTTATGAATTTAATGATGGCCGGGTTGGCGTTGCAATAGCTGATGTGTCGGGCAAAGGAGTGCCCGCAGCAATGTTCATGATGGCCAGTCGCACACTGCTGAAGGCTTGCGCAGCAATCTCCGATTCTCCAGCCGCTGTGGTGGAACAGGTAAATACGATGTTGTCGGATGAAAACGATGCCATGACATTCGTAACCCTGTTATATGGCATTTACGATCCTGAAACGAAAAAACTCGTGTACGCAAACGGCGGACATAATCCGCCAGTCATTGTCAAACCGGATCTGACAACTGAACTATTAGAGTCAACGGGCGGAGTCGCTCTGGGTGTGATGCAAAATTTCAAATATCAGGAAAATACAGTCGCCCTTGAGCCGGGCTCCACGATTGTGTTTTACACTGACGGAGTAGTGGAAGCCGAAAAAGAAAATAAGGAATTATTCGAAATGGACAGGTTTTGCCAAATTCTCCAAGACGGCACTTTCAAAGATGCCGAGGAAGTTACGAATGTGGTATTCAGCAAGGTCAAAGAATTCACTGGTGAAAATCCGCAATCTGACGATATAACGTGTCTTGTTCTGCGAACCACATAATGGGCAAAGACAGTAGGATGCAAGTTTCACGTACGTTGATCGTTCCCAATCGGATGGAAGAAATCCACACGATCGCAGTAGCGCTGGAGGAATTTTGTGAACAGCAGAATTTCCCCGCTGAAGCATTGTTTCACACACAACTTTCCTTAGAGGAAATCTTCACTAACGTGGTCAGCTATGCGCATGATGATGATCAGGAACATGAAGTGGAAATTATATTTTCGAGAGAAGATGAAACAATAACTGTTGAGATACTGGATGATGGACATCCCTTTAATCCGCTAGAAGAAGCGCCGGAGCTTAATGTAGAAAGTTCGCTTGAAGACCGCGGTATTGGTGGAGCAGGAATAAGGCTGGCAAAGCAACTGATGACGGAGCTACGCTATCAACGCAACAGTGCTCGTAATCATCTGACTATGATCAAAAAAATTTAGAAAAATGCGGGTGTTAAGCAGACTGTCTCTCAAAAAAGTGGTTGCCGCTTCAATAGTTGCGATACTGATAAGCGCAGCATCTGGCGAAGCCCAAGAACAAATACACGCTGTGCCGGGCGTATACAGTAATCGTATTGTATTTGGGCAATCCGCCGCCTTCAGTGGGCCGGCCAGCGAGCTTGGCAAAGGCATGCAGGCTGGCATTCTTTCCGCGTTTAAAGAGGTTAATGACCGGGGTGGCGTTAACGGACGTCGTCTGGAACTGCGATCAATGGATGACGCATACGAACCAGAAGCGGCAATTACAAATACGCAGCGACTGATTGGTGAGGGCGTTTTCGCACTCATCGGCGCAGTTGGTACTCCTACCTCCAAAGCTGCGGTACCTGTTGCGGAGGAACACGGTGTACCTTACATAGCGCCTATGACCGGTGCAGAGTTCCTGCGTGGCAATGCACGCCGGACAGTCATTAATCTTCGGGCTTCGTATTATCAAGAAACCGAGGAGATGGTAGAACGACTGACAGCTGATCTCGGAATTAATCGCGTCGCCATTCTTTATCAGGATGATTCATTCGGTCGTGCTGGTTTGCAAGGGGTCCTTCTTGCTCTTGAGCGTCGCAAACTTTCTGCTATCGGAACAGGGATATTTCCTCGCAATACTGTCGCGATAAAGACGGCGCTTCTTGATTTACGTGCCACCGGACCGGAAGCTGTGATTATTATTGGTCCCTACAAGCCGACTGCGACATTTATTAAATGGGCGCGCCATATCGGTATGAATTCCATTTTTATGACACTTTCTTTCGTAGGCAGTAATGCCTTGGCAAACGAACTGGGTGATGAAGGGGCCGGAGTCCTAGTTACGCAGGTGGTTCCTTTTCCAACCGGAAACACAATTCCTGCTTCCGCTTCCTATCGTGCTGCGTTGAAGGCGTACGATCCGGCGGCAAAACCCGGATTTATATCATATGAAGGATATTTAGCAGGGCGTTTGGCTATTTATGTCGTAGATCATTGTGGCAAGCAGGTTAACCGCGGTTGTATTGATGCGGTACTGCGGACTGGCAACAACATTAATTTGGATGGCTTCACCTTGCGATATAGCAAAAATGATAATCAAGGTTCAGACAGAGTGTTCTTGACGATTATTGGTCCTGATGGCCAGTATACACCACTTACATCTCTAACCTCCACGACGATACTGACCGATGCTTTGCATATGCAAAAGACATTGAATTGAGATAAACGGAATGCTTTCAAAGCTCTGGAATCGAATTTCTACGCAAATTTCTACGCAACTCTATATAAGTTTCGGAGGTGCTGTAGTACTCATCATCATTATCAGTTTGATTGCCCTTTTCTTCCTTAGCCACATTGGCAGGGTCCAGCAAGACATTAACCGAAAGAACATACCCGAGATGACATCGGCGTTTGCAATTGCCCAGCAGACAGCCACGCTCGTCGCCGCTGCTCCCCGACTCACCTCAAGTACACCTGAACAGTTCAGGACCGTAGCTGGGACGATCGGCCTGCAGGCGGATGCATTTAAAACACAGCTCTCAGTAATGATGGAAAATCAAGGAGAAAGCGAACAAGCGCGGCAGATTCAATCTGACGGGATCGCCATAATCAAGAACATTGATCGAATCAAATTGCTTGTCAGGGAACGTTTCGATCTTCGCGAGAGCAGTCTCAATCTTAGAGACGAGCTTCAGGGTATCCAAAGTGAAATAACACCGATTATGATTAACGAAATCGACGATCAGATGTTCTATATAATGACCGGTTATCGGTTTCTTGATGGGGTACAATCACCCGGTTCGGTTCATTTTTCCGAATCGGAATTCCAGATCTATCGTCGCTTGTTTGAACTCCGCGAAGCGGCTGCAGTCGCCGCACAGTTGCTTGGAACCACATTTGTAGTGACCGATGCGGCTATGCTTCAGCCATTGCGAGAACGATTTCAAGCCACGGCCGGTAGTATCAGCCGATCGCTTGATGCCCTTGAGAAACACGAACAGGGGGAAGACCATCCTCAGAATAGACCGGATAGCCGATCGCCTGATCCGCTTAAGAACAATTCCCTTCACGATCGACTGTCTTGGATTTTCGAAGACCTGGTCTCATTCGGCAGAAGAGAAAACAACGGATTTGACCTGCGCAGTCGGGAGCTTGCGGTTAATGATAAATTGTCCGCCCTGCTTCTCGAGAATCAGACTTTAGGAATTGACATCGTAGCGCGAGTAGAAAGTGTTGTAAATGATTCAAGCTTGGCTGCAGGGGAGATGACGAGCAAAGCAGCCGCAGTAACCGCTACCAGTACGAGGCTACTGGTGGCTTTCAACATTGTTAGTATAAGCGGTGCAGTCTTGCTCGGGTGGCTACTTGTACAACGTCGTCTGATTCGGCGTCTGGAGCGGATATCGAATCAGATGCAAGAAATGGCTGATGGCAACCTAGAAGTAGCCGTCGACACCAAAGGTAATGATGAAATCGCGCAATTAGCCAATGCGCTTGAGGTGTTTCGAAATAACGCACTGGAAGTACAGCGTCTTAATCTTGTAGAAACGCTTGCTAACCAACTGCAAGAAAAGAATGAGGAACTAGCACATACTAATGAAGAATTGAAACGGGCGCAGGACCAGATCGTTATGCAAGAGAAACTTGCTGCGCTTGGTGAATTGACAGCGGGGGTCGCGCACGAAATCAAAAATCCAATGAACTTTATCATGAACTTCTCAGAGGTTTCACAAGAGCTCCTGGAAGAACTGATTGAGGAGGTAGCCAAAATTGAGGCTAGTGGAGACATGGAAGAGGAATACGATTCGGAGTTAGTCGAGGAAGTAGCCGAGGATTTGACAGGGAATTTGAAACGCATTCACGAGCACGGAACTCGTGCGAACCGAATTATAACAGACATGCTCAGGATGGGTCGCGGCGGTGGGGAATGGCAACCAACTGACCTCAATGTATTGCTTAACCAGCATGCGTTGCTTGCGTTCCATAGTGCTCGCGCCACCGACCCTGAATTCCAGCTAGAAATTCAGGAAGACTATGCGCCAGATATAGGCGAGATCACTGTACAACCGGAAGACATCGGTCGGGTTTTCCTAAATCTGGTAACTAATGCCTGCTATGCTGCGGACGAAAAACGAAAAATGCTGGCTGCTGCGGACAATGAGTCGAAAAAGGATTATCAACCGACGCTTAAGTTGAGTACGCGGCTTGTTGATGACCGTATTGAGGTACATGTTCGTGACAATGGAACCGGTATTCCCGAATCTGCATTGGAGCGTATCTTCAATCCGTTCTATACAACGAAACCCACGGATCAAGGGACTGGTCTGGGGTTATCGCTGTCCAATGACATCATACGACAGCATGGTGGTGAGTTTCGCGTAGAAACGGAGGAAGGCGAATATACAGATATGATTGTTGTTTTGCCGCTTGACCCTGCAGCTCATCAAGTAATTGATACTTCAGAAGAAGCGGTAGAAGGCGAGGATTCAGCAACTGCTTCTTCGTAACGCGGTTTAACCCGTTATTGCGGCTATAGCATCAGAACGAGATTTGAACATATCAATGATTTTGTCAAAAGCTGTGATCTCGAAGATTTCTTTTACGGGACCATGCAAGCAACACAGCACAAATCTCGTATTTCTACCTTTTAATCTTTTTGCAACAAGCAGAATTGATCGCAATCCCGCACTATTGATGTAGGTAAGATTTTCAAGATCCAGAACTACGGGGCTGTCAGAGTCGATAATTTCCTTGTACAGCTTGTCGTGGAATTCCCGCGCGTTCAAACCATGAACTTGGCCAGTTACGCTTATTACCAAGGCCCCTTCGGCCTGGTTGGCCTGCAACTTAACTTGATTGTTTTGAATGACCATTCTCTAGCGGTTTAATCGTTATCGCAGCTGTAGCGTCAGAGCGAGATTTGAACACATTAATGATTTTGTCAAAACCTGCAATCTCGAAGATTTCTTTTATGGAATCAGGCAAGGAACACAGCATGAATTTCGTATTTCTACCTTGTAATGTTTTTGCAATAAGCAAAATTGATCGCAATCCCGCACTGCTGATGTAGGACAGCTTTTCAAGATCCAGAACTACGGGGTTGTCAGAGCCGCCAATTTCCTTGTCCAGGTTTTCGTGGAATTCCTGTGCGTTCAAACCATCAATTCGACCAGTTACGCTTATTACCAAGGCCCCTTCGATTTGATCAGCCTGCAACTTAACTTGATTGTTTTGAATGACCATTCTCCCGCGCTAGCAATTTATCTGACTATAGTACGACAATCAAGATGAGACTTTCATGTCGCAACGAAAGACACAATACCGGGATATTTCAGGGGACGCAACCTCGGGAATCCAGGTTTGCGCAGGTACTGGGGATTTCCTACTCTTTATCAAGCAAAAATTATATATAGTAATGACTTAATATCTAGGTTATTCGATACAATTTAGAGAGTGGGCAAATGATTACAACGAAGAATTTAGGGAATTATATAGATTATTCACCAAAAATTTCATAAAAAACAATTATGGGAAGAAATCTTGAGATAGGGAATCAGGCTCCTGATTTTGAAGCCGAAACCTACGGAGCGGAGAAAGTAAGGTTAAGCGACTTTTATTCTAAAGGGACTGTGGTGCTTTACTTTTATCCTAAGGACAACACTACGGGCTGTATTATGGAGGCTTGTTCGCTTCGCAATGCGGAGGAGGAGCTTGCGTCTCTTGGAGTACAGGTTCTGGGGGTAAGCACAGACGGGGTAAAGTCCCATGAGAAGTTCAGAGACAAGTTTTCACTCAATTTCCCGTTGCTGAGCGACAAAAGCAGGAAGATAGTGAGTCTGTACGGGGCAAGGTGGAAGTTACTCCCCTTCGTTGCTCGCAGGACCACCTTCCTTATAGAGAAAGGTGGTAGGATAGCGTATATTTGGGACAAAGTTAAAGCCTCGTCCCATGCCGAAGAGATACTCAGCAAGGTAAAAGAACTAGGTCTTTGAGCGGTGAACAAGGCATATGGTTTCCAGAATGTAATATGGGTTTGTCTGATGAAGAGTGATCGATAACTAAACGGCCAACGAAAATTATGAGGGGAGAAACCAGACAAGGCCAAGCCCAAATTTCGCATTATTTGACCTATAAGTTTATGTCCTTCATCATCAGTTGGAGATTACAAGTTTCTGTGTTTTATCTTTTTGAGTGTAGAAAGATTATAATTTTACCATCATACAACTCCCAATCTTCAAAAACTTCGGCAACTTCAAAAGACATATCAGGTATAATGGTTCGTTATATCACTACTAAAGGATTATCTGAAATTCTTTATAAAAAACGATGATCAGCTTCACAAGATATTGCCAATTTCATGATTTATATTGCTGCGTTTGTTTATATGTGATTGCACAACAGTTTTGAGGTCTGGAATGTGGATTATTGCAATATCGTTTTTCTTAGCTCTCATGCTTACTGTTTTAAATAGTACAGTGGTCTTTGATCTTATCCCAAATTTGATTCCGGAATATGCTTATTATACAAAAATGCTCTATGGAGGATTGTCCACTTTGGGGCTTACGATAGCGGTGTTTTTTATTATTGAAAGTATTTTTTACAGGTGAAATAGCGATAATATAAGCAACAATCAAAATGCATATTTCATGATCAAACTGATCCCAAACACGCTCAAGTCATCGGTCTCAACTGTGTACTTAACAGTATCTGCTCCTTCGCCATTGTTCGAAACATGACTGTGCAGTTGGTCCCTATTTGGCTATTTATAGGGGGAATTTTCATATATATAAAATTTTTGCTTGATAAGTTCTAGGCTTAGCTTTTGATTTAACCTCTTGTATAATAATATCATTGCTAGTAATACTATGCCGGGAGATTAGATATGAATTTAATCAAGATTTTCAAGCAGTTCCCAGACCAGAAAGCCTGCATAGAGCACCTTAAAACCATCCGCTTCGGCGATACGCCATATTGGCCGCATTGTGGAAGCATTCATAAAGAAGGAGTATTAAATCATGATTGAATTGCTTGGTATCAGCCACTTTTTCGAGCTTTCCCGGACGGAAGCGATTGCAGGGTTTTTCACTCCACTGGTGATTTTCGCCGTGTTTTTCCTGGCGCAGCTCATATTGCCTGGAAAGTGGGTTCCGGGCTACGTCATCAATCCGCAGACCGGTGAACCCCGCAAGTATCGGCTAAACGGCATCCTGGTGTTTGCAGTTGCGGTGATCGTGTGGGCTTTCGAACTCACCGGGATGCCGCGTGACTGGTTCTATCGGTCCTCGATCTATGCCGTGGCCGGTGGAACTGTTTTCACCACCATCTTTGCAATCATAGCGGTCTTCAGCCAGCCGCAAGGCAAGATCAAGAACCCGCTTCTGGCTTTGTGGGACGGGCGGGCGCAGGAGATGTCGTTCTTCAACGACCGTTTCGATGTTAAGATGTATTTCTATGTCGTCGGTGGGACGATGTTGGCGCTCAACGCCTTGTCCGGGGCCACGTACAACTACGAACTCTTTGGCGAAAACTTCAATCCAGGCGTTTTCCTGTATGCGGCGTTCTTCACATTCTACATACTGGATTACTTTGTCTTTGAGCGCGTCCAGCTATATACCTACGATCTGATCCATGAACGTCTCGGCTTCAAAATGTTCTGGGGTGGTCTCGTGGTCTACGGGTGGCTGTTCATCCTACCGTTGTGGGGCATGGCCGCTTACCCGTCTCCCGGATTCTCGTCGGCGTTGACCTATGTCTGGCTCATCGGAACAACTGCGCTATTCCTGTCCGGGTGGGTCATCTCGCGCGGCGCCAACTTGCAGAAATACTCTTTCAAACGATGGCCCGACCGCAAGTTTCTCGGGCTCATCGAGCCTGAGTACATCGAGGCCGGCGACCGCAAGATCCTGTGCAGCGGCCTGTGGGGTGTCGCTCGCCACTTCAACTACCTGGGCGAAGGCTTCCTTGGTCTTTCAATTGCCTTGGCATTCGGCTACTTCACTAATCCTTGGGCGTGGACTTACTTTGTCTTCGTCGTAACGTTTTTTACCTTTCGTCAACATTTTGACGATGCGTACTGTGCCGAGAAATACGGCGCCGAAAAGTGGGCGGAGTATCAGGCACGGGTGAAATACCGGATTTTTCCTGGCATTTATTGAAATCAGAAGAACGATCACGATACACAACCGCCACGATGTCGCCGTGTTGCACCGAGGGCAGCGAAGCACCTTGCTCTTGGCTAACACGCACATACGCCAGGCAGTCGGCCCTGGGACACCTCGATTAATCGGCTTTCCCAAGGTTGCGTCCCCTGAAATATCCCGGTATTGTCTTTTTCGTCGCGACATGAAAATCCTACTTGATTGTCGTAACCGTTTCATCTTGTTTGTTGCGCTATAGTTATCCTGTGTTTCAGTAAATATAGCACTGTAAAGGTGGATAGGGCTGGATGTGGCAAAGTGAAGAGAAAATGCCAGATCTGAAACTTACACATATTGCATAATTCGGCATGATCGTATGAACCTGGAATCCTTCTTTGCGATGATCATGGCCCGCCGCTGGCTGACCATTCTGCTCTCTTTGCTTGTTATGCTGGTCCTTGCTGCGGGAGCCACGCGCTTGATTGTGGTGGATGTAGACTTTCGCAATCACTTTGGTGAATCCGACCCACACCTTATCGCGCTGGAACAGCTTGAAGAGACATATGCGCTGTCCGATGTTGCATTGGTTGCCGTGGCGCCACATAACGGCACCATTTTCACCCGGGAAACGCTTGTTGCCATTGAAGAGCTGACTGAGCAGCTTTGGCGCACCCCTTACGCCACCCGTGTCGACTCTATTTCAAACTATACGCATAGCGAGGGGTTCGAAGATGAACTGGTTGTTGAGCAGCTTATCGACGAAGCCAGTTCCCTGAGCGACACCGATATAGAACGAATCAGAGATATCGCGTTCGGCACTGAGGAAATTGCCGGGCGATTCTTTTCCCGTGACGGACGAGTTGCCGGTTTGGTTGTAAGTATTGTGCTTCCTGACGACAATCGGGAATTGACCAAGCGAGAGGTTACCGACTATTTGTATGAAACTATTGCCGACGCCCGGGATAAACATACATCCATCGACTACCACCTTTTAGGTGGACTTATCCTCAATCGTGTCATAGGTGACGCGCTTGACGATGAAACGGCCATCCTTGGGCCCATTGCCCTTGGAACCATGCTGCTTGTCGCCTTGGTTCTGATACGTTCGATATGGGGGACACTTGCGATCGTGCTGATGATTGTTACCGTCATCCCATCTGCGCTGGGCTTTGCCGGGTGGACTGGCTTAAAGCTGTTTGGTGAAAGCGGTGCCGCACTGTTTGTACTGATGGCTGTGACCGTCGCTCATTCCGTGCACATTATTGAGGCAATGGCCGGGGGCTTACGCCAGGACATGACGAGAACAGAGGCGGCAATCCATGCTGTGCAAGTGAACGTGTGGCCTGTTTTCCTCACCTCGTTCACAACTGCAATCGGATTTTTGAGCCTGAATTTCGTAGATATGCCGCCGTTTAAGGTTATGGGCAACATGGTGGCGTTCGGCTCCATGTGCGCTTTCGCCTTTTCGGTGACTCTACTGCCCGCATTCCTGTCGATATTACCTATTCGTGCCCGGAAGGTGCGCGAAAGCAAACGGGATCCTTTCGATCGCCTCAGCCGTTTTGTCATCTCCTATCGTACGATCCTTCTGTGCTTCTTTGGCATTCTGACTGTCTTTCTGGCTGCCGGCATCACCAAGATCGAACTTAAGGAGAACTGGCTTGAGGTTCTTGATGAGAGTTACGAGTTCCGGCGATCCGCGGATTTTCTGAGCGAGAATTTCCCTGGAGTGGAAACCTATGAGTACTCTCTGGATTCCGGCCGTGAAGGCGCCGTCACACACATAGAATACCTAAAACAGGTCGATGCGTTTGCGGATTGGTACCGGGAGCAACCGGAATTTGTCCATATCTTCTCAATTGCCGACATCATGAAGCGTCTGAACAAGAACCTGCATGGCGACAACCCGGATTACTACGTGCTTCCCGACGATCCTGAACTTGCCGCACAGTATCTTTTGCTTTACGAATTTTCTCTTCCGGTAGGCCGCGATCTGAACAATCTGATCGACCATGATCGGAGGGCAACACGCGCAACGGTCTCAGTGAAAAGTATGACCAGTAAGGAGAAGATCGATCTCGACGACCGTGCACGTGCATGGTTGCGGCAAAATGCCCCCAGCATGGAAACCGGCGCTACAGGAATTTCGATTGTGGGGTCTCATTCGATTCAGAGGAACATTGAAAATATGTTGCAGGGCACTTTTGTGGCGATGGCCATCGTCTCCCTGCTGCTGTTCGCCATATTCAGAAGTATACGCCTGGGACTGGTCAGTCTGATCCCCAACTTCCTTCCGGCCGCTATGGCCATGGGACTCTGGGGGTATTTGGTGGGAGAGGTAGGAGTTCCAGCGGCGGTAGTCACCGCTATAGCATTCGGCATCATCGTGGATGACACGATCCATTTCATGACAAAATATACGGATAGCAGAAAAGCAGGGAAACTGCCTTCGGAGTCCGTTCAAATAGCTTTTCGCTCTGTGGGAAGGGCATTATTTACGACTACCGTAGTGTTTGGGCTGGGCTTCATGGTGTTCGGAGCATCCGGGGTGGTGGGAAACCAAGTGCTTGGTCTTTTGGTAGGAATAACGGTAATTATTGCTCTACTGGCAGATTTTTTCTTCCTTCCACCACTTCTGATGCTGCTTGACGAGACCAAGGAAACCAGCGAGCAGATTAGGGAACGATTGAGAGGCTCCACCTCATAGATCGCAAAAACCCCACTGTGCGGTATGGAAAAGCTGAATAGTATGCCGAGATCGGCATAAACACCTCTACATACTTCTACGGATTATAATACTGACCATCCGGATAGAACTGCCTGCAGTAGCGCCGATACTTCCCGATATCGCCGTCAACACTGCAAAGCCTCGGAAGTGACCGATGTTTCAGATTGCTCCAGATAACGACATCCTGCATGACGTCATGCTCCTGGGAGGCAATGAGGACCTTGTTCATGAGGCGGGTCCTGAGTCCCAGGGGAAAGATCCGCAGCCCGTGGCCCGGTCCCTTCAGATTACGAAGTTGCCGGACTTGGCTCACCAATGTCATTTCAATAAACTTGCCATCAATCGGTGTTGCAAGCACCCACAGGCGGGTGTCCATGTTGACCGAATGCTCGTGAACCTCGACAATTGAATAGCCAAGCCCGTGTATACTGGCGACCGCAGAAACGTCGTACTCGAAAAGCTTGATGCCGGCAACTGTGAGGTTGCGTTTGAAGTTGAAGGAGTTCCTGAGCAAGGTGCCGTCAATTGTTATCGACCCGACAATATTCACACTGTTGTAGTGGTGCACATAGTTAAGGTGCGCAACATCCACGGAGTTCTCGGTAGTTTCCTGGGGATGTCCCGGGAAACGGATGTGCCGGAATTCCATCCCGCTCCAGTCGGTATCCGTTGTGGGAAGTTCGGGCAGGTGCCATTGAGGTTCTCGACCGCCGCTGCCCCACCAACCAAAGATAAGACCCTCTATTTCCCATGTCTCGAATACCTTCAGCTTAGCGGTTTTTGGCGGAGGAGCAAAAGGTGTCGCCACGCATTGACCGCTTACATCAAACTCGAAACCGTGAAAAGGACATACAAGGCAACCGTTGCGCACGCGCCCCCCTACCTCAGGACCAAGATCGGCTCCTAGATGCGGACAGACCGCCTCGGCAACACAAACTTCCCCTTCCCCGTTGCACCAGACAACAATCTGTTCTCCAAGCCAGGTTCTCTTTAGGAGTCCTTTTTTTTTAATCATCTTGCGGCTGGCAACGAAATACCAGCCTTCCGGAAATGGGTAAAGCAAGGCTTCATCCTTGCGCATATTTGAGTTTGGATTCATTTGCTGTTACTCCGCTTATCCAGTTATCCAGCGTTAAGTACCAGAAATGCATTTGCATTAGCTTCAGGGAATTATATATCTAAATAGAAAAAGTGTAAACCACTGCTCTTTCCCATCGTTTTGCTTGCCTTTTGTTTCTAGATCAATGCACAGCCAGTCTGTTCTCTTAACGTAAGCCCATAACTTGTCATTACGAAATATTTTGACCGCAGGCAAAATGCCGTCCCTCCAGCCGGGGTGATTCAGAAATTACTTGTATTTCTCATTAGTATCCTCTAGTATTGGTACTGACTTTTGCAAAATAATTCATTGCAGTAAGCATCTTCTCGCAGGTTCGGGACTGTAGAAATGCCGTTACAGGTGGATTCCAGAAGCTCAAACGCAAAAGTCAAACCACTTAATGAAACTCCGCAAATTATCAAACGGACTGAAGGCAGCGTACAGTGGGTCGAACATCGCCCGCAGGGTGCAAGACTTCAATGGATGGATAGACAGAGCATCCGCGGAGAATGTCGGTGCGGCAAGCTACGACCACACCCAGACCGTCAAGGAATACTACGACCTTTGCGGCGAGTTCATGGTGTTCGGCTGGGGCGAATCCCTTCACTTCGCGCCGCTGTCGCCCCGCGAGAGCGTGGAGGACTCCAAGATTCGCCATCAGCGATTGATGATCGACAAACTGGAGCTGCAACAGGGCATGACGGTGGTCGATATCGGTTGCGGGATCGGCGGCCCGATGCGCCGTGTAGTCCGCGAGACCGGAGTCAGGGTCATCGGGGTCAACATCAACAAAATCCAGTTGGGAAAGGCAAAAAGGTTGAACGCCGAAGCGGGGCTCGATCACATGGTCGACTACCTCGAGTGCAGCTTCATGGACATGAGCGCCGTCGCGGACGACACTTTCGACCGGGGCTACGCGTTCGAATCGACATGCCATGCGCCAAAAAAGGTGGACGCATTTGCCGAGATCTACCGCGTGCTGAAACCCGGAGCCCTCTTCTGGGGTCAGGAAATGTGTGTTACGGACAAATTCGATCCCGACGACAATCAGCACCAAGCCATAAAGCAGGAGCTGATGCTCGGCATCGCGCTCAAGGATATCGCAACGATGGGCGAGGTAAATGAGGCGCTCGAGACCGTGGGATTCCAAGTTATCGAGGGGGTGGACGAGGCCGTCGAGGAGAACGGTCCTACCACGCCGTGGTATCAACCCATGGTGAGTCGGCATGGAACGCTGGGCAACCCTCTGTACAGGACTCGACTGGGTCAGAAGATGTTCAACGGGGCATCCAGGCTGGCCGAGATACTGGGGATATTCCCGAAAGGCTCCACGGAAGTCGCAAGGCTGATGAATCGGACCGCTGACGCCTATGTCGCAGGTGGCAGGACCGGAATCTTCACACCGCTATACTGTTTCCTGGCGCGCAAACCCCTCTAGACCCCCGCATTCCCTAGTGCTCCGGCGACCCCATGGCGCACTTCAGACGGACAGTTCACACCTCTGCTCGGCAATGCGGAATTTCAGCTTTTCGTCCGGTTTCATCGCAGGTAATGGTATATCTTAGGGAATTAATAAGTTGCGCGTCTTGCAATTTCTTTAAACATCTGCCTGAAAATAATCCAGTGGGTGGGGTAAAGACCATACCAATAGATCAGGCCACCTAGGCCCAGGGGTCGGAAAACTGCTGTCTGCGTTATTCGACTGCCCTTTTCAGCGGGCTCGACTTCAAACTGAAGCCACGCCTGACCAGGCAACCTCATCTCTGCTCTCAGGCTCAGCAGCCGATTCTCTTCATAAGCCTCAACACGCCAGAAATCCAGAGGATCACCCGGGCGCAAGTCGGTCGGATGCCGCCTGCCCCTACGCATGCCTACTCCGCCCAGAAGCAGATCAACCAAGCCGCGCAGATACCAGATCCAAGTGGCAAAATACCAGCCTTGGTCTCCGCCAATGCACCGTATGGGCGCGAAGGCTCGCGCGGGGTCCACGTTGACGACGGTCCGCTGGCAGTCGATAAGCCTCGAACCGAAACGCCCTCCTCCCCAAGACGGCCGGTTACCACTTGAAGACACGGCGTCGCTCCAGCGGGTCCGGGCCACTTCCATATCCTCCCGCTTAAGAGCCTGGGCTACTGCTTGGCGTACTCCCAAGGGATGTACCGGAAAATGTTTCAGGGCCGCTTTATCACGGACAATGGTCTCGTTGCGTAAGCCGTCCACGAGTTTTCTGCCCACCCTAGCATAAAGAGGAGTCACAAGCCCCAGCCAGAGACTCGAGAGATTGGGACTCAGGACAGGCACCGGAATCATAAGGCGCCGCACGCCGATCTGGCGGGCATATTCATTCATCAGTTCGCCGTAGGTAACCTGGTCGGGACCGGCGATTTCGAAAACCGCGCTGTCCTGCAGTTCCAGATCCAGACCGCAAATAAGATAGGCTATTACGTCTTCGATGGCGATGGGCTGGGTTAATGTTCTCACCCAGCTCGGGGTAACCATCAGCGGCAGCCTGTCAACCAGGCTTCGCAGCAACTCAAAAGAAAGCGATCCTGAGCCGATTATGATTGAGGCACGAAATTCCAAGGTAAGGGGACCTTCTGAAGCCAGAATATCCCCTACTTCCCTGCGGCTTGCCAAGTGAGAGGAAAGTTCACCGTCTCCGAACAATCCTCCCAGATAAATAATTCGACGCACTCCATGTTGGCGTGCAACTCGGGCGAAATTGCGGGACCCGATACGGTCCTGTTCCTCGAAATTGTCCCCGGAACCCATGGAATGAACCATGTAATAAGCCGTGTCCACCCCTTCAAGAGCGATCTCGAGAGAATCAGGGTCAAGCACATCGCCAGCGACAATCCGGGTATCGGGAGAAAAACGACCAGCGAGATATCCGGGTTTGCGGGCAAGACAGCGCACCCGTTCGCCCTTTTCCTCCAAAGCCGGGACCAGGCGCCCACCGACGTAACCGCTTGCTCCCGTCACCAGTACAATTCGGTCTTTTTTCTTATCCTCAGACATTAAGAACGAACCCAAGGTGTTGTAAAAAGCCTTTTTGACGAAAAGGCCTATAGAGGATTTTTCCGCCTACCCCGTCTCGGACATAGAAAAACTAGGGAAGCAGTTTCTGAATTCTCTTTATCCTCTCCTCTTCCGTTTCCTCTTCCTTCGGGCTTGGGGGAATCCCGTTTCCTCTTATCACGGCGGGCCTTTCGCCAACTTCGGCATGCCACCTGGTAAGATTCGGAAAAGCCCCGAGATCTAGTTCCGCCCAGCCGTAAGCGTTTATCCAAGGCCAAGTGGCTATATCGGCAATTGAATACTCTCTTGCAAGATACTCCATCTCAGAGAGTCTTTCGTCGAGTATCGAGTAGAGCCTTTTAGTCTCCTCGGTGTATCTCTTTATCGCATAGGGTATTTTTTCCGGGGCGTACTTTAAAAAGACGTTCAGCTGTCCCTGCATGGGCCCTACAGCCGACATCTGGAACATGAGCCACTGGATACACGTTGTTCTGCGTCTGTCCCCGACCGGCGGAAGAAAGCTCCCGAACTTGTCGGCAAGATATATGAGTATGGCTCCTGACTCAAAAACCGCCGTGCCGTCATCATTATCAACTATTGCGGGTATTTTCCCGTTCGGATTTATCTCGAGAAACCACGGCTCCTTGTGTTCAAGCTCAGAGAGATTAAGAGCGTGAACCTTGTAGTCAGCTTCCAGTTCCTCAAGCATCATTGAAACCTTCTTGCCGTTCGGCGTGGCCGCCGTGTAAAGATCGATCATTTTTTGCCTCGGTTTATATCGGGCCTTTAGTTAGCTGACAATCCGAACCAAGAGCGCGAGTTCCATGCAAAAATTTTCAGGTTCCTCACCCTCTTTGTTTCCTGAACTGAGTTCCCCTTTTTTTAGAAAACCTCATGAAATATATCTGCCAGGAATCTCTAGAACTTTAGGGGTTATTTGAGATAAAATAATACCATCAAAATCGAACAGTAACGACAACGGCGAAACAATCAAGGAGGTTAAGAACGAAATGGCAAAGGAAACTTTCTGGTCATCCGTACATGCCGCGCCACGGTGTTTTAATCAGTCGACAACCCGGTTGCTGCAGCTTGCCGCGGCTTTAATCTTGGCAACTTTTTGCTTCGCGTCGCAACCACAGAGCGCAAATGCCGAAGGCATGGGCGGTTTTTACATCGGAGCAGCGCTCGGAAGAGAATACGCCGACGTGGATCACAAGAAAACGGCAATTCACAATTTTCCCAACATGGAACTCATGTCGACCTACGAAAGCGATAACGGCAAAGGTGGAATCGGCTCCGTCAAAGCGATCTTGGGACATCGATGGAACCTCCCCGGCCAAACCTATTTTTCAGGCGAACTTGACTTCGCTTTTAACCTTAACAAAAAAGTAGACGGCAGGCTCAAAGGAGTTGATGACACTTCTTCGCCGGACGCTCCCGACGTGTTTCCCGGAGACTGGGACCTGGAGAAGAACTACAGTGCGGGATTTAACGCGAAGCTGGGGTTATCGCCCCGGAAAAACATTCTGGGAAGCGGCGGTTCGATTTATCTGGTCGGAGGCGTTAAGTGGGCGGACTTCACGTTTGACGGTGGTTATGACGGCATGGTCGTTCTTCCAGATGGCACTACCGAGCGGATTGCGGGCGTGGATCGCAAGGAACTTAGCGCATGGCCCTGGCTCGTGGGAACCGGAGTAGAATTCGGAAGCGAACAAAATCGTCTTGATCTGAGGGTTACCTACTCCAAGTATAAATTCGATTCCAGTTCGGGAGACGGATTGACCTCCTCGACGGCAAAGGTTGATTATGATTTTGAAATCAGCGAATGGGGAGTCTATGTCGGTTACACCTTCGCTACAGGATTCGGTCTGGGCATCTGAGTTCCCGGATAACTTTTGACGGACGCAGGATCCGGCGAAAAAGCGGGGTTCATCAGGAGTGAATCTCGTCCGCTTTCTCAAGATGTTTCGCGTATTCGAGAATTTCGGGGAAAAACCGGTTGAAATGCTCGTTCATCTCGTCGTAGTGCGCGACGAGTTCCTGCTCGGACCCGGAAAGAGGATTTTTTCTCCTTACCCTTCTTGACATCCCCTCGAATACGACGCTGAGCCCCGAAACGCTCCGGTACTTCTCTATCCAGCCGTCCTCTACAATGGTGATTATCCTGGCCGCCGCGCGCTCGGGGAAGATATCCGCCACCCCGAGGATTATATCGTACGCCCTGTCAAGAAAGTCCCTCAGGCTCTCATCCGAATACCTCTCCCAATTAACGGCAAGCAGGTGGTCATAGAAGATGTCAATAATAACCCTGCTCCAGCGCCTGCGCTCGGGACTTATAAGCCGGGCGCACTTCCTCGTTATTTCATGGGAATCCGTCCAGGCATCAATCCTGCGGTGCATCATTATCCCGCGTCTTATGCCCGGGGTATAGCAATCCTCGGAGAGCCTGCCCTTAACGAAATCGCCCAGGAGATTTCCTATCAGGCATTCCGGATCATCCCCGGCAAGGCGGATATGGGCAAGGTAGTTCATTTGCGGGCATCACCAGGAACTCAGCCGCTCAAGCAGCTTGTTTATTCTTCCGACCATGGTTCCGGGATTCTCCATGTACCCTGCGGCCAAAAGCGCGTTATCAAAAAGTTGCTCGACTATGATTGCAGCAAATTCCCCGTCTTTTTCTCTCATGGAAGCAAGGTTTTTTATAAGCGCATGGTTACCGTTTATCTCAAGGCGGACGACCGAACGCATCTCCACGTCCGCATTAAGGTCTTTCATTATTCTTTTCATCCCCTGCGTCATAGTGGAATCGGAGTTAAACGCCGCCGCAGGACTCTCAACAAGCCTTCTGCTCACGCGCACGTCCCCGACCCTCTCGCCAAGCACTTCCTTCATCCACCCGCAAAGCGATTTTTCCTCTTCTGACGGACCCTCAGGAGAATCCCCGGCGTCCTTATCCGAAATGCTTACATCAACACTATCGGCCGAGACAATCTTTTTTTCCTTATACTCGCCTAGAGTTGACATCACGAATTCGTCAATAGGCTCGTATATGAAAAGAACCTCGATATCTTTCGAGTGGAAAAACTCCATGTGGGGACCGTTCTCGAGCGTGTCTCTTGCGGAACCGAACAGATAATAGATCTCCTCCTGGCCTTCGCGCATCCCCGAGAGATAATCCTCAAGGGAAACCAGTTCCCCTTCCCCCCTGCGCGAGGACTCGAACCGAAGCAGCCCCCGAAGCTGCTCTTTGTGCTCAAAATCCGAGGCTACGCCCTCTTTTATGAAAAAACCGAACTTGCTATAGAAATCGTCGTAGCTCTTCGGGTCGTCAGCCGAGATCTGCTCAAGGAATTTTATGAACCTTCCCGTGATGGCGGAATTAAGCTTCCTAACAAGAGAGCTGTCCTGCATGGTCTCTCTTGAGATGTTAAGAGGAATGTCGGCGCTGTCCACCACGCCCTTTAAAAATCTCGTCCACTCGGGAAGAAGATTCTTGGGGGAGGCATCGATAAGAACCCTTCTTGAGTAAAGACTCACTCCGGGGTCCATTCTCCCGAATCCCAGGCGTTCCATATTGTCCTCGGGTACGAAAAGAAGCACGTTCATGTCAATGGGGGCTTCCGAGGAGAAATGAAGCCTGTATCTGGGTTCGTCAAAAGAGTTCGTCTGGAACCTGTAAAAACCGCCGTATTCCTGATCCGTAATCTCGTTCTTGTTGCGAAGCCAGACGGCTTCCGTGGTGTTTATCTGCTCGCCGTTTAGCTTAAGCGGAAAGGGAACAAACGCGGAATATTTCCTCAGAATACCCCTTATCACGTCCGGGTCTGAGTACTCCTTTGTATCTTCCCTGAGAGACACGACGACCTTCGTGCCTCTTCTGTGCCCCTTTCCCTTGGTTATCTCGAACAGTCCGTCGCCTCTGCTGCGCCAGATAAGATGTTCGGAATTTCTCCTATAGCCCCGCGTCACCACCTCGACTGAATCGGCAACCATAAAAGAACTGTAAAAGCCCACTCCGAACTGCCCGATCAGGTCTCCCCCTTCGGTCCCGCTTTTCTCTATCGCCTCAAGAAAGCCCCTTGAGCCGGAGCGGGCTATCGTTCCCAGGTTCTCGACGAGCTCCTTTCTGCTCATTCCGATACCGTAATCGGTAAAAGTAATCGTATTGTCCTCGCTTGAGGTGGATATCTCGATTTCAAGCGGGAGGGTCTCATCGTATATTTCTTTTTCGGTAAGCTGTATGTATCTAAGTTTTTCAAGCGCGTCTGAGGCGTTTGAAACCAGTTCCCTGATGAATATCTCCTTGTCGGTATAAAGGGAGTTGATCACGATGTCCATCAGCCTTCTTACTTCGGCCTGAAACTCGTGTTTCTCAGTTTTCTGCTCAGTCATCTGAAACCTCCTTCCCCGTGATAAAGTTCACACGGAAAAACCGTTTTTTACGTCCACATAGTAAAAAATAAGACTTGGTTGCTCTCTTTACAAGTATGGCTAATACAAGAAACTGTCTTTATTAACGTATCAAGGCAGTAACAACAAACTTTGCGCAGCAGGTTGTACGGAAAAACATATTTTAGGGTCAGGTCTTGACCACTCGCAGTTCAAAAACAAGCGGATAAACCTACTTGCGTCCTATCGCCTCCCCCCAGGCAAAGCCAGCTAAAGCACCAGGAGTCTCCCTCCACCGATCAAGCAGGACACGCCAGTCATTGAACTGTTCTTCGATTGCAAGTCCATATTTAGTAGCTGCTTCAACGGTACCCGGGGCAAAGAACCATCCGATTATAAAATCATGAAGAAAGTCAATGTCCTCATCCGTAACGAAAGGTTCGAAAGAAACTCCCGCACTGATATCAGAAAATCCCGCTTCGAGAAACACGCGTTTAAGTTCCTTGCCCATCTGGGGGTGTCCGCCGTTTGCGGTGATAAGTTTTGAGAAGGTATCGCAACCGTCGCTGAGTTCGGGTTCGAGAAAAGATGAATCAACAAACATTTCTCGGCTTGAGATTATACCTCCGGGCTTAAGTACCCTGCGCACTTCGGTCAGCACAGCTTTCGTATCAGGAACGTGCATGAGCAGGGCGTTGCAGTGTGCAACATCAAACGAGCTATCTTCGAAGGGGAGATCGGTCACATCAGCGGTTTGAAAGGCCGCGTTTCGGTGCCCACCGGCCAAGGCGGCAGCCCGTGCCATCTCGATCTGGGATTCCTCCATATCAATGCCGTGCAGCTCTCCCGGTTCCACCGCTTCTGCGAGTCCCATCGAGATTGTTCCGGGGCCGCACCCGAAATCCAGAACGCGCATGCCGGGCTTGAGATGAGGAAGCAGGTGTGTGGCGCTGGTCTCCGCATTACGACGTCTGAGCAATTTCTGAAAATCCTCGCTGTACCCCATTGTGTAGGCAGCTGCGGGACTACCCGGGGTTTTATCTCTGTTCATGGGCATCTCTCCTGGCTATGTCGGAGTTTCATTATAGCTCCCTCAAGTAATGTTTTAAAGTCCGCCTGAGACCAGACCGACCGAAACCCCTTTTCAAACACCCACAGGCGAAAACCTGCATGTTTGCTTTTGTTGACTATTACCCTTAGCCTTTTATTATTTTCCGTAGACTTCGCACTGGGTGAGACCGCTTTTCCGCCCATGCTTACAAAACCAAGACCATAAAAGCTATGAGTACCGGAAGGAAATCTAAAACAAGAACGCCGGATAAGGACGTGCCATCTCTTGACCTGTCCGCAAGACCGAGAAGAAACCGAAAATCCTCTTCTATAAGAAATCTCGTGCGGGAAACCTGCCTTCTGCCCGGAGATCTCATCTACCCGCTTTTTATCCACGATAAGAACGGCGATGAGGAAATAGAATCGATGCCCGGGTGCAAAAGGTGGAGTGTTCGGGGTCTCGTGGAAGAAGTGAGACAGTCCCACAGTTTGGGCATAGGTGCGGTAATGATTTTCCCGGCAATTGAAGATGGACTTAAATCCCCATTTGCGGAGGAGTGCTATAATCCCAGGGGTTTGGTCCCAAGAGCCGTAGCATCCATAAAAAAACAGATCCCTGAAGTCGCTGTCATAACTGATATCGCACTTGACCCGTACTCAAGCGACGGGCACGACGGGGTGGTGTCCCCCTCCGGGGAAATACTTAACGATGTAACGGTAGAGGTACTCTGCAAGCAGGCACTCTGCCACGCCGCCACGGGAGTCGACATAGTAGCCCCAAGCGACATGATGGACGGGCGGATCGGGGCAATCAGGGAGACTCTTGACGAAGAGGGTTATACGAACGTTTCTATAATGTCTTACACGGCCAAGTACGCATCCTCTTTTTACGGACCGTTTCGTGGAGCGCTTGATTCAGCTCCCAGAGGCGGGAACAAGATGACTTACCAGATGGACCCAGCTAACTCAACAGAAGCCTTGAGGGAACTCATTCTGGACGAAGAAGAAGGCGCAGACATGGTAATGGTAAAACCCGCGGGATACTACCTCGATCTCGTATCCCTGTTTCGGGAAAATACCGATCTTCCTCTTGCCGCTTACCAAGTAAGTGGAGAGTACCTCATGATAAAGGCGGCCGCGGAATCAGGGTGGCTCGACGAGGAAAAAATTATCCTTGAGAGCCTACTAAGTGTAAAAAGAGCCGGCGCCGACATGGTAATCACCTATTTCGCGAAAAAAGCCGCCGAAATTCTTAGCCGAACTTAGCAATCGAGAAAAACCCATGTCGAGGCGCACTTTACAAAATTTTATAGTCGTATAAAATTCCCTTTCTCGAAAGAAACGCTGGATAAATAAAATGAAGAAAGACATTCACCCAGATTATAACTATGTGGTTTTTAAGGATTCGTTCACCGGGCATATGTTCCTTACGCGCTCGACCAGAACATCGGAGGAAACTACTAAATGGGAAGACGGAAACGAGTACCCGCTTATAAGCGTGGAAATCTCAAGCGACTCTCACCCTTTCTACACCGGGAAGGAAAAACACTATAAAAAAGAAGGCAGGGTCGAGAAATTCCGCCGCAAATACCAGAGAAATTCCCCAAAACAAGAAACTGCGGAAGAGACATCGCAATAAGAAAGCTTTAAATTTTTTCTGTTTTCGCTGTAATGTCTGGTGGGAGATCCCGATTCACCTTACCCTCATTCACACTAATGCGACTATGAACAGGCGGCGGAAGGGATACACGGTACCGTTCCCCGAACGTTTGGGATAAGCATCCCGCAGTCTCTGTTTGTATACCTTTAAGAACCAGGTCCGGTCGGCATCCCCTAAGCTGTTTAGAATCGGGCGCAAGCCACTTCCCCTTACCCACTCAAAAACAGCATCTTCGCCCTCGAGTTCATGGAAATATTGTGTTTCCCATATATCTAGGCGCTGCGTAAGGGGAGCCAGAACATCATGGTAAAAGTCCGTATTCTCAACCCAATTGCTTGACAGAGAGGCCAGCAACGCAGCGTCGCCAAGGGGTCTCCCATCGGGACCACCTCTGGCCAGCGTATCCCGCATCAGGTGGTGAGACAGAAGATTCCAGCTAAGCGGCATCTGGACCGCAAGGCAACCGCCCGGGGCAAGGTAGCTCACAAAACGCTGAAACAGATCAAAGTGGTTACCAATCCAGTGCAGAGTCGCATTGGAATAGATCAGGTCAGGGGATTTACGCGGTACCCAGTTGCGGATATCGGCATCTATCCAGTGTACAGTCGACGGCTCCCCAGTCGCCTCAGCTAGCATCTGGGGTGAATTATCCACACCGTAAACCTCGGATGAGGACCAGCGCTCGGCCAGAAGACGTGTTATCTGGCCCGAACCGCAACCCAGATCATAAATCACATTCGGTTCTGCAAGGGGTATACGATCGAGTAGTTCAAGAGCCGGCCGCAAGCGGTGCTCGGAGAACTTCAGGTACTGATCAGGGGCCCAACTCGTTCCTGCAACTTCGCCCTGATGCGCTCTTTGCGACATACAATATCCCCTGCCGTTCCACCGCACTCGGACATGTCCGGGAGATTTGTGCGTTGCGCGGTCCGCAACGTGACCTGCTGAGTTTCAGGAACCGTGATCAGTTGCCGCTCAGGTAACTTACCACATCATCCTGAATGGATTCGTCCACAAGTTCTTTCCACTCCTCGTTACCACTCGCTATTGACTCGCGTATCTTGGTAGCCGATATGAAACCTATGTTTTCAGGAGGAAAAAACTCGTTCATCTCGTAACCTACCCCTCTGCCCCAGTTTACCGATTCGATATCCGGAATCACCATTACGACCACGTCATCACCCTTGCTCTCGTGATATTTCCTTATCATTCCGACGGTCTGTTCCGTGGTAAAAGGGTTTTTCGGGTCGGGAGGAATATCCCTTACCATTATCAGGCACGGAACTTCCTTGTCGAGCTTCTGCCTGACAAGGCTTATGTGTCCGGCGTGATAGGGCTGATACCTACCGATAAATATTGCTCTTCTGGAAGTAGATGGCTTTATGTCCGGATGGCCGTGATTTTTGTATTCCCAGCTGCTCATGTTCACCTCGTTGTGTGGATTGAAAAAAAGGATTTTTCATAACTGAAAAACGCACGGATTATACACACGCTTGGTTTTTTTTCAACAGTGACCGATGAGAAAACTCCCAATGAATTGCAAGAGACGAAGTTCAGACAGAAGGCATATGCGCCTTTTTTTCCGAGGGGGAACCGAGCAGATCGATAAAACCGCCGAAAGTGCGTCTGCTTAGCTCGGAAAGCGTGTCTATATACTTGGGCGTCTGGGATCTTATAGCATCGGGATTTATCTTGCCGCCGAGTTCTTCAATTTCCTTTTTGTTAACCGGGGTAACAAGCCAGCGTTCTATCATGGGCGCATCGACCTCAAGGTGGAACTGGAATCCGTATACCTTGTCTCCGTATCGAAACGCCTGGTTCGCACACGCAGAAGACGTGGCTAGGTGCGAGGCGCCTTGTGGAATCTCAAAAGTATCTCCATGCCACTGAAAAACCTTTTCAACCTTACTGAACACGCCAAGAAGCGGATCCCTTTTTCCTTCCTCGGTAGTGGAAACATCATACCAGCCAATCTCCTTTTCTGGGTTTTTGTAAACGCGGGCGCCAAGGGCCTTGGCAATGAGTTGCGAACCGAGACATATGCCGAGCACGGGAGCGTCCATATCGATAAACTCCCTTATGGCTTCGGTCTCCGGTACAAGATAGGGATATTCATCGGACTCGTCCACGTTCATCGGGCCTCCGAGAACTACAAGACCGTCGTAGTTGCGGAGTTTCGGGATGCTGTAATTGGAACGGCCGAAGTTTACGTAACGCATTCTGAAACCGGCATTTCTGAGCATCGGATGAAGCGTTCCCAATATCTCGTGAGGCACGTGCTGAAAGACAAGCAGTTTCGGCATGGAGCAGGATTTTAACCAGTTTTTCGGCCCCTGTCATTTCGCCGGATTACGGACAAATTCAGATTTGCCACACGCCGCGCAGAGTCTTCTTCTGGAGAGAGGATTCAAGCGCAAGCAGAAACTCCTTTCTGCTGATTTCTCTTCCTCCGAGAGTCTTCATATGATCCGTTGGAACTTGGGAATCTATGAAATCGAAGCCAAATTCCCAGCATTTTCGCGCCAGATGAAAAAGAGCTACCTTGGAAGCGTCGGTTTCGAGGTGGAACATCGATTCTCCGAAAAATGCACCGCCGAGAGAGACTCCGTAAAGACCCCCTACAAGGCTTTCCCCGGAATAGACCTCAAAAGAATGAGTGTAACCAAGTTCATGCAGCTTGAGATAGGCGACTTTCATATCCTCCGTTATCCACGTCCCGCTCTGCCCTTTTCTTCCGACATTGGCGCAGTTTTCCACAACCGCGGCGAAATCGGTGTCAACTCTCACCGAAAATTTTCCGGAAGATACTGTCTTTAAAAGGGTTTTTGAAAATTTGAAGTCTCCCGGAAAAAAAACCATTCTTGGGTCGGGAGAGAACCACAAAATGGGATCTTCTTCTGAATACCAGGGGAAAATACCATTTTCATAGGCCAAAAGAAGCCTCTCGGGAGAAAGGTCTCCTCCGACCGCCAAAAGTCCTCCCGGTTCCGCTTCGCGTGGGTCAGGAAACCTTATTCGGGAATCGAGAAAGTAAACGGTCATCAGTTCCGGATAAAACCTTTTTTATCGCGACGGCCATTTGGGCCTGTAAAGTCCTCGGAAACCTTATTTTCCCCAGGTTCTTTCGATGAAGCCCGCCCTTCCCGAACCTATTTTATAATTGCCGTAGTGAATCGGGTTTTTCTCGTAATACTTCTGGTGGTACTCCTCCGCCCTGTAGAAAGAAACGAATTTTTCTACCAAGGTAACTATCGGTTTTTTGAATTTTCCCGACTCCTCGAGTTTCTTCTTCGAGAGAAGGGCTTTTTCCTTCTGCAAATCATCGTGGTAGAAAATGGCGGTTCTGTAGTGCCTTCCCCTGTCAGCGAACTGCCCATCCTCCTGGGTCGGATCAATGTTTATCCAGAAAGTCTCAAGAAGCGTTTCGTAGTCTATCTTCGTTGGGTCGTAAATGACCCTTATCGCCTCGGCGTGGCCTGTTCTCCCCTGCCAGACCTGCTCGTAGGTAGGATTTTCCTCCTTTCCCCCCGAGTAGCCAACCACCGTCTCGACAACTCCGGAAAGGCTGTCAAAAGGAGGCTGCATGCACCAGAAGCATCCCCCGGCGAAAGTCGCCTCCATGTAACCGCTGTTTTTTCCGCTTTCCATGTCTTTAACCTCCCCTACACTTTCGTTGTACACGGGAAAAGCCACACCCGCAAACACAACTAGCACCAAGACAAAAAGCCTAGACCAAAAATTATATTTCATTTCTCTGCACACCAAGTAAAAACCAGGAAATTTCCGACTCCGTAAACTCATAAAACCGGTCTCGGATGGAAATCAGTTGTACACCCTTATCTCATTATAAAGCGCGTCTCTCTCCACGGGAACGTATCCCGAGTCCCGGATCATCTTTATCATGAAATCCCTGCTGTGACCCACTTCCGATGGGGCGCCCGCGTCATGGATGATTTTTTCCCTCATTATAGTTCCGTCCGCATCGCTTGCACCGTAATGCAGGGCCACCTGAGCCGCTTTTTCCCCGAGGGTGATCCAATAGGACTTTATGTGAGGAAAGTTGTCAAGATACAGTCTCGCGAGCGCGTGAACTTTCATGTCGTATGAGGCGGGAAAAGGTTTTATGTTCTTAAGGCCCGTGTTCTCCGGCTGGAAAAGAACCGGGATAAACGCGAAAAACCCTGGGCACTCGTCTTCTATTCTTCTCAGTCTCTCCATGTGGTCAACGACGTGGAAAGGCTTTTCAAGGTGGCCGTAGAGAATGGTGGCGTTTGTAGGGATACTGAGACTGTGGGAGAGTCGGTGGATCTCCTCCCACCTTGTCGCGACTGTCTTGGGGGCGCAGATTTTCTTTCTCACCTCTTCATGCAGTATCTCCGCTCCGCCGCCCGTAAGGGCGTCCACGCCCGCGTCCCGAAGCGTGAGAAGCACATCTTTTAACGAAAGACCGCTTATTTCAGAGAACCAGTCGATCTCAACGGCGGTGAAGGCCTTTATGTGAATATCCGGGTAATGGCGCTTTATCATCTTCACTATGTCCAGATAATGATCAAACTCCCAGTCGGGGTGAAGACCGCCGACTATGTGAACTTCCTTCATCTCTTCGCTCAGCATGGAAAGCATCTGCTCGTTTGAAAGCTCGTAGGCGTTGGGAGATTTCTTCGTGGTTCCAAAAGCACAGAACCGACATGATATGGCGCATATATTCGAAGGATTGATGTGGCGGTTTACGACGAAATAGACCTTTTCTCCCGATTTTTTTCTTTTTACGTAATCGGCCATCATACCGATGGTGTTAAGGTCAGGGGAATCAAGTATCAAAAGCCCATCTTCAAAAGAAAGCCTGCGGCCCTCGGCAACTTTCTCCATTATCGGAAGCAGGTTCTCGTCAGTGCAGAAGCTCTCCGTTAGTTCTAGTACTCGCTCCATCTCGTCTCCACCTTGTCTTTTATATCTTCTGACATCTCTATAACCGGGGGATACCAATGTTTTACGGTTGCATCAATCCCCATCCTGCCGTCATAAACGACCGCGGAACCCCGCAGTTCTGTGTGTTCGAACAGAACATCCAGATAAGGATCGAATCTAGTAAAGATACCCCAGATAAGCTCCGTGTCATCCATTAAATCTATATCCGGGCTCACAACAGCGATTATGCGCACCCCCTCAAGGCCGGGAGTCTCAAACAGCCTGCGTATCATTTCCTTGGGATCGGTCCGCGATTCGTCAATCCGCACCACGCAGAAGCCTCCCGCAAGAAGCCTGAATCCCGTTATATCCTGGTGTTTTTCCCTGGGGTCAGGGATCTCCTTGGCGTAGGTTTTTCTCTCGGAAGAGTTTTTTCTGACGGCGTTTATTCCCATCTTGCTTCCCACATTGAACTTGTTGCTCGTGAAGTCAAGGGTATCGAGAGGCGCCCACTGTATCATGAGGAAATCCTCTCTGGGATCGAAATTCTCCCCTATCTCGTGAAGCACCGCGGAGAAATCTCTTGGGTTGACCTCGCTTGAGACGCAGATCATGCATTTGGTGAGAAGAAGCTGTCCCGTCCCCCAGAGAGCGAGCATGGCCTTTATCCCCCCTTTGGGGTAGCGTTCATCGACGGAAACCGCAAGCAGGTTATGAAATCCTGCCTCGGGGTAAGCCCACATGTCCTTCACTTCGGGCTGTATTATCCTGATAAGTGGGGAGAACATCTCGCCGGCGGCAATCCCGAGGTAGACATCCTCCTGCGGGGGCTTGCCTACCACGATAGAGGGATACACGGGGTTTTTCCTGTGGGTTATTTCGCTCAGGTTAAAAACAGGGAAATCGGCCTCCATAGAGTAGTGACCGAAATGATCGCCGAAGGGTCCTTCCTGTCTCAGCACGTCCCTTGGAACGGAACCTTCAAGTATGAATTCCGCGTCGGCCGGAACGTGAAGCGAGATGCTCTTGCCCTTTACCATCGGCATCGGGCTTCCGCGAAGATAGCTCGCAAAAGCAAGCTCATCCATGCCGTCTGGAAGCGGAGCGACTGCGGAGAAAATCATCCTCGGGTCTCCTCCGAGAATCACTGCGGCTTCAAGATCCCTTCCCAACTTCTTCGCCTGGTGGTAGTGCGCAGCTCCTCCCTTGTGCGCATGCCAGTGCATCCCGGTGGTCCTGCGGTCAAACATCTGGAGCCTGTAAATCCCCAGGTTCCTCGAGCCCGTCGCGGGATCCCTCGTCAGCACCAGGCCGAACGTAACGAATTTTCCCCCGTCGCGTGGCCAGCATTTCATCACGGGAAGCTTAGAGAGGTCGGGTTCGGTTTCAACCTGCTGAACGTCACCGCGCCTTACCTTCTTAGTTCTCATGGAAAGCAGGCCGGTAGCCTTTGGAAGCACGGAAAATATCCCTTGTATTGTGGGAGGATTGACCTTGCGAAATATCTCGACAAGCTCCTCGCCTACGTCCGAGGGTTTCCTGCCGAGAGCAAGTTCCACCCTTTGCTCGGTTCCGAAGAGGTTTATTACCAGGGGGAAATCAGACCCTTCCACGTTTTCAAACAAGAGGGCGGGTCCGCCTTCCCTCACGGTCCGCGACGCTATCTCCGTTATCTCAAGCTCGGGGGAGACCTCAGTTTTTATTCTCTTGAGATCGCCTATGCTCTCAAGGTGGCTTATATAGCTTGCAAGATTGGGAAAACCTTTTGGGGGCATGAGAAAAGACTACTCCAGTTCGTCCCTTTTCCATCCCCTGCCGGTATCAACGCCGACAAGGCCTAAAAGCTTGTCAACGTATCCACTCACCACGTCGGAGATCGATTCAGCACCCATGTAGTCAGTCGGAGAGATCGGCGCGATCACGACTCCCTCACGGGAGAGCTTAAGAGCGTTTTCAAGGGCGATTGTGCCAAGCGGAGTCTCGCGCAAGGCGATTATGAGCTTTCTTTTCTCCTTTAGCGCCACGGCGGCTATTCTCGTTATCAGGGTATCGGCTATGCCGTTTGCGATTTTCGCAAGCGTTGAGACCGAACACGGCACTATTACCATGGAATCGAAATGATTGCTTCCGGAGGAAAAAGGTGATGCCAAGTCGGAATCATTGTAGATATCGGTTACCCAGGGACGCATTTCCTCGACCTTTAGGCCAAGTTCCTCGTGAAGGACCCTCTTCCCCCACTTGCTTGCTACCAGATATTTCTCATCGGGACATCTTCTCAGAAAATCAACTCCGTAAACGACTCCGGAAGCTCCCGTAATTCCGACTATAGTTCTCATGTTCAGGGTAAGTATATACCCGCAAGGGTGAAAAACAAAACCGCGAACCCTATGAGGATATTGGTTCTGAAAAAAGCGGGATCTACCTGTCCGAAGCTTCTGTGCTCAAGGTAAAGAAGGTAGCCGCAGAGCGCAAGCGGCAAGAGCGCGGAGAAGGTGCGAAACGAAAGAAAATAGAGAAGGATCAGGGAACCAAACGAAAGCAGGTGAGAGATTCTGGAAACAAGAAGTGCCTCCTCTCTGCCGAAACGGGCGACAAGGGAGAAAACACCGCGGCGGCGGTCAAATTCCTCGTCGGCGGTGGCATATATTATGTCAAACCCGGAAATCCAGAGGAAAGTGAAAACCGAGAGCACGACTGCCGGAAGCACCTCCTCAAAAGAGCACTTAACGGCAAGCCACCCGCCAAGCGGGCCAAGTGCCAGTGAGAATCCCACACCGAAATGACACAGACTCGTAAACCTTTTCATAAGCGGATAAACAGTAAAAGCTACAAGGGGCAACGGGGACAGAAGGAAAACAAGCGGGCATATAAGATAAGCGGAAAAAAAGTATAGCAGAGCTCCCGCAGCCGTTACGGCAACTGCCTCACCCATGTTCATTTTGCCCGAGGGAAGCTCTCTCTTCGCGGTTCTCGGGTTTTCCCGGTCTATTCCCCGATCGAAAATCCTGTTAAGCGCCAGAGCTGTGGTTCGCGCCCCCGTGCCCGCGAGGATAATCAGCACGAAAAGGCGGGCGCTGAAAATCCCGCCGGCGGCCAGAAAAGCTCCTGCGAAGATAACCGGAAGGGAAAAAAACGTGTGCTCTATTCTCAGGAATCCCGAGAGGTTTTTTAAGAAAGTCATTTTGAATACGGAATTTTACCGGACTTTTCGTTTGTGCGGACGGTCTTTCGAGCGGAAATCCTCTCGCACAAACCGTGGCCGCAGTTTACTTTGCCTGTCATCTAAAATAACAGTAATCTTCTCAAACACACCGGAAATTTCAATGAGAACCCGCATTTTTAACCTGGACACAAACGATGGAAACATGTGAAGCTCTCCTTTTAAGAAAATCCAGTTACGGGGAAGCCGATCTCGTGGTAACCCTTTTCTCAAGGGAACTCGGAAAATTCAGAGCGCTTGCCAAAAACGCAAAAAAGAGCCAGAAGCGCTTCGGGGGACGTCTTGATTTCTTTAACCGCTTAGCAATCGAAGTAACCCTGAACAAAAAAAGGTTCAACCTCATCGGGGAAGTGACCTTAAAGGAAAGCTACAGGGAAATAACGGAATCGGTTGACTCTTTCGTCGCGGCAACCCGCGTTTTGGAGCTGCTTGATTTCCTCACCCCCGAACAGGAACCCGGAGGCGAACTGTTCGACCTCGCGGCAGACACCCTGGGGTTTCTCTCGGGAAAACGGGAACCGTATTCCGTTTTTCTCGTTTTCCTCCTCAGAGCGCTTACCCTTTGCGGCTACAGGCCCGATTTCCGGTTTGACAGGGAAAAGGACATCGCGGGGTTTGACGTTGAGAACGGAAAACTCTGCAATCTTGAGAAAGCACGTGGGAAAAGAAACACCTACCCCTTCCACATGGACATAATGAGACATCCGGAAATCATGGAGTCTCACCCCGAGAAAGTAAAAAACAACATAAAGGTTCTCACGAGATACGCCGAATACCGTATCGGCAAGCGTCTAGGGAAACCCGGGTTTGCGGACGAGACCTAACCATGAAGCGGAGAGCCTCCGCCGAAGTCTCCCTAGGTCAGGTCCTGTAATCGGAATTGATCGAGACGTAATTGTGGCTTAGGTCGCTCGTGAGAATCGAGTATGCCGCTTTTCCTTCTCCGAGGCTCAAAGTCACCGTAAATGACGGTTTTTTGAATACGGAGGCGAATCTTGATTCCGGTTTAGATCTTACCCCTTTTGAGAACACCTCTATTCCGTCAAAATAAAGCTTTATTTTTTCCGGATCGAACTTCACACCGGCTCTTCCGGCAGCCGCCACTATCCTTCCCCAGTTCGCGTCCTCTCCGTAAAACGCGGTCTTAACGAGCTGGGAAGTGGCTATCGTCCTTGCGATCTTCTCGGCGTCCCCCTCGGTTCTGGCTTCCGTAACATTGATCCTGATGACCTTCGTAGCCCCTTCGCCGTCGCTTACTATCATCTCGGCGATCTCTCCGCATAAAGATGAAAGCACATCTACGAACCTGCCATAATCCCCGCTTTTCTCCGTGATCTGCCTGTTTCCCAGAACCCCGTTTGCGAGGATAAAAACGGAGTCGTTAGGGGAAGTGTCCCCGTCAACCGTAATGGCGTTAAAAGAACCGCTTGCCGCTGCGGCAAGAGCTTTTGAAAGAGCTTTCCGCCCGACGTTAAGGTCGGTCATTACAAAACAGAGCATGGTAGCCATGTTAGGGCATATCATCCCCGCCCCCTTGCCGATAGCCGAAACGGTAGCGGTCTTTCCTCCCACGGAAAACTGCCTTGACGCATACTTGGGAAAGGAATCGGTCGTCATGATGGCTTCGGCCGCATCGCGGGCATTGTCTTCTCCAAGACACCTCGTGAGCTTGGGAATTGACTTTTTGATTTTCCCTACGCGCAGCCATTCTCCCGTAACCCCGGTTGAAGAAGGGATCACGAGCGATTCGTCTATCCCGAGTTGCCTTGAGAGCGCATTTGCGACGTCAAGCGAGTCTTCATAGCCCCTTTGGCCCGTGAAGGCATTAGCATTTACGCTGTTTATTATTAGCGCCTGGCAGAACCCGCCTGCAATTCTCTCCTTCCCAACAAGTACAGGAGCGCCTTTTATCAAGTTTTTCGTAAATATGGCGGACGCATGGGCCGGAACCGTTGAGAATATAAGCGCCAGGTCCCTCTTTTCGTTTTTCTTAAGCCCGGCGGATACGCCGCTTAGCAGAAATCCCGGTGTGGTTTTCATTTCGCAAGTGCACCTAAAACTAAGATTCTCCCCAAGCAAATTCCAGTCTTGGCATTCAGTATATCCAATATAACAGCACGCATGTTGTTTGCAGAATAAAAATCAAGAAAGCCTTCAGGAAGGTGCCGGATTATATACTGTATATTTAGGGACTTATGTATTTAAGTTGACAGGCAATTTAAACGGCTGATAAATCGGGTATAATATAGTGATGATAAGGACTTACAAGTGCAGAGTGAAGTTATCCAGAGCTGGGCATGAGAGGCTTGGGGATATATTCGCAATGTCTGCGGAACTGTATAATGCAGGACTGGAATCCCGCATTGACTGCTACAGAAAGACAGGCGAAAACCGCAGTCTCTATGACCAGTACAAGGAACTTGTGCAGGTAAGAGCGGAGTTGCCGGAGTTTGAGGCTGTATCCAGTATCGTGTTCCGAGGCGTGCTATCGAGACTTGACAAGGCGTACAAGTCGTTTTTCCGCCGGGTGAAAGCAAAGGAGAAAGCCGGATTCCCCCGTTTCAAGAGCCGGAGACGCTGGCGAACCATAGAGATAAACGATCAGTGCTGGCGAATGCTCAAGCGTGAGGGAAACAAGTTAGTTCTCAAAGTAAAGGGGCTTCCCCGCATTGAAGTGAAGCCTTCCCGGGAACTGCCGTCGGACTCCATGCTCAAGGCAATCAGAATTACGAGAAAGCCTGCGCGGAGGGAAGTAGCGTTATCGTATGAATTGCCGACTCCCGAGGTAAAATCAGTCAGCAACCCCGTCGGGATAGACATGGGCATATCGAATCGTCTGACGCTGAGCAACGGGGAGACAGTGGAGAAGCGGGAGATAGATAGAAAGAAACTGATACGCCTCCAACGCTCCGTATCCCGCAAGGTGAAGGGAAGCAATAACAGACGCAAAGCAGTATCTTTGCTTGCAAAGGAGTGGCAGAGGGTATCGGACAAGGAAAGAGACTATCTCCACCGCCTGACCTCGGAGATAGCGAGGATGTACGACTTTATAGCGGTAGAGAAACTCAGGACAAAGAACATGTTGCGCGACGGGGATTTGGCAAAGAGCATACAGGAGCAGACCTGGGGCAGGTTCATCATGCTGCTTAACGAGAAGGCTGAGAGCGCTGGCGTTAAGATGGTGGGAGTGAATCCCAAGGGAACCTCGCAGGAATGCTCAAGTTGCGGAGCAACAGTGAAGAAAGACCTGTCGGTAAGGACGCATAAATGCGACTGTGGTTATGAGGCGGACAGGGATGTAAACGCAGCGATAAATATCCTTCATCGGGGCTTAGCTTCGATTGCGGGCGGGAATGTCACCGCATGGCCGGAAGGATTGGAGAGAAGCAAGGGGTTGCCCTTGCTCGGCCAAGAACAGTGTATGGAAGTGTCAACTTAAATACATAATTCCCTATATTTAATTGCCCATAATGTGGACTTAGTTTACAACAAACAGTTCCCTTGAGAGGCCCGAGCGACTTATAATGGCATGGAGTGTACCAACTGGAATATCTTTGTTGCCATGACGAGGGCAATTACAATTTTTCCAGTCCGTTTGTTTTCGTACTTGAAATGACTGCCTTTCGAACTCTTGAGCACAAATCCCGAGTTTAATAAGACTTCTCTTACTTTTTTGAAAGGCAGGGGGACAAGGCGGCTCAAGATCCTACTTTGCTAAAGAAATTTGCACTGAACTGATATTCATAGGAGACATAAAGGCAGTTATTTCTTGAATCTCCGCCTCTGACATATCTTCAAGAAACAACTCCATTGCCTCTTTGTGGTGCTCAATGGCTTCTTTTTCCGTTTCTCCATAACTCGAAACCAGAGTTACTGGACAAAGAGATACATAGGTATTCCCTTCTTTTCTTATTAACACCGCAAAATCTTTCATGCCGGAATTATAACACAATGCAATTTTTACCACAATCAGAAACTTACTTGCCTGAAATCCTTGCGTTTTATCGACTTTTCAAGTTTCTCCGCAATCCATCTTCCCAACATGCATGTATTTAGGAGATAGGCTCCGGAATTCCAAGGTGTTTCGCCACCCGGAGCACAAGACTTGTCTATTGCATTTTACTGCTCACACAATGTCGTTTCCGCCGTCCCATTTTATCAGTTAGTTAAGTAAGGGACTTCTTACCTTTCATCAAGCAATAAATTTATATAGCGGTTCACTGCTGTCCCGACGTTTTGAGCTAAGTGTGTTATAACCGGCTGATTACAAACATAAAACAGCCGTTAAGAGATGCGGCTGACTTGAAGTCCAAAATCCGTTTTCCCATGATATCTGTACCTATCAGCATAACAGGAGACAGATATCATGTACACGGGGAAACTGGTTTTCACACAGCTCATGGATCATCTTCCGTGGGACACTTTCCACAGATACGTAAAACGTTATAACGGCACTCACAAAGTCAAATCATTTTTCTGCGCAGAACAATATCGCTGCATGGCTTTCGCCCAGCTTACCTGCAGAGAGAGCCTTCGCGACATAGAAACCTGTCTCCGCGCCCAAGTTAAAAGACTCTACCACATGGGAATCACAAGCGGCATCTCACGCAGCACCCTCGCTGTCGCGAACCAGAATCGCAACTGGCACATCTACGCGGATTTCGCACAGCACCTTATCCGCAAAGCCCGCCTGCTCTATCGTGATGACGACAATGGGCTGGATATTCCCGACACTGTCTACGCACTGGATTCTTCCACCATAGACCTCTGCCTTAACCTGTTTCCGTGGGCCCGGTTCCGAAGAACAAAATCAGCGGTAAAACTCCATACCCTCCTTGACCTGCGTGGCTATATCCCCGCTTTCATTCACATTTCCGACGGTAAACTCCATGATGTCAATCTCCTTGACCAACTTGTTCCCGAACCCGGGGCCTTTTATGTTATGGATCGAGCCTACCTCGACTTCACTCGCCTGTATCGCCTCCACCAGTCTCTGTGCTTCTTCGTTCTGCGAACCAAAAAACACACACGGTATCGCCGTACCGACTATCGCAAAGTGGACCGTTCCACAGGACTTGTCTGTGACCACACAATTAAACTGACAGGAACAAAGAGCATCAAAGATTTCCCACAACCCCTGCGGGTAGTAAAGTATCGGGACAAGGAGCGTAACAAGACCCTCACTTTCATCACAAACAATTTCTCGCTTCCTTCCATTACCATCTGCGAACTGTATCGGAACCGCTGGCATGTTGAACTGTTTTTCAAGTGGATCAAGCAACATCTTAGAATCAAGAGTTTTTACGGTCTATCGGAGAACGCCGTAAAATCTCAGATATGGATTGCGGTCTCGGTATATGTGCTTGTTGCGATTATCAAGAAGCCGCTTGCACTTGAGCAAAGTTTCCACACAATTTTACAGACTTTGAGCCTTACTCTGTTTGAAAAAATCCCGTTAAATCAGCTACTTACAACAGAACTGGATTTTTCTCCCGACCTCATGTATCGTAACCAACTGGAATTGTTTGATTAACATCAAGACACTAGTGAAAGCCGATATTCTTTTTTTACGATAAGGGGCAGGAGTTTTATCTTCTGAATTTATAAAGGATTATCTGGAGGAAATTATGAGCAGGTATTTATTGTTGGGAGTTGTTTTAATTGTTTTTGGGTTTACGTTGGGGGTCTCTGAGTTTTCACATGCGCAGACAATTGACTGCAGTACTTATCAGCGTCCTTCCGATGCACCGGATCTGGATGACTTAATAGATGAGCTTGACGATACAGGTGAGTGCGTTGGATGCAATCTGATTTGCGCGGATTTGAACGATGAGAATTTAAGAAAAGCGAATTTGATCAGTGCGAATCTGTCCAGCGCGGATCTGGGCGACGCGAATCTTGCCGGGGCGAATTTGACCAGTGCGGACCTGACGGGTGCGGATTTGAGCGGCGCGGATTTGAGAAAGGCGTATTTGGCCGCCGCGACCTTGTACTATGCGGATTTTATCAACGCGGACTTGACCGGAGCGAATTTGACCAGTGCGACAGTTGACGATGCGGATTTTAGCGGAGCGGATCTGGCGAGCGTGAATTTTACCAGTGCGGATATGCTCAATGCGGATTTTAGCGGGGCGGATTTAACAAGAGCGAATTTGAGCAACGCGCGGTTGCCCTTCGCGGATTTGAGCAACGGGGATTTGACGAAGGCTGATTTTAGCGGAGCGGATCTGAGCTTAGCGAATTTGAGCAACGCGGATTTGACGGACGCTAATTTTACCGGGGCCAAATTGTCCGGAGCTAATCTTACGGGGGCTAATTTTGAGGATTCGGTTCAGACCGATATACCTGGACCTGAAGGGCCGGAGGGGCCACAAGGACCTCAAGGAGAAACAGGGCCAAAGGGAGACAAGGGGGATAAAGGGGATACCGGTGACACCGGCGCGCAGGGACCGATAGGAGAAACCGGAGCCACTGGAGAGACCGGGGCGACAGGGCCGGAGGGGCCTAAGGGAAAAAAGGGGAAAAAGGGGGATAAAGGGGATACCGGTGACACCGGCGCGCAGGGACCGATAGGAGAAACCGGAGCCACTGGAGAGACCGGGGCGACAGGGCCGGAGGGGCCTAGGGGAAAAAAGGGGAAAAAGGGGGATACCGGAGACACGGGACCGGCTGGAGCCGATGGAGCTAAGGGTGATAAAGGCGATAAGGGGGATACCGGAGATACGGGACCGGCTGGAGCTGACGGAGCTAAGGGTGATAAAGGCGATAAGGGTGATAAGGGGGATACAGGAGACACGGGACCGGCTGGAGCCGATGGAGCTAAGGGTGATACCGGAGACACGGGACCGACTGGAGCTGACGGAGCTAAGGGTGATACCGGAGACACGGGACCGACTGGAGCTGACGGAGCTAAGGGTGATACCGGAGACACGGGACCGGCTGGAGCTGACGGAGCCGATGGAGCTACCGGTGCGCAAGGAGCAACTGGAGCTACCGGAGCCGATGGAGTATCAAACTATGAAAGGATAACAGCCTCCGCGGAAAATAAGAGTAGTCTGTCTCTCGGTTGCACCGAAGGAAGGAAAGTTATAGGTGGTGGTTGTTTGATATCAGGTACTAACGATCTGGTTAAAGGCAGTTACCCAGGAAATTATTATTGGTACTGTTATACTGGCTACGTCGCTGACAAAATTACAATTTATGCCATTTGTGCCGATGTTGACTAGGAACAGCACCGTAACGAGGCGTTTGGTGTAAAATAATAAAAAAATAGGAGGCAAGAATGAAAAGGATAATAATTTCAATATTAACGCTATTAATGCTTTCAGGATTAGCGATGTTTCTCTACACCGATAATTCACTGGCTGATGAAGTTGTCTTATGCGTCAGCCAGAAAGACCAATCCGCGGTTTTAGTGGATGCGAAAGGCCTTTGCAGCGAAGGGAAGAATGAATATGTAATAAGCAGCTCAGAGATAAAGCGATCAGAAAACTTAGTACCCTTAGCTGTATTTTCGGACAACGAGAACTGCGATGAGGGCTCAACCGGAACTACAACGCAGATAGGTTTCGACAGGAATGGCGACGGGACGCTCGGAGATGATGAAGTCATGATGAATTCCGGTTCATGCAGCCCAACCGGTCAGGAGGAATAGACAATAATAAATTTTTTAAATTGAGGAAGAAAAACAGGCACAAGTTGTCTTGGTAAAACAAAATAGTGAAAAAAAATAAAACATGAAATAGAACTGTCCACTTTCGTTATTTTCCACACCAGCCTCAAAGGGCGTAGCCCGAAGGGGCTGATGTGAAGCTGCGATGCCCGGCAAAGCAGGCTTTAACTGGCAAGATTTATTTGTTTATTTGGCAGGGTCATTTTACCCGCTATAGTGGCCAAACTATTTTTCCAATTTGGCAAAAGTAGCTTTCAAACTATACCAGTTAAAACCTGGTTATATTCCCTCAACTAGCACTTGAAACTTAAGCAAACTACTTAATTTATTCCCTTTTTCGGTTAACATAATATCCCAGATTTTGTGAATTTCATGGCAAAACTATTTTTCCCATGTGGCAATTTCATTTTTCCCGTTACACCGGAGCGAATTTGACCAGTGCGACAGTTGACGATGCGGATTTTAGCGGAGCGGATCTGGCGAGCGCGAATTTTACCAGTGCGGATATGGTCAATGCGGATTTGAGCGGAGCGGATTTAACAAGAGCGAATTTGAGCAACGCGCGGTTGCCCTTCGCGGATTTGAGCAACGCGGATTTGACGAAGGCTGATTTTAGTGGAGCGGATTTGACGGACGCTAATTTTACCGGAGCCAAATTGTCCGGAGCTAATCTTACGGGGGCTAATTTTGAGGATTCGGTTCAGACCGATATACCTGGACCTGAAGGGCCAGAGGGGCCACAAGGACCTCAAGGAGAAACAGGGCCTAAGGGTGACAAGGGCGACACCGGAGACACGGGACCGGCTGGAGCTGACGGAGCTGCAGGGCCAAAGGGTGACAAGGGGGATACCGGGGACAAAGGGGATACCGGAGACAAGGGTGATACCGGAGACAAGGGTGATAAGGGGGACAAGGCCCCGCAGGCGTGAAGGTACTGTATTCGGACCCGCTGTCTGATCAATCAGCTTCCGACCTAATTCTGATAACAGCACGTACAATTACATTGAGTGATGACTGGAGCGAGTACGACACCCTGATAATAGAGGGAGCATCTGAACGAGGTGACTTTACAGTATATGGCAGTATTAGTATACGAACTTCAGATATCAAATCTTCATATGCAGCTTATGATGACGCTTCTCCGACGAATAAGAACCTCTGGTTTGCTATGCATGGAGGCGCTGGTGGTGATGACTCTTGGTTTTTCCGGTTGTGGGGAGCACAAGGAACAACATTGTCAATACGGAGTCTGGGAATTTACGATGAGGGCTTTTTGACAGGAATTATCGGAATCAAGAATCCGGACTAAGGTTAAGAAAGCCGATAGTGCTTTAGTTTTTTCGCAAATTTAAGTTTTCAGCATTTCTTCAGTGGAACCGCCTTGAAGAGGGGCGCTGATTCTCGGACGCGTGCGGTGGGTTTACAACAAGGTCTAAATCACCCGGTTGTGGGAGGCACTTCTCCGCCTAGTTCCTTAATCTTTGACTCAATCTCTATGATCTGTGTGCGTTGCTGGTCGTCTGGAATGCTGTCTTTGCGCAACAGATATAAGGCATCCAGATAGGCATCACAAGCGCGCTTCTTCTGCGCTTTAAACGCCAGCTTCTCTGCGCGCTCTATTTCTACCCCCAAACGCACCGCATCCATTTCTTGTCGAACAGCTAACTCCGTTTTCCTAATCTCCTCAACATCGTCAAGCTCGGTATAGACGATGCTGAAACTCTCCAGAATCTTAGTGTAAGGCCGCGTCTTGCTGGCCGGCGTGGTTCCCGCCAGCGACTTCGAGCGCGCGTTGACAAGTTCCTGATCGATCCATTCTGAAACCGCCGCCTGTCTGTTAGTTTTTATCTTCTCGATGTTTTTGCTAGGCAGTGGTTGTGTGGTTGGAATGCCTCGCTTCTCGTACTTTAGGAGCTTGTGAAAAGAGTCTAACGCAAGCTGTAGCCGTGACAGCATCGTGTCGAGCTTCCTTGTCTTAGACGCTATCTCCAAACTTTCATTGCCGACTCGGAGTGTGTAAGAAACCTCTTCTTCCCAGTCGACGGCGCAGGGGTTGCAAAGCCCCTGGTTGTTGGTTGGCAACGTCCAACCTGAATTCTCGCAAAATTTACACGTAGCCATGATTCTCTTCCTCCTCCTTTAGGTAGAAAAAACAGCGATCATTCTAACACAATCGCCCGAAAAGAAAATTAAGCAGCTAGCTTAATCTTACTGATCTCCCGGAAATATCTCCCGGAAAACGTGGGGCGGGGAAATGTCTCCCGGAAAACGTTCTATACTCGCCTGACATCCCTAGAACTTTAGAAATGTCTCCCGGAAATGTCTCCCGGAAACAAAAGTAGCGATTTAGTAGCGCTCGTGTTATTCTTGCTTAATGCCTTGATATTGTTGCTTTTTTATCGGATTTCCCCCCGGATTCTTGGGCAATTTGATATTTCAAGCGCTAGAAAATCGCTAAAATCGCTATATAATCGCTCATCGGATTTTGAGCTTCGGTCAGCGCGAGATTGACGGAAATATACAAGGATGGCAGGAGATTACGAGATGTAGGGCTTTGGCAGAGTCATCTTTTAAATTTGGCAAAAGTAGCTTTCAAACTATACCAGCGTCATTTCTTTTGATCGTCCGTTCAGCTTGCATCATGGCCTGAACCGGTAATCTCGCTTATGTCACTGATCCCGTTTTTATCCATAAACTCTAAAAGCCCCCTGTTTATCGAGTTCGCAACCGAAAGACCCTCTCCGCGAAGACCCGTGACCACCTGAAGGGCCTTGGCACCCGCGCGAAGTTTCTCAAGCGCAGAAGCTGTGTCGCAAACGCCCCCGACCCCGATTATCTCAAGCTCCTCGCCCGCGGTGCGGTAGATGTGGGAAATAATAGACGTTGAAAGCGCCCTGTACTCAAGATCGTTTCCGCTTATTCCCCCGGGAAGACCCTCCCACTTCACGCCGTATTTTGCCTTGAGGGCCCGGTTGTCACTCGTATTGGTAGCAATTACGCCCGAAATCCCGGAATCGATCACGACCCCAAGGAGATCGTCTATCGCACCTAGGGAAAGATCCGGGGAGATTTTTACAAACAGTGGTTTCCCCACGCCTGAGGAATCAACAAGTGACTCCGTTACCGCACGTATTATCTCCCCAAGGCGCCCTCCGTCCTGAAGCTTCCTTAACCCCGGGGTGTTGGGGGAACTTACATTTATGGCGAAGTAGGTAGCGTCCGAGCGGAATTTCCGAGCGACGGCGGCGTAGGCCCGCGGGGCATCCTCATGGCTTACGTCAGAGTTTATGCCCAAGTTTATTCCCGCGGGCATATCGAGGCGGCCGTACCGCCTGAGGTTCTCAAGGACAGCATCCATCCCCGGGCTGTTAAGACCAAGGGAATTAAGGCACACATCGGGGGTAACCATAAACTGCCTGGGTTTGGGATTTCCCCTCTGGGGCCTCTCCACAACCGAACCCACCTCGACCCCCGCAAAACCAATCGAGTAAAGCGCCCGAAGCGCCCTCCCGGTCTTGTCCCAGCCCGCGCCCACGATAAGCGGATTCTCAAAAGGCACGCCGGCTACGGTGACGCCTAACCTTTTGTCCTCGAACCTGCTTCCGCTGCTTGCGGCTAGCTCAAGGAGTCTCAGTGTAAGACCCGAGAACTCGCAGAGGTGCATGAGTTCCTTTACGTTATGGTGCCACGTTTCAGAATCAAGACGGTCAAGAACCGGCCTTAGGAAAGTTTTGTAGATCATGCCCTCTTGAGAATTCTATCCGAACAAGGCGTCTGCAGGCAAAACCGACCTTGAAAGTGAGCGGGGAATCAGACATTAAACCTGAAAAACATGACGTCCCCGTCGCAGACCTCGTAGTCTTTTCCCTCAAGCCTCATCTTCCCGGCCTCCCTCACCATCTGCTCGGAACCTTCCCCTACGTAATCCTCGTAGGATATGGTCTCGGCCCTTATGAAACCTCTTTCGAAATCGGTGTGGATAATTCCGGCCGCCTGAGGCGCTTTGGTTCCCCGCCTGACCGTCCATGCCCTTACTTCTTTTGGCCCGGTTGTGAAATAGGTAAGAAGCCCCAGATTCGAGTACGCGCAGTTAACAAGCCTGTCAAGACCGGAATCGCAAAGCCCAAGTTCTTCCAGGAAAGCCGCTTTCTCCTCGTCCCCAAGTTCGGATATCTCGGCCTCTATCTTGGCCGAGACAATGATAACATCATCTCCCGAGCGGTTTGCGTGTTCCCTTACTTTTTGGACCTCGGCGTTTCCCTCGGCTCCCGAAACCTCGTCCTCCGATACGTTACATACATAGGTAACAGGCTTTGAGCTAAGGAGAAAGAGCTCGCGCATAGTATCCGCGCTCCCCTCCGGGCCCGGGAAGTCTCTTGCGCGTCGCCCGGTTTCGATAAACTCTCTTAGCGATCTTACCGTCTCAAGCCCCCTGATTATGTCCCTGTCCCCGCTTTTAGACTGATTCGCAAGTCTTTGCTCCCTTTTCTCTACCGTCTCAAGGTCCTTCAGGATAAGTTCGTCCTCTATCGTGCGGATATCACGGATGGCGTCAATCCCCTCCTCCACGTGGACAACGTTTTCATCCTCAAAACATCTTACGACATGCAGTATAAGATCCACCTCCCTTATATGGGACAAAAAGGCGTTTCCCCTGCCCTTTCCCTCAGAAGCTCCCTTCACGAGTCCCGCGATGTCAACAACTTCTAAGTTTGTGGGGACGGTTTTCTGGGGTTTTACGATATTCGAGAGGGCATAAAGTCTGGGGTCTGGAACCCCGACCACTCCTATGTTGGGATCTATGGTGCAGAAAGGGAAGTTGGAGGCGTCCGCGCCCGCGTTTGTAAGCGCGTTAAAAAGAGTCGACTTCCCGACATTGGGAAGTCCTACTATTCCGCATCGAAGTCCCATTTGTCCTTAATTTTCCGCTACCTGTGAGGAAATGGGGTGGATGACCGGATTTGAACCGGCGACCTCTTGGGCCACAACCAAGTGCTCTAACCTGACTGAGCTACACCCACCGTCGAAACCTTTATTGTCTATGAGGCAAAAACCGAATTTGCTAATATACCGGCAACCTGGTTAACAGACAAATTGCCGAGAGAAAGTCGCCAAAAGTTCTACGTCTGCTCTCGGCAGTGCTGGATTGACGCCCCATTGTCGCACTTTTAGTCTGCACTTATCGCTCCGTGGAAAAATTTGACTGCACTTAGTATAGTATCGCCATGGCTACCGATACTTCCGCTTTGCGATCAGACATCCGCTACGAACCTAACGACAAACCGCCAACACCGCTTGTAGCCGGGCTGGGCTTACAGCTTGCCATTCTCACCATATCGGGGATCGTCCTCACTCCGTTAATCGTGATCAAGGCAGCCGGCGGATCTGAGACCTACATGCTGTGGGCGGTATTCGCATCAGTCGTGATTAGCGGGATCAGCACGATATTGCAGGCCGTCAGAGTTGGTCGAATCGGCGCGGGATATGTCCTCTTGATGGGTACCTCCGGCGCATTCATCGCAATTTGTATTACTGCGATCGCGGAAGGCGGACCCGCTATGTTGGCGACGCTCGTCATTATCTCATCTTTGTTCCAATTTGCCCTGGCAAAACGTCTTTCTCTGTTTCGCCGGATTCTCACCCCCACAGTCGCAGGCACGGTAATCATGCTGATTTCTGTCACCGTGATGCCAATAATTTTCGATCTCCTAGACAACGTTCAGGACGCTGCACATCCCCAAGCTGCCCCCATCAGTGCGCTTGTGACTGTACTTGTCATCACTGCCATCGCCCTCAAGGGCACTGGTGTATTTCGACTTTGGGCACCCGTAGCAGGCGTCATTGCAGGATCCATTGTTGGCGGCTTTTTCGGAATTTACGACACGGCACGCATTTCCGAGGCCGCCTGGATCGGGTTTCCGAAAGGAGGCTGGCCCGGCTTCGATCTGAGTTTTGGACCGACATTCTGGATCCTTCTGCCTGGGTTCATCCTTGTCACCCTGATTGGTGCAATCGAAACAATTGGCGACTCCGTAGCAATTCAGCGCATTTCGTGGCGACGGCCACGAGCCATAGACTTTCGTTCCGTTCAGGGAGCTGTGGCTGCCGATGGGGTGGGCAACCTGCTATCTGGATGCGCCGGCACGATTCCAAATACGACGTACTCGACCAGCGTATCAGTAACGGAACTTACCGGAGTAGGAGCTCGGGCAGTCGGGGTTGCTGCGGGCATCGTCTTTCTCATCTTGGCGTGCTTCCCAAAAGCACTCACCGCAATTCTTGCAATTCCGAGTCCGGTAGCTGGCGGGTATTTAGCCATCCTGGTAGCCACGCTGTTTGTGCTTGGAATGAAGGTCGTCGTCCAGGACGGAATTGACTACCGCAAAGGCATGATTGTGGGAGTTTCATTCTGGGTAGGTGTCGGCTTTCAGAATGGCGTGATTTTCCCTGAGTATTTCGCGGAATTTGCCGGTGGCTTGTTACAAAACGGCATGACAGCAGGTGGTCTCACCGCTCTGCTCTTGACCTTTTTTGTCGAAGTCACTGAACCTCGGCGCAGACGCATAGAGCTTCCGTTCCACATTACGACATTACCGAAAATTCGAGAGTTTCTGCGATCGTTTGCTTCCCACAGCGGTTGGGGGGAGACAATGGCTGACCGCCTCGACGCCGCCAGTGAAGAAGCTCTGATCACGCTGCTCGACCACAAGACGACATCAGGTCAGGAAGAACCTTTGCGGCGACTGCACATTATTGCGCACAAGGAAGGCGACGAAGCTGTGCTTGAATTCATTGCATCAGCCACTAAAGAAAATCTCCAAGACCAGATCGCGCTGCTAGGCGAGCGAGCTACGGAAGCCCCAACTGAACAAGAAGTGTCTCTGCGACTGTTGCAGCACATCGCGTCGTCGGTACACCATCAGCAGTATCACGACACGGACATCTTAACGGTCCGCGTGAAGGCACCGGCTCCTTCATCCGACTGAGTGGTTGAAGGAGGAGGCACACGAGCCCGCTGCCTCCCTGTAAGGTTTTGACTGTGTCAGCCGGAAAATACCGGCGTTCCCGCCCGCCCGTCTTCCCCTACGAAGTCCTCGCGTACCGCAAGCTTAAAAGCCCCATTTCCACTCGCCCGTACGATTCCGCTTAAAGCTAAAAACCGCTGTTTTCCCCGACACCCAACGGGTTCCGGCCAGGATATTTGATTTAATCGAGAACTTGTTTATACTAGGCAGTTTTTATTTGACCACAACAGGCATCTGAGGAGCGAAAGACCAATGGGCACTAAACTGCACATAAGAGACAACATTGAGCAATCCTACGGCGATGTGTACACACCGGAGGCAATTGCCGCCCTTGAATTCATGGCCCGCTTCAACGGGGAGCAGAAAGCCGTCATGGAGAAAAGGACGCAAAGAAGGAAAAGACGCTATGAAGCCGGAGAAAGGATAACGTTTCTTGACCCCGATTCACTCATACCGCGTACCGACATCAAGGTCCAGGACGCGAGGGACGGAAAATTCGAGGGGGCCGAGATTCCTCACGACCTCAGAAGACAGTGGATACAGGGAACTGGCCCGGCGGCCAAACCGAACTCGCCTGTTGAAAAAAGCATAAGGAACGTGGCCTACGCTCTTCTCTCGGGTGCCGACGGTTGGATGTTCGACGGAGAGGATGCCCTCGGACAGATCGCCACGATGTCCCTTGACAACCAGCGCAACCTAAAGCTCGCTATCGCCAGGGACGAGGTCTTCTTGAAAACAGCCGAGGGTGTGGCAGCGGAGATGAACAGGTGGGGACAGAGCTTCTTCGGACATGACATAATCGAGGACTGGGAAAAACAGCTTGACTTCACCACCGTCATTTTCCGGGCAAGGGGACTTCATCTTGATGACCGCCACATACGCGACGCAGACGGTGTAGCCCTTTCCGCTTCGATAGTCGACATAACCCTGTTCGTTGTGAACAACTACAAGGAACTTGCGAAAAGAAATTCATCGATAGTTCTCTACCTGCCCAAGATTCAGACCGCAGAGGAAGCGGCGCTTTGGAATGAGATGCTCTCGGCCCTTGAGGGCTACCTAGAGCTTCCCGAAGGGTCCATAAAGGTATACGTGCTTATAGAACAGCTTGAGGAAACGTTCCAGCTGATGGAAATAAGGGCCGCTTTGGGAAAACATTTCGCCGGATTTAACACCGGCAGGTGGGATTACATAAACAGCGTTTCGGACGCCATGGCGTGGGACAAGGATTTTCTGAATCCGAACATAGAGTCGATCACCATGACGTACGGTTACATGAGAAATTACGAAGACCGCGTGAGAAGGGCAGTGAATACGCCGGACATCAACGGAAATTTCGCGCTCTGGCAGGGAGGGATGGAACCGAACATCCCCGTGGGATCAAAAGAGGGCGTTGAAAGCAGCATGGAAAAAGCATACGCCGGGGCTGTGCGCGAACAGCAGGAAGGAGCAAGCGGCAAATGGGTCGCCCACTGGAAAATGGTTCACATAATAAGACCCGTGTGGGAAAAAGCGGGCGAAGAGAACCAACTCGGAAGAGAATTTCCCGCCCTAACCTATACTCAGGAAGACGCAGACGGCCTTACACTGCTTGAACCGGCTCCAAGAACGATACGTGGAGCCCGCAATCTTTTGAGCGTCGGGCTTCAGTACGGAAACGCGTTCGGACAAGGATTTCAGGCCGCGGCTCTGAAACCGGCGGATTTCTTCGGCAACGACGACATTCTCTATCTGATGGAAGATGCCGCAACCGGAGAGATAAGGCTCAGCATACTCTGGGAATGGATCCATAAGGGAGCAAAACTCACTGAGGACGACCCGGAAACCGGGCTCAAAGCCGGAGACACATTCACCGCCGATGTTTTCGAAAGACTTCTTGAAGAGGAATACGAAAAACTGCAGAAAGCAAGCGACAGAGACGTCCATGACATCTCTAAACCCACCACCCTACCAATAGCGAAACAGATAGTGAGAACCTATGTGCTTGACGACGTCAAGGTGCCGTGGTACATAGACCTGCTCAACATAAACCTGAACAACCATGACCACGACGTAGCCGAGCAGAGAATCGAACTCTACATGTCGGAGTTCGCGGGCAAGGACAAGAGAATCACCGAGAACCTCGATTTCGTAATCTAGGCCCTCGAAGAAACAATTATTTTTATTTTCAGGAGATCATACCCATGAGCCAGTTTGAAGCTGAGATAAGGAAGACGAAAAGGTATTTCTCAAGCGCGCGCTTCCGGGAAATAACCCGTCTTTACTCACCCCGCCAGGTGGTGGAACAGAGAGGAACCATAAGAAGAGATTATTCGATCGCGAAAAACGCGGCGGAGGCATTCTACAAAAGACTCCGGGAGCTGTTTGCCGAGAAAAAACAGATAACGTCCTTCGGTCCATATTCGCCCGGTCAGGCCGTTATGATGAAAAGAAAGGGAATAGAGGGCATATATCTCGGCGGGTGGGCCACTTCGGCGAAGGGATCGATCGGCGAGGACCAGGGAGCTGACCTCGCGAGCTATCCGCTAAGCCAGGTGCCGGACGAAGCCGCTCCGATAGTAAGGGCACTTCTCGCCGCGGACAAGAACCAGAGATACAACCGCTCAAGAATGACGGAGAAAGAAAGAGCGCAGACACCGGAAATTGATTACAGCCCCTTCATAGTCGCGGACGCGGACACGGGACACGGCGGGGACGCCCACGTGAGAAACCTTATCCGCAGATTCGTTGAAGCAGGCGTAACCGGTTATCACATCGAAGACCAGAAACCCGGAACCAAGAAATGCGGTCATCAAGGCGGAAAGGTTCTGGTGCCTTCTGACGAACAAATAAAAAGACTTAACGCCGCGAGGTTCCAGCTCGATATAATGGAAGTTCCGGGGATAATCGTTTCAAGAACCGACGCCGAAGCCGCGACGCTTCTTGACGGAAACGGGGATGAGCGTGACCAGCCGTTTATCCTGGGAGCCACCAAGCTTAATATCCCAAGTTACAAAAATGCTTACCTCACGATCCTGAAAAGGATCCACGATAAAGGCATAAAAGAAATAAGCGGCCACAAGCTCTACAAAATAAGCGATGAGACCTACGCGGAGACCGGCAAGTGGCTTGAGGAAACCGGCATAGCGTCGTTCATAGACGAAAACGTGGAGAGAATGAGAGGGGATACGCACGAATTTGAAACCACCTTCGATTCCATAGTTACCTATTTCGTCGAGATATGGGAAGAGGAATCAGGGCTGAGCACATTCGGCGAAACGATAGAAACGCTTATGCAGTTTAACATTGAGCAGGGTATCGAGTTCGACATAACCGTCGAGCAGTGGAGAGAGTTCGCCAAAACCGCGTCAACAAAAGACGCAATGGCAAAAGCCGACTCCCTGGGGATCGACTACATATGGGACACCGAGATTTCAAGAACCCCTGAGGGGTACCATCAGGTAAAAGGCGGAATCGAATACGCCATCGCAAAGTCACTTGCCGTGGCACCTTTTGCCGATCTGCTCTGGATGGAAACCAAAACAGCGGACCTAGAAGATGCAAGGCAGTTCGCAGAAGCCATTCACGAGGTCTTTCCGAGCAAAATGCTGGCCTACAACCTCTCTCCCTCCTTTAACTGGGACACAACGGGAATGACCGACGAGGAAATGAAGAAATTTCCCGAGGAGATAGGAAAGCTTGGCTTCGTCTTTGACTTCATAACCTACGGAGGCCACCAGATCGATGGTATGGCCGCGGAAGAGTTCGCAACCGCACTCCAAGAAGACGGCATGCTCGCCCTGGCGCGGGTGCAGAGAAGGCTGAGGTTAATAGACTCGCCTTACAAGACTCCCCAGTCCCATGTCGGGGGACCCCGCATGGACGGAGCTCTTGTGGCAAGTTCCGGAAGAACCGCGACGACAAAGGCCATGGGCAAAGGTTCCACGCAATTCCAGCACCTAGTTCAGACGGAGGTTTCCATCAAGCTTCTAGAAGAGTGGCTTGAGTCCTGGACAAGACACTACAAGATCAAGGACACCTTTTCCGTTGAACTCAAGCCCCATACCGTGGGAACGTTCGTACTTGAACTGAACATCCTAAACGGTAAGGGTGAGAAAGTGGCGGACATCATATTCGAGATACTGCAGGACAGGAAGGGAGAGAAAATACTCACGATAAGGGATGAGAACAATTTTGATACAGCTCTTCGCCAGAAACGTCTTGCGACCCTGCTTCACCTGTTTCTAATTCACCGCTACAGAACGGATTTCGTACACTACGTAAGCCCCACTGAAGATAATCTCATGCAGACCAAGGGAATGATGAGACTCGGGATTTACGAATCGGTCAACACCGAAGTGGGACATATAATAGTGACCAGGGTGAATGTCGATTACGTGAAGGAGCTGCTTAACCCCGACCGAAGGGAGCTCAAAAGGCTTATCGCGAAAAAAACCAAAGCCAAGTCCCGCAAAAAAAAGTAACGGGGTACAAATTGAAAAGATCCTGTTTTTGTGTGTGCCCAAGGCGAAAAGCGACACTTCTCGCCTTGGGCACAGCTTTTTTTCTATGGTTCTTATGTGAAACCTCGCTTGCCGATCAAGTCTCACTTCCCGATGATCACGCGCCCATAGGGGTTATGGGCGAGCATACCCACAAAACGGGCGAATGGATGGCTTCCTACCGCTACGGTTTCATGAAAATGGACGGCAACCGTGACGGCACGGATGATCTTACAAACGCCGAGGTGCTTGCTGACTTTATGGTGGCACCCCTTGACATGACGATGGAGATGCACATGTTCGGGCTCATGTACGGGGTTACAGACAGACTCACCATGATGGGCATGGGATCTTATGTTCGAAAATCCATGAATCACGTTACCCGTATGAACAAAAAATTTGAGATTGAGAGCGAGGGTCCTGGTGATATGAAACTCCTAGGACTTTTTACGATCTACGATTCGGGAAAAAACGAAAACTCGCACCGCCTGGGAGATAAAATCCATTTAAATCTGGGAGTAAGCTTTCCCACTGGAGATACGGACAAGCGGGCGGACACTCCCGCGGGAGAGGATCAGAAGCTTCCCTACCCTATGCAGATCGGCTCAGGAACATACGATCCGCTTCTGGCGTTAACTTGGGTAAGAAAGTACTCCGACTGGTCAATGGGTTTTCAGTCAGACTGCGTGCTGCGTTTCTGGGAAAACGACGAGGACTACAGGCTTGGCAACGAGTACGGAGCCACTGCATGGGTTGCGAAGAACCTGAACGATTACGCAAGTCTCTCGCTTCGCATTCACGGAAAAATCCGCGACGAGATCGAGGGCCGGGACGAAGAACTTAATCCCAACATGGTGCCAACGGCGCGGGGGAACCTAAGCTCAAGAAAAAACGTCAAGGGATTTGCCGGGCTTAACCTCTACAAGCCGAAAGGCGCCTTTTCAAGCAACCGTTTAGCGGTTGAGATTGGGTGGCCGCTCTATCAGTATCTGGACGGTCCACAGCTTAAAAGCGGTTACAGCTTCACAATCGGCTGGCAGTTTTCAATCTGAAGACAGAATTCGATTAAAAACCCCCTCCGACTGACACTAAGTCCTAAAGAGCTCCCTCTCAACCATCATCCCGGAGTAGAAAGCCTTACAGTTTCAAAGAAAAAAATCGTAAAATATTTTTCGTAGTAATCAATTCCAAAAACTGTATCCTAATCATCCAAGACTGAGGTAACATCTCAACACACCTCTTGAGAAAACACGGAACCGAGAGTAATGCGATGCCGGTAAACGTCAAAAAAACTCTAAAGAGAATAGACAGGGCTCTTGAGAAGGGGAACTGGGATGCCGTGAGAAGCATAACCCAGTCCCTGCACCCCTCCGAAACAGCATCCCTGATACAGGCTTCCCCGCAGGAGAAAAAGCATCTCATACTCGAGGCTCTCGATACTGAGATAGCCTCCGAGGTCTACTTCCAGCTAAATCCCGAGGAACGCGTAAGCATACTGAAATTTATGCGAGAGACATCCATCACCGCGATGGCTGAAGAGATGGAATCGGACGACGCCGCAGACTTCCTGGGAGAACTTCCCGAAGATTTGGCGGATACAGTTCTCGAAACCATGGATCCGGAAGAACGCGAGGAAGTAACACCGCTCCTTAAGTACCCGGAAGATTCCGCGGGTGGGATCATGCAGACCGAAGTTCTAAAAGGTTCGCATGACGCTACTTCTAGAGAAACCGTCGAACTGATAAGAAAAATCGAGGAGGGAGATGAAGAAGACGTAGAGGACCTGCATATGGTCTATGTGGTGAACGAAACGGGAAGACTTGTCGGAAGGGTGTTTCCACTTAAGCTCTCAACTGCGGCACCGGATTCACCTCTCTGGACGATAATGGACCCGGTCGAGGTAAGGCTCACTCCGAACATGGATCAGGAGGAAGTGGCCAAGATTTTCAGGAGATACGATGAAATGTCGCTTCCCGTGGTAGATGATTCCGGAGTGCTGCTCGGCAGGATAACCGCAGATGACATACTCGACGTCATATCCGAAGAAGCAGGAGAAGACATATACAAACTCGGGGGAATAAGCGGTGAGGGACTCCACCCCATACACACGTCCATATACGACAACGTGAGACTTAGGGCGCCCTGGATAATGCTCGCCCTTGTGGGAGAGCTCCTCGTGGCTTTCATAATAATGCAGAAGTTCCAGACCACGCTTGAGAACTTCATCATACTCGCGGCACTGCTTCCCCTCGTAATGGCCACGGGCGGAAACGTCGGAGTTCAGACAAACACCATCACGGTCAGGGTCATAGCCACCGGCGATTTCGTGATGAACCAGATAAAAGACCTTCTTCTTGCAGAACTAAAGGTGGGGCTAGTGCTTGGGATCATAAGCGGCATTCTGGGCTCCCTTATTGGAATTGCGCTAAATACCGCGGATATCGATTTCGTAAGGCTGTTTCTGGTAATATTCGCGGGAATTGTCGGAGCTACGCTTACAACTTCGTTTCTCGGCGTTGCGGGCCCCCTTGTTCTTAATAAGCTCAAGATGGATCCGGCGGTATCCTCAGGGCCGTTTCTCGTTACGTTTAACGATATATTCGGTACCGCTTTCTACCTTTTTTTAGGCGCAGCACTGCTCTAGGCAAGCGGATTTCTGCACCATGGGGAAATGCGCGCCCGAGAGGATTCGAACCTCTGACCTACGGATTAGAAGTCCGTTGCTCTATCCTGGCTGAGCTACGGGCGCGGAAAAAATAGACGCGTATCAAATCGCAAAGAAATGGTCGGGGTGAGAGGGCTCGAACCTCCGACCTCAGCATCCCAAATGCTGCGCGCTCCCAGCTGCGCCACACCCCGATTTAAAAACGCATAATTATAACAACGCGACCGGAGAAAACAAAACCGCGGCCTCAACGGAGAACTCAGGAACCCGGAAGCCTGTACTTCTTCCAGTATCTTATAAGGCCGCCGGCATTCATTTGGTAAGGAGCCATAAGATCATACTTACTATAGATTTCCTCGCTTACTCCTTCCCGCTCGAACATTCCCCTGAAGTAGTCTCCGAATTCTTCGGTTATCTCCTCGTCGCTCTTCCCGGCCGATAATCTCTCGCCAACCCACTCAGACCACTCCTGCAGTTTTTCTTCGGCAGCATCAAGCTTGGCTCCAACGTCCGTGTATCCGCCGAAATGGGTAAGATAAATGATATCGGGAGAGATCTCCCTCATCTTCTCAAGAGAAGCGTACCACTTTTCAAGATGTATTTCGGGAGGAGGAGTCGCGGGAATCATCGGGCCCCCAGCCATTACGCATCCCGCCGTATCCCCGGTAAAAAGGGCATTCTCGACGAGATAGGAGTAATGGTGTCCGGCGTGCCCGCTAGTCTCAACAGCCTGTATTTCCACGCCTCCTATGCTGACACTCTGCATATCCTCAAGTGCAACAACGCTGCTTTCATCCATTCCCCTCACTTCGCCCCAAAGCTCTTCCATATTATCCCCGTATATCCTTGCGGCGGATTTCATAAGTTTCTCAGGGGCAACAAGGTGCGGAGCTCCTACAGGGTGAACGTATATGGTGGAGCCCGCCGCCGCGAAATGCCAGGCAGCCCCAGAGTGGTCAAGATGAATGTGGGTTACGAACACGTGTTTTACGTCCGAGGGAGCATAGCCCAGGTCCGAAAGACCGTTTTTAAGATTCTCAAACGATGTGTCGGGACCCGTCTCTATAAGTATCGGCCCTTCGCCGGTCTCGATAAGGTAAGACGCTATCGCCTCTGTTGTAAAGAAATTAACGTCAATGATCTTCAAGTCCATTTAATTTTGTCCTCCTGAAAATTACGGTTGCTTCTTGTTTAGAATCCGAAACGTATCCCCGCGTGAAAAGTAGTATTATCGATTGACAACGAGTCTATTATGTCGCTGCTTCTGGCAATCCCCAGTTTCAGTCTCGCGCTCTCTCCCAAGTTAACAAAACCCGCCACGGCTAAGGCGGTGTTACCTTCGCAAGGGTCTCCGTCTTTTACCGGGTAAGAAGTCCCGTTTGTATAATGACTGACGCCCATGCCCAGCTTGACTCCCGCTACCTTGAAGCCCGCTCCCCCAGTAAACACGCTGATATTGTCAATCTCCGAGTACTTTTCATCAAACGGGGTATGCGTCGCCGCTACGTCAAAAGTAACTTTCTGGTGAACGAGTTCCGGTACAGCGTGAATCGCGAGATTGTTGTTTTCAACCGTGCTACAATCACCCGCGACTGCCAGCGTCGGCATAATAGCTATTAAGCCCGCTATCAGGGACAGCTTGATTTTATCCATTTCACTACCTCCTTTCAACTAGAACCAGATCTTTTGCGCCGCATGGTTAACTAAATTACGATAATTTTTCCTTCTCAGATAATTTTGGCAATTATACCAAATTATGCGCCGGCTTTTACCCGGCCTGAGTCAACGAGAAACGAATGGAATTCCCCCCGACGGGGTATCTCGTTCTTATCGGTCGAGGTAACGAACACCTGCCCGGTGAATTCCGAGAGAGTCTTAAAAAGGAAACTCCTGCGTTTTATGTCAAGTTCGCTCGTTATGTCATCGAGAAGAAGTATGGGGTTAGTTCCCGTGTGTTCCTTAAAAAGCCTTATCTCTGAGGCCTTGAGCGCCAGAACCAGATTTTTTGACTGTCCCTGCGAGGCAAAACGTGAAGCGTCCTGTCCGTTAAGCAGAAAACCAACCCGATCCCTGTGGGGACCGACGGTAGTGTGGCCCCTTTTTCTGTCTAAAGGGAAATTTTTCGAAAGCGCCTCTCTTATTCCCTCTCCGATATCCTCGCTGCGTTCAAAAGAAAACCCGTAGCTTACGCGCGCCGAAGTGTCTGACTCTCCATGTTCCCCGTAAACTTCGGCGAGCTTTCGGTTGAAACTCTTTATCATCTCGATGCGCCTGCTCACTATGTCGGCTCCGTACCGTGCTATCTGCTCGTCCCAAAGTTCCATGGAAAGCGAAGACACCTTTTCCCTTGAGCCAAGCATGTGGTTTCTCTGACTCACGGCCCTCTGGTAGTCGCGAAGCTGCTTTATGTGGGCCGGGTGGATGGAGCTAATTACGGAATCGAGGTAATTTCTCCTTGCCTGAAGCCCTCCCTTTACTATCTCTATGTCCGAGGGGAGGAACAAAACGACCTTGAATCGGCCGAAATGCTGGCTTATGCTTCGCACCGTCTTTGAGTTAAGCCGCGTGTGGCGGCCCTCTTTCTTCACGGTTATATGTACTTCATTCAGGCCGTTTCCTGAAAGAATCTCCCCCTTCACAAGCGAAGCTTCGCAGCCGAAGCGCACAAGATCCGAGTTTTTCGCGCCCGAGAAAGGCCGCAGCCCGCAAACAAGATATATGGCTTCGAGAAGATTGGTCTTCCCTTGGGCATTTCTGCCGTGGATGACGTTGAATCCCGGATAGAACGGAAGGGAAAGGCTCTCGTAATTTCTGTAGTTTCTGAGGCTTAGATGTTTGAGCTGCACTTGATTAGTTGACCCCGTATTCCCCCGGGAAAAACCGCATCTGCACTTCCCGCGGGCGCTTTCTTGACCATAAAATTTTAAGCGTTAATATCTTTTTTGAAAGGTACGGCTAATGATATCGCTGGAAAATTATAGCAACAACTAAACAGTCAAGTATAGTATAGCAATGATAAGGACTTACAAGTGCCGAGCCAAGCTGACAAGGTCAGGACATGAAGCATTATCCCGGGTATTCGGGATGTGCGCCACACTCTACAACGCCTGTCTTGAGGAGCGTATTGGCTGCTATAAGAAAACGGGTGAATCCCGTTCATATTATGACCAGTGCAAAGCATTGACCGAAGTGAGGGCGAATGATCCAGAGTATGCCAATATCAGCGTTCAGGTGTTCCGTGGCGTTATGGGTCGCATAGACAAGGCGTACAAGTCATTTTTCCGTAGGGTGAGGACCAAAGAGAAAGCTGGTTTTCCTCGATTCAAGAGTTCCAGACGCTGGAGAACAATAGAGATAAACGACCAGTGCTGGCATATGCTGAAGCGTGAGGGGCAGAAACTGGTTCTCAAGATAAAGGGGCTTCCCCGTATCGAAGTGAAAACGGAGCGGGAACTGCCCTCAAACACTTTGCTGAAAGCAATTCGGATTACAAGAAAACCTTTACGCACGGAAGTCGCGTTATCGTATGAGTTGCCTACTCCCGAGGCAAAACCAGTGGGCAGTCCCATTGGGATAGACATGGGGATATCAAAGCGTCTTACCTTGAGCAACGGGGAGACCGTTAAAAAGCGGGAGGTGGACAGGCGCAGGTTAATACGACTGCAACGTTCCGTATCTCGCAAGAAGAAAGGAAGCAACAACAGAAGAAAAACTGTTTCGTTGCTTGCGAAAGAGTGGCAGAGACTTGCGGGCAAAGAGAGGAACTATCTCCACAGGCTGACTTCGGAGATAGTAAGGATGTACGATTTCATAGCGGTAGAGAAGCTTGAAACGAAAAAAATGCTTGGCAACAGGCAGTTGGCAAAGAGCATACAGGAGCAGACTTGGGGGAAGTTTGCTGCGCTGCTTAACGAGAAGGCTGAGAGTGCTGGCGTTACGGTAGTAGCAGTGAATCCCAAGGGAACTTCACAGGAATGCTCAAGTTGCGGAGCAACGGTAGAGAAATCCCTGTCCATCCGGACGCATAGGTGTACTTGCGGGTATGAAGCAGACAGGGACTTGAACGCAGCAATAAATATCCTTCATCGAGGCATCTCGGTTGCGGGTGGGAAACTCAAGCAGTCCCGCATGGTCGGAAGGATGAGAGATAAGCAGGGCGCTGGCCTTGCTCGGCCAAGAACAGTGGAGGTAACTATCTAGTTATGACTATAATTCCCATATCGCTAAAAATATCGGAAATCCATTCAAAAGACTGCGGAAAGGGTTACGCTAGGATCAGCAGCATGGACATGAAGGAACTCGGCCTCACGTCCTGGGACCTCATACAGATAGACGGAAGAAGGAAAACCGTCGTGAGAGCCCTGCCGCTTGACGCGGATGAACGGGAAACAGAGTCCGTCATAGAAATAGATATGGTAACAAGAGAAAACGCGGGAGTGGGACTTGACGACATAGTAGTAGTAAAAAAAGCAGATGTTGAGAAGGCAAGAAAAATAACCTTGTGTCCAAGAGACAAGGCCTTTCTCTACGATCCCGCCAAAAGCAAGCGTCTTTGCGACAGGCTAGAGGGCCTTGCAGTAACAGCCGGAGACAGGGTATCAGTCAGAGTGTCCTCCGCCAAGACCGAAGATTTCGACGTGCTTACCACAACGCCCGAGCACTCGGTGGTCATAAGCCAGAAAACCCGCATGGACGTGATACAGAGACCGCGGACCAAAGTAGACACAGAAAGGGTCTCATATGCGGATATAGGAGGACTTTCAAGCCAGATAAAAAGGATAAAAGAGATTCTTGAACTTCCGATACGCTTCCCCTCGCTTTTTGAAAAACTTGGGGTTCAGCCGCCAAGAGGAGTCCTTCTGACAGGACCCCCGGGAAGCGGAAAAACCCTGCTTGCAAAAGCCATAGCATTTGAGACGAATTCAAATTTCCAGGTGATAAACGGCCCCGAGGTAATCCAAAGGTTCTACGGAGAAAGCGAAGCCAAGTTGCGCCAGATATTCGAGAACGCGATTAAAAACCAGCCTTCGATAATATTTCTTGACGAACTCGACGCGATAGCTCCACGCCGGGACAAGGTAACGGGAGACGTGGAAAAAAGGGTGGTGGCACAGCTTCTCTCACTTATGGACGGACTCACTCATAGGGGAAACGTTACGGTTATCGGAGCTACCAATCTTCCCGAGATGATTGATCCCGCGCTGCGCCGCCCGGGCAGGTTTGACAGGGAAATTCACCTTCCGGTTCCCGATACCAAGGCTCGTCTCGAGATATTTCAGGTTCACTCAAGAGGCATGTCTCTTTCAAATGACGTGGATCTTCAGAGACTCTCTGATCTTTCAAGCGGTTACATGGGAGCCGACATAGGAAATCTCTGCAGGGAGGCAGCCATAAATTCCCTTACCGATATTCTGCCGGACATGGAGCAGGATTTTGCCTCCGACGTCGCGCACAGCTTTCCCGTCGAAGTCAATATGGAAGACTTTCTTTCTGCGCTTCGAAACATTCATCCTTCCGCAATAAGGGAGATAGTGGCTGAGATACCGAAAACCTCCTGGGATGACGTGGGGGGTCTTGAGGACGTAAAAAATGACTTGATTGAATCCGTTGTATGGCCGATGAAGCACAGGAATTTTTACGAAGCCCTCGACGTAGCGTCACCGAAGGGAATACTGCTTCACGGTCCACCGGGAACGGGGAAAACCCTCCTCGCAAAAGCACTTGCGAACAGAACGGAAGTTAACTTCATTTCCATAAAGGGAGCAGAGCTTCTCTCCAAGTATGTCGGCGAATCGGAACGTGCCGTAAGGGAGGTTTTCAAAAAGGCAAAGCAGGTTTCTCCCTGCATAGTATTCTTCGATGAACTCGACGCTCTTTGTCCCAGGCGCTCAGAATCGAACTCAACCCGCGTGAGCGAAAGGGTCGTAAGCCAGCTGCTTGCCGAAATTGACGGAGTTGAAGAACTTCCGGATGTACTGGTGCTGGCCGCGACAAACAGAATTGACATGATCGAACCGGCGCTGCTGAGACCAGGGAGATTTGACCTCGTGGTTGAAATTCCGACTCCGTCAAAACAGGAAATTCTCGATATCCTGAAAATCCACACGCGGAAAAAGCCTCTCGGCTCGGATGTGAAAATCCGCGCGCTTGCCGGGGAGCTTGAGGGCAAAACCGGAGCGGACGTAAGACTCGTGTGCAACAGGGCCGCACTGCACGCGATGAGAGAGCATATAGGGAAGAACAGGAAAATTCTTAAACTCTGCAAAAGACATTTCGACCTTGCAGTCACAGAATTTCAGAAAAGAAAGGTTTAGAGAAAGGGCCCGGTCACCGAAGCAACTTCCCGCGTTGCCGCCATATCCCTCTTTCGCTCGCACAATACCGTGGCGGAATGAATCGGACGGTTGATGTTGGAGAACGATTTTTACCCAGAGGCACCCGAGCGAGCGGTCTATCCCGTATTTTCCGCGTCCCGTTCCTTAAGCACCGAGGTGAGCCAGTCGGGATCCATCTCCGGCACTGAGGACAGCAGCAAATCCGTGTAGGGATGGTGAGGAGGCGTGAACATCTCGCTCTTGGGGCCCTGCTCCACCACGCTGCCTTCCTTCATCACGACCACTTCATCGGCGATTGAGCGTACCGTCGCCAGATCATGGGTGATAAACATATAGGCCAGGTTGAAGTTCCGCTGCAGTTTATCAAGCAGTTTAAGGATTCCTTCCGCGATAATCTGGTCAAGAGCGCTTGTGATCTCGTCGCATATGATAAGGGCGGGTTCGGCGGCAAGCGCCCTGGCAATGCCGATTCGCTGCTTCTCACCCCCCGAGAGCTGCGACGGAAGGCGGCTGTAGAACTGCGCGGGGTCAAGCTCAAGCAGGTGAAGCAGTTCATCAACGCGGTTTTTCAGCGCCGCGCCCCTGAGACCTTTGTAGAACTGCGCCGGCCGACCTATTATGTCGCCGACTCGAACCTTGGGATTCAGCGCAGTGTCTGCCGCCTGGTAAATCATCTGGATCTGTCTCAGATGATCCATGCTGCGGTTCCTGTAGCTTTTCGGCAGTTCCTCGCCGTTTAAAAGAACCCGCCCCCGAGCGGGTGGCAGAAGCCCCGTAATGCATCGGGCCGCGGTGGATTTGCCAGAACCCGATCCACCTACCACCGCGACGGTCATGCCCGCGTGGATGTCGAACGAAACGTTTTTCAGCACCTCGGTTCGTCCGTACGCGGCGTCAATGTTCTCAATCGAGACGAGCGCGGGGGCGTTACTGCCCGCGGGACGTTTTTTCTGAGAGTGCCTGTAGCTGCGCACCGCCCAGAGAGACTTGGTGTAGTCGTCACGCGGGGAGTCGAGCATGGTTCTGGTATCGGACTGCTCGACTTCCTTTCCCTTCAGAAGCACCTTGATAACATCGGCCATCTGGGCCACCACGGCCAGGTCGTGAGTAATGTAGATGGCAGCCGTTCCAAACTGGTGGACTATGTCGCGTATAGCCGCCAGCACCTCAATCTGGGTGGTGACGTCAAGAGCCGTCGTGGGCTCGTCAAAGATAATGAAATCGGGACGGCAGGCCATAGCCATGGCTGTCATCGCCCGCTGCAACTGGCCGCCTGAGACCTGGTGGGGATAACGGAAGCCGATCTCCCGGGGATTGGGCAGGCGCAGGCGCCTGTACAATTCCATCGCGTCTTCCCTGCTCTCCGCGCGACTTCCGGTACGGTGGTAAACGGGGGCCTCGGTGTGCTGATCAATGAGCCTGTGGGCGGGGTTAAACGACGCGGCGGCCGACTGAGCCACGTAAGCAATGCGCGAACCGCGCAGGACGCGCAGGTCGGATTCGGACGTGGTGGTCAGCTCCATGCCATCAAATTCCACAGAGCCGCCGGAGATGCGGCAGCCACCCCGGGTAAAGCCCATGGCCGCGAGACCGATTGTGGACTTGCCTGCGCCGGATTCGCCGATGAGTCCCATGATTTCCCCGCGGTGCAGGTTAAGATCAACGCCACACACGATTTCCTTCCACTTCCCGCCGACGGAGGCTTCGACTCGAAGACCCTTTATTTCAAGCAGTATCTGGTTTTTGTCTTCAACCGTCATTCTCATCTACTCCTTCAGTCCTGATGAGCGGAACTGAATCCAGTCCACAACAAAATTCACGGCCACTGTGAGCAGGGCTATCGCCGCGGCAGGAATCAGTGGCGTTACCTCCCCGAACGAAACGAGCGTCGCGTTCTCCCGCACCATGGAACCCCAGTCGGCGGCGGGGGGCTGAATACCGAGACCGAGAAATGACAGGCCCGCCACAAGCAGGAAAACGAAACAGAACTCCAGGCCAAATTCCGCGATCAGGGGCGCCGTAGAGTTAGGCAGAACTTCTCTTCTGATAAGATACCACATGCCTTCACCCCGCAGCCGCGCCGCCTCGACGTAGTCCATCACCATCACGTTTCCGGCGACCGCGCGGGTAAGCCGGAACACTCTGGGAGAATAAATCACCGCTATTACAATTACCAGCACGTGCAGTTCGGTGCCGAAGATGCTGAGCAACAGCAAAGCAAATATAAGCGACGGCACCGCCATAACCACGTCGACCGTGCGCCCCATAAGCTGATCGAACCAGCCCCCTTTGACAGCAGCGGCCAAGCCCACGATGGCGCCCATGACAAACGCCAACACGGTAGCGAGCAGGGCCAGCCCGACGCTGTTTCGCGCCCCGTAGATGATCCGGCTGAACATGTCCCTGCCCAGCTGATCCGTGCCGAGCAGCATGGTCTCGCCAGTCGGCGCAAATGCTGGACCGATGATTTCGGCCTGCCCGTAGGGAGCAATAATCGGGGCGAATATTCCGGCGATGGCGTAGGTCCCTATGACAAACAGTCCGAAGCTGGCCGTCAGAGGCGCCGTGCGCATGGCTTCGGAACTTTTCCCGGGCAGCACTATCACAAGAAATTCCCTGAAGGCGTAAGCGGTGCCGCCGGACATGGCTAGAATCACGGCAATTACGGTCACCGTGCGCAACGCTGACTCGCCGCCTATGATTCCCATGATGAAAGAGGCGAGCGTGAGGGAGAACAACATCAGGAAAGCCCCGCGTTTCCGCATGTAGGCGGCTAAGCAGGAAGCTCCGATCAACATTGCGTAATAAACGATTACAAACACATTCATAGCACGGTTCTCATTTCGGATGACGCAAACGCGGATTGGTCAGAATAGTTCCCATGTCTGCGGCAAGATTCAGAAGAATGAACGTAGCGGCGAATATCAGACAGCAGGCCTGCACCACCGGAAAATCACGCTTCGTCACGCTGTCCACCAGCAACTGGCCTATACCCGGGTAGACAAACACCACCTCAACAAGCACCACCCCGGTGACAAGATAGGCAAGATTCAGGGCGACGACATTTATTATCGGCGCCCATGAATTGGGCAGCGCGTGCCTTACAATTATTCTCCATTCCGGAATTCCCTTCAGGCGCGCCATTTCTATATACGGGGAAGCCATCAGGTCAATGATGGCCGCCCGGGTCATGCGCATCATATGGGCCACCACCACCAGTATCATGGTCAGCGCGGGGAGGAGCATGCGGTGCAGTTTCTCCGAGAACACCATGTCTTCGTCCAGCTTGGCTATGGAATGAAAGTATCCTGTATTCACGGCAAGATAAAGAATCAGAATATAACCGAGGAAGAACTCGGGGGATGAAATAAAGGTCAAGGTGGTCACATTGGCCACCCTGTCAAACACCGAATTTCTGAAGAGTGCCGCCAGAATGCCCAGAATGATCGCCACCGGCACCGCGATGACCGCCGCGTAAAGGGCCAGAAGCAGTGTATTCACGAACCGCGGTCCGATCGTTTCGGCCACGGGCGTCTGAGTGATCAGGGAGGAGCCGAAATCGCCCGTAACAACTCCCAGGAACCATTCGATGTAACGCACGGGGACCGGTCGGTCAAGACCCAGCTGCTCGCGCATCGCCGCAACGTTCTGCTCGGTGGCGCCCTGACCAAGCACTGCCTGTGCTACATCTCCCGGTAGCATTTCCACCGCGCCGAAAATGATTATCGAAATAACCACCAGAGTCGCCAGACCCAGACCCAGCCGCTTGAGAACAATAACTAGAACATCGCCCACGGGCACACTCCTTTCATCATTTCCGGAAAGCTGCGGTTGAAACCGCCCGGCCTTTATGATACCACAACAAGGGGCGAGTGAATCACAATTCTTTCATCAGGAGACACCCTGTTCCATATTTCCCGCCTGAATTACAAAAGCTGTTTTTCAGGCCAGTCATCATGGGGAAGCGCACCACCGCCTCGGGAGACTCCTGGCATGCGCACCGCGATATGACCGTGAAGAAAATCAACGCCGCGGGGATGGCAGACCCCATGGAGCAAGATGTAGTCATGCCGCTTGTCAGGGCATCGGGACGCTTTCCCCAAGCGTCACCGCAAAAAAGAACCCGCCACACCTGAAACCGTTGTCGTAGAGGCGCCCGGCGGCTTCAGGCAAACAAAGCTTCACCGAATCGGAATCTGGATATGACATAGGACACGGCCGCCCTTGGGGAAACCGAGACTTCTAACGCGCAAACCACCAACGGCTGGTACCTCTCGCGCCGTCAATATGCCAGTTGGGGGCGAGGTTGGGACCATGACGCACTTTTTTGTTGCGCGCGTAGACAAAATTAGCAAACAGGGGAAGGATCGTGCCGCCATCGTCCCGCGCCAGCTGCTGCATCTCGCGATACATCTCGGTGCGCTTGGCCTGGTCCAGTTCCGCTTTGGCCAGCAGCAGCAATTCGTTAAAGCGTTTGTTCTGCCAGCGGCTTTCGTTCCAGGCGGCATCGTCCTTATAGGCCAGGCTGAACATGAGGTCAGGCGTCGGCCGCGCCCCCCACTGTACCAGACAGAAGGGTTTTTTGAGCCATACGTTGGAATAATAACCGTCGCTAGGTTCACGTATCACGTTTATACTGATTCCGGCGGCCTTGGCATGCTCGGCGAACAGCACGCACATGTCAACGGCGCCGGAGTAAACGCTGTCGGCGACCGACAGGTTGACCTTGAGGTTTTCCTGACCGGCCTTCTTGAGCAAGGCTCTGGCCCGGTCCGGATCATACTTGCGCTGCGGAAGATCTGCCCAGTAGGGCATATTCGGTGAAACATGGACGTCGTTGCCGGGAATCGCCGTGCCGTATGCGATTTTTTTGATTATCTCCTCGCGGTCAATGGCAAGTTTGAGCGCGGTGCGCACGTTGACGTCGTTAAACGGCGCTGTATCGCAAAACATCGGCATGGTGAGCGCCGAACCGCTGGGCACGTTGTCTATCTCAATGTTCTTTTTGCGTTGCAGGAGATGCAGAGTTTTCAATTCGAGCTGCGTAATAGCATCCACATCACCGGTGATCAAGGCAACCTCACGGGTGTTGGGATCGTTGAGCACAATGAGTTCGACTTCATCGAAGTAGGCACCTTCGAGGTGCCAGCCGTCATGGCGCACCAGCTTCGTGTTCACGCCGGGGCGGTGACTGACAATTTTGTAGGGACCTGCGCCGTCTCCGGACTGCCAGTTAATGGTACCGTCGGGATTGGCCGGCAGCATGGCCAGATGGTAGTCGGTCATCAGCCAAGGCAGGTCTGCGTTGCCACTGGAGAGTTTGAGGGTTATGGAGTGGGCGTTGTTTTTTACGATTTCCTTGACATCCTTGAGCAACGCCGTCGCGGCCGAAGTGCTCTTTTCGCCGCGATGGTGATTCAGCGAAGCGATAGCGTCATCCGCGGTAAAGGCTTTGCCACTATGGAAAGAGGCGTGTCTGTTCAGTTCGAAAGTCCACTCGGAGGCATCGGCCGATGCCGACCACGAAACCGCCATATCCGGACCCAGGTCGTTTGTCGGGGTAATCATTGTCAGATAACTGCGGTAGGTATGCGCGAGCTGGATCATGGCAAAGCTCAAATAGGTGCCCGGGTCATGCGTGTCTGAGGTATTGCCGTCATGCACGCCCAGCCTGAAGGTTCCCCCTTTCCTCGGCGAGGCCGCAAACACTTCCGTATTCCAAAGCGCCGAGGCAGCCGACACAGCGATGCCAGCTGCAACGGCAATCCGGATGAAATCACGGCGACTCAGGCGGCCTTCTCGCCCGTCGCGTGTCATCTGTTCAAGAATTTCTTTATGGGTAAGATGCTTCATAAGCTGTCCTCCGGAGAATAAAGTTAAAAATCACAGTCCTGTTTTCCATTGTCTTCGATATGTAAACAAAGTGTCAAGCTTTTTGTCGGTATGCGCCGGAAAAACGGTCCACTTCTCCTAACAATACTAAAAGCTGAGCGCTCCAAGAAATGTTTATACTTTCACAAACCCCCATGGCCTTTTAAAAGCCCCCCCAGCATGAAATGTTTACAGTAATCGAGCTATGTTATTGAGTCTGACTTTCTTTTTGTTGATATTACACAGACATATAGGGCTGTGGTAAAGTAGAGGCCGTAATACTTGCTGCGAGGGTGATGTGAACAAAGCCAAACCGGACAAACAATGTATCATAGAAGCGGGCAGTTCCATTTGTCATTAACATGTCTTAGCCCGCCACAGGTAAAGTGGAGCGAAAATCGTATAAAAGTCATGAATCATATACCATGTATGAGAACATTAGCGAGACTTTATTTCAGGAGATTGAACTTGGTCATGATGAAACCAGTTCAAAGACAGGTATCGAAGCAAGGCAGGGTTTCAGACTCATATCCACATCACAACAAAACTGTTTCAATACCGGTGCGGGGGTAAGTCTTGGAAAACTGCTTTTCCTTTCTAAACAGCTTTTTTCCCGAAATATGGTTTTTCATGCTGGGAGCGGTGCTTGGAAGCTTCGCGAATGTCTGCGTAAGAAGAATTCCGGCGGGGACCTCCGTCATCTTTCCCCGTTCCCGCTGCAACAGCTGTGAAACCCCTATAAGAGCTTTTCACAATATCCCCGTTTTAAGCTGGGTTTTCCTCAGGGGCAATTGTTCCTACTGCGGAGAGCGTATATCTATCGAATATCCGATTGTGGAACTTCTATGCGGAGTGCTGGCGCTTTTTCTCTACAGAGAGTTCGGAGTTTCTCTTGAGCTGTTTTTCTACCTGGCGCTCTGCGTATCGCTTGTGATTATAACCCTGATAGACATAAGACATCTCATTATTCCTGACATTATAACGCTTCCGGGAATAGCGGCCGGGGTCGCGCTAAACGCGATCAGAACCGACTGGGGAGCTGCGTCCGAGGCGGTTTTTTCTCCCGGGCTTTCGAACTATCTGTCCGCAACAGCGGATATCGCGATTTTCAACTCAATAGGGGGAGTACTACTTGGAGGAGGAGCTTTCTTACTGATTGCCGCTGTGTATAGAACGGTAAGAAAAAAAGAAGGGATGGGAATGGGGGACGTGAAGCTTGTCGCGATGCTGGGCGCCTTTTTCGGGATGTGGGGAGTGCTGGTAGTAATATTCCTGAGTTCCATCCTGGGAACCCTGATCGGACTCTCGGTTATAATACTGCGCAGAAAAGATCCGGCATCCGCCATCGCCTATGGTCCCTTTCTTTCCTTCTCGGCTGTCTTGTATCTGCTCGGAGACGATCTTTTTTTTCTTGCCGGAGTAAATATCGGGCCACTTGGATAGAACCATGAACAGGATAATTAAAAACCTTTTTCTTCTGATCATCATAGTTATCGCGGCTAAGTTTTTGCTTACAGCCTTCGGGAAAGATATCTCTGCCGGATACCAGGAGAAAATAGTCCTTGGGAACTGGACGGAACAGAGCATCGAAACCCTTATAGAACATGCCGGATCAAAAAGTGGTCCTAGTGCCAAAATAGAATTTTTATCGGAGAGTTTTCTTGAGACTCCCTACGCGGGAAACACCCTGGGGGGAGCTAGCGACGAGACAGAGCAACTTACCGTGGATCTCTCGGGACTCGACTGTTTTACCTATATCGACTATGTGGAATCGCTCAGGCTGTCGGGGGGCTTCGCAGAGTTCAAAGAAAAGCTTGCGAAGATCAGATACAAACACGGTGCTGTGCTGTGGGATAAAAGGAGGCATTTTTTCTCCGACTGGGTAAGCGGAGACAGTAAAAACGCGCATGACGTCACCAGAGAAATCGGGGGCAGCGCCACGGAGACAGCGACCAAGGAGTTAAACAGAAAAACAGACGGCTCCCTCTGGCTTCCGGGTCTTGCTACAGTAAAGAGGAAGGTAAGCTACATTCCGTCTCAGAAAATCAGTCCCCGGATACTTCAAGGTATAGAAACCGGAGACTACCTAGGGATCTACTCCGATAGAGAGGGTCTTGACGTCTCTCACACGGGAATCGCCGTGAGAAAGGACGGCGTGGTTTATCTGCGACACGCTTCCACGGTACACAGGAAAGTACTGGACGAAGAGCTTGCCGCTTACATGAAGAACAAGCCCGGACTTTTGGTATACAGGGTAAAGTAGCCAATTATGTGGTAGAATCAGAACTGCCCCCGGACGGGGGATTATCGCAATCGAAGGAGGCGGATTAATGTCTTTAGACGTAAAAGAACTCACGCTATGTCTTAAGGAAGTGCAGAAGGCGCAGAAATCTCTTGACAATCTTCTTGACTTCGTAGACTTGATGAAAAACGTAAAAGAATCTTTTCCGGGAGATGTCGCAACTCCGGCCGAGAAAGTCAAGGAAATTTCAAGCACCGTGGCGCCTCACATAAAGGAAATAAAGGCCATTTTTGACGGGGAACTTAACAAGCTTCCGATAAACGACGAAGAAGTTTCTGACGCCGCGAAAAAACTGGTTCTTTATCACGGAGACCACATGCAGGTTCTTATCTGGGCAGAACAGCAGAAAGCAAACCACGAACCGGACTCCTACTGGTGGAGATACTGGGACGGCGTAACGGGAAACGTAAAAGAGGACATGGCGGAGCATCAAAAACAGCTCTGAGGCTTCGCCCCGGACACGGTCGTCCGAGAAACCGTCTGGCCATCCCCCAAGCTGAAGCCCTCCGCGAAATGATTCGCACCCGCCCAAGCCAAAATGCAATTTATAGACGAGGCAAAAATAACCGTTATATCAGGTAACGGCGGCAACGGATGCGTAAGTTTCAGAAGAGAGAAGTTCGTCCCCAAGGGAGGTCCAAACGGCGGTGACGGCGGCAAGGGAGGAGACGTGGTGGTGACTGCGGACGCAAATATGTCTTCTCTTCTTGACTACAGGTATAAAAAAGAATATAAAGCCCCAAACGGGCAACCCGGAAGGGGTAAAGATCAGCAGGGAAAATCAGGTTCTGATCTCATCATCCCCGTCCCCGCGGGAACCGTGATAACGTCCTGCGAAGACGGGGAAACGCTCGCGGACCTGATCGAAGACGGCCAGCGCTTTACCATAGCCAAGGGCGGAGGCGGAGGCAGGGGAAACTCAAGGTTCGTCTCGCCGACTAACCGAGCACCGAGAGAAGTGGAGAAAGGGCGCCCGGGAGTGAGGAGGGAAGTAAGACTTGAACTCAAGATACTTGCCGATGTCGGTATTCTGGGGTTTCCAAACGCCGGCAAATCAACCCTCATATCGAAAATCTCGGCCGCAAGACCCAAAATTTCCGGTTATCCGTTCACCACTCTGGTACCCAATCTCGGAGTCGTAAGCTACGGGGACCACCAGTCTTTTGTAATCGCTGACATTCCCGGAATCATAGAAGGCGCCCACAAGGGCCTGGGGTTGGGTATTCAGTTTCTAAAACACGTAGAGAGAACCCGCCTTCTGGTTCACATGCTGGACCTTGATCCCATGTCTGGAAGAGATCCCGTAGAAGATTTTGACAAGATCAACTCAGAACTCAGGGAGTATTCAGCGAAGCTTGCTGAGAAACCCCAACTGGTCGTACTAAACAAAATAGACATCGCCGAAGCCAAAGAGAGAAGCGTCGATACGGCCCGGCGGTTTAAGAGAAGAGACTTGGAGGCGCTTACCATATCGGCAGTTACGGGCGAAGGTTCGCAGCAACTGGTCTACTCAATCGGGGAGAGGCTCCGGCTCCTTACTGAAGACTCTCATAATCAATCTCCTTGCGCGGAATAGGCATCAAAGAGGCATGGTGAAGCGCCATTTTCCATTCCCCATCCGCAAGTTCAAATATGTTGGTTGCCTGGGCCAGCACGATAACCCTTCGACTGTCTATTGAGTAAGTCGCCCTCTCGACACAGTTAAGCCAAGCCGAATTCTCCTTTACTTCAACAAAGAAATTCGAAACATCAACACGGTCAAACCCGCCCGTATCGAAAATAGTCTTCCAGCTCTCCTTTATGGCTTCCCATCCGAAAATTATCGGCCATCCCGCATGGACGCACTTGGCCCGGCCATCCGTAAGCCAGACCTGCTCTATCAGGTCAATATCGTAACGGTTGCGGGCATCATAGAATTTTCTGTTTGCCTTTATTATTTCGTCTTTCTCGTAATTCATAAGAAACAGTCCTCAGCTTCGTACGGAATCAACAGCATAACGAATCTCTTCGAGCACTTGCTCATCGGTTTCGGCCTCAAGGAGGCACTCAAGCTCAGCCAGGCAACCCTCTCCCCCAAGTCTCCAAAGCGCCCAGACCGCGTGAGCCCTTATTATCGGCTCATCATCACCCAGAAGTGCCTTTACGTATTCTATATACTCCTTATTTCCCGAATTTCCAACAGCCACAAGCACATTTCTCATAAAGCCCCTGCGCTTGGCCCTCTTAACAGGACTCTTCCTGAAGACCTCCCGAAAACCATCTCCGTCAAGGTCCATAAGCCATTTGAAATCGGGGCTGAGCAGTTTCTCGCGCGGCCTGAAATTCTTTTTCAGAGTAAAAAGGGCCTCGCGGTTCCACGGGCAGACATCCTGACACACGTCACACCCGAAAACATTGTTTTCCACCCCTTCCCTGAGTTCAACCGGAATTTTCCCCTTAAGCTCTATAGTAAGGTAAGAAATGCATTTCCTGGCGTCAAGCACATAGGGTTCCACTATGGCATCAGTGGGACATGCATCTATGCATCTGGTGCAGGTACCGCAACGATCCTCGACCGCTGAGTCGTAGTCAAGCTCAATATCGGTTATCACCTCCCCCAGAAAAAGCCAGGAACCGACCCGCTGGTTGATAAGACAGGTGTTTTTGCCTACCCACCCCACTCCCGAGCGGCCCGCGTGCACTTTTTCCAGAACCGGTCCCGTATCAACGTAAGCCCGAACACAGGCTCCTTCGGGGCAAAGACCAGTTAGATAGTCGGCCAGCTCACCGAGCATCTTTCCCATTACGTCGTGGTAATCATCTCCCCAAGCGTACCTCGATATCCAGCCGCCGCCTGAAGCTTCTGTTGAGCGTGGGTTCTCCGTGTTGTAGTTAACGGCGCAGGATACAATCGACCTGGCACCAGGAAGAACTCTCTCCACTTCTTTTCTCTTCGAAAGTCCCCTCTCAAGATAGTTCATCTCTCCCGCGTAACCCCGCCCGAGCCATTGCTCAAACAGGTCCGCCTCCCCGTAATGGCTCTCGGCCGGACTTATTCCCACAAGGTCAAAACCCAGGGAAAGCGCCTGATTCTTTATAAGCACCGAGAGTCGGGTGGCTTCGTTCATCAGAATCGATTTTTAACCTCCGCTCTTTGAGTTTACAATCAAGTTTCCAAGCTCCGTGAAAACCGTTTCTCCGTCAAAATTCGATACGTAACTCGACACCATCCTGAGGTCAAGCGGAGCGGAACAGGGCGCAGCGGAAAAAACCCCGGAAAGGAAAAAATCAATGTCGGAGATATCAGAGCCGAGCAACACGCAATCTTTTCTTACAACCTTTTCCCGAACGTAACCGTGGTCATCAGTGACACGGTGACCGTTTTTTTCGATCAAGTTCCCAAACCCGCTTGTCGAGGCGAAATCTCCGCCCCTGAAATCGTAAAAGACGACCTCGACGCCCAGTGAATGAAACTCCTGAAGAAGTTCGGACAAAGATAAGTTCTCAGGAATCCTGAGGTCGCCGCTTGATTGAGAAGCAAAGACCCCAACGTTAACCAGAAGACAGGTGGCCCCGCGAAACCTCTCCTCCATATCTGTCCTGATCTTTGTCAAAACATCCCTGCGGCGTTTTTGCAATTTATTCTAACTCCCGGAACTCGCTCAAGTATACTTCTTAAGATAATGATACCGATTAGAAGCACAATAAAAACCGAAATCGTACCTTATGTGAATTACGCGCTTCTGGCCGCAAACATACTGGTTTTCGCTTATACCCTCTCTTTGCAAGGCGGAGCGCTTGAGATGTTCTACCAGACCCACGGTATAGTGCCCAGCAAGATAACCTCTCTTGAGACCTACGGATTCTTTGAAAGAACGGCAAAATATTTCAGTTCCATGTTCATCCATGAAAACTGGATACACATAGCCGGAAACCTGATTTTTCTCTATATATTCGGAAATGGAATCGAGGACCTGCTCGGCCACGCAAGATACCTGCTTTTCTATTTCGTGTGCGGACTGGTAGCCGTATTTATCCAGGTGACTCTGAACTCCCACTCCCCAATTCCAGCAATAGGGGCAAGCGGGGCGGTCTCCGGAGTTCTTGGCGCGTACATGCTTTTTTTCCCAAGATCAAAGATCCTTACGCTTCTGATAGTCCTGGTGTTTGTCTACTTTGTACGTATAAGAGCCTATCTGTTCATAATTTTCTGGTTTGCCGTTCAGTTTCTGACCGGAATCGGCTATATTGGTGACGCGGGAACCGAGGGTCTGTGGGCTCACTTAGCGGGATTTGCCTGCGGAGCCATAGCTGGAGGGGGTTTTCTTTACACGCGGGGATATCGCAGTAAAAAATACAAAGCCGGTTATGGAACCGGATGGTACGGAGAAGGCTAGCAAGACAATGGATAACTTGGGAATAATAGCGGCCGGAGGACCCGCGCCGGGGATAAACGGCGTGATAAGCTCGGCGACGATCGAGGCAAGAAACAGGGGAAGAAAAGTAATCGGAATCCTCGACGGGTTTAAGTGGATCTCCAGGGGAGACACGTCGAAAATCCTGAATCTTGATATCCAGAACACCTCTAGGATCTATACAACCGGCGGCTCGATTATCGGAGTATCAAGGGAAAACCCCCTTGCGACGGATGAAACCTTCAAAAACACCGTATCTTCAATCGAGAAACTGGGTATAGGCAGCCTGATAACCATAGGCGGCGACGGAACCATGTTCCTCGCGAAGACGCTTCATGAGCACTTCGAGGGAAGGTTGAAAATAGCGCACCTGCCCAAGACCATAGATAACAACATCCCACTGCCCGACTATATATCCACCTTCGGATTCGAAACCGCAAGGGATGTCGGGGCGAAGATAATGAACAATATAATGGAAGAGGCAAGGACCACGGCAAGGTGGTTTCTGGTTATAACCATGGGCAGGAGAACAGGCCATCTGGCACTGGGTATCGGACAGTCATCCGGAGCTACAATCACCATAATCCCCGAGGATTTCGAAGAGGAAAAAGTGCCGCTTGAGAAAGTCATAGCAATTCTTGAGGGGTCTACAATAAAAAGAATGAGCATGGGAAGAGAGTACGGGGTGGCGATACTCGCAGAAGGGATGCTTGACAAGATAGACCCCGTCGACCTAGGGCTTATGGACAAGGACGGCATGGGAAGAATAAGATACGTTGACGTTAATTTCGGTCAGCTTCTCAAAAACACTCTTAGCGAAAAACTCTCCGAAAAAGGAGTCGAAGTGGAACTGGTGCACAAGAGACTGGGCTATGAAATGCGTTCGGCCAATCCGATTCCGTTTGACGTGGATTATACGCGAAAGCTCGGCTACTGTGCCGTCAAGTATCTGCTTGACGGAGAGGGAGACGGGGCTCTTGTATACGTAAGAACGGGCAAAATGCAGGCGGTCCCGTTTCAGGAACTCATAGATGAAAAAACAAACAGCATCAAAGTGAGATATATGGACAAGAACACAGAAGCCTACGAGGTTTCGCAGAAATACATGATCAAGTTAAACCGCGACGATATCGAAATAGCTCCGACCCTAAAAAAACTCTCAGAGCTAACCAACCTTAGCAGCAGCGAATTTAAGGAGTACTTCGCGAAAATCTTTTGCTGACGCCGTACGCTACGTTCGTTTCGAGCGCAAGCGGTTTCTCCGCAAAACCGCCAGGAACACGGCGGATACTATCAGAAGCAGGTTAAACACGGCGCTTTCAGAAGCACTGACCGTCCCCGCCGCAACCGCGCATCCTTTTTCAACCTTTTCCACTTCCGGATAGATACCGGAACCGAAAATAATAACCCGACCACTTTTGGGCAGGTCCAAGGCTTTTACATAGCCCAGCTTGGGCGAAATGCCAGGGGCGCCACCCGGGTCATAGATGTCGTCTTCCTTTGTTCTCGGGTCGTCCCAAAGATATAGAAAAAAACCATCCTCTCCGGGTTCTTTGGCCTCTTTAATAATCGTGGGACCTAGATGGACTCCATTGGCATCCGTAACCAGCAGACTCGCACCCTCAAGGGACTTATTGTTCCCGTTAAAAATCACTCTTTCACCTTCATCATACATCATAAAGAGGTAGACAGCGTTTTGGTCAGACTTCCAAGGCCCTTCTGCCGACCTCATGACCGGCCGGTAAAGTGAAGTTTTCGAAAGATCACAGGTCGTCGGGTCAGAGGGATCAACGCAGTGCCTCGTGCTGAAGACCTTGTAGGCTTCAATCGCCTCCTCAACGAATTTCTTCAGGGTCTCGCGGTCATGCACCTCGCTGGCCGTTACTGAAGGCTTGTAATCTGAACCCGGAAGTTGCGCAAAAGTTCGGGCGGGCAACTTATCATGATGATAGCCTGCAACCAAAAGAAGCCGCTTGCCAAAGTCCAAGCTGGAGAAATACGTGACTGCGCAGCTCCATTTCTGTGTGCCGGAATCGTCATACTTCAAGCAGATTTCCCGCCCGTCTGCCGCGACCGCGGCTGCGCTTATCCGCTTCAGACTCGCAATGTCGATTCCTTCGGTATCAGACGGAAGACTGAACAACCTTCTTTCTTCCGCTTCCCTGTCGTTTCCGTGAATGAAGACCTGGCCATCTTTTGGATCCATAACAATAAGATATATGGAACCGGACTTCCAAGGCCCTTCCCGCCTCATCTCTCGGCGGAATCTTGACGCCGTAACAAAGTCAAGGCTCTTGATATGCTCTTTTGCGTGCAGCATAAATTTTTTCAGGGTAGCCTCCCGCATTTCGCCCGTCGCAGCCACCACGTCGTCGGCCGTTTCCCTCTGGACGTTGAAATCTTCATAGTGTGCACTTGCGGGACGCAAGTCGGAAAGAAGGCCGACCAATATCAGTACGCACAAGAAAAGACCTGCCAGTGTTGCGGTTTTCATGACACCCCTCTTTTATTCCACTCTAGCACACATCAGTCCTTTATGTGATGTTTTTCGTGAACCGGTCTTATCAGGACGTTGCTTATCAAAGCGATTATTAATAACGCTGCCATCACATACATCGTCGAGTTGTACAAGGAAGCCGTCGGGTCTATTGTCCCCTCGGGCGCGATATCCATGAGTTTAGCGAGCGTTACGGTTTTATTTCGTACCAGTACCTCGAGGTCGTTAACTCCGGCTCCGAAAGTCTTGACGAATTCATGCGGTGACACCTTTTCGGCAAGGCGATTAATTTCGACCATAAGCGAATGATCCCTAAGCGAGGTGACCGCCAAGGGACCGAGCACACCGGCGACGCTCCAAGCGGTCAGCAAACGTCCATAAATTCCGCCGACGTAACGAGTACCAAACAGGTCAGCAAGATATGCCGGAGCGGTAGCGAAGACACCTCCATAGAAAGTAAAAATTATCATCGTCGCCGCGTAAAACATTAACAGCCATAAAATCGAAGGATTAAGATTCACCTGATGGGCGGCCACGGGAATGGACAAATACAACAAAAGACCGACCACGCAAAATATTGAACACGTATTGCGTCGCCCGAGTTTATCGGAGGCACTCGCCCAAGCAATGCGCCCCAGCATGTTGAACACGCCGATCATCAAGACGTAAGTGGCGGCAAAGGTGACGTCAACAATATCAGGAAGCGCGTTACCGAATATCTCGGTCATCATTGTCTTGGCGACACAGATAATCCCGATGCCAGCCGTAACGTTAAGGCAGAGTACAATCCACACCTGGTAGAACTGAGGTGTTTTTAACGCCTGATCGGTATGCACATCTTTCTGACTGATCATCCACTTGCTAGAATCTTTAGCGGTCGGCGGTTCCCATCCTTGCGGTTTATACCCCGGAACCGGGACACGATATAAAAACGCCGAGACCATTATCACAAGAAAATAAACCACTCCGAAGAGAAGAAAGGTCTGGGCAACTCCCGCGGAACCTGTGCCAACCAGATACACCCCGGACGCTTCGGTTCCGGGTGCCAGCACATGTGCCGCCTCGGCAGCACCAGCGACGACAACCTCCTTGAGCTGACCGCCGACTTCGGCAAAGCGTCGACCCGAATGAATGATCATATCGACGGCGTCGACCGTCCCCAGGTATTGAGGCGCCTTGTAAAAGTACTGGAGGAAAAATTCCTTAAGCGGCACCGCGATTATCGCCCCACCACCGAAGCCCATGATCGCCATTCCGGTAGCCAAGCCACGTCGATCCGGGAACCAGCGAATTAAGTTGCTGACAGGAGAAACATAAGCAAAACCCAGACCGATACCTCCGATTACGCCGTAACCCAGATAAATCAGCCACAGTTGATGCAAATTAACACCGAGACTGCTGAGCATGTAGCCGCCGCCCCAAAGACACGCTGCTATCACGCCGACCATGCGTGGTCCCACTTCCTCAATCCATTTGCCGGCAAACGCCGCCGTAAGCCCGGTGAACACGATCGCGACGGTGAATATCCACACTACCTGGCGCAGAGACCAGTCGTCCGCCGCGCTAGTGACAACGCCAAGTGCCTCAATTAACGCGGGATTATATATGCTCCAGGCGTAAACGGAACCAATGCACAGGTGAACCGCAATAGAGGGAGGCGCAACCAGCCAGCGGTTGAATTCCGGACCTCTAACGATACGTTCCTTTGATAAAAGACTCGCCATTGGCTGTATCACGCAGTCAGTCGCCAAGGTGGAAATAAGCCGACGAGGGGATTCGAACCCCTGACCTGCTCATTACGAATGAGCTGCTCTACCGGACTGAGCTACATCGGCGGTAACAGGCGTTTAATTGTGCCACAACAGAAATCTTTGTAAACCGGAAAGGAGAATTTCAGGGCCGAGGTAACGGCGGATAAGTAGGGAGGGCTTCGCCTTGGAATAAAATCGGTTGCCTGCGTCAGCGTGAAATCACCCTGAACCGGTGACCATATCCGTTTGGTTTTCTTGATGTCTCAACTACAATGTAAAAGTATTTTCACGGGAATCGGCTTTACGGACTAGCTTCCGGTTCTATACAGAAAGATGGAAAAACTTTATGGATTTTTGATATTGACTGCTATTTGTGTTGTGTTACTTAAGGTTTCCGAATCCCGCGCGGAGGTGCTTTTTGCCGACAACAGCCTCACTGTTCTCAGGGGACATGACTACGAGCTGGGCGACAGAGAAAGAACCGTATTCACCTACGAGCATTTCAGCGACCATACGTGGGGAGACGTCTTTGTTTTCATTGACCGCCTGCATTCCGACAATGGAGACGAGGAAACTTACATGGAGATCATACCAAGCCTGAAGCTCATTTCCTTTGAGCGTGGATTCATCAGGGCTTTATACCTCTCCGGCACGGTGGAGTTCGCTGAAGATTTCACGAACACCCTGCTGGGAGGCGCGGCGGCTCTGGACCTTCCCGGCTTCAGGAATCTCGTCGTGCACTTCCACGCACACGAAGAAGGAGGATTCCAGATCACTCCCGTCTGGGCCATGCCGATGAGCATCGGGGAGCTTGAGCTTCTCTACGACGGCTTCATCGACTACTGGTTCCTGACTGACGACGGTTCCTCGTCGCAGTTTCACTTCTCTTCGCAGTTCAAGATAAACGCGGCAAGGGCGCTTGGATTTGAAAAGAGATTATATCTCGGCATTGAGTACGAGTTCTGGCTGAACAAGTTCGGCATCAAAGACGTGAATGAAAAAAATCTTAACGCCTTGGTCAAGTACCATTTCTAACGGAAGATCCGGTCGGGTCAGCTTGTGCAAATCATGAACATTCTTGAAAAAGTATTTTCCCTTAAAAAATCCGGCACCACTCCCTCAACCGAGATCATAGCCGGAATCACGACCTTTCTCACCATGTCCTACATTCTGATCGTGAACCCGTCCATACTGTCTGAGGCGGGCATGGACAAGGGAGGAGTGTTCGTGGCCACGGCGGCCGCGGCCATCGTCGGCTCCCTGATCATGGGAGCGCTTGCGAACTGGCCTGTGGCCCTAGCCCCCGGGCTCGGAATAAACGCCTTTTTTACCTACGGAATCGTCCTCGGCATGGGGCACAGCTGGGAGGTGGCCTTGGGGGCCGTTTTCTGGAGCGGCGTAATGTTTTTTGTAATCAGCGTAACGAAGCTCAGAAAATATCTGGTCGAGTCCATTCCGGGGAACCTCAAGGTGGGAATCGGAACTGGAGTCGGATTCTTTATCATGCTTATAGGTCTTAAGTCCTCCGGAATCGTGGTGGACAATCCCGCCACCCTAGTTAGTCTCGGCAATCTTTCATCCCTGCCCGTGCTGCTCGCGGTGCTGGGCTTTTTTCTGATAGCGCTCTTTGACAGGCTGCACATAAGGGGTTCCATACTCCTCGCCATTCTTGCCGTAAGCGCACTTTCGTTCGCGCTCGGCATAAACCAGTTCGGGGGCGTGGTCGGAACCATTCCCTCAGTAGCCCCCGTGCTGCTGAAGCTCGACATCACGAGCGCCCTGCAGTGGGGCACAATCTCTCTCGTGGTTTCACTGCTGTTTGTAGATTTCTTCGATACCGCGGGCACCCTCACCTCGGTGAAAACCATGATGGATGATGACGAAGAGAAGGAACTTTCTGCAAAGGCTCTCGCGGCTGACTCCGCGGCGACGGTGATAGGATCTCTTTTCGGCACTTCTAATACCACAAGCTACGTGGAAAGCACCACGGGAATCCGGGCAGGAGGCAGAACAGGACTCACGGCTGTCACGGTCGCAGTGTTGTTTGCCGTTTCCCTCGTTTTTTTCCCTCTGATAAATTCCATTCCCGCGTACGCCGCCGCTCCCGCGCTCATCTACGTGGGTCTCCTGTTTTTCAGGAACTTGGCGGACATTGATTTCTCGGACGTGACCGAGGCTGTCCCCGCGGGCATAACCATCTTGATGATTCCTTTCACCTTCTCCATAGGAAACGGAATTATGATGGGATTTATCTGTTACTTTCTGCTGAAGTTGATCTACATGAGGACGGAGGACCTGAATCCCCCCGTCCTGATCCTCGCGGCGCTCGGCGTAATCAATTTTGTCTTCCTAGTCTGAATCTCCTAGCCCTCAGACCCAAAATATAACGCAATCGCTAGAGTTATATTCCCGGCTGCTCAGCGGATCATGTCGGCGTAAATTTTCCGGGCGGCCAGATCCCCCGAATGCACGCAATCGGGAATACCAACGCCAAAATAAGCCGCTCCGCAGAGCGCAAGCCCCGAGTGGTGGGAAAGTCGGTGCATAACACCCGAGATCTCCTCTCTATGTCCCAGTGCAAACCGCGGCATGGACATCGGATATCTCCTGATATAAATCTCCTTTGGATGGTTATCGAATCCGAAGATTTGCGCAAGTTCTTCATTTAAAACCACTTTTATCTTTTCCTCATCCCAGAGTGCAGCCTCGGGGTTAAGCTCCCCTCCCAAAAAACACCTGATCACCACTTTTCCGCTCCCGCATTTCCCGGGAAATTTGCTGCTGTAAAGCGAACACGCCACAAGGTTCATCTTCTCCGTGGAAGAAATTATGATCCCTAAACCTTCGGGAAGACCGCAGAAATTCTTTTCCTCAAAAACAACAGTCGCGACAACGGAAGAAACATAGAACACGCCCGAGAGTCTCACTCCAAGCTGCGGATCCACATCCGAAAGCAGCTGCCCGGCCGTATCGGCTTGAATCGACAGAACCACGGCATCAAATTCTTCTTCTCCGCGGTCCGAACCGACAAGCCATCCCTTTTCTGATTTCCTAAGGGAAAGGACTGTGGTTTCAAAATCCCGCCTAAAAAATTCGGCACTCTCGCAAAGCTTCTCAACGATAACGGACATTCCCTCCAACGGAGTAAGAAAAAGACCGTACCTAGCCCCGCTTTCCCCTCGGGACGTGGGAGGATTTCGAAGAAGACTCCAAAGAACGCTTCCCCTTCCCTGCTCCATCTCAAGGAACTGTGGCATTGTGGCCGAGAGGCTGAGCTTATCCGGATTGGCCATGTATATCCCGCCCAGAAGAGGCTGCGCGGCCTTCTCGAAAATCTCTCTTCCAAATCTCCTCTCTACAAAAGAACGAATGCTTTCGTCCTCTCTACCACCTCGCGGAACTAAGGGTTCAAAAAGCACCCTGAGTTTGGCCCCGGCACTGAACAGTCGGCTGCGCAGGAACGGAAGAAGCCTTGAGGGAGCCATGAGGAAAAAACCTTCGGGAAGTGGCCGAAGCTCCCCACCGCAATATACGAACGTGTTTTTTCCGCGGCCATAACCGACCCCGACGAGAGAATTCGCAAGTCCGAGCTCTCTTGCAAGATCAAGCGCCCAAGGCTTTGAGGTTATAAAGGAGTCGGGTCCGAGTTCAAGAACCATGTCCTCTTTTTTTAAGGTATCCAGAACCCCACCCGGACGTGCGGAGGACTCGAAAAGAACAAGCTCAAGGGGGATACCCCCCTCCAAGCAAAGCTTTCTCAGGTAGTGGGCCGAGGAAAGGCCCGAGATTCCCGCGCCGACAATCGCGACTTTCATACCAAACTATCTTACTTGTTACTGGGAGTTTTCTGAATCAATGAGCCTCTGCACCCCGTCACCCAAGGCCTTTATGTAGCGGTCATCATCGTTTACGGTCTCGGCCCTGTAAAGATTCACCCCACACTCGCGCGCGGCTTCGCTTGCCTCAACACCTATATCAAAAAGTACCTCTATATGATCGCACACAAACCCTATCGGCTGAATCACGATATCCGTAAAGCCCCGGTCAGCAAGGTTCCCTATCACATCGCATACGTCCGGTTCAAGCCACTTCTCGTTCGGAGAACCGCTCCTGCTCTGATAGGCAATCATCCATTTCTTGTGCCCCGCTCTGTCCGCCACCAGCATGGCGGAAGTTTCAAACTGCAAAGCATAAGGGGATGAATCCGACATCCTCTTGGGAATGCTGTGAGCCGTGAACACAAGCATGGTGGTATCAAGCCTGCTGTCGGGAATATCGCGCATTCGCTCCATCACCTTGGCCGCAGAGCCCTCTATGAAAAGAGGATGGTTAAAAAGCGGTGGAACATATTCCACGTGAAGATCCATCTTGAGATCCTCGCAAGCATCGCTTACATCCCTCATGTACCTCTCCCAGCTCGCGTCGGAGCGATAAACAGCCATTATAAGGCCTATAAGATTCCTCACCCCCTCGTCCCGCATGCGCTCAAGAGAATCCTTGATGAACGGATGCCAGTTTCTCATTCCAACGTAAACGGGAAGATCGTATCCCCACACCGAAAGAAGCTTCTCAAGTTTTTGAGCCTGCTTGTACGTAAACTCGTTCAGCGGAGATTTTCCGTCGAAGATTTCGTAATGATGGGCAACTTCCCGCAGCCTGTCGGGAGGTATCGGTCTTCCGCTCGCCACATTTGTGAGAAAAGGTATTATGTCTTCTTTTTTCTCAGGGGCACCGTATCCGATCATCATTATCGCGTCAAAGTTCTTTCGCATAAAACCCTCTTCTACTCCCCTGCCTGCGCAGAATACTCGTGAACCTCATCAATCAGTCTTAGAACATTATCAACCGGTGTCTGCGGCAGTACTCCATGACCTAGGTTGAATATATGCCCGGGCCTTTCCCCTACTCTGTCCAGTATCTTCCTTGCCTCACCGACAACGTGAGACGGGGTTGAGAGCACGGAAACGGGATCAAGATTCCCCTGAACCGCAAGAGAACTGCCGGCCTTGCGCCAGCCGTCAAGAATATCAACTCTCCAGTCAAGACCGATAACTCCAGCTCCGGTCTTCCCCATAAGCTCGAGAAGGGAGCCGGTTCCGGTTCCGAACAATATTACCGGAACATCCGACGGGAGAGTTGAGATGAGTTTCTTTACGTGCGGAAAGACAAACTTCTCATAATCCGCGGGAGAGAGACAACCTACCCAGCTGTCGAAAATCTGCACTGCATCGGCCCCGGCATCTATCTGGGCGCAAAGGTAATCCGAAATGCTTGAGGTCAGGATATCCATAAGTCTTTCCCACAAAGAAGGGTCTCCATACATAAGCTTTTTCGTGTTGATGTAATTTTTTGAGCCACTTCCTTCAATTGCGTAGGAGGCTACTGTGAACGGAGCACCGGTAAAACCAAGAAGCGAAACTTCGGGATCAAGCGCCCGTCTCGTGGTACTCAGAGCCTGGTAGACAAAATCCATGCTTTCAGGATCAAAGTCTCTAAGGGCCTCTATGCGCCTTCGGGTTCGAAGAGGTTTGCCTATAACGGGACCATCAACGCTTGAATACTCAAGCGAAAGCCCCAGGGGTTCCAGTATGAGCAGTATATCGGAGAAAATGATAGCAGCGTCCACGCCCAAGCGGTCAACCGTCATGAGCGTGATCTCCGAGGCCATATCCGGGGTCTTGCAAAGCTCCTTGAACGAAACGCGGGACCGGACCTCCCTGTATTCCCGAAGGAATCTTCCCGCCTGGCGCATAAGCCAGATGGGGGTATGATCGGCCTTCTCGAGCCGACACGCCTTCATAAACGCCCCGGCGGAAGTGGTCTCGCTTCTTCGGGTCCGCGCACCGTCCTCCGACCAGACCATCTGGGTGCGGCTCCAGTTCCGGGTATCAACCCCGTTTTGAAAAGCTGTCCTTTTCTTCACCAGAAGCGCCGCAGATCTTCTGGCCACTTCTCTCACCAGATTTCCCATCTTCGGGCTGTCGGGCTCATAGTCAACGGATATTCCGTTTTCTCTGAGCGTCTCGGTAGTTGTTGGCCCAATTGAGCATACAAGAGCTTTTTTCATTCCCTCCATGAATTCAGTGTTGCGTTCGTGCGTACCCGCAACCTCAAAAAGATTGGATACCTGCCGGGAACTTGTGAACAGAAGACAATCCTCTGCGCCCTCGGATATGGACCTTACCGCGTCCTGCAGGGGACCCAGGTCCTCCGGCAACGCCCACCTGTAAATGGGAATCCTTCTTACGTCCGCCCCTCTTTTTTCAAGGGAAGCGAGAAATTCTTCGTTGGAAACACCGTATTCCTGAACATACACGATCAGGTTCTCAAGCGACATGTCCCTCTGATCAAAAGTGGAGAGGATGTCCCTCCAGGTGTTCGGTTCAGAAACGGTGATATCAGGTCTCAGCCCCAGTTTGCGAAGCGCCGCGACGGGCTTCGGACCTCTTGCAAGAATCGTTGTCGCACGCAGAGCCTCGACATACTCTTTTCCCCCTGACTCCGCAGTTACCATGTCGGAGAGAATCCGGGTGCCGACCCCCGTCATGAGAATAAGAAGGTCAACGCTGCCCGAGAAAAGGTCGTCGGCAAACCTCGTAACGTAGGGAGTTTTCAGATCCGGAACTTCTCTCATCGAGGGTGCAACCCTAGGCACGCCGCCATGATAAGAGATAAGCTTTTTCATCTCCTCGCAACGGCGACTTTCAAAAGACGTTACCCTAAGTCCGTTAAAATCCTGTTTCATGACTTAATCCCCAAGCCAAGGCGCCGCAGCCACAGCCCCGATACTAAAGAAACTCCGCGATCCTCTCGGCTTTGAGCATATACTCGAGAGTTTCCCTCGCCCTTATCTCACAGTACCTCTCGCCGCTTACAAGAACTTCCGCCGCCCGGGGTCTGGTATTATAATTCGACGACATCACAAAACCGTAGGCCCCAGCGCTGAAGACCGCAAGCAACTCACCCGCGGAAACCGTGGGGAAGCTCCTGTCTCTGGCCAGAAAATCTCCCGATTCGCATATGGGGCCGACTATATCCACCACCTCGGAGGGTCCGGAATCTCCTCTGTGCACCGGTTCTATGCGGTGGAAGGAGTCGTAGAACGCGGGTCTTACAAGATCGTTCATTGCGGCGTCAACTATTACGAATTTCTTCGAGGTTCCCTCTTTAACGTAAAGCACCCTTGTGGCCATTATTCCCGCATTGCCCACCATTGATCTTCCGGGCTCAAGAACCAGTCCGTAGCCTGTATCGCGAAGATGCTCTTCGAAAACCCGCGCGTACTGGGATTTCGCCGGAGGCTTTTCCTCGCTCTCATAGCTTATCGCCAGGCCTCCTCCTATATCTATGTAGGAAATCTCAATCCCGTCGTCCCCCAGCCTGTCGGCCAAGTAAACGAGCTTCTGTATGGACTCTGAAAAGGAGGAAAGATCGAATATCTGGGAACCTATATGGGCATCAATTCCCCTTATCTCAATCCCCTTCATCCGCGAGGCGTTTCTGTAAACATTCGCCGCTTTTGTGATTCCAATCCCGAACTTGCTTTTCTCAAAACCCGTTGATATGTACGGATGTGTGTCGGGATCAACATCAGGATTCACCCTTATAGCGACCGGGGCCCTCTTCCCGATGGAGATGGCCACATCGTTTATTTTCTGAAGCTCCGCTTCGGATTCCACGTTGAAAAAAAGTATCCGGGAGCGAAGTGCGGCCTTTATTTCCTCTTCGGTCTTTCCAACTCCCGAGAACACGACTTTCGAGGCGTCTCCCCCCGCGGCAACAACCCTTTGCAGCTCTCCTGAGGAGACGATATCGAAACCGGACTCCATGGAGGAGAAAATCTTCAGTACAGATATGTTTGAATTCGCCTTTACGGAATAGCAGATCAGGGGGTCTATTTCGGAAAACGCCTCTTTATATTCAAGGAAGCTTGACCTGATGGAATTGTGGCTGTAGATATAGACTGGAGTTCCCAGATTCTCGCATATCTCTCTCACAGGAACCTTTTCCACGTAAAGTTCGCCGTTTGTATATTCAAAATCGGAGTTCATCATATAAGTCCCCACAGGTTTCGAGGTAGAAAATCTACCCGAAAAAAACAACGGAAAACAATTAATGACGAACGAAGTAGGACACCTCGATAAATTCTACTTGGAGAAAGCCCGGATTTGTTTTATAATGGTTCCGTTGTATCGAAAACCTAAACTTCGGAGCAAAAACCTCTCTACAAGGATAAATCCCCATGGACGCAATTATTGATCTGTTTACCAAGGGCGGAATATATATTTTCCCCCTGATTCTATGTTCCATATTCGGACTTGCGATTTTTCTGCAGAAACTTCATTTACTTCAGAGGAAAAAGCTTCTTCCTGAAGAATTTCTTTCAAGCCTGTACCAGACCGTCGAGACAAAGGGACTCGAAGAAACAAAAACACTTTGCGCGTCAAGCGATTCTGCAGTAGCAAAAATGGCTCTCGTGGCCGCACAGAATTCAGGGAAACCGAAAGCAGAGGTTCAGGAGGCTATTGAGGCGGTCGGAAAAGCCGAGGCACAGGGCCTTGAAAAATATATCGAGACTCTGCTCACCATAAGCAGCATAAGCACTCTTATCGGGCTTCTCGGAACGATATCGGGCATGATAAAAGTGTTCGCCGTCATATCGGAGAAGGACATAGTGGATCCGCCTTCCCTTGCGGGAGGTATTTCAGAAGCCCTTTACACGACGGCCCTGGGACTTACGATAGCGATCCCGGCACTCATAGCCTACAAGTACACCGACGGAAAGTTCAGGGAGTTAGTCTCCGAACTTGAAGATGAAGGCAAGAAAATACTGGAAGCTTTTTCCGCAAAGACATCCCTATGAGATTCACGCAAAGAAAAAGTTCGGGGAGGGGGGGCATAGATCTCGCTCCTATAGTGGACGTGGTTTTCAATCTACTTATTTTCTTTGCGCTTACACTTAATTTCGCCATATCAAGCGGCATAAAAGTCAATTTGCCGAAAGCGACCGGCGAAATCGTCGAGGTAAAAGATGTAAACATAAACATTGCCAAAGACGGAAAAGTCTATTTCAACGATGTGCTTATGCCCTCCGCTAACTCCTTAAAGCGTGAGTTTCAGAAAATACCCAACAAAGACACCTTGATAATAATAAGGGCGGATTCCGAAGCCATGCACGGCCCCGTGGTAAGCACCATGGACCTTGCGAAAACCCAGGGATTCTCGAAAATAGCAATCGGAGTTGAGCCGAAGCGGTAAAACTCCACCGCAATAGCCCTCCCCCCGGCAACCTGACGGTAACAAATAAAGTTGAATTCGACACAAAGTGCCCTGATTTCGCTTGCAGGCTTCATAACAAGGTTTTTCATTCTCTGGATAATACTGTTCTCGGCCGTCGCATACTTTTTTCCCCACGTTTTCAACAATCTCGGATTCCTCATAGTGCCAATGCTCGCGGTGATAATGTTCGCGATGGGCATAACGCTAAGAATCGATGACTTCAGAAGGGTTTTCTTAAGACCGCTTGAGATATTCGTGGGCGTCTTCGCTCAATATGTTGTGATGCCCCTTCTGGGCTTCCTCCTCGCCCTCGCATTCGGAATAAATCCCCTGATCGCGGTGGGAATCGTTCTCGTGGGTTCGTGCCCAGGGGGAACGGCTTCAAACGTGATCACCTATCTGGCAAGAGGTGACCTTGCGCTTTCGGTAACGCTTACTTCGGTTTCAACGCTTCTTTGCCCGTTTCTGCTGCCCGCGCTGATGTATGGTTATGCAGGAAAATGGATAGATGTTCCGGTCGCGGACCTTTTCATCTCCGCGCTTCAGATAGTGCTGCTGCCGATACTTCTCGGAGTGGTATTAAGGAAGCTGCTCGGCAGAAAATCAGAGGCCATATTGCCCTTTTTACCCTCCGTATCGTCTCTGGTGATAGCTCTTGTCGTAGGAATAATCGTGGCTTTGAACGCAGAATCCATAAAGACCATAGGTGCCGTGGTTTTACTTGTAGTGATCATTCATAACGCCCTGGGCCTTATATGCGGTTATCTTATAGCAAAGGCACTGGGTTTTCGGGAAAGCAGCTGCAGGGCGATATCCGTAGAAGTGGGAATGCAGAACTCTGGACTCGCGGCCGCTCTTTCCCAGTTGCATTTCGGTTATCTCTCGGCTCTTCCCGCCGCACTTTTCAGCATCTGGCATAATATCTCGGGCGGAGCAATAGCCTGGTTATGGAGAAACAGAAGCATTCATGAACAAGACTGAGAAAAAAGAAAGGCTCCCCATAAAAGGCTATCTTTTTCTGATAGCCACCGCTTTTTTCACGGCACTTTCCTACGCCATAGGAAAGGCGCTTGAGCGAAGCGACCTTCACCCCGAAACCACTACTTTTTTCTGGTTCTTCGGGGCTTTTATAGTTGCCCTGATTCTGTTCCCCTTCCTTCGCGCGCAGAGAGAGGAACTTAAAAGAATCCGCCAGTACCGCGACATTTTCATCTGGAGTTCCGTGATAACCTCGGCCGGAGCCGCTTTGTGGATGGTGGCACTCTGGACAATCGGGCCGGCTCTCACTTCATTCCTGATGAAAGCCCAGACGCTTTTTGCCCTTCTGCTCGGCATACTCTTTCTCGGAGAGAGGCTCAACAAAGGGGAGAGCATAGGAATAGTGATGACGGTGGCGGGCGGAGCTGTGGTTGCCTACCAAAAAGAAGACTATCTCATCTTCGGAACAGCCATGGCTATTGGAGCCGCGTTTTTGTACTCATTTCTCTCCTTCATGGTAAAGAAGATAGCGCAGGATCTTAACATGCTCACAGTCGCGACTCTGAGGACCCTGGGAGTTTCCATAGTTCTTTTCACCTACCTGATGCTCACCGGAACCTTCGAACCCCCTAATCTCAAACAGGCACTCATAATGGCGTGCGGAGGGGCGTGCGGAGCGTACATAGCCAAAGGAAGCCAGTTTCACGCCATAAAGCTTCTTGATATCTCAAGAACAACAGCCGTCATGCCGATGGAATCGATCTTCGTACTGATTCTCGCACACGTCTTCTTCGACGACCTGCCGTCGGTCACGAAACTTCTTGGGGGAGCTTCCATAATCGCCGGAGTGGTCTTCCTGGTACTTTTCCGGGGACAGAAAAACGACATTCTCGGCAAGTGAATCCTACTGGGAGCCCGAAAAATCCGTTCTGAGTTCTCTCCTCATCCGATGCCTCTGCTCCGCAAGTTCAACCAGCATCTCGAGCATTTGCCCGACAGAAATCCCGCTTGCCTCCCATAGTTTCGGGTACATGCTTATGGGGGTAAAGCCGGGAATAGTGTTTATCTCGCTCACAAACACCTGTTCGGTATCGGCGTCAATCAAGAAGTCCACCCTTGCCATACCGGTGCAGCAAAGAGCAGAATAGGAACCAAGAGCGAAGGTTCTGATTTCATCCTGAATCTTCTGGTCAAGGTTGCAGGGGATGCAAAGTTCCGTGGATTCGTCACGGTACTTCTTTTCGTAATCATAAAAACCTCCCTGCACAACGAGTTCCCCAGGAACTGAGGCCTTTGGATCCTGGTTTCCCATTACGCTTACCTCGACTTCCCTCAGGTTCAATACGGCCCGCTCAACGATTACCCTTTCAGAAAAATCAAAAGAAGCCTCCACTGCATCGGCAATTACCGAGGAAGAGTCCACTTTTGAAACTCCTACGCTTGAACCGAGATTTGAGGATTTTACGAAGCAGGGAAATCCTATCTCGTCTTCTATGCGGCGGAGGATTGCTTCTTTATCATTTTCCCATCCGGCTTTCGCGAAACCGAAGAAAGGAACAACCGGAATACGGTTATCCCTGAGAATGGTTTTTGAGACTATCTTGTCAATGCAGAGCGAAGACCCAGGCAGATCCGCTCCCACGCAGGGAACACCCATAAGGTCAATCAAACCCTGTACCGATCCATCCTCGCCGAAAGTTCCGTGAAGAACGGGGAAAACGGCATCCACGGAGAAAACCCTGGTTATCTCCCCCTCGACTATTTCGGCAAGACGACCGGGGGAAGAACCTTGGAGCATGGGTACGATCTCGGAATCGGGAATCAGGGCGGGAGGCTCCCCCTCCGGCCAGTTCTCAACAACGGCTCTCTGCCAGTAACCTTCTTTCGAAATAAAGATCGGTAGCGTGGCGAATTTTGAAGGATCAAGGTTGTCGATGACGAATTTTGAGGAAACAAGCGATATCTCATGCTCAACCGAAATACCGCCGAAGAGAACCGCAATGGTTTTTTTGCTCAACTCACAACTCCAAAGTGTGGTTCAGGAAAAATTCTTATGAAAAACTCAAGAAAACAAGAATCCGGGAAATCTCATTCTTATGAAATTCCCCTCAACATACTTTGACTACTATAACTATGTGGTTACAATTATTATACAAATAACCGATAGAAAAATAAACCGGAAGACTTTCCTCGGGATGGTACCATCCCCGTGTTTGATTCAAGGATTACATAAACTGAAATAGATGAGTCTCACTGAGTAAAAAGATAACATGAATTTAATCCTAATATTTTGGGTTCTCCTAGCCATTTTTCTCCCGTGGACCTTATCTACCGCCTCAAGCCAGGACCTGCTGAAACCCCCAGCGTTTTCAGAAGAACAACAGACCGAATCGGTCGAACCAGCCCAGCAAACCGAAGAGATCTCGGCAGCCAATCAGCCAGACCCTTCGCAAAAATATAAAGACGTAGAATTCGAAATAAAGAGAAACTCAAGGGTTGAGCACTACATCCGACGGTTCTCGGGAAAAGGAAAGAAAAATTTCGCCGAGATTCTCCGACGTTCGGGGAAATTTCTCCCGGAAATCGAGGAAATACTCCGCTCCGAGGGGGTTCCTCCCGAGATCGCTTATCTGCCTCTCATAGAAAGCGGATTTAACCCCCGCGCCGTTTCGAATAAAAACGCCGTCGGGCTCTGGCAATTCATAAGACCGACTGGCCTGAAATACGGACTCAAAATAAACTACTGGGTAGACGAAAGAATGGATGTCGAGAAATCGACCTTGGCTGCTGCACAATACCTAAAAAAGATGGTTAATGAATTCGGTTCGTGGGAACTTGCCCTCGCCGGTTACAACTGCGGAGAGAAAAGAGTGTCGAAAGCCATCAGGAGAACGGGTTCGACCGATTTCTGGACACTGTCAAAGAAGCTCCCCAGAGAGACAAGAAACTACCTGCCGAAATTCAACGCTGCTTTGATAATAGCCGAAAACCCTGAGAAATACGGCTTCAGGGTTACGAAAAAGGTAAAAGATTATGAAGCTGTGAGTGTTCCACCTAAAAAAAGCCTTGCGGAAATTGCCAACCTGCTCGACATGGGATACAAGGAAATTTCCAGATACAACCCCTCGCTTGTCGGACTTTCCACTCCTCCCGGAGGAACCTATGAGCTTAAGGTCCCCAAAGACTACGCGGAGAAACTCATTTCAGTCCAAGACCAGATAGTTGCGCTTAAAGACGTTGAAATTCCTTTCAGGACAAGGCCCACAAGATATACGGTGAGACGGGACGACAGTCTCTGGAAGATAGCCAGAAAATTCGGAACTTCCGTCGAAAAACTCAAGTACGCAAACCGTCTCTCCAGTTCAATAATACGTCCCGGACAGAGGCTTAATATACCCTCAAGAGGGAACGTCGTATACGTAAAACACAAGATCCGCCCGGGGGAGAACATTTACGTTCTGGCAAAAAGATACGGAACTTCTATCGACGAGATCAAAAGGGCTAACAACCTCAAGAGTTCCCTTATTATAGCGGGAAAGACCCTTTCCATTCCCCAAAGACTTTCCTACACTTACGTGCCCAGGGACGTTCCCAAGAAAGTGCACCATAAGATAATCCCCGGCGACACACTGAGCGAGCTGGCGCTTCGCTACAGGGTTTCGGTTTCCCAGATCAAGAGGTGGAACAACATGTCATCAACAACTCTGATCGCCGGAAAAAATATAGTAATTTACAAATAAATCCCGGATGTTGACAGTACGGTCAATAAGGGAAAACCTTCCACGCAAAACCCCGGAGATAAGAAAGAAACTCGGGGAATTTGAGAACATCATCAAAAACGCTTCCGAAGAAGTGATCTTCGAAGAGCTTGTTTTCTGCATATTCACTGCCGGAACGAGTGCGAAAATGGGACTGAGCGCGCTTAGTGCCGTAAGGGGCATACTTCCAAGGGCAAGCGAGGATGAGCTCAGGGCAAAACTGCGGGGAGTTTACAGATTTCCAAACGTGCGCTCAAAACACGTGATCCACACAAGAGACTATCTCACTCGCGAACACGGACTCAGGCTAAGATCGCTCCTTCTGTCCTTTGAAGATCCGGTTGAGAGAAGAGACTTTTTTGCGCTTAACAAGGATATAAAGGGACTCGGCTTCAAGGAAGCAAGCCATTTCCTAAGAAACGTCGGTTTCCGCGGCTACGCAATACTTGATAAACACATACTCCAGTGTCTTTTCGAACTCGGTATAACGGAATCCGCCCGGGCACCGCACTCAAAGTCAAAATATATCGAGATTGAAAGCAAGTTTAAAAGGTTTTCGAAAAGGAACGGATTTGATTTTGATGAAATGGACCTGTTTCTCTGGAGTGAAAAAACAGGCGAAATACTGAAATAACGCCTCGAAAAAAAGAGCTCTCCGTATGACTGAAAAACAGAAACGAGAACTGCTGGAACTCTACGAGCTTAGAAAAGAAGAAATACGGAGCCGGCTTTTGGAATTCAAAGAGACTTTCCAAGAGGCCGATGACCTCGGGATATTCCATGAACTTTCATTCTGCATACTAAGTTCCGGTGTCGGCCCCAAAACAGCCGGTCAATGCATAAGCGCCATAGGAAAAGAGCTCATAGACGGAGGGGAGAATGAACTGCTGGGCCGCATTGAAGGGATTCACAAATATGCCGAGAATGCGTCCCGCTATATCGTTTTTACCAGGGAATATCTCAAAGAAGAACACGGGTTTCTTCTCAAATCACTTGTCAGTTCCTTTGAAGACAGTGTGGAGAGAAGAGATTTTTTCGCGAAAAACCCCGGAATAAAAGGACTCGGGTACATGCAGGCAAGCCATTTTTTAAGAAATCTTGGATTTTCAGGTTACGCGATTCTTGACCGAAACAACATAGCGTCTCTTTTCGAATTGGGGATCACAAGCGAAACAAAATATCCCCTGTCAAAAAAAAGATACATTGAGACGGAAAACCTGATGACGGATTGTGCGCACAAACTGGGAATGAGTCTTGACGAATTTGACCTGCTTCTTTGGTCAAGGAAAAGAAAATACGTTCCGAGATAAGATCATCCGGAGTCGTGCTTTATGAAGACTTCGGCCCAAAGCGGCGCGAATCCATCCGCAGTATCGTGAAAAGCCCCCCTGTACCTGTTAAGGCCCATTGTGCCGTCTGTGTAGTCCTTGTAAGCCGTCTGGCTTCTGTGCGCCTCGATCGCCCGACGCTTGCGGTCGGCAAAAGACGTTATATCCTCGATACGGTCGTATGAGGGAAAAGGCGTCCATACCTCATAAAACCAGCATTCACACTCAAAAGGGCTTTCTCCAAGCGCCGCGTTAAGACAATCAAGCGTCAGGAGGGAAACTGTTCTGTGGGTTTTATGTTTGTCGATTTCGGGATGCGGGAGGTATATCTCCCCCGGGCAGAGATTTGTTATTATTTCCACCATCCTGGAACTGAATTCACGCCTGTTCGAATCGGATTCCATGTCGGAAAACCCCAGAAGAGAAATATCCACTCCAAGTATCTCTGATGATTCCCTGACTTCCCGTTCCCTCGTTCGTACAAGTTCCTCCTGCGTAATACCAAGGGGATTTGCGCTTCTTCTTCCATCCGTAACCACAACCGAAACCACATCAATACCTTTTTCCAAGAGCAGGCAGGCAGTTCCTCCCATGCCTATTTCAAGATCGTCGGGGTGGGGAGAAATTATAAGAGCTTTTGTCTCTTGCATATCAGTTCTTCTCAGTGAAAAGAGTACCGGAATCTAAATTACTTTGTATCTGGTAGTTCCCTGAAATTCCGAAGTTTCAACCGAACTGCAGAGAACCACTCAGACGTATAAAGACTCGAGCTAAGTTCAATATAGTCAAAACGTAAAAGAGTGAGATTCAAAGATGGAATCGAGCAGACAATGGACAAAACAACGGGGGCGAAAACAGACTATCAGATCGTCGCTTGATTATACTCCTATACACCAGATTGAGTATATCTCTAAATGCATCTCTAGAAGTAGGTCTGAACCTGGGCTCTTACCATCGACTCATCAGACTCTACTCCAGCAAGATCCTCTTCTCTCAGGAATGTGTAGTCAATCTGCACTTTCCACTTGTGATTGCCGCTCAGGTAGTAGCTAAGTCCCTGGGTAAACGTCCATACGTTGTCAAGATCATTTCCCCCGATAACGTTGGAGTCATCGTCAAACATGACCATCGCATACCTTGAGGCAAGTTCAACCTTTCTCGGAACCACGAAGAAACCGCCCTGAACCCTGAAACCGGAATCATAAGCAGTGCCTACACCAGCCTCATCAGGATTGACCCACCTTCCGATATACTCGCCGGTAAGGTTGAACATCGGGTCCCTGTAGTTTACGTCAGCCGTGAAAGAAGTAACTTTTCCAGATTCCAAAATCCTGTCACCCCCTGGCTTATATGGATCATGCTGCGGAATTCCGATATTGCCGTCACTTCCATCTTCAACATCTATGCCCGCAACAGCGGCTCCAACCATGAGCGTTGGCCTCCTGGCAAAATTTTCTTTTACACTTTTGGCTTTTCCGCCGATAATGGCCGCTTGAACCCTTCCTGCCCAGAGCATACCAGTGTCACCATTGTCGTTTTTCTGGTTCGCACCTTCGCCCTGGAAAACACCTACATCATAGCGGATCATCCCGTCTCCGAGAAGACCGTAAACGCCGCCACCGATATCCCTGCCATACCGAAAGTAATCGTCTATGATCGAGCCTCCCACAAGCTGCAGAGCGGTAATTGAGGTAAGAAACTCTCTGTTAAACGGAACCTTGTACTGGCCTATCGTTGGAACAAAAGCCTTGTTCTTGGCAAACGAAAGCCTCATATCCTTTAGTGCTCCACTCCCTGAGAGATCATACTGAACCGTGTATTTCATCCAGGGAGCGAAAGCGTTACCGTCCCAGATCAACCAGAGATTTCTTACACTGAAGCCAAGACCTTCTTTGTCAGCGTCAGGATCTGTGTAGTTGGCCAGAAACTGACCAAAAAATCTCATCCTGAGCTTGTAGTTCTTGTCCGCGGTCCGGAAAGTAAGACCCGAGCCTTTCTTAGTTTTGACCTTTATCTTGTTGTACCAGGTCTTAGAATCTTTCGCCGTAGCCTCATACACCTTAGTGTTGATCTGCTGCTCAAGCTTTTCTATCTGCTTCTTAAGTTCCTCTATCTGCTCCTGTATGCTTTGGTCGCCATCAGCTTGGGCAGGAAGTGACATAAAGGGAAGCAGGGTGAAAAAAGAAACAGCTAAAACTACTAAAATCCTCATCTTATGTCCTCCTCCGAGTTATATTTAAATCTGGTGTACGGAGAATTTGGAAAAAAGCAGCATATCCGGTTGATTTGAATTTACCTAAACGAATCAACAAGAGAATATGCCGATATAAATGGGAAGAATAAAGTTTTTTAGCCAAAAGGTCAAAAAGAACGATGGATCTGTTGAAAGAGCTTTCCGCTAAACCTATTCCCTATCCTGGACAGAAATACGCAGACCAGATATTGCCTGCTGGCCAAGTACATATATAATTTTCGCTCGACTGTTTTATCAAATTTTCCCCAAAGGAACGATCAATGGAATACGAAGCGGTAATAGGTCTCGAAGTACACGCACAGCTCGCCACTGAATCCAAGATATTTTCTTCTTCCTCAACGAAATTCGGAAGTTATCCCAACTCCCAGGTGAATCCGGTCTGTCTGGGCATGCCGGGGGTGCTGCCGGTTTTTAATGAGAGGGTTCTTGAGTACGCCATAAAAGCGGGACTGGCGACCAGCTGCGAAATCGCCCGGAAATCCAGATTCGCGAGGAAGAACTACTTCTATCCGGATCTTCCGAAGGGCTACCAGATTTCCCAGTACGACGAGCCGCTTTGCATTAGGGGACATCTCGAGATAGATTCGGGGAACGGCAAAAAGAAAATCAGAATAACCCGCATCCATCTCGAGGAAGACGCGGGAAAACTCGTGCACGAATATTCTGACTTCGAAAGCCACGTGGACCTCAACAGAGCCGGTGTGCCCCTTGTGGAAATAGTGAGCGAGCCCGACATCTCAACCGCCGAAGAAGCGGTTGAATACGTAAAAAAACTGAGAACCATTCTGAAGTATATCGAGGTCTGCGACGGGAACATGGAGGAAGGAAGCCTGCGCTGCGACGCAAACGTTTCCGTGCGGCCGGTAGGACAGAGCGAACTCGGAACAAAAACCGAGATAAAGAACCTGAATTCCTTCCGCTTCATACAAAGAGCTATAGAATATGAAACAAAGAGGCAGGAGGCGGTCCTTCGAAGCGGAGGGAAGGTTGTTCAGGAAACAAGGCTTTTTGACTCACAAAGAGGGGTCACGTTTGCGATGAGATCAAAAGAAGAGGCTCACGACTACAGGTATTTCCCAGATCCTGACCTTCTGCCGGTCGTCGTCGAGGAAGATCATCTGAAAAAAGTCCGCCTTTCCCTTCCGGAACTACCCGACGAAAAACTCAGCAGGTTCGTGGATGAATTCTCCATATCGAAAGATGACGCCGAGACGCTTTCATCTTCAAGACCGCTTGCCGAATATTTTGAAGAATGCGCAAAACACGCAAATGACAAGAAGGCGGCAAGCAACTGGATTTTAAACGAGCTATTAAGAGAGGTTGAAAACGAGGACAGGATAGCGGAATTTCCCGTCAGGCCCGAGAACCTCGCCGAACTGCTGAACCTTATCGGGGAAGGAAAAATAAACCGCAAGACCGCCAAGGAAATATTCTCCGAGATGATAAACGGGGACAAGCGGGCCGGAGAAATAGTAGCGGAGAAAGGACTCACACAGATCACGGATGAAGATGAGATTTCTTCGATTATAGCGGAAATAATCAAAGCAAACCCGAAGGAGGTTGAAAGGTACAGAAACGGGGATACGAAACTTCTCGGCTTTTTCGTCGGTCAGGTGATGAAAGCGACAAGGGGAAAAGCAGATCCTGCGATTGTAAATCAAACGCTTAGAAAATCCCTTGAAGAAAAGTGATGAGACCCTAAGAGATAATTCCAAGAAGTATTCTGCCTGGACTCCACAGGAACCAGCTGAATTTACGAAAAAAGGGAAACATGAGTGGACCCAAGAGGATTTTCATTATCGCAGGACCTAATGGCGCGGGAAAAACAACTTTCGCAACAGAGTTTCTTCCTAACGAGGCACATTGCCCGACTTTCATAAACGCAGACCTGATAGCGGCAGAACTTAACCCGCTTCAACCGGATCTGGCGGCTATTCAGGCAGGCAGAACGATGCTGAAGTTGATTCATGATTGCGTGAAGAAAGAGGAAAGTTTTGCCTTTGAAACCACTCTGAGCGGACATGGTTACACACGCTTGGTTCCCCTTTGGCAAAAAGAGGGGTATCTAGTAAAGCTGTTTTTTCTTAGATTGCCAACACCGGAAATGGCTATAGCCCGCGTCAGGCAGCGGGTCATGGAAGGAGGACACGATGTACCGGAACAAACTGTTCGTCGACGGTTCCGTTCCGGATGGCGTAATTTCCAATCGATTTATAGAGATCTAGTAGATGAATGGGTAGTATATGAAAATTCGGGGCACACACCTGTGCTATTGGAAGAAAAGAATTGAGTATGACCGCAAGGAGACAGAAAAGCCCGAGGCTTGCCAAGAAGTCGCGAGATCAGGATTTAGTTGGCGCAGAGGCAGCCATGCTAAGAGCCTCTGAACGCGCGCGCCGCCGAGCTATAGAAACCACTGGGTCGGTAGCAATTTTTAGTGAAGGTGAGATCGTTTGGGAAAAGGATATAAGAAAAATTTTCCCAGAGAATAACGAAGACAACTGACTCTGACGCAAGGATTTCAGCTATCGGAAAGCATCCGGCAACACTCGCCGAGGTCGAAGATGCGCAGGATTTTGTCTCAACCTGAGGGCTGCCCTTTTTTTATATGCTCCTCGAACTCGTCCCTGAATTTTCTCACTATCGATTCAATGGGCATGGCACAACCGTCTGCAAGGGCGCATATGGTCGTTCCCCTCATCTGCGAGCACGCGTCAAGCATTATGTCGAGGTATTCAAGAGATCCCTTCCCTTCGTCAATCTCTCTTAGTATCTTCTCAAGCCACCACGTTCCTTCCCTGCACTGAACGCATTGCCCGCATGATTCATCCCTGTAGAAATGGGCAAGATTCTGGGCTACTTTGATCATGCTCACCGTCTCATCCATCACAGTTACACCCGCAGTTCCAAGCATGGAGCCCGCAGCCGCTATGGTGTCGAAATCCATCGCAATGTCCAGTTCGTCCGCGGAAAAAACCGCGGATGAAGAACCGCCGGGAGAAACGGCCTTTATTTTTCTTCCCCCGGGAATTCCTCCGCCGTATTCCTCGATCAGTTCAAGAAGGTTTATTCCGAGTGGAAGCTCGTAAAGCCCGGGGTTGTTTATGTGTCCGCTCAGCCCGAAAATCTTGGTTCCGGTATTCCTGGGAGTCCCTATCGAGGCAAACCAGTCCGCCCCGTTGTTTATTATATGAGGAACGCATGCAAGCGTTTCCACGTTGTTAACTATTGTAGGACAGCCGAAAAGTCCTACCTGTGCCGGGAAAGGAGGCTTGGGTCTCGGTTCTCCCTTTTTTCCCTCTATTGACTCAAGGAGACCGGTTTCCTCTCCGCATATATAGGCGCCGGCGCCTACGTACAGCTTCATATCAATATCAAAACCGCTTAGGAGTATGTTCTTGCCGAGATAGCCGTGCTCGTAGGCTTCATCTATGGCCTGCTGTATTCTCTTGGCTCCGTAGGGCATCTCTCCCCTTATGTATATGTAGGCCTTGTGGGAGCGGATAGCGTAGCAGGTAATTATTATGCCCTCGATCATCTGGTGGGGGTCTCTCTCCAGAATCTCTCTGTCCTTGAAGCTTCCGGGTTCGCTTTCATCGGCGTTGCAGCAGAGATAAACGGGTTTCTTGGAATCAGGCGGGATGAAATTCCACTTTATGCCCGCCGGAAAACCTGCGCCCCCCCTTCCACGAAGACCCGATTTTTTGACCGCATCGGTTATTTCCCCCGGTGCCATGCCGAGTGCCTTTCTGAGCGCTGAATATCCCCCCGAGGACAGATACGACTCGATAGTGTAGGAGTTAGTCCTGTCTACGTAATTTCTTATGATTCTTTGCTCGGGCATTTTCCGATCCGGTTAAAACAACTCTTCAAAGGAAAAAAGGATAAATATGAATAAATATTAAATGCGATTGCCGGAATTTTTCAAGGAAAAACGGAAAAAACAAGACCATGCTTAAAAAAGCCTCGCGTTCACTGCCCCTCCGGCGCTTTTTCCTCAAGAAGCATGTCCGCCACGTATTTGGCAAACGACATTGAGGAGGTAAAAGCGGGTGATATCGCGTTTAGAACGTGAAGGCAGTCCCCTTCGTTACAGACAACGTAGTCTGTAACGAGTTTCTTCTCTTCCCAGTCCACAAGCTGTGAGCGTATGCCGGTTTTCGCCGAGGATATAAGGTCGCGAGGTGTGAGCCCGGGAACCAGTTTCTTGGCCTCGGAGTAGAAATGTCGCCCCAGGTATTTCCTTGCCTCGGAAAACGCGTTTGCCCTGAATCCGCCGTCACTCACAAACATCGATGCGTTTCTGTAAAGGAAGCGAAACGACTCAAGTCCCAGGTCCTCAAGAAACCCGTAGCTCTCCCTGCCGAGAACCGGCACTGCGGTAGGGCCGATAAAGACCCGCCCCGAGGTACTCCTAGTGAAGTGCACCCCCAGAAAAGGCATTCTTGCGTCGGGAACCGGATAGATGTTACCGCGGACAAGATAGGAACTTTCTTCCGTAAGTTCCCTGTAGGAACCCATAAAGGGGATCGATCTGTATCTAGCGCCCACTCCGAAGTGATGGGCTACCACGTCCGCGTGGAGCCCCGCCGCGTTTATGAGTTTTCCGTAACTTATCTCTCCCCCGCTCGTAAGAGCAACGCGTCTCCCTTTTTTTTCGATAAAAGCCGTGTCAAAAAGCACACGGACTTCTCCGGTCCTCTTAACTTTGGAGTAAAGAGCCTCCAGAACACCCAGGGGGTCAAACACTGATGTTGAAGGAGAATATATCGCTTTCTCAAGCGTGGCGGCGTGCGGTTCTATCTCCGCAAGCTCCTTCTCGTCAACAAGATACGATTCAACGCCGTTTCTTTGTGCCCTCTGCTGAAGTGCACGGAGTCCCTCGAGCTTCTCCTCTGAGTCCGCCACGATAACCTTACCGCACTCAGATATCGCAACCTTGTTTTCCCGGCAAAAATCCCTCATCAGTCGGTTCCCCTCAATGCAGTACCTCGCCTTGAGAGAATCGGGAGTGTAGTAGATCCCGGCATGGAGAACGCCGCTGTTTCGGCCGCTTGAGTGCGCCCCGAGATTTTTTTCCTTTTCTAAAACAAGGATGTTCTTACAACCGCGCAAAAGGAGTTCATTTGCGATAGTAAGACCCACAATTCCTCCGCCAACTACAAGAAAATCGCAACTTCTCTCCATTATTCCAACCCTTTTCACCCGTTTTCTAGCAAATCGATCGTAAATCAGGTAAATTATCAGTTTTGTATAACTTAATAAAATGAGCAAGAAATTTAAAGCAGGTCAAAACGCTGTGTATCCCGTACATGGGGTAGTTGAGGTTCAGGGAGTCGAAGAAAAAGAAATACTCGGTTCAAAAAAAGCCTTCTACATACTTAACGTTCTTGAAAGCAACGTAAAGCTCATGGTCCCCACCGACAACATCAATTCCGTTGGTTTAAGGCCTGTAGTAGCTAAGAAGGAAGTAAAAAAAGTCCTTGACATACTAAGGGAAGAAGACGGCGAAATACCTAAACTGGGCGTGCAGAGCTGGAACAAAAGGTACAAGGAATACGCCGACAAGGTTAAAAGCGGCGACATATACGAAATAGCCACGGTGTTAAGAGACATACACCACCTGAAGAAGGTTAAAAATCTGTCTTTCGGCGAGAAAAGAATAATGGAAAACGCCCTCTCCCACGTAGTTAAGGAACTCTCCATATCGCTTAGGAAAAAAGAGGGAGACGTAAGCAGCCAGATAGAAGAAATTTTTTCCTGAAACCACTCACTCAAGAATATCCCTTCCGTCAACCCCCTTGGGAACCTCAAGCCCGAGATAGCGGACGATGCTTGTGAATATATCCGCAGTTCTTACGTAGTCATGCTGCGTCGGGTGACTCATAAGAACGGGAACCACCATGTGATCTTTATGCAGGGAGCCGTGGGAACCATGATGTTCAGGGTTCTCGTGGGTAGCACGAAGGTCATAGCCCGGTTTTGAACTCACCACCACGTCACCGGTGCGGGGTGATTCGAAAAGCTGGAGAATCTGAAGAAGGGCGTCAGGGTAATCAGAATCTATGGTGAGTTGAAGCGATTCCGAGGTATCCATCTTCCTTGAGGAAAAACCGTAGCCAAGAGGGTTGCCCGAAACATTGCGGTAGCAAATTAGACCTTTTTCATCCTCACTCACAAGAGCTTCTCCCCTCGGATTTGTTATTTTCACCTCACCACCATCTCCGCCGGTTCTGGCGCAGACAATATCCACTTCCGGCCGGCTTGAGAGCTCATCCACAATATCCGCTATTTCTTCGCAATTAGTATGTCTCTTCCATCCGTCGGAATTTTTGAAATAGTAATGCGCCATTGAGTTTCCAGAAACCATGACGGATGAATCGGCGTCTAGGAAATGCCTAAACACGTTCGTATAATAAAGTGGTTTGAAACCCCGCCTGCGAAGAAACCCCAGGGAATCGAAATGGGAATGCGTGGGCGTAAGACCATGGTCGCTTGCCACGACAAAAAGCGTATCGTCAAGTTCCCCCCGCCCCGCGATCTTTTCCGCAACCATTCCAACGTACCGGTCAAGTCTTCTGTAGGATTCCATAACCTTGCGGTGAAAAGGGTGATAGCGGTGGGAGTAGGCATCTGCCGCAGTGAAAACGCAGAAAACAAAACGCGGAGAATTTCTAAGAGAGTCAACCAGAATTCTTCCCGCGGCCTCTTCAACATCGTCGCTTCTATCGGTGAAGTGGCTTTTTACAACCAAGTAATACTTAAGATACTTGGTCTTGTTGTTCCCCGAGGAACTTATATCTCTGGTTATCTCGTTTAGTATACTTACGCTCCCCGGAACCAAGCCGAAAAGCGTCGGGGAGCTGCACTCTATGTCTCGGTTGATAAGGGACGCCTGGGGACCCGCGTAGCTTCTGAATCTTCGCAGGGAAAACGGAGTCTTATCGTAATACCTTCTGTCAAACCACCTTATGCCGGGGAGATTGCACCTGCCTGGAAACTTGCCGAGAAGGTATGGAGTATAAGCCGGACCCGTTGTTGAGGGAAAAACCGTGATCCCCCTAAGAAATTTCCCTGGCTCTACAACATACTTCTGTATATTCTCAAGATCGCCTCTTTTGAAAAGTTCAGCAAAGACATCTAGCCTCGTACCATCGGCAAGAAAAAAAATGCATTTCCTTTTATCCATCAGGTATTTCCCACAAAATTTTTGTTATAAATTCCCCTGATATTCCCGGTCACGCGCACGTATTCAGACATGAGAAAACCTCCCTCTCCACCGGAACCACCGAACTCAGGTGCCATTCTGTCAAAATCGCCCTGCGTGATTTCGTTTTTGCTCCTGTCGTTGAAAAGACTCAGCAGACTTCCCATTTTTCTTAAAAATAGATAACCTTCGCTAAGCGTCAGGGCCTCGTCGCTTTTAATTAACCCGGCCCTGTAAAGCGCCCCGATAGCTTCCATGGTGTTTGCCGTTCTTAGCTCGGGGTTTGCGGGACCATGAGCAAGCTGAAGCATCTGGATGAGGAACTCAATGTCAACCAATCCCCCTCTTCCCGTCTTCAGGTTAAACCTGGATTCCGTCTCGTTGGCGAGTTCTTTTTCGACCCTGCCGCGCAGCCTGTGGATTTCCTTGGGGAAATCCGGAGCGAGCTCTTTCGCATAAACGAAATTCTCTATTACTTTCATTACCTTCTCGCCGAGCGCGAGGTTTCCCGCAACGGCGCGGGCTTTTACAAGAGCCTGCCTCTCCCAGATATGAGCACTTGAATTATGATATTCTTCAAAGGCCTCAAGCGAGGCGACTAGGGCACCCGAATTTCCCGACGGCCGCAGTTCCACATCCACCTTGTAACAGAAGCCCTTGGAAGTGTAAACCGAAAGATTGGATATGAATCTCTGACCGTACTTGGAGAAAAGCTCGTGGTCATCTCCCTCGTAAATGAAGATTATGTCTAGGTCTGAAGCGTAGCTCATTTCCCCTCCTCCGAGCTTACCAAGTCCCAGGACGACCATATTATCAAGAAGTTTTCTCTTTCCCGGAGAACACTTAAGGGAATCCTTGGCAAGTTCGAGGCTTGAGTCCATTACAACGTCTGCAACCATCGACAGATATTTTCCCACGTAGATCGGTTCCAAGTCCTCGGAAAGTTCCTTGAAGCAAAGTTTAAGGGACTCAATGTGCTTGAAGCTTCGAAGAGCGTTGAGTTTGTCCTCAAAGAACTCTTCTTCCGAGACGGCTTCCCCGAGAGCCCCCGCCATAGCATCTTTCGAATCGTAAAACTGCGTCACGTCCTTCAGTATGATGGAGTCAAGATACTCGGGGTGCCTGATAAGAAAATTAGACAGCATGCCGCCTCTTGAAAAGAGCCTGGAGAGCAGAGGAATGATTTTTGGGTTTTCAGTCAGAAGAAAGTAGACCGACATCCTGGAACCTAGACCGGAGATAAATCTTTCAAGATTTAAAAGCGCAGAGTCCTGATCGCTAAGCTTGATTATGTTTGAGAGAAAAGCCGGTATCACTTTTCTCGAAAGCACCCTTCCCCTTTCCGTGAGTCCGGCCCTTTGGGGATTCATGAGGCTCGATATTATTTCGATCGCATCGTCCGGTGCCGAGAACCCGAGATTTCCGAGGGTCGAAATCGCTTCCTCGCGGTTTATGTTTCCCTCGGCCATAAAATCCGCCACCTCCCAGAATTCCCTGCCTTTTTCCTCAAGCTCCACCCCGGGATCGAAGAACAGGTTCCCGCAATTCTTCACTACAAGCGAGGTTATCTCTTCGTAAGCAGCCCTGAAATCAGCCGTCATCTCAAAACCCATTCTCCTTGAGAGTCTGGCGAGCGAACCCTCCTCCGTGGGAATGCTGTGCGTCTGAAATTCATCCCAGAGCTGAATTGAATGCTCCACTTTTCTAAGAAAAAGATAGCAATGCTCCATCTCTTCCTTTACCTGTTTTGTTATGAAACCCGTCGTCGCCATGGCGGAAAGGCCGTCAAGAGTGTTCATGAGTCCCCTGAGCTTCTTCACCGCCCCGCCACTCATAAGCTGGGTTGCCTGCACGAAAAACTCGATATCCCTTATTCCTCCCCTGCCGAGTTTTACGTCGTTTTCCTTCCGGATGCCCTCGAGACGAATCTTCATGTCCTTGAGATCCTCTATGGACTCGTAATCAAGCAGCTTGCGGTATATTACCGGTTCAAGGTCCCCGAGGAATTCGCGACCGAGCTCAAGATCCCCGGCAACCGGGGTCGCCTTGAGCAGAACCGCTCTCTCCCAGGTCTCGGCCCAGTGGTAATAATGTTCAAGGGCCGCGTCAACCGACACCGCGACCGGACTCCTGCTGCCCCCAGGACGCAGACCCAGGTCGACCCTGTAGAGAAAACCGCCGGGAGTGACGGAGCTTATCGTTCTGGTAACTGATGAGGAAAGCGTGAATATCTGTTCGGCATAGCTCTCGCTTCTGTAGAGATAAACGAGGTCTATATCGGAACTGAGGTTAAGCAACCTTCCGCCCAGTTTTCCCATGCCCAGCACCACGAACTCGAATTCGTCTCCGCCCTCGATTCGGGATCTGTAGAAATCAAGCACCGCCCTGACCACGGAAACGGCGAGATCAGAAATCTCTTCCATGGTCTGGCAAAACGCACAGAGACCCAGAACTTCTCTGTAGATTATTCTCGAGAGTTCTGTGTACTTGTATTCTTTGAGTCTTTCGGAGAACTGCTCTGAATCTTGTGAATTCCTAACAATCGAGACTAGGGGAGCTCGGTGGGAAGAAAGCGTTTTTTTTCTTCTAAGAGCTTTTTCATTAGCGAGTACGGTCAGCGCGCGGGGGTTTCTTATAATTGAATTGCCGAGAAATCTGCTGTGCGAAGAGATGGCGCGGAGGATTTCTTCTTTTTTCCCGGAGAGTCTGCCGTTTATCTCCTGGAACCTCTCAACGGTTAAGCGCGCATTTTCTTCGTCGGGAAGAAGAATTTTCTTTCTCATCAAACTGGCTCACATGAAGTCATAAGGATCGACATCAACTACAAGCTTAATTCCCGAGGCGTGCTTTTTCAAAGAGTCGTAGAGCGCCGAAGCGTAGTTTCTAAGCAATCCCAGATTTTTTGACACGATAATAATCTGCCACCTGAACCTGTTCCTCAATTTGTATATGGGAGCCTCTGAGGGGCCGAGCACTCTAAGCGACCCGGGCGGAAGCTTAACAAGAAATTTCTCCGCCGTGCGTCCCATTTCTTCGGCGAAATTTCTTGTTTTTTCCTCATTCGCTCCGTTTACTCTAAGAGATATGAACCTCGAAAAAGGAGGCTGGTCGAGGGATTTTCTAAGTTCCAGCTCCTCTTCGAGAAACCCGGAACTGTTATGAGTAACGGCAAATCTTACCGAAGGATGATCGGGGTTATATGTCTGAAGAATCACTGTCCCGGGCCTTGTTCCCCTGCCCGTTCTTCCAGCTACCTGCGTCAAGACCTGAAATGTCCTTTCTCCCGAGCGGAAATCGGGGACCCCGAGCATATGATCGGCGGAAAGAATGCCGACCAGCGTAACCCCCGGCAGATCATGGCCCTTGGCTACCATCTGGGTTCCGACAAGAACATCTACTTCCCCAGACTCAAGCCTTCGGTAAAGGTCAAGAAGCTTCGTCTTACCGCGAGCGTAATCCCTGTCCATAACGAAAACCCTAGCATCAGGAAGGATGGTTTTTACCTGTTCCTCTACCTTCTGAGTCCCAAGACCCTTGCCCATGTATCTGGCGCCGCAGTGGATGCAGGTGTTTTCGAATTCCTGCCTGATTCCACAGTAATGGCACTTAATTGAATTATCTTTTTTGTGAAAAGTAAGGGTTATCGAGCAGTTTGGACACCTGAAAAGTTCACCGCAGTCCCCACAGACCAGAAAGCTTGAAAAACCTCTCCTGTTAATAAAGAGAATCGACTGTTCCCCCCGGCTAAAGTTCTCCAGCAGGGCATTTTTGAGACGCGGAGAGAAAACGCTTTCGTTTATGTTTTTCATATCCACAAGCTCTACATCGGGAAGTCTGCTCGTCCCCACCCTTGCGGGAAGAGAAAGATATTCGTACTTGCCCCTGATCGCGTTTGCGTAGGATCCAAGGGAAGGAGTCGCGGAGCCCAGAAGTACCGGACAGCCATATATGGTTCCAAGCATGACTGCGGAATCACGGGCGTTGTAGCAAGGCGCTTCGTTCTGCTTGTAAGAGGATTCATGCTCTTCATCCACCACCACGAGTCCGAGATTCTCAAGCGGAGCGAAAACCGCGGAGCGAGCACCTATCACCACACTTAACTCACCGCTACGGGCCCTTCTCCACACGTCAAACCTCTCACCCTCACTGAGCGCGCTGTGAATCACCGATACCGCATCGCCGAAACGTGAACGGAACCTTTTCACCAGAAGCGGTGTAAGAGCTATTTCTGGAACGAGAACTATCGCCTGTTTTCCTCCGGCCATAACTTCGCTCACAGTCCTTAGGTAGACTTCGGTTTTTCCACTTCCGGTAACTCCGTGAAGAAGAAAACAGCGATACTCCCCTCTCTTGACGTAAGGAAGGATTTTCTCCATGGCCATCCGCTGGTCCTGAGTGAGTTCCTTAGGCGGTTCTTCCTCTGCGTCAAATATGCCGTAGGGATCCCTTCCGATCTCTTTTTGCTCCACGGAGACCAGAGCGTTATCTACAAGCCACTTTACGTGAGTTGTGAAATTGCCGAATATTTCCCTGAGTTCTGAGTGGGGAGCAGAACCCTGCCTGTTTATAAATTCAAGTATTGCTCCCTTGGCTGGCTTTTTTCGTTTAATCTCTGAAACGGTGTCAGAATCGCAGGAGGTGCCATAAATCTTCTCGTACTTTACCTTCTCGTCGCTTATGACCCTGTAGTCGAATTCGATATATCCTCTTCTCTGAAGAAAGTTAAGGTTTTCAAGCGATGCTTTGCCGGTTAGTTCCAGAAGTTTTTCCGAGACAAGCTCCTCTTCGAGCAAAAGAGTTTTTAGGATTTTCTTCTCAAGATCATCCAAACCCCCTTCCTGAAGGCGGCTCTCTCCCTCTTCCGTGATCCGCACGGTTTTCCCCACGCTTTTACCAAGTCCCAGGGGATGGGCGAACTTAAGAACAATTCCGAGAGGCGCCATGTAGTACTCGGAAACCCGGTTGAAGAATTCCAAGCGCTTTTCGTCAAAAAGCGGGGATTCATCGAGAACGTCGATTATATCCTTTAACTCGAAATCGACCTTCTGTTTTTCCTCGCACCCAACCACATATCCTATAACCTTGCGGTTTCCGAGTGGAACAAACACCCTCTTTCCCACAGCAACACCGTCTTGGAAACACCTCGGAACCGAATATAGAAAAAGCTGTTCGGAATGAATCGGCAAAGCTACCTGAACAATTTTTCCTGAAGCCATAACGATACCGGAAGACACTAATGCACAGTCTTACGCAAAAGTATATATGAAAGCGGGAAAAGAACCTTGAGTTCGACCCGGAAAGCCTTGCTCGGTATCAGGCAAGATCCGCGGGCATCATTATCATGTTGTCCATCGATGCACCGGGGGCTATCATCGGATAAACCATCTCGGTACAATCGACTTCTATCTCCATGAGGACAACTCCCGGGGTGTTAAGGCCTTCCCTGAGGGTGGGCTCAAGCTCCTCGGGCTTCACCGCCCGAAGGCCGCGGGCTCCAAACGCTTCTGCGAGCTTCACGAAATCCGGCAGCACTTCAAAGCGAGATGCCGAGTAATTGCTCTCAAAAAACATCGTCTGCCATTGCCTTACCATACCGTGATGACGGTTGTTGAAAACGATAATCTTAAGATCCAGATTGTTTTCAACCGCAGTCGCAAGTTCCTGGAAATTCATCTGGAAGCTTCCGTCGCCGGCAACGCATATAACCTGCTCATCGGGTCTTGCGTATTTCGCTCCCATAGCCGCAGGGAAACTGAATCCCATGGTTCCCAGGCCTCCCGAGGTAAGATGGGTTCTCGGTCTTTCGAACTTGTAGAACTGGGCTACCCACATCTGGTGCTGACCCACGTCGGAAACTATTATGGCGTTTCCTTTCGTGAGCTTGTAAAGCATGTCTATGGCGTAGGTAGTTAGAATTTTATCGCTTCCCTGGCAATAGGTGAGCGGATGCTTCTCGTTCCAGTCCCGTATCCGCCTGAGCCAGGATTCCCTTCCCTCAAGGTCAATCTCCCCGGGGAGGGCATCGAGTATCTGGCGCAGCACAACTTTGGCATCCCCCACTATCGGACACTGAACCGTTATGTTCTTGTCTATCGAGGATGGGTCTATGTCTATATGGATAATCTCCGCGTTGGGGGCAAACTCATCAAAGTTTCCGCCCGTAGCCCTGTCATCAAACCGCCCGCCGATCGAGATAACGAGGTCAGATTCGGTAACGGTCATATTGGCGGCGTAGGAACCGTGCATCCCGAGCATGCTTATGAAAAGCGGATCGCTCGCCGGATACCCCCCCAAGCCCATAAGGGTTGAAGCCACAGGTATCTGAAGCCGGTGACAGAACTCAAGCAGTTCATCCGTAGCCCCGGACCAGATAACTCCTCCACCGGAATAAATAACCGGCTGCTTTGAAGCAAGCAGCATCTCCACAGCTCTTTTTATCTGCGAAGGATTTCCCCTCATAGTAGGCTTGTAACCTTTGATATCTATCTCGTAATCCTCGGGGATTACAAGCTCGTCTTCTCCTATGAGAACATCCTTGGGCATATCAACCAGAACAGGGCTGGGTCTTCCGGTGCCGGCTATGTGAAAAGCCTCTTTCATTGCTCTCGGAAGATCTCGGGTTTCCCGCACAAGGTAGTTATGTTTCGTGCAGGGTCTTGTTATGCCGATATGGTCGGCTTCCTGAAAAGCGTCGCTTCCAAGGTACTGAGTCGGAACCTGTCCTGTAAATATAACTATGGGAGATGAGTCCATCTGGGCTGTCGCTATGCCGGTCACGGTGTTAGTTGCCGCCGGACCCGAGGTGCAGAGCACTACTCCCGGTTTTCCCGAGGCTCTGGCATAACCATCGGCCATGTGCGTCGCTCCCTGCTCATGCCTCACGAGAACATGGTTTATCCTGTCGGTGTAGCCGGTCATCACGTCATAGACCTTGAGAACGTAACCTCCCGGCAGTCCGAAGACCACGTCAATACCCTGGTGAAGAAGTGTCTCAAAGAACATCTGTGCGCCGAGCATCTTGGCCATTTATCCTATCTCCCTGATTATTTTATAAAATTGCGGAATACAAAAACCCACCCGCTTAATCTATCACCGCGCGCAGACAACTTCAAGACCGCTGGGGAAAAAGATTCCTGCCCCAGCTTGGGCAACACCGCTTAGCGCTCAGCCGCGGAGCGGCGAAGATAGAAGGGAGTTAGAGTGAAGGGATCATCCTTTTGTCCGGAAAGAATCTTTTTTCTTCCCAGAAGCGCGCAGCCGGACGCCCTGGGAGTATTCAGGTTCCCAGGCAGAAACACAGCGTTCTCCCCCAATGTTTTCCCTATAAGATTTTCGTGGAGCAAAGCCGCGCTACCCACAAAGACGGTTTTTTCTTTTATCCCGGCGCATACAGACTCAGGGGTGGCGATCTGAGCCTCCGCTATTTCTACACCCCCGGAATCATAAAACGAAAAGAAAGCCTCTCCTCTTCCCGCATCCGTCATGGCGCACACATCATTTCCCGACCAAAGCGCGTTTGAGGCAAGAATCTCAAGTGAGGGAATTCCCGCAAGGTCTGCTCCCAAGGAATAGCAAAGCGCCTTCGCGGTAGATACCCCTATACGGAGCGAGGTGAAGGACCCCGGTCCCGTTGACACGCAGACCGCGTCCAGATCATTTTTCCCGAGGCCGCAATCCGAGAGAAGCCTCTTGACCGTGGGAATAAGGACTTCGTTATGTCTCGGGCCGGTGTTGAAAACATATTCGCAAAGAAGCGAGTCGTCATCGGATATTGACACGCTTCCCGAAAAAGTAGAGGTTTCAATTCCCAGAATTTTCATGTGTATCTTTTAAATATGGCAAAAATGGACATTCAAGAGTGAGAGTTATGGGCTAAGATTTAGTGGATTCGGCACACCGGAAACTTTTTTCGGGGTTTGCTCTTACTCCGCTTCCTCAGAGGAGCCCATCCCGGAGGCTTTTATGATCCCGTCTCTTATCTTTTCCCGAATTTCCGGATTTTCGTGCAGAAACTTCTTGGAGTTCTCCCTTCCCTGCCCCATTCTCTCCCCGTCATAGGAATACCAGGTCCCGCTTTTCTTTACCACATTGAATTTAGTTCCCAAGTCCACAAGCTCCCCGAGTTTTGATATTCCTCTTCCAAAAATTACCTCGAATTCCGCTTCCCTAAAAGGCGGGGCTACTTTGTTCTTGACAAGCTTCGCCCTGACCCTGTTACCAATTATACGGTCGCCGTCCTTAAGAGACCCAATGCGCCTTATGTCAACTCTCACCGATGAATAGAACCGAAGAGCGTTACCGCCAGTGGTGGTTTCGGGGTTCATGTACGCCGGAACTCCGATTTTCATGCGAAGCTGGTTAACAAAAATCACTATGGTCTTTGAGCGGCTGACGTTAGCCGTGATCTTGCGAAGTGCCTGCGACATCAGCCTCGCCTGAAGACCTACATGAGTGTCTCCCATCTCCCCCTCGATTTCGGCGCGCGGAGTAAGAGCTGCGACCGAGTCAAGCACTATGAGGTCAACCGCGTTGCTTCTTATGAGGGTATCAACGATTTCAAGGGCCTGTTCCCCGAAATCAGGCTGGGAAATAAGAAGATCTTCCACCTTGATACCGAGCGCCGCCGCGTAACTTGTGGAAAGAGAGTGTTCGGCGTCGACAAAAGCCGTTATTCCGCCGGCCCTCTGGGCTTCGGCGATGGCGTGGAGCGCTATGGTGGTCTTACCCGAGGCCTCCGGACCGTAAACCTCGATGATCCTTCCCCTGGGAAAACCCCCGACGCCAAGCGCTATGTCGAGCCCAAGAGAGCCCGAGGTAATCACCGGAATATCGGCGAGAGACGCATCCTCGCCAAGTCTCATTATGGAACCCTTCCCAAACTGCTTCTCTATCGTGTCAATGGCTACGTTTATGCTCTTGTTTTTCTCGTCGATATCGCTCATTCCGTTTTAATCTCCATTCTGGTTTTTGCGGTTCTAAAGCTACTATGCTACATAATCGAGGCAGAACTTCCTAACCATATCGATCGCCGTTGCGGCGGCAAAGTTTTTTATCTCATCTCTCGTGCCCGTAAAATTTCGCCTCTCACAAAAAGTCCCCGAGGAGACATGACTGAATCCGAACCACACTGTACCCACGGGCTTCTCCGCAGTTCCACCGCCTGGACCCGCAATGCCGGATATGGAGAGCCCTATATCGCTTCCAAATAGATCTCTTGCCCCACGGGCCATCTCAGAGACCACCTCCCCACTCACCGCGCCGAATCGCGCAAGGGTCTCCGCGCTTACCCCGAGGAGTTTTTCCTTGGAATCGTTACTGTAAACCACAGCTCCTCCCAGAAAATAACCCGAGCTTCCAGCAATGTCCGTAAATCGGCTCGAGCAAAGCCCTCCCGTGCAGGACTCCGCAGCAGAAAGGGTCAGGTCTTTTTCAAGCAGCAGAGATGCGGTTACTTCCTCAAGGCTCTCCTCCCATTGGGAAAAGAGAGAATCCCCAAGCCTTTTTCCCGCTTCCCCACAAGCGTCGCGCAGAAGCGAATCCAGGGCCTCACTGTCATGACCCGAGGCCGTAAGCCGAAGATGAATCTCGGGCAGGCGGATCCTGTATCCGACATCCATTCCTTCAGGGGAGAAGCCTTCCAGCTTTTCCGCCACCTCGGATTCGCCGAGCCCGAAGGTCTTAAGCACCCTCACGCGCAGAATTTTCCCTTTTTCCACGGCACCGCTTATATCCGGGAAGACATATTCTGAGAACATTCGCCTGAATTCCCTTGGGACACCGGGAAGAAAGTAGAATTTCGAGTTGCCGGAAACAAAGCTGAAGCCGGATGCCGTGCCGACGGGATTTTCGATAACCGTCGTTTCCTCGGGAAACATGGCTTGTTTTTCATGATGGATGTTGGGTTTTCTTCCCCTTTTTCTAAGCTTTCGGGCGATGTCTTCATAGACTGCCGGATTGAAAACAAGGGGAGTTCCAAGAAACTTTGAGGCGGCAAGCGCACTCAAGTCATCCTCGGTGGGACCGAGCCCTCCTGTGACTATGACAAATCTGGCCCTCTTTGATGCCGTTGCAAAAGAAGCAAGAAGATCCTCAAGATCATCGGCAACCGCGCAGTGGTGCTTAACCTCAATACCGGATGAGGACAGTTCCGCGGCTACCCATCTGAAGTTGGTATCCCGGGTAAGACCGCTCATTATTTCGTTTCCGGTCGTGATTACCTCAACGCACATTGCCGAGTAATTCTAACCGGTAAGAAAACCCGGTGGAAAGGTTATCACATGATTGACAAAGAAATTTTCTTTGATAAAGTAAAGACATGTCTAAAGTCAGTAGCAAATTACAGGTAACAGTACCAAAAGCAATTGCAGAGCGTTACGGCATTCGCCCTGGGGATGATATCCGTTTCGAGGAAGCCGGAGAAACCATCCGTGTCGTGCCCGCAAATACCCGGACGCAAAAAAAGGATCTCGACACTGAAACGCGTCTGCGCATGTTTGATGAGGCAACTGCCCGACAACGGGCCCGCGAAGCAGTAAAACCAAAGTCCCGAGCGACTACGCGGGGCTGGACCCGAGAGGAACTCTACACGCGGGGCAACCCAAATGCTGATTGACACCAATGTGCTGATCTATCGTTACGACGGGCGATTCCCGGACAAGCAACGGATTGCTGAGAGTGTTCTTCGCGGCGGCATAGCTGGCGGACATCCTCGCATCGCACACCAATCAATCATTGAGTTCGTCGCGGCAACAACGCGGGGAGCGCCCGAAAACCGCATACTTGATCTTCCAGACGCGATACGCGAAGCAGAAGAACTGATGTCCCAATTCCCGGTTATTTACCCCGATGAATCTGTGCTGCGAATGGCTCTGCGCGGGACGGCGGCATACGGCTTGTCGTGGTTTGATGCCCATATCTGGGCTTACGCTGAAGTTCACGGCATAGCAGAACTGTTCTCAGAAGATTTCCAGCACGGTCGCATGTACGGCACGGTAACCGTTCAGAATCCATTTCTGCTCTACGCATGAAGTCCGGTTCCGCAAAGAACACGGCGGGTATCATCAATAGAGCCGGACAAGCACCTGAAGGCAGAGGTTAGCGTACACCCCGGCCAGAACGTCATCCATAACGATACCGTACCCACCAGGAAGTCTCTCGACTCTTCGTATCGGAAACGGTTTCGCTATATCGAAAAACCTGAACAGGAAAAAGCCGATCGCCAGATTAAGTGGGTTTGGCGTTATGAAAAGCATGCACACCAAAAATCCGCACACTTCGTCAATGACAACCTCAGGCGGGTCTTCCCTCCCGAAAATCGCCACGCAACGGCCCGCAGTTGCAAAAGAGATGATAATCAGCCCCAGAGTGAGTACCGAGTAGAGAATTGTGCCGCCTGCGAGGCTGAGCAGATATACGACTCCGACCGCCGCCAGAGTTCCCGCGGTTCCAGGGGCTCCGGGCACGTACCCCACCCCGAAAAAAGTCGAAAAAACAGTGCATATCCTGTTTATCAAGGTTAATCCTCCGGGAACCGTCCGCGCGGGCCCGGTTCCGGGACAAGACTTATTTGACTGATAACACCTGCAAGTTTATCATTCTTTAATCACCAAATGTCAAAAGTAATATGCGTGGTAAATCAGAAAGGGGGAGTCGGCAAAACCACAACCGCGGTAAACCTTTCGGCTTCTCTGGCGGCGGCAAACCGCCGCACGCTTCTAATAGATCTTGACTCTCAAGGAAACGCGACCGGAGGACTCGGAGTTGACAAGCAATCCGTCAACTCGAAGAACATCTGTAGCGTCATACTGGGAGAAACAAGCCTCGCGGACACCATAATCGACATCTACCCGGAGCTTCTAAACGGTCACCTGCACCTGTGTCCGGCGAATCACGAGCTCACCGGTGCCGAGATACATCTTATAGAGACGGAGAGCAGAGAGTACCGTTTAAAAAAGGTCATTGACGAGATAAGAGCCGACTACGATTACGTATTCATAGACGCTCCCCCGTCGCTAAGCCTGCTCACCATAAACGCGCTTGCCGCGGCCGACAGGGTGCTCATACCCGTCCAGTGCGAATACTATGCGCTTGAAGGGATAGTCCAACTGCAGACGACCATATCGCTTGCCAAGCAGAGACTGAACCCCTCGCTTGAAGTGGAAGGCTATCTTCTTACCATGTTCGATTCCCGAAACAACATATGTCACTCCGTGGCCGAGGAAGTAAGAAACCACTTCGGCGAAGAAACTTTCGATACAGTGATAAGCAGAAACGTGAAGCTCGCCGAAGCGCCAAGCCATGGAAAGCCCCTTCTGCTTTACGAAATAAAGTCGACCGGGGCGCAGAACTACATGAAACTCGCAAATGAAATAATAACAGCGGAGGTTAACTGACATGAAGAGACGAGGTCTGGGAAGAGGACTTGACTCGCTTATCCCGAAGAATCCGGACGGAGAATCTGAAGGGTACAGGATGGTAAATACGGATCTGCTGAAGCCGAACGCATCGCAGCCGAGAAAGCACTTCGAACAGGGCGCCCTTGAGGAACTCGCAGAATCCATAAAAGAAAACGGAGTCATACAGCCGCTTATCGTACGCAAAGAAAACGGCGGCTTCGAAATAGTGGCCGGGGAACGCAGGTGGAGAGCGGCGAAAATAGCAAAACTGGAGAAACTGCCCGTCGTAATAAGGACCGCCACCGATCAGGACGTGGCGGAACTCACGTTAATAGAGAACATACAGAGAGAGGACTTAAATCCCATTGAGGAGGCGGAGGCCTATGAAAAGCTCGCGGAGAGCTTCGGGCTTACCCACGAGGAGATAGCAAAGAGGACGGGGAAAAACCGCTCGGTCATAACAAACCAGTTGAGGCTTCTCAGGCTTTCAGAGAAGGCGAAGGAAGCCCTTGTCTCGGGCTCAATAACCGCGGGGCACGCAAGGGCGCTTCTCGCCGCCCCCTCCCTCGAGGAAATGGATTCCCTTCTCGGCGAAGTACTTAAGAAGGATCTCACGGTAAGAAGAACCGAAGCGCTTGTAAAAAAGAAAGCCGGAAGCGCTCAGTTGCCCACCGATCTCACCCCGGAGAAAATTGAGGTCAAAGAAGATATTTTCACCAGAGAACTTACCGAAGAACTTGCCGGGAAATTCTCGACCAAAGTAAGGATAAGCCATAACAAGAAGAGGGGAAAAATAGAAATAGAGTACTATTCTCCCGAGGAACTTGAGAGAATTGTTGGCATGCTCCTCTCGCGCGGGTAATATCCCGCGGAAGCCATTCCGGAGCAAGAAAAATCAGAGATGAAACAGTTTTCGGTCAAAATAGAGGTCAAGCTTAAGGCCGTTGTGCTCGATCCTCAGGGCAAAGCGGTGCTGAACGCACTCAGCGGTCTCGGATTCAGCGGGGTTTCCGATGCGAGGGTAGGAAAAATCGTGGAACTCACCATGGAAGGTGAATCCTCAGAAGAGATAGGCCGCAAAGCGGATGAAATGTGCCGGAAACTGCTTTCCAACCCCGTAATTGAAGATTTCTCGGTAGAGATAATGGAAAAGTAAAATGCCTAATTTTGGAGTTCTGTTCTTTCCGGGTTCTAACTGCGACCACGACTGCTACCACGCAATAAGGAAAACTCTGGGCCAGCCCTGCGATCTTATATGGCACGAGGAAACTTCCCTTGCGGGAATTGACTGCGTCGTGATACCGGGAGGGTTCTCCTACGGAGATTATCTTCGTGCGGGAGCCATATCGCAGTTCTCTCCCGTCGTAAGCCCGCTTAGGGAGTTTGCCGAAAGCGGAGTCCCCGTAATAGGAATATGCAACGGATTCCAGATTCTGGTCGAATCGGGACTTCTCCCCGGAGCTTTCATACACAACTCTTCCCTGAAATTCGTCTGCAGGTGGACAAACGTGAGGGTTGAGGATACCGACACCCCTTTTACCTGCACTCTGCGCAAGGGAGAAGTGCTGAAGCTCCCGGTCGCAAACGCCCAGGGCAATTTCGTACTGCCTCCGGACGGGAACAGCTCCCAGGGGCGAAGGATAGTTTTGCGGTACTGCGGGGATGGAGGAGCACTGACCTCCGAAGCGAATCCAAGCGGTGCCGAGGACAACATAGCCGGAATCGCAAACGGCCGGGGCAACGTGCTCGGCATGATGCCTCACCCCGAGCGCAGTTTCGAGAGCCTGCTGGGTTCAGAGGACGGCAAGAAAATGTTCGAATCCGTAATATCGTGGATAAAGTCCCGGAATGCCGACGGAAAAACGGTTTGAGTAAAATGCGGACTGTGTTAGTCTTAACGGGAGATTGTGCGCCGAGAGGTGTTTAAGATGGACGATACGCAGAGCAAGGAAAAAATAGACATAACGGGCTACATCTGTCCGATGACGTTTGTAAAAACCAAGCTTAAGCTTGAGAGAATGGAGCGCGGTGAGGTCCTTGAAGTCAGGCTCTGCGAGGGAGAGCCTCTTTCCAACCTCCCGAGAAGCGTGGAACAGGAAGGTCACAAGGTCCTGGCCATAGTACAAGAAGAAGGCCGCTATCACAAGGTAATCATCGAGCGCTGCTAATGCATAGACCGGAAGCCGGAACCTCCGCTGCCAGAGGTTCAAGAGTCGAATCGGTGGTTGACCTTATAGGCAACACCCCTCTTTTGGAACTTTCCGAAACCGCAAAGGAATGCTCCCCGGGAGTCAGGATTTACGCGAAGGCCGAGTGGTTTAACCCCGGAGGTTCAATAAAAGACCGCCCCGCCCGCAGAATGATCCTGGAAGCCATACGCTCAGGCGAACTCACAAAAAACAAGGTTATTATGGACTCCTCTTCCGGGAACACCGCGATCGCGTACGCGATGCTGGGAGCCGCGCTTGGGTACGAGGTTGAAATCGTAACGCCCGAGAACGTAAACACCGAGAGAAAAAAAGCGATTGAAGCCTACGGAGCGAAAATAACCTTCTCAAATCCTCTTGAGGGTTCAGACGGAGCAATAAGAATGGCTCACAAGCTAAAAGCGGATAATCCCGACAGGTATTTCATGCCGGACCAGTACAACAACATCAATAACACCCTCGCCCACTACGAGACTACGGCGCCTGAGATCTGGGAACAGACAAAGGGTGCCGTGACCCATTTCCTCGCGGGACTCGGCACATCGGGAACCTTCATGGGAACCGGGAAAAGACTTAAAGAGTACAACCCCGACATAAAGACAATTGCGATCCAACCCGAGGAAAGTCTCCACGGACTCGAGGGCATGAAACACATGCCTACTTCAATAGTTCCCGGCCTATACAACGAGGAGGCGGCCGACGAAGTCGTCTTCATCTCGACTGAGAAAGCGTATGAAATGATGGAACGGCTGATGGAGACCGAGGGAATATTCGTTGGTCACTCGGGAGGTGCCGCGGTCTGCGTAATGCTTGAGTACGCTAAAAAACTGAAAGAAGGAGTTCTGGTAACGGTTCTTCCCGACTCGGGCAGAAGGTACCTGAGTGAAAGACTCTGGTGGTAAAAATAGGAATTATGTATTTTAGTTGACGGATTAGATTCTGACTGTAAAACAGGTATAATATAGTGATGATAAGGACTTACAAGTGCAGGGTGAAGTTGTCCAGTGCAGGGCATGAGAGGCTTGGGGAGATATTCTCGATGTCTGCGGAACTCTACAACGCAGGCTTGGAATCCCGCATTGACTGCTACAGGAAGACGGGCAACGGTCGCAGTCTTTATGACCAGTACAAGGAACTTGTGCAGGTAAGAGCAGATTTGCCGGAGTTTGAGGCTGTATCCAGCATCGTGTTCCGTGGCGTACTCTCAAGGCTTGACAAAGCGTACAAGCGGTTCTTCAAGCATGGAGGTTTCCCCCGCTTCAAGAGTGGTCGGAGATGGCGTACCATCGAGATTAACGACCGGTGCTGGCGAATGCTCAAGCGTGAGGGAAACAAGTTAGTTCTCAAAGTAAAGGGACTTCCCAGCATTGTGGTAAAGCCGTCTCGGGAACTTCCCCCGAATGCCCTGCTCAAAGCGATTCGGATTACCAGAAAGTCTTTACGGACGGAAGTGGCGTTGTCCTATGAACTGCCCGAACCGGAGCAGGTCGGGGAAGCGAGAAATCCCGTAGGGATAGACATGGGGATATCGAAGCGTCTGACGCTGAGCAACGGAGAGACAGTAGAGAAACGGGAGATAGACAGAAAGAAACTGATACGCCTTCAACGCTCCGTGTCCCGCAAGGTAAAGGGAAGCAATAACAGACGTAAAGCCGTATCCCTGCTTGCGAAAGAGTGGCAGAGGGTATCGGACAAGGAAAGGGGCTATCTCCACAGATTGACCGCAGAGATAGTGAAGATGTACGACTTCATAGCGGTAGAGAAGCTTGAAACGAAAAAAATGCTTGGCAACAAGCGGTTGGCAAGGAGCATATCTGAGCAGGCTTGGGGCAAGTTCATAACCCTGCTTAACGAGAAGGCCGAGAGTGCTGGCGTTAAGATCGTGGCGGTGAATCCCAAGGGAACCTCGCAGGAATGCTCAAGTTGCGGAGCGGAAGTGAAAAAGGACTTGTCGGTCAGGACGCATAAATGCAGTTGCGGTCTTGTGATGGACAGGGACATAAACGCTGCGACAAACATCCTTCATCGTGGAATCACGATTGCGGGCGGGAATGTAACCCGCATGGCCGGAAGGATGAGAGAGAAGCTGGAGATTGCTCCGGCTCGGCCAAGAACAGTGTATGGAAGTGTCAACTAAAATACATAATTTCCTAAAAATATATAAATCGGCTTATCTGGGCATGACACGGGATGCCGAATCCGGCTACCCTTACGAAGTTTGCGGCGTGATGATCGGAGAAAAAGATACCGTTACTCACTTTCGCAAGTGCGCCAACCTGGTCGCCGACGACAGATCCGAAACGGCGTTTAAGGAAACAGGGAATATTGACAGCAACAGGTTAAAAGACCGTTTCGAGCTTGACCCGCGTTCCTACATAGAGGCGGATTCGTGGGCAAGGGAAAACGGTCTCGAGATCCTCGGCATATACCACTCGCACCCGGACCACCCTTCAGTACCTTCGGAAACAGACAGACAGGTGGCATCACCCGGATGGGCGTATATAATTTTCTCGGTAACCAGCGGGAAGCTAGCCGACGCGAGAATATGGTACATTGACGAGCAGGACTTTCAGTTTGAAGAAAGAAAGTTCGAAGTGGTTAAAGACTCCGATTGAAGTGATGAAGAAAACAGCTGAAACCAGGAAAAGGCCGTACACGCCGGGAGAGATCAAGCTATGAATGTCCAGGTTCTATTTGAAAGTACGCTGGCAATCCTCCCCGAGTGCATACTTATACTAGCCGCCCTGCTCATACTTATCTGCGCCCCGATTCTGAAAAAAAAATGGACCGGGTCGCTTTTTCTCCTCGCGATTGCGGGCACCGTACTCTCCCTCATCCTTAACTTCGCCAGGTTCTCCGGCGAAAGCTCCGCGTTTTCCGGCGCACTTGTGATCGATTCCTTCTCCGCCTATTTCAACTCCCTTTTCCTCCTGGCGGCGCTTGCGACGATTCTTTTTTCAAAAGACCACCTTGAGAAACGCACACAGTGGCTTGAGGAGTTCTACGCGCTTGTACTTTTCTGCACGAGCGGGATGATGATTCTCGCATCCTCAGTTGAACTCATGACGCTTTTCGTTGGGTTCGAAATCATGTCAATCGCCGTCTACATACTCTCGGGGTTCAGAAGCAGATCCCTCGATTCGACGGAATCAGGCGTAAAGTACCTTGTTCTGGGGGGATTTTCTTCCGCTGTGCTGCTTTTCGGAATCGCACTTCTCTACGGGGCTACCGGTTCCACTTTTCTAGAGGAAATTTTCGCAAATCCGGCGAATCTCCCGATGTATGTCTGCGGAGCCGCTTTCGTGGCGGTGGGAATCATATTCAAAATAGGAGCCGTGCCGCTTCACCAGTGGGTACCGGACATCTACGAGGGCGCCCCTCTCACAGTTACGGGATATATGTCCGTGGCGGTAAAAGCGGCGGCCTTTGTACTGCTGCTAAGAATATTTCTCGACTCCGGTTCTGCGTTTGAGGGCTACATGATGGCCGCTGTACAGATCGCGGCGGTGCTGACCATGATAGTGGGAAACATAGCCGCCATATATCAGAAAAGCATAAAGAGAATGCTTGCCTACTCAAGCGTGGCGCACGCGGGATACGCCCTTGTCGGAGTGGCTGCAGTCCTCTCTGACGCTTCGGTCGGAAGCGGAAGCGTTCTTTACTATCTGTTTGCCTATACTTTCATGAACCTCGGGGCTTTCGGAATCCTCGCCTACGTGAGCAGGGAGGATAGCGACTGCGACACTTTCGAGAGGATATCAGGACTATGGAGCAGAAAACCGGCAACATCACTCGCGCTCGGGGTATTTATGTTCTCGCTTGCGGGAATTCCGCCGACTATAGGATTTTTCGGAAAATACAGGGTGTTTTTAGCCGCGGTTGACGCTAACCTGACGCCGCTTGCAGTAATAGGGATAATAGCAAGCGTAATCTCCGCGTACTACTACCTTAAGGTGCTTGTCTGCGCGTTTATGAAGGAAGACAGTTATGGGGCAAGCGTGAACAAGCCACTTTCGGGAGCTACAATTGCCGTGCTTACCGCAGCCACCGTTTTTTTCGGTATATTTCCTTTGTTATCATGGGATCTGGCGGCTCAGGCCTCAAATACACTTCTAGCCGCGATCGCCTTTTAGATGGTGAGAAATTTCCCCTCTAGCTCGGGCGCGGAGGGGTTTTATTTCAGAATTTAAGAAATGCAGAAAGGCAAGGACACTCAAAGCGTATTCGTAGACGTAATGGCGGTTTTTTTCTTCGCCCTCGGAGTGTTCACCTTCGTAAGTCTTCTGGTCTCAAGCAACCTGCTTGAAATTGACGCGGAAGGCGCAATGGGAAATGCGGGACTTTACGTGTCGCATTCCCTTGGAAGTTCCTTCGGTACGCTTTCCTTCGTATTTCCCGTGCTGATGTTCTACGCGTCATACATGATTCTGAGAAAACAGCCCGCCGAGAAGATATACTGGAAGCTTTTCTCCACAATTATCTTCCTTCTCTCCTCAGCCACCGTACTCGGGCTTGCTTACGGAAAAAGCCCCCTTATGGGCTACTCGCCGGCCGGTGGATGGCTGGGACTGGCAATCTCCCGGGAATTTGCCCAGAACATCCTGGGAACCCTGGGAACGTACATTATTGCTATAATCGTCATATTCCTCTCCGTGGTAATAACAACGGAAACCAAGATTGCCCGCGTAGTGCAGATTATCCGCTCTCTCTGCTCAAGTGTGTTAAAAAAAGTTTTCACACCGATCGGGGCGCTAAGACGCACCGCCGCGAGAAAAACCCGAGGCAGAAAGAAACCCGACGCTCCGCAGGCGTCCCCTCGCGCAGCAAAAGCCCCGACCGTAACGCAGAAGCAGGAACCCGACGGGAAAACCAACACGGAACCGCAGATAGTGTTCACTCCTCCCGCCCCCGATAAAAAAGCCGAGCCGGAACCCACCGCATCCGAGAGCAGGTGGCTTGATTTCTCCCTCCCTCCAATTGATCTGCTTGACCCGAAAATTGATACGTCAGTAGAGATAGACAAAGAAGCCATGTACCAAAAGGCCTCATTGATCGAGGAAAAGCTCGCGGACTTCGGAGTGACCGGAAAGGTCATGGAAATACGGCCCGGCCCGGTTATCACGATGTTTGAGTATAAACCCGCCCCGGGGATAAAAATAAACAGGATATCGTCTCTTGAAGGCGATCTGGCAATGGGTCTTAAGGCGCTGAGCATAAGAATCATAGCCCCAATACCGGGAAAAGACGTGGTCGGAATAGAGGTGCCGAACGAAAGCAGGGAGATCGTGGTGCTGCGGGAACTCTTCGAGAGCAGCTCATTCACGGCGCAAAAATCAATGCTTACCATCGCCCTCGGGAAAGACATATCCGGGAAACCGCGTTACATGGACCTTCAGACCGCCCCGCATCTCATGATCGCCGGCACAACGGGTTCGGGAAAAAGCGTGCTGCTGAACGCCGCGATCACGAGCCTGCTCTACAGGGCGACCCCTTATGAGCTCAAGATGATAATGATAGACCCGAAGATGCTCGAGCTCTCCATATACGAAGATATTCCCCACCTGCTCCACCCGGTGGTCACCGAATCGAAAAAAGCCGTGGCAGCCCTTAGGTGGCTGGTTGAGGAAATGGATTCCAGATACAGCATGCTCTCCGAAGAAGGGGTAAGGGACATAGACAGCTACAACAAGAAACTTGAGACACTTGAGATCGAGGAAAAACAGCTCAGATGGCTTCCCTACATAGTCGTTATCATAGATGAGCTTGCCGACCTGATGATGGTTTCCCCGGCCGACGTTAAGGACTCGATAATAAGGCTCGCGCAAAAGGCCAGGGCGGCGGGAATCCATATAATAGTCTCCACCCAGCGCCCCTCGGCAGACGTGGTTGCCGGACTCATAAAAGCTAACTTCCCGGCGCGCATATCCTTTCTCGTGTCCTCAAAAGTGGATTCAAGAATCATTCTTGACACCGGGGGAGCGGAGACCCTGCTCGGAAAGGGAGACATGCTTTTTCTCACATCCGGTGGAAGCAATCTCTTGAGACTTCAGGGCGCACTGATATCCGATGACGAAAGAAAACGGGTAACGGATTTTCTAAGGTCCCAGGCAAACCCGGTCTACATAGAAGAAATAACCAAAAACGACTCAGACGATGAAAGCTCGGGGGTTAGCGAAGACGAAAAAGATGAACTTTACGAAACCGCTTTGGGGATAATAGCAGAAACCGGGCAGGTATCTATCTCGATGATCCAGAGAAGGCTCAAGATAGGATATAACCGCGCGGCAAGGATCGTTGAGGTAATGGAAAAAGAAGGTCTCATAGGGCCTCAGGGAGCGGCCGGGAAACCAAGAGAAGTCTATGTAGACATGATTAAGGCAGACAGGGGAAGTTCGGATTGAGAAAAATCGCGCTTGTGGCAGTGCTTCTCGCCGTATCCATTCTCTTTACCACCCACCCGGCAAGGACACAGGACACAGCCGCTATTGTAAGTGGCATCCAGAAAAAATACGCTTCCATAAACGATCTTAAATCGCCATTCACACAGGAAACCCGGATAAAAGACCTTGGAGAGAAAATCTCATCCTCGGGAAATGTGTGGTTCAAGAAGCCGGCGATGATGAAGTGGCAGTACGAAGAGCCATGGAAAGACACGATAGTTTCTGACGGAAAGAAGATCTGGTATTTTGACAGTCAGGAAAACCAGGTCGCCGAAACGGAATTTGACAGCGTCTGGGCAGACTCTCTCGGTTCCTATACCGTTATTTCCATACTGGAGGATCTTGACCGTCTTTTCGATGTCCGCCCGGGCGCCGGAAGCACCGACGTGCGGGGGAATGTCCTCCTTGACCTAAAACAGAAAAACCAGGAGCAGTCAAAGCAGGTAACGATAGCAGTCGACCCCAGAACCTATATGCTGAGAGAAATCATAATTGGCGACATCTTCGGAAACACGACGGTCATAAAACTAGGCACCGCCAAAGTTAACCTCGGCATTCCCGACTCGTTTTTTGCGTTCAAGAAACCGGAGGGAGCAGGGACAGTGACTTTTCCTTGAGACTCTGCATTCATTGGCACTGCCCCCGTCAACACTGCCAATGAGCGCAGACACCAAAACCCCTATCAGCGCCGAGAATACGGACCAGGTCAGGTATGCTTCGTCCTGGCCGGTCGCCAGAACATTGATAACCACTATCGAAACCGCAAGCGGCAGCACAAGCACGATGCCCTGTATGCCAACGACGAAGGACGAGAGCGGCGTGCACTTCTCATCCGGCTCGTAGCGGATGTGGTCGTTTGTAGGGGTTGACGCCAAGCTGAACCTCCCAATCAGGTTTCATCGCTGGCGTAAAGAGTAGCCGGTGTTCCGAGATTGCGTCAAATAAGCACGCCGCCAATGGAGAGGGACGTGGACAACCCAAAGGTTGCGGCAGTTTTTCCTAATTTAATCAGCGGTCAACTTCCCCGAGCACTATGTCGATGCTGCCTATTGCGGCAACGACATCGGAGACAAATCCCCCCTTTACCATATCCGGAAGAGCCTGCAGGTTCACAAACGATGGCCCACGAACCCGCATCCTGTAGGGTTTTCCTGTACCGTCGCTTACTATGTAGTAACCAAGCTCTCCCTTGGGGTTCTCCACGGCGTGGTATATCTCCCCAGGAGGAGTCTCAAAACCGTTGTAGACCAGAACGAAATGCCTAATCAGGGATTCCATTTTTGTGTAAACAAGCTCTTTTTCCGGTAAGACGATGTCAGGAAGGTCGGCTATGTAGGGACCGTCGGGAAGATTGTCAAGGGCCTGCTCAATTATGCGAAGGCTCTGTCTCATCTCCTCCATCCTGCAGAGATACCTTGCGTAGGCATCCCCTTCGTTAGCGACCGGTATATCGAATTCGTAGTTCTCGTAATCAAGGTAGGGAACGGCTTTTCTTAAATCGTAGGGAACGCCGCTTCCTCTCAGTATGGGGCCTGTAATTCCAAGATCGATGGCCTGCTCCTTGCTTATAACAGCTACTCCCTTGGTGCGGTCAATCCATATCTTGTTTCTCGTAAGAAGGCTGTCTATCTCATTTAAGGTCTTGGGGAATATATTGAGAAAATTCCTTATCGTGTCGGAAAAATCCTCGGGAAGGTCCATGGGAAGACCCCCTACCCTGGGGTATGAAGTCGTAAGTCTCGCTCCGCACACCATCTCGAGAATCTCGTAGATACGCTCCCTCTCCTTGAAGCAGAAAAGAAAGGCAGTCATCGCACCGAGGTCCATCGCATTCGCGCCTATACCTATCAGGTGGGACTCGATTCTTCCGAGCTCAAACATTATCACCTCGGCGACCTTGGCTCTTTCGGGAATTTCATCCTCGATCCCAAGAAGTTTCTCGACGGCCAGTATAAAACCTATGTTGTTGCATATAGAAGCCAGATAGTCCATCCTGTCGGTGTAAGGAAGACATTTCTGATAAGTGATGTCCTCGCAGAGCTTCTCTATTCCCCTGTGCAGATAGCCGATGTGAGGAACAGCCTCCTTGACTTTCTCTCCGTCAAGATAAAGAACCACCCGCAGAACCCCGTGGGTTGACGGATGCTGCGGCCCCATGTTAAGCATCATGGTGTGCTTTCTTGTGCCGTCGGGTTCAGTGCCGAGTTCTTCTGTAACGATCTCTACTCTTTCCATCACTCAAGTCCTTCATCAAGAGCCCGCTCGAAAGATCTTTTGGAAGATTCCCTGTCTCTCACGTCAAAATCCTTTCTGAGCGGAAACTGGTCGTAATCTTCCGGCATAAGTATTCTTCTCGGGTCGGGGTGCCCCCTGAAAGTTATCCCGAACATATCGTACGCTTCTCTCTCAAGCCAGTTCGCCCCGGACCACACGGGGGTTACGGAATCGATGGCGGGATCATCCTGCTCAAGCGCGACCTTGAGTCTTATCCTCAAATTTTCTTCATAATTTTCACCGAAGCGGTGAAGCAGGTAAACAACCTCGTACCTTGGAAATTTAACAGTCAGATAGTCGACAACCGTAACATCCACAAGGTAGGTGAAACCGAGCGTGTTTTTCAGAAGCGAGCAACACTCGACTATCGACTCAGCCCCTACGGCAAAGCTGATCTCCCCGCGGAATGTGCTCTCCGAGAGGATATATCCGCTTATTCTTTCCCTTATTTGATCAAAAGGGTCAGGTGGGGAGGTCATACGATCGGGGGTCCTTCGTTATCTATTTTCTTCTGAATTTTCATCACGGCGTCAATAAGGGCTTCGGGTCTAGGCGGACAGCCACCCACATAAACATCCACCGGAAGAAACTCGTCAATTCCCTGAACGACGGCGTAGCTGTCAAAAGGTCCGCCACCGCACGTACACGACCCCATCGCTATTACCCACTTGGGCTCAGGCATCTGCTCGTAGATCCTTCTGCAAACCGACGCCATTTTGTAGGTTATGGTCCCCGAGACTATCATCAGATCTGCCTGCCTCGGCGAGAACCTCACGGTTTCGGCCCCAAACCTCGCGATATCGAACCTTGAGGAAAAAGCCCCCATCATCTCAATCGCACAGCAGGCAGTTCCGAAAGCCATGGGCCAGAGGCTGTTCTTTCTTCCCCAGTTGGCAACCGCAGAAATTTTGGTTGTAAGAAAACCGTCTCCGCCAAGAAGTGGTCCGCTGCTTACTCCCATTCCAAAGCTCCTTTTTTAAGAACGTAGAAATAACCGCCGATGACAACAACAAGAAACGCCAGCACCTCGATAAGCGCCACCATTCCAAGCTCCCTGAACACGACCGCCCAGGCTATCAAAAACACGATTTCTATGTCAAACAGTATGAAAAGAGCCCCTATAAGGTAGTACTTGAGCGAAACCTTCTCTCTCGCGTCTCCCATGGGAATCATCCCCGATTCATATGGAATCAGCTTGCGCCAGCTTCCGTATCTCTTCGGACCCAGCAGATAGGAAACGGACAGAAGCGCTGCGGCCAGAACGACCGCTATTACTATTATCAGGAGGACGGGAACATACTGGTCTAACACAACACAGACAAGGTTAGTATCAGGGGACAAATTGTCAAGAGAATCTCCCGCTCCCGCAATCAGGTTTTTACGGTCGCCAATGGGAAAGAACCTGCAGAACGGTTAACATATCGCGGGTTGCAGGAACATGGAAAAAGATATCGCAAAAGCGTACGAACTCATAAACAATTCCAACGAAATCGTCATTCTTACAGGAGCGGGAATCTCGGCTGAAAGCGGCATTCCAACCTACAGGGGCGAAGAAGGGCTCTGGAGGAATTATGATCCCCACGAACTCGCAACACCCGAGGCCTTTTTCAGAAATCCCAAGCTGGTGTGGGAGTGGTATGACTCCAGAAGGGCAATAATGAAAAACGCCAAGCCCAATCCCGGCCACTTCGCGATAACCGCGCTTGAGAAAGAAAAAAGGGATTTCACCCTCATAACACAAAACGTAGACGGTCTTCACTTCGCGGCCGGGACCCGAAATGTAATAGAACTTCACGGAAGCCTCTGGGAAATCAAATGCACGGAATGCGAAAAGGTAGAAAAAAACTATCAGGTGCCTATTCCGCAGTTGCCCCCAAAGTGCGACGCCTGCGACGCGGTAATGAGACCGAACACCGTGTTGTTCGGAGAAATCATCCCGATGGAGAGAATAGACAGATGTCTGTTCGCAATAGAGCAATGCGATCTTCTGCTGATAGTGGGAACTTCCGGAGTGGTTGAACCGGCGGCTTCTATGGGGCTTATAGCGAAAAAGAGTGAGAAACCTGTAGTGGAAATCAACACTGATATAACCCCGGGTACGGGTCTTTACGACGCAAGCGTAATGGGAAAATCGGGAGAGATACTGCCTCTCCTTGTGGAATCCGAAACCTCCAGAAACCGCATGTAGCAAGAAATCATGCTGAGTCCCTGCAACAGCGCGTCGGAAACAGCAATAAACTGCTCGCCCAGCCAAGCGCAATCATCATATATCACCCACTTGTTAAGTTTGATAGACCGGGCGTATTAAGTACTTTTTAATATTAAGTTAATGCGGGGGAATGTTTATCTTGAGCAAGGAGAAAAGCCACTGCTTTATGGGTGTATTTGCATCGCGATGCCTAGGGATACTTCTGGTACTACTCGCAGTACTTGGTTTTGCGGGTTGCGGCGGCAGCGAGAGTTCATCTTCCCCAAGTTCCACCGGAACTTCATCATCGGAAGCAGCTGAAACGGAACCCCTTGACCCGGTTGAACCACCGCCACCATCGCCGCCACCGCCGCCACCGCCACCACCGCCACCACCGCCACCATCGCCGCCACCGCCACCACCGCCACCACCGCCACCATCGCCGCCACCGCCACCACCGCCACCACCGCCACCACCGCCCTGTAGTACAAGGGATGAACCATGGCAAGAAGATCTGTTTTGCCCAAGCGACAACTTTCATCAATACTGTGCAGACCTGAGCAAAGCTGTCAGCATAAGAGCCAAGCAAGGCACATACGTGGATGAAAACAACTGGCTACGGTCCTGGAGCCACGAGACCTATCTGTGGTACGACGAAATCGAAGATAGGAATCCGGCCTGTTGCACTGACCCGACGGACTACTTTGAGCTAATGAAAACAACTCAAACAACTTCTTCAGGGAATGACAAGGACAGGTTCCATTTCACACAGTCTACCGAAGAATACCTACTCTCCAGGGAAGGCATTGCGTATGGATACGGCGCCAGATTCAGCGTTTTGGAATCCAAACCTCCGCGAAATATAGTGGTGCAACGCACTGAACCCAACTCGCCGGCGACCGCAACCGACGTCAACCTTCTGCGCGGCACCCAGATTCTCAACATTGACGGCATCGATGTCGTAAATTCCAACAATCAAGACGACGTAAATAAGATAAATGCCGCTTTGTTTCGACCAGATAACGGGGACACGCACACATTTACGGTTAAAGACCCCGGGGCATCTTCACAGCAACGCTCTGTGACAATGACCGCCGGGGAGATAACAGTGCATCCGGTACAGAACGTAAAAGTTCTCACCACTTCCGGAGGCGAACGGGTTGGTTACATGTTGTTTAATACACATATCAACTCGGCGGCGCAGCCGCTAATAGATGCCGGCAAGACGTTTCTGGAAGGAGACGGCATTGATGATCTTATCCTTGATCTTCGTTATAACCGTGGCGGATTGTACTACATCGCACAGATTATATCGTCGATAATCGCCGGGTCTGGGGGCGAAGGGAAGAACTTCGTAAAATTTGAATTTAATGACAAAAGAGACAATACATCCCGTCCTTTCGCCAACGCATTCGAAGATGAAAACGGCAATGTGCAGCAATTGCCGGATCTTGATCTTCCGCGCCTGTTTGTCCTAACCGGTTTAAGTACCTGCTCGGCCAGCGAGACGATCATCAACAGCCTGGAAGGTATTGACATAGAGGTAATACTGATTGGACGGACCACATGCGGCAAGTACCACGGCTTTGTTCCAAGAGACAATTGCGGCATAACCTATTTCACCATACAAGTAAGGGTAGTTAATGACAAGGGAGTTGCCGATTATGAAGACGGTTTTTCACCTACCTGTTCCGTTGCGGATGATGACTATGACCACCAGCTCGGTGACCCCCAGGAAAGCCTTCTCAAGACTGCTCTCGCTTATCAGGCCGACGGTTCATGCCCTTCCTCAAGTTCTGCGCAAATTCAACAGACCGCAACGAAAAGTTCCGAGGAAGAACTGTTATCCATTGATCCCGCTCCCACGACATATTCCGATCTGCCGGGACTGATTATCGATAGGTAAGCGGTTGAAAAAACTGCCTTTATGCTTTTTCCGTGCGGCAACTTGCAGCATTGCTTAGTGCAACTTTCTAACGCTGCGCAAGTAATTTGATAAATTCGGATCATTTGGTAATAATCTAAGCCCAACTCGCCCTTCCACTCAATCGCGGAGGAAAACTGCAGTGCACAAAAGAGAAAACCGCTTTTCCCCATACAAATCCATCTCGAAGCGCCTGCTCGCAATATGCCTAGCGCTGCTCGGAGTATCGGTTTTTCTCGGTTGTGGCGACACTTATGAAACAGTCCTAGGAGAGGAACCGTTATTTCCACCAAGTGATATCTTCGAAGGTTTCTGCGCCGACCCCAGCAAAGCTATCTTGGGAGGTTCTCAGGGCCTTTATACGGATGAAAACAACTGGCTTCGGTCCTGGAGCCACGAAACCTATCTATGGTACGATGAAATCAAAGATCAGGATCCCGCCTGCTGCAGCACTCCTGTCTACTTTGACTTGATGAAGACCTTTGAAACAAATGCTTCCGGGGCTCCCAAGGATAGATTTCATTTCACCGTACCTACTGCAGAATTCCTGGCAAACAGACAAAGCATCGATATAGGATACGGCGCCGAGTTCGTGCTTCTGCGAGCAGCCCCGCCGAGAGATGTAAGGATCGCTTACACGGAGCCCGGTACGTCGGCTACCGCCCCCGAGGTTAATCTTTCCCGCGGCGCCCAGATTCTCGAGATCGACGGTGAAAGGGTATTAGATTCGGATAACATAGCCGTATTAAACAACGGCCTGTTTCCGCGCACAGAAGGCGAGAGCCACACGTTCACTGTCTTGGACCTCGGATCATCCACTCCCCGCACGGTAACCATGACATCCGCGGAAATAACTTCTCACCCAGTCCAGAACGTGAGAATCCTTGCCGCTTCCAGCGGAGACCGCATCGGTTACATGCTGTTTAACGCTCACTCCGCACCTGCATCACAAGCTATCATAGAAGTAGGAAAGCATCTGAAAAACGCGGGTATCGATGACCTGATCGTTGATCTTCGCTATAACAGTGGCGGAATCCTCTATGTAGCGCAGATACTCTCGTCAATGGTTGCCGGGACTGAAAAAGAAGGACTTACTTTCGAAGAGCTTGAGACAAACGGCAAGATTTCATCGGAAAGCTGGGAGTTCGCTCTCGAATATGCGGCCGGCGATGTAATTGATGGAGTAGATTTAACGGTTCCCAGTCTCGGCTTGCCGCGCCTGTTCGTTCTCACAAGCCCCCGAACCTGCTCAGCAAGTGAATCAATCATGAATAGTTTGCGCGGGGTTGACATAGATGTTATCCAAATCGGGCTGGCTACCTGCGGCAAACCCTACGGTTTCCAGCCAACCGAGAACTGCGGCACTGTTTACCATTCAATTAACTTCAGGGGGGTAAATGCCAAGGGCGAGGCAGATTTCGAAGATGGTTTTACTCCGCACTGCGCGGCTGCAGAAGATTTCAACCATCAGCTCGGTGACCCCGAGGAAATTCTCCTCAAGACAGCTCTTGCCTATCGAGCCAGCGGTGCTTGTCCTCCTGCCGATGAAGAAGGCAGCAGGGCAATAGGTCCATCGGCGGAGTCGGCATCCGGTGAAGCCATTTCCAAACCTTCTGGATTGTCGGGCAAGATAGTTGGATCCGGGATACCGCCATTAAACTGATCCCTGATGAAGACAGAGATCTATACGTCACATATTTCCATGGCAACTTTTACCGCCTGAATCATGCTCTCGGGACGAGCTGCTCCTTTCCACGCTATATCGAAAGCGGTTCCATGGTCAGGTGAGGTTCTCAGTATAGGCAGCCCCAAAGTTACGTTTACCCCTGTATCGAAAGAAAGCATCTTGAAAGGGACAAAACCCTGATCGTGGTACATGGCGACCACCAGATCCCATCTGCCGCGCAGAGCATCGTAAAAAAGAGTATCGGCAGGAAGCGGCCCCTCAACCGACACTCCTTCGGCTCTCGCTCTCTCAAGAGCTGGAATAATATGTTCTTCCTCCTCGTTTCCAAAAGATCCCGATTCCCCGGCATGAGGGTTCAGTCCGCAGACAACTATTTTGGGATCTTCGACTCCGAATCTTTTTTTGAGTTCACGGGCTGATATCGAGACAGTCAGATAAACGCTTTCTTTTGTAATCAGGTCCGGAACTTCACGCAGGGGAACATGTATAGTCACGGGAGCGACGCGGAACCTCGTTCCCTCAAAAAGCATTACCACGTTTTCCGAACCGGTAAGATCCATGAGCATCTCCGTGTGCCCGGGATAGGGAGAGCCGGCCATGTGGATGGATCTCTTGCTTATCGGGGCCGTGACAATAGCATTAACTTCGCCGGAGAGAGCCATGGCTACCGCCTTTTCTATACAGACAATAGACGCCCTGCCCGCTTTTTCGGACCTCACCCCCTCTTCAATATCCCCGAGTGTAAAATCCGTGGGGTCTATAATTGAAAGAGGACCATCCTTTCCGAACTCGCTGTTAGCCCTCTGGAGAACCGCTTCGCTTCCGACAAACACGATGTCGTATATTTCCTCGAAGAAACCGTCGTAAAAAGCCCTTATGCAGACCTCGGGCCCTATTCCATTGGGATCTCCCATCGTTAAAGCTATTTTAGGTTTTCCGCTCACGTAAGCACCTCAAATTTTCTTTTTTAGCTAGATAAGACCATCTTTGTCCTTTGATACTTTCGGGAAAAGCTCCGTCACGTTTTCAAAGACAATCGAGGTAAATTCCTCAAAAGATAATCCCCTTAGCTGCGAAATAAGCCTGGCCACGTAAACAACATTACGCGGTTCATTCGGTTTTCCCCTTTCGGGCACCGGCGCCAAGTAAGGAGAATCCGTCTCGTAAAGAAGTCTCTCAATCGGAATTTTCGCCGCCGCATCTCTTACCTCCTCGGCCCTTTTAAAAGTCACTATGCCTGAGAAGGAAATGTAAAAACCCAGATCAAGATACTTCTTCGCCGTCTGGTAATCCCCGGAGAAACAGTGAATAACCCCGGGCTTCGTACCGAAGTCCGTACCCCGAAGCATCGAAAGCAGGTCCTCATCCGCATCTCTTACATGGACCACAAAAGGGAGCGAATGCCTCCTTGCAAGTTCCATGTGCGCCTCAAACGACCTTATCTGATCTTCTCTGGGGGAATTCATGTAGTGATAATCAAGCCCGGTCTCTCCGACCGCCACGACCTTGGGGTCCTCCAGCATACCACCAAGCTCCCCCATCACCTCTTCACTGAAGTCAGAAGCGGAGTGCGGGTGGATTCCAACTGACACGTAAACCCCCTTGTATTTCCTCGAAAGTTCTACGGTAGCATTCGAGGACTCAAGTCCAGTTCCAATGGATATGATCTTGCCGATGCCTTCGGCCGCGGCCCTAGATACGGCGTCCACAGGATCCTCAAGGCTAAGCAGGTGCGCGTGGGAATCAACCAGCATACGACTTATTTTTTCTCCTTAAGAAGGCCCGTTACTTCGTCGAGAAATTCATTTACGTCCTTAAAGGACCTGTAGACCGAAGCGAACCTCACGTACGCGACCTGATCAATCTCATAAAGCTTTTCTATCAATTTCTTCCCTATATCTTCGCTTGATATCTCCCGCTCTCCCCTCTCAAGAAACTCCTTTTCGAGACTGGAAACGAAATCCTCTATCACCTCGGTGCTAACCGGCCTTTTCTCACACGCCTTGCGTATCCCGGCTATTATCTTGTTGCGGTCAAACTCTTCCCTGCGCCCATCCTTTTTCACCACCATGACTTCTGCGTGATGGATTCTCTCGTAAGTGGTGAATCTCTCCTGGCAGTCGTTGCACTCCCGGCGTCTCCTGACGGAAAAACCGTCTTTTCCTTCCCTTGAATCAACTACCCTGGTGTCATCTGACTTGCAGAAAGGACACTTCATTTTTTATCCGCCTAATCTGTGGCCGTAAACGGGAAAACGCAGGCACAGTTCCTTTACGTCTTCTTTTATTCTACCGAGAACCTTTTCATTCTCATGATTGTTAAAGGCTTCCATTATGAAGCCAGATATCGTATCGATCTCCGGTTCCTTCATTCCTCTTGTGGTAATCGCGGGAGTCCCGATCCTCACGCCGCTTGTGACCATGGGAGGGCGGGGGTCGAAGGGAATCGCATTTTTGTTGATCGTTATGCCCGCCCGCTCAAGCATCTGTTCAACAACCTGTCCCGTAAACTCCGTTTCCGTAAGATCAACCAGCACCAGATGATTATCAGTTCCTCCAGAGACAAGCTTAAGACCCGCGTTTAGGAGATTTTCCCCGAGACGTCTTGCGTTTTTCACCGTCTGGCGCTGATACTCTAAAAATTCAGGCTGAAGAGCCTCCTTAAAAGCAACGGCCTTGGCCGCTATCACGTGCATCAGCGGACCGCCCTGAGTTCCCGGAAAAACCCTGCTGTTTACGGTCTTGGCGTGCTCCTCCTTCATCATTACCATCCCGCCCCGTGGTCCCCGAAGCGTTTTATGGGTGGTAGTCGTTACAAAATCGCAGTGGGGAACGGGGTCCGAGTGAAGCCCTGCGACCACAAGTCCCGCCGGATGCGCTATGTCCGCCCATAAAAGCGCTCCGCATTCATCCGCTATGCTTCTGAATTTCGCGTAGTCCACATCCCTCGGGTAAGCACTCCAGCCGGCGATTATAAGCCCGGGAGAGTGCTCAAGGGCAAGCTCCCTTACCTCGTCGTAATCAATCGTTCCCGTTTCTTTTGAAACCCCGTAGGCAACAACATTATAGAGGCGGCCGGAAAAATTAACAGGATGCCCATGGGTAAGATGCCCTCCGTGATCAAGCCTCATTCCAAGGACCGTCTCTCCAGGCTTAAGCGCGGCGAAGAACACGGCCATGTTCGCCTGAGCTCCCGAGTGCGGCTGCACGTTCACGGCGTCCGCCCCAAAAAGCTCAAGTGCCCGCTCGCGCGCCAGATCCTCGGCCACGTCAACGAATTCGCATCCTCCGTAATAACGTCTCCCCGGAAGACCTTCGGCGTACTTGTTGGTAAGCACAGACCCCATGGCTTCCATGACGGCGTCGCTAACGTAGTTCTCAGACGCTATCATCTCGAGTTTCCATTCTTGACGCTGTGTTTCCATGCGGATAACTTCCGCTATCTGCTCATCAACCCCCATTAGATGACTCATCTGTTCACCTCGAAACGAGAAAGTATTTAGAAGACAGCCCCTCTGGACCAAGCGCCGTCCGGCACAGCGACCCGTCGATAATCAAGCATGCTGGAAAAAAGTCGCACGATAATTGTGTAAATTTAAAGTGAGAAGCCACGGGATATTTCATTTTTCCCGAGGAAAAGAATACCGAATGCCCCGGAAACCTCAATTTCGTTATAGACGCCGCTCGGGGGAACGGAAAATCCCTCCGGGAGAGGATAAACACGGGGAGTGGGAACTGTAATGGCGAAAACCGCGAAACGAAACGGATACATAGAAATAAAAGGTGCCAGGGAAAACAACTTAAAGAACATAGATGTTCTGATCCCTCAAAACAGGTTCACGGTGGTGACAGGTCTCAGCGGTTCGGGCAAATCATCCCTCGTGCTTGATACTGTCTACAAAGAAGGGCTCAGAAGGTATATCGACTGCCTTTCAACCTACGCAAGACAGTTCATAGAAAAAGTCGAACGCCCCGCGATGGACGACATAGAAGGTCTTCCAACTCCCATAGCGATCGAAAGCCGAAACAGCGTAATAAACTCCCGCTCCACCGTTGGCACCACGACGGAAATATACGACTACATGAGACTTCTCTTTGCGAAAATCGGAAAAACCCGCTGCCCCGAGTGCGAAGAGCAAGTAAGCGAGCACTCCCCTCAATCCATTATGCTGCTGCTGATCGAAAAATTCCCGGGGAAAAGAGCTGTCATATGTTTTGAGACCGAGGAGGGGGTGTCCCTCTCTCAATACATGAAAAAAGGTTATTCCCGCGTCTACAGAGACGGGAAGACGGAGGACATGGAAAAAAGCGGAGAGCACTCGGACGGGAAGACGCAGGTAGTCACTGCGAGAACCGCTATCGGCGAGCAATCAAAATCGAGGGTCACAGAAGCCCTCGAGGCCGCCTTTTCAGAAGGCAGCCGGGCGTTTGTGCACATAGCCACAGGACAAAGCCTCCGTTTCTCAAAAGAACTTCGCTGCGACATCTGCGACACGGCGTTTGAAAAACCCACACCGAACATGTTCTCCTTCAACAGTCCCTACGGCGCGTGTGAAGAGTGCAGCGGGTTCGGAAGAAACCTCGAGATCGACCCTGAGCTCCTCGTTCCCGACCCCGCTCTCAGCCTTGCCGAAGGGGCCATCGAACCTTTCACGAAAACTTCTTACAGAAAGCAAATGAGAAAACTGCTTGCCTTCGCCGAGGATGTGGGAATAGATACGGGGAAACCTTTTTCAGAACTTTCAGCCGAAGAGAGGGATCTAGTTTTCAGCGGAAACAACGATTACTACGGCGTGAGGGGATATTTCAGAAGGCTTGAGCGGAAAAATTACAAAACCCACATAAGGGTTTTTCTCTCAAGATACCGCTCCGCTTTTACATGCGGGGACTGCCGCGGAAGCAGGCTCAAGGAAAAAGCCCTTAACGTACGGATAGAAAGAAAAAACATATTTGATCTCTCGGGGATGTCCGTAAAAGACCTAAGATCCTGGTTTGACCGCGTAGCGCCGTCCGCTTACGAACTTGAGATCGCCTCCGACATAATGAAGGAAATAAATTCACGCCTCGATTTTCTTATCCACGTGGGACTTGACTACCTGACTCTCTCAAGACTCACGCGCACGCTCTCGGGCGGAGAGGCGCAGAGAATAAACCTCGCCTGCCAGATGAGTTCACGGCTTACCGAAACCCTGTACATTCTGGATGAGCCCTCGATCGGTCTGCACGCGAGGGACATGAACCGGCTCAACTCGCTTATAAGAGAACTCCGGGGAAGAAACAACACTATCATTCTCATAGAACACGATCTTGACACCGTAAGATCCGCTGACTACATAGTGGAGCTCGGTCCCCAGGCGGGAGACGGCGGAGGAGAAATCGTATACCAGGGAACACTCAGGAGTTTTCTGCGTTCGGCGAAAAGCTCGACCACTAGGAAATACCTCGCAAATGAAAAGAAAATAGAGGTCCCCGGTTCCCGCAGAAAGACCACCGGCAATTCAATAAACGTAATCGGGGCAGGCGAAAACAACCTTAAAGAGATCGACGTACGCTTTCCCCTCGGAACTCTCACGTGCGTAACCGGGGTATCGGGATCGGGGAAAAGTTCGCTTGTAAACGACATTCTGTATAACGCTCTTCTGAGAAAATTCAGAAGAAAGACGGACAGGGTCGGAAAACACGAACGGATAGAGGGCACAGACAACATAGACGACGTGATAATCCTTGATCAGGCGAGCATAGGAAGAACCTCAAGATCAAACCCCGCCACTTACATAAAGGTTTATGACGACATACGCAAAATCCTCGCCGGACACTACCAGGCAAAACTCCGCAATCTTACCCCGTCACATTTTTCCTTCAACGTAAGCGGAGGACGCTGCGAAAAATGCACGGGAGAGGGAAGCCACAGGGTCGAGATGCACTTTCTCGCCGATGTCATGGTGACGTGCGAGGAATGCGGGGGCAAAAGGTTCGGAAAAGAGGTGCTCGCCTACAGATATAAGGGGAAAAACATAGATGACATACTCAACCTTACAGTTCACCAGGCCATGGTCTTCTTCTCGGAAAGCCTTGCCGTCACCAGAAAACTCAAGGTTCTAAAGGACGTCGGATGCGGTTACCTGAGGCTCGGTCAGCCCGCTACAACATTATCCGGCGGAGAGGCGCAGAGAATAAAGATAGCCCGGGAGCTCGCGAGAAAAGAAAAAAACAATATCCTCTACATCCTTGATGAACCCACAGTCGGTCTTCATGTTGACGACATAGGCAAACTTCTTGACGTTCTTAACCGGCTTGTCGACGCCGGTAACAGTGTAATAGTTATAGAGCACAACCTCGAGATGATAAAATGCGCGGACCACGTAATTGATCTCGGGCCCGAGGGAGGAGACAACGGGGGCCGCATAGTGGCCACCGGCACTCCGGAGCAGGTAGCTTCGGTAAAAAACTCCCACACCGGAGAGCATCTGAGGTCGCTTCTTGGTTAGCCGGGTTATATATTTTTTTGCCATGGTGTAGAATAAAACCTTAAAAATAATTTTTTGGAGAGAAAAAATGCTTGCAGACAGAAAAATACCTTTCAGCGAATCCAAGGAAGAAGAGTGGGAACTTCTGAAACAGAAGACCGAAGGCGGCATAGAACTTATGCTCGAAGACTCCCAGAGATGGTTTCTGGCCACAACGGAAAATGACGGAATCAGGATAACTTCAGCCGAGAAAAATGTGCGGCCGCTTGCCGTCCGTGAACCACCGCTTATCGAGTTCGATGAGTTCAAAAGAGTGTCGGAAGTCTATAACGAAGCCTTTTTCGGCGGAATCGGTGATCTTTCGGGAAGACTCGAGGCCCACAACTCAAGCCCGAACATGCGTTATCTCTTCATGCTGATTTACTATCTGATTTAGATAGCTCTGAAAGCCGTAAGTACATCAAAAACCATTTGATCGCGGCTGAAAAATTATCTCGGATCAGGAGTCTTACCAAACGGAAAGCAGCTTAAGATTCCCTAGGCTAATTCAAAAAAGGAATTTGAAATAGCCTAAACCAATCGTTGCAAACTGTCTGATGAACAACTATAAGTTCCTCTGGCAGCTTATTAGGAAAACACTAAAGCCGTATTCCCAGATCACATAAGTTAGGTAGGAGGGAATTTGGCTCCGGCGGCAGGACTCGAACCTGCGACCCGATGATTAACAGTCATCTGCTCTGCCAACTGAGCTACACCGGAACTGTAGAAAATAGAAAAAACCCGAGGAGTAGTTAATTTTATATAGATAAGAAAAACAGTCAACAAATCTAATACCGAGTAAAAATGGCCGGCAAAAAAGAAGAAAAGAAGAAACCGGAGAAAGCGAGTTCATCTCTTCCTGTACTTTCAAACTCCCTGCAAAGCTATCTGGCGCAGATCAGAAACTACCCCGTTTTGAGCAGGGAAGAGGAATACGAACTTGCGATGAGGCTAAGGGAAACGGGAGACCTTGAGGCCGCAAGACAGCTGATCGTATCAAACCTGAAATTCGTCGTGCGTATCGCGAACGAGTACAAAAACTACAACGTGAATACCATGGATCTCATTCAGGAAGGCAACATAGGACTGATGAAGGCCGTAAGGGGCTTTGATCCGACCAAGGGATACAGACTTATTTCATACGCGGTCTGGTGGATAAGGGCGTACATACAGAACCATATAATGAAAAACTGGAGTCTTGTAAAAGTCGGAACAAACCAGTCACAGAGAAAGCTCTTCTACAAGCTGAGATCAACAAAAAGCAAAATCGAAGCCACCGGAGCGGAGATGGGAGAGGACATCTATTCCGAGATAGCCAAGGAACTTGACGTGCCAGACAGCCAGGTAATCGAGATGGACCGGATAATGTCCGGAAAAGACCTGTCTCTTGACGCAAACGTGGAAGGGAGCACGGAACGCACTTACCTTGACATTCTGGGGGACACGTTTGATCAGGAAGAATTTCTTGAAGATTCCCAGGCCCGGCCGCTTGTGGCGAAAAGAATAAAAGAGGCCTTGGCGAACTTAAAAGACAGGGAAAGATACATTATCGAGAGGCGCGTTCTCACCGATTCTCCCGAAACTCTTGAAAAACTTTCCCGTAAATTCGGTATCTCAAGAGAGCGAGTAAGACAGATAGAGAAAAACGCTCTTAACAAGATCAGGCAGGAATTCCAAAAAGAGCATTTTCATGTATAGAATTTTTGACATAAAGATAAGTTTGAGGGGACTTTCACTCCTAATACCCTGAAATTCCTGACTATTTACGAACCTTTCATTTCTTAGTTGCAACTGCAATTTCTAATTGAATTCATGCCCGAATTATAATATGTTCTATATATAGGCAGTGGTGAGAGTGGACTATATGCTGACCGATAGTGCTTCAATCGGGGTCAAGGGTCGCTGGGTCAGGTACGCCAAGTTCAGCGGCACAAACGAATGGGACCAGTGGCGCGGTCACGCCCCAAACAATGGCCCAGGAACGAATACGGTTGAGTACACGATTGAAACTGACGACTTAAGCGCATTTGGGGTCAGTCTGGTAATGAAATATGCGGTTTGATTTCTGGTTGCTTCAAGCGATATGGAAAAAGACTTAACGGACCGAGGTCCCGTACGGTTTATGGGACATGGCGGTGCCCTCATGTAAAAGTGAGAGCATAGGGCCGGTCACTGTGAATTCATACGGGGTCCTCGGGTCCGTTTTAGTAAGAAGCTTAACCACTGCAGATTTTCTACGGATTCTAAATCTCAATTCATGTCCATCCCCGTCTACGCATAAAGAGCTTCTCTTCATGTGATTTTTTCAAGCAAAGATAGACTCTTCTAGTCAAGTTTGAACTTCATGAAAAGGAGTTCCGTACAAGCTGCTTTGGATTTACAAACCAGCCTAGCGAATTTTGTCAAACTCAGAAACGGCGAATTATTGCCAAGCGGGCAGTGGAAAGCCTGTTTTCAACTTCGTAGGACGCAGCCCTTCTGGGAGTTTCGGGTCCGCAGCAGCGGTTATTTGCGGATCGGTTAACAAGATGGGTGCTCTCACCGAAATCCAGGTACAAACCCTCTAACCGTAGCGCCCAGACATCGGACAGCGCGGTTTCCAGGCCGACTCCGATCACCCAGCCCACTTCCGTTGAATCCTTGCTGAAAGAATCATCGGGATCCACCATGGAACCCGAATCACCGGAATCAATATCGGTTACCGAATTGCTGATGCCGGCAAAAGCCAGTCCCCCGGTGACAAATACCGTTACGCGGCCGATTCCCTGTTCAACTCCCCCGCGCGCAGAAACGATCCATGAAAATTCCGATTCAGCAGTTTCGTCCAAGCCGTCAGGATCAAGCTTGTCAGTAGACGCCGACACATTGGTCAACATACCGTCGAGCTCCATTCTTAGGGTCAAGACTCCTACATCGAATTTCCCCCCTACGAGGACGCCACCGGCAAAACCCGTATCGTCATATTTGGAAACCGAACCGGGCTTTCCCCCGTCAGCAAAGCCATCGATATCTATTATTCGGTTTTTCATAAAAGCGGGGCCGACAAAGACCCCGGCGTAATTGGTGAAGCTTACAAGTTCGGGTTTGCTTTGTGCAGGATTATTCTCGCTTTCTCTCTGCGTTGGATCATCTGGTACGCCACCTGCAAAACCGGCATTTGGAATGACCAAAAAAACCAATAAAAAAACTGTTGAACCACCTGCCAGAAGTTTTGCCTTACAGTTTTCTATCCTTACGAAACCTACAAAGGAATTAACAGTCTTCTTCATAGTAGTTCTCCTAAACGGTCCAGCATTTTCGGTATGTTTCCGGGCATGTTCCCACCCGCCTGGGCCATCTCGGCACCTCCGCCCCCTTTTCCTCCGACGACCCCTGCAAGCTCGCTTACAAGTTTTCCCGCATAGTACCTACCGACAAGATCTTTTGTAACTCCCACAAGAATAAAGACCTGTCTTCCATTCTCCGCAACAAGAACAGCAACCGCATTGTTCATTTTTCCTTTCAGGTAGTCCCAAAGAGAACGCAGTTCCGCAGGTTTTGAAACGGAGACCTTCTCCCGAAGAAGATTGATTCCTTCCACGTTCTCAATCTTGTCAATCAGCCCGGCGGCAGTTTCAACAAGAACCTTTGCCCTGAAAGACTCGATTTCCGCCTGAAGCCGGGAATTTTCATCAATCACTCCGGCAAGCCTCGAAAGAAGTTCGGAACGGGGAGCGCCAAGGGCGGTGGAAAATTCGTTCAGGATACTTTCCTGCCCTTTCATGTAATTCCATGCCGCCTGGCCACTTACGGCCTCTATCCTTCTCACCCCCGCCGAAGACGCGCTCTCGGACACTATCTTCATCATTCCTATCTCGCCCGAGGCCCGCACGTGGGTTCCGCCGCAAAGCTCCTTGCTGTAATCCCCTATCATTACAACCCTTACCCTGTCGCCGTATTTCTCTTCGAATATGGCGGTGGCCCCGCCCTTTATGGCTTCGTCATATGAAACGTCTTCTTTCGTCATGACTGCGTCGTCACGCCTTATTCTCTCGTTAATAATCTGCTCTATGGAATCGAGTTCCTTTTTTTCAATCGCAGAATAGTGACTGAAGTCAAACCTGAGTCTGTCGGGCCCGACAAACGATCCCGCTTGATTCACATGAGTACCGAGAACTTCCTTCAAAACGGCGTGAAGCACATGGGTTGAGGTGTGGTGAGCCATAACACCCTGCCTGAACACCCGGTCAACCTCCATGCGCACAGAATCGCCGACCCGCGCTTGCCCCTTATCGACAACAACATTGTGGATGAAAAACGTGGGGCTAAGTTTTTTCGTATCGAGGACCTTCGCGTGAAATCCCTGCCCGGCAATCTCGCCCCTGTCTCCCGTCTGCCCGCCTGACTCTCCGTAAAAAGGGGTGACGTCAGTCAATATCTGTACTTCTTGTCCCTCCTCAGCTGTCTGGGAAATTCCTTCTTGGTTTATTATTCCCGTAACCAGGCTGTCGGAAGAGAGTGTCTTGTAACCGATAAACTCCGTCGTCATCTCCCCGGAAAGCTGAAGCAGAAGAGACGCAAGATCGTCTTCACCCATGCCTCCACGAGCTTTTCTTGACTTGGTTCTCTGCTTCTCCATCTCTTTTTCAAAACCCTGTAGGTCGATCTCTATACCCTCGTTTCTAGTTATATCCTCTGTGAGGTCGACCGGAAATCCGTAGGTGTCGTAGAGGCTGAAAACCACCTTGCCTGAAAGCTTTTTCCTTTTCCCGAGCTTTGCGATTTCCTGATTAAGAAGTTCAAGTCCCCTGTCCACCGTCTCAAGAAACCTCTCTTCCTCACTTTTCACGACCTGGGACACGAAATCTCCTTTTTCCCTGATCTCAGGATAGGCATCTGACATGGCCCCTTCAACCGCAGGCAGAACCCTGTAGATAAAAGGTTCGTCTATCCCCAGAAATTTCGAGTGGCGAACAGCTCTTCTTAGTATTCTTCTAAGAACGTAACCCCTCCCCTCGTTTGACGGGAATACCCCGTCCGATATAAGAAAGGCAAGCGCTCTTGAGTGATCCGCTATAACCCTCATAGCCACTTCGGTTGAGCTGTCAGCGGAGTATTCTCTTCCGGAAAGTTCCTCTATCTGGGCTATTACTCCTCTTAAAAGATCGGTCTCATAATTGCTTCTTGCTCCCTGAAGAACCGCCGTGAGCCTTTCAAGTCCAAGTCCCGTGTCGATGCTGGGACGAGGAAGCGGCGCCATCTCTCCCCTCTCGTTTCTCTCAAACTGCATGAACACCAGATTCCAGAGTTCAAGATAGCGGTCGCACTCGCACCCGACGGCGCATCCCGGCTTCCCGCATCCGAACGACTCCCCCTGGTCTATAAGTATCTCGGAACACGGACCGCACGGACCTGTGTCTCCCATCGACCAGAAATTGTCTTTCTCTCCCATCCTCACGATCTTTTTCTTGGAAACGCCGATGTTCTTGTTCCAGATCTCAAAGGCCTCGTCGTCGTCTTGATAAACGGTGACCCAGAGCTTTCTCTTTGGCAGCCCGTAAACATTGGTAATAAGATCCCATCCGTAACTGATGGCTCCTTCCTTGAAGTAATCCCCGAAAGAGAAATTCCCCAGCATTTCGAAAAAAGTATGGTGTCTCGCCGTATACCCCACGTTGTCAAGGTCGTTGTGCTTCCCTCCGGCCCTGAGGCACTTCTGTGAGGAAACCGCCCTTTTAAAATCCCTGGTCTCAGCTCCCGTGAAAACATTTTTGAACTGAACCATCCCGGCATTGGTAAAAAGAAGAGTCGGGTCGTTCTCAGGTATGAGAGTCGAACTGCGGACCGGTTCATGGCCTCTTTCGGAGAAATACTCGATAAACTTTCTTCTGACCTCGTATCCTTTCATCTGACAAATCCCCGCACACGCAAACGGTGAATCGTAACTGACCACGAAGCCCGTTGTTCAGTCCGGATGAGAAAATAGGAAATTATAGCGACAACTAGACGGTAAGGTATAATACAATAATGGTGAGGACTTACAAATGCCGTGTGAAGCTATCCATGTCGGGGCATGAAGCGTTATCCCGGGTATTCGGGATGTGTGCCACACTCTACAACACCTGTCTTGAGGAGCGTATTGACTGCTACAAGAAGACGGGTGAATCCCGCTCATATTACGACCAGTGCAAGGCACTGACCGAGGTAAGGGCGGATGATCCCGAGTACGCAAGTATAAGTGTTCAGGTATTCCGCGGGGCAATTGGTCGCATAGACAAGGCGTACAAGTCGTTTTTCCGCAGGGTGAAGACCAAAGAGAAAGCTGGTTTTCCTCGATTCAAGAGCAGCAGGCGCTGGAGAACCATAGAGATTAACGACCAGTGCTGGAGAATGCTCAAGCGAGAAGGGAATAAGTTGGTTCTCAAAATCAAGGGATTGCCACGCATGGAGGTAAAGTCATCAAGAGAACTGCCACCGAGTAGACTCCTCAAAGCAATACACATTACGAGGAAGCCTCTGCGGACGGAGGTAGCCTTATCGTACGACCTGCCGACTCCCGAAGCGAAACCTGTCAGCAATCCCGTGGGAATAGATATGGGCATACTGAAGCGTCTTACCCTAAGTGATGGAGAGACCGTAGAGAAGCGGGAAATAGACCACCGTAAGATCATCAGGCTTCAACGCTCCGTGTCCCGCAAGGTGAAGGGAAGCAACAACAGACGGAAAGCCGTGGCGCTGCTTGCTAAGGAATGGCAGAGGTTGACTGATGGGGAAAGAAACTACATCCATCGCCTGACTGCGGAACTGGTGAAGATGTACGATTTTATAGCGGTGGAGAAACTGAAGACAAAGAACATGCTTTGGGACAGGAATTTAGCAAGAAGTATATCTGAGCAGGCTTGGGGCAAGTTTGCTGCGCTGCTTAACGAGAAGGCTGAAAGTGCTGGCGTTAAGATGGTGGAAGTGGACCCTAGGGGAACCTCGCAGGAGTGCTCAAGTTGCGGAGCAGAAGTCAAGAAGTCTTTGTCCATCAGAACGCATAAATGCACTTGCGGGCTTGAGATGGACAGGGACTTAAATGCGGCGATAAATATCCTTCATCGAGGCATCTCGGTTGTGGGCAGGAAACTCAAGCAGTCCCGCATGGCCGGAAGGATGAAAATGAAGCGGGCTGATGTAGGGCCCGTTCGGCCAAGAACAGTAGAGATAACTGTCTAGTTATGACTATAATTCCAGTACCTTTCTAAAAGTTTTTATTTAGCACAAAATTAGAATTAAGTCACGGGCTACTCGATCGAGAGTTACCTATATAATTCAGCGTCTTGGAACGCCTATTTGGGACATGTACCTCGGTCGAGTGCCGTGATGTAATGCCCAGTAAGAAGTTCGTGCCGCTGAGCACCCGTACTGGATCAGGCAAACATCACGGCAAACCCGACTACTACACTACGGAGGTAATTTATCATGGAACATGATAAAACACTATTTTTTGCCGGTATTGACTGGGGCTCGGTGTCCCACCAGGTATGCGTTATCGATCAAGACGGTTTTATTGTGGGAGAGGAGGCTTTCGACCACACGGGCAAGGGGCTTTGCGAGATGGCCGAGTGGATGTTAAGAATCTCTGAGACTATCACTGAGAATGTAGCCGTCTCAATCGAGGTTACTCATGGTCCTGTGGTGGAAAGTCTTTTGGAACGAGGCTTTTTTGTTTACTCCATCAATCCAAAACAGCTTGACCGCTTCAGAGACCGACTCTTTCCCTCGGGTGCCAAGGATGACCGTAGAGACGCGCAAGTGCTTGCCGAGGCGCTTCGCACAGACAGCCGCCACTTACGCAGAGTAAAGTCCCGGGATCCGGACGTTACGGCACTGCGGGAGCTGTTGCGTACAAGAGAAGAACTTGTAGGGGAACGGGTTCGTTTGATTAATCGCATGCGTCAGTTGCTGTGGAGTTATTATCCCCAGTTCAACGAGGTTATCGGTGACGACATGCGGCCTTGGCTGGTTGAGCTATGGGAGCTTGTACCGACCCCGGCCGCTGCAAGAAAGATCAGACGCGCCACGATAGGGAAGCTTCTCAAACACAACAGGATCCGGCGTATTGACGCCGAGGGGATACTCAAGGTTCTGCGCTCGGTGGAAATAAGTGTTCAAGAAGCAATTGTATCGAGTCGCGTTGCGCATATAAGAGTTATTGCTGAGCGCATGAAGATAGTGGATCATCAACTGAGTGAGACCGAAGGTTTTATCGACGATACGATTAATATTATTGCTTCCCGGCAAAACAACCGAAGCGGGCAGGAGGCAAGACCAAGCGACATTGAGATCCTCCGGTCAATCCCCGGCGTCGGCATGGTGGTGTTGGGCACGTTGCTTGGTGAAGCTTACGAACTGCTGTGCCGCCGCGACTACCGTTCCCTTTGATGTTTTGCGGGGACTGCCCCGGTAACAAGACAGTCAGGTAAGAGCAGGTACGTTATGGGGCGCCGGGCAGCTTCCCGCAGACTCACCGAAGCGATTTATCACTTGGCGAGGGTTGCGGTTCTGCACGACCCGGTGAGCAGGGCCAGGTATAAATCGCTGCGGGCCAAGGGACTGGGTCATGCCAGGTCTCTTCGCACCGTGGGCGACCGTCTTCTCCTTGTCTGTTGCTCTTTGCTGAGAAAGGGAGAGATGTTTGACAAGGAGTTTAAAAAAGTACCGGAGGCAGCAGCTGCCTGATGGTAAACCGACGGGAAAACCGCTATGGAGAAACCCTGAATCCAAGGAGGAACTCTTTAAAAAACAAAACCGCTATATAAATTTATTGCTTGATGAAAGGTAAGAAGTCCCAATTGAGACAGAAGCGGCACGTAAGAAAAGAACTCTATCTTCCGGCCTGCCGCAACGCTTCTTCCTCGACCCCGGTCACGGCGTAACAGAGTTCTCCGCCAACTTTCTCGCGCCTTACCTCAAGATAATCACTTGCGCTTTCGCGGAAATCGGTCGTAATGAATATGCTCCAGGCCCTCGCCCCGTTGCAAAGAGCCTTAGCTTCGTCCACAAAGGGTTTTGCGAGCGTGAAAACATCCGATTCCGCAGGTACCGACAAATCAGCCGAGGAAATACCCATTTTAAGCTTTATATCCGACCGGGCAGGTATTATCTTCCCATCCACGACTCCGGCGAAAAGCTGCATTATCTCAACCGCGCAACATACGCAACTGAGTTCCGCCACGGGACCGGAACTGGAATCGGAGTCGGTGAAAAAAGCCACGACCTCATCGCGGAGTATGGCCTCTACCGTACCCCCGAAGGAACCTATAGTGGTTGAAACGGATTTTCTGTAATCAGCCGTAAGGGAATTGACGCTAGATGGCGAAATATCTTCAATCAGTCTCTCAAAGTCCGCAATCTTCACGACGAGTATGCTGATATCAGTCTTTTCTCCCTCGGAATCCACAACGCCTGTAACCGCAGAGGGAGGCTCTTCAGGGTCGGCGTCCTCTTCCTCAGAAACATGAACGATTTCCACGATGTCCTCGTCAAAAGAATCTGCGGGAGCCTTAAATGAAGAAACTTCCGATGGCTCTTCCTGGCTTAAGATTATCTTCGGACGGAAATCCACCTGTAGATCAGCGGAACGGTCAAAATCCACATCATCTGGCTCCTCCTTACCGTCCCGTCCAACTGACTCTCCTTCAAGTGAAGAGGCCATTTCGTTAAATTCACGGCAGAGCCACTGAACGCCGGCACCAGCAATAAGCGAAGACCGACCATCCAGACGAACCGAGTAATCTCCACTGGCAACGGAACTTACAGCGTCTGAGAATTCCCCGAGGAACCTAAACGCCCTATCGCTTACAAAACGTATTAAGGAGGTAAAGACAACTGCCATCAGGGAACCGAAAATCAGGCTCCAGAGTACAGCGTCAAAGTAGAATTTCTTGCTAACAGAGCTTCTCAGGCCCGCAAGAACGGTTTTTCCCTCAGGTCCCTTGAGCGTAAGCTTTTCAAAACCCTTGTCATCCTGAAAGCCAAAACTTTTCTCAAGCACTCCGTTATGATCAAGAAGCCTTACGTACCCCACATCATTTCTGGTATCAAGAACGCTCCTTGCACGGTCGGCGAAAAAGTCTTCTTCGCCGAATACTTCTTCCATTTCTGCAATTCTGAGATCGGCGTATCTTTCGGGAAAGTAAAAATGCTGGAATGCGAAAACTGCCCCGGACGAGAGTACAAGACAGAAAAGAAATACTGGAAAGGATGGGACGAGATTAAAAGATTTTTTCCGGTTTTTTGAAGGATTCAAGGTAACTTTCCGTTTAACTCATCCAGAAGGACAATATGCCGGTAAAAGTGTTGCACTAATTATAATAGGAGAAAAACAAAAAAACTAGTTTCATGGGAAACCGTTCAGGCGGGAACTACGGAAACCTTGGTTCTACCCTTTCCGGATTTATGAAATTTCACAACCCCGTCGGACAGTGCGAATATCGTGTAATCCTTTCCAAGCCCCACGTTTAAACCAGGCTTGATGCTGGTACCACGCTGCCTTACTATTATATTCCCCTTGACAACCGGCTGGCCTCCGAACTTCTTTACGCCAAGCCTCCTGCCTATGGAATCCCTTCCGTTTTTGGAACTTCCGCCGCCTTTTTTGGTTGACATGCCTTACCCGCCTCCGCGAATCAAGCGCTTATGCTAGTAATCTCGACGCTGGTCAGGTTCTGACGATGACCTGCCTTCTTCCTATACCCTTTTCTTCTTTTGAACTTGAAAACTACTATTTTCTCGCCCTTTTTCTGTCTTATTATTTTACCTTCAACCTTGGCACTTTCAACAACAGGGCTACCAACCTTGACGTCCTCTTCGTCAGCAGACACGAGCAGGACTTCTTCAAAGTTTATCTCTTCTCCGGGCTCGCCGGAGATTTTTTCTATATCAATAATGTCACCCGGCTTGACTACATACTGTTTTCCACCGGTTTTTATAACAGCGTGCATAAGACCCTCCGCACTTTATGGAAGCACTATTTTGCCTGTTAGAAAATTCTTTTGTCAAATGCCGTCCTGAAGATCCCATGTCTTTAGGATCGTGTAACGGGATCTGCGGGGTCTGAGTTCGCTTAGCACAAGACCGATTCTGATAATGGAGAACTCCGTTTCATCCAGTCGAGGGATTTTCTCGATCCCCTCAAAACTCCCCTTGATCCTGCCTATAGTCACGTGCGGAATAAATTTTCTTCTTTCCATCTCAAACCCGTTCTGCAGGATCGCACGTTGGACTTTGTTAAAAAGGAACTGAAACCTCTCGCTCTTCATAAGACTCAAGGCCAGCACCCTGGGATTTCTCGAACCTGGAAACAGGCGAAGATCACTAAATCCTGACTGAACGTGTCCCGAACCGAAAACCATGGAACCAATATCCGTTGATATGCCCGCAAGCCGCGATTCATCCACATCTCCCAGAAATCTGAGCGTAACATGGAATTTCTCCCTCGGCTCCCATCTCACACCCCGCAGGAAACCCCGAAGCGACTCCACGTAGTGAAAAAGTGCGTCTTTTGTTTCCTCGGGAAGAAAAGCCGCGATAAAAAGTCTCAAGAGCAAGGCCCTCCCCCGCTATTTCACGCACCAAGTGGAAAACGAATCGTTTTCACCCCGAGAAAGCGGGAGCTTGTTCTCACCGTTTAAGTACATGATATATATCTGCCTTTTTCCAAGTTTTTTTGAGGAAAAAGCAATGTAGTGACCGTCGGGAGACCACGAGGGATGTTCATTTCTTCCCGAAGCGGTAAGCCTCTGCTCCCCCCGTCCGTCAGGTCCCACAGCGTAGATATCAGCCTCGGATTTTCTTACTTTCACAAATGCTATACGGTTAACCGAGGCGCTTGGAGACCAGACCGGATCTGTATTGTAACCTCCCGAGGTAATTCTTTTGGCACTGCCTCCCTCAGGACTTATCACGTATATGTTCGGCGCTCCCGTTCTGTCAGACACAAAGGCGATCTTTTTGCCGTCGGGAGACCAGGTCGGGGAAAGGTCTATGGCGGGAGATTTGGTAAGCCGCTTCAGTATTTCTCCTGAGGGCGAAGCTATGTATATGTCTCCGTTACGGCTAAATGCCACGCGCGCGCCGTCTGGAGACCAGCGTGGAGAATTGTCGAGATGAATGCCCCGGGTTACTCTCCTGCCCTCGGCGGGAAGGGGGGTGGCCTTGAAATTCAGCAGGTAGACGTCATGGTCCCAGCTTTTGTCGGAAGTGAAAACCACCTGGCTTCCGTCAGGTGAACAGTCAGGAGAAAGAACCGAAGATCCATGATTGGTAAGCTTCTTTGCGTTGTGCCCGTCGTAATCCATGATAAAGAGATCCTTTCCATGACCACGTCCTCTGACAAACACGATCTCAGAATCAAAAAAACCGTCAAGACCGGTAAGTTCCCTCATGATTTCGCCCGCAAATTTGTGCACCACGTTTCTTATGTGGCGCGGAGACGTCACGTATCTTCTCCTCATCAGCTCCCGTCTTCCAGGCACATCATAAACTATGAGTTCGTAAAGAACCTCCCGGGGCGAAACGCCGAAATTTCCGCTCACCAAGTACTTGGTTTTCTGCGCATCCAAATATTCAAAGTCTATATCTTCAAAAGAGGAGGAAAACAGTATGCTCGCCGGGCGGACGTCGAAAAGGGCGGCATTGGTGAGGTCGTTTTTCAGGACATTGGTGAAATTCTTTCCGTATATGCTTAAATCCCCCTTGGCCTTAAGCACAGCTACGGCAATTGGTATTTTCTTTATCGGAGAAGTAGCTGGAGGAAGCAGTATCTGCGCGGTCGCCAAGCAGGGGAGAAACAAAAGCGTAAAGAAAACCGCAAGCACTAATCTCATCTTTTTTTCTTTCCAGGCCCCGAGGCTGCAAACCGGACAGCGGTCTCGCGACAAAAATATATACCGAGATAGACCTTCAGTCACTCAGTTCAACGTTCCAGTAAGACATGTCGACAAAGCTCAGAAAAGGTTCCCACTCCTCATACCTCACGGTTCTGAAATGGAGGTTGGAAAAAATACTCGCAGCGGGTTTCACAGGTTTGGCAAGCAATTTCATGTTCGCCTGCTCGGGAGTTTTTCCTCCCTTTTTCCTGTTGCACTTAACGCAGCAGCACACTATGTTGTCCCAAGTACTTCTTCCGCCCATTGACCGCGGAATTACATGGTCAAGTGTAAGATCTCTTTTCGGGAAAGCCTTCGCGCAGTACTGGCACTTATCCGCGTCCCTCCTGAAAATGTTTATCCTGTTGAACTTAGGCTGTTTTCTGTGATACCCCTCATACCTCACGAGAATTATCACCCGGGGAGCCTTTATGACGTTGGTAACAGTTCTCACGCAGTCGTCAGCATCGACCGAACGGATATCCTTCCACGAATCGAAGTCAAACGTCTCATACTCCCTGTTTACAGCTCTTGCAGCACCGCCGTAAAGAAGAATAAAGGCTCTTTTCAGGCTCGTTACCGAGACAGGGACGAAAAACCTGTTCAAAACCAGTACCGGTGACTGAAGCATAATAGCCGACTAATTTACCGGCTTGGGGAGGTTATTCAAGAATGTGTCGACACTTTTATTTTCCTTAATTGTTCGTTAGAATTGTGATCGCCTAGCTAGGAGGAAGTCCATTAACATGGAAATGAAAACCAACCTGCTGATCCAGATAATCCTCTGCGCAGCACTTTTTCTGTCCATATTCTTTCTCGCAAGATCAAACTCCGAAGCAGAAAAAGAACTGGAACCCGGAAGAGAGAAGAAGTAAATGTTCCCTGAACTTCTCAGAATAGGCGATTTTCAGATTACCTCTTTCGGGGCTATGGTCGCCGCCGCTTTTCTCGTCGCTTTCTGGGTTTCCGGGATGGAGTTTGAGAGAAAGGGGATATCAAGACGACTTCACGAACACGTTTTTCTCGCCTCTCTAGTGGGAGGCATACTGGGCGCCAAGCTCCTTTTTCTGATTGAGAACATTCCACTAAACGATCTTCTCTCCTACCCCGCGCATTATCTACTTTTAAGAGGCGGTCTTACCTTCTACGGAGGGTTTTTCCTAGCTCTTTTTGCTTTTTTCGTAGTAATAAAAAAACACGGGGAAAGCTTCTGGAAGGTTCTTGATGCCACAGCTCCTGCCCTCGCGATAGCCTACGCGACGGGAAGGCTCGGCTGCTTTCTGGTGGGAGACGATTACGGGATCGCTTCCTCCCTTCCCTGGGCAATGCCGTTTCCAAAGGGCTCTCCCCCGACTCTTGAAGCCGTGCATCCGACGCAACTCTATGAAATTATCATAATGTCTTTGGTGTTCGTGGTGCTCTGGAAAATAAGAAAAAGCAAAAAGCCCGTGGGATGGCTTGCCTGCATATATCTTGTGCTCGCGGGTCTCGAAAGGTTCTTTGTAGAGTTCATAAGAAATACTACCGAGAGCCCGATAGCCGACCTGTCAGTAGCGCAGATAATGGCGCTTTTTCTGATTCTTGTAGGAGTGCTTAAATACATATCCGTTCGCAAACGCAGCGAACCGTCCTGAACCCGTAATTTCGCCGCTATACATGAAAGAAATCCGGATAAACAAGCCGACCGGAAGCCAGATCCTGGCCGCCGGATCCGGGGTGCTTTTTTCCATATCCCTCTTCTCAAGCACTCTCGGCTTACTGGGCTGGATATGCTTTGTCCCGCTGCTTGCGGCCCTTCAGGGGAAAACCGCCCGGCAGTCTCTTCGACTGGGGATGATATCCGGGACATCCATGAACCTTGTCTCGCTTTACTGGCTCGTCGGAACCCTGACCAGATTCGGAGAAATACCTCTGATCGCAAGTATGGTGCTCATATTCGTTTTTTGCATCTACTCGTCTCTTCAGTTCGGAATTTTCACCTGGTATGTTTCAAGGTTTGGACTCTGCCGCAGAAAAAGCGTCGCGAACGCACTTCTGATCTCTTTTGCCTGGGTGGTCGCAGAATTCTTCTTCCCGGTTCTTTTTCCCTACGGAATAGGAGTCTCCCAGGGCTATTATCCGACGGTAATACAGGTGGTTGACACGCTCGGGGTTAACTTTCTCGGGTTTTTGATGTTTTTTGCAAACGTGTCGGTTTTCTACCTTGCAGACGATATTCGGCGAAGAAAAAGACCTGTGCTCGCTCCCCCGGCAATCTCTATCGCCACGATTGCGGTCGTGCTCGGTTACGGAACTTTCAGAATAGATGAAATAGAGAAACTTCTTGAAAGAGAACCCCGGGTGGAGGTCGCAATGGTTCAGGCAAATTTCGATTACGCAGAAAAGAATCTCGACAACGAACCGATTATAACGGAAAAACACAGGGATATGTCACGAGAGTTCACCGAGGTGGATCTTGTGATCTGGCCGGAAACGTCGGTTCAGCACTGGTTCCCTAAAGAAGATTCCGTGTACAGAATTGAACACCAAGAAGATGTTGTGCCGGCGGGACACGCAGCGCACTTCCTTATCGGAGGATTCTCCTTTACCCAGGATCCCGCCCTGCTCAAAGACGGCTGGGACGAGGAAGATCACAGGAAATACAACACGGCTTTTTTAGCTGATTCCCAAAGCAATATCCTTGGGCAATACAGCAAGACCCGGCTTTTCCTGCTGGGTGAATATTTCCCTTGGATAAACGAGGAGCTCAGGTTTTTGAAAAGGGTCTTTCCCATGATCGGAGACCTTACCCCGGGAGAGGGATCCAGAGTACTTGAGATTCCCGGAAAGAACATAAAGATAGGACCCCTTATATGTTATGAGGATATAATGGCGGGACTTTCGAGGAACTACGTGAAAACAGGAGCTAACCTGCTCGTGAACCTCACCAATGACGCATGGTTCGGAAGGAGCATAGCTCCCTATCAGCATCTGCTCCTTTCAATTCCGAGGGCGGTCGAGACGCGTCGCTACCTAGTAAGATCAACAAACAGCGGTATAAGCGCGATCGTATCTCCGACAGGGAAAATCGAAGCCCGCACGGGCATATTCACTGAGGAGAGTTTGAAGGGAGATGTGGTTTTGATCGATTCGATTGAAACTCTCTACACGAAAGTGGGAGATATATTCGCGTGGATAGCCCTTGCGGTAACAATTCTTTTCGTCGCGAAAAACTACCTAAGAAGAAAATATGCCGACTAGGGCTTCTATGAGCCGGTCGTTTTCATCGCTGGTTCCGACCGTGATCCTGAGGCAGTCGCCAAGGCGCCCCCCTCCCTCGAAGCGGCGGACCAAGATATCGTTTTTGACAAGCTCCGTGAAAAGAAATTCCGCGTCCGGAACCCGTACCAGGAAAAAATTCGAATCCGTGGGATACACATAAATGGCCTCAATCCGCTCAAGCGACGTGCGAACTCTTTCTCTCTCGCTCAATATAAGGCTTATCTTCCCTTCAATAAAATCGGAGTTCTCAAGCGCAAAGGACATTACCATCTGGCTAAAAGAATTTATGTTGTAAGGCAACCGCGCCTTGTTTACTTCGCTTACTATCTGCGGTCGCGCAAAGAGCATTCCGAGCCTGGCGCCCGCAAATCCTATCTTGGACATCGTTCTCAGGACCAGCAGGTTTTCATACTTCTCTATATGGGGAACATAGCTTTTTTTCGAGAAATCGCAGTAGGCCTCGTCAAGAACCACTGCACCCGAGCTTGCCTCCAGAATCTCTAGAATCTTCTCCTTCGAAAAAGAGTTTCCCGTAGGATTGTTTGGAGTTGCGAGAAAAACGATGTCAGGATCCTCGGCGCTGATCACCCCCAATGTCGGTTCTAGATCTATATCAAAGTTCTCATCGAGCGCGACTTCCGTTACCTGTTTACCCAGGATAAGCGACGTGATCCTGTACATCGAAAAAGTCGGGGACGGTACGAGCACGCGACCGGATTTTCCCCCAAGCACCTCAACGATTATCTGGATTATCTCGTCTGAGCCATTGCCGAGCAATATACCGTCTCTGGGGAAACCTACCGTGCGTGAAAGGGAGGTCCTTAGCTCCAAAGCCTCGGGGTCCGGATAACGGTTTACGGGAAGTTCCGCCAGCCGCTTGGAAAGCGCAAGCTTCTCTCCGCCCTCAAGATCGTAAGGGCTTTCGTTTCCATCAAGCTTCACTGAACACTCGATCCTCGGCACCAAGTAAGGAGATATGGACCTTACGTTCTTGGAAATTCTGCTTTTAATTGAACTGGAATCAGACACTTGCGTCTCCCGGTCTAAACCGTAGTATGAACATTACTCAGGAATCTTCAATCCGTCTTTTTACCGAAAACGCATGCCCCGAAAGTCCTTCGGCGTGGGCAAGATTCATAACGGTCGCACCGAGAGACGAAAATCCCTTCTTCGACATTGATATGGTGCTCGGCATTCTCAGGAAATCATAGACGCTTAGAGGAGAGGAGAACCTCGCCGCTCCACCAGTAGGGAGCACGTGACTCGGACCCGAAACATAATCGCCGAAAGGCTCAGTCGAAAGAGACCCCAAAAACACCGCTCCCGCATGTTTTATACTCTTCAGAAGAGATTTAGGAGAGCGCACGCAGAGTTCAAGATGTTCGGGAGCAACCGCGTTTGAAAGTGCCGCGGCCTGCTCCATGTTCTCGGTCACGTAGATTCTTCCGTTGTTTGAGACCGCGGCGCCCGCGATTTCTTTCCTGTCAAGCTGCTCCAACTGCAGGAGCAGTTCCTTTTTCACTTCCTTCCCGTAATCGTAGCTTGTGGTAGCGAGAATCGGGATTGACATCTCGTCATGCTCGGCCTGGGCAAGCAGATCCGAAGCCACCCACCCCGGTGGACATGAACCGTCGGCGATAATAAGAACCTCGGTCGGGCCCGCCAGCATGTCAATGTCGCAGAAACCGTAAACCAGTTTTTTAGCTATCGTGACGTATATGTTCCCCGGACCCACTATTTTATCCACCTTCGGTATGCTTCTGGTTCCAAAGGCAAGGGCCGCTATGGCGTGGGCCCCGCCGATTTTGTAGACATTGCTCACCCCGGCGATCTCACACGCCAAAAGGACTTCAGGATTTACACGTTCCCCTGAACACGGCGTGACAACACTTATTTCGCTTGTTCCCGCAACCCGCGCTGGTATGGCAGTCATAAGTACGGTCGAAGGATACGAAGCTTTCCCCCCGGGAACATATATCCCTACTTTCTCAATAGGTCTTATAAGCCAGCCAAGTTCATTTCCGAGCGCATCCCTGTAGGTTTCGGCTTTCGGAAGCTTTTTTCTCTGGTAGGAACGAATCCGCGAGGCGGCCTTCCTAAGATCCCTTACAATGCCCGGTGCGACGGTGGTTGCCGCCTCTTTGAACTCACTAGCAGAAACCCTCACATTCTTTGCATTGACACACGCCCGGTCAAACTTTTTCGCATAGTGGAAAAGCGCCGAGTCTCCCCGCCCTCGAACATCTTCCACAATTTCTTCAGTCTGCGAAACAAGCTCGGGGTCAAAATGGGAAGCCGATTTCTCTATTTCTCTTGATCTTCTTTGCAGATTTTTCGAATTGATCCTTATAATCTTCATAGCCGTAACCGCACTTTTTCCTCTAAAAACCGGGTCTGAGTTTGTCCTGTTTGTAAAATGCCGTCAACTCAGTTTCCCGGATTGACTCCCTCTCCGAAACCGCTTTCAATCAGACGGGAGACTTCCTCCATGGCAAACTCCGAATCCTCCCCCTCTATCGTAACCGCAACTTCCGTACCGCAAATGGCGGCAAGGGACAAAACGCCCAGTATGCTTTTTCCGTCTATCTCGAAGCTGTCTTTGCTTATCATTATACTGGAACTGAATCTGCTGGTCAGTGCGACCAGAACCGCTGCCGCTCTGGCGTGGAGACCCAGTTGGTTTTTTATTACGAAGCTTCTTACAAGCGGTTTTTGCGACAATTCACCGTTCCTCCCCAGGGCGGGACAAAGAAAAATCCGCCTTTGAGTCTACCCGTAAATTCTCGTCATAATTCACGCTGAGACTGTAGTCAGCGGTCTCAAACAGCAGTTTTCTCGGAAAATAAGTATCCGAGGCAATCCGTTTCGGCAGAGAGAATTCTATTCTGGCCTTCTCTCCGTCGGCAAGTGTACCCTCCACTCCGGTTATGAAGTTTCTCCGGGTATCAACCGTGACCCGAACAGGTTCCTTCCCTGAAAACACGAAAACTATCTCCCCTTCTTTATTCCCCGCCCGTGCGGAATAACCTTCCTTGGGAATGACAAAGGGAGATCCCCCGAGCAGAAAGTTTACAATGTCCCCAACGCCAAGTTGAGGAGGGATTCCCGGATAAAGATAGGAAAGCCTGAAATCCTCTGCGTTCTCAAAAACCAGCTCTTCCCAGTTGGTTTTCATTCTCACGCTTTTCCCGTCAGAAACAACCCTTGCGAGCATTTCGCCGAAAGGAGCAAAAATCGAAATTCTGAAAAACTCCGGGCGGGAAACTGTAGCTACCTGATCGAAGACAATTTTCGCCTGCGGGGATTTTATCGAGACCCTCCCCCTGGCTTTTATTGAGGTAAAGCCCTGCTGGGTCTGCTTTGCCTTCGCCAATACGGCAGAGAAGTTCGGGTGCTCGGCAACTTCAGGCGGGAATTTGCCGGCGCAGGAAAAAAAGAGAAGGACAAGTGGAATAAAAACCCAGCTACGCCTCATCGCGCCCGAATTCCTTTAATTTTTCCTGGAGCCTTGTGCGGATTTTTCTATCTTCAACCGTAAACAGCTTCTTAGAATCCAGAAGTTCAAGAGCCTTTGTGTAATTCTCCACCGCAAGTTCTGTTTTGCCGAGTTTTTCGTATGCAGCGCCCACATGCTCCAGGATAGCCGGGTCGGGCGGGGAAATCTCCGAGGCGCGAAGCAGGTATTCGAGGGCCTTGGTGAAATCGCCTCTCTGGTAGTAAACCCAACCGAGACTGTCAATTATATAAGCCCGGCCGGGAGCGAGATCTAATGCCTTGTTTATGAGCTCCTCGGCATAATCAAGTTTTTCCCCGCGCTCGGCGTAGGTGTACCCTATGAAGTTCATCGCGTCGAAGTTTTCAGGATTCCTGCCAATTACATCTCCCATTACTGAAATCGCTTCCGGTATACGGTCGCTGTAGTAATAGGAAACGGCGAGCGAATAGAGAACTGATTCGTCGTCGGGATGTTTTTCAAGATACCTGCCGTACAAGGAGATCGAGTCTTCCTGCCTTCCCTGTCTTCCGTAGAGTTCACCAAGGGAATTCACGGCCTTGGACTCGTAGGGGTTTTTTTCGTAAAGCGCTTTCAGTATCTCAATCGATTTTTGCGCCGAACCTTCAAGTTCGTGTATATAGGCCCTGTGGACAACCGCATCTACGTGAAGCGGAGAGCCTTCGGGTATAGAATCGAGAAGTTTCCTTGACCGGGAATACCGCCCCAGCTTAGTGTGGGCGACGGCAGAGTAGTATTTTGCCTCGAAATGTGCCGGCAAGCGCGTAAGAACCTGTTCCAGTTCTCCAACCGCTTCCTCATAACTGCCGCTTTCAAGGTAAAGAAGACCGGTTCTGAACTTGATCTCGGGATTGTCAGGGTCCGCAGCCTTCGCGTTGCGGTACTGTTTGATGGCTTCCTCTAATCTGCGGTTGCGGTAGAGCATGTTTCCATAGGAAATGAAAACATCGCGGTAAGGGGCGAATTTCCTGATCGCAGAGTCGTACTGTTCTATGGCCTCTTCGATTCTTTTCGCCTTCTCGAGGGTTTCAACAAGCCCGACGAAGGCAGGGTAGTATGTCCGCTGGATTTCAAGTGCCCTTTTGTAGTGCTTTACCGCGGTGTCAAGATCGTTTCTTCTGGAGGCAATGCTTCCAAGGTAGAAGTGGCCCATAACATCGGTTGGGCTTATTGAAAGGCTTTTCTGAGCGTATTGTTCCGCCTTTTCAAGGTTGCCGGAATACAATTCGGTCGCACAAAGAAGCAGATAAGTTTCCTTATCCTCGGGATCAATCTCAGCTGCCTTAAGGAGAAATTTCTTGCCCCTCTTCTTCATAGTTTCGGCAGGGTATGCAAGGTAGATGCGGGCAAGATCTCTGTAAGCCGGAGAGTTTGACGGATCAAGAACAATGGATTGCGTGAACTTGGCAACTGCCTTCTCAGGCATATTAAGAATCATGTAAACCAGACCGAAGCGGTATTTTATCTCAGAAGACCGGGGATCGATCCGCTCCGCCATCTCAAGGTTCTCTACCGCGCGTGGCAGGTCTCCTTCCTGCAGATAAAGCGTCGAAAGCGCAAAGTAGTAATAGGCACTCTCCTGGTCCACGCTTTCAAGACCCCGGTTAGGGTCAACGAAAAATCCCGTACCGGCACAGGAAAAACAAAACAGAAGAAAAAAAAGAAGAAGATTTTTTTCAGGGAATTTCTTCAAGCCATACACCTAAGCACATATCAATCTTCGATTCCGAAACCCCGGTGCGTACCCACCACGAGAGGGAAAACCGCAGACGTACAACCGGGCAGAACCTTTTCAAACAGGATAACAAAAATGGATCAAAATACACAGCAAAAGAAAACAAGACTGCCTGCCTCTGCACAACAAGTTAACCGGCAAACAGCTATTGTCCTTCGGGTCGCTGCATCCAGCCGCGCTCCGCAAGAAATTGGGCAAACTCACCAATTTGCTCCGTGTGCTCCGGATCAATTCGTTCGATGTCACCTTCATGCTCGACAAAGAAGTGGAGTTCTGAAAAAATACAGCCGGACGGACAATCACCCCACGCCTTGCGAAACACCGTGTACCATTTTCCGTCCGACCACAGCACCTCAATATCGGAACCATCTCCCAATATGAATTCAGGCTGGGCGTAGATGATTCCTTCTATCCCATGATATGATATGGCCGCGGAATGGACGTGCTCGCGCGGGTGAAACCTGATCACGATGGCGAATGCATATTCAAAAGGAAGAATTTCCACGCCTTGAAGGCCAACCGCCGCATTAAGAGCATCAAATTCCAGGTACCCGGTACAAAAAGGGCCGGAGGCCCCCTCTTCGGGCAGACCAACGGACACAGCTTCAAACAAAGACGGTTCCAGACCCAGAATCAGTGTCCCGGGTTCCCATTTTGGACGTGCATTCACCTCTGCCATCTCCGGGGAGACAGCACGTATTAACCCCAAGACCCGCCCTATCTCGTCGATCAGACCGTCTCCGGGAAAACTCGGGATTTCTGACCCCGTTTCGTTGATGCGACGGGCCAGAATTACAGGATCAGTCTCGCTGGTCTGCTCGAGACTTCCACGAGTGACAACCGGCGCTTTATCGTCGCACGGGTCCGCTGGGACAACCGCGGACGGAGGCGGTGCCGGAGACCCCGCAAAACATGCCGTCACCAGCATCCAAAAAGCAGCAATGACTGAGATTCTGATCATGGGTATTTAGAACTCCTAAAAGAATATAGTACATATATTTTATCGAGCTATGAAGATTGCAAACCGGGATTAACCGTTGAAATAACACGTTGCCAAACTGCCTGGCATGCCGCTAACTCGAACCTCCCAGAAACTACGTTCAATCCTGTGTTTTTTCTCAGTTGCGGGAAACTTTCTGCCCACACCTGTTTCGAAGGTGGCTTCAGGAACACCGCACGCAGAATTGACTTTGCCTCTGCTATTAGCTTTATTAGTTTTCTCTATGGGTTCGCTTGAAAACATCTACGCGAAGGTTTTTGAGGGTAAGCGGATATCGACCGATGAAGCCGCTTTGCTTCTCGGGAAAGCCGACCTGCTCCAGCTCGGTTCCCTGGCCGATATAGTAAGGAAAAAGTTTAACCCGGAGAACATAGTGACCTTCGTCGCGGACACGAACCCCAACTACACGAACGTGTGCGACACGGAGTGCCTTTTCTGCGCCTTCTGGAGGCCACCGGGCGCATACGACGCCTACACCCTGAGCGTCGACAAAGTGATCGAAATAATGCGCACCTCTTACCATAACGGCGCCACTACAGTTCTTCTGCAGGGAGGCCATAACCCGGAACTGAAGCTTGACTACTATATTGAAATCGTAAAAAGGGCCAGAAAGGAGATACCAGATCTTCATCTCCACGCCTTCTCCGCCCCGGAGATAGCCGCTATTGCCAAATATGAAAATCTCGACACAAAATACGTGCTGCAAAGCCTCTGGGACGCAGGGCTAAGAACAATACCAGGAGGCGGAGCCGAGGTGCTATCCAACAGGGCGAGAAGGGCTATAAGCCCTCTCAAGATAGATGCCGACACCTGGATGAGAATCACGAGGGAAGCTCACCTTACGGGCTTTAAAACAACCGCGACCATGATGTTCGGCCATCTTGAACGGGATGAGGACATAATAGAGCACCTCTCTAGAATAAGAGAACTTCAGGATGAGACGGGGAATTTCCTGGCTTTCATTCCGTGGACGTTTAAGCCCAAGAACACTCTGCTTGAGAAAAGAATAAAAGACGAGGTCGGCGGGGAGAGATACCTGAGGGTTCTATCTGTATGCAGGATATTTCTTGATAACTTCAAGCATGTCCAAGGCTCGTGGTTTACCCAGGGAAAGAAGATGGGGTCAATGTCCATGCATTACGGCGCAAGCGACCTCGGCGGAACTCTTTACGACGAAAACGTCCTGGGCTGTGCCGAGAACAAGATTCGCTCAACTGTGGACGAACTTGTTCACATGATAAAAAGTGCCGGGTTTAACCCCGCGCAGAGAAATACCTATTACGAAATTCTGGAAAGGTTCTAGAGACAACCCATCTGTCTGCGCATCAAAAAAGAGATCTTCCGTTTTTGCGGACGCCTAACGAAAAAAATAAGGACTGTTCTTAACCCTCAACAGCTATCATCCAGCTGTTTCCCGCAAAATCCACGCCGCAGGAAACTTCCGGTCTTTGGGAAAAAACATAGTCGAAGAACTCAAGCGCGCTGCTCGTATGCACTGGGGTCCCGAGATACTCCTCAAGATCTTCCGCGGCGACACCCGAACACTCAAAGGCGCAAAGCTCAAAGTCAACCGCCCCCTCCTGATCAACTGCCAGGCTGCGGCGTGAAAAAAAAGCGCTTACAAGCGAGGTCTCAGAAACAATTTCCATCTGAACGTCAAAGCGGCCGCCGAAAAGAAAAAAGATCTCGGCAAACACCTCGTCTATCGAATCAAGATAAAACTCCCTTGCCCGGGGCTTTGTATTCATTTTCACGCGGAGAACCGGGAGAACTCCTCGGCCCTCTGTTTTATTGACTGATAGTCGTCTCCTCCGCTCAAAAGCGCGGTAGACACTCCGGCAAGCGCGGCTCCCGCCAAGAAATAATTCTGGATGTTGTCCGCGGTAATTCCTCCGGTGACCATGATATCCATAAATCCGAGAGGCTCCTTTATGGCCTTCACGTAACCCGGGCCGAAACTCGAAGCGGGAAATATCTTTACGAAGTCAGCTCCAATGTTACGGGCGTTAACCATCTCGGAGGATGTAAACGCCCCGGAAATAACCGTGATATCGTTTTTGCGGCAATATTCGATTATCGCGGGGTCGGTATGCGGAGAAACTATGAAGCGGGCCCCTCTGTCATACATCCGCTCGGCAGAACTGCGGTCAAGAACCGTACCCGCCCCGACGCATATTCCGTCCCGAGAGGCAAGTTCCCGAAGAAGTCTTTCAGACCCTGGAGAGATTGATATGACTTCTATGATTCTTATCCCGCCGTCAACGCATGCCCTTGCAAATTCAAGAGATTTTTCGTAACTGGCGGCCCTTATAACGGCCACGACCCTGTTTTTCTTCATAAACTCAATCGCGGTTTTTTCCATGGTGCGCGGTTTGAGACTTAAACACTTTTAAGGTACACTGAGACTGGTCTGTTTTAACTTCCATCAAGGGACAGATTATGAAAAATTCGGAACCCAGAACCGAAAACAAGATATCGCAATTCATAAAAAGAAGCAAAGAACTGGGGCTCAAAGTAACTCCCCAGCGAATAGCGATATACAAGGAGCTTGCGGGAAGCATGCAGCACCCGAGCACCGAAATGATCTACAAGAACATAAAGGATTACTACCCGAACATATCTCTTACCACTGTGTACAGAACCCTTGAAACATTTGAGAGAATGGGACTGATATCCGTAGTGAACACCCTGTATCACGCCGCCAGATACGACGCCAACATGGAACCTCACCATCACGTCGTATGCGTGAAATGCAAAAAGATAGAGGACCTCTACGACGATTCCATAGCTTATTCGAAACTTGACCCCCAAATAGACAATTACAAAATTCTCGGATACTCGGTACTTTTCAGCGGAATCTGCGAGGAATGCAAAGGCCTCAGCAACTGACCAGAATCCAGCCGTTTCTCGCCAGACCTCCTAAAAGAGCGGACAAATGAAAATCCCCAAAGGCTTTGAGAAAGCCATAAACTTCAGTCTTCTGGACTCCATATTTTCAAGAAGATCGCGGCGTTTCGGCCTCGGCATGGAAATTCCCGAGGGGAATCTGGCTTACAGTTCCTCTCACGACTCGGTTCCTCTTTCCGAACTTGAAGAGGCTTTCCTGATCTGGGCGGGCACGGGAACCACGGGTCTCTCCCTGGGGGACCTTCCAAGAACCGGCATATCATGGCTTTTCCAGTGGACAGGGAGAAGCTGGCCGTGCTCCTGTAACTCCCATTCGACCGAGCTTTTCTACACAAATGACGAAGGGGTCTACATGGTACGGCTTTTTGACCTGATGCCCCCCGACACCTCGATCTTCATGTCACTTGAGAGGGAAAAACAGCTTGAAAAAATACTTGAGCTTTTCAGGGCAAGCAGAATTACCCTTGAAAACCAAAGAGCGGATCTTCCCAAAGGAGAGCCCGGCCTTTTTGACTTTAACGCCTGGAACACCAATAAACCGGGGACAAGCTTTTTCATCCCGGTGACCAATACCACCGTTGAGTACATGGTGCTTCTGTTCATATATTTTGGGGCGAAGTACGGTTTTAACATTATTGACGAACTCAACGGGGGAAGGTCGTGCGGTCTTGATAAATGGATAGAAAAAGGCTACATCAGAAACGACGTCAGGCTTTCTCTGTTTGATCTGGAATTAAGGGTGCTGACCACGCTCAATGTGGAACAGGCCTTCATAAGCCAGAACATGAATCTCGCGCTGCAGGCTCTGGGTCTCGGAGGTTGGACATTTACGGGACTGCTGCCCCATTACGCCCTCGGGCTAGACCCTTCCCACAAGGGACTCGGGTTCCGGTTCGTCCAGCCGGAGCAAAGTCTTCGGAGCACCAATCCGCCGTATCCCGTCGGAAGAGACGGAGTTTTCGAATCCCTCTGCCCTCCCTACGTGGCGGACATGGGCGAAGCGGTTGATAAATTTCTCGAGGTAAGAGGGGAGTTCTGGAAGGAAGACAACCCGTTTCCCTACAGAGATCCCGCCTCGATCCTGCGCGACGAATACCATCCTTCCGAAGTCAGGATACAGATAGTAAAGGATTTCTGCACCTATGTGCATGAGAACTACGGAAGATTCCCGGCTTTTCTTGACCCGATGTTCGTTCGGCTGGTATTCCAAGCCCACCATCTTGATCTTGAGTTCTACGACAAGTACTTCCAGAAAGATTCATACCACGACCTGCACAAAGAACACTTCAGACTCTGGCATCCGGAACTTGAGGACCCTTTCGGAAAATAGTGTGTGGTTAATAACAGAGCAGTCTTAGCTTAAGATTTCGCCCTTTCGAGATAATTCCCGTTTCTGGTATCAACTTTTATCATGTCCCCGATATTAATAAAAAGAGGGACTGCCACCACCGCTCCGGTTTCTATGGTCGCCGGTTTCGTAGTGCTTGAAACCGTATCTCCCTTTACTCCGGGTTCCGTGTGCGTAACCTCGAAGACAACTGCAGTGGGAAGCTCCACGCCTATGAGTTCTCCCTCGTGCATTTGAACGACGACTTCCTGCTGTTCTTTTAGAAACTTCACAGTGTCCCCTATTATGTCCGCATTGAACGGGAACTGGTCAAAAGTCTCGGAATCCATGAAGTAAAACATTGAATCGTCCCTGTAGAGATACTGCATCGTCCTTTTCTGGATGTCGGGAACGTTAAACGTATCTCCAGCGCGGAATTTCATTTCCCTGACGGCTCCAGTAGCAATATTTTTGAGCCTCGCGGTAACTATCGGGCTTCTCTGCGCCATCTTAGAATGCTTGTACTCAACTATCTCCCAGATCGCCCCTTCGGTCTCGATCTTCATCCCCTTGTGAAAACGACTCGTCTCAACAACAGCCATTTCGGATTTGATCCTCCTTTATGATATTTGCAAAGAGTAATTTTTCTCGGAAACTTCGGCTTACCATCACCATGTAAAAACCGTCCGAATCAGGTTCTTTTAAACATCTTCTCAAGCATATTGTACGATATCCGGGTCGCAACCGGCCGGCCGTGAGGACAGGCGTGCGGATTCTCCGAAGCGTCCATATCCGCAAAAAGATTCCTTGCCTCCTGCTCCGAGAGTGTACGGTTTGCGGTTATCGAACTGTGGCACGCCATTGTGGCGCACACCGTGTCCAGATGTTCCACCAGGCTCTTTGGATCACCGAAACCTTCGAGCTCGTCGAACAGATCGCTAAAAACCCGGGCGTAATCAGAGTTCCTTAAAAACCCCGGAACGGATTTTATCCTGACCGCGTTTTCTCCGAAAATCTCAAAATTAAAGCCAAGCCTCTGCATCTCGTCTGCAAACTGCCGCGCCGTATTGATTTCCCGAACCGTAAGTTCTACCACTTCGGGAATCAGAAGTTCCTGGGAGCAGGAGGAAGTTTCTTCGAGATAGGATTTTTTTATTCTCTCGAAGTTAACCCGCTCATGGGCTGCGTGTTGGTCAATAAGAATGATTCCATCTAGGCTTTCGCATACAAGATACAGCTTTCCGACCTGTCCGAGAAACTTGAGGCTTGAGTAAAAGCCGTCGGAGAACATGTCCCCTTTTGCGGTCTCTGCAGACTTTTCGGGTACAGCGGAAGCGCCGCCGTGGGAAGGAGGCGCCGGTTCAGACTTGTAAGAGGTTTGCGCGGAAGCTGTTTTCGCTGAAGATGTTGCTGCGGGGTAATCATTCCTCTGGGGAGCCCCTGAGTCTTTCTGTTTCTCGTAAAAATCTCCAAGAGCCTTCTGTGTTCTTTCCCTGTAGCCCTTCATCCACGGGGCGTCGGCAAGCATGCCGCCGATCGCACGGCGAATGCTCTGGCCAACTTCATACTGGCCCTCGAACATCACCTCGTTTTTGGTCGGGTGCACATTAACATCCACCAATGCAGGGTCCCTCTTAATAAAGACCGCCCCCTGGGGATACCTCCCCTTTTCAACCATCCTCCCGTAGCAATCCATTATGATCCTGTTTATAAAACGGTCCCTAACGGGTCTTGTGTTCACGTAAGTAAACAGCCTGCGCATCGAGGAGCGGGGATCCAGCGGGCTTCCCAGGAAGCCGCGCAGCGCAAGGGTTTCGTCTTCAAAGTCTATCTCGTAAAGGGATGTGCCGGGGATTATCTGCGCTACGCGCTGCGAAAAAGATTCGCTTGCGCCGTAGCGATGGATATTTCTTCCGTTTGAGAAAATCTCAAAAGACACCCCAGGTCTTGAAAGGGCCTCGCGCTGGATAACCTCAAGAGCCCTGCCAAGCTCGGTCTCCGGTCTTTTCAGAAACTTAAGTCGCGGCGGCGTGTTGAAAAAGAGGTTTTTAACCTCGACGGAAGACCCCACGGGAGACGCCGTCTCCTTAACTTTTCTCATGATTCCGCCTTCAATGTAGATTTCCGTGCCGGATTTCGAACCCTCGGCGGTGGTTATCATTCTGAACCTTGAAACGCTGGCTATGCTCGGAAGCGCCTCACCGCGAAAACCGAGAGTCCCTATCGAGAAAAGATCGTCTATATCCCTTATTTTGCTCGTGGCGTGGCGTTCAATGCTCATAAGGGCATCATCACGAGACATCCCGTGACCGTTATCAACCACCCTTATAAGTCTCTTGCCTCCAGCCTCAAGATGTACGGATACTCTGGTGGCCCCTGCGTCAATTGAGTTTTCAACAAGCTCTTTTACTACAGAAGCGGGTCTTTCGACTATTTCTCCGGCAGCTATCTTGGAGACAAGGACATCCGGAAGTGTTCTGATTTTTGCCATTAATACTTTAGAAAAGTTTCAGCACAATGAACAGGACGAGTATGGCAAGGGGTAGGATGACCGCGGCAACCGAGAAAAATGAAAAAACCGAGAGGGTTTTTTTCGCATGGGTCCCGAAAACATCCTGCGACTGTTCTTCTACCACGCCGAAATATTTCTTAAACATCTTTATCTTCCCCGGACGGTACGGGAGGCATTTTTTTCGTCCTGGTTCTGTTAAGGGACTCCACCAGAGATTCGACCGAAACCGCCGGAAGGGTTATCAGTTCGACCGTCCCCCTGGAACAGAGGTCCACAGAGACTTTTCCTATGGTCTCGTTATCGGGCGCCTCCACAATGTTTACAAAATCGTACCTTCCCAGAGTCGCATACTGCTCGATAACTCTGACTCCTATACCTTCAAGTTCCTTGTCGACTTCCTTTATTCTCCCGGGCCGTTCCTTTACGGTTTTTCTGCCCTCGGGAGTAAGTCTGCTGAGTAATATATAAACTGCCATTGAAAAAACCTGCTGTTTCTATGAGTTACGGCGAATCGTGTGGCGAAAGAACCTTCGGTTGCCGGTTAGCTGTTCTAATTTATAACTTTTCTGGAAGATATCTCAAGAAAAAAAGCTCCCTCCAGGAACTTCCATAACAAAAACTCTCCGTTATATTATTATAAATACTTTTTCAGACCTGATGAAAAGCATAATCCACGCTACGACAATCACTCTTGCTGTTCTGCTTTTTCCGCTTCTCCTTTCTCCGCAGGCGGAGGTGGCTTATGCACAGGCAAATCCGCGGGCGGAGCTCAGCGTAAAAGACTACTCGTGGAAATCCTACGGAGTCGGACGCATGGCGACGCTTGGGGCAATAACCGTCGCAAACTCCGGTAAAAACAGCTACAAGAACATCAAAATCAGGGTCGATCTGTTTACGAGAACCGGCAAACTTCTGGGCTCGCTTCAGGGAACAATACCCGAGGAACTGCCCGCCGGAGAAGAGAGAACCTTCTTCGACCTGGATCTGGGGCTTATGAACTCGGATCTTGAAGATTCCGAGGCGATAGTAAAGGGTGCCGAGCTATCGAAAAGTTCTTCGCTTGAAAGCGCCGAGAGCGTAATTTTCATAAAAAACTGGGAGTTTGAAGGCGCAAGCTTTGGAACGGAAGGCTTCATAACGGAAATCACCCTTGAGAACACCGGAGAAATCCACTTAAAAAACATAAGGATACTTCTAACGGAAAAAGACGGGGGAGACGGACCGGGAAGCACCCATCTTTCTTCGGTGACAATACACGATGTTCTTCCCGCCGGAGAAGAAAGAACCTTTACAGGAATAAACGTCGGCTTCTCGAGTCCGAACGCCCTTGAAAGATCGATCGCTATCTCCGGAGCCGAGGCGATATCAACAAAGGAGCTAAAGTATATCCTCTCGGGCGGGGGAAGCCTCGGTCAGAGGATAAAAGAAAAAATCAGCTCCGTGAGCATACTTAGAAAAAAAGACGGAGAAAAAAAAGCTGAACCGCAGCAAGAAACATCATCTTCCGATAAACCCGAAAACAGCTACAGCGATGAAACCGGGAGCGTCTCCCCTCCGGCCAGGTCGGCTGTGGACAAGACCACGGAACTTTCTCAGGAAGAGCTCAGAGAACCTTTCCCGAAGCACGATATAGTCATAAGGGAGTTTAAATGGGGAAGCGGAATCCCCGGTGCGACCGCGACGCTCAGCAAGCTCGTCATCGAGAATATAAGCGACATTACTTATGAGAAAATAGAGTTTGAAATAGAGTTTTTCAAATCCTCAAATACGCCTTTCGGATCAAACCGCTTCAAGATAGAAGAAGTTCTCGCTCCGAAACAGGTAATGTGGCTCAGAAATGTTCAGGTCGGATTTATAAGCAAACTTCCCGACCCAAATCATATAAAACTCAGAGTGATAAAGGCAAAAGCGGTTATGTAAAAAGCTTATGCCCTAATGGGGGAGGGATTGAAGCGCTTGGAAACTTCTTAGCTTCCCACTAACTCGAGGGATTCTTTTATCGTTTCGACCAGCTTGTCCCTGAACTGTTCTATTCCTTCAAAAGGAACCACTATGCTGGATCTGCCACCGCTTAGTTCGGTAATCCTAAGGTACTGACCCTTGTGATTTTCCTTAACGTCAAAGAAAAATCTCTTGGATTCAATATCAACGTGGTTACTGACATGCTCCTTTTCTGTCCTTTCTTCCATCTGATTCTGCCTCCTAGAAAAATTTATGGAACAATTATTGGAGCATGACTATAACCCCTTAAAAGTAAAAAGCAACCAATTGTTTTCTAGCCGCGAAAATACTGATATATTCAGGAGGAAAACCCGTAAAAATGTCCAGAATAAAAATAGATCTCCCGAGCAAATTCATCTTCTCAACGCAAATTCCGATAAGGATAGACGACATAAACTACGGTTCTCATCTCGGGCACGACTCAGTGCTCACCCTCTCGCATGAGGCCCGCGTAAGATTTCTCACGAAACACGGCTACACCGAAGGGGACATAGAGGGAGTGGGAATCATAATGGGAGATGTGGGAATCACCTACAGTTCAGAGGCATTCTACGGAGACGTAATAGAAATAAGCATCGGCATCGGCGAGTACGGCAACCACTTTCTCGAGCTTATCTACGCGCTTGTGAACGAAAAAAGCGGCAAAGAGGTCGCCAGGGTGAAAACTTCGCTCGTGTTTTTCGACTACAAAGAAAGGAAAACCGTTCGGATGCCTGAGGAATTCCGAAAGAAAATCATCTCCAAAGAATAATTACCAGAAGCTCGCGGCTACTGTTCTTTTTTGACGGCGTAGCCGATGTAAATGGTGTTTTTGCGTTTCTTTACCAGAAAAAGATATTGCTTTCCGGGCTTAAGGCCACTCACGATCTTGTTGTAGTCCCCAAGGTTCGCCACGGGGTTCTTGTCAACCTCAAGTATCACGTCCCCGGGACGAAATCCCGCTTCCCAGGCGGAACCGCCGCGGCTTACGTTCGTAACCAGCACTCCGGCTTTATCCTCAACACCGAATCGCGCAGCGATATCCGGGGTAATATCGCTTAATTCAATATCCGAGTCCCGCCGGGACTCGGCAGGAGTTTGTTCATCCGGCATACTGCCGAGAACAACGGAAATATCCTTACGCTTCCCGTCGCGGAGAACGGTGATTTTAGATGAAGTGCCAGGGGCTTTGATCCCCACGAGTTTGGACAAAGACGTAAACTCCTTTATGGGTTCTCCGTCAAATTCCACTACCACGTCTCCCCTTCTAAGGCCCGCTTTCTCCGCAGGACTTCCCGGGCTTATATCGGATATAAGGGCCCCGTCGGTGCTTTCATGACCCATGCTCTCGGCAATCTCCTGCGTTATAGGCTGAATAATGACTCCCAGCCATCCTCTTACCACTTCCCCTTTTTCCATGAGTTGGGATATGACCCCCTTGGCCATGCTGGCCGGGATAGAAAAACCTATTCCCTGACCTCTGGCTGCTATCGCGGTGTTAACCCCGACCACCTCTCCCCCTAGGTTAAAAAGCGGGCCTCCGCTGTTTCCGGGGTTAAGGGACGCATCGGTCTGAATGAAATCATCATAGGCCCCAAGACCCAAGGATCTTCCCTTGGCACTCACTATTCCGACCGTGACTGTGTAGCCGAGTCCGAAGGGATTTCCGATTGCCATAACCCAGTCTCCGATTCTAAGCCCGTCCGAATCCCCGAAAACAACGGGCTTAAGTTTTTTCTCAGGCTTTATTTTCAGGACCGCGAGGTCTGTCTTTACATCCTGTCCGACAATTTCGGCCGTATACCTCGACCCGTCGTAGAGGACGACCTGTATATCTTCTGCCTTGCTGATCACATGGTTGTTAGTAACTATGTAGCCGTTTTTGCTGACTATAAACCCGGAACCCAGACCCTTTTTTCTGAATTCCCGCTCCCGGTCGTTCGGAAAGAATCTCTTGAAAAACTCCTCGAAAACGTCTCCCTCACCGAAATCAGGAAACATGGGCCCCTGTTTTACGACACTTGTGGTACTTATATTAACGACAGAATGTTTCTGTTTTTCGACAAGACCAGAGAGCGAGGGAAAGGTTCCCGGGGGGCTTGAGGAAGAAAGAAGCTCCGGGGCGCTTTCGCCCGACACCAGTCCAGAGGTTTCGTCGTCTTCCTCAACTTTCGCACATGAAAGGGAAACCACAACCAAAAAACAAGCAGCAAAAAACAAGAAAACAGATTTCTTCATAGTTAAAGCCTCCAGCTTCATTTCAGCATCCCGACTATTTTATCAGCAACTTCGGAAATACTCATATCATCCGTAAAAACAACATGCGGCAAGCCTTCGTAAATGTCTTTTCTCTTCATAAAAAGCTCCCGAAACTCAGCACGGGGGTCCTCAACATCAAGAAGCGGCCTTCCCTTCTTGCGCCTTACCCTGTTCCAAAGAGTATCGATATCCGCCTTCAGATAGAAGATCTCGCCCGAGGCGTCCATTATGTCGCGGTTTTGCTGCCTCAGGACCGCTCCTCCTCCAGTTGAAATCACGGCCGGGGATGTTTTCCGCGAGAGGTTCACGAGCATCTCGGTTTCTTTCTGTCTGAAACTCTCCTCTCCGCCCGCTTCGAAAATTTCGGTCACCGAAAGCCCCTGGGCCCGTTCCACTTCACTGTCAAGATCATAGAAATCCATTTGCAGCTTTCGGGAAAGGTCCTGGCCGACGCTGGTTTTGCCGGCCCCCATGAATCCCGCAAGGAAAATGTGTCGTTTCTCGTTCAAATCACTCTAAAGTTTTCTTCCGACAGGAGAACCCCCGGCGGGAGCGTTTTCGCCGGAGAGCATTTTCTCAACGTACTTGCCTATTATGTCGCACTCTATGTTAACTTCCCGGCCCTGGCGAAACTCAGAAAACGTCGTTTCCCGAAGCGTGTAGGGAATTATGTTTACCGAAAACTCAGTGCCCTTTACCGAATTAACGGTGAGGCTTACGCCGTCAACGGCAACCGATCCTTTTTCGACTACATATTTTGCGAGGGAATCGGGAATCGAAAAAGAAAAAACCCGGGATTCTCCAACCGGAGTAATAGACTGAACTATGCCAACCCCATCCACATGACCCGTAACTATATGTCCGCCCATTCTGTCTCCTACCCGAAGAGATCTCTCAAGATTTACTCCGCTTCCCGCCCGAAGGCCGGAAAGATTCGTCTGGGAGAGGGTCTCGTGGGACGCGTCAACGGAAAAACCCCCGTCCCCCGCTGAAACCACCGTAAGGCACACGCCGTTTACAGCCACGCTCTCTCCAAGAATCAGTTCCCCGGCGTCAATTTTCTGAACCCCTACTCTTAAAAGAGCGCCCTTGTCTTTTTTCTCAAGCGCCCGGACCGCTCCAATGTCTTCAACTATCCCGCTAAACATCCGCGCTCTCCTTACTTCGTCCCAAAACTCCGAAAATGAGAACCGAAATCGCTCCGACCGTAATCGCTGAATCGGCCACATTAAAAGGAGGCCAGAGAAGACCGGGGTTTCCCGGCCAGTAGACCGCGATAAAATCAGTCACGTATCCGTAGGCAAACCTGTCTATGGAGTTTCCAATCGCTCCCCCAAGCACCAAAGCCAGTGCATACCGAAAAACTCTCTGCTCCTCGCCCAGCTTGCGAAGAAAGAAAAAGATCACGACCAGCACCAAAACAAAGACAATGACGTAAAAGTAAAACCTTACACTCTCGGGCATGTCGCTTAACATGCCAAATGCAATTCCCGGGTTTCGCAAATGCGTTATATCAAACCAAGAAAACACGTTTATTCTCGATAGAAACGGGACGTGCGCCTTAACAAGCCACTTGGTCAACTGGTCAAGCGACACGACCAAAAAAGATATAACGAATACGCCCAGATAATTTCTCATGAAAGAGACAAAGTATTCCGATTCTGAAAGAAAATCCCGCAAGTTCCCGGCCGACGGCTCAGCCTCCCTCCAGTCGAAACTCTATCGGAACCTTAACCCAGCTTGAGACCGCCTTGAAGCCTCTTTGCGCCGGAACGAATTTCCATCTTTTTACCGCTTTCAAAGCGGCTTTATCAAGAACCTTGTGACCAGAGGATCTGAAAATGCTTACTTCCTCAGGCTTACCGTTTGGAAGCACACGCACGTTGAGCAGCACGCTTCCCTCGTAACCACGTCTTATGGCAACCGCGGGGTAGCCGGGTCTGGGGGTAAAACCGTAAGAGGGTCTCGCGGTGGCATAATCTTCTTCGGGTTCTGCGGCCTGAGAGGGTTTTTCTTCCTTTTTCAGCGCCAGGGAATCATCCCACTTTTCCACTTTTTTTACAGTTTTTTCCTTTTTCTTTTCGACAACCTTCTTTTTCTTTACAACTTTTTTCGCGGGTGCGGGTTTTTTGAATTCAAAATGCCTTAGGGAAACCTCTATGTGATCACCGTACACGGGAACGCTTCTCTGCACGACAATTTTCCCCCAAGCAAAAGATATAAGAACATGGAAGGCAATTGAAAACAGTATGAATTTCCTAAGATTGTCAACCGGGCCGCCCATACCAAAACATTATTCTATACTAAGAACCAAAAATTCCTTAATCCCCCCAGGAACCCTGACCTGTATCTCGTCGTCAACTCTCTTTCCGACAAGCGCGCTGCCAACCGGGGAGGTAACGGATATAAAACCTTTTTCGGGCTCGGATTCATCTTCTCCCACAAGCCTGTATTTTTTTATATCCCCGGAATCTACATCCTCCACCGTAACCGTAAGACCGAAAACGACCCTGTCCCGGGCAGTGATCTTCTCGGGGTCAATTACTTCCGCGCGGCCAAGGCGGCCTTCTATCTCCAGTATTCTGCCCTCTATGAACGACTGTTTCTGCTTGGCCGTCTCATATTCGGCGTTTTCGGAAAGGTCCCCGAGAGACCTAGCGTACGCTATCAGCTTGATCACGTCCTGTCTTTCAACAGTCTTTAGCCTGTGAAGCTCGTCCCGAAGCTTTTTCCACCCATCGGGAGTAATCAGAACTCTCTGCGCACTCATCAAACTCTCCTCTGTGCTTTAGTCATCGTCCCCGTACCCGTATTACGTTAGTAGTAGCTTTGCAAGGCCTTTACCTCGAGACCGCTTCTCAAAAGAGCTTCAATCGCACCGACTCCGGCAATTGCGCCGGCAAGAGTCGTGAAGTAAGGAACGTTGTTTACGAGCGCGGTCCTCCTTATCGAATAAGACTGCGCGATTTCCTTTTTCCCGAAAGTAGTATTTATAACCAACTGCACATCACCGTTTTTAAGGTGATCGACTATGTGGGGCCGGCCCTGCTTAACCTTGTTCACTGTCCGGGAAAATATACCATTTTTATTGAGAAATTCCGATGTGCCCCCGGTAGCCATTATGTCGAAACCTGTGTCGCTTAGCCTTCGGGCGACATCAAGCATCTTGGCGGACTTGTCCTCGTCTTTTATGCTTATGAAAGCCACTCCGCTCGAAGGAAGGCTGTTTCCGGCCGCGATCTGGGATTTGGCGAACGCCTGGTCAAGATCGGGAGCAATTCCCATAACCTCGCCGGTTGATTTCATCTCCGGACCCAAGATCGTGTCAACTTCCGGAAACTTGACGAAAGGAAAAACCGATTCCTTTACGCAGTAGTGCTCAGGGACGATTTCTTCTGTGTACCCGAGTTCCTCAAGAGATTTTCCGATCATCACCTTGGTCCCGATCTTGGCCAGCTGAACCCCTATGGCCTTGCTCACGAAAGGAACGGTACGGCTAGCTCTTGGGTTTACCTCTATTATGTAAACCTCTCCGTCCTTTACGGCAAACTGGATGTTAACAAGGCCTTTTACCTCGAGGGAGAGCGCAAGTTTTTTCGTCTGGGATTTTATCTCCTCGACAATTTCGGCTTCTATCGAAAACGGAGGCAGAATCGCCGCGCTGTCTCCTGAATGAACCCCGGCTTCCTCGATATGCTCAAGCACTCCGCCCACAACAACCGTCTTTCCGTCGCAAACCGCGTCCACGTCGACTTCCTTCGCATCCTTTAGGAACTTGTCTATCAGTATCGGGTGATTCGGGGAAACGCTCGCAGCTTCGTGTATGTAGGTCCTAAGAGATTCCTCATCGTAAACTGTCTCCATGGCGCGGCCGCCCAGAACATAGGACGGGCGGACCATGACCGGATATCCCATGTCGCGAGCTATACCAATGGCCTCCTCCTCGCTTCTCGCGGTATCGCTTTGGGGCTGGAGCAGCCCTAGGTCAGAAACAAGCTTTCTGAACCTGTCGCGGTCTTCTGCAAGATCTATGCTCTCAGGAGAAGTGCCTATTATTCTCACCCCCTGACTCTCAAGCGCGAGCGCGAGTCGAAGCGGGGTCTGGCCTCCCAGATGAACTATGACTCCCCAAGGGTCTTCTCTTCCTATAAGAGCCAAGGTGTCTTCAAGCGTAAGCGGTTCGAAATAAAGCCTGTCCGAGGTGTCGTAATCGGTACTCACGGTCTCGGGATTGCAGTTAACCATAATGGCCTCGTACCCCTCTTCCCTGAGCGCAAAAGACGCGTGCACGCAGCAGTAGTCAAACTCTATGCCCTGCCCTATGCGGTTAGGCCCTCCGCCGAGTATCACCACTTTCTTTCTGTCCGTGGGAAGCGCCTCGCTCTCGCTCTCGAAAGTCGAATAGAGATAGGGGGTGTAGGCTTCGAACTCCGCGGCGCAGGTATCAACCATCTTAAAAGAAGCCTCGATTCCCTCGCGCAGGCGGAAATCCCTGACTTTCCCTTCCTCGGTGGAAAGAATCTTTGATATCTCAATATCGGAAAAACCGTAGCGCTTGGCCCGAAGTATGGTTTCACGGTTAAGCCCGTTCTCCCCAAGATCCGATTCGAAATCGGTGAGCTGCTTGATGTTCTGAAGAAACCAAGGGTCTACGTGAGAGATTGAATAAATTTCCTCCAGCTCCATGCCCAGACGAAACGCGTCGGCTATGTACCAGAGCCTCCTCGGGGAGGGAACCCTGAGTTTCTCTCTTACCTCTTCCGGATCATAAGACATCTTCTCAAAACCGTAGGAATCTATCTCAAGAGATCTCATCGCCTTCTGCAGGGACTCCTTGAAAGTCCTTCCGATGGACATGGCTTCCCCCACGGATTTCATCTGCGTGGTGAGGGTCGGGCTTGTCTGCGGGAATTTCTCAAACGCGAATCTGGGGATTTTCACCACCACATAATCTATTGTCGGTTCAAAGGAGGCAGGGGTGTACTTCGTTATATCGTTTGAGATCTCATCGAGCGAATAGCCGACGGCAAGTTTCGCGGCTATCTTGGCGATCGGAAACCCGGTAGCTTTTGAGGCAAGCGCCGAGCTTCGCGAGACCCTCGGATTCATCTCTATCACCATCATCCGTCCGTCTTTGGGGTTAACAGCGAACTGAATATTAGAGCCGCCGGTTTCAACGCCAATTTCCCTTATTATCGCTATGGACGCGTCGCGCATATGCTGATATTCCTTGTCGGTAAGGGTCTGCGCAGGAGCAACAGTTATGCTGTCTCCCGTGTGAACACCCATGGCGTCAAAATTTTCTATGGAGCAGATTATGACGACGTTATCCATGTGGTCCCGCATTACCTCGTACTCAAATTCCTTCCACCCCACTATGGATTCCTCTATGAGTATCTCGCTTGCCGGAGAACTCTCGATTCCCGCCTTGGCAAACTCCTGGAATTCCTCCCTGTTGTAGGCAACGCTCCCGCCGGTTCCGCCAAGGGTAAAAGAAGGCCGTATGATGACCGGAAACCCTATCTCGTCCACAACTTCCCAAGTCTCTTCCATGTTATGTGCGACACCGCTTTTCGGCACCTCAAGACCTATGTCAGCTATGGCTTTTTTGAAAAGATCCCTGTTCTCCGCTTTTTTTATCGCTGGGATTTTAGCGCCTATGAGTTCCACGCCATGGCGCTCGAGCACGCCCGACTCGGCAAGCGAAACGGCAAGGTTAAGAGCCGTCTGTCCGCCTATTGTGGGCAGAAGGGCTTCGGGCTTTTCCTTCTCTATTATTTTTTCGAGTATTTCGGGAACAAGCGGTTCCACGTAAGTCTTGTCGGCAAAATCAGGATCGGTCATTATGGTGGCCGGGTTGCTGTTCACCAAGACCACCCTGTAGCCCTCTTCTTTCAGTACTTTGCACGCCTGGGTGCCTGAATAGTCAAACTCGCAGGCCTGCCCTATAACTATAGGACCGGAGCCGATAATCAGTATGGTTTTTATGTCGGTTCGCTTGGGCATAGAACGGAAAAGCTTGTAACAGGTTGCAAATATATACTTAATAATGCATGAGCAAGCAATACGAAGAAATCTTCTGCTGTTCTACTAGGAGATTTTCCAACCCTAAAGAACCTTTCTAGCAGTTTCGATAACATTTCTTATTTCTAAACAAACCATCGCGGATTGCAGTGGAAAAGACCTGACCCTGATGAAACCATACCAAAAAACTACAAAAACTCGATTAGTTTCAATGGGGATCTTGGTACTAGAGGCTGCTACTGACTAATCTAATCTGGATGCTCAACATATATCTCTTTCCCCTTATCCACAAATTCTCTTGCCTTGGAATCAAGACCTTTCTGAACAGCGTCCATCTCTGAAAGACCCTGCTCTCTTGCGTAATCCCTTATATCCTGAGTGATTTTCATCGAACAGAATTTAGGACCGCACATGGAGCAAAAATGCGCAACCTTTGCTCCTTCGGCAGGGAGAGTCTCATCATGAAACTCACGCGCGGTATCAGGGTCAAAAGAGAGATTGAACTGATCATTCCACCGGAATTCAAACCTAGCCTTGCTAAGCACGTTGTCGCGAAGCTGCGCGGTTGGGTGACCCTTTGCGAGATCCGCTGCGTGCGCAGCTATCTTGTAGGTTATAACCCCGTCCTTCACGTCCTTTTTGTTGGGAAGACCGAGATGTTCTTTCGGGGTAACGTAACAGAGCATCGCAGTTCCGTACCAGCCTATCATTGCCGCCCCTATGGCAGAAGTTATGTGGTCGTACCCAGGCGCTATGTCGGTTGTAAGGGGGCCAAGAGTGTAAAAGGGAGCCTCTCCGCATATATCAAGCTGCTTGGTCACATTTTCCCGTATCATCTGCATGGGGATGTGTCCCGGACCTTCTATCATGACTTGAACATCATGCTTCCAAGCTATCTGCGTAAGTTCCCCAAGAGTGTCAAGCTCAGCAAACTGCGCGGCGTCGTTCGCATCGGCTATAGAGCCCGGACGGAGGCCGTCGCCTAAGGAAAACGCTATGTCGTAAGCTTTCATTATCTCGCAGATCTCCTCGAAGTTGGTATAGAGGAAGCTTTCCTTGTGATGTGAGAGACACCACTTGGCCATTATCGACCCGCCTCTTGAAACTATCCCAGTAGATCTGTTGGCGGTAAGCGGAATGTAGCGAAGCAACACTCCCGCATGTATGGTGAAGTAGTCAACCCCCTGCTCCGCCTGCTCTATGAGGGTATCCCTGTAAATCTTCCAGGTAAGCTCCTCAGGTTTTCCGTTAACCTTTTCAAGAGCCTGGTATATGGGAACGGTTCCCACGGGAACCGGGGAATTTCTTATTATCCACTCCCTGGTTTCGTGGATGTTATCCCCGGTCGAAAGATCCATTATGGTATCGGCTCCCCATCTGCACGCCCAGACCGTTTTTTCGACCTCCTCCTCGATGCTTGAGGTAACGGCGGAGTTCCCAATGTTCGCGTTTATTTTCACGAGGAAGTTGCGCCCTATTATCATGGGTTCGCTTTCGGGATGATTTATGTTGTTCGGAATTATGGCGCGTCCCGAGGCGACTTCCTCTCTTACGAACTCAGGAGTTATGTGGCTCTTCTGAATGCGGGCACCGAAATCGACTCCCTCGTGGTAATCCGCAAGCTGCCCGTAATCTTCTCTGAGTTCGTCAATTCTCTGGTTCTCCCTTATGGCTATGTATTCCATCTCGGGCGTTACGATTCCCTTTTTCGCGTAGTGCATCTGGGTTACGTTTCGCGATGGCGTGGCGCAAAGGGGCTTTCTTATGTTCCCGAAAGTTATCCCGTTTACTCTCTCAAGTCTTTTTCTGGCGAATTCCGAGGAGAAATCGGGAAGTTCCGAAACGTCTTCTCGCTCCCTTATCCATTTTTCGCGAAGCGGCGGAAGACCCCTGTGAACGTCAATATCAACATCCGGGTCGGTATAGGGACCGCTAGTGTCGTAGAGGGTTATACTGAACTTGTCCGCACCTGGAGTATCCGAGAGAGAATCGTCGGTCCCAACCTCCCGCATAGCCACCTTTATGTCGTGGATTTTTCCGTCCACATATATCTTTTTTGAGTTCGGAAAAGGATCTCTCGTTATTACGGATTCTGTGGGTATTTTCTCTTTTTTCCGAGAAGAACTCATGAACTGGGGCCCCCTTGGCAAAAACGCTTCTGACATTATTTAGTTTAGGGGATTCTAGATTACTTTACAAAATTTAAATACAACCTGCTGCGCACAGCACCTTTAGCGTCGTATGTATCAACCACGTATAACCCGGCCGTTATATCTCCATTATCGTTAAGATCGATCGGACCCGAAAGCCCTTCGTAGTCAATGTCGTCGTTAACAGAGGTTTCATCTGTGAGTGCCGCGGCGCAAGTGGCGTAACTGCGGCACTTCACCCCTTCCCTAGTGACTTCTTTGATCTTGGGGGCGTAGTCGGAGGGATCGTTGCTTCCGGCGCTTAAAGCCGCGAGGCTAAGTATTACCGCCGCGTCGTAGGCATGGGCGGCAAAGTTGTTAAAGGTGGTGTCGGCGCTAAACCGCCCTTTGAATTCTTCCAGCCTTTTTCCCGGGGGCGAAACTGAAGATACGCGCCTGAACCCTTTAATTTCACCATCTTCCTCTTCCACATGCGGAAAAAGGCTCTCCTCAAACAGGATCCCGTCTCCGAAATAATATCCGGTTTGCTCGGGAATGACCGAAGAATCCAGCAGTCCTCTGGTTATTTCTCCACCCTCTTCGAAAACAAGCATGATTATGGAATCCACACCTCCGATCTCTCGCATGTTCGCCTCGACATCTGAAACCACTGACGCGGCCGAAGGCGCATCGCTGTCGTAGCTGACGACCCTGACCATTCTGCCGTAAGACATTATTTCTTCTCTGACAAGCGCCGCCAGGTCTTCTCCCCATCTGTCATCCCGATTCACTATAATCGTCCTGCCTTGGGACTGCTTCGCCAGTATCGGCGCCTGAAACAGGTCGGAGGGAGCTATTCTGAAGAAAAAAATCTGATTTCCGCTGTCTGCGACTTCCTTGTTTCTAACGGTAAGGGTATGGGAAGTGGACGATGGTGATATGGCAACTACCTGGTTTTCACTCAGAAAAGAAAGAATCTCAGAAGAGTCTTCGGAGTATGTAGGTCCTACTATGCCGTGAACACCCATTTCATAAAGCCGTTTCGCGCTTGCGGAAACTTCGGACATTCCCGATTTGTAAGAGTTTCCACTTATGATCTCTACGGTTCCCCCTGCATTGTTAATGTCGTTTTTCGCAAGATTCACGGCCTCTATGCGGGAAATGTTAGAATCTTTGTCTTCAGGTAGAAGCGTTCCTATGCAGAAAGTTTTGGCACAATTCACTTCTGTTTCATTCTCCAAGCACCCCGAGGAAAATATCCCCATAAAAGACAACAACAAGGCAGAAACCAAAAAGCTTAGTCTTTTCACAACCGGATACCTCTCAATACCGGACAATCCGCTTAACCGGTCTCTCCACTTCATGTCTGGAAGCGGGAGATAGTGACTACGGCGATTGCTCAATCCCTCAAACGCTGATGCGCTGACGGGATAAAGGCCGCGACAATTAATTAAGTAATGCGGAATAATACATCAGATACTTCGTTTTTTCACTGTCTTTCCAAGATTTTAATCAGAACGGACATGCTCTAGGCGAATTAACAGGAGTTATCGATTTTCAGAAAAAGTTTACCTGCGAAGTCGGAGAAACCGTTACTTTCTCGGTCGGAAATACAGAACTGGGAGAAAGCGAAGGAAAGTCGGTCGTTCACCCAGTGGATCTGGTTGAGGACGGTAGTACAAGTTCAAAACAAGTACTGAACATCGGGCGTCTTTTTGTTTCTTTGAACCAAGATGCGGAATCGTGCAACGGCACAGACATTTCGGAAGATGTTCAAGTGCGCGCGGAAGACTGGACATTGGACATTGATTCCAATGATTTCGACCAGGAACTGGAGAGTATAAGACCTACTTTAAAAGAAGAATATCAAAGTTTTTCCGATTTTCCGGGAGAGACATACGCAAAGGGTCATTTGGAAGAGATAGTGCGGTACTCCTATGCTACTGCAATGCCGTGATCTGTCAGCGGGAAATCCTGTAAATTGCACCCCTTTGGTCATCGGATACAAGCAACGCCCCGTCTGGAGCGATCAGCACGTCAACTGGCCTTCCCCACGCCACTCCGTCGCTTCCGAGCCATCCTTGGGCGAACACTTCGTATGAGGCCGCTTCCCCCGCTTCGTTTAGGCGCACGGAGGTTGCCCTGTAACCTATGGGCTCGCTTCTGTTCCAAGAACCGTGCTCCGCAATGAAAATCACGCTCCTCCAGGACTCGGGGAACATGGAACCCGTATAAAACCTCATTCCAAGCGCCGCTACATGCGCAGGCAATTCCCACTGGGGAGGAGTGAATTCACCGCAGCCGCGCTCCGAGCCGAACTGCGGGTCCTTGACGTCTCTTCCATGACAGTACGGAAAACCGAAATGAAGTCCCGCGGTGGCGGCGCGGTTAAGTTCGTCTGGAGGGCTGTTATCATTAATTCGCGGATCGCTACTGATGTTATCTCTTCCGTTATCAGTAAACCAGAGCACATCAGATTCCGGATGCCAGTCAAAACCCACGGTATTTCTCACACCGTGCGCAAAAACCTCAAAATTTCCCCCGTCGGGATCAATTCTCGAGATCGCCGCGTAGCGCTCGTCATCTTTTTTGCAGACATTGCACGGCGCTCCGACGGGGACGTAGAGTTTTCCGTCGGGTCCGAACCGGATGAATTTCCATCCATGATGCGTATCCCTCGGAAGCGTATCAACTATAGCTACGGGGTCCGGAGGAGTTGATAGATTGCTCTCGATTTCGTCATAGCGAAGAATTCGGTTTATTTCCGCTACGTAAAGAGATCCTTCCCGAAACGCAACACCGTTTGGAGTGTTAAGGTCGTTTGCGATTATACGGACGGTTTCGGCGTAATTATCTCCGTCTTTATCACTAATGGCATAGACGGTCTTAGACCTAGTGCCGACAAACAATGTGCCCTCGGCGCCAAGTGCAAGCGAACGCGCGCCGGGCACTTCGTTTGAATAAAGTGAAATGGAGAAGCCTTCCAGAAGAGATATGCGCGCGAGCATGGGATCCGTAGGAATTTCCGAAGGTACTACAACAGGTTCAGCGGAAATTTCCGGTGAGACCGGTTCCACAGGAGCTTCAACGTGTCCATTTGTGGCGTCTTTCCCCCCGCAGCCACAGCCAAGTAAGAGGAAAACAAGAAAACACGGAATCAGCAACTTCAAAATTCTCTGCATTGTAAATTCTCCGATATGAAAATAGTTTTAAACCGGGCCAATATCAACCGCTACATGTTAGCACGGAAACAAGGTAAGTGCGAAGACTCTTTTCTGGTGTATGGTTCACTAAATCGGGCACTTGGGTAAAATTATTATTAATTTTTCGCAAATAAAAGGTTCAGTTTATGTCTTCTCTAATTCTGGGTATTGAAACATCATGCGATGAAACTTCCGCGGCAGTGATAAGAGACGGAAAGCACATGCTCTCAAACGTGGTTTCCTCGCAGATTGACGTTCATAACGCCTTCGGCGGAGTAGTGCCGGAGATAGCGTCGCGCATGCACACGGAAATAATCATTCAGGTAATTAACCAGGCTCTTGAGACTGCCAAAACTTCCGCTGAGGAAGTGGACGCCGTAGCGGTAACCCAGGGGCCCGGGCTCATAGGCTCGCTCATGGTCGGAATTTCAACCGCGAAGGCGCTTGCGTTTTCCCACGGAAAACCCCTTGTCGGGGTAAACCATCTGGAAGCGCACATAGCGGTGGCACACATTGAAAACGAAATCGATTTTCCTTTTGTCGCCCTCATAGTTTCCGGAGGACACACGAACCTTTACATGGTAAGGGGGTTTCTTGACTTCGAACTGCTTGGAAGCACGAGGGACGACGCCGCCGGAGAGGCTTTTGACAAAGGCGCAAAAGCTCTTGGACTCGGATATCCTGGAGGAGTCGAAATAGACAATCTTTCAAAAAACGGTGACCCCGACGCAATTAGGTTTCCAAGACCGTTTAACAATGAGTCTCATGATTTCAGTTTCAGCGGGCTTAAAACCGCACTTTTAAACCACATAAAGAAAAACCCAGTTGAAAGCGAAGAAAATCTCCACGACGTATGCGCCGGTTTTCAGGAAGCCATAGTGGAAACCCTTGTTAATAAGACGCTTAATGCCGCCAGGAAAAACGGGGTAGAAAGCGTCGTTTTAGCAGGCGGGGTAGCCTGCAATTCAAGGCTAAGGAAGCTTAGTGAAGAGAGAATCGGAAGCGAGGGGATAGGAGTTTTCATGCCATCGCCTGCCCTCTGCACCGATAATGCAGCAATGATAGCCACGCTCGGTTACCACATGTACTCGGACAATAGGGTGTCCACGCTTGATATATCCCCTTATTCAACTGCCAGACAGAATCAAAAAAACTACGTTTCGTAGTCGGCAAGAGCCACATCCGTTCTTATCTGCCGGATGAACTTCGCGACCTTCACGTGCTCGGGGTGCTTCTGGTAGATTTCGAGATCTTCCATGGATTCAAACTCGGAATAAAGAGCAACATCGAACGAAACGGGAAGCTCGTTAAAATTCTTGCCAAGCTCCATTCTCTTTATCTCCGGAATGGCGCTTTTTAGGCCCTCTAATTCCTGCTTGATCTTGGCTATACATTCATCCTTGCTCATTCCTTCGTGTGAATCCTTTAGTTTCCACATTACTATATGTTTTATCACTACGGGTCTCCTTGAAAAAAGTGGTCTGAAAATTTTCCAAACAGCATAAATTATTCTCAGCCGAATTGCGAAAAATTCTTTATCCTATCGAGCAGTTACACGGCTTCGGGCAACGAAGTATATTATGGCGACAAAAAAGGTATGATTTATTTTTATGTGGGAAAAAACAGAGATATTCAATGAACTTCCGTTCGTTTCGAATTTCGAGAAAGACAAAACCGATTTCCTGCTTAAAATCGGCGAACTCATAGAAGTTCCCGAACGCTACGTCCTCACCAAACAGTTCGAACCGAGCCATTCTTTCTATTTCCTTATAGAAGGCTTGGTGAATTTTTCAATCAGCGTCGAAGACAGAACGGATGAATTCTCGGTGGGAAAAAGCGACGAAAAATTCACTCCCGTAGGCTGGTCGGGCTTTCGCTCTCCCAAGCGTTACTACACAACTATTGTATGCGAAAAGCCCTGCGTTCTGCTGAAATGGAGTCACCAGAATCTTGAAAGATTCTTTGACCAGGAACCTCTTCTGGGACGCGAATTCCTTCTGTTCGTTCTCGGCAAAAGCATAAACCTTCTAAAGCATGTGAGGGCCGAGCTTGCGGAATACAACAATGTCAACTGGGACATCGAGGCGGGAAAAACAGGGGGTTTTTCCCAGGAAGGAAAATACATATCCGTTCCCAACCCGCTTCAGCTTCTGAGACAATCCCCTTTCTTCGAGGTTTTCCCCGACAAGACACTGCGCCAGTTGGCGAAAGCGACCCAGAAAAAATACTATCTAAACAACGAACCCATATTCAGCCAAGGTGATATCTCGAAAGGAATAGACATACTGGCTTACGGAAAGGCGGTGCTATGCTTCTCCCCCGACGGTTCGCAGGACGGAATCGAGGAATCCGTCGCTCTTCACCTGATCAATCTCCCGGGATATATGGTCGGCTGGATGGGCGCCGCTCCCGCCGGATCAAACGACGTTACCGGCGTTGCGAGCAGAAATTCGGTCATTTATCACATAAGCGCCCGCAACCTTCATAAGATTCTCAATCAGGATCCTTCCTCGGCACTGGCTCTTGCCAGAAGACTTTTGTGGCTGGTGTCGATCCGACTTCGAAACGCCCGTGCGGGACTCATATCGCAAAGATACGAACGCGAAATACTGGCCATAAGCAATCTTATCGAGCAAAACGCAATGCAGTTAAGCGTAAACTCCCTCATTCATAAACTTCCCCACCTGCTGAACAGCCCGCTTACGCTTGATGACGCTTTCCGGCTTCTGTTCAGATTGGAAAAAGAAGGCGATAGCCTTGAGAGAGAACTGTCCCGTCTCAGCCTAGATATTCTCGGAAAGATCTACAAGGAATACAATTTTTTCGAGGGACTAAAAAACGTTTATCAGTCCGTCACCGCCGCGCCCAAGTCGCTTTCTCCAAGCGAAATAAGAACCATGGCGGCCAAGCAGTTCGCTGGAGTCTTCAATAGCACCCCTTATGTAATCGAAGGCTGGGAGAATCTGCCCGACAAACCCGGGCACATCTTCATATACAATCATCTGCTTAATCATCCCTACAACACCCTCCCCAACCATTTTCAGATTACGCTTGATTCCCATTTCATAAGCTCGATGGTTCTCTACGCCAAGTACGGCGAAGCCGGGATTCGCGTCATACGCGTTCCAAGAGCGGAGGAATACGGACATGAGTACTACTACGAAAGACTCGGTCATATAAACGTTTACACCGACGAATCCAACCTCTCGCAGGAGACCCCCGAGCGGAGAAAAGCGTGGAGAAAAAGGTTCTATGAAACGGCCAAGGAACACCTAAGAAAAGGATTTAACATAGTGATAAGTCCTGAGGGAACCAGCATGACGACAGAGCAGTCTCCTGGTCCGTTCAAACTCGGAGCTTTTCTTCTGGCCACGTCCATCTCGCCCGAGCCATATATCGTTCCCGTTGCGGTGGCGAATTTTGATAAAAGAATAAACCAGAACGTGTTTTCCCTGGTGATAAAAAAGCCATTCAAAATATCCGACTACGTAAAGAACCCCGAGGAAAACAAAGACAAGCTCTTTGAGTTCGTCAGGGAATACGGAAACGAGTACAGAACATACGTGGAAGAGGCGGCGGGACTTGCAAGGCGGGTGGAATCCACAAAGATCAACCTGAAAACCTTTGAGCAGGTTGAAAAAGACTTCCCGGCAATTGATAAAAACCTGTTCGAACAGGACGTGAGAGTAATTGAAAGACGCCATGTCGGGAAAAAGAATGACGCGACGGTATTTTACGGCAGTTCAAGTTTCCGCCTCTGGAGAGGCATGGCAAGGGATTTCCCAGAATACAACATCGTGAATCTTGGTTTCGGAGGCGCCAGAATCGCCTACTGCCTCCACTATTTCGAGCGGCTTATAAAACCGGGTGACGTTAAATCCCTGGTTTTCTATGCGGGTGATAACGATATAGGGGACGGCTGCATCCCAAAGCAGGTACTGAATTTCTTTCTGGATTTTTACCACCGCTTCAGAGAATCCTATCCTCACACAAAAATGACGTTTGTTTCCATAAAACCGAGTCCCGTAAGGTTCCATTTTATTGACAGAATCGAGGCGTCAAACGATCTCATAAGACAGTTTCTCTCAAGAGAGCCAAACGCCTTTTACCTAAACATCTATGACCACATGCTAAATGAGAACGGAAATATAAGGGAAGAACTGTTCACCGAAGACGGTCTTCACATGAACAGAAAGGGATACGCATTGTGGAAAGAGCTGTTTTTGGCAAACCAGAAGGAAATTTTTCATGATCCAAGACCCCAGGAATCAGAAAAGCGGGTTGAAATCCTCCTAGAAACGGGGAACCATACGCGAACATCCACCGACCTCGGACTCAAATAATCCGTTACCACCGACCGCGCTCCCTGCCAGAAGAGGGAATGAGAAGCCACATCTTTCTTTTTGAGTGACGCCCCCAGCTTGGAGAAAGCAAAACGTAATTTCCCTGGAGGAGCAACGAACCATCGAGACAAAAAGAGAGCTTGGAAGTACCTTCACGACCCAAAACGTACCTTCCGGAAACAGAAAAATCGGCTTTAGCCAAGTGGGACTGTTCGCGGAGAAAAATCCACAGGTCGTTTTCTTCAAACTCGATCCCGATAGCCTTCTGCCTTTTATCCATCCCTCCGGCGTTTGGAAAAACCCAGTGGCGACGGCCGTCCGTGAGTTCAAGAGAAAGTACGAAACAGGTGGTTTCCGAAACTGTTTTCCTAACAGAGTATCTGAGAGTTGAGTTCATGGAGTAGTCTCAGGCCATGGAGAGCAAGGTCCTTGTCAACCCGTGTCGCGCAGGCGCACTCCTCAGATACCGCGTCGGCGAAACCTCCAGTTATTACGATCTCGGGTGAAGATCTCATCTCCTCTTTGAGCTTTGCGCAAAGCCCGTCAATCATCGAGGCGTAACCGTAAAACAGCCCTGACTGTATGCATTCGACGGTGTCTTTGCCGATTGCCTGCTCGGGTTTTTCGGGATCGACTTTCGGAAGTTTGGACGTTCCATGGTAAAGCGCTACTGTAGAAAGCTCAATCCCCGGAACTATAGCTCCGCCCAGATATTCTCCTTTTTCAGAAACGCAGTCAAAAGTAGTTGCTGTCCCAAGATCAACAACTATCACACTTCCACCGAAGCGGTGGTAAGCGGCAACAGCGTTTGCTATCCTGTCGGCCCCGAGTTCTTCAGGATTATAAATCCGAATCGGCATTCCCGTTCTTGTCTCGGGACCCACGATTATGGGCGGATGACCGAAATATTTCTCTACCAATTTCGCTACCCCCTCCTGCATTTCGGTAACCACGCAGGAAAGTATGGCGCCGCTGAACGAAGAGGGTGATATGTCTTTCTCATCCATCTTCCCGAAGAGGATAATCCCGTAATCGTCAGGACTTTTGGTTCTGTCAGTATCGATCCTGAAACTGTATACGAGGTCCTCTCCTGAAAATATTCCGACCATTATGCTGGTGTTGCCAACGTCAATTGCGAGAAGCATAGCGAATCAAGCCCGGTTTTTACGATCTGGCCCTTTGATGAAAGGCTCAAGAACTCCCGGAACAACAGATACCTTTATTCCAACGGAGAAAAACCGGTTTCGAGGGGAGTATAACTAAAAAACCGGATAAATCGAAGCGCTCCTCCTCTAGTCTGACACCCCTTTTTACTTCAAATTCATGGGAAACAGAACGTGGTTAAAAACCCTACTTCACTTCAAAAGGTTTTCCCCAGGCCCGGTAGAACTTTGTTAGAACGGATCGCTTCTTATTATCCTGAAATTATTTTCAAATCAGATTGTCAATGTTCGACAATAACGACGGGTTATTATTAAATTAGGAAAGTAAGCTGGAACTGGATTCTTTGGTGCTGGGAAAAAGGAAATCTGGTCGTATTAGGATCTTTTAAACATTATAACAAAAGGAGGTTTTAAGAGATGGAGAAATTTTATAATAACCCCGCGTGGTGCCGTATCAGAGGATTACGCGGTGTCGGAATACTTGCTCTTTGCGGTGGCATTCTGCCTTACCGGGTTGCTAGCACTTTCTTCTTGTGACCTTGAGTTTTGGGATGACGATGATGAAGCGGCGGCAGAGCCGATTGAGATGAGGGGATTCTTTATCAGCATGGATGAATCTGAGGTAACGGACTGTAAAACTGAAGCCTTTGCCCTGACTCTGGAAGGAGATGTGGTTAGAAACGAACCTAATGTCAGTGTCACCACACAGGGTCCTGGTTTCGCGGGAAACTTTCCACAAATAGGAGTAAAGGTCAACGAAAGTGATAACAATTCAGAAACTATTGTAACAACCTACGTGAGTGAAACGGGTGAAAGTTTTGACAGGCCGGGATCATATTTTCTTGTCGCAACAGAAGACCCTGACATTTCCGTTGCTGAGGGGCAAAAGATATATGTCGGTTACTGGGCCGGCTATGCCTACCGCCCCGGAGGAGACGACACACAAAAACCTGTGGTGGTCTGCCCATATGTGCTGGTACCCGAGGGTAGCGACTTAGTGGCCGAAATAGGACTAGTGGAAGATGACGACGATAGATGCGGAGCTACCGACGAGGCAGTGCATGAAGATTTGCAAGAATACCTTGCAAAGAGTGACGCTCCTGGTGATTTCAGGGACTGCTGGCATCTTTTGGATGAAAATAACATACTGTCTCCCATGGAAAACTGATAATTAAAATACAACGAAACATCGTAGCATAATTCAGAAACGGGCATCAGGTTAACAACAAACCCTGCATGCCCGTTTCTTTGTCCGCAGAATGATTTAAACGAACCCAAGGTTCACACCAGACCACTTTTTGACAAAATCCTAGGGGAAAACTATTATTTCACCGCATCCGGAAGGAAAAAATGAGGATAATAGTCACAGGCGGAGCGGGATTCATAGGCTCCTGGGTATGCGAAGCGTATATCTCCGAGGGGCATGAGGTTCTCGTGATCGACAACCTCTCCACGGGATCTGAGGACAACATCCCGCCCGAAGCGGAATTCATCGAATGCGACGTAAGGAACCCAGAAGAACTTGAAAAGGCGTTTCACCAGTTCCGCCCCGAGATCGTCAACCACCACGCGGCGCAGATAAACGTAAGAGATTCAGTCGAAGACCCCCGTTTCGACGCCGAGGTAAACATAGGCGGTTCCCTTAATGTTCTGAGACTCTGCGCGGAACACAAAACCGAGAAGTTTATTTTCTCATCCACAGGAGGCGCCCTTTACGGAGAGCCGGACAAACTTCCCGCAGACGAGTCGACCCCGGCCCTTCCTCTGTCCCCCTATGGCATCTCGAAACTCGCCACGGAAAATTACGTAAGGTACCACTCGAAGAACCACGGTTTCGGACACGTAATCCTAAGATACGCAAACGTGTACGGAGAAAGACAGAACCCCGGGGGAGAAGCCGGAGTTGTAGGGATTTTCTGTGAGAACATACTAAGCGGAAAACCCTGCCTCATATTTGGAGACGGAGAACAGACGAGGGATTACGTGCACGTCTCTGACGTCTCTCAGGTGAATCTGCTAGCTACCAGTCTAAAAGAAGAGGGGACCTTCAACATAGGAACATCAATAGAAAGCTCCGTAAACCACATAGTGCGCATTCTCGGTGAGGTAACGAAAACCGAATTCAAAATTGTCCATGAAAAAGAGCGCCCGGGGGAGGTAAGAAGAATAAGTCTTGACTGCTCACTGGCGGCTGAGAAGCTCGGATGGAGTGCACAACTGTCCTTGCCCGAAGGACTTTTCAGAACATGGAACTGGTTTTCGCAAGGAAAGAGTTAATAACAGCCGAAAGTCTTTGCCTTTGAAAAAACCTCGCCCGTGGTTACAATTCTCCTCTCACGGAGGCCGGAAGATGAAGGACGATGAAAAATTCTTTGATGTGCGTATTTACCAAAGATATGTGAAGGAAGGGGAAATCACTCAGAAGGATTACGAAAAACACATAAAATCCCTGCCCGACGTAAGCGACAAGGCAACGCTCCTTGTCATAGACGAAGACGAAGAAGAAACCGGAGAGCAAGAAGAGTAATGGAACACTGGGAATACAAGGTAGTTTCGACCGACGTGCTAGTTAAAAGGCCTCAGGACCATGATATAGCCGTCTACAAGGAAGAGGCTGATTCGCGAAGGGAGAGTGCTAGGGGAAGCCTTGAAGATTCCCTCGTTTCACTTGGCACAGAAGGCTGGGAACTCGCCACCATTACGGGTGAGTTCGCCATATTCAAAAAGAGAGTCAGCTAAACGTCACTGCCACTCTATGGTGCCGGGAGGCTTTGTGGATATATCGTACACCACCCGGTTTATCCCCTTTACCTCGTTTATTATCCTTACCGAAATCTTCCCGAGCAGATCGTAGGGCATCTTCGACCAGTCGGCGGTCATCCCGTCCGTACTGCTCACGGCTCTCAGCGCACAGACATTTTCATAGGTACGCTCATCACCCATAACTCCCACTGTCTTTACGGGGATAAAAACGCAGAAAGCCTGCCATATCTCATCGTAGGCGCCCGATTTTTTAAGCTCGTCGATAAAAATGCTGTCGGCATGCCTCAGTATTGAAAGTCTCTCGCGCGTGACTTCTCCCATTATCCTGATCGCAAGACCGGGACCGGGAAAGGGGTGGCGGCCTATGAGAGAAGACGGAAGCCCCAGTTTCTCGCCAACGCTTCTCACCTCGTCTTTAAAAAGTTCCCGAAGAGGCTCGACTATCTCAAGGTTCATTTTTTCCGGAAGTCCCCCAACGTTATGGTGGGACTTTATCACAGCCGAGGGCCCCTTCACGCTCACGCTCTCGATCACGTCAGGATAAAGGGTTCCCTGGGCAAGGAAACGGACGCCGGATATCTTCTCGGCCTCCTCTTCAAACACCCTCACGAACTGCTCGCCCATAATTTTTCTTTTCGTCTCAGGATCCTCAACGCCCTCAAGGCAAGAGAGAAACCTCTCAGAGGCATCCACGTGAATGAAGTTCATCTCAAACTCGGAAAAAGCGTCGCAGACCTCCTCCGCCTCATCAAGCCTCATACACCCCGTGTCAACGAAAATACAGTGAAGCCTGCGGCCCACCGCTTCGTTAATAAGGGCTGCCGCAACCGAGGAATCTACTCCTCCCGAGAGCCCGCATATGATCTTGCCGTCCCCGACTCTTTCTCTTATCTCGTGTATCGAATGCTCTATGAAGGAGCCCGCAGTCCAGTTTCCGCCGAGACCCGCCACCTGGAAAAGAAAATTGGAAAGTATCCGGGTTCCGAATTCCGTATGCACAACCTCCGGATGGAACTGTACCCCGTAGATGGTTCCGCTTGCGTTTCTTACCGTCGCGCACTCAGTGTTCTCGGTATCGGCTATCGCCGCGAATCCCTCCGGCACTCTCAGGACCCTGTCGCCGTGAGACATCCAGACGCCCGAAGTCTTCGCCACGCCGGAAAAAAGGGGGTCCTCCCCCAGCAAGTTTAAAACTGCTGGACCGTATTCCCTTTTCCGAGAGTGCTCAACTTCTCCCCCGAGCTGAAAAACAAGCACCTGAAGCCCGTAACAGATACCCAGAACCGGTATTCCCAAAGACAGTATTTCCCCTTCCACTCTTGGAGAACCGTCCTCCCAGACGCTTGAGGGCCCTCCGGAAAGTATTATCGCCCCCGGCGGCTCTTTGCTTATTTCATCCGCTGTAGTGTTGTAGGGTTTTATCTCGGAGTAGACCCCGAGTTCTCTCGTGCGCCTGGCGATCAGTTGCGTATACTGGGAACCGAAATCAAGAACTAGAACTTTTTCCCGCATTTTATGGCCGTCTCTCCCGTTGCGGTGAAATTCGAAGAACCCTGAAGGGTAAACCGATCTTTTTGAGGCTGACTTTACGAGACAAGAAAACCGTTATCACCCGATCCTGTAGTTGGGAGATTCCTTGGTAATTACGATATCGTGAACGTGACTTTCCTGAAGCCCGGCGTTGGTAAGCTTTACGAACTTCGCCTTTTCCTGAAGTTCCTTTATCGTCGCAGAACCCGTGTATCCCATTCCCGCACGAAGCCCGCCGACCAATTGGTAGATTATGGCCCCTATGTTGCCCCTGTAAGGAACCCTGCCCTCTATCCCTTCGGGAACAAGCTTAGCCTCCTCCATCATCTCATTGTCCTGGGCGTAGCGGTCCCTGCTCCCAGCCCTCATTGCCTCAATAGAACCCATGCCACGGTACACCTTGTAAGTTCTCCCCTGGTAGAGGACGACTTCCCCGGGAGCTTCATCCGACCCGGCGAGCAAATTTCCTACCATTACGGAATCCGCTCCGGCGGCAAGCGCCTTGGTTATATCCCCCGAGTACTTTATTCCCCCGTCGGCTATTACGGGTATGTCATGTTGTTTCGCTACGGAACAGACTTTTCTTATGGCGGTTATCTGCGGTACACCAATACCGGCTATCACGCGTGTCGTGCATATCGATCCGGGACCGACGCCGACCTTAAGACAATCCGCGCCTGCTTTTATAAGATCCTCGGCGGCTTCGGAGGTGGCTATGTTTCCGGCCACCAGATCTATATCGGGGTATTTCTTTCTTATGCGGGCCAAGCTGTCCAGCACCCTTTTCGAGTGTCCGTGGGCGGTATCCACCACTATTACGTCACAGCCCGCCGCGACAAGCTCATCCACCCGCTCCTGGCTGTGCTTGTCAACCCCGACTGCGGCTCCCACGAGAAGCCTTCCCATCGCGTCTTTAGACGCCTTGGGGAATTTCTCTATTTTTTCTATGTCCTTCATGGTTATAAGGCCTCGGAGCTTGAAGCTGTCATCGACGACCGGAAGCTTTTCTATCTTGAACTTATGAAGAAGCTCCTTGGCTTCAAGAAGAGTGGTGCCTTCCTTGACGGTGACAAGATTCTTTCTGGGAGTCATAACCTTGTCGATTTTAAGGTCCATGTTCTTTTCGAACCTTATGTCCCTGTTGGTGATTATTCCGTGAAGGGTATTGTTGGACTTTACAACGGGAAGACCGGAGATGTCGTTTTCAACCATTATCTCAAGCGCTTCGCTGACCCGGGTCCCCGGACGCACGGTCAGGGGATTCACTATCATCCCACTTTCGTATTTTTTTACCCTCTCAACCTCGCCCGCCTGTGCCGGGATAGAGAGATTTCTGTGGATTATTCCTATACCGCCCTCTTGCGCCATGGCAATTGATGTCCGAAACTCGGTTACGGTATCCATGGCCGCACTCAGTATGGGGATATTAAGGGTTATATGCTTTGTAAGGGGCACCGAGACATCAACTTCACTCGGAAGAACTTCGGAGTAGCGGGGAGAGAGTATTACGTCATCAAAGGTAAGCGCTTCTTCAAAAACAAAATCCTGCATAGCAGCTAGCCAGCCTTCTTTGTGGCGGCAACCTTCCTTGCCCTGGGTTTTCTTATTTTCGGGGCGGGTTTCGCTTTTTTCTTATCGCTGGGGATCTCGCCTCCGCTCATGCTTCGAAAACCTTTAGCAAAAAGATCCAGGATCTTCTTTCTCGCGTCGGAAGCCTCCACCCCGAGTTCGATTTCTAGTTCCTGCTCCTTGTCCAGAAGATTCAGAAAAACGGACACGATACCCACATAAGTCGTATCATCTACTTTTTCAAACCCCATGGACTTGAGAAGCTTTCTCGGAATGACCGGAAACTGAAAATCAACAGTATCGACGGATTCTTTGGAAAGCGAACCGTCTTGACTTATGCTTATTTTTATTCGCGTAGATTTCATTAGTCACCCACCGGATTATTCTATAAAGGGAGTATAGTTTACTAAAAACGGCTTAGTAAAGCAATTCAAGTCAGATCCTAAATGTTATATTAGTAACGAACTATTGTTGTCGGACAGTTCGTAAGGCTGTCAGTAAAGCGGAGCAACGCGTTTCGAATTAAGACTCTTAGTTTTTGCCAAAGCAGGCATGATAGATGGAGAAAACAATTTCAGGCAAAGAAAAATGTTTTGACAATACGGGCCTGGGATACGGAGGCACAGGCAAAAGCGCCTTTCGCCACGCGGGCGATGCCGACTGGTCTGCCGTGCAGTTCGACGCCGCCGAGAGCCACTACGTCTCGGTGCCAGCGGCGAACCGGGACAAACTGCAGGACCGCAACGACAGCCCTTGGCACTGTCAGGGCGAGAGGCTCACAAAGTGAAATCGTCTCCCAAACATCCTGCCGGGGGGCTTCGTACCAAGATCCCGTCTTCGCTGCCGCTTCCGGCACTGTCGGCCGGGATCACCTCGGGTCTCGGTTTGCTGGTCGCTCAGGTGGCCTTCGGAACCTTCATATTCTCCGGAGCGCTGGCCCCGTACTCTTCCCAAGGCGTGGGCCTAGTGCTGTTCGGAAACTTCGCCGCGTGCTTGCTCATCGCCCTTGCCGGCGGGTACCGCGGCGCCATCGCAGGGCTGTCTCCCGTGCTTGTGCTCGTGATGGCAACCATTGCGGCCACGATGAAGACGGATAGCGAGGCACTCTTCGCGACCACGGCGTGCGCGCTGATCATCAGCGCCGTGGCAACGGGGATGTGCTGTCTCCTGGTCGGACGTTTCCGGCTCGCCAACCTGCTGCGTTTCATCCCGTATCCTGTAGCAGGAGGATTCGTAGCCGGGATCGGGGGGGTCGTCTGCTTAGCGGCCATGTCCCTGATGGGGGTGAATCCGGATTGGCGGGCGACGCTACTGGAGCCAGCCGTGCTGTGGACGTGGTTCCCAGGCCTCGCCTATGGGGTGGCCTTGTACGGCGCCATGAAGCGTTGGGGAAATCCCGTGATCCTGCCAGCGAGCGTTTTACTCGCGATCGGTGGGTACCATCTTGCTCTTTCCACCCTTGGCATTTCCGACGGCGAAGCCAGGGAAGCGGGGCTGCTGCTTATCAGCACAGCACAGGGAAACCTATGGCCGGCACTGTGGCCGGCCGACCTCGCACACGTGGATTGGCCCGCGATCGTCGGACAGATACCGAACATGCTGACACTGATCTTGATCGCCCTGATCTGCGTCATCATGAATGTCGCCGGGCTCGAGGTTGCCGTGGACGAGGACCTGGACTGGAGCCGCGAGTTCCGGGCGACCGGTGTTGCCAGTATCGTTGCCGGACTCGGCGGGGGAACGGTGGCGACCGTCGTCGTTCCCGCATCGCTCCGCAGCAAGCTCTTCCGCGCTACCACCCGGCTGACCGGGGTGATTGCAGCCTGCATCATCGGGGTTGCGCTGTTGTTTGGCGACGGGATGCTGGAACTGGTGCCGACCGCGTTTGTCGGTGGCATGTTGGTCTTTGCCGGTCTCGGGATGCTGGACCAAGGGCTGATGAGAAGCCGTAAACGCCTGCCCGGGTCGGAATACGCAATCATCCTCCTGATCTTCGTCGTCATCATCTTCTTCGGTCTGATCGAGGGTGTGGGCATCGGTGCAGTGGCTACCCTCGTGTTCTTCGCCGTGCGTCTTAGCCGGGTGAATACAATTGCATCGCACTTCACCACGCGCGAGCGTCAGAGCAATAAGGCCCGCTCGATTCCCGATCGCGCCATCCTCCTGGCAGAGGGCGACCGGGTGCAGACGTACCGGCTTCAGGGATACGTCTTTTTCGGCAGCATCGGTGTCCTGGCCGACCATCTCAAAAAGTCCCTAGACGGCCCATCGCGACCTTCCTGTCTTATGATCGACTTCTCAGATGTCTCCGGGTTCGACTTTTCGGCGGTGAGCGTGGTGGCCCGATTCGTGCAGAGGGCAAACGCGGCGGGGGTGCACATGGTCTTGAGCGGTCTGTCAGAAAAACTGCAGTTCAGTCTGGAGAGGAACGTCGCTCCTTCCGTGTTTGCGGAGTTGTGGCTGGAGCCGAACGTTGATCTCGGCTTGGAGCGCTGCGAGGAGCTCATCATCGCGGCGTGGAAGGCGGATGCGGCTACGATGGAGCAGCGGCGCACCTCGTTGCTGGAACACGCCGTCGATGACCTTGAGCACTATCTGGAGCAGCAGGTTCGCTTTGAGGACCTCATCGAAGCGCTTCGGCCGTGGCTGATTCCCCGGGACTATGCCACAGAAGAGGTCCTCGCAGGACCGGACGTCCCACGCGAAGGCCTGCAGCTATTGTTATCGGGCCGTGCCTCAGTCCACGATTCCGAGGGTCTGCGACTCCGCCAGTGCAGCCCCGGTGACGCGATCTGGCCGGTCGATCCGGCGGCTGACACAAAGACGACGGTAGTTGCGGACGAATCATGCCGCGCTATGCTGCTCACCCCCGACGCCCGGCGGTGGCTTGAGGAGCACGAACAGGGGTTGGCAATCAAGCTGTATCGATACATACTTGCCAGGTATTTAAGAACTGAGTCGGACGAGGATCTGCCCCAAGATGGGACAGCCGGACGGGAGGATTTCGACTCGCCCTGACACCCGACAAATAGAGGCGTATCGGCAGGCAAAATCCACAGACCGATTCTGCCCACCTCGCGTTGCGAAAACCCTTGTTCTATCTGTATATATTCAACAGCGTAAATGTCTTTTCCACTTCCCACCGAAACCGAGACCCTGAAAGGCTCCCCCTAGCCCTCGGACATCACTTCGAAATCCGTAATCTCGATCTGATACTTAAGACCAAGTATTTTGTTCACGGAAAGGTAGAAAGTGTTGAAGAAAACAGTGTTTCCGGGCTTTATGTTGAAATTGGCCGAGGCCTCTGTTTCGGTAAACACCGAGAGGTTGTCCCCGCTTTTTCTGCTCAGTTTCTGAAGAGGATGATCCGTATCGGCATTTCTGAGGTCCCGCATCGAAAGAGTGTTGCCGGAATAAAAGTCCTGAACGTAAACTGTCCGCCCCGACACCCGGAAACTGCTTCTGAGTTTTATGTAGCTAACGGGCACATCGCTTTCGTTCATGATCTCCCCGCGGACAAAGAAAAGATAGCCTTTCTTGGTGGTTATCCATTGGGATTCGGTGTTTCTAACGATCAGTTTCCGGGAAATATCGTCGCTCTCCCAGAACCACCGCTCGGGATAAAGCCCGAACTTAAAAGCCCCAAGACCAAGTGCGAGAACAGCCGCCATCAGGATAAACCTGCGCGGGTGTTTTCTCTTTTTTACTTCATCTATCCCGTAAAATATCCTCTCCGCGTCCATAGGTCCGGCCCCGGAAATAAAAAGTCTGGAGACACTCAAAAACTGCCTTCGCAGGCAGATTATAACCGTAATATCCGCTTTTCCCATAAACGGAGATCGCCTCCCGGACCGAAAGCCGGATCATCGCCCAAAGGGCAACCAATGCCCCGGACCGGTTGGTTTTACAAGGTGAGTCTTTCAAGCTTTAAGTATTGAGGGGAAAGAGCTTAGGGCTCTGCCCGGTGCACGGATTTAACCTCAGAATAAGAATTTGTCGGGAGAAAAAATCATGAACAGAATGCTTCAGAACCGGGAAATAGGTTTTCTGGTCTTCGTGTTTGCGGTAGGAACGGTATTCGGTATTTGTGGCAATGCAGTCGCCCAAAGCGGCAGTTTCTACGTCGGCGCTTCGGCCGGGGTTGAACGCGCAAACTTCAATTACGCAAAAACCGTTGACAACAGCGACGTGCCAAACGATTATCTGCAGAGTGGAAACATTTATCACTCCAGCGATTCCGCAAGCGAAACTGGTTTTGGCAGCGGGCTGCTTGCTGGTTACAGGCTTAATCTCGACCCAGGCGGCACCCTTTACTTAAGCGCTGAGATTGACGGGCGCCTGCACGGCGGCACGACAAGCGGAACTCTCCCTGGAGACGGACAATCCCAAGGTCGAAATCAGTACGGAGAGAACTGGCCCGACGAGTGGAGCGTCGAGAGGAAAAGCAGCTACGGAGTGATATTGATGCTCGGTGTGAATCCTCCCTTTCTGGTTTCGCTTCTGGGCCCGGGCCCGGGCATCTACGCGCTTGGCGGCCTGCGCCGAGTGGACGCGGAGTTAAAGGTTGATTACAACGGCTGCTTGAATCCCCGCGAACTTTGCGGGTCAAGCGAGTTCGATTCAGGCACGGATTCCCACGACGAAGCTTTCTACGGATGGACAGTCGGAGGAGGTCTTGAGAAAATGATCGGAGACAAGATAGGGATCCGGGGCGAGGTGCGTCACACGCAGTACGGAAAAGAAACCCGGGGAACTTTTTCGGAGGAGGATGTCAAGGTTCCCATATCGCTTGACGGAAGCGAAACCGATTTTTCCCTTGGCGTCGTTTTATACTTCTGAGTCGTTTTTCACCTTACCAGAACTTGCTGTAGAGCTTCTCGGCGTTATTCCAGAAGATATTCTCCTTTAATTCTTCGGAAATGTCCGCGCCTTCTATTTTCCAGTACTCAGAAGCGAAATCGCTCCACGGAATATCCGACCCGAACAGAAAACGGTCCGCTCCTATGCCTCTCTCCTCGATCTCCTTGAGTATCCATGTGGACCCGAAACCCACGGCCCATGAGGAATCGGTGTATACCTGATATCCGTCCTCAATCAGTTCGAAAAAGCGCGGAACGAATTTGATATGACCGCTGACTCCGCCTCCCATATGAACAACATGAATCTTGTTGCGTTTCCCGTACTCTTTTATGAGGGCAAGCGCGTTATCGATATCGGAACCTCCCCCGGGACTCGTGTGAATATGAAGGGGCATGTCGTGCTCGGCTCCGGCGTCAAGAATCATTTTCCAAAGTTCTGCGGATTCTTCGTCCCACTGCCCCGGGTCAAAAGTGCCGCCCAGAAGACACGTGGTTTTAAGCGCTATCAACCCTTTCTCCCCAATAAGCTTAAGCGCTTCCCGAGTTCTTTCCTTGTCCTTTGGCAGAGCGGAGACCCATATTGCGCCTAGCAACCGGTCATGAGATGTTTCCGCACCTTCCGCCACAAGCGGGTTGAGTTCAAAGGGCTGGGCGGAATCGGGATACCCGTAATTTGACATCACAAGCGCCCTGTCAACCTTGTGCTTATCCATTCCCTTTATATATTCTTCCGCGGTCTGGTAATCCGTGGTAGGCTTGACCGCCTCGGGCAAACCGTAATAGGCAAATCCCGGCACGGGACCTATATGACTGTGGTTATCAAATAACCGCTTTCTCCTGACTATATCCATGAACGACCTCCTCGATCTTGAAAATTTTTATAAAAGCACCCATAAAACATTGAGTTTTTACGGCATCCCGAAAGATCGTAAAATTCAATGCGCCTGCATTTTTTCACCGACGCGCGCGCGAAGGGATTTCTCGATGGAATCAGGTTTTTCCCCTTTTTCAAGCCTGTGGGTCACTTCCCTGAAATCATCTCCGTAATCCCGCCCGGAGCGACGGCTTTCCTTTTTCATCGTTTCGGCCAGCGATTTGCTGTCGTTTCCAGTAATTTTCGGCGAAATTGTTTTCTTGGGTTCCGTGCGGGCTCTTATCAATGAAGTTGAGGAAAGGACGCGCTCGAGGCCACTTCGCCCGCATTCGGGACAAACCGCTTGTTCGTTTTCGGCTTCGGAAATAGTCAGAAAGAATATGGAAACGGTCTTTTTACAATCCAGACAATCGTATTCATAAATAGGCATTCAAAACGTCCCTATAATGACCAAGTATAAAGGAAATACGACATTTCAGTCAAGCTGGTCTTCGGCGCTCCTGAGGTATCCCCCCAGCCGCTTTCTCTCTTTACCGGGAACCTCCTAAAAATGATTGACCTTGTCCACTAAAATTGATAATGTATTAAATATAGTAAATATAATAACACATTAAAATTTTATGGAGAAATTTGAGTTCAAAATCATTACAAGTGAAAAAGATCTCAAAACTTATTACAAACTTCGCGAAGATATTTTCGTAAGGGAGCAGAAGATATTCTCCGGAACCGATATTGACGAATATGACGAGGCCGCGATACACATAGCGGCCGTTGAAAAATCAAGCGAGAAGATGGCCGGTGGCGTCAGATGCTACAATCTCGAAGGAAACACCTGGGTAGGCGGCCGTCTGAGCGCGGCACCCGGCTACCGAAACGGCGTAGTCGGTCGTTATCTCGTTAAATTCGCCGTAGAAACGGTAAAAACTAGAGGATGTGAGCGGTTCATAGCATACGTTCAGCCGCAGAACGTCAGGTTTTTTGAAAGACTCAACTGGAAACGCTCTGGGGAGCCTCTCATCTACCATGGAAGACCCCATCAGTTGATGGAAGCCGAACTTGCGGCAGGGGGAAAGGCGTGAACCGCAAAGTCACGGCAGGATTATTGAAGGACCTGATCAAATCTCTGCACCGCTCCCCAAGACTGAGTGAAAAAAACAATATAACAAACGTCTGGAATTTCTTTCCCCAGTTCGCAAGGGTGGAGGGAAAACAGGTGCGTCTCGGCGATGACGCGGCGGCAATCGAACATGACGGAGGCTATCTGCTGGCAGCGGCAGAAGGCGTATACCAACCCCTTTTGAAATCAAACCCCTATCTTGCCGGAAGAACCTCGGTTTTAACAAATGTAAACGACATCTATTCAATGGGCGGAAGACCTCTGGCAATTCTGGATGTGCTTTGCTCCGCAGACGTCGGCAAAACGGACGAGATACTTTCGGGCATACACGACAACGCTGAAAGATACAACGTCCCTGTAATCGGAGGCCACTTAAGCGGTGAAGGAAGCGAGCCGACCCTCGCCGTATTCATCCTGGGAAAAGCCGCCAGGCTTCTTTCAAGTTTTAACGCCAGAGAAGGCGATGACCTTGTTATGGTGGTTGGCGGCGAAGGAAGATTCTACTCAGGTTTTAATTTTTGGGATTCGTCAAGTGGTTTAAGCAAGACGGATGCGCTGCGGCATCTTGAGATTCTGCCCGAACTCGCAGAACAAGAACTTGCCGACTCGGCCAAGGACATCAGCATGGCCGGTGCCATAGGCTCGATTCTGATGCTCCTTGAGTGTTCACAAAAAGGCGCCGAGATTCACTTTGATGACCTTCCGGTGCCGTCGGGCGTCGGGTTGGCAGAATGGCTAGTTACTTTTCCGAGTTACGGTTTCGTCCTTTCTCTGAGAGCGGAGAAAACCTCAAGAGTCCGAGAGAAATTCAGAGATTGCGGCCTTCTATGCGAAAAGATCGGAGAGGTTAGCGCGGAGCAGAAAGTCTATTTCAAAAACAAAGACAATCACAAGGAACTCTTCTGGAATATCGGGCGGGGATATTACATGGAAACCCCCGAATCAAAGGAGGCAGCCAATGAATGAGCAGAGCAAAGAGATTGAGCGCATAGTCGCGAGACTCGGAGAAAAGATAAAAGCCATTCGCATGGAAAAGGGATGGTCCCTTAAAAACCTCTCGGACAGATCAGGTATATCCGCGGCAGCCATCCACAAGATTGAATCAAACGGAATTACTCCAACCATAACCACCATGATGAAAATTTCCGACGCGCTCGGGAAAAAAATAAGCAATTTCGTCGAAGAGGAACCGGGAGACAAAGACGTTTGCCTGATAAATTCAAACGAGCGCAAGCCCGTATTTACCTTTAAAAAAGGCCTGGACCTGCAGGGAATATCCGCCAAGCAGTACGGAGAATTCATAATGACCGCAGCGTACGCCACTGTGGAAGTGGGCGCTTCAAGCGGCAGAAAAAGCATGAGTCACCGAGGAGAGGAACTGGTTTACTGTCTGCAGGGAAAAATGAGATTTGAGGTGAACAAGAAAACTTATGATCTGCGTCCGGGAGACAGTCTGCATTTCAGAACCCATCTGGACCACAAATGGAAAAATATTGGAAAAGTTCCCGCGAAATTGCTATGGGTGCTTTCTATCGAGGCTTCCTAAGGAGTTATTCTGTGAGTGCCGAAAGAAAAACAAAAAAAACCGATTTGCCAGAGCGCATCGATGCTGCGAATGCCTACGCGCTTGAGATGCTGTTTTCCGTCGAGCCCGTGCTTGAAGGAGTGCAAAAGGCCCTTGATGTTGTTCCCGGGATGACTCCCTCAACCGTTTTGCACGCAGGACCGCCGATCAGTTGGCGCAGGATGTGCGATCCGATGAAAAGAGCCGTGCGGGGCGCGCTTATATTCGAGGGGCTGGCAAAAGATTCATCGGAAGCTGAGAAAATGATACTGGAAGACAGAATAATCCTTTCTCCAAACCACCACTATGACTGCGTTGGACCTATGACGGGGATAATCTCCGCTTCGATGCCGGTGGTCGTCACGAAGGATCTAACGACTGGGAAAAAAGCTTATTCAACGTTTAACGAAGGTGGTGGACAGGCGCTTTGGTTCGGATCGTTCGGAGAAGAGACCCTGCGACGCCTCAGGTGGATAAGAGACAAATTCGCTCCAGTCATGAAAAAAGTATTCGCAAGCGCCGAACCAATCTCAGTGTGGAACATACTGTCTCAGGGGATACAGATGGGGGACGAATGCCATAACCGCCACGGCGCCTGCACCAACATTTTTCTAAAAAATATCGTCGAACCTCTTTTCTCTCTTAAGATTTCGCGGGCAAACGCCATGGACGTTTACAGATTCATGTCCGCAAACAGCCACTTCTTTCTCAACTTCACCATGACCGGATGCAAGCTCGCCACAGACGCAGCCCACGACATCGTCGACAGCACCTTGGTTACCGCCATGTCAAGAAACGGAACCGTTTTCGGCATAAGGGTAAGCGGGCTCGGAAACAGGTGGTTCGTGGCGAAATCACCCTATCTAGAAGACGCCCTCTACAACCTCGGCTACGGACCTAAAGATGCTGCTCCAGACATAGGCGACAGTTCCATTATCGAAACAATGGGGCTTGGAGGATTCGCAATCGCCGCAGCTCCTTCCATGGCATCGTTTGCCGGAGGGGGTTTCAGCGACGCGGTGGGCATTACAAACAGCATGAATCTCATTACGGCGGCGAAAAATCCCAAGTTTGCAATACCTTCCCTGGATTTTCAGGGAACCCCGACCGGGATTGACATAAGGAAAGTGGTCGACACGGCGATACTGCCGAGCATAAACAGCGCGATTGTGCATAAAAGCTCGGGAGCCGGACAGATAGGAGCCGGAATAGCTAAAGCACCTTACGAGTGTTTCGAAAAAGCGCTTCTGGCATTTGGAAAACGACATGATTTAGCGGCATAGACTATAAAAGCGAGAGGTACGTATTGGTAACGCTCAATACCGTAAGACAGAATCATTACCAAGATTCGATGAAGCTCATGCAGATAAGCAGGGAACTCACGAATTCTCCAAGTATCAAGAGAGCTTCGGCCATAATGGCCACTGAAGCGAATTTGAAAACGCTTCGGGACGCGGGATTAATCAAAACCCTGCCGCGCTCACTCGGCGCGAATGATCTTATAATAGCTGTTGAGGCAGAATCAGAGACAGCGGGCCACGACGCCCTGAGAAAAATCGATTTCTCTCTGGCCGCGCCTTCGGGTGGGGCTGACCATACGGTCGGATACCGAAGCTTCGAAGAAGCCCTAAGCCCACCGGGCAACTCTAACATCGCCGTTATATCCGTTCCGGGGGAGTTTGCGAAACTTGAAGTCGCAAAGGCCATAAAAAACAACATCCATACCTTTCTTTTCAGCGACAACCTGAGTCTTGATGAAGAGGTTGAACTTAAGCGGAGAGCCGTGGACAGGGAACTGCTTATGATGGGGCCGGGATGCGGGACCGCGATAATAAACGGCACGGGTTTTGGTTTTGCCAACATCGTAAGACGGGGGTCCGTGGGAATTGTCGCCGCCGCAGGCACAGGCATGCAGGAAGTAACAAGCCTGATTCATAACTGGGGACTTGGCGTTTCTCACGGAATCGGAGTCGGCGGAAGAGACCTTTCCGAAAAAGTGGGCGGGCTGATGACATTCAAGGCCATGGAACTGCTCCAGAGAGATGAAAACACGGAGATCATTCTGCTGGTTTCAAAACCGGCCCCGACAAAGGTAGTAAAAAAAATAATCGAAACGGCGCGGCGCGGGGAAAAACCTTTTGCGATGTGTCTTCTAGGCGAGAACCGAATTGACGCGGAAGAAAACGTGTTCTTTACCGATACGCTCGAAGAACTGTCTTTGCTTGCGGTAAACCTCGCGCGCAGGCAAGGAGACAAGCGGGTCAGAGTTTCCGATGCAAGCTTGAAAAGATACGCGAAGGATTTTGTCAAATCGCTTCGCCCTTCGCAGAAATACGTAAGAGGATTGTTTTCAGGCGGCACCTTGTGTTACGAGACCCAGAAAATACTCACTTTGTCTCTGGGAAAAATTTATTCAAATGCACCTCTGTCAAAAGACTGTCTGCTCGGTGACTCATACAAAAGCCGCGGGCATTGCTGTATAGATCTCGGCGAAGAGGAATTTACCCTCGGACGTCCACATCCGATGATCGACTCCACGCTTAGAAGTGAAAGGATAATCGAGGAAGCAAAAGATCCGAGGACGGCTGTGATTCTCCTCGATATCGTATTGGGCTATGGTTCAAACGCCGACCCCACCGGGGAACTTCTCCCGGCCATTTGGCAAGCAAGGGAAATAGCTAAAAGCAAACACAGATCTCTTGCCTTCATCGCGCACGTGTGCGGTACGGATGACGATCCCCAAAATCTCGACCTGCAGAAGGAAAAATTAAAAAGAAACGGCATAAAAATTGCAAAAACTAACGCTCAGGGGGCCAGGGCTGCGGCCTTGATTGCGCAGCTTGCCTCGGAGAGGGGTACGGGGCGATGAAACTGGCCGTTGTTGCTTTTGGAGGTAACGCGTTTTCAGGCGACAGGAATCATGGAACGCACCAAGATCAATCCGCTTTCGCGAAGGAGGTATCAGAGGAACTGGTGAAGCTTGTGGAATCGGGTTACAGAATCGTTATCACTCACGGAAACGGACCCCAGGTGGGAAATCTCATGCTCCAGCAGGAATACGCCTCTTGCACGGCCCCGCCCATGCCCACTGATGTATGCGGCGCGATGACCCAGGGCCAGATCGGATACTTAATCGTTCAAGCGCTGAGAAATCATCTCAGAAAAAACAACATAGATAACCCCGTCGCAGCCATCATCACCCAGGTAGTGGTAGACGAAAATGATGAAGCTTTTTCAAACCCGACAAAATTCGTAGGACCGTTTTTCGATAAAAAAACCGCCGACTCTCTTGCGCACAAAAAGAACTGGAAGATAGAAAAAGATTCCGACAGGGGATACAGAAGAGTAGTGCCTTCGCCCAAGCCGGTGGACATAGTGGAGAAAAAAGAGATCGCAGACATGATAGAAAGAGGCTTTATCGTCGTTGCGTGCGGAGGGGGCGGAGTGCCTGTTGTCCGCGGGAAAAACGGTGAACTCAGGGGAGTAAGCGGCGTGATCGATAAAGATCTGGTTTCAGAAAAACTTGCGACTCTCATCGGGGCCGAAACCCTCGCCATAATTACGCCGGTGGACAAGATATCGCTGTTTTTCGGAACTCGTAGGCAGGTGGACTTAGAGAAAATCACTATAGACGAAGCGGAAAAATACCTCGGGGAAGGGCATTTTCCGCCTGGGAGCATGGGTCCCAAGATAGAAGCGGCGATAAGTTTTTTGCGAAAAGGGGGCAAGAGAGTGGTTATAACGTCGGCAAATTCGACGGTTAAGGCTCTTGAGGGAAAAAAAGGCACTGAAATAGTTAACGGGATGAATTAAAATGAAATAAAACACTAGTGACAAGCGTCATAAACAATTAATGGCAGAATTTCCGGGGAATCCCGGAGAGCACAATATATATAGATATCTTTTTTAGGAGGTGCAGTAATGGCAGTAGACAGAATAAAGAGCGAGAGACCCCAAGAGGGGAAGGCTCTTGTAGATTACGAGGAAAAGCTTTTTCCCGACCATATGGCAAGGGAAGGGGAAAAAGCTTTGTTTCTCATACATTCGGTTCCGTATGAAGGTTCTGTAGCAGGTATAAACATGCTTACCGCTATAAGGGCAAAAAGAAAAGGCTATGATGTTTCGGTTCTTTTCTACGGTCCTGCTTCAGGCATACCCGTATACAGGGGCTGGCCGAATGTGGGAGATGACGGTTACGGCGCGGGCATTCAGCTTTATCCGAATCTCGTCAAGAGGCTTCTTTCGGAGGGGATAACGGTATACGCGTGCCGTTTCTCCGCAGCCGCGCTTCTCGGCCAGAATGAATCGAGCTTTATCGAGGGAGTTACCCCGATTCATCCGACGGATATACTGGACATAGTTATCGAGCATCATAGGGAAGGCGCCATGATGTTCAGCACGTGGACAGTCTGAGGTTTTAGAGACTCCACGTCATTGTCCGGGCAGAACTGCCGTGGCCGGTGGTTACGGGCAGTTTTAATCCGCTTACCAACGGGGTAAGCGGAAAGGGTGTTGTGTGAAATAAAAACGCTGGGGGTGAAAAATGGATTCTAGAACCCTTAAGGTAGAGTTGCAAAGTTACGGTCTTAGAATTCCTGATTCCAAAAATATCAGGCGAGGGGGCGCCGGTCCCACAGGAGGAATTCATCTGAGAATTCTTCCCGATACCGACGCGAATGTCCCGGTTGTCGGTGATTTCGTAAAATCATCACCATATCATCTTGACAAGATAAACGGCGAAGACTGGATTTTCCGGGACGAAGTGGCTTTAGTACAGGTTGAGCTTATGGGTAACGGGAGGTTTTACGACCATAAAACCTCAAGCGGGATACCGATGCAGAAAATCGGGCTTCTGCACTGTCCGACCACTTTTGCCACGACTCTCCTTCAGACCTGTGATTTCTGGAATGATGAGAGAAGGTGTCAATTCTGCGGGATAGAGCTTACTCTCAAGGACAGGAGTACCGTCGGATTCAAAAACGCAAAGGCGCTTGTTGAAACAATTCAACTTGCAAAGGAACTCGACGGCATTTCCAACATTGTTTTTACTTCCGGCGTTGCGCCTGATGAGGAAAAAGCGCTTGAAAAATACGCCGAGATATGTTCCGAGGTTAAAGAGCATACCGGGCTTCCGATTCAACTGCAGATTGTTCCCCCTGAAGACCTAGGCTGGCTTGAGAGGCTGAAATCTTCGGGGGTGGACGCTCTCGGAGTTCATATTGAAACGTTTGATCCGGAGATATTCGAAAAAATAACCCCGGGCAAGGCTATGATAGGACTTGACAGGTACATAGAGACTTGGAGAGAGGGCGTTAGGATTTTCGGAAGATGGGCGGTAAGCACCTATATCCTGGTCGGGCTCGGCGAAAGACTGGAAACGGTTATAGATGGCGCCGAGATTTGCGCCGAAATAGGGGTTTATCCCTTCATCGTGCCTTTCAGGCCTATTGCGGGTACCCCGATGGAAAACGTAAAGCCGCCGAAGGCCGAAGTTATGGAATACGTGTATTCCGAAGCCGCCAAGATCCTCTCCAGATACGACGGAGGGTCCAAAAGCGGCGTGGCTGGATGCGTAAGCTGCGGGGAATGTTCCGTGCTTCCCGATTTTGAAATGCTGCACGAGTCAAAAACGGTAAAGCTTAAGAAATTCATAAAATCGATTCCGGTAAATTGAGACGGGGAAAGATCATGATCCGAAGCCTCGTCACACCGGATCACGGATTAAATTGAGGAGACGCAGATGAGTCAAGAGAAACTGAAGTTTATCATAATAGGCGGAGGGGCTGCCGGCATTTCCGCGGCTTCCACGGCGAGGGGTCTCGCCAACCCTGATTCATCCATTACGCTCTTTACCGAGTTTGAAGATGTCGCCTACAGTCCCTGCGGCATCCCCTTTGTCCACGGCAGGGAAATTCCGGATTTTAAAAATCTTTTTCTTCAAACCGCCGAGCACTACACCGGTATCGGAATTGACATTAAATACAACACGAAGGTAACGGGAATAGATCTTGATAAAAAGGTCGTGGCGGTGGGTTCCGAGGAGTTTCCGTGGGACCGGCTTATAATCGCTACCGGATTCGAATACGGAAATCCCGACATTCCCGGCATCAATCTCGACGGCGTTAATTACGTGAAGAACATCCGAAGAGCCATGGAGTTTGACAAGGAGCTTGACAGGATAAAGAAAATCGCCGTGTTGTCCGCCTCTCCTCTTGGTGTCGAAATGGCGGGCAACTTGGCGCAAAGGGGGATTGAGACCCATCTTGTGGATGAAGGCGGCTGGCTTATGTCCGAGGTCGCGGACCCGGATATCATGGAGCCGGTACAGGAATCCTTTGAAGAACTGGGCGTTAACATGCACTTCGGGACTAAGGTCCATGAGATAAAGGGGCAGAACGGCAAGGTAAAATCCCTGATTACCTCGAAGGGGGAAATAGAGTGTGAAGTCGTTATAGTCGCTACTCACAAGGTGCCGAACAATACTCTTTCCCGGGAAGCGGGGATAAAACTCGGCTCTACGGGCGGAGTCCTGGTTGATGACCACATGAGAACCAGCGTTGAGGGGGTCTACGCCGCCGGTGACTGCACGGAAGTGGTGCACGGGGTCACAGAAATTCCCATTCAGGGGCTCTCGGGAAGCCACGCCTATTCCCAAGGAAGAATAGGCGGGGCGAATGCCGCGGGAGATGACCGCGCGTACGATCCCGTGTACGTGCCTTGGGGCATGGTGGGCGGAAAGATCCAGATCGGCGGGGTGTCTCTCGGCGAAACCCTTCACAAAGCTCTCGGGATACCTCACGTCGTTGCGTTCTCGCAGGGAATATCCAGAGCCAGGTACTATCCCGGAGTCACGAGAATGAGGGTAAAACTCATTGCCGACCCCGAAACCCACAGGGTGCTGGGCGCCCAGATGGCCGGCGGGGAAGGAATAAAGGAAAGAGCCGATTTCCTCGCTTTTTCAATCAAGCGCAATGCTACGCTTGAAGATTTCGCATGGATGGAAAATGTGTATTCACCCCCGATAGGCGCCTTGATGGAACCTATAGCCCTAGCGGCGCAGGCGGGGTTGGCCAAATTGGCCAGCGGGTAGCTTTTTAAAGAGGTGAGACCAATTGTCAGAAAATAAACCCCCAGGCGGCTGGTTAAGAGAAAACGCGGAGAAGTACCTGCTTGAAGCCGCGGCGGATGATATGGCAAATCGTTACCCGGACTGCACCTCCGGCGCTTACCGCGAAAAAGGAGTACTACCCTTTTTGTGGAGAAGGATATTCGTCCCCCTCTACCTTGCCATCCCCTGGAAAATTCGCAGAAGAATAATTCTGATGACTTCTTATTCCAGGGGTGATCGTCCCAAGTGGAAGAAATTCGATTAATCCTTCCCCCGGCCCCGCTAATCTCTCCGTTACAATGTCGAAAGGAAACGCCATAGAACAGTTGAACGTAAAAACGATCGGAGTTAACGCTTACCAAACTCTGGTAAACCTCAAAAGCCCCGCCAGCATTGAGGGCGCGTTCGAAAATTCCTTCTACATAAAAGTCGGCGAGTATGAACTGATCAGGGTTACCCGATACGAACAGTACGTTTCGGCAAGTTCGATAATCGTAGACGAAAAAGACCGGCATTCTGGCTTTAAATCCATTGGAATCGAACAAGGCATGGAGGTTGTCTGCGGGAAAAAAGACGTCTTGATAGGAAAAAGATTCGCAATTGCCGATATCCACGGCGTCGTAAAATGGCAGCCGCCCCACATCCCGGATAGCGGGTCTGTACGCCCGCTTGAGATAATAAAGCTCAATCTGAGGGTGCTTCGGGACATAATATACACCTGTCCCAGCAGGGAAGGGCTCGTGCCGCTGCTTGAAAACGTGGAACTTGTCGGCTCCATCGACCTTTTCCTAAAACCCCGTGACGACAGTTTCGCCGAGAGAGCAAGACCCGGCATCGAAAGAGTGATGTGGGGAATCTTTTCACTTGACAGAGCGGCAGTAACGGAAAACGTAAAGACCATAATAGGTCTCGGACCGGGACTCACGCCATCCTGCGACGATTTTCTCTGCGGGCTTGTGGTAAGTCTTAAGACCGGAGCGACAGTGCTGAGCATGAGTGACGACACCGGGTTTTTCGATGAAATTGCCAGAAGTATTTACGAAGAGGCGAGGCAGAGAACCACGGTCTTCGGTTCAAGCATGCTCAGGGAAGCCCGTGAGGGAGTGTGCCCCCTCGCGGTGGTCAGTCTGATCCATTGCCTTCTTACCGAAGACATGGAGCAGACTGCCGAGGTTTCGAAAACGCTGGTCAGAATGGGGGAGACTTCCGGGGCCGATATTGCTATCGGGGTATTTTACGGAATCAGGTTTTTGGTCTCGAGGCTTGAGAATCTAGAGGTTTTGCATGAAACGGCTTAACATAGCGCTTTTCACCTACTCGACAAAACCCAGGGGAGGAGTAGTCCACACACTTAACCTCGCAGAAAAACTGAGGGAACTTGGGCAGAAAGTTCACGTTTACGCGCTCGGGACAGAAGGCGGATTTTTCAGAAAAATCGACATTCCGCACACTCTGGTGCCATGTCCAAAAAACGAATTCAGTTGCATGGACGAAAAAATCCACGCCTACATAAAAGCATATGTTGATTATCTGAGCTGTCTTGACGAAACCTACGACATCTACCACGCCGAGGACTGCATATCAGCAAACGCACTTTTGGATATAAGGCAGAGGGGCCAGATAGAATTTTTTCTTAGAACCGTTCATCATGTTGACGATTTCGTATCGGAATCTCTTGTGGAATGTCAGATGAAAAGCATAACGAAACCCGATTACCTGCTGGTCGTAAGCGATTACTGGGAAAAGGAACTTGCTGACAAATACTCCCTTAGACCACAACGGGTAAGAAATGGTGTCAATCTGGCCAAGTTTTATGGCACGGCCGCCCGAAGCAAGCCCACCGAGGCCTCGAAGCTTGAATTTTCAGCCGATGGATGCAAAACGGTTCTTACCATCGGCGGGATCGAACCCCGTAAAAACACGATATCAACCCTAAGAGCGTTTACCCGGGTAAAAGCGTACTTTGCGACAAAGGACGAGCGGGTAATCTGGCTGCTTGGAGGCGGGGAAACGCTTTTTGACTACAGGGATTATCGCGAAGAGTTTTTCTCCGAGGTGAAAAAACTGGAAATAGAAATGGGAAAAGATATTTTTATTCTGGGAAGAGTCCCCGAAGAACTGATTGCCGACCTCTATAACGCTGCTGATGTTTTTGTTTTTCCCTCGTTAAAAGAGGGATGGGGGCTCGTGGTGCTTGAAGCCATGGCTTCCGGCGTGCCGGTCATAGCTTCCGACATAGAGCCACTTACAGAATTTATGGAAGACGGAAAAAACTCCCTGCTTGTTTCCCCCATGGATTGCGAGGCTCTCGCGAATGGAATTATCAGAATACTGGAATACGGAGAGTTGCGTGAAAAACTCATAGCCGGTGGCACAGACACCGCGGGACAATACGGATGGGACAGCGTGGCGCTTGAGCATTTGAACATATACAGAGACGTACTGAGTAGGAGTGTTTTACGCACAGCGGAGAAGAGGTGAAAACAATGAAAGTCGAGGCAACCTGGAAGAAAAACTATCAGGTAACCGTAAACGCGAGGCAGTTTGAGATACCGGTTGACGAGGCACCTGAATTCAGCGGGGAAGATACAGGGATGATGCCTACGGAGCTTTTTTTGTGTTCCCTGGCCTCGTGCTTCTGTCTTGCCATCGTCTATGTGGCAAGCAGAAAGAAAACCGTGCTAAAAGACCTAAAAGTTGACGTTACGGGTGAAAAAAATGGGAGAAAGTTCTTGTTTTCCAAGTGTATCATTAATGTTGAAAGCTCTATCGCCCGAAGCAACCTTGAGGATCTTGTGGATTCGGCGAAGCGCTACTGTTTCATTACGAACACGATTAAGGGAGGCTGTCCCATCGAGTACAGCATAAACCCGGATTTAGGGAGCATGTAATTGGCGATTGAATTCAAAATCAGAAAAAACGTCTACTATGACTCTCTACGTCTTATGCGTATTTCGAAAACCGCAAGCGGGGTTGACGGGGTAAAGAACGCTTTCGCGGTGATGGCTACAGATAAAGCCAAATACGCCCTGAATTCCGCCGGGCTCCTCACACGCGAGATTAAGAAAGCCAAAGGAAGCGATCTGGTAATCATCGTTGAAGCAGAATCAAAGGAACTCGCCGAGCAAGCAATTAACAAAATAGAAACGCTGATCTCATCAGATGATTTGCAAGCACCCCAGGCGGCACCGAATATCCTCGATGAACAGCCAAGGGTTGTCAACGTGGGTCTCGAGATATTTGGCGAGTCCCTTGCAGCCCAAGGAGTTGAAGTAAGGCATGTGGAGTGGAAGATTCCGGCAAAAGGAAACAAGAAGCTTTTAAACCTGTTAAAGAAAATGACGTGATTTATCCGGCGTCGAGGAGAGATTCAATGAGCATACGAAATCCCGAGGAATTAAAGGAAGTTCTTTCAAAGCCCGAAAATCTGGGCAAGGCGCTCAGCAGACATACCTATGGCATGCTCTCATGGGTTGATCTGTTCGGTGCCAAGCTGCCCTCGGTTAACGGCATCGAAACCAAGATTATTGTTTCAAGAATAGTTGCCGATAACGCGAGGCATTCGAAACTTTTTTCCGACAGAGCAAAAGAGCTCGGCCAGAACCCGCAATCTTACAAACCACCTGAGATCGGACAGGAAATCTACGACCTTCTTGATACATATAATGACCTTTTTGACTGTCTGGCCTACGCCTTGGGCTCGCTTGTGCATTTCAAGGAGCTTCTGGAACTGTACATAAGCGTTGCCGACTCCAGAAGCCGAGAAGTGCTGCTGGAGGTGAAAAAAGACGTCGAGGATCATTTATCGATGCTGCGGGGATATTTCCAATCGCAGGCCGACAGCAATTCAAAAAAAGACCGTGCGGAAACCATAAAAACCGTAGCCGAAGATAAATACGCCGAAAGAGAGGAGCAAGAAATAAACTGGTATTCACTCTCCGATGTCCCAAACGTTTGAACAGCTTCGAAAACCCCTGCCTCCCTACTCCGCGAAGAACCTGTATTATAAGCTTCTCGCCGCCTTTCTCAGGACGCTCGGGAGACTGTCATGCGGAATTGACACGGGGTTTACCTACGGGTTCGACTCGGGAATTATCATGAATTACATCTACGATAACAAGGCGCAGGGAAGGCTCGGCGTCGGGCGGGTCCTCGACAGAATGTTTCTGGATCAGGTTACGTGCAGGGCTTTCAGATCGATAAAGCAGATACAGATTGACATGATAGACGATTATCTGCGGGAAAGGGGTGAAAAGCCAACTTTCATAGTAGACCTCGCCTCGGGTAAAGCGGACTACATCTACGAAATCCTCAAATCGTCCGACCGCAAACTCAAAGTGCTGCTCTGCGACATAGCGGAATCTTCTCTTCGCGAGAGCAGGAAAATCGCAGATGAACTGGGTTCGGGCGATAAAGTCAGGTTCCGCCAAGGCGACGCACTCGATCCTGAAAACCTCAGACGCATAGAACCTAGGCCCGATCTTCTGATCGAGGTCGGCCTCTACGGGATCATACACGACGATTCCCTCCTGCGTACCCACCTGCTTGACGTCGGGAAGATTCTTCGCCCCGAGGCTATTCTTTTTAACGTCCAGACGCAGAACCCGCAGATAGAGTTAATAGCTAGGGCCCTTCAGAACCAGCACGGGGAAAGATGCGTCTGGCACCTTCGGTCGGCGGAGCAAATCATCGGCTGGGCAAGAGAGGCGGGATTCAGGGATCCTGAAATCGTAATGGACCCCTATAATATATACGCCGTTGTAATGATGAGGGGAAGGTAATAAGATAGTGTTTTCCAAGATGACTGATAACGTAAATCCGGAGTCGCACAATTGAGTCAAAAACGGTTCGTACTGGGCTGGCAGTCGGAATCGGAAACACTGCCGCTGCTTAAAAGAACAAAATCCGGAAAACTGGATTCCGTTACCCGAAGCCCGCACGGAATGTGGAACTACATGACCTACCGGGACGCGATAAATATCTTGGGCATGGATCCCTCCCGGATATATACCGACGGCAGAATTGACCTTGATCCGGAGCAGTGGGCCGATTTCGGCTGGATGCTCTGTCACTGCGGTCCCCCCCAAAGCGCGGTTCGGGAAATGAAAAAACGGACCTTGCCTTCCAACATAAACCCCTACTCTCCCGACCTCATAGATCCTCTCAGGGACTTATGCGCCGAATCCGTGTTCAAACGCAAAAGAGGCGGGGATTTCGAAGTTATAGGTACTGAGGGTGCTCAGGCGGCTATCTCTTATGTCCTTAACTCGTTTACAGACCCCGGAGATGAAGTCATAATCACCGACCCCGGCTATTTTCATTTCGAATCGGCAATCCTGATGGCGGGAGGAATCCCTGTAAAAACAACGCTTGACACCGATAACGGGTTCAGAATCGACCCACTTGAGATCGAAAAGCTGCTTTCCGAGAAAACGAAAATCATAATAGTCTGTGACCCCATAAACCCTTTCGGCACGGTACAGAAGAAAGAAGAACTGCTGTTGCTAATCGAGATCGCCAGAGATAACGACATCATAATAATGAACGACATAACCCATAACACGCACAGAATCGACCCCCGTAGCGAACATTTTCCCATGAGTTCGCTTTGCAAAGACACGAACACCGACAACGTGGTTTCGATCTACAGCGTCTCGCACGGGTACGGAATGGCCGCCGTTCGCATCGGCTTTCTCGCCGGACATCCGGATATCATGAAGGCATGTCTCACAGCAAAAGTCTCCATGACGCGCCTCAATACCAACTTGATCGCCCAGTATGGAGCGCTAGCCGCTCTTCGGGACGAGTACTACATAGCCGAAACAGAAGAAATCATCAGGAAAAATTACCATTTCATAAAAGACGTCGTAGCCCGTACCCGGGGAATAGAAATACCCGTTGAACCGAGTTACGGATTTTCCATGGTGATAGACGTAAGCGGCACGGGAGTAACAGCACAGGAACTGACAGTCTCTCTGTTTAAAAGAAATATAGCCGTATACCCAGGTGACGGTCTTGGGGATAGTGGAGCCACTGATTACGTCAGATTGAATTTTTCTCATTCCGACCAGCGTGCACTGAAAAGATTCGAAGATTCGATCGGCAAAGCCATAGAAGAAGCCCAGACAGGCATTTACACAGAAAGCGTTATAAGGTTTTTCGAACAAAAACAAAACGAGAGGGCAAGATGGATCCTTCGGGAATTGAAAAACAGGGCAAAGGACCGTCAGGCGGCATATTAGATCAGATAGGCAATACACCGCTTGTAAAGTTAAGCAACATTAGTTCCGGCCGTATCCCGAATTTTTACGCCAAACTCGAGTTCTTCAATCCTTCCGGAAGCATAAAGGACAGAGTGGCGCGATACATACTGGAGATTTCCGAAAGGAACATTGCATTGGAACCCGGAGATCTGATAGTCGAATCCACCTCGGGCAATATGGGACTTTCCTTCGCGCTGATCGGCACACTTAAAGGTTACAGGTGCCTGTTCGCCATTCCAGAAACCGTAAGCAAAGAAAAAATAAAAACCCTCAGGCTGTTCGGTGCCGAGGTAGTTCTCACGCCGAGAGGACTGCCTCCGAGCGATGAAAGAAGCTGTTACAAGGTAGCTCAGAGAATCGCAAGGGAAAGGGAGGCCCTGTACGTTAATCAGTACTTCAACGAATTAAATCCCGAGTCACATTACCACTCGACAGGCCCCGAGATATGGAAACAGACCGCGGGGATGGTGGACGCGGTGTTTTGCGGTATCGGAACCGGAGGTACCATAAGCGGAACCGGGAAATATCTTAAGGAAAAAAACCCCGGCACGAAAATAATAGGGGTGGAGCCGGTTGGCTCAATATTCAGGGAGTATTACAGGGAAGGCACCATACCGCAAGCCGGAAATTTTGAAGTGGAGGGCATCGGAAAAAACTTTATTCCGGGTGTTCTTGATTTTGACTTCGTTGACGACGTGGTTCAAGTAAACGACAAACGCTCTTACGGGGCCGTGAACGACCTGATAAGCAAAGAAGGAATCTTCGCAGGAGGATCCAGCGGCGCCGTTGTCGCAGCGGCGCTTGATTATTCCAAGTCACTTGAAAAAAACCGGTGCGTTGTAGTCATACTGCCCGACACGGGACTTAAATACCTGTCGAAATTCGCCGTTTAATGCAATCCACCATATTATGAAAGACCTTGAGTCCAGATACGTTGACAGCCTTGTAGAAAGATACGGAAGCCCTCTGTTTCTGGTATCCGCGGAAACACTCGAAAACAACGTTAAAGCGTTTAAGAGGATGTTCCGCGAGAAATACCCGAAGACCGAAGTCGCCTACGCTTACAAGGCGAACTATCTATTTCAGATTCTAAAGATAATCCACAAAGCAGGAGCCTGGGCCGAGGTCGCCTCCGGATTTGAATACGATATAGCGAGAAGACTGGGGGTTCCGGGCGGCTCAATAGTTTTTAACGGTCCCGGCAAAACCAAGGAGCATCTTCTCGCCGCGGTTTCCCAAGGGGCACTCATAAACGTTGATAACGAAGAAGAAATCAGACTGCTCGTCGAAATCTCAGGTGAACTTAAAAAGCCCATAGACATCGGAATCAGAATCAACGCGGACGTTGGAATAAACCAGAGAATTGACAGATTCGGCTTTAATCTTGAAACCGGGGAGGCCTTTAGAATCGTGCGACTGTGCGAGGCGGCCGGTTTTCTTAACGTCATCTGCCTACACCTGCACCTAACAAGCTATATAGTCGAACCGGGCGGCGAGGGAGAATACACGCCCGCGCAAAACATAAAACTTATCTGGCCCAAAAGCGCCGGTATGTACGAGGTAGCCTCCAAGAAGATCTCAAAGCTGGCAAAAAAAATAAAAAAAGAGCTTGGTGTCGAAATAAAATACATCGACCTCGGCGGAGGATTTCCTTCGATAAAAGATCTGGGCACATATGTAAGCAAGGTGACGGGACCTTTAGTCCAGGAACTGGGAGAAGACGGGCCAGTTTTGCTTCTGGAACCCGGAAGGGCCATTGTAAAGGACGCGGTTTGCCTTATAACGACCATCTTGGCTTCAAGGAAACTTGAGAACGGACAAAAAGCGGTAACGGCCGATGCTGGGATAAACATACTTCCCACTTCGTACTGGAGTTCCCAAGAGGTAAGACCACTTAGACCTTCCGGAAAAAAGTTAAGCAACACAACAATATACGGTCCTCTATGTCTTCAAACGGATATCGTCTCCAGAACGCTCATAAACAAACTTGAGAGGGGGGATAAAATCGTCGTGGAGAACGTAGGAGCGTATAACATTCCTCAGGGAAGTCCCTTTATTTACCCAAGACCCCAAGTCGTTATGCTCGAAGGCGGACAAGGGCGGGTGATCAGAAGGGCTGAAACGATTAATGATATATTGGAACTCGAAAAAGTGACGAATACTTAAAACTGTCAGTAAAACGCGCTAGATATCCCCAAGTATATAAAGATCGGTCCACGCTGAAACAGATTGAAAAAAATATCTCTTTATGTAATAATAACGCTCATTGCCTTTTTCAGGAGTGGATGAATGAACCCCGCTAACCCTTTTGCGTCCCTTCGGGAAGAAATGGATAAGCATGTCATCGGGCACGACGAAGTAAAGACCGCCCTTCTTCTCGGAATAATCTCAAGAGAACACATTTACATTGAAGGCCCTCCGGGTACGGCGAAGACCATGCTTTCGGAGATCGTTTCCAAGGCGGCCCAGCTCAATTTCTTTTTCTACCAGCTTCACAGAGACACCAGGCTCTCAGAACTTGTCGGAGATCTCACCATAGTGAAAGAAGACACCGAACTCGGAGAAAGGATAAAGCAGGATATCATAAAGGGCGGCATACTGACGTCTGAGATATGTCTTTTAGACGACATATCACGCGCGCCAGGGGAATCGCTCAACATACTTCTTCGAATACTTAACGAAAGAAAATTCTTCAACGAGCCTATTCCCCTTCTGACAGCCATAGCGACAAGCAACCCGACGGCGGACGAATACTACAACGAACCCCTTGATCCGGCAAACCTCGATCGGTTTATTCTTCAGGTAAAGGCCCTTGGAATTTCCTACGGAAGAAAATGGGATGAAGCCAGAAAGGTCATCGAGCTTTACGCTGAGAAACCGTTTGAAGAAAAAATACCGAAAAGAGTAAGCAAAAAACTTTTCGACAAAAGCTACAAGAAACTTGAAAAAATCCAGATTCCACCCGATGTGCAGGAAGGTCTTGCGAATTTTACGGCCATAATGATCGAGGATTTCGGGCTTAACGAAACCAACTCCCTTATTACCGACAGGACGTTTTTCGTAAAAGCACTCAAGCTCATCCGCTCCCACGCGCTTCTAAACGAAAGAGAAGTATGCTCAAGAGAAGACCTTGACGTTTTAAGATACATGACCGCCTTCCGGGTTCCTCCCGAAGTTTATGAACAGATGGACAATATCCTTCGGAATATCGTTCAGGATAAAAAAAAAAGCCAGATGACAAGCTGACATCAGACCCGGATCAGATGCCTGATTCGGAATTCGACCAGGATTTCTCCCAGGAACCCAAAGGGGAGATTCCCGACGAGGAAGCGGGCAAGGAAACCGAGAACCCGCTTGCCGAGGCCCAGAAAACCTTCTTCGACGCGCTCAAGGATCTAAAACAGAACCTTGATAACAACCAGAGCGAAATGGCTCCTCCAGAGGGCCAAGACGTGCCGAGTGACCCCACGGGGAATCCACAGGACAGCGGAAATACGGAAAGAGAGGACAAATCCGCGCGAGCCTACATGAGCAGCAAATCCACCAAGGCCGGAGAGGATGATGAAACGGTAATCCCGGGAAGGGGAAACTTGGAAACTGCCGAGAACATAAAACGCATCATGAGAGTGCTTGAGGGCAACTTCCAGAAAAGCATGGCCAAGAAAACCTCCCATCCGGGAGGCTCCCCTAGGAAATGGAAGCGCATGTCCTCCTTTGACGAAATCGAGGACATAGATCCCCTAGAGGCGTTCATATGGTCACAGCATACCTCTCCCAGACTTCCGCGGGTTCACCTTCGCGAAAAAGAGACGCTCGGGGGAGAAATAGCCATTCTCAGGGACGTAAGCACTTCGATGATGGGAGTATACAGCGAATGGTCTTCCTCCGTCGTGAAGGGAGTAATAGAACTTGCGAGAAGAAAGAGGATGAGAATCGGCTATCTTGAATTTAACCATCGCTCAAGGAAACATGTGAAAAACTCCCGCTTTTTCACCAGGGACTACAGGTGGATAGAAGGTCTGGCGGAGAAAACAGACTGCTCGGGCAACACCAATTACGAAGAAGCGCTGGGAGATGCGCTTAGGGAGTTCCGAGGCAGAGGGCTTAGAAACAAGCACATACTCTTTATAACCGATGGAATTCCAACTTCCGGCGACCCCAATGTCGAAGCCCAAAGAGTACGCGCAAAGAATATAGGCGTCTGCATACACTCCATATTCATCGGACACAAAAACTACCCGCCAATACTTGAAATAATTTCAAAAGAAACGGTTGGAACACAGTTCATGGCCTCCAAGGGTCGAGACGACATAATACGTATAGAGAGAAAGGACCGAGCTTACCTGCAAGCCGAGCAGGAAAAGATTGCCAGATCGCAGCATGACGGCTTCGCAAAAGCGTTCAGAGGAGAGCTCTAGCACGAAAGACGCTCTGGACGTTATAAAATCACTGTTTCTCTTTCTTTAAAAGCCTGTTCACGGCATTTACATGATCCCCGTACGTGGTTGAGAAAACATGGACCCCGTCTCCGTTTGAGACGAAGTAAAGATAATTCACATCCGCCGGCTGGAGCGCCGCGCGGATTGAATCAAGACCGGGAGCTGCTATCGGACCCGGAGGGAGTCCCGAAACTACGTAGGTATTATAGGGAGAAGGGAAACTCAGATCTTTTTTTCTAATATTACCGTCAAACTTCTCGCCAAGGGCATAAATCACCGTCGGATCGAACTCAAGCTTCATCCCTTTTCGAAGCCGGTTGCGTATTACGGCGGAGACAAGGGGCCTCTCCGGGGGAAAAGCTGTTTCTTTCTCTATCAGTGAGGCGATTGTCACAATCTCCTTGATATCGGGTTGCGTGTTCGCGATACCAAGCGTCGCACAAGCTTCCCGAAACCTCTCGATCATCGTTTCAATCACTTTTTCCGCTGAGCTGTTCCGCGCGAAGAAATAAGTGTCGGGAAAAAGGAATCCCTCAAGACTCGAAACGTCCACCCCAAGTTTTTTCGTGGAATACTCGTTGTTTTCCGCAAGGGCGAGAAACCCCTCGCGGGAAACTATCTGCGAAGCCTCGAGAATCCCGGCCATCTGTACGAGGGTAATTCCTTCGGGAAACGTGACTTTCCTCAAAGACACTTCGCCGCGACGCAGCTTTCTGTGAACGGAATAAGGCGCCTCTCCGGCCGAGAACACATATTCACCATGCTTAAGCTTCCCCTGGGTTCCGCTTAGAAAAGCCGAAAGAAAAAGGATCTCCGCTTTTCTTATCACTCCCGCCCCCTCAAGCTTCTCCGCTATGGCGGACAGACCAAGCCCTTGCGGTATATCGACAATTTTTGTTTCAGTTGAAAAACCGTCTAAGAAATAAAACCAAGCAGACAAGACCAACAGAACGAAAACAAAAACCGCAAACCCCGCTGAGAACCGGTTAAATCCATGAGTCCCGCTCATCTGGAAAGTATCACCATCTCGTTTCGGTGGATTATCTCGTCACTGTAGCGGTACCCGAGCACGTTCTCTATTTCCGATGATTTCTTTCCGAGAATCTTCCTCACCTCTGAAGAACCGTAGGAACAAAGCCCTCTTGATATCTCAACCTTCGAGGAATTGAAGCAGCTCACAAGTTCTCCTATCTCAAACTCCCCCTCGACTTCCTTTATGCCCGAAGGAAGAAGACTTTTGCCTTTTCTGGTAATCGCCTCGGCCGCACCTTCGTCCAGTATAAGCTTCCCTTGAGGCATAAGCGTATATGCAATCCAGTGCTTTTTCCCTGTGAGCCTTTCCCTTGTCGGAAGTATCACGGTTCCGTACTCATGACCGTTAAAGATGCTTAGAAGAGAATCTTTTCTTTTCCCGTTCGCAATTATGGTAGGCACCCCGAAGGCGGCGGCGGATCTTGCCGCCTGGATCTTGGTTCTCATCCCCCCGGAGGTGGTCTTGCCGAAAGTATCTCCAGCAAAAGACTCTATTCTCGAATCTATCTCCGCAATTGTGGGAAGTAGTTTCGCATCTTTGTCTTTTGCCGGATCTTGGTCGAAAAAACCCTCCACGTCGCTTAGCAGCACAAGAAGGTCCGCCTCTGTAAGGGAAATAACAAGCGCCGCCAGATTGTCGTTATCGCCAAACATGATCTCCTCGAAGGCAACCGTGTCGTTTTCGTTTATTACGGGAATTATCTCCATCTCAAGCAACCGTCTTATGGTCTTTCTCGAGTTAAGGAACCTTTTCCTGTCGGAGAATCCGTCACGGGTAAGCAGAATCTGAGCGACGTTAAGGCCGAACTCGGAAAAAGCCTCTTCGTAATTCCTGATAAGCTCGGTCTGACCGCAGGCGGAGATCGCCTGTTTTACGTCTATCTCCACGGGTTTGCTCGAAAGACCAAGTTTTTTCATCCCCGAGGCTATGGCTCCCGAAGAGACTATGATCGTCCTCACTCCCCTCTGTTTAAGGTTAAAGACCTGCCTCGCTATTCCCTCAAAGACGGACTCGTCAAGAGATCCATCGTCGTGGGTAAGCACGCTGCTTCCTATCTTGACGACGGTGGTCTTTACCTTCTTGATGAGATTTTTTCTTTCCTGCTCGCTCATGGCGGTCTCTATTGTACCTAGTACCAAATACGAAAATCCATCATATTTGACAATAAAAGTGGGTCTTGATATCTTTTCAGTTCGCTTTCATTGCGGGAATAGCTCAGTTGGCTAGAGCGTCTCCTTGCCAAGGAGAAGGTCGCGGGTTCGAATCCCGTTTCCCGCTCCACTCCCCGCGCTGTCCTGTTCATATCCCGGTTTCTTCGAAGAATTCCCCTATTTTCTCGCGGATTACTATATCTGCCTCGTCATCAAATGGAGTCTCCATCAGATTTATAATCACAAGCGCAGCTCCCTTGGAAAGAGCCAGACGAGGAAGTCCGCTTGCCGGAGCAACCAGAAGGGAAGAGCCCATAACGATGAGCACCTCGGAGTTCGAAACGAGATCAATCGATTTTTCCCACGGTTCTTCGGGAAGAGCCTCTCCGAAAAAGACAGCGTCAGGTTTCAGAATTCCCCCGCACTGAGAACAAAGCGGAGGATTCTCGCCTCCAGTCACCTTGCTCATGGTGCTTTCCATCGGATAGTACCCCCGGCACTCGAGACAAACAACACGTCTTAGGGAACCGTGGAGTTCAAAAACATTCTCCGAGCCCGCCTTTGTGTGCAAGCCGTCCACATTCTGCGTTATAACGCCCTTAAGCCAGCCCTTTTTCTCAAGACGCGCAAGCGCGTAATGGCCCGTGTTGGGTTCGGCGGCGGCCCTCATCGGATAGGATTCCATGGCATACGAGTAGTAATTCTCGGGATTTCTCAAAAACCCAGAGAGCGAGACCACCGACTGGTCCATTTTTTCCCAGAGACCTGTTCCGGGGGAACGGTAGTCAGGTATTCCGGATTCGGTGCTAATTCCAGCTCCCGTGAAGGCAACTGCACTCTTGGTTTCCTCAAGCAGTTTTAAAAAGAGCTTTACTTCTTTTTCCATAAAATGCGCCCGGCACTACCCGGCAAAAGCAATAAAGTTGGGAGTTCCCTCAACGCTCCCGCACCATCTTCTAACCGATGGATAAGGCTCCAAGTCAAAACCTCCTTCCTCGCAAAGCATCGTGTAGGGGTAGCACGCGATGTCAGCTATGGAGTAACCCCCGGAGAGAAACTCGGTTCTGGAGAGATGGTCTTCAAGAATCGCAAGCGCTACGTTTCCCTGCGCGTGAAGTTTTTCCATCATCCCCGGCGGTACCTGGTCGGGGGGCAGGAACTTCGCGAAATACCTCGCGAGCGCAAGATTCGGATCTATAGTTGTCTTCCCGAAGAAAGCCCACTGCGCGATAAGACCGTAAGTTTCCGGATCATCGGACAGGTAAGGATTCGGAGAGAACTTCTTTGCCAAGTAGAAAAGTATTGCGTTTGATTCCCACATGACAAAATCTCCGTCCGAAAGAACCGGGATCTTGCAGTTAGGATTAAGCGCGGAAAATTCCTCTTTCTTATGTTCCCCCGCAAATATATCCACCGTTACCCCCTCGTATTCGACCGAGAGCTGGTGCAGGAGAAGCTTAGCCTTGTAAGCGTTTCCGGAAAGCAGATGTTCATAGAGTTTTATCATTTTAATCCCTCACGTATTGCAAGAATTCTTCGCTCAGAAGCTCAGGGCCCAGTATCTCGCGCAGAGTTTCCTTTCGGGGAAACACGTAGGTCACAGCTGCGCTGGCAAGCTCGGTTCCATCCTCATCCCTTATGACCGAATCGACTTCAACCCTTCTTCCCCTGATCTCCCTTATCTTAGCTCTCACGTCAAGCATTGTACCGCTTGGAACCTTCTTCATGTAAGCAATGTCTATTTTCGCCGTAAAGGCGATCTTGCGGGTTTCATTGAACATTGCCCAAAAAGAAACCTCGTCGACAAGAGCACACTGAACTCCCCCGTGCACTATCCCCGGCCAGCCGCAGAAATGCTCATCCGTACAAATGGTAGTGAACACCTCATCGGTTTCCTGATCATGAAAAAACTTAAGGCGAAGTCCGTGCTCATTGTGCGGGCCGCACGCAAAACAGTTATAGCCGGGAAAACCGGAAAGCACGTTTTCGACTTCCTTTATCATCAGTCCCCTTCCGCGACTTTCGCAACCGCGGCCACAAGCTCTTCGGGCTCAAGATTTATAACCCTTACGCCTTGGGTGCTGCGCCCCGTGTTGCGTATCTCGGAAACACTTGTTCTTATCAATTTTCCCGCCTGGTCGCTTATAATCATAATTTCCGTTTCGTCATCCACCTGAAACGCCCCGACCACCTCTCCGTTTCTCTCAGTTATGCTGACGGTTCTTACCCCAACCCCTCCCCTCCTCGTAAGCCTGTACTCAGAGATACTGGTCCGTTTCCCATAACCCATCTTGGTCACCGTGAGTATCTGCGCGTTCTGGTTCCTTATGACCTCAAGACTCACTACCTCATCACCCTCCCTGAGACTTATGCCCTTAACGCCGATTGACACCCTGCCCATGTTCCTTACGTCAGTGCCCTTGAACCTGATCGCCTGACCGTTCCTTGAAGTGAGAAGCACCTCGTCCTCCTCAGACGCAAGCGCCGCCCCTACAAGTTCATCTCCCTCGAGTATATTAAGAGCGATTATTCCACCCACGCGAGGATTAGAATACGCACTGAGCTTCGTTTTCTTGACGATTCCGTTTCGAGTAGCCATGACTATGGAGACATCGTCGGCAAAGTCCTTGACGGGCAGCACGGCCGCCACCTTCTCCCCCTTGTCAAGGTTAAGCAGGTTCACCATGGCTCTTCCGCGCGCCGCCGGGGAAGACTCCGGCACCTGATAAACCTTAAGCCAGTAGCATCTTCCGAAGCTTGAGAAAAAGAGAATGCTGTTGTGTCTTGACGCCGTGAACAGGTCGTTAACGAAATCGGTGTCCCTAGTGCTCATTCCGGTTCTTCCCCGGCCACCCCTTCTCTGGTTTCTGTAGACGCTAAGCGGTATGCTCTTTATGTAACCCCCGTAAGTGGTGGTAACCACCATTTCCTCGTCGGTTATGAGATCTTCAATGGACATCTCCCCAACGTCCTCCACGATCTCGGTTCTCCTCGCGTCCCCGAATTTCTCCCTGAGCTCCGTGAGTTCCTCAACAGCGAGATCGAGTATCAGTTTTTCGCTTCCCAGTATTTCCCTGAGTTTTGCCACGGTTGCGATAAGTTCGCGTCTTTCTTCAAGTATCTTGTCCCTCTCAAGCGCCGTAAGTCTCTGAAGGCGCATCTCCAAGATGGCCTGGGCCTGACGCTCCGAAAGCAAAAACGTTCGCACAAGACCCGCTTTCGCGGCCGCCGGACTATCGGAGCTTTTTATGAGTTCCACAATCTCATCAAGGTTATCAAGAGCGATCTTGAAACCCTCAAGAATGTGAAGTCGTTCCTCCGCCTTGCGAAGCTCATGCTGGGTTCTTCGGGTAATAACTTCTTTTCTGTGTTCTATGAAGTTGGCAAGCAGCTCCTTTAGGCTAAGGACCTTCGGCTGGTTTCTCACAAGCGCGAGCATTATGATGCCGAAAGAGGTGTACATCTGCGTATGCTTGTAGAGTTGGTTGAGAACCACTTGGGCGTGTTCCCCTCCCTTCACGTCGATAACGAGCCTTATTCCTTCCCTGTCGGATTCATCCCTTATGTCGGATATGCCCTTTATTTTTTCTTCCCTTACGAGTTCGGCGATCTTCTGGGCCAGCCGCGCCTTGTTAACCTGGTAGGGGAGCTCGGTGATGATTATCACCTCCCTGTCCCCTTTTTTCTGCTTCTCTATCCGAACTTTGGCCCTTATCCTGACTATTCCGCGACCGGTGGCATAGGCAGAACGGATGTCATCGTGACCGCTCACAAAACCCCCAGTGGGGAAATCCGGTCCCGGCATGATCTCAATAAGCCTGTCCACGGTGATGTCAGGGTCGCGTATCTGGGCCACTACAGCGTCAAGAAGCTCTCCCAAGTTATGGGGAGGAATATTGGTCGCCATGCCCACCGCGATTCCCGAAGAACCGTTTAGAAGCAGGTTGGGCACCTTGGTAGGCAGCACACTCGGCTCGAGTTCTCCCCCGTCGTAGTTCGGATAGAACTCAACTGTTTCTTTGTCGAGGTCCTCAAGCATCTCCGAAGAAATTCTGGAAAGCCTGACTTCCGTGTAGCGCATGGCCGCCGGACTGTCCCCGTCAACAGAGCCGAAATTGCCCTGTCCGTCGACAAGCGGAATCCTCATGGAAAAATCCTGTGCCATCCGGACAAGAGAATCGTAGATCGCCGAGTCTCCGTGAGGATGATATTTACCCATGACATCCCCCACCACCCTTGCGGATTTCTTGTAGGGACGGTTCCAAACGTTTCCAACCTCGCTCATTCCGTAGAGAATTCTCCTGTGAACGGGCTTGAGTCCGTCGCGCACGTCGGGAAGAGCCCTTCCGACTATCACGCTCATTGAGTAGCTGAGATAGGACTCCTTCATCTCATCTTCAATGTTTACAGTCTGCACTCTGGATGAAGTGTCCATTCCTGAAAAAGCCCTCCGGAGAAAAGAAAAAGAATGGTTGAGAAATAAACCGGTTAAAATGGTATTTTACACGAATAAATCCACGGCTTCCAGAGTAAAACACGGACTAAATCCGGTTCTGCTCAAAAAAAGCCCCTGCAGTCGGCATGCGAATACTTACCGGACAATCCAAGGGCAAGAGACTGAAGGTTCCGAGGGGGAAATCGCTTAGACCTACCACCTCCAGAATAAAAAAATCCATGTTTGACATACTGGGCCCCGAAATACCGGGAACTAGAGTGCTTGACCTGTTCTCAGGCTCGGGAAATCTGGGAATCGAGGCTTTAAGCCTAGGTGCCGAGTCCTGCGTGTTTGTTGAGAAAAACCCCGCCACGGCAGGGATAATCGCCCAAAACCTGCGTTCTTGCGGGTACACTGAACAATCGAGGATACTCAATTTTGATTTCAGAAAAGCATTGAGTATGTTAAGTGCGGAAAATTGTGGGTTTGATCTTGTCTTCATTGATCCCCCATATGAGTTTTACGAAAGAACCGACCCGCACTCGCTTGCCCGCGAGATACGGGGCGTCCTCTGGGAGAAAGGAGTTATGATCATTGAACATCCGTCGGGAAACGTTATGAAGTCTGAAGGATTTGACGTGAGAACCAAAACTTACGGAGGCACCTCCGTAAGTTTTCTAAGGAGACTTGATTGAACGGCAAAACTGTAATCTACCCGGGTTCCTTCGACCCTTTCACAAACGGGCACCTGAACATAATCGCCCGGGCATCGGGGATATTCGAGAAAATCATAATCTCGGTCGGACACAACACCTCCAAGAAAACAACGCTTTCAACAGAAGAAAGAGTGTCTCTCATTGCCGAGGTGACCAAGGGCTACCCTAACGTTGAGGTTGAAAGTTTCGAAGGACTGCTGGTCAACTACATAAGAAAAAAGGAAACCAACACCATATTGCGCGGAATGAGGTGCCATTCGGATTTCGAATACGAACTTCAGATGGCTACCGCGAACAAGCTTATGAACGAAGAGGTGGAAACGCTGTTTATGGTGACTGAAAGTCAGTTCTCTCACATAAGCTCGTCCCTCATAAAGGAAATAATTTCTTTGGGAGGTTCCGCGAAGGGTTTTGTGCCGGCAGTGATTGAGGAGAGACTGATCGAAAAACTCCACCCGCCAAAAAAGCGGAGGAAACGATAAAGTGAGACTTTCAGAAAGAGTCAACAACCTGAAGCCTTCTGCAACTCTGACTATCACGGCCAAAGCCAAGTCGCTTCGCGCCCAGGGAGTCGACATTATAGGGTTCGGAGCAGGAGAGCCAGATTTCGACACTCCCGAGAACGTTAAAAAAGAGGGTGTAGCCGCGATTAAAAGCGGTTTTACGAAGTATACCGCCGTGGGAGGAATCGATGAGCTAAAGGACACGATAGCGGCATCTTTGAAAAAAGATCATGGCCTGGAGTACGCAAGGGATGAAATACTGGTTTCCTGCGGAGCAAAACACTCCATATACAACATCACTCAGGCACTTTTCGAACCCGGAGACGAGGTCATAATCCCGGCCCCTTACTGGGTTTCTTATCCCGACCAGGTGGCGCTGACAGGTGCAACTCCGGTAATCATAGACACAGACGAGCGGGGACTTTTCAAGATCACCCCGGAGCAGCTCGAAGTCGAAATAAACGAACGGACGCGGGCTTTTATTCTTAACTATCCTTCAAACCCCACGGGAACCACTTATTCACGCACAGAACTTGAGGAAATAGTAAAAGTCGCCCTTGACGCCGGTCTGATAATAATCTCAGATGAGATATACGAAAAAATAATCTATGCAGACACAGAGCACGTATCCGTATGTTCTCTTAGCGACAGGGCGAAAAAATCCACCATACTCGTAAACGGAGTATCCAAATCCTACTCAATGACCGGGTGGCGCATAGGATACGCCGCAGGGGACAAAAGAGTGATAAGCGCGATGGCGAAACTTCAGGGACAGTCAACCTCAAATCCTTCCTCAATCTCGCAGATGGCCGCCCTTGAGGCACTTAGCGGACCGCAGGACCTGCTCGACAAAAGGGCGAGGGAATTTGAGAGAAGGAAAAACTTCATAGTAAAAAGGCTAAACGAAATTCCCGGATTTACGTGCTTTGACCCCAGAGGAGCCTTCTACGTGTTCCCGAGCATAAGCGGTTTCGTGGGTAAAACATACGGAGACAAAAAGATCGACGGATCCGTTTCCTTTACCGAATTCCTGCTTGAAGAAGCAAAAGTGGCAGTCGTGCCGGGTATAGCCTTCGGAAAGGAAAACCATCTCAGGATATCCTACGCGACATCCATGGAGAACATAGAAGAAGGCTTAAACAGAATCGAAGAGGCGGTAAAAATTCTGCTCTGATTCAAGATGATATCCTTTAAGATCGGCCTTTCCGCAACGCTGTCCGGACGCCACGCTGTCCAGGGCAGGGAAAGCCTTAGGGGAATAAAGCTTTTTATCGACCACCTGCAAGCCCGGGGCGGAATAAAAACTGGAGAAGCAGGGGCCCTAGTACCGGAGCTTGTTTTCTACGACGATGCGAGTATTGCTGAGAAAACAAGCGAGAACACACTCCGCCTGATAGAAAAAGACAGGGTAGATATACTGCTGGGACCGTATTCAAGCAGCCTAACGCTTGCATGCGTTGAGACCGCCGAGAAGGCACAAAGAGTAGTGTGGAACTACGGCGGATCGCTTGACGACATTCCCTCTCACTCCAGAGGAAGAATAGTAAGCGCGATAACCGAGGCGTCTTCTTACTTCCATACGGTGGTGGATATGATCCACGGTTTGGATGCCGAGGCGGCAGGGATCGCCGTTTTGCGCCTCAAAGAAAGCCGGTTTTCCCAGACCGTAAGCAAAGGAGCGCTTCTACGCGCGGAGAAACTGGGAATGACCGCTAGCGTTTATGATTTCCCCTCCGGCACAGAAGATTTCTCCACCATACTCTCCGCCGTAAAAAGCCGAGGCGCTTCCTGCGTGCTTTGCTGCGGGGGGATGGAAGATGATATAAATTTCGCCAGGTGGATATCGAAAAACTCAGCCAGCACTTCCAAGTTAGTGGCAACACTTGCGGCCGCGATAAACGAGTTTCAAAAACGTCTCGGACGGGAAGCAGATGGTTTCGTCTCGACAAGCCAGTGGGAACCCGCACTTTCTTCATCCGTGGATTTCGGCCCAGATCCAAGGGAATTTTCAGACGAATTTGCCCGCGCCTACGGATATACACCTGACTACACAGCCGCGCAGTCTTACAACATGGGACTTATAATCGGGAAACTAATCGAGAAGACAGGAGGAACGGATGAGCAGGAGCTTCTGTGCGAAGCACTGCGCTCTGAGTTTACAACTTTTTACGGAGATTTCCGAATTGATCCCGAAACCCTGCGGCAGACGGGACACCGAATGTTAGTAACCCAGTGGCAGGACGGGGAGAAAAGAATAGTTTTCCCGCAGGAATATTCGAATTCACGGCTCATAGCCTGAAGGGTGGTGGAGCCGATGGGATTCGAACCCACGACCTCATGAATGCCATTCATGCGCTCTCCCAACTGAGCTACGGCCCCGCGCAAAACAGAAGTATAAATCTAGTTTCAAGGCAAGTGTATGTCAAACCCTGAAAGAATGGTGGAGCCGATGGGATTCGAACCCACGACCTCATGAGTGCGATTCATGCGCTCTCCCGGACTGAGCTACGGCCCCGCGCAAAACAGAAGTATAAATCTAGTTTCAAGGCAAGTGTATGTCAAACCCTGAAAGAATGGTGGAGCCGATGGGATTCGAACCCACGACCTCATGAGTGCGATTCATGCGCTCTCCCGGACTGAGCTACGGCCCCACGCAAGACAAGGATAACTAGTCTATTTCAGGAAACATGGCTGTCAAACCCTCTGTGCTATGGTAACACTCTCTCTGTATTGTGGAGCGGAGGTAGTGCTCGGAATTTTTCGCAAATTTAAGTTTTCAGCATTTCTTCAGTTTGAGAATCAAAGACTCATGAGTCTTTGATTCTCAAAATCCGGTCTTTGTCCATTACCCTACCTCAACTTCCTCCTTGCTGTACATTTCCCTCAGCAAATCCATGTCCAGATACTTCCTGCTTCCCCACTTGGTCCCCGATATATGCCTTAACCTCGCCGCGCACAACATCAACGCACTCTGCCCGTCAGGGAAGGCTCCCACAACACGGGATCTTCTCCTTATCTCCTTTATGATCCTCTCCATCGGATTGTTCGTCCGGACCCTGCGCCAGTGTGACGACGGAAACCCATAGTAACAAAGAGTCTCTTCAATGTTCTCCTCCACCCACTTAGCCGCCGAGCCCAGTCGCATCCCCTTAAGTCTGTTTACAACCTCCTTTGCCTTCCCCCTCGCGGCTTCCTCGTTCTCAGAAGCATGGATGGCCTTCAGCATCAAACTCACCTCCCCAACCCTGCCCCGAGGCACGTAACTGAACACGTTGCGATAAAAGTGAACCACGCAACGCTGCCAAAGCGCCTCCGGATAAAAATCCCCTATGCTCTCAACCAACCCCAAACACGCGTCGCTTATGAACATCCGCACCCCACTAAGCCCCCTCTGCTTCAGATGACGCAAAAACCCGCTCCACCCGGCCTTGTCCTCTTTCGCCCCCTCCACAACCCCCAGAACCCGGCGATAACCATCTCTGCCCACCCCTATGGCTATAAGAACCGACACGTTGCCCACTTCTCCTCCCCAGCTGCGCTTGAGACTCACCCCGTCAAGATAAACATAGGGAAACTCTCCTTCTATGGGCCTGTTTCTCCACTTCTCTATGTGCTCGTACACGCTACAGTTGAGCTTCGAGACCGTGGCCGAACTCACCCGCGTGTCCCAAAGCGCTTCTGTAATATCCGCCACCCGCCGCGTGGATACTCCCGCAAGATACATCTCCACCAGGGCTTCTTCGACTGATGACTCCCTTCGCCTGTATCGCTCTATTACGGCCGTCTGGAATCTCTGCTCCCGAAGCTTGGGCACCTTCAGCGTTACTTCTCCAGCCTTGGTCTGGAGCTTTCTTGTGTAGCTTCCGGAACGATAGTCCTGGCGATCCGAACTTCGCTCGTACCGCGCTGCCCCAACCATCTCATCTGCTTCAGAGTCAAGAACCTTGTTCAATACTTCCTCTACCGTATCGGTGACTATGGAGCTTAGATGATCCCTAAGCTCCTCGTGGTTAATCTGAATTACCTTTTTGGGGCTCTTCGCTGTATAATCTCTCATGGCGGTGTTTCCTCCTGTTAAATAAATTTAAGAGCACTATTTATCTAACCGGATTCATGAAGAAATGCCGCCTTCCTTTTTAATTTGCGAAAGATTTAAAGCGTTATCGGAGCGGATTATGTATAATTTTCTTTTTGTGCGTTAAAAAACAAGGAGATTGTCGGATGAATTCCGTTAATATAGGTCTTATAGGCGCCGGAACCATAGGTTGCGGAGTTTATAAGACGATAAGCGAAAATACAGACATAATAGAGAAAAGAACCGGGATAAAGCTGCGCATAAAAAAAGTGGCCGACATCGACATAAAGAGAAAACGCCCGGTAAAAATCCCGAAAAGGCTTTTCACCACCGACGCATACGAACTCATAAACGATGAGAGTATCTCTATAATAATAGAGCTTATAGGGGGAACCACCGCGGCTCGCGAACTGGTTCTGGATGCGATACGGAGCGGAAAAAACGTCGTAACCGCGAACAAAGCCCTTCTGGCTCACCACGGGGGCGAGATTTTCAGGGAAGCAGCCGCAAACGAAGTTCACGTGGCGTTTGAAGCGAGCGTGGGAGGAGGAATACCCATAATCAAGGCTACGCACGAAAGCTACGTTGCGAACAATATTCTATCCATACACGGAATAATGAACGGGACGTGTAACTACATACTTCACAACATGTCCGAACAGAAAAGAGGTTTTGACGAAATGTTGCGGAGTGCTCAGAATGAGGGATACGCCGAAGCCGACCCTTCGTTTGACATAGACGGTGTCGACGCCGCCCATAAACTCTCGATTCTGATAATGCTCGCCTACGGATTTTTTCCGGAATTCGAAGACATATACGTTGAAGGAATAAGAAACATCTCCTCGGCCGACATAAGCTTCGCCGAGCAACTCGGTTACAAAATCAAGCTGCTTGCCATTGCCAAACTCACCGACACGGGAGTACAGGCGGGAGTGTATCCAGCGCTTATAAGAAAAAATACTCAGCTTGCCGACGTAAAAGACGCGTTTAACGCAATTCATATAGTGGGAGACAAAGTAGGTCCGACAATGCTCTATGGAATGGGGGCCGGAATGCTCCCGACAGCAAGCGCCGTAGTGGGTGATCTGGTTTCAATCGCGAAAACCGCCCAAAACGGTTCGCAGGCGGCTCCGCCGATGCTTTATTCCGAGGATGCCGGACGCAGGGCTCTTGTCGGTACCGACAGCCTTGCAGGCCGCTACTATCTTAGATTTCAGGTTGAAGACAAACCCGGCACTCTCGGAAAAATAACCACAATTCTCGGCAAGTGCGGAATAAGCATAGAGACCATAATACAGCAGACAAGAGAAACAAACGGCGGTGAAGTTCCTATAATAATAATGACCCATGAGTCGAGTGAGAAAAACCTCCGAAAAGCACTTGCGAGGATAAAAAAATCTATGGAATCCGTCGCCGACGCAATTTTCATAAGGATTGAAGAGATATGAGAGAACGGGCGACGGCGACGGCACGAAAAGTCGTTGCGGATATGGAACTGCAGGAACACCCGACGTTCTACAAGAATCTTCTGGATTCACTTCCCGAGGGGGTCATAGTGACCAACGAAGCTCTCAATATAGTCTCTGTGAATGAACCGTCTGAGACCATACTCAACATCTCAAGGCGAAAAACCATCGGAAAGCATATTTCCAGCTTCCTGCCGGAAGAAATAACCAATCTCTGCACTAGGGCAGTACAGGAAGAAAGAGTGGTGCAGGAAAACGACCTGCTTTTCCACATATCCAAGGATTCATCGATTAATGTGGAATGCACGGCATCTCCCATACACGGAAGCGACGGCAGGATGAACGGACTCGTAATTCAGATAAGAAACACTGAAAAGATGAACATGATGTCCATCATCAGCAGAAACTGCAGCCTAGAGGAAAATTACGAAACCCTGGTAAGGGGGCTTGCGCACGAGATAAGAAATCCACTGAGCGGCATAAAAGGAGCAGCGCAGCTTCTAAAAGGCGCGTTATCGAAAACAGAGAAAAACCGGTGTTCCAAGATAATAATAAAGGAAGTTGAAAGACTGAAAGATTTGGTTGATAGGCTCGTGAAACCGTCATCGGTCTCAACTCAGCATTTAATGTCTGTGGACATAAATGAAATCCTGATTGACATAATATTTCTCGAATCGAATCTTCACAAAAACATAAAATTCAAGCACAAGCTCGACATTACCATCCCTCCCATACCCGGGGACTATAACTCCCTCAAACAGGTGTTCATAAACATCATCCAAAACGCGGTGAGTTCAATCAAGGACAACGGGCAGATAACCGTCAGCACAAAGTGGATAACGGATTACAAGATACGCAATAAACACACCATCTTGATATCGGTAAAAGACAACGGAAGCGGCATACAGAAAAAAGACCTGAAAAAAATATTCACCCCATTTTTTTCCAGCAAGAAGAAAGGGACCGGGCTTGGTCTTTTCATATCAAGCCAGGTAATAGCTAAATACGGAGGAATAATTACCGCGGAGAGCGTAGAGGGAAAGGGTTCCGAATTTAAGATACAGCTTCCGGCAGGCTAGTGAATTATGGGCCACCCGGGGAAACACATAATGCACGATGTGCCGTCTAAAGGAATGAGCTTATGGAAAATCGCATCCTAATAGCCGACGACGAGGAAGACATCAGGTGGATACTCGAGACATCCCTTAAGAAATCGGGCTTTCAAGTCGAGTGCGCAGAAAACGGAGAGGACGCCATCCAAAAAGCCTGCGAGGAAGCGTATTCTCTGATTCTCCTTGACATAAGCATGCCGGATATGAACGGGTTTGAGGTCCTCACTCAGCTTAGAAACAGAGAAATTGACTCGCCCATAATATTCATTACCGCGCAGAACACCGTCAGCAACGCCATAGATTCAATGCAGCTCGGCGCCTATGATTACCTGACCAAGCCGTTTGACCTTGAAGAGGTAAAGCTTTTTGCCGAGCGGGCTATAAAAAACTATGACGCCGGAAGAAAAATAAGACTGTCTCAGGATTCCGAAGACAACATCTCGTTTGAGGAAATAATCGGCAGTTCGCCCGACATGCTGAACGTATACAAGCTTATCGGCCGCACCGCCTCCAAAAACATCACAGTGCTGATAACAGGAGAAAGCGGTACGGGAAAAGAGCTCATCGCAAGGGCGATACATTACAACAGTCCGAGAAGAAAAAAAAGGCTGGTATCCGTAAACATATCTGCGATTCCCAAAGAACTTATAGAAAGCGAACTGTTTGGATACGAAAAAGGGGCTTTCACGGGTGCCGTAGCCTTGAAGAAAGGAAGATTCGAGGAAGCCGACGGCGGGACCCTTCACATAGACGAAATAGGGGAACTTTCAACGGACCTGCAGTCAAAGCTCCTAAGAGCCATCGAGGAAAAACAGATCTACCGGCTCGGCAGCGAAAAACCGGTCTCCGTTGACCCGAGAATAATCGCGAGCACGAATAAAAACCTAAAAGACGCCGTCATGGAAAGCTCTTTCAGAGAAGACCTGTTCTACAGACTCAACGTCATAAGCATAAACCTGCCCCCTCTCAGGAAAAGAAAAGAGGATATAAAGGAACTGGTGCGACACTTCTTGAAAAAATACTCTGCGGAACTCGGCACCGAGAAAAAAATCCTCTCCCGTGAAGCGGAACAGCTACTGATCAGCCACAGTTGGCCCGGAAACGTAAGAGAACTTGAAAACACCATAAAACGTCTGCTGGTTTTAAGTCCCGACAGCATAGTAAGCGCAAATGAGACCAAAGAAGCCATCGATTCGCAGACCGGCTACGGAGAAACAGAGGTGACGGAGAAAAAGACTGAAGAGCTTGTCCAGATGATGGTTGAAAATTCAGACTTGTCCCTACAAAACGTTCATGAGCAGGTAATCGGCAAAGTTGAAAAACAGTTAATCGAAGCCATTCTCGCAAAGACCGACGGAAACAGGAAACAGGCGGCAGCCATACTGGGAATAAACAGAAACACCCTGTCAAAAAAAATAAACGATCTGGGAATAGAAAAGAGTTGAAGACTAGTAACCAAGCTTTCTGAGTGCGTCGCGGGCCGCGGACTGCTCCGACTGCCTTTTACTCCTGCCCCTGCCTGTACCCGTAAGATCGGAAGAAACTCTGACCTCCACGGTGAAAGTCCTTTCATGCGGAGGGCCTTCTTCATTCAGAATTCTGTACTCGGGCGTCTCTCCGAAGATAATCTGGGAAGCCTCCTGAAGCTCCGTTTTACTGTCGCGGGGAAAATCATTTTCCTCAATAGCGTCTTGAAACAGTCGGGAGACTACCTCAAAAGTTTTCTCGTAACCTGCATCAAGATATAGCGCGCCTATAAGAGCCTCAAAAGCATTTGCATTGTTCGATTCCCTATTCCTTCCTCCAGTGTTCTCCTCGCCCTTTCCAAGCCTCATTCGTCTTCCAAGGCCAAGGGCTTCGGCGTACTTCGCAAAATTCGCACCACTCACCACGCGACTTCTGATCTTCGAGAGATCCCCCTCGGTGTATGAAGGGTATTTTTCGTAAAGCAGCGCACTCACCACGCATCCAAGCAGCGCATCTCCGAGGAACTCAAGTCTCTCGTTGCTAGGGCACGAGAACTCGTTTGCATATGAACTGTGGGTAAGCGCCGTCTCGAGCAGAGAGAGGTCTTTGAACTCGTAGTTAAGTTTCCGGTGAGTCATGGGGAGAAAATATCACCAACCACACTTAAAATCAATATTGTCACTGGAGTGTTTAATTTTTAAGATTTTATGCACAATAAACGTGCATCGTCAGAAAAACGCGAAATATCACTTTGAGAAAAAAGAGGTTTTTTTGCGAACAACCATACAAATAAAGTTGCTTCCAGATTTTAAGAATATTTAATTATAAGAGTTAGTTATAAAACAAAAAACTTCCCCTTCTCAAAAGAAACAGTTATTTTATACGCCAATTTGGAGGCCCGTTTCACTTCGGAGCGAAACAAATGGTATATTTCTTGATACTTTAATGTAGCTGAATAAATACGTGTAGGAGGATTTTATCACCATGAAGAAGATAGAGGCCATTATAAAACCGTTCAAACTGGAGGACGTGAAAGAGGCTCTCAGGGAAATAGGAATTCAGGGTCTGACAGTCGTTGAGGTAAAAGGTTTCGGCCGTCAGAAAGGTCATACAGAGCTTTACAGAGGTGCAGAATACGTTATCGACTTTCTCCCTAAGATAAAGCTGGAAATAGTGGTTTCCGATGATATGGTCTCCAAGGTAATCGAGACCATAAGAGAGAGCGCGAAAACCGGCAAGATAGGAGACGGAAAGATATTCATCTTCCCAGCCGAGGACGTAGTAAGAATCAGAACTGGAGAAAGAGGCGAGGATGCTATATAATTAGCGCTCGCACCAAAAAAACTTTTCTCTGAAAACAATTGCATCAAGGAGGATAATTAACCATGGCAACTGACAGCAAGTCGGGTCAGCCCGCTTTTCCGAAGAAGCCGGCTGAAGTAATGAAATTCATAAAAGATTACGAGATTGAGTTTGTCGATCTCAGGTTTCTTGATTTTATAGGGATGTGGCAGCACTTCACCATACCGGCGGAGGAAGTTGACAAGTCATTTTTTGAAAACGGCCTTGGCTTTGACGGTTCAAGCATAAGGGGTTGGCAGGCGATTAACACAAGTGATATGCTCATTATGCCGGATCCCACCACCTGCAAGGTCGATCCTTTCATGCAGGCCCAAACCCTCGCCATAATATGTAATATCGAGGATCCCATAACCAGGGAACCCTACACGAGAGATCCGAGAAACATAGCAAGGAAAGCTATTTCTTTCATGCAAGGCACAAAAGTCGCGGATACAGCCTACTTCGGTCCCGAACTGGAATTCTTCATTCTTGACGACGTCAGATATGATCAGAGTCCCCGCGCCGGATACTACTTTATAGATTCGGAGGAAGGCATCTGGAATTCCGGGGCCGATGAGCAACCGAACCTCGGTCACAAGCTCAGGCATAAAGAAGGTTACTTTCCAACGCCTCCTTCAGACAGCATGCACGATATACGTTCCGAAATGGTGAGCGTGCTTTTAAGCCTTGGCATTTCCGTGGAAGCCCATCACCATGAAGTTGCGACAGCGGGACAGGCGGAGATTGACATGCGTTTCGCGCCTATGATCCAGATGGGGGACAATATGAAATGGTACAAGTACGTGGTAAAGAACGTTGCCCGGGAACATGGGAAAACGGCCACCTTCATGCCGAAGCCCGTTTTTGACGACAATGGTTCCGGAATGCATATTCACCAGTCCTTGTGGAAAAACGGAAAGCCTCTTTTCGCTGGAAAAGGGTATGCGGGACTAAGCGACCTCGCGATGCATTATGTAGGCGGAATCCTGAAACACGCAAGGGCCATATGTGCGTTCAGCAACCCGATAACAAACTCCTACAGAAGGCTCGTTCCCGGATTCGAGGCTCCCGTGAACCTTGCCTACTCGGCGAGGAACAGAAGCGCCGCGGTAAGAATCCCCATGTATTCTCCCAGCCCCAAGGCGAAGAGAATCGAGACCCGATTCCCCGATCCATCGTGTAACGGCTACCTGACGTTTTCCGCTATGCTGATGGCCGGGCTTGACGGAATCGAGAACAAAATCAAACCGGGAGACCCGCTTGATAAGGATATCTACGCACTGGGACCCGAGGAGTTAAGCAACATTCCCTCCGTACCAGGCTCGCTCGAGGAAGCCGTCAAGGCCCTTGAAGAAGATCATGAGTTCCTGCTCAAAGGAGACGTGTTCACAGAGGATGTAATCGAGACATGGATTGACTACAAGACGGAAAACGAGATCAACCCGATCAGGTTGAGACCAGTACCGTATGAATTCATGCTTTATTACGACGTGTAAAGAAACAGAACCCAAAAACGAGAAAAGGCGCCTTTTTTAAGGCGCCTTTTTTTTGCTTTTGACAAACCATACCATTTACAGAACTGCGGCATGAAACCGAAATTAGCGATTATTACCTTAGGGGTCACCGACATGGCGGTGGCTAAAAAGTTTTATGAGCAGGGAATGGGCTTAGTGCCTGAAAAGGAATCATGCGACTCAATCACTTTCTACGACATGAACGGCGTATGGCTGTCCCTGTATCCGAAAGACAAGCTGGCCGAAGATGTAACCATCTCGACAGAAGGAAACGGATTCTCCGGTGTTACCATAGCGCATAACGAACCGAGCAAGGAAGAAGTGCGCAAGGTGATAGAACAGGCACGCAGCGCAGGTGGCAGAATCATAAAGGAACCGCAGAACGTGTTCTGGGGCGGTTACTCAGGATACTTCGAGGACCCCGACGGTCATCTCTGGGAAATCGCCTACAACCCGTTTGTTGATCTGACATAAAGAAGCTGACTTTTGAAGAAAAAAACACCCCTATCCGCCTACACTATCTCTCCGGCGTTGACCCGCAGTAAGGCGGTCCAGCATTTCTTCCATTTCTGAAGCAGTTCACCGATTGAAGTACTTAAGGTCTTGTGCCGAAGGGGGGAGTCGAACCCCCACGGGCGCAATGCCCACAGGATCCTGAATCCTGCGCGTCTGCCAATTCCGCCACTTCGGCTACTATCTTTCTTTCCAGGATGCTAGGGTCGGATACGAATTTTTCTTTTTCAGGTTTTTGTGGATAACGGCTTGAATCTGTCTTGTCACGGGGATTTCCTCTCCCACTATGCCTGTGGAAACGGCGGTATAGACATCGCTTTTCCCGCCTTTAAGAACCACGCCGGAAATACCGGAGCTTATCTTCAGAGTGGAATCCACTCCCTTTAAGACTCTATTGGTCTCGCTGGCAGATATGACTCTCTTGGTGCTCCTACGAATGATTATCTCGTCAGCCATTCTCCCGACTACGTTGTCTTTTATCTCCCGGGGATCATTCTGCCTCTCGTTGACCGAGACCCCCGCGGCCTTAATGGTAGCCATTATCACTGTTTTTGAAGCGGTGCTGAAATTCACCTTCTTATCCTTAGGATATACGGTCAGATAGTCCCTGACCCCGAAAAAGAAGTCTTTATCCATCCCCTGAATCATCCTAATTTCCTCAACGCTGTCAAGCGGTCCGTCCTTAATATAGTAGGGGTTCTCAAGTCCCGCGTAATGGGCCGCACCGGCGCCATCGGGCTCCTGATCGTTTCTGCTGCCCTGCGCCGCCCCGTCAAGCCAGTTTACAAGGCTTGCCACAAAGAGGTCGGCTTTCTCCGTCTCCACTCCGAGAAAACGGAAAAGTTCATTTAGTTGCGTTCGGACCTGAAAATCCACCCGACCCGATCTCTGGTCCACAAGAGCGTTGAGATTGACTTTCGATCTCTCGTCTACAACTTGAAGAGATATGTTTCCTTCTCCGATGGGAAAAGAGGTTATGGAAAGCTCCCAGCCGTCGGGACCGTTTTCTGAGATTATTGCCCGCGCAAACATTCCCCGTAGTAAGGGTAAATCCTCTGGCGTTTTCTTTCTCAGCACCCCTCGCACGACTCTCACCCCTGATTTCGCAATATGTCTTGCCTGGACATCGCTTGAGCTGTTCGCGGAAATTTCGTAACTCACGCGGGTCGAGTATATGAAATCAATCACGATCGTGGAAAGTATAGCAATCGTTATGACAACGATAACAAGTACTATTCCCCTCTGGGTTGTTTTCGGATCTGCTCTGCGCATTCAGTCAGCCACCGGTATAGCAACAATCATGGAATAGGCCTCTTCCTGACCCCTGTCTCCCAAAAGAATGATCTGGACCTGAACCGCTTTGGGAAATCCCCGCATTACTGACGAATTCCACTCCCACACCTTTTGCTCGTCAGCCGAGACTGGGGATCGTCCGGAAAGGAAATTCACTCTGAAACTCAGGGCCCTTTCCGAAATCGGATACGCAGCTCCGGCCTCATCGTTTCCGATCCAGTAATTATCCTTCCTCATAAGGGCAAACATATCTTCGCGCTCTCCATGGAGCGGAACCAGATAGTAGGAGATCTCGCTCTGGCCGGATTGGGTGGAGTAATGCGTGGGGTCCTTCGCAAAAGAGGTGAACACTATTCTGCTGTTATCTCCTTCGAGCCTACCGGTAAAATAGGGATACGCGGAGGGAGAAGAGGTTTGGGAGTTGATATTTCCTCTGGGAAAAACATTCACTAGGTCGTGGCGCATCTTAAGCAGTATCGTGTTCGCCTCCTGGATCAGTTCGTTTTCCGTTTCTACTCTGCGTTTTGCAGTTATGAGCTGGGAAAAGGAACTGTAGAGCATCGTAAGCACGATGACCATTATGGCAACTGTGATAAGAACCTCTATAAGGGTGAAACCGCTTTTATCATCCTGAATCGATGAAGCTGATTTCATAGCTCTCCTCCCCGTCGTCCCAGATTATAAGAACCCTGACTATGTTCATTGTCGCTTCGAACTGCGACAAGTTGTAAGGAACGACCACAATATGCCACTCAAAACCCGGATGATTATCAAACTTCCCGCTTCTCTGCGAATCCAATGGAAGTCCTTGGGCGTCAATTTGGGAAGCCTTTTCGTCAGCGAGACTCGTGGCTATCAGATAGTTGGTTGACTTTGTGGCAAGATTTATATTGTGACCCACGATACCGAGTATGGATACCATCGCGAAGGCAAGCAACCCCACGGCAACCATGACTTCAAGCAACGTAAATCCGCAAACACTGCTGTTTTTCGAGATATTCATCCCGTTTTTCCCTTTACCGCTCGGCCAGGTTCTGAAGCCGGTCGTTAAATTCAACGTACTCGTCAAAAACTTTAGTGGACCCAGTGTAGGGATTGGTGGAAAGTGTGAAGAAATTATCCTCACCGGTTCTCAGGTGAATAACCGCCGAGTCAACAATCCCCGTCGGCAGAAAAAGTATGAACGCATCTCTTCCGGAACCAACCTTCCCCTGAGTTCTCTCCGTCTGTATATCGCTGAAAAAAACTCCGTTGGGAAGCTTTCTACGTCCGTATCCGGGATCTTCTTCCGAGCGGAACTGGTTTCCCTTAAGTGCTTCCACCCAGTATTCCCCGGAGTCAATATCGAAAGAAAGCTTATATATCCGCTTTTCAAAAATGGACTTGCTGTACAGGTATCTTATCGTCGTGACAAGCCCTCTTGAAGCGCTACGGAGGCTCATGTCATCCGTTTTGAAGACTCTCGGCATCGCCACGGAGAAAAAAGCTCCGAGGAGAAAAACAACCACCATGAGTTCAATTAAGGTAAAACCAGCGGATTCTCTTCTCATCTGTCTCCGCTGGACAGATCGTCATCTGAATTCCCTACCCCATCCGGGCCGTTAGATCTTATATAGTACAATCTGTCCTCGGTCTGGTCAGTTCCAAAATACACAAACTCATTTCCCCAAGGATCAAACGGCACGTTTGAGGATTCAAGATAACGCCTCCACCTCCTGGCCTCTCTGCCTACCGTTACTGGTTCGATCAGAGCGCGCAACCCCTGCTGGGTTTCGGGATAAAAACCATTATCAAACTTAAATAACTGGAGGGCCTGCTCAAATTGCTTGATCTGAATCATAGCCTGTTTTTCCTTTGCCCTCTCCCCCTGACCTATCACGTTCGTACCCACTATGTAGGCAAGCCCGGCTATGATAAGCACAACCACCATAATTTCAATCAGAGTAAACCCCATCTGGGATCTCATTTTTTCCTACCTCCCTGTTCAGCTTATTACCGAAGTTAGATTCAACACGGGTAAAAGTATAGCGAAAACTATAAAACCCATCACAACGCCCATAATTAGTATCATTACCGGCTCAAGGAGAGAAGTCAGCGTGGCAAGCATGCCGTCAACCTCGGTGTCGTACATATCGGCTACTTTCGAGAGCATAACTTCAACTTTACCGGCCTCCTCCCCAACAGAAACCATTCTCACAACAAGAGGCGGGAAAATCCCGGTCTGTGCAAGAGAGTTCCCAAACGCCGCGCCTTCCGCCACTTTGACCCGGACATCCTTGATGTTTTCGACGTAAAGACTGTTCCCCAGAACCGATTCGCTTACCCTAACAGAATCAAGAAGAGGAATGCCGCTTGAAAGCAGCGTGGCAAGCGTCCTTGTAAAACGGGAAATCATCACTTTTGAAGACATTTTCCCGAACACAGGGATTCTCAGGGAAAACCTGTCGTAGATCTTTTTTCCGGAAGGAGTTTTTACGTACCTGTGCGCAAAAAAGAATACGACGGCCATAAAAACCAGTATCAGGGCAAAACTCTCCCTGAGGAAATCGCTGGCGCTTATAAGCACTACAGTAACAAAGGGCAGAGCCTTGTTGCTGGCCTCGAATATATCGGCGACTTTGGGAATTACAAAAGTCATCATGAAAACAAGTACCCCAAGCCCGACAATAAACATTATCGCCGGATATATCATTGCACCTCTGATCTTCGAAGTCAGTTCAAGCTGCTTTTCAAGAAAATCCGCGAGACGGTCAAGCACAATATCAAGAGTACCGCTTGCCTCACCGGCGCGGACCATGCTCACGTAAAGATCGGAAAAAGCGCTTTTGTGTTCCTCAAGCGCAGCGTGAAGAGAACTGCCTTCACTCACCCGGGTTCGCACCTGGGAGAGAATCTCCTTGAGTTTCTGATCATCGGTCTGCTCGTAGAGAGCCACAAGCGACGTCTCAAGAGGAAGACCAGCTGAAATCAGGGTGGAGAACTGTCTTGTCATAACGGCAAGCTCCGAGATGCTCACCCCGCTCCACGGAAGAGTGATCGACGAGCGGCGAGCCCCGGTCGCTTCTTTTATGGAAGAGAGGTAGATACCCTCTTTTCTGAGCCTGTCGCTTGCGAGCTTGACCGATTCCGCGCTGATAACTCCCTTTACCGATTCCCCTTTGTCGTTAATAGCTTTATAGTTGTAAACAGGCATTTTGAAATATCAACGCTAAAGATAACCCCGGGTTAGCTCTCCGCCAGTTCCTCTTCCGTAACCCTGAGCACCTCGTCAATTGAGGTTATACCACTTGCGACTTTGTCGGCGCCATCCATTCTCAGAGTGACAAGTCCGTTTCTCAGAGCCTTCTCCTTAAGCGTGGCCGAGTCCGGGTGGGTGAGAATGGTGTTTTTAAGTTGGTCATCGATAATCAGTATCTCAAAAATTGCTATTCTTCCCGAAAACCCCGTCTCCATGCACTCCGGACACCCTTTGGCCCTGTAGATTCTTCCTTCGGGGCATGCCTCGCGCGCGAGCCCTATACGGCTAAGTTCCTCATCAATCGGCACGTACTGCTCCTTGCACCGTGCGCAAAGAATCCTGACAAGTCTCTGGGCCACTACAGCCGAGAGAGTCGAAGCTATAAGAAAGGGCTCCACTCCCATGTCGGCAAGCCTGGTCACAGCACTTACCGAATCATTGGTATGCAGTGTGGAGAATACCAGATGCCCAGTGAGCGAAGCGTTCATGGAAATATCGGCGGTCTCCCTGTCCCTTATCTCCCCCACGAGTATAACGTCAGGGTCCTGTCTCAGTATTGAGCGAAGTCCGTTTGCGAACGTAAGATCCACCCTGGTATTGACCTGGATCTGATTGATTCCCTGTATCTGGTATTCAACCGGGTCCTCTATGGTAATTATCTTCTTGTCGGGAAGATTGATTCTCTGCAGGGCGGCATAAAGACTTGTCGTCTTACCGCTTCCCGTGGGTCCCGTAACAAGTATGATTCCGTGGGGGCGCTGTGTAAGGGATTCCACTGTCTCAAGCTTTTTCCCTTCAAGACCAAGTTGCTCGAAGCTCATAAGCACCGAAGACCTGTAAAGCAGTCGCATTACCACGCTCTCTCCCCATGAAGTGGGGACTGTTGAAACCCTTACGTCAATATCCCTCCCTCCAATCTTAAGCCTTATGCTTCCGTCCTGGGGCTTTCTTCTCTCTGCTATATCGAGTTCAGACATGATTTTCACGCGCGAGATCACCGAAGACTGCACCGTCTTGGGAACTTTCGTCACGTCATGCAGAATGCCGTCCTTTCTGAACCGGACCAGCACTTCTTTTTCGAAACACTCTATGTGAATATCACTTGCGTGCTCCCTTACGGCCTGAAAAAGAAGCGTGTTTATGAATTTTATGATCGGGGCTTCATCTTCGGCCTCAATCAGATCCTGGGGTTCGGTAAACTCCATCTCGGAAAGTCCCGAGCCTTCGTTTATATCTTCTGAGCCAACGTCCTTACCCTGTTCGTAAACCCTGTTTATGCTGTCGTTCAGCACGCGTTCAAGGGCAATATAAGTTTCAAGCGAGCAGTTAAAGCGGGAGCGGATCTCGTCAAGGGCATAGAGCTCCTGGGGCGGGGCAAATACAACTTTGAGCGTTCCGTTATTCTTGTTTATTGGGAGTATTCTGAATTTTTTCGCGAAGCTGATCGGAAACTGTTTTATCAGCTCGTAATCTATATCGTCTTCGGGAATTGACTCGATTTTCTCGACCCCGTAGAATTCGGAAAGAACCTCAAGGGCCGGAGAATCTTTGAGTACGTCTGTTTTGAGCAGTATGTCTTCGGTGTTCCGGCCGTTTTTGCCTTTTAGCTCTTCGATCCTCCCCATCACCTCCGGATAACGTCTGCCTATTATTTCGTCAAGAGCCTTCATTTCTCAAACCTTCCCTACTCAAGCGTATTCAGATCCCTTTTGTGGAGCAAGGTCTTTCTTCTCTGGTGGTCCAGAAGCAGCTGCTTCATATCGCTTTCCGTCTCAACTATCCTCGGGGTAAGAAGTATCATCAGGTTAAGCTTCCTGCTCTGATTGCGTTTGAACCTGAACAGGTTTCCAATCAGCGGAATATCTCCGAGTAAAGGTGTTTTGTTGTGAAGCACCTCTTCTCTGTCCTGAACCAGTCCTCCTATAACAAGGGTCTGTCCGTTTTTGACTATAACCGACGAGTCAGCGCTTCTCGTCGTGGTCGCAATACCGAACTGGGCAGTGTTAAGCCCCGAGGGCGCCTCCCGGGTGGAAGAAACCTCGGTAACTATATCTAGGTTAAGGTACTCTCCTTCGCTTATCTGGGGCGTGATGCTGAGCCTTATTCCAACCGGAAGCCTTTCGATCGTCTGAACCGTCACGCCGCTTGTGCCCACGGTGCTTCCCATCGGAAACGGTATTATGTCAGCCACCACTATCTCGGCCGGTTCGTTATCGGTAGTAATAATGCTCGGGGTTGAAAGAACGTTGACGTCGGTCACAGAATTTAAAGCCTGAAACACCGCGGAGAAAGAAGGAAGAGACGGAAGCGGGCCTGAACCGTCGGCGTCAATTTCCTCTCCCACAACTCCGAGAAAAAGCCCCGAAAGACTGCCTATGGAAGTCGCTGCTATCGTGGGGTCGGCCGCAACTCCGAGAAGACTCGGGATGCCTGGAAGCTGCTGTCCAATAAAACCGAGGTTGTCGCCCTCTATTCTAAGACCGAGACCAAAATTAGCTCCCAGCGCGTTCAGGTTGTCAAGACCCACCTCAAGTATGGCAGCCTCCACAAATACTTGTCTTCTCCTTACGTCAAGCTTGTCCACTATCTGCTTGACCATTCTGTACTGCGTGAGGGATCCGACCACTATAATGGAGTTTGTCGCCGGGTCCGAAGTTATCTTTAATCCATCGGACGAGGACACGACGACGGAACCCCCCGTCTGCTCGTTCCCTTCCCTTTGAATGTTGCTGCCTTGAGAGCCCAAACCGCCAGATTCTCCACCGCTACGCAAGTTGCTATCTCCAAGACGACTTGAAGATTGACCGGCTCTGCCGGACTGTCGCGTCTGGTCCCGGTAGGAAACCGAAGATACGGCACTCCCTTTCCCCTCCGTGAACAGATTCCCGAGAACCTCGATTATCTGCTCGGCGTCGGCGTTTTTAAGCGGTATGACATAAACATCCTGTTCAGCATGCTCGCTTTCGACGTCCAAAACGGCGATCGTCTCCTTTATCAGGGCAATGTCCCTCAGGTCGGCAATCACTATTACGGAGTTAGTCCTTTCGTCGTTTATCACTTTAAACCCTAGAAGCTCGGAACTTCCGGATATGAAACCGTCATCCTTGGCTTTTGACGGCTTGCTCTTGGCGCTTTTGGGGCTGAAGATCTCAAGCAGTTTGAAGATGACGTTGGCCGAGCTTGTGTTATGAACCTTTACGAACTCTATTTTCTTATCGTAATCAAGACTCGCCACCACTTCTGCTATCCTGCTCACGTTATCTTCATTGTCAATCACAACTAGGGTGTTAGACGGTTCGTAAGCATTCATATACCCTTCCTTGCTCACTAGACTCCGAAGGATCCTGGAGACTCCCTTGGCTTTTACGCTTTTAAGCTTTATCAGCTTCATCACGTATTTCTGGGAAGACTCTCCAAGATCAAAATCCGACCTCAGCGGTATGCTTTCTGACTTTATCCCCTTTTTCGGAACGATCTTATTCACTCCGCTTGAGCTTACGACCGAATAACCGTTCATATCGAGCAGTATCTCAAAAATCCTAAACGCATTCTCCCTCTCAAAACCACCCTGGGGAGTGATAATCGTCACGTTCTTGTCCATGATCTTGTCACTTAGGAGATAGACCTCGGAGGTTATCTCACTTATGGTCTTCACCATCTCCTTAAGCGTCATGTTGGATCGAAGGTTGACCATTCCCTCGTCCTCCGCAATCTCCTCACCTTCGGGTTCAGCAGCCTTCTCACTTGGAGCCTCGGCGACCGCGGGCGACACTCCCTCAGGCTCCGGCGTCTTAGGCTTCTCCACCTCGGGCTCCGGCTCGGCTACGACTCCCGGCTCGGCTGAATCAAGCGGGAGGCCCGGGTCTTCGACGAAATCTTCAGCGACCTCGTTGCCGGAAACTTTAACCGCATCTTTGCCGAAGGGTCTTGTAATTTTTCTACCAGGATTCTTTGCGGCTTCCTCGGCTAACGCCTTTGCGGCTTCCCTTACAATATCAGCGGGTTTCGGAGGCAACTCTTTTATGGACTCATTCTGCTCCCGCGCTTCCTGCTGTCCGGGACCCGGAGCGGCAACGGCCTTTAAATTCCCAGGGTCCGGCGACTCGGATTTCTCTGCGAAAGCCTGCTGTGGACAGACAATCAAAGCGGAAAAAACGAGAACCGCCGACAGAACCGAGAAAAGATTTTTATTAAAAATATATCTCATAATCTGTTTTAACCTTAAGGGACTGAATTTTTTCGCCGCAGGCCTAGTGAACCGTGTACCGGTTGCTTTTTCTTTTACCTCTCCTCGTGAAATCAACGGTGAATTCGCTCTGACCCTTTAAATCGGTGAAAAGCGAAAGAGCGCTTTGCATGTCGTTTAAAGCGACTTCATTTATCTGGTGGACTATATCCCCGTTTCTAAGACCCATTTTATAAAACACGCTCCTGCTTTTTACTCCGAAAATCTTGATGCCGTCATCGCGCGGCACAATCCTAGCCTCGGTTATTAAGCTGCTCGGTTCCGCAAGCAACTCGTCAAACATCCTTCTCTCTATCTGGTACAAGCCGTCGCTGACTTTGCTTACCCCCGAGGCCGACGACTTCTTTGACTTCACAGACGTCCTGCTTTTTTTAGGAGAAGAACTGGGGGCGCTTTTTGAAAAAACGGATTCAAGTTCATTTCCGCAGTTAATCAACTCGGGACCTTCCACACGACGTATAGTTACCTCGCAGTCGTCTATTTTCACTACCTCCACTTTTTCGGATGTTATAAAGCCGACCTGCTGCCCTTCAGAATAACCCTTTATTTTAAGATTTTCCATATTCTTTATTACGGCGATGCTCTTGTTCTTCGAAGGATGAGTGCGGCTTTTGAGCATGAAAGTTCCCAGAAGTTCAAGCTTGAGGGATGTTTCCGGGGTAATTTCACCCTCAAGAACCTCGGAGAGATCACTGGTTTCCATCTTCCCCGCGTAACCCCCCATCCCAAACAGATTCGTTTCCAATATCGAGTCGTAGTAGCTCCTTGAACGATAAGGAATCTTAACCCGTCCATATTTCTCCTTGTACAGGTGTTCGCCCGTCAAGCCACCCTCGCCAGACTCTATCTTGTCGCGCAGGCCGTTGTTGATCATGGCCGCGACCGAGTACGCAATGGCGACTATCAGCAAAACATTTACAACCCAGACATACTTTCTTAAGAGAAACAAAAACATAGTCGGTTCCTAAATTAATTTCACGTAACTTAATAGAATACCTTATTTTTTTGTAATATCCCCATTGCCACAGAAACGTAACGCCAGGAAAACTCAGAATTCTCAAATAATGTAACAGAGTGATTTTTCAAATATCCGCGCAATGTTCACTCACTCCGGTTTATTTCCCCCGCCGAGGCGATGACAGGAAAATTTTCAAGCACGGAGGAAAAATACCTCTTTTCAAGATCATATATATCTAAAGCAAGTTCCGAGGCCCGCTCGAATTCCAGCCCAATTGACGCACTCTCACTTATCTCTTTGAAAAGCACCCCCATGTCATACCACTTCTGACCGATTCCGTTCATCTCCTCCAGAAGATCTGATCCGTAAAAAGGGGAAAGCGCGAAGGACGCCTCTTGCAGGAAATCCCTGTAAAACCACCTGAAAGCAGCTCCGCAGACGCCCCTTCTGCATATGACCTGATAAGTAAACCTTGAGGCCCACTTCCAATCAGCAAGGTCCTTCCAGCCTAGAAGATCCTCAGCCCACTTCTTTATAACCTCGACGCTGGAGGTTCCTCTGAGGGTGGTTCGGCCTTCAAGCATCATTTCGGCGTTTCTCCTCACGGCGCCGAGAATCATCTCCTCGAGATCGGTACCACCTTCCATGGACTCCACTTCAACCCTGTTGTTGGAAAGGGGATAGGGCTTGGCTTTTGAGCTTCTAGCTTTTGTCATGTTTTCAAAAGAGACGGTCTGGAGATCTTCAAACGAGTTGTCCGCCACGTAAAAAACGGATTCAGAATCATCATATCCGCATACCGCGATTATGTGTCCGGGGAAATGAGTCTTAGAGTTAAAATACTCTAGGTAGCAGATGTCGGCCTGTATCAATACAGGAACATCTCTGTCAATAAATTCCTTGAGTCCAGCAGAGGCCTGCTCGTTGTCATCCTCGTATTTCCAGTCAGCGACATCAACACCGAAGTTCCTAAGGAAATTAATCTCCATAAGGGGACCGCGGGGCTGTATAATCCTGCTCGGGTCCATCTCCTCGTCACAAGAATAATAAAAACCGAGCCCGGCTCCGAGCCCAAAACACATCTGCTCGGAAAGATCGTGTCCGTAGTAGCGGCAGACATCCCTCACGGCAACGGAACCACAGTGCACGCCCTTTAAGTGTTTCCAGCCATTTATTATCTTCTTCATAAAAAGTCGTAAAACAGGAAGATTAGTATAGCCGGAAATCGATTCTCCATAAAGATCCGGCCCGGCTGGTCGACCCAATATGCGGAGCAACCAACTTGATGATTGCGCCAGAACAGATATTAGTAATCACCGCTTCAGATTAATTACTATGCTTGAGAAAATTCTTAAAAATTCGAAAAAAGCCATTTTGCTCGGAATAGGAGGAGGCGGAGACATAGTAGGAACTCTTCCAACGGCAAGCCTGCTTGAAGCAAACGGCACGCAATGCGTTCTGGGAGGACTCAGCTGGGAGCGTTTCACGATAGACCCCGACCCTGGACCCAGAAAACTCGAAGAGGCACACAACGTCTGCGAAATAAATAGTGTGGTCTGGAGGTGCAATAAAAATTCAACTACACGAGCGGGAGCGAGATTCGCCGAGGCGGGCATGGCCGAAGTCTTGGGGGAGGAGACCCTCCTTGTCGATATCAGTTACGGTCCAGCGAAAGTTTTCGAGGGAATAACGGATGCCGCCCGGAAACTAGGTGCGGATCTGGTGGTGGGAATAGACGTCGGGGGAGACGTACTCGGGTTCGGAGACGAAGAAGGGCTCATGAGTCCGCTTGCTGACGCCATAATGACAGCCGCGCTTTACAGGCAGAGCTTCCAGATGCCTACCATAATGGGAATATTCGGTTTCGGGAGCGACGGAGAACTGTCCAAGGCGGAACTTGAAAGATCATTCAGCATCATAGCACGGAACAACGGAATGCTCGGGAGCTGGGGCATATCCGCCGAAACTCTGGGATTAATGGAAAAGGCGATAAGTATAATACCCACCGAGGCGAGCAGGGGGCCGGTTGAATACGCAAAAGGCATCTTCAGCACCACTTCAATAAGAAACGGCAGCAGGAAAGTTGAACTCGACATAAGTTCCACCGTAACCTTTTACGTAGATCCAAAAGTGGTTTATGAGAAGGTATCAAAACCCGCGCAAGCTGTCTACGGATGCGAAACGATAGGGGAGGCAAATGCGAAACTTAACGAAGCGGGTATCAGAACGGAACTTGATATTGAAGTGGAACTTTACGAGAATCTCGGGAGAGGCTAATACAGCTTTTCGTGAATAAGCTTTAGTATGCGCCTCGATTCATCCTCATCTCCCCAGACGCCCACGCGGATAATTAGATTGGTTATCTCGGGCTTGTGGTACTTAACGGTTATGTAGACCATTTTGTCTTGGTCTCTGAGCTTGGCTTCAATAAGCGCCTTGCCCACATTGCTTTCCTTTTTGGTTACCTCAAGCTCCTGCTGTTCCACAGCCTCCACAACCGCGAACCAGACCTTGTCAAACGAAGCAGGTTCTTTGGTCTTGAGAACTCCCTTAAGGTAAGCGGCAGCACCTCCGCCGATCATGCCACCTGCCACGACCGCGCAACCCGAAGAAAAAACGAGCAGGAACAGGCTTAAGAAAATGGTGCGATATTTATTTGGAGGAAACTTCATTTTTACTCCCAGCAGGCTTTACAAAAAAACCTGTATATTTAATTAAACTATCCCAAGAGGAAAAAGAGTCAAGAATTCATGGAATCTTTCGTATCGAAAAACAGGCTGATTCTGGGAATAATCGCTGGCGTTGTGCTGGGCGGAGCCACGGGGTCGTTTTTCCCCGAATTCGGCGCGGGAACGCAGATTATCGGGGAACTTTTCCTAAACGCCCTCAAGATGGTGGTGCTTCCCCTGATAATAGTGTCGATCACACTAAGCATAATGAAAGTCGGCAACCTGGGTTCTTTGGGACTTAAAACCATCGCCTACTACGCGGTAACTACTGCTATAGCCGTTTCAATCGGAATAGCCGTAGTCACGATGCTGCAGCCCGGGGACGGAAGCGAGATACTCAAAGGAACCATGCCTGAGGTCGTAAAAAGCAAGGAAGGGTTTAGGGTAACCGACATCCTGCGGCAGATATCAACGCCGAATCTTTTTAAGTCCGCCTACGAATTCCAGATTCTTCCCATCATAATCGCATCTCTTCTTTTCGGAATAGCATTTGGAAAGCTAAAAAAAGAAAACCAAGTGATTTTAGATCTGTTTGAAGCCATGGACAAAGCCATCATGAAGGTAGTCCACTGGATAATCGTCCTGACCCCGATAGGAATTTTCGGCCTCATAGCCGGAAAAATCGGAGAAGCAGGCGGCGGGGATGAAGTAATAAGACTCGCAATGCAACTGGGGAAATACGTGTTCTGCGTTCTTTTAGGACTGCTTATCCACGGGTTCGTGATCCTTCCGCTGCTGCTACGGGTATTATCAGGAAGGAACCCGGTTACCTATTTCAAAAATCTGAGCGAAACGCTCCTCACGGCCTTTTCTACCGCGTCATCCTCGGCTACCCTGCCCCTCACCATCACCAACGTGACGGAAAACGCCAAGGTTTCGCCAAAAATCTCGAAATTCGTTCTGCCTCTCGGAGCCACCGTCAACATGGACGGAACAGCTCTTTACGAATCGATTGCGGTAATATTCATCGCTCAGAGTTATGGAATACACCTCGGAGGAGGAGAACTCGTGGTGGTTTTCCTAACAGCCACTCTTGCGGCAATAGGAGCCGCGGGGATACCGGAAGCCGGACTCATAACCATGGTGCTGGTGCTACAGGCCGTCGGACTTCCAATAGAAGGTGTAGGAATAATACTCGCGGTCGACTGGTTTCTGGACAGGTTCCGCACTACCGTAAACGTGTGGGGAGACAGCATAGGAGCGGCAGTCATAGAAAAACTTGAACCCGATGAAAACACCGGATGAAAAACAAGGAAAAACTTCGGGGAGAACAATCTCCCTTGATGTAGGAACCAAAACAATAGGGGTTGCCGTAAGCGACGAGCTTGGGATCACCGCAAACGGCGTGTGCACCATACGGCGCGAGAACGAAAAAAAAGACCTCGCGCAGCTTCGCGATGTAATAGAGCAATATTCCCCCTGCGAAATCCTCGTGGGGATACCCTACAACCAAGATGGTTCCCTTGGAAGCAGGGCAAAAAGCATAAAGAAATTTTCTGAACGCATTCGAGATTCTCTGGAGCTTCCGGTTAAATACTGGGACGAGAGCTTTTCCACCAAGATCTCAGAGCAGATGCTGATAGACGCGGGGATGGGAAGAAAGAAGCGAAAAAGGGTAATAGACAAGATGGCCGCTACAGTAATACTGGAAGAATATCTTCTTAGCAGAAACTAGGTAAACCTCGGGGCAGACCTGATATGCCATACGCAAAGACAAACGGAATAAATCTTTATTACAAAGAGCATGGAAAAGGGGATCCGCTCGTGCTCATCCACGGCCTCGGGAGCAGTCTTGAGAGCTGGGCTGTACAGGTTCCCATCTACTCGAAACATTTCCGCGTGATAGTGCTTGACAACAGGGGCTCGGGCCGCTCCGAGAAACCCGACTATCCTTATACGATGGAGCAGATGGCGGATGACGCTGCAGGGCTTCTGGAGTTTCTCGGGATAGAAAAAGCCCACTTCGTTGGAAAATCAATGGGCGGAATGATATGCCAGTGGCTGGGTATAAAATATCCCGAGAAGACAAACAGGCTCGTTATGGGATGCTCCTCCGCGCACAGGGACGAGGTCGGAAACCTGCTTATCAAAACCGCTAGGGACATAGTGGATAAGGCAGGACCCGGGGCGGGATGGGTTTTTGCGCTTTTTCTCGGATACCGAAGGAACTATATCGAAGAGAACTACGACTCCTTAATAAGCAGAATCGAGGAAATTCCCGTTGATCCCGAGGCGGCCGCCGGATACAGAAACCAAAGCTACGCGTGCGAGAGCCACGACGTATTAGCCCAACTCGGGAAGATCTCCGCGAAAACCCTGGTCATGTACGGAGAGCGGGACATCGTCACGCCTCCCGAGAGATCGAAAAAGCTCGTGGAACTTATACCGAACGCGGTTGAAAAGGCGTTTGCGGACGTCGGCCACGGATTCTGGAGAGAGTGCCAAGCCGAGGTGGATAAAGCCGTGCTTGATTTTCTCACGAAAGACTAGCTACACGGAACTCCGCCCAAAAAACGGCCGCGGTTCCTGCCCCGTAATCGATCCAGATCCTGCGGGCCTCTATCTGTCCGCTTTAGAAAACGCGGCCACCGTGCATGTGCATGCCCTTTTTTTCTTCTATGACCTGTGCCGGTAGGTTAGCTGCACACCGAAGGTTCTGCCTCTGGAAAGTGGCGCGAACGAGCCTCCCCCGACTAGGGGATCGAGCTCAACATAGCTTCCGTGCTTGACTTTGTCAAAAAGGTTCTTTCCGTAAAATCCGATTGAAAACCTGCCGTCCATTGGGGTGATATCAATTCCGGCATCAAGAATTTTCTGCGCAGGAGTATATCCTTTGTTGTCATCTGTAAGGTATAAATTGTCGCGAAATGAGTAGGTTACCCTTGAAGTCATCTTCGCCCAGTTCGCAAGTCCGGCGTCATAGGTCGCGCCGGCGCTCCAAGTCCACTTCGCGGCCCGGGGAAGTTCTAAAGCCAGATCTTTTTTGTCAAGGGTCTTGTCGCCGTTAAGGTCATATTTTACTTTGGTATACTCGGGATCTACGTATCCGACGAAAGCCAGAAGAAAAAGCTTGTCGGTAACGGCAACCAGTCCGTCAACTTCAAAGCCGAAGGCTTCTACGTCCGCAGTGTTGTGAATCTCCTCGGCTATGCCGCCGAGGGCCGCGGGGGCAGAACGAGTTATCACCCTCTGCACATCATCGATCATGTTATAGAAAACCGAGCCGTTCAGGATGCCTATGTTTGTTGATATCTTGAGTCCCGCCTCGAAGGTATCAATCTTTTCTTCATCGTACGGTCCCGGGAGTTCCACATCTGGAGGATTGCTATTTCGCAGATTATAGCCTCCGGAGCGGTATCCTCTGGTCCAGTGTCCGTAAACGTTCGCTTCAAAGTCCGCTCCGCCGCCTAAATAGTAGGCAACGCCGAGCTTGGGCGACCAGCTGTTCCAGGTCTCCTCGTCGGTGAAATCAAACTGGCATGCGGGTCCGGTCGCAACGTTGCATGACGGTGACGGTCCTAAAATGCCGGAGGCGGTTTCAGCTTCTCTCTTTTCATAGCCATAACGGGTGCCCGCCGTAAGCATTACCCGATCCGTAAGATCGTAATCAAAGGAGAGAAACACGCCTAGCGTATCAACGTAATAATTCCCTCCCAGGTCTTGAATAAGAGCTCCCAGGTAACGGCGGTCATGATAACTTATCTCGTTTGTAAAGTAATAAAAACCGGTCGTCGCGTGGAGACTTTCGAAGAATCTGCCCGCGTAGCGCAGTTCGTTGCTCCACTGGCGGTATGGGGTCCATCCGCGTATATGCAAAGCGCTTTGCGGCGAAGAATCGACATCAATCAAAGCGGACCCGTCTGCGTCGTAAAAACCGAATATGTTCGTTATGGTGCCGTCTCCGAAATCCACACCCCAGTCCACCCGAGCGGAGAAGAAGTGATTTCTATGTTCCCTGAAGCCTTCCTCGTCAATGCTGAAATCATGACTGTTGATATCGAAGTCGCGCTGGTTCTGTCCCGCGGTGCCATCGCTGTTAGAAGTTTCATACCGGTAGCGCAGAACAAGGCTTACGTCATCCGTCGGATCCCACGTAACAACCGATCGTACCATTCGTGTGTCGTTATCCCCGAAAGCCTTGCCAGTGTGGAGATTCTTAAACCAGCCGTTATCCTGATTTGTGTAGGCAGTTATCTTTACGCCGACGGTATCGCTAACCGGGCCTCCGACTGAGGCCATGTAGTAGCTGTTAAGGCTCTCCCCCCCTCCTTCAAACGAAGTGCGGGCCGATATCTCAAGAGTATCTCCCGGTTTTTTCGTGTTAACCAGTATGGCGCCCCCTGTGACATTCCGCCCGAAAAGCGTTCCCTGCGGTCCCCTCAGCACCTCTATGCTTTCAATATCGAAGGTATCAAACAAAACGATGGTTGTCTGCCCTAGATACACGCCGTCGGTAAACACTCCCACGGTCGGATCAACAGACGCTATTGAGTTGTTAATTCCGACACCGCGGATGGAAAAGTTGGCTATCGCCATTCCCGAGATGGAATCGTCAAGCGCCACATTGGGCATGCTTACTGCTAGGCTTTCAAGGTCGTTTACCTTCAAGGCTTCAATCTTTTCGGAACTGAAATGGGTGATCGCCAAGGGAACGTTCTGAATAAGTTCTTCTCGTTTTCGGGCGGTGACCGTAATTTTTTTGAGAAGTACACCGCTTATCCCGAACACACTCTGTGCAGCTGCGTCATCGTCCTGCGCAACTGCATCAACGCCGCCAAGCGACGCTAGGAGCACACCTGCGAGAAGCAAGCCTAAAAATCTCTTCATTTCTGATTTGAATTTCCTTTTAATTGTGATGCCCTCCTTGTTTGCTAGGGATTATAACATAAGCCTGCACGAAAAACCTAAGCCATCAGAAATTATTGCATAACCGGACTTATAGCGCGACATGAAACCCCCGGTCATAGCAAACGCACGGGTATGCTATGACCGGAGGAAAAATCAAGCTGCGGGGATGGAACTTTCGATCAGAAGAATCGGTATGTTTTCCCTTACGGGGTAGAGATATTTTCCCCCGCGGCAGATAAGACCCCCCTCGATCCTCTCGGAAACCTGCTCTCCCGACCTGTCAACAAGAGTTCCGATCTCAACAAGTTCGTTAAGCCTCTCGATAATTTCCCGACCAGCCTCTTCGAGGGGTTCTCCGGTCTCAGGACACACGAGAATTTCAAGCAGTTCCTTATCAATCATCGGTTTTTGGATTCGTGGTTTCCGGGGGTACCCGCTGGGATGCAGCCGCAGGGGAATCTCCGCCTGTAAGAAATTTTCTAGGTTCCCAGCAGCTTCTGGTCTTCCTCATCCGATTTCTCAAAATAAAACTTGGGATCGCTCCGCCCGGCTATAACGCTCTCGTCAATGACGCAGCGCGTCACACCTTCCAGCGAAGGCACTTCATAGAAAACCTCAAGCATGATCGCTTCTATGATGGCCCGAAGCCCCCTGGCTCCAGTCTTTCTCAAGACTGCCTCCCCGGCAATGGCCTTTCTCGCGTCTTCCGTTACCTCCAGCTGCACCTTCTCGATTTCCATCATCTTCTCAAACTGCTTCACGATCGCGTTTTTGGGCTTGGTCAGAATTTCGACCAGCTGCTCTTCGGTGAGTTCGCTCAGACTGGCGATAATCGGGACCCTCCCGACGAATTCGGGAATCAGCCCGAACTGAACAAGATCTTCAGGCTGAACATTGCTGAGAAGGTTGCTTTCGTCCTCCGCAGTTGTGTTTGACAATTTCGCCCCGAACCCGATGGATTTCTCCCCTATTCTCGCACGGACAATATCCTCGAGGCCGCAGAAAGCGCCGCCGCATACAAAGAGTATGTTCGTAGTGTCCACCTGGGTAAATTCCTGCTGCGGATGCTTTCTCCCCCCTTTGGGAGGAACGTTCGCCAGAGTCCCTTCCATTATCTTGAGCAATGCCTGCTGCACGCCTTCCCCCGAGACATCTCTTGTGATTGAGGGACTGTCGCTTGATTTGCGGGTGAGCTTATCTATTTCGTCTATATAGATAATGCCTCCGCGGGAAGCTTTTTCGACATCGTAGTTTGCCGCCTGAAGCAGGCTTACGATCATATTTTCGACATCTTCACCCACGTAACCGGCTTCTGTATAGCATGTAGCGTCCACTATGGTGAAAGGAACATCGAGAATCTTGGCCAGCGTCTGCGCAAGCAGGGTTTTCCCCGAACCCGTGGGGCCTATGAGAAGTATATTGCTTTTCTCCACTTCCACTTTGTCGCTTCTTCTCCGGCTGGAATCGCTGAACTGCATCCGCTTGTAGTGATTGTAGACAGCGACTGAAAGTACTTTCTTGGCGTTTTCCTGACCTATTATGTATCCATCAAGGAAAGACTTCATCTGCTGGGGAGTCGGAAAGGATTTTTTCGGCTTCGGAAAAGCGCTGTCCTTGGTCTTTTCTTCCGCTATGATCTGGTTGCAGAGATCTATGCACTCATCGCAGATATAGACGCCGTGGCCCGCTATGAGCTTGTTAATCTCCTCCTGATTCTTCCCGCAGAAAGAACAGTAGTGTTTCGCTTCTTCTTTGCTTTTTCTGGGACTCATCCGGTTGCCTCCTCCCTTTCGGTAATTATGGCATCCACTATACCGTAATCAATGGAATCCTGAGCGGTCATGAAAAAGTCTCTGTCAGTATCACTTGCTATCTTCTCAAGAGTCTGTCCGGTGTGCTTCTCAAGTATAGAATTCAGCTGCTGTTTCACCCTTACGATCTCTTTTGCGTGTATTTCTATGTCGCTTGCCTGCCCGGAAACACCCCCCAGCACCTGATGAATCATCACCCTTGAATGGGGCAGCGCATATCTTTTGCCCGCGGCGCCACTTGCCAGAAGAACCGCGGCCATGCTGACCGCCTGCCCGATGCATATGGTTGAGACCTCGGGCTTCACGTACTGTATGGTGTCGTAGATGGCAAGACCCGAGGTAACATGCCCTCCGGGGGAGTTTATGTAGAGGTAAATAGGCGTTTCGGGATTCTCGGATTCAAGGAAAAGAAGCTGCGCGATAACGACATTGGCAACCGTGTCGTTTATATCGGAACCTATGAAGACGATCCTGTCCTTAAGGAGCCTTGAGAAAATATCATAACCCTGATCGCCCCTGCTCGTACGCTCAATAACATAAGGTATGAAATCGGTTATCATCAAAAACCGATTATACTAAGCAGGTTATTCCTTGTCAATCTGCTCGGACCCGCCTTCCACTTCCTCAACCTCGGCCCGCTCCAGAAGAAGACCCAGAACGCCTTGCGTTTTAATCTGGGATTCAAGGTGCTCCATAGTCCCCGGCTGCTCGTAAGCCTTATGCACCTGATCAGGGGGAAGATTGTATGACGCAGCGAGGCGGTCTATGTGCTCGTTTAGCTGCTTGCGTGTTACCCTTACGTCTTCCTTGTGCGCGATGCGGCCGAGAATTATCGAGGTCCTGACACTCTCGGCGGCCTTCTCGGTAAATTTCGGCATCACGTCCTCCCCGATCTCGGGTTCCGCAACTCCACCCCTCTGCATGTCGGAGACGAATCTTGCTTTTAGACTCTCTTCTTCCTTCTCAAGCATCGACGGCGGAACGTCAAACTGGTTGTTTGAGAGAAGGTTGTCGACTATCTGCTCCCTCACGGAGGAGAGCTGCTCGTTTTCGTGAATACGCTCAAGCTGTTCCTTTATGGCTTCTCGCAGTTCAGAGACACTCTCGACATCGAAATCCTTGGCGAAATCATCGTTTGCCTCGGGAAGCACCCTGTCATGAATCTCTTTTACCTTTACGGTAAAGCTAACCGTTTTTCCGGCGGCTTCCTGTATCAGGAAATCTTCCGGGTAGGGAACCGAGAATTTCGCCTCTTCCCCTGTTTTCTTCCCGAGCAGGTTTTCTTCAAACTCGGGGGAGATTTGCTCTTCGCCCAGTAAGAATCTGACATCCTGTCTGTTAAGATCGTCTATTGTCTCTCCGTCTTCAAACGTGCCGCTGTAGTCGACAAATACGTAGTCGCCTTCCTTTGCCGGACGGTCCTTCTCAATAAGTTTTGACTGCGCACCCTTTTCCCTGAGTTTTTCTATCTCGGCGTCTATATCTTCCTCGGTCACCTGGAAAACGGTTTTTTTCACGGGAATCGAGCTGTAATCGGAAAGTTCAAAATCGGGAACCACCTCGAATTCGGCCGAGTAGGTGAACTCCTCTCCCATCTTGACCTCATCCATCTCCGTAATGTCGGGACGCGTCACAGGCAGAAGCGAGCGCTCCGCTAGGGCTTCTGACAAGGTTTCCGAAACGAGGTTCGACGCGGTTTCCTGATCAACTTCCTTTCCGTACATGGACTCCACCACGTGGCGGGGAACCTTCCCCTTTCGAAATCCCTTGACGCTGACTCCTCCCATTACATCATGGAACACTGAGTTTCTTTTTTCCGCAACTTGTTCTGAGGAAAGGGAAACCCTGATTTTTTTTCTGGTGCTGTCAATATCCTCAATGTTTATTTTCATTTAGTTTAAGACCTCTCGGTAAATAATTTCCAGATGAAGCAATCTTCTCTCTGGGATGCTGATATATTCGTTATTTGCTCTTTGTTTTTAGGGGAAACTTTGCAGGATTTTCAATTATTTCTTCCGTAACGTCAACATCAATATCGGGCCAATAGAAATGGCCTGGTGACGGTTCTTCAACATTAATGATTGATTTCACAGACTGATCCCTGAACCAAGGAAAATCATCATAAGACATAAACAGTTCTTTTCCGTGAGCCAGAAGCCATACTCCATGAGCGGAGATATTTGTTACCTCAACTGTCGAAATGCTGCTTCCATGATGTGATAAGCTCATCGTAGTGAACCTCCACGAGTGATTCAATCTCCCTGAGTTGGTGTATAGAATAACGATAATTCTTCGCTAACTCAATTTTGGGTTCAAGCCAAAACTTTGCCTCTCCGTCACCGGATACTACATGGATATGAATTCGTTGTTCTTCCCTTGAGAAAAAGAAGAATCGATACCCTCTCTATTTGAACACCGTAGGACTCATGATCAGCGCATATTTATACTTGCTGAAAGACAGCACTCGCGAGATGCCACGTTTTGAGTGCCGCCCGCAGCTTACGAATATTTTTCCCGGTACGCGTAATGCCGTACGAACAGTAACAAGGCAAGGACAAGCAGAACAGCTTGGGGAATCGCGGTTTCATAAGTGGGATATATCCCGAGAATATCCATGTAAGGAATGAAATCCGCTGAAGTTGAAGGAATAATTCCCGATTCCTGAAGTTCCAGTATTCCCTTGCCAAGCAGTATGAAGCAGAGCAGATAAAGAAAAACGCTTGCGAAGGAGAAAAAGTACTTAAGAGGAATCCTGAGAGTAAACCTGTACATAAGAAAAGCTATTACGAACACAACCGCTACTCCAGCGACAAGCCCGTAGATCACGTGGGGCGTGGAGGAACCTGTCTGGTAGAAAAGCGCCTGGTAGAAAAGCAGCGTCTCAAAAGCCTCCCTGTAAACGGCCAGGAATGAAACGAAGGCAAGAGTAAGCCCGCTTCTGCGGGTAAGTGCTCCCTGGGTTTTGGAGCGGACGTATTCCTTCCATTTTTTTACGTCCGCCTTTGAGACAAGCCAATAGCTCACGTAGAAAAGAACCACGGCTGCCAAAAGAGAAGTTACTCCCTCTACAATCTCCCTCCTCGCTCCCGAGATATCTATCACGGTTCTCGCCGCAACCCATGTGGCCAAACCCGCTAAAAGGGCGACCACCCATCCGTAGTGAACGTACCTGATCATCCCGCGGTTTCCCGAATGTGCCAAAGCGGCGATAATTGCCGCGATTATCAGCAGAGCCTCAAGAGCTTCTCTGAGTATTATGGCAAAGGAATTAACGAAGCTCAGGTATTTGCCGAGAGACGAGCCGCCTTTAAGGATACGCTCCGACTCGCGAAGATCCTCTTCTATACTCGCTTTCAGATCACGAAGCTCTGAAGAGTTCCGGTCGGACATTACCCATGACCTGAAAAATCCCATCTTCTTCTCAACCTCAAAAACAAGTGACCTCTTTTTCGAGACCAAGGCGGGTTCGATTTTCTGAAAGCCCTCCAGGTACCCGTCGAGAGCTTCACTTAATGCCTCATCCTTTCTGCCGGCCTCGTAAAGATTGATGGCTTTCTCAAGCTTACCAATGGTATGGGCAATAGCCTCGGAAGCTCCCCCGGCAATCCCGTCCCGAAAATAAGCGGTTCTCAGGTAAAAAAGAATATCCTCGTCACGGTCCCCGGTCCCCGCAGACAGGAGAATCTCCGCGTTGCTCGCTAGGGCAAGATTCTCAAGCTTTCTCGTGTCGTCTGAGATGTTCTGCGGAGAACCCCCCGAGCCGTTCCCGCCCGTTGGGATATCCGGATACCCGAGCGATAGGACGTAAAAGGCCACGTCCCATTTCTGTTCTCCATCAAGCACCTCCTCAAACGATCCCATAGCGGTGCCCTCGATCCCGAAAGTGGCGGTGTTGTAAACCTTAAAAGGGGAAAATCCAAGATTTATGTCGGGATCTGTAAAATCCGTGGCGGGAGGGTTAAGGTTTTTAGAGAGAACCCCATCTCCCCTTCCGGAAATCCCATGACATGAGGAACAGTTCTCCGCGTAAAGCGCCTTTCCGCTTTCGTAATCCGGAATCTTCGCCGGGTAAGGCTTGATGTCATAGGCTGAAATGATCCGCCCCTTAAGCTCATTGGCAAGACTTTCCACATCGGAGACAGGACCTTTGGATACTATGATTGAGTGCAGCCGCGCAAATTTTTCGGAAAAATCAGCCGTTTTTTCTCCCTTCTCAGCCGTCTTTTCCCACAGGTGAACCGCGGCAGAAGAAAAATCCAGCATCTCCTGATACTCAAATTCGTTTACTATCTCCCCATCTTTTACGGCGTTTGAGTAATCTCCTCCTATGTAGTCGACAAAAGAGAGGACCCTGTCTATCTCTCCGGCGTAGGAAAGCTGAGGAAAAAGAAAGAATATGAGAATGGATAAATAGAAGAAACTTTTTTTAAGCATAATCTACAGATATCTCCCCATCTGGGGATAAGGGAAGGTACTTTTTACCATTCTAGACCTTTATTGTCAATAATTCTCGTTGCCGCTATCTTCCCCTTTATCTTTGACAGGAAAGAGGAAGCTAGGCGGGCAACCCAGCTGATTTTTTTCTTCGCAGATATTTTTAAAAAATATTCTTGACATCCTCACTCCATAATGTTATTAATCTGCATCGTAGATATTAAATATCCATAATATCTATTAGTTGTGCAAGCCTAATAAATCCTAAAAGGAGGATGTTAACAGATGGTGAATTATACAAAACGGTGGGAAACGCTTTTTGTTTTTTTCCTGATTTTTTCTCTCGCAGGCACGCAGGTTTCTCTCGCGCGCCCAGCTTCTGAGGAAAGGATAAAAAAGCTTGAAGAACAGATAAAGGTTCTCGCAGACGAGATAGAAGCCATAAAATCCGCTTCGGTAACGGAGCCTCCCGTCTACGAAACAGAATTCGGTGTGGCCCCAGCGGCTTCAAAGGTCTACAGAGTTGACCATGGAGTATCATTCGGAGGATACGGTGAACTGCTTGTAGGCAACGTAAAAGAGGATTCGCACGACATAGTGGATACACTGAGACTGGTGCTCTATAACGGCTACAAATATAACGACCACATAGTTTTCAACTCGGAAATAGAGTTTGAACACGGCACTACCGGGAGCAACAAGGACGGAAAAGCGGGATCGGCGTCGGTTGAGTTTGCGCTGATTGATTTTCTTATAAGCGATGAGTTTAACCTTAGGGGTGGACTTCTCCTGACTCCTTTCGGAGTCGTAAACGAAATTCACGAGCCTACGACATTCTACGGAGTGGGACGACCCGAGGTGGAAAGACGGATAATTCCAAGCACCTGGAGAGAGGTCGGAGCTGGGGCGCATGGAACGTTTGATCTGGGTGGTGCCGGGGCGCTTTCGTACAGGGCCTATGCAATGTCGAGTGCCGATTCTCGGGGATTTAAGGCATCGGACAACAGAGGTCTTCGGGTCAAGGGAAACAGGGCAAGATTCGATGACATGGCCTTTGTCGGAAGGCTTGAGTACGACCCGATTCCGGGACTCAAAATCGGAGGATCCATATTCTACGGCAACACTGGTCAGGACGAAGAAGTTAACGGACAGACAATAGACGGACTCTTCCGGATGTACGAGGTGGATGCGCAGTTTCAGTATGCGGGACTTGACCTAAGAGCGTTGTCGGTTTGGACCAAGCTCGATGACGCTGAGCTTATAAACCAGAACAACGGGCTTGTGGGCAACAAATCCGTCGGGGAAGAACAGTCCGGCTGGTATGTTCTTGGAGGATACAATATTTTCTCTCTGCTTAACTCCGGAAGCACGTACATGGAGTACTTGGCACCTTTTTTCCGGTATGAAAAATTTGATACACAGGAAGAGGTTCCCGCCGGGTTTGAAAGAAACCCCGCGAATGAAAGAACCCAATATACTTTCGGTATAAATTACAAGCCGATCTCAAACGTGGTCGTAAAAGCCGAATATCAGAAGCTTGATAACACGGCGGATGAGGCAACGGATCAGTTTAATTTCGGGCTTGGATATGTGTTTTAGGATATAGGACATAAATCCGCGATAAACGGGCGCGGGTTTATGTTTCTTTTTTTCTCTCTTTCTCTCTCTTCACAAGGGCAATATTCAGATAGAATGTTGCCCTTGTTTCATCATGAATACAAAAATCCTTATTCTAATAACGCTTTTGTTTCTTCTGCATGGTGCGGGAGATGTCTCCGCCAAGGTCTTTCTTACCAAAGGCAAAGCACTTGAGCTTGTTTTCCCGGAAGCAGAAGAAGTAGAAAAAAGACATGTTTTTCTTACCGAACGCCAGGCTGAGAGCGTACGCGAAATGGCCAAGGCCGAGGTGGATTCAAGACTTTACACCTTCTACATAGCAAAGTCCGACGGGAAGGAGACAGGCTACGCGGTCATCGATACCCACACTCTTCGAACGCTTACCGAAACCGTAATGTTCGTAATAAATCCCGACGGAACGCTTCACCACGCCGAAATTCTCGCGTTTTTCGAACCCACAGATTACATGCCGAGCGGAAAATGGATAAACTTGTTCCCGGGAAGAATCAAGATGGACAAAATGAAGATAGGAAAAGGAATTCCCAACATTACAGGAGCCACGATAAGCGCAGGATCTTTTTCGCAAGCTACGAGAAGAGTCCTCGCCGTCTACCGGGTCATGTTCCCCACTCTGACTGATTCGTAATTATCCATTCGGGAGAGAAAAATGAAATTTTTTATCTCAGGAGACATAAGAAGAAACGATCTGCTAAAACTTGTCGTTTTGCTTACGACAATCTTCTTTCTTTTTTTGTGGATCACGAACCTGTTGCTTTTTCTGAAGGTGGGATTCAGCTACGAAAGCGTCGTTGAGTACTACAGGGGTTCCGAGGAGAGCTTCAGGTCTCCAAGAAGCTACCTGGGGTTGCTTGAAGAAGCCCATTTCCACTTTTTCTCAATGGCCGTCTTGCTAGTAACCCTTAATCACCTGTTTCTTTTCACGAACAGAGGCTCCGCCGAGAAACTCCTCGTGATAGTCGCGTCGTACGGCTCGGCGTTTCTCGATATAGCCAGCAGCTGGTTCGTAAGGTACGTAAGCGCCGAATTCGCCTATCTTAAAATCGGCTCTTTCCTAGTCCTTCAGATATCTCTTCTTTACCTAATTATCTTCGTAACGTACTACCTTTACAGAAAAAAACCCGAGTATCCAAAGTCACTGCAGTAATCCCGGCACATCAGCGGCACACATAAGACCCGAAGCAGGATTTTTTCTCCCCGTTTTTCTCAATGACCAGAAAACCCAGGGATTTATCTCTTTGGGCAAACATCCGCGCGCCACGCAGACCAAAAACTGAAACGGCGGTTGAGAAAACATCAGCTTCCGTAGCGCTTCGCGAAACGACTACAACGGAAGTCACGTCCTCGGCAGGCCACCCTGTCCTAGGGTCTATTATATGGGAGTACCTCTTCCCCCCGTGCTCAAAGTAACGCTCATAATCCCCTGAAGTCGCAACGCCCTTGTTCACAAGGTCGATCTTCGAGATGATTTCATTGCCGCTCCCAGGTTTTCTTACTCCCACATCCCAGAGTTTTTTGCCTGCGGGAGGATCCATCGCATATATGTTTCCCCCGAAATTCACAAGTCCCCTAGTAATTCCATTTCGCTTGGCGATCTTTACCATCTCGTCAACCGCGTAGCCCTTTCCTATAGCGCCGAAATCGAGTCTGACGCAATCTCCCTCAAGGAAAACCTGAGATTTGGCTTCATCTATCTTTATTTTCCGAAAACCCGTACATCCAAGCGCATCGCGGATTCGCGATTCCTCAGGAAGCCGTCCCGAAGCGGTCTCTCCCCGCCAGAGTTCGAAAAGACTGCCGATAGTTATGTCAAAGGCCCCGTCGGTAAGTTCTGAGTAACGAATCGAGGTCCGCACGAGATGGAGAAACTCCCTAGGGACAGAGACGGGACGGACCCCCGAGTTTCTGTTCACCTCCGCAAGAACGCTGTCATCCCTGTAGTTGCTGAAAAGCCGGTCTATTTCCTTGGTTCTCTCCACGCAGGCATCGACAACCCGGTGGAAAAGCTCCTCGCTCGGGGAATAGAGCTTGAGCTCCACGGTTGAGCCCATCGAGTAAAAGGATCTCTGGTAGAGATTTTCCGCACCGTGGGAACAGGAACACAAAAGCAGGACTAAGAGCGCAAGCAAACGCATGTCTTCACAATTACGTAAACCGTGTTTATGCGAGAGGAGGGAGTCGAACCCTCACACCCTAAGGTACTAGATCCTAAATCTAGCGCGTCTGCCTGTTCCGCCACTCTCGCCCTTTTAAGTCAAAATCGGCAAGGCCCGAAATTATGTTTCCGGACAGCGCCGTAAGACGCAAAATGAAGTGGGCTGCGAGGGATTCGAACCCACGACCGACTGATTAAGAGTCAGCTGCTCTACCAGACTGAGCTAGCAGCCCGCAAACAGAATAACAGAAAAGAAAATAAATGAAACCTGCAACACCCTTCAGTTGAGGCAACTGAAAAACTCCCGTCTTTTTGAACTCTCCACTAAAATTGTATACTTTTGAGACCGTGGAAAATCTAATAAATCACTTCAGGGAATATCATAACGCCTACCACACGCAGATAGAAAACCTGGCGCTGTCTGTTCTGATAGTGGTAATTCTGCTTTTCCTGAGAAGAATTCTCATATCCCTCATAGCCAAGAATGTAAAAGATCCCAAGACCGTTTATCACTCCAAACGTATCATCGGGTACGGCCACGCTTTTCTTCTCGTAATACTGCTCGGCAGCGTGTGGATAAAGGGTTTCGGTTCCATAGGAACCTACTTGGGTATAGCGAGTGCCGGTATCGCGATAGCCCTTCATGAAACCATAGCCAACATCGCTGGATGGTTCTTCATACTCTGGAGAAAACCCTTCGTAATAGGGGACCGGATACAGATAGGAGAAGACAAGGGAGACGTAATAGACTTAAGGCTGTTTCAGTTCAGCATGGTCGAGATCGGAAACTGGGTTGAAGCGGAACAGAGCACGGGCAGGATTATACATATTCCCAACAGTCAGGTGATGAAGGAAAGGACCGCGAATTACCACGGCGGATTCAATTACATATGGAATGAAATACAGATTCTCGTGACGTTTGAGAGCAACTGGAGAAAAACCCGCGAGATTCTCGAGAAGATAGCAAAAGAAAAAATCGAATCCTCGGCAAGGCAGGCTGAAGCACAACTGCGTCAAGCCGCTGAGAGATACATGATACATTTCTCGAAGCTCACCCCGGCGGTTTACATGTCTGCAAGAGACAGCGGAGTGCTGTTCTCAATCAGGTATATGATAAACCCGAGACAGAAAAGGGGCTCGGAGCAGGGTCTGTGGGAAGTGATACTGGACGAGTTTGAAAAGCATCCCGATATCGAGCTCGCTTACCCGACGACGCGTTTCTACACGTATACGCAGGAGAGCCCAGACGGAAAAAGTCCAACTTCCTGAACCAGAGCGAATCTACTACTGTTTATCCCCCGAGGAACTCTCCTCGGGTTTCAGGACAGCGACGGCGGCCGCCTCGGGATTTATGTATTTCCTGGCTACCCTCACCACATCATCCGCCGTGACAGCAAGGATTTTCTCCGGGAATTTTCTGTATTCGTAAGTTCCTATCCCGTAAAGCTCGTCAAACCCGACCGTGGACGCCTGGGCCGAATTTCTCTGGAGGCCTATCTCAAAGCTTCCGACTATGTAGTTTTTCGCCCTCTCAAGCTCCTGCTCCCCTACTCCATTTAAAACAAGCTGAAGCTGCTCCTTTATAGCCCCGAGAGCTTCTTTTTCCTTCTGCGGGGCGGTTCCTATATAGACGCCAAAATAGCCCCCCTCCATCCCCGGAATGTAAAACGAGGTTACAGCGTACGCGAGGCTTTTTTTATCCCGAAGTTCAATGAAAAGTCTCCCTCCCTGGCCGGAAAGAACAGTATTGAGAACTTCAAACGCGTAGCGGTCCCGGCTTTTAAAACCCGGAGCATGATAGCCCACAATAATGTGGGTCTGGGCCTTTTCCTTCTCAAATTCGACGTTTTCCCTTGCGGCAGAAAGGGCGGATTCGCGAGGCGGGCGGATCTTCTTGAAACCATCTTTTTTCATGCCGCCGAACAGCTTTTCAAGAGTGCCAAGAGTCCTCTCCGCATCAACATCACCCGCAACGGAGATAACCATGTTCTCGGGCCTTATGACTTTTCGGTAGAATTTCCGGACATCGGCCGAAGTAAACCCGTTTACGTTTTCCTCGGTCCCAAGAACGTTGAACCTGTAGGGGTGCTTAAGAAAAAGGGTCCCGAGAAAATTTCTCACTGTCTTTCCCGTGAGGCTGTCTTTCTGTTTTTCCAAAGCGGCCAGAATTTCCCTTCTTCCCCGCTCCATCTCTTCATTGGAAAAAGATGGGTTAAGTATGACGTCGGAGAAAATATCCATGGCCCCTTCAAAGTTCTCGCTTAGAGCTGAGAGAGTCACTCCAATGCTGTTTTTTCCCGAAAAGCCATCAACCGTTCCCCCGAGCCCCTCTATCTGTACGGCTATATCTTCAGCGGAGCGGCTTAAGGTACCTCGGGTGAACATCTCGGCCGTGAAATTTGAAATTCCGTTTGTACCTTCATCTTCATATCTAAGACCGCCAAGAAACACCGCGTGAATGGAGAAAAGCGGAACTGCGGGATTATGTTTCAAAAGAACCCGGATTCCGTTTGAAAGCTCGTATTTCTTAAATTCTGCCTGTGCTTGGGAAACTTTTTTCTTTTCTTTTTTGGAAGTCACCTTTGGAAAGACAAGGGCTTTCTTTAAATCTCGCTCGACCCCACTGGTCTTGTCTTTCGGAAGAAGTGCTCCCGCAGTGAGATTTTTCTCCACTAGGTATTTCCTAGCCACGCGCAGTACGTCCTCGGGGGTTACGCCTCGCACCCTCTCAAGGTAAAGACGCTCGTAGCCGTGATCCCCCGTTTCAATCTCAAAGTACCCGAGTTTTCTCGCCTGGCCCTGCATTGTCTCTTTGGCGCGGATGAAGTCTCTTTCTATGTTCGTTTTGGCGCGGGCAAGCTCCTCGGCTTCAATAGGTTCAGTCTTTATAAGTTCTATCTCGGCTATTATCTCCCCAGAGGCTTTTTCGACTTTCCCGGGATCGAGCACTCCACCCACGATGAAAAGGCCGCTTTCCTTGAGGCTGTAAGCGTAGGCGTATATATCGTTTACCGTGGCATTGCGCTCTTTTAGCTTTCTGTAGAGCCTTGAGCTGTCCCCAGTACCGAGTATGCCGCTTATCACGTCAAGAACCGGCGTATCCGCGTGGCTTGCCGAAGGGGTGTGAAAAGCGAAGCTGAAGTAGCCCGTGCTCACGTCACGACCAAGAACGAAGGTTCTCGCGCTTTTCTGTTCGGGTTCGGGGAGAAACTCGCACGTGGGAGTTTTTCTTTTCTTTATTTTTCCGAAAGTTCCCGCCACTGCGTCTTTTATGCCCTCGGGATCAAAATCCCCGACCACAACGAGAATCATATTGTCAGGCGAATACCATTTTCTGTAGAAATCCAAAATTCCGTCTCTTGTGAAGCTCCCCACGCTCTGCTTGGTTCCTATTATAGGCCGCCCGTATGGATGAACGCTGTAGGCGGTGGAAAAAAGCTTCTGGCTGAGCACTCTTGAAGGAGAGTCCTCTCCCCTTCTTATCTCTTCCTGAACGACCTCCAGTTCTTTCTCAAGCTCGGCGGGGTCAAAAGTCGAATTCTCCATGACATCAGAGAGCAGATCCAGAGCCATTGGCAAGAAGCGCTTAGCGCTTACGATGTAGTAAACAGTCTCGTCAAAAGAGGTAAACGCATTTATGTCTCCGCCGCCCGCCTCGACCATCCTGGCTATCTCTCCTACCTGTCTTTTCCCCGTCCCCTTAAAAAGCATGTGTTCGTGCACGTGCGCAAGTCCGTACTCGCCCTCCACCTCGCACGCGCTTCCGGTCTTAACCCACACGTTGACGGCAACAACCGGAGAGGAATCGTTTCTCTCAAGAAGCACGGTCATGCCGTTCTCAAGGCTGTATTTCGTTACTCCGTCAACACCACTCAAGGGCTTCGCATTCAAACTCATAAAGTTTACTCCTGTAATCAAAATGAATAAAAAAAGTAATTTGAAAACCCCGTTCATCAACTCCGACCGCCTGAGGAAAAAACCTTAGGATTCATCACCCGCTAAGGCTTCCGATTCTTTGCCCCGCGATTTTGCCTTCCCGACAAGCTTCCAGGCACAATGTCCGAGCTCGAGGAGAAAATAGCAGTAAGTTATAGCGACCGCGACCACTCCGGGGTTGGTGATAAGCGCCGTAATGATTATGGAGCCCGCGACAAGAGTGCTGAAAGGCCCGAATCTGGCAAGCCGCGGGAATTTTCTGTGAGGAACCTCGCTCACCATAACAAGTCCCACAATGGGAGCGAAGAAAAGATAAAAAGATTCCATAAGGGGGGTAGTAATGATCTGAAACTCGGAGAAAAGCAGTATCGGAGACAGAATAAGCCCCGCAGCCATTGGACTCGGAAGACCCGTAAACATGCGCTTTTCCTTTGTCGTGAACTGCACATTGAAGCGCGCAAGCCTAAGCGCCGCGCAGACCACGTAAAAAAGCATTGCCATCAGTGCCGGTTTTCCGTAATCCGAGAGCCCCCACACGTAAAGAAGCACCGCCGGCGCAACTCCGAATGATACAAGGTCGCAGAGAGAGTCATAGGACGCACCGAAGTGACTTTCCGAGTTAAGAGCTCTCGCTATCCTGCCGTCAAGCATGTCGACAAGTACCGCCATGCCGATAAATGCCGCGGCCCACCAGAATCGATTGAAAAGCCACTGCTCGGAAACACCTCCGGAACCGTAGTCACCGTGTATGGAAATCGAAGTCGCGATGGATGCGAGCCCAAGCGTAAGGCCCAGAGTTGTGAGCAGGCTCGGCAGTATCGGAATAAGCCTCCCCGGTCGGGGGGATCTTCTCTTTTTCTTTTTTTTCACGTTAACCATGCTATAACTGTCCTGCCGGCCACAACCTTCTGCCCCACCTCAACACCCACCTTCACGTCGGCGGGCAGGTACACATCCACCCTTGAACCAAACTTTATCATCCCGAATTTTTCCCCGATTTCCAACACGTCGCCAAATTTTGCGCGCGATACGATCCTTCTCGCAAGAAAACCGGCCACCTGAACAATGACTACCCTGACACCGTTTTCGCACTCGATCAGGGTTATGAGCCGCTCGTTGGCATCGGAAGAATTTTTCTCGAAAGCCATTCTGAATTCCCCAGGGTAATAGGTAGTTCCGACAACTTTGCCGGAAACGGGGGATCTGTTTATATGGCAGTCGAAGATCGAGAGGAAAATACTTATTCTTCTCGTGTTTCGTTTAAGGTAGTCGTCTTCCAAGACCTCGGAAATATCTATTATTTTTCCGTCCGCAGGACAAATCACGGAACCGGGATCAAGCGGAGGAAGCTCCCTTTCAGGATCCCTGAAAAAAAAGACAAAAAAAGCGGTAAGCAGAAAAAAAACGACGAAAAGAAGGAAAAAGCCCAAGAGCGCGAGGATAAGACAAAGCGCGGCGGAAACAAAAACTATACTGAGTCCTTCGCTTTCGACCCTCACAAATCGAAAATCCATCAGTTCTTGTCTTTATCAACCAGCCTTTTCTGGAAAAGCGAGCTCATCATGCCCCTAAGCTCGGCTCCGACGTTTTCAATCGGATGTTCTTCACCCTGTCTCAGAAGCGCGTTATAGGTGGGTCTTCCGGCCTGATTCTCAAGTATCCATTCCGTGGCGAACTGCCCGGACTGGATTTCCCCGACTATCTTTTTCATCTCCTGTTTTACGGAGTCGTTTATGAGCCTTGGGCCTCTGGTTATATCTCCGAATTTAGCCGTATCGCTTACCGAATAGCGCATGTTCGCTATTCCGCCCTCATATATGAGGTCAACTATCAGCTTGACTTCATGGCAGCATTCGAAATAAGCCATCTCGGGCGGATAACCGGCCTCGACAAGCGTCTCGTATCCAGCCAGGATAAGGGCCGTGAGTCCCCCGCAGAGGACCGACTGCTCCCCGAAAAGGTCGGTTTCGGTTTCATCCTTGAAAGTTGTTTCTATAACGCCCGCCCTCGAGCATCCAATGGCCCGGGCATAAGCAAGGGAAAGATCCTTCGCGTTACCCGTCGGATTCTGGTGAACTGCTACGAGTCCCGGTACCCCGGCACCTCCGACGTACTGGTCTCTTACCGTGTGCCCAGGAGCCTTCGGAGCAACCATGAACACGTCCACATCCGCAGGAGGTTTTATCTGTCCGTAGTGAATGTTGAAACCGTGACTGAACATAAGTGCGTTTCCGGCAACCAGGTTCTTTTCAATATTCTCATGGTATATCGCCGGCTGGTAAGTGTCTGGAGCCAGCAGAACCACTATGTCCGCAGATTTAGAAGCGGCTGAGACGGTTTTTACGTTAAAGCCCGCCTCCTTGGCTTTTTTCCAGTTGGCCCCGTCCTTAATATCCGCAACCGTGACCGAAACTCCGCTGTCTCGTAAGTTCTGAGCATGAGCGTGGCCCTGACTTCCGTAACCTATTATCGCAATTTTTTTCTTTTTAAGCTTAGACGAATCAATATCCTCATCGTAGTAAACTTTCACCCGTTATATCCTCCTTTACTTGCTTTTCTTGTTCGCCCGGAACATGGCGACGGTTCCCGTTCTTGCGATTTCCTTTATCCCGAAAGGTCTTTGAAGTTCCATAAACGCCTGGATCTTCTGCTCGTCCCCCGTAACCTCGAATGTGTAGGACCTCGCAGATACGTCAACGACCTTGGCCCGGAATATGTCGGCGATCCGCAGAATTTCCGCCTTGGACTCGGCCTTCGCGTCGATCTTTATGAGAACCATCTCTCTCTCGACACGGTCAAGTTCGGTCATGTCAACAACCTTGATCACGTTAACCATGTTGTTGAATCTTTTGATTATCTGCTGAATTATGGCTTCGTCACCGGTTGTGACCAGAGTTATTCTAGATGTTCCCGGTTCCTGGGTTTCCGCAACGTTAAGACTCTCTATGTTAAAATCTCTCGCGCTGAAAAGCCCGGCAATTCTTGAAAGTACCCCGGCTTCATTGTCTACCGTTATGGATATGGTGTGCCTCGATTTCATGGAACCTCCAAACTATGGTGAAAAATTATTAAGGAACCGCAATTATACCGAATCCCCGAAAAATGTTAATACCCCCAGCAACAGAATTGACCGTCGCCAAAACCTCTCAGCCCTGCGCGTCCCCCGTGAGAATTTCCCCGAGTTCCCCGTTTACATGCATGTCAGTGCATATATCGCATCCGCCTATGAAATTGCCGTTAACGTAGAGTTGCGGAAGCGTCGGCCACTGCGAGTAGTCTTTTATCCCCTGGCGGATCTCCGAATCCAAGAGAACGTCGACGGTTTCGTAATCCACTCGGTAGAAGTTGAGAATATTTACCACCTGCGCCGAGAAACCACACTTAGGCGCATCTTTTGAACCCTTCATGTAGAGAACAATAGGATTCTCTTCGATCTGATGTTCTATTTTTTTCTGTATATCCGACATTTCTCTGCTCCTTATTTTTTAAGCTTCTCCCACTGATCGTCCGTATAGGTTTTTATCGAGATGGCATGAATTTCGGACTCCATAGCATCTCCAAGCGCCGCGTAAACAAGCTTGTGACGCTCAAGCGGCGGCTTGCCCCTGAACTGTTCGGATACCACGACCGCCTGAAAATGCGTTCCGTCCCCCTCGACCTCGACAAACGACGTCTGAATACCCCGCTCTATCATCTCGCGAACCTGCTGCGTTTCCATCACAGCGGGAAATTATATACGCATATAAGTACGTTTCCAAGAAAAGGGCTCAGTATCGAGTTGTCTTGCAAAAATCCTCGGCTGTTTTATCTTTAATGTACCCAGGAAAAGAGGTTTCAAGCGCAGATGAAAGTAAGAGAAATAATGAGCAGTCCAGTGGTAACCGCCAACGAAAACGACTCGCTTGAGCAGTGCGCGCGCAAGATGCTTGAACTTAGAATCGACGAACTTCCCGTGGTAAACGACGACGGAGAACTTACGGGATTTCTCTCCGTAACCGACTTTGTCGCCAAGAAAGCCACCGTCTCCTTCTCTAGAACCGAGGTCCTCGAGCTTTTCGGACAATGGTTTGACAGGGGAGAAATCGAAAAGACATACAAGGAGGCCAAGCGCACCACCGCGAGGGAAGTAATGAGCAGCCCCGTCATATCCATCGGCCCGGACAAATCTGTAAAAGAGGTATTTGAGAAACTGGCCGGAGCCGGCATCCACAGCGTCGTCGTGGTTGAGGACGAAAAGCCCGTGGGACTGGTCTCCGTATCAGATTTTCTGAAACTGATCGTAAGATAACCCATCCCAGCCCGCCACGCCATTATGAAAAGCTTTGGAGTGTCAAAGGAAAAACAGACGGCTCTTGCACGGGAAATGAATCGCCTGGGCATAAGGGAAGAAGATATTGAGGAAACCTTCATAAGATCCTCGGGACCTGGAGGACAGAACACAAACAAGGTAGCCACCTGCGTTCGCCTGCAACACCGCCCAAGCGGTATTACCGTGAAGGTCATGAGGGAGCGCTCCCAGGCGCTTAACAGGTTTCTCGCAAGGAGAAATCTTGCCGAGAAAATCGCGGCACTGCTTTACGGAGAAGATTCCGCGGAAAGAAAAAAAGCACGAAAAATAATAAAGCAGAAAAAAAGAAGGAAAAGAAAAACAGCGAAAAAACTCACCGCTGGAGACAGCGAAAACGTCCAGAAATAAGCCTGCAACCGCCGAGTACGTAATGAAAAAAGCTCCTGATCCAAGACGCGGTGTAAAAACTCAAAGCCCAGCAAGCAGACCCGCGTTTCGGGATCACGGGTCGCTTCGCCAATTATGGTGCTTAATGCTTTTTTTGCTGCTTTGCCCCGCGCCGGCGCAAGCCGAGACTCTGACGGGCAAACCTTACGTAACGGATGGCGACACTGTGAAGATTTCAGGGGAACGGATCAGGCTTGAAAGAATTGACGCGCCGGAGACAAACCAGCGCTGCAGGGACGCCTCCGGAAAAAGCTACAACTGCGGCCTTGTTTCAACCTCGGCCCTTAAAACCAAAATAGGACGCAATTCCATTACGTGCGAGGGCACAAAGCGTGACCGCTACGGACGATTTCTCGGGATATGCTACCTAAATGAGCTTGACTTAAACGGCTGGCTGGTCCGAAACGGTTACGCTCTAGCTTACACGCACTACTCACGCCGTTACGTCTCCGCAGAGCAGGAGGCTCGCGAAAACGGCCGCGGCCTGTGGGCAGGGGAATTCGTCCCGCCCTGGAACTGGCGAAGGGGAGAACGGCTCACGACCACTTCCCGACCGTCCGGTCAGTGAGTCGGCGGCAAAGTGTTGAAAAACCGGGGGTTCGTGTCAAGCTTACTCACATGGAAAACGAAACCGCAGGTTCTCCCGAGGAAAGTAACGGACTCTCGGAAGACTGGGTGGTTTTCGGACCGGCTTTTGTCCTTATCGCTCTCGGACTTCTTTTTCCCTATCTCTCTCTTCCCAAGTTTTCGTGGACCCCCGATTCCGTAGGCAAGATCCTAAGCGCAGAGAACATCTCCCTTTCCATTTCGCTGGGAGTGGCCTTTTTGCTTCTCTCAAGTGTCGGCGTCCGTCTGCTGGGCGGATCGGTCGCCCGCTATGCCCTGGGCTTCCCCATAGTCTTCGCCCTTGCGTGGGCATCCAAGTTTCTCGCCGGAAACGCAATGGCCAAGGAATGGGGCATAAGCTACGTCATCTTCGCCCTCTTCATCGGAATGCTCGTCGGCAACGTTTTCCCCGATCGCTTCCGGGAAGCGGTCCGCACCGAATACTACATCAAGATCGGGCTTATCATCCTGGGTTCAAGCATTCTGTTCGGCAAGATACTCTCCGCGGGGATGGCAGGGATTCTGCAGGCCCTCTTCGTCGTGCTCGTCATATGGTACGCCTGCTACTGGATCTGCAGGAAGTTCGCCGTGGATTCCGAGTTTGCCGCCATGCTCTCCACGGCCGTTTCCATCTGCGGAGTCTCGGCCGCTATCGCTGCCTGCGGAGCCATAGGCGGAGACAGAAAAAAGCTCTCCTACGTAACCTCTCTCGTTCTCATAGTGGCCGTCCCCATGATGCTGATCATGCCCTGGGCCATAGAGCATTTCCAGATTCCCGCGGTGATCGGAGGAGCGTGGGTCGGAGGAACCATCGACACCACCGGAGCGGTGGTAGCCGCCGGCGAACTGGTGGGAGAGTCGGCGATGAATGCAGCCGTGGTGGTGAAGTTCTCGCAGAACGCCATGCTGGGTCTCGCGGCGTTCGCTCTTTCCCTGTGGTGGACGTTCCGCCAAGGCGCGGATGAAGGGGTAAAGCCGTCTGTCGGGGTCATCTGGGAACGCTTTCCGAAGTTTATTCTGGGGTTCATGGCAGCATCGCTTCTTTTTTCCTTTGTCGTGGGAGACGATCTCGTTTCGCAGACAAAGGGGCTCATAAAAGGGCTTCGCGGCTGGTGGTTCGCCCTTGCCTTTGTCTGCATAGGTCTTGAGACCCGCCTTTCCACCCTGGTCAGCATGGAAGAAGGCCGCCCCGCCTACGCGTTTCTCATAGCACAGGGAATGAACGTAATCTGGACACTGATCGTGGCATGGCTTCTTTTCGGCGGCTTATTATTCCCCGCGCCGATTCTATAGCTGTTTTAAAGCTGGAACATCACCCCTCTTGGTTGTTCAGTTTGTACAAAAACCCCAGAAATAAATTCAAGGTCCCATCTAACTTTCTGGAGCTAGCAGTTCCGGGAAGTAATATTGCCAAACCCTCAAAGCCAAGTACCTTAATCCGACAAATATTCCAAAGGAGTCTGCAAGAATGAAAGCCATTATCTATCACGAATTCGGAGAAACCGATGTTCTTAAGTATGAGGAGGTAAGCAATCCGGAGCTTGGCCCGGGAGAAGTCCTAATAGAAGTAAAATCCTCTTCGATAAACTTCGTCGACCTGAGGCTTAGAAGCGGGAAATCCCCCCGTCCAGTGCCCCTGCCGCATGTTGGGGGAGTAGACGTTGCGGGCATTGTATGCGAGAAAAGCGATGACGTGTCCAATGTGGAGACAGGCCAGCGGGTCATAATCATGCCAGCTGTCCGCTCGGAGAGGGGCCTTGAAATAGTCGGGGTAAACCTCCACGGAGGATTTGCCGAATACATAAAGATACCTTCATCAAACGTGGTCGCGATCCCGGAAGGACTTTCCTTTGATGACGCGGCAACTCTTCCCACCTGCTACGTTACCGCTTGGTATGCCTTCTGCGAAAGAGCAAACATTGGCAAGGGGGAAACGGTGCTCGTGCACGCGGCGGGAAGCGGAACGGGAAGCGCGGCGATCCAGGTAGCCAAGCTTTTTGATTCTTTCGTGATAGCTACCGCGGGAAGCGACGAAAAACTTGAGAAGGCGAAGGAAATCGGGGCTGACGTCACAATAAATTACAACTCCTCGGATCTCGGAGAAGAACTCAAGCAGGTCACTAAAGAACACAAGATAAACATGATCTTCGATCCTGTGGGAGCTTCTGTGTGGAAGGAAAACACGCAGTACCTGGCCCCCGGGGGAAAACTTCTGCTGATCGGCGTTGCAGGAGGCGGAGTTACCGAAGCGGCTATCGGTCCACTCATAATGAAAGACCTATCCGTACTCGGAGTAACTGTGTTTAACGCGCGGGTTGAACATTTCGAAAAAGTCGCGCAGCTTGCCGATGAAGGAACTTTTAAACCTTCAATACACAGCAGGTTTCACCTGAGCGAAGCGGCGGCGGCGCAGAAAATTCTTGAAGACCGCCAGCAATTCGGAAAAGTCATTCTGAACCCGTAAGGAAAAGCCGGGGGTTCAAGGTGAGCATCAAAAATCTGTTTGCGGTGGTTCTGCTTGTCCTAGCCGTCGCACCTGCGGCGTGCTTGGCAAGAACACCCTGCCCCAAGAGCATAATCTCGCTCACTTTAGCCTCAGACGAGATACTCGTTGATATTGTCGGCGACAGAAAAAGAATAGCTGCGCTCACTTATTTCTCGACGGACTCGCTGATTTCAAATGTAGCGGAGAAAGCACGGGGAATTCCCCAGGTCCGGACAAACCTCGAACAGGTAATCACAAAATCCCCTGATCTCGTGATACTCGCTGACCACACGGACCCGAACATACACACACACCTTGAGGCAGCGGGAACAAAGGTGCTTGTGCTCCACGAGATCGTCTCGCTTGAGAGCATAAAAAAGAACATAAAGATGTTGGGAGATGCTGTATGCGAGGGTGCCGCGGCAAAAACCCTCGTAGAGAACATGGAAAGACAGATCGCAGACGCCAGAGCAAAGATTCCGTCGCACGTAGAACCTCCGACGGTTCTTTTCTACGGAGCTCCGGGGTTCACGGTCGGCAAACGCACTACCGTAAACGATATAATAGAAAATTCCGGAGCCATTAACCTCCCGGCCCGCCTCGGGATAAGCGGACACAGCAACATATCGACCGAATACGTAATCCAGAACAATCCTGACCTGATGCTTACAAGTAGTTATAATCCTTCTCACCCGGATTTTGTCGGCCAGATATTTGAAAATCCCGCTTTCAAGGACAAAAAGATTATAGTCGTCGCGGGAAAACATCTTGACGCTGCGTCTCATTACGCGGCGCGGGCCATAAGTGATCTAGTGGATCTGATTTTCAGAGCGGAGAACAATGCCGACCGGTAAAAAAACGCTTTCCGTATACGTAATACTCGCTTCCCTGCTTGTATTAGTCATCGTCACGTGCGTATCTCTTGGAGCTGTTAGCGTTCCGTTTGACAAAGTGCTTAGAGTAATAGCCGGCAAATTGCTCTGGTTAGATGCTGGAGCGGGAGTCGAGAAATCACATGAGCTTATCGTTTGGAACATAAGGCTTCCGAGGGTTCTGCTCGCCGCGACCATAGGCGGGGGACTATCAATCGTAGGAGCGGTAATGCAGGCGATGTTCAGAAACCCTCTCGCCGAGCCCGGAATACTGGGCTGGTCGAGCGGAGGAGCGTTTTTCGCCGTTTTGGCAATCTACACCGGTATTTATCAGCAGTGGTTTCTGCTGCTCCCTCTTGTCGCTTTCGCCGGCACTCTTCTCACCGCGTATGCGGTCTACGGAATATCCCGCTACAGAGGTTTTGTAGAGAACACGACCCTTCTTCTCTGCGGAGTAGCGCTTGGGACGCTTTTTGTCTCTCTCACGACTTTTGTGCTCTCGGTATCAAACGCATGGTCCATGAAAGAAATGCTTTTCTGGATAATGGGTGGGGTCGACTCGCGCACCTGGACTCATTTTGGGATGGCTGCGGTACCCGTGCTGGCCGCCTCGGTAATACTGCTTTTTTACGCGAAGAACTTAAACGCGAGACTCCTCGGCTACGAGACGGCAAAAACCGTCGGCATTGACATCGAAAAAACAACAAAACATCTCATAGTCCTAAGTTCTCTCATAGTCGGAGCAAGCGTGGCTGTAAGCGGTATCGTAGGATTTGTCGGACTTATAATTCCGCACTCAGTAAGACTGCTGATCGGAGTGGATCATCGCCGACTTTTGCCCGCAAGTTTCATTGCGGGAGCAATATTTCTTCCCTTAGCCGATCTTATAGCAAGAACCGTCATGAGTCCCCAAGAACTGCGCCTAGGAATAATTACTTCTCTTATCGGAGTTCCTTTCTTTGTGTTTTTGCTGAGGCGAAATTTCAGCGGGAGAGGAATCGCGTAGAATGCAGAAAGAAAAACAATCCGTAAAAATATCGAGTCTGAGTTACAGCGTAAACGGGAAAACCATACTCGCCGACGCAAGTTTTGAAGTCGAAAAAAACAAGTTTCTAGGCATAGTCGGCCCCAACGGTGCGGGGAAATCCACGCTTCTCCGCCTTCTAACCCGGATACTCTCTCCCACCGGAGGCCGCATCCTGCTTGACGGAGAAGACCTCTTCCGATACGAAGCAAAAGAACTTTACAAAAAAATAGCGTTTCTCCCACAGACTTCGTATTTCGATTTCCCGCTGAGCGTGCTTGAGGTAGTGCTTACGGGAAGGTATCCGTACCTCGGAATTTTCGAGAGTGAAAGCGACGAGGATATAAAGCGCGCCGAGAACTGCCTCTCCCTTGTGGACATGGAAGGATTTTCCCAGAGAAAAGTAACAACGCTTTCAGGGGGAGAGCAGCAGAGGGTGTCGGTCGCTAGGGTGCTTGCGCAGGAAACGGATTTTATCTTTCTTGACGAACCCTCGTCCCACCTTGACATACACCATAAGTTCGCCCTCATGGAACTGCTGAGATCACTGGCGCGAAAAGGAAAAGGAATAGCGGCCGTTCTCCATGATCTGGATCTAGCGAGTAGATTCTGCGACAGTATCCTTGTGCTTGAAGGCGGGCGAACAACAGCTCTAGGAGAACCGTCGCAGGTATTTTCCGAAAAACTTCTTTCATCGGTATTCAAGGTAAGGGGTTCGTGGGATACTCAAAGCGGAAATCTTCTTGTTCTGCGGTGAATACAGAGGGTGTAAAAACTGTTTTTTGGGTTTTTCAGGCCGATAATTTGACAAAAAAATTCGATTAACTATATTCTGTTGCCTAGTTTTATTAGGGCCCATAGCTCAGTTGGTTAGAGCAGCGGACTCATAATCCGTCGGTCCCTGGTTCGAGTCCGGGTGGGCCCAGAATTGAGAAATAGAGTCCATGAAGGTCAATGCAAAGAAAGCCGAAGCAACTCCCTCCAAAAACGCAGCAAATATTACTTTTTTCTTTAAAAGGCACGTTGAGGCCGCTTCGCCTGATATAAGGGATTATGCAAGAAAACATTGAAAGCCTGCAGAAGCTTCAGATAGTTGACTTGAGAATCAGAGAGTTAACGGAAGGGCTCACAAGATATCCAAACGAAATCAACAACCTTAAAAAAGACCTCCTGGGAAAAGAAGAATCAATAAATCTAAAGGAAACCAGCCTTTTGGAACTCAAGACGCAAAGAGACGGCCTTGAGTCCTCGCTTCGCTCCAACCAGGAATCCATAAAGAACTCCGAGGCGAGGCTGTTCGCCATAAAGACCCACAGAGAATACGAAGCGCTTCAGAAAGAAATAACCGAGACCAGAAAGGAGAACCTCGAAATGGAGGACCGGACGATCTCCGTAATGACAGAGATCGAAGAGACCGAGACGGCGCTTGCCGAAGAAAAGGAAAACTACGCGACCCTGAAAGAGCAATACGCGCAGCAAATCGCGGAAAAGGAAAAGAAGATTGAAGAACTAGAGATTTCCCGCAAACCAGCGGAAAAGGAAAAAAACGAAATAGTATCCAAGATAGACCCGAAAATACTTCCTCTTTACGAAAGAATCTTCAATAGAAACGGCAGGGCGCTTGCGCTTGCCGAGAACGAGAAATGCACAAGCTGCAACATAAACATCCCCCCTCAGCTCTATAACGAAATACTGAAGCGGTTAAAGCTGGTTCAGTGCCCGAGCTGCAAGAAGATTCTTTACACTAATCCGTAACCGTCCAAACGGTTATCCACTTAAGAACATGTCCCCCGGAAAAATAACCGAAGTCTACGTAGACGGAGCGTCAAGGGGAAACCCGGGAGAATCCGGCATCGGGGTTCTCATAATCCGTCCAGATGAAAGCAGAAAAGAGATAAGGAAGTACATCGGCAGGGGAACAAACAACGAAGCAGAGTACAAGGCGCTCATAACAGCTCTCGGTCATCTCCTGGCAGAACAAATCTCAGAAGCAAAAATCCACACGGACTCTCAACTCGTCGCAAGCCAGATGAAAGGGCTCTGGAAAGTAAAGGACCCGAAGCTTAGAATCCTGCACTCAGAAGCGAAAAGACTCGCCTCTTCTCTAGCGGCACTAGAAATAGAGTATGTTCCAAGAGAGAATAACGTCGAGGCCGACGCTCTTGCGAATGAGGCGATAGATAGATACTTTAATGACTAGCGAGTTGGCCGTGCGGTCGCCTGCGGTTTGTCCGCGGGAGGAAAGTCCGAGCTTCGCAGGGCAGGGCGCTGGTTAACAACCAGGTGTCGCGAGACAACGGAAAGTGCAGCAGAAAGTATACCGCCTGGGCGCCGCAGGCGTTCCGGCAAGGGTGAAAAGGTGGTGTAAGAGACCACCGCTCCAAAAGTGATGGAGGAGGCAAGGCAAACCCCGCCCGAAGAAAGACAAATAGGAAAACGCCCGGACCACGGTCCGGTCAGGGTTGCCCGCTCTGGTTTTCGGGTAGTCGCTTAAGGTATCCTGGCAACAGGTATCTCAGATGGATGACCGTGCTTGACAGAACTCGGCTTACAGGCTAACTCGCTTCCTTTATAGCAACTCTCAGAAACTCTTTTTTCCCGATCTTGAGTTCAAGGGCGGTGCTTTCGGGAAATTCCGAATTCGGATCGGTGTACTTCTCCCCGTTTATGACGAGTCCTCCTTGGGATATGATTCTCTTGGCCTGCCCTTTCGTGTTCACAGAATCGGACACATCCAGAACAAGGTCGACCACCTTACGGGAGCGTGCAGTGTAGATCTTTTCCTTCGTGTCTTCCGGGAAAGATCTTCTTGAAAACTTGGTTTCAAAATCTCTGGTGGCTTCAAGGGCGCTTTGAGAGTCATGAAGCCAGGAGACGATTTCTCTGGCAAGCGCTTTTTTCGCGTCCATGGGATGCCCGGTTTTTAAATTTCGTATCTCTTTTTCATCGCGGGCACTCAGAAGAAGATAGTATCTCCACATAAGCTCGTCTGAGATCGACATCACTTTTCCGTATATATCCTGGGGCGATTCGTCAAGACCTATGTAGTTCCCGAGGGATTTTGACATCTTCTTCACCCCGTCTGTTCCTTCAAGTATCGGAAGAAAAACTCCTACCTGCGGAGACTGCCCGTAATGTCTCTGAAAATCGCGACCAAGCAGGATATTAAAAGTCTGATCCGTGCCGCCAAGCTCAACGTCGCAGTGCATCTGCACTGAGTCATACGCCTGCACCAAGGGATATATGAATTCCCTAAGAGAAATCGATATCCCCTCTTTGTATCTCTTTGAAAAATCGTCTCGATCCAGTATCCGAGAAACGTTAACCAAGGAGGTAAGCCCGAGAAGTTCCTCTGAACCAAGGTTGCTGAGCCATCGGGAGTTTGAAAGAATCTGGGTCTTTTTTTTGTCAAGAACTTTGAAAACCTGGCGTTCGTAAGTCCTTGAGTTCTTGATTATCTCCTCTCTTGAAATTGCCGGGCGGGTTTCACTTCTCCCCGAAGGATCTCCTATATAAGCAGTGAAATCCCCTATGAGGAAAAGAACCTCGTGACCCAGGGCCTGAAAATCGCGAAGTTTCTTGAGGATTATTCCGTGACCCAGGTGCAGGTCTGGAGAGGTGGGGTCGAACCCTGCCTTTACCTTGAGAGGACGATCATTCTCTTTTGAAGCCTCAAGCTTCAAAAGAAGCTCCTCTTCGGGAATTATTGCCTCAGTTCCCCTTTTTATTACCTCTAACTGCTCTTTAGGATCGGCAAAAGCCACCTGGAAAGTCCTCCTCGTAACGGCAGAAAGTATTTATGGAAGGTTGGTTGATCCCATGAGATATCTGTCGCACTCCCTCGCGGCTTCTCTTCCCTCGTTTATCGCCCATACCACAAGACTTTGTCCCCTGCGCGAATCCCCCGCAGCGAAGACTCCCTCGACGTTCGTCATATACTTCCCGTACTCCGCCATGGCGTTTGAGCGTTCATCGGTATAGATATTCATCTGCTGCAGAAGTCCCTGTTCAGGCCCCAGAAATCCGAGGGCCAAAAGCACGAGCCCGCACGGCCACCTCTCCTCAGAACCCTCTACTTCCCTAAACGACATCCTTCCGTCATCCTCCCTGTACCACTCAATGCGCACGGTCTCAAGCTCCACCACCCTACCCTCACCGTCACCTATGAATTTCTTGGTGAGAACCTGGTACCTTCTCGGGTCTTCGCCGAAAACCGCCATGGCCTCCTGCTGACCGTAATCAAGAGTGTATACCCTAGGCCATTGCGGCCATGGGTTGTCAGCAGATCTCTCGGTGGGAGGCTTGGGAAGTATTTCGAACTGAAGAAGACTCCTGCATCCATGCCTCAGGGAAGTCGCAACACAATCGGTTCCGGTATCGCCGCCCCCAAGAATGATGACGTCCTTATCCGCTGCGGAAATGTAATGGCCGTCACTTAGCCCACTGTCAAGAAGGCTCTTGGTGCTTGCCTTTAAGAACTGCATTGCGAAGTGAATTCCCTCAAGGTCCCTTCCCTCAATCGGAAGATCTCTGGGTTTCGTCGCCCCGGTGCATATGATAACAGCGTCAAAGTTTTCTATAAGTTCATTTCCGTCAATATCCACCCCCACTTCCGTGCTGGTAACGAACTTGACCCCCTCCTCCGCCAAGATATCGACGCGGCGGTCCACGATCTTCTTGTCAAGGTGGGGATTGGGAATCCCGTACATGAGCAGTCCACCTATGCGGTCGTCCCTTTCAAACACAGTGACCAGATGCCCCGCCTTGTTAAGCTGCGCGGCGCACGCAAGTCCCGCGGGTCCAGAGCCTATGACAGCGACTTTCTTTCCGGTTCTATGTTCGGGAGGTTCGGGTGTTATCCATCCTTCCTCAAAACCCCTGTCAACTATGGCGCACTCTATACTCTTTATGGTAACCGCAGGCTCGTTTATGCCCAGAACGCACGACCCCTCGCAGGGAGCGGGGCATATTCGACCGGTGAACTCGGGAAAATTGTTAGTCTTATGAAGCCTCTCGAGAGCTTCTCTCCAGAGGCCTGAGTAAACCAAGTCGTTCCACTCGGGTATAAGGTTGTTTATGGGACACCCTGCGGTCATACCGCCGATTATCTGGCCCGTCTGGCAGAAGGGAACACCGCAGTCCATGCACCTTGAGCCCTGAGTGGCAAGCTCTTTTTCCGGGAGATGACCGTGAAACTCGTCCCAATCGCCGATTCTCCGGGCAGGATCCCTGTCAGGCCCAAGCTTTCTTCCGTAATTCATAAAACCTGTGGGATCACCCATGATACCTTTTCCTCCGTTCGAGCTTCCGTGTCAGTTTCCGCTTACGCGCGCGAGATCTCTTTTGTTTTCTTCAAAAGCCGCCATAAGGGCTTCGTCACCCGAAAGACCACTCTGTTGCGCGCGGTTTATGTGCTCAAGCATTCTCTTGTAATCTTTCGGTATCACTTTCACAAATCTGGGGAGATTTTCGTTCCAGTCTTCCAAAATCCGCTTTGCTACCTCGCTTTCGGTGTACTCAAGGTGCTTTCTTATCATTCCCAAGAGTTCTGCTTCTTCATCCTTTTCCACAAGCTCGAGAAATACAGATTCTGTATTGCATCTTCCCTCAAAATCCCCCTCGTGGTCGTAAACATAAGCTATGCCGCCTGACATCCCAGCCGCGAAATTCCTCCCGGTCGGACCCAGTACCACAACACGACCCCCGGTCATATATTCGCAGCAGTGATCCCCAACCGACTCTACCACGGCGTGGACTCCGCTGTTTCTCACGCAGAATCTCTCGCCGGCAATACCCCTCACGTAAGCTTCCCCTCCGGTGGCGCCGTAGAACGCAACGTTTCCAATTATGATATTCTCCTCAGCTGCAAAAGTGGACTCCTTCGGTGGATAGATGATTACCTTTCCGCCGGAAAGCCCCTTCCCCGTATAGTCGTTTGAGTCGCCTTCAAGAACAAGTGTCATGCTCTTGGGAACAAAGGCACCGAAGCTCTGCCCCGCCGAACCCGAGAAATGAAGCCTTATGGTATCCTCCTCCAGTCCGTCAAGGCCGTACCTTCTCGTAAGCTCGCTTCCTACTATGGTTCCCACGGTCCTGTTAACGTTTTTTATGGGAACGGCTGCATCCACCCGCTCACCCCTCTCAATCGCCGGGCGGCATATCTCCATCAGGACAGTTTCGTCAAGGGAGTTCTGTATACCGTGGTCCTGTTCTATCTGGCAGTAAGTTCCCCATTCCTCGGGAACTTCGGGACGGACGAGGACCCTGCTAAGATCTATCCCCTTGGCCTTCCAGTGATCAAGAGACTTTCTCATCTCGAGGTGGTCCGTTCTGCCTATCATCTCATCTACAGTCCGAAAACCCATCTTCGCCATTATCTCGCGAAACTCCGTGGCGACAAAGTGCATGAAATCGACCACGTGCGCGGGGTTCCCCGTGTATTTCTTTCGAAGCTCGGGGTTCTGCGTGGCAACTCCGACGGGACAGGTATCAAGATGGCAGACCCTCATCATTATGCATCCTAGAACTATGAGCGGAGCCGTGGAAAAACCATATTCTTCGGCACCCAGAAGGGCTGCAATGGCAACATCCCTTCCGGTTTTCATCTGACCGTCGGTCTCTAGAACCACCCTGCTTCTCAGGTTATTAAGAACTAGGGTCTGGTGTGTTTCGGCTATGCCAAGTTCCCAGGGAAGTCCCGCGTGGTGTATGCTGCTTTGCGGGGATGCTCCAGTTCCCCCCGAGGTTCCGCTTATGAGTATCACGTCCGCGTGACCCTTCGCCACGCCCGCGGCTATGGTCCCAACGCCTACCTCCGAAACCAGCTTGACGTTTATCCTCGCATGCTTGTTCGCGTTTTTAAGATCGTAGATAAGCTGCGCCAGATCCTCGATCGAGTAGATGTCGTGGTGCGGGGGGGGTGATATAAGTCCCACCCCGGGAGTCGAGAATCTCACCTTGGCTATCCACGGGTAGACCTTTCTTCCCGGAAGCTGTCCCCCCTCACCGGGTTTTGCCCCCTGGGCTATCTTTATCTGTATTTCGTCTGAGTTCACCAGGTATTCGCTCGTGACGCCGAAACGACCCGAGGCAACCTGTTTTATGGCACTTCTCCTGAGGTCCCCGTTCGGATCACGGGTGTACCTGTCGGTGTCTTCTCCGCCTTCGCCCGTGTTGCTCTTTCCGCCTATGCGGTTCATCGCGACCGCGAGGCTCTCGTGGGCCTCCTTGCTTATCGCCCCGTAGGACATGGCCCCCGTTTTGAACCTTCTGCATATGCTCTCGACCGACTCCACCTCGTCAAGCGGAACCGGATTGTCCGAGAACTTAAGCTCCATCAGGCCGCGAAGCGTAAAATGCTCTTTTTCCTCGTCGTTTGCAAGCTTCGTGTATTCCTTGAACCTCTCGTAGCTTCCCGTCTGGCAGGCTTCCTGGAGCTTGTGCACGGTGCGCGGGTGGTACATGTGGCGCTCTCCGTCGGGTCTCCACCTGTAAACCCCTCCGGTCTCAAGCGTCGCAACTTCAACGTCCCTTTCAGCGTATGCTCTCGAGTGGCGTTTTACCGACTCCTCAGCTATAACGTCCACTCCCACTCCCTGTATCCGCGAGGCTGTCCAGGTGAAATACTTCTCGATAAACTCGGTGTTAAGCCCTAACGCCTCGAATATCTGGGCCCCGTGGTAGCTCTGCACAGTGGAGATGCCTATTTTGGACATTATCTTCACTATGCCCTTAACGAGACTTTTCACATACCCCGAGACCGCTTCCTCATAAGACATGCCCACAAGCATGTTCTGGTGAATCATGCCGTTTAGGGTTTCGTAGGCCATGTAGGGAGCGATCGCGCTTGCGCCGTAGCCTATAAGAAGCGCCATGTGATGGGTTTCCCTCGGCTCGCCCGACTCGACGACGAGCGCCGCGCGCATCCTGTTTCCGTTTCTTATCAGGTGATGATGAAGCCCCGAGACCGCGAGCAAAGCGGGAATGGGGGCGTTTTGAGCGTCAAAACCCCTGTCCGAGAGAATCAGGATGTTGGCACCTTTTTCTATGAGTTCGTCGGCGCAGGCGAATACTCCTGAGAGCGCCTCCTCGAGTCCCTCGGTTCCCTTTTCGGGATCAAAAAGTGTAGAAATTACCTCACAGCGGAACTTTTCCCCGTTAAGTGTTTTCAGCTTCTCTATCTCGGGATTGGTAAGAAACGGAGTTTCGAGTTCTAATTTCTCGCAGCTTTTCTCCTCGGGACGCAATATGTTGGCCGTCGTCCCGAGCGTGACCATGGTCCCGGTTATAAGTTCCTCTCGTATGGCGTCAATCGCAGGATTTGTGACCTGGGCAAACATCTGCTTGAAGTAGTTGTAAAGAAGTTTCGATTCATCAGACAGCGCCGCAAGCGGAGTATCGATTCCCATGGCCCCCACAGGCTCGACCGCGTTTTTCGACATCGGGCCCAGAAGAATGCGCAGGTCCTCAAACGTGTAGCCGAAAACTCTCTGCCTGGTAAGAAGCTCTGGGGGATCATACTCGGGCGGAACCTCGGGGGGCTCTTCTTCCATCATCCCGGAGAAACTCTCCATGTTTTCTTCAAGCCATTTTCCGTAGGGTTTTTCCGTCGAAAGTCTTTTCTTAAGTTCTGTGTCCCCGACGATGCGGCCTTCACGGGTGTCTATCAGAAGCATCCTTCCCGGAAGCAGCCGCCCTTTGTAGCTCACTCTCTCGGGTGGTATGTCAAGGACTCCCACTTCCGAGCCCAGAACCACGATATCGTCTTTTGTCACGTAGTATCTGGTGGGGCGCAACCCGTTTCTGTCAAGCACCGCGCCTACCTTCTCACCATCTGTAAAAGCTATTGAAGCGGGACCGTCCCAAGGCTCCATAAGACAGCTGTGGAACCTGTAGAAATCTTTTTTCTCAGCTGACATGCTCTCGTGCTTTGACCACGGCTCGGGAATCATCATCATCACGGCGTGCTCTATCGAGTAACCCGAGAGACACAGAAATTCCATGGCGTTATCAAAAGAGGCGGAATCGCTTCCCTCGGGAGCTATCACGGGGAAAATCTTTTCGATATCATCGCCGTAGAACTCCGATTCCAAGACAGCCTGCCTTGAGTGCATCCAGTTTATGTTTCCCCGAAGCGTGTTTATCTCCCCGTTGTGTATCACGTACCTGTAGGGATGAGCCCTGTCCCAGCTCGGAAACGTGTTCGTGCTGAAACGGGAGTGAACAAGTGCTATGGCGCTCTCCATGAGATCGGACTCAAGGTCAAGAAAATAGGGTTCAAGCTGCCATGTAACGAGCATTCCCTTATAAACTATTGTTTTGGATGAAAAACTGGATACGTAGAAATGCTCGTCGCGCCCGGCGGTTTTTATTTCCGCCTCGGCACGCTTTCTTATTATGTAGAGCCTTCTCTCGAAATCGTCTCCTGCAGGAGTCCCATCTCCCCGCCCGATGAATATCTGCTTAATCCCGGGCTCGCAACCAAGCGCGGTCGCGCCCAGAGAGGAATTGTCGGTCGGAACCACCCGCCAGCCCAAAACGGTCTGGCCCTCTTCGGTGACTATATTCTCAAGTCTCTTTTTTGTTTTCTTCTCAAGCGCCGGATCTGGGGAGAGAAAGATCATTCCGACCCCGTAATCTTCCTCCGCCGGGAGGGTTATTCCCTCAGTTCCAAGAACGTCAACGAAGAATGCGTGGGGTTTCTGGAACAGTATCCCGGCTCCGTCTCCCGTGTTCGGCTCGCATCCGCAGGCCCCACGGTGCTCGAGATTTTTGAGCACGGTTATGGCCTGACGTATTATAGCGTTTGACCTGACGCCCTTTACGTTAACGACGAATCCTATCCCGCAGGAATCGTGCTCAAACGCAGGATCGTAAAGCCCGTTTTTCTCAGGAAATTTACTAAAACTCATATAACCTGTCCGCCTGTTGTGTCGTTATGAAAAAACAAAGCGAGAACTGATGAGGCGCAAGCAACCTCTTCTGACGCCTCCCGTAATTATAACATAAATCCCAAACTCCGCATACGCACAGCACATGGTTATAATAAACAGCCATAAATCATGAAGCCAACCAATAAAAGCCAAGAAAAAAAAGACCCAGAAAGCATAATCCTCTCTTTCCACATGGAGTCAAGCGCGACTTTGTGGAACAGGATATTCGAGGGTTTTTCCTCCGAAATGGTTCTTGTGAGCAGGTTTGAGGGAAAGGACAGAAAGGCCCTTGAGATACTCTACAGGTTCGGCTCAATGGTCGCGGAAAGATACGGAAAGTGCGCCGTAGAGCCCAGAGTCTACGGAATAGTCATAAAAAAAGACGTAAGCGACGAGACCGAGGAAACGGTAAACGAGTGGATGGATCTGATGCGCAGGCTTCACCACGAAATAATCGGGGTTCTCTAAAAGACCGTATCTCCCGTAACCACCCTGCGAAGATCGCCTTTATCCGTTCTCAGATAAAGAAATCCGTTTCCGTCAACGCGCTCCACCAACCCGCTGACAACCTCTCCCGAAACGTCAACCGATATCTCCTTTCCCAAAAATCCCCACATCTCGATCCACATATCCACAATCGCCTGTGTCCCGCGGCGGCGAAACTCCCCGTAGAGTCGGTCAAGGGCCGTAACAAGCTCCGCGCAGAATTTCTCCCTGCTTATATCCTCTCCGAGCAGCATTGAAAGAGATATAGTTTTCTCCGAAATATCCTCCATTTCACGGTGTATGAATTCCTCCGGCAAATTGAGGTTGACCCCGATTCCAATCACAAGATAATCAACCGAGCCGTCCGAGGTACCAAGTTCCGTAAGCACCCCCGAGATTTTCTTTCCGTCAACGAGAATGTCGTTCGGCCATTTTATCGTGGCGTCGACTCCGTAACCCGAGAAAACCTCGACAAGGGCGCAGGACGCAAGAAAGGTGAAAACGGAAGATTTCTGCGGGGGGATCTCCGGACAAAACAAAGCGGAGAGGTAGAGATTTCTGCCCGCGGGGGAAACCCACTTCCGCCCGAGCCGCCCTCTGCCCGCAGTCTGCGAATCGGAAACCACAACCGCCCCGTCCGTGGCCAGACCATCGCCTATGAGTTCACGGAGAACATCGTTTGTAGACCCCACTTCGTCGTAGACAAAAAGCTTCTCTCCGACTATCTCTGCGCTGAGATGTTTTTTTATTTCTGAGATTTCCATGAAAAGGCAGTGCCCCTTTTCCCGCGATATTCAAGTATTATAGTCGGAATCCAGACTCAAGAGAAAAATCCCCCGTGAAACAGATTCTTCCGAAAAACCTTATGATACCGCTTGCCGCCTACGCGGCGGTCATAGCGGCGATAATCATCTCAAGAACCGCGATTGGCCGCGAGTACGCCCTTTTGCTCTCGGCAGGATTTATGCTCTGGGTTCCGTTTCTCCTTGACCGCAGCGCGGCAAACGTCTTGAGGTTTGATCCGCGGGGGCTGCTCCGGGGTGGGGGAATTTCTATTGCCGTGCTTTTTTCGTACCTTGCCTGTCTCTATCTTCTATCCGCCTACCTGGGAAAGACGGTTAAGTTCATTGAACCGATGGCACTTTTCATGTTCACCCATCTTGTGGCCATCGCGTTTCCCGAGGAATTTTTCTTCAGAGGGTATCTCCAGAGAACATTTGGCGGCGGGTGGGGAGCGATTGTCGCGGCAAGCGTGCTTTTCGCCGTGGCGCACCTTCTTGTGATCTGCGTGTTTACCGGCGGGGGTGCCTGCGGGCAGAACGCCCTTACGTTTTTTCCTTCTCTCTTAATGGGGTATCTATACATGAGAACCGGAACCATATGGTCAAGCGTTTTCTTTCACTTCGCCGCGAATATCGTCTACCTGTCTTTCAGATTGGTCTAATCCGAATCCCCCTCCCCCATACGGGTGGAATGAATCAGGGTCTCAGAAAAACATAGAGTTTTTCCAAATACGGTTTTCAGCCAAGGTAGTAAGTACATGCTGTTTAAAGCCATCTATACACCTGAGACATCAACAATCTGATTCCCCCGGTGCCTCAATACTTGATGTCGATTAAATACCCTGTGCACCCGGAGCATGAAAATCCGTCTGGAGTTTTGTGTTCTCTAAGAGCTCTGGAAGAGGTTTTTCTGCGGAATTTTTTACCGCACAGACCACACTCGAGAATGTAAATCGGTCCATAGTTCCGCGATATGGATCTTGACGTATTACTTATAGAAGATCGCATGGACCTTTGTGTCTCCTGCACAGCAATCGGGCCTGTCGGAATAAGTTCAACCTCGTATCTCGGCGAAAAATTCTGTCCAGTAATTTTGGCACCTTCAATCCGATCAACGCGGTAACTGCGGTGTGCACCGCTATCCACATTCCATGCGTGCAGGATGAAGTTGCCTTCTTTTGTAAGCCGCAAAGAATACGGTTCGATCCGTCGAGTCCGGCTGGCGTAGCCAAGATCGACACATAGTCTGTTAGCAGCGGCAAATCGAATGATTTCAAGGTAGGATTGCGCATTGCCAACCAGTGGCAGATTTAGGGTGCGTTCACGAATAATAGTATCGCCACGCTCAAGCACATAGGAAAGAGGATCTCGAGGAGACAGGGTTCCGCCAAGCCAGGCAAAAAGCTCCGGCAACACGTTCCAAAATGTAGCCACCGGCGGTAAGGCTGGAAGCTGGTGCTTCAGCATCGTATCCCATGCGCCTTCAAGGTCGCTTTGATGTTCATCAAGGTCTCCGTGTTGCGGTACTGAAATACCCTTGAATTCGCATTTCTGAGTAAGAACATCAAACAGTACCGAAGCTGAAGGTCTAGCTTCGGCGTTCCTGAACAAGTTTACAACATCGTAGAGGTCACGCGGTCTTGTACGCTCGGCAAGGGCCCTGATCTTTTCGGCGAAGACCTCTTCATATGCATAGGCCAGAACTTTTATGCCTTCGGCCGGGGCATCATTATAGGGGTGCCAGATTGACATCTGTACCGGCGGTAAGACAAGGCGTTCGTCAGCCGTAAGATCAAGCTTGATTCGTGGCAACCCCCCGGAGCTTGGAGAAACCGGGCCGCGATAGCTTAGTTTAGCCTGACAACTGAGACTTCCTCGGGGATTCTCATAAATATCAAATGACTGCAAGTCCACAGAAAATTCGAGACCGATTTGCTGGTAGATCCACTCCGATATCTCTTTAAAAACCCGCCGCAAGAACTCTTCATTGAGATGATCTTCCACTAAGAGCGTGAAATCAAGGTCTTCGGAAAACCGATAGGTTTCAAAATAACATTTCTTGAGGCAAGTCCCACCCTTAAAAACCCAACTCTTGGCCAGTTCTCTATGGTTAAAAATTCCTGCCAACATCCAACCAAGCGCATAGTCTTTCTCGACAATACTTGGATTGAGCCTGATTGTGGCCGCAATTTTCAGAAGTTCCCGCTTTGGAATCACGTGTTGACTCCTTGACGAGCCCACATGTTGGTCACCCACAGACGCCAGCGAGTAATTAGCCGAGTACAACGGAGGCTTGGATCCAAGAGAGCATTGCCTTCGGTAAGACGTGCTCTGCAGGCGGCTATCAATTCAGTTCCCTTTTGCGAACGTTCCGCAAGAAATCCAAGGCGCTTGAAAACCGCTCCATTGCCAATGCGGTCAGCATAATCGATCAGTTTGTTTGGATCGCTGTCTCGCCGTTTCATGTATTGTTCGAAGCAATCGGCAACATGCTGAATACCTCCTCCAACAGCGGGTTTATTTAGCATGTCAACGATTGTCCTGTGTATATCGGAAACCTCTATCCTAGTCTGTCCGCGCCAGACAAATTCAGTACCAAAAATCTGGTCATCGCGAACAGGAAAAAAGGTGAACACAACTCCTTGCCGTTTGAGTGATTTTACTCTGGACCGCCGAGTCGTAAAGACTACAATATCCCTGAATATCTGTTCGGTGAGATCCCAATGCTCAGCGGCAGTGTATCCGCCAATGTATGCCGGATCAAACAAGGCAGGAACCAAAACCCAAGGGTCTTGAACGACTTGGTCTGTATCCAGCATCTCAATCTGGACCGGAACATAGGTTCCGACACCTACGCGCCGCAACCATCCTTGCTCTGTCCAACGTGACAGCACCTTGGCCGCCTGAGTACGGGAGAAATTAAGGGTACGTACCGCATCGTCAATAGTCACAACATCACCAGCAGCCTTAACCACTGCTACAAGCTTCGCTCTTCCTGCAGGTAAATGTATATTAGTTTCCTTCATGCTATATTAATATACCTTAAATTCGCAAAAATCAAGAATTTATATCATTTTAATATACTAAACAATTCGAGACAGTCAAGTGATAAAAATTCTCTGTTGTTTATGTGGAACAGGAATGAGTAGTGCTCAGAATTTTTCGCAAATTCAAACTTAAGTACATATTATTTACTTCTCAACCAATTTAAATATGCTCTTGAAAGATGATTAACCGATATAACATTTACTTAAGAGATCATGACTGCCAGAAACTTACTAAATATTGCCCCTCCGTACGCGGTTGAACACGCACTAAAGCGCCTTGGTGGCAACCTGCGTACCGCTAGGCTTCGCAGAAACCTGACGATCAAGCAGGTAGCGGAAAAGATCGGTACTGGCCCTCGTCCGGTTTCCGATGCCGAAAAAGGTAAGCCCTCAACCGGCGTCGCCGTCTACATTGCTCTTCTCTGGGTTTACAACCTGCTTGAGCCTCTGGATCAGGTTGCCGATCCGACCTTGGACGAAGAGGGGTTGGCAATACTGATGAAAGGGGACCGCATCCGCGGCCGTGGAACAAAAAGCTTGGACAATAATTTCTAGTGGCCCGTAAGTCGAAGAATTCTCGAAATATCCCGCCGTTGCAAGTATAATTTCCAGATGAAACAGTTACGGGCCGGACTCTCCCAGCTTAACCCGAGCGTGGGAGACATAACCGGAAACACAAAGAAAATAACAGAAGCGGTCGAGGCGGCGCGAGGTCTCGATATAGATATTCTGTGCTTCCCCGAGCTTGCCGTGACTGGCTACCCTCCCGAGGATCTTCTTCTCAAAACCGAATTCATTGACGACAACATCCGGGCTCTTGACGAAATAAAGAAACACTGCCGGGACAACATGGTCGTCATAGTGGGATTTGTCGACAAAAAAGACGACATATTTAACTCCGCGGCCGTAATCCAGAGGGGGGAGATAATCGACGTATACCACAAACTCCGCCTTCCAAACTACGGGGTGTTCGACGAGAACCGCTACTTTCAGTCAGAGAGACGGTTTCCTGTCTACACGATGGGAAAGATGACTTTCGGGGTCACGATCTGCGAAGACATATGGTACCCCGGGGAACCGATAAGAAGCCAGGTTCTGCTCGGAAACGCCCAGATCATATTCAATCTCTCCGCATCTCCCTACTACATGGGAAAACCCGTGGCCAGGGAGAGAATGCTCGCCACAAGAGCGATTGACTACAACACCATAATAGCCTACTGCAACATAGTCGGGGGACAGGACGAGCTTGTGTTTGACGGAAACAGCATGTTCATAGACGAAAAAGGAGAGATCGTCGCCAACGCACGCAACTTCGAGGAAGATCTGCTTGTCTGCGACGTGAACACTGAAAGGGTGTACAGATCAAGACTGAACACTCCGACCATAAGGAAAACGAGATACGAGCTTTCCTTTGAGGAAAACGAGCTGGAGACGTTTACGCTTAAGCCCGCAAAGACAAAACGGAAAGTAAAAATGCCGGAGATCGGTGCGGTTCGCCCCGACGACCCGCTGAAATGCGCCTTCTCGGCCCTTGTCCTCGGCACCGGGGATTACATAAGAAAAAACAGCTTTAAAAAAGTGGTGCTCGGTTTAAGCGGCGGGATAGATTCCTCGCTTACCGCCGCCGTTGCCACAGAAGCCGTCGGGCCCTCAAAAGTCATCGGAGTCTCCATGCCTTCGATGTACAGCTCCAAGGGGAGCGTCACCGACGCGCAAAAGCTCGCGCGCAACCTCGGAATCGAGCTTCTGAACATTCCCATAGAAGAGGTTTTCAGGTGCTATGAGGGGATGTTTGCCGAATTTTTCTCCGGAATGGACGCTGACGTTACGGAAGAGAACATCCAGGCGAGGATAAGAGGGAATATCCTCATGGCGCTTTCAAACAAGTTCGGGTGGCTCGTGCTCGCCACTTCGAACAAAAGCGAGCTGGCGGTAGGCTACTCGACGCTCTACGGGGACATGTCCGGGGGGTTCGCAGTGATTAAGGACGTGCCCAAGGCCATGGTTTACGAACTTTCCCATTATTACAACCGCGTGCGGGGAAAGCAGATAATACCTAAATCGGTGATTGAAAAACCCCCTTCAGCCGAACTTCGCCCCGACCAGAAAGACACCGACTCGCTTCCCGAATATGACACACTCGACAGGATACTGAAGGCTTATGTTGAAGACGGCCTAGGAGTTGACGATATAGTAAAGCTCGGGGAAAAGAGGGGCACCGTGCGCAAAATAATCAGGATGGTCAACACGAACGAATACAAAAGAAGGCAGAGTGCCCCAGGGGTAAAAATAACGTCCCTTGCCTTCGGAAAAGACCGCCGCTTCCCAATAACCAACCTCTACAAAAAGTAAAAGCGCCAGCACGATGAGTTTGCGGAGGTTCAGTGCCCGTGCGTCGTGTCAAGTCCATGATCAGTGTTACAGAGTGCTGAAAAATCGACCGGGTTTTCGCCCATGGTTTCCTCTGTAGCAGATTATATTGATACAGGTAGCTGACATGTCCCAGCCCGCTTTCGAGGCAGGATGAATAAAGGCGAAGCATGCTACGGGAACATATCAAAAATGAAGTGTCCGTTTGTTTGCTGTTCAACTTGGTTCATAAGGAGACGGACATTAGTGCATATGCCTACATGACTTAAATCCGTGTCGATTTTTCAATAATTGATCCGCCTCTACAGTCAGCCTCCGCCATATCAGTCAATTCCAGAGTGGAAACCACGACCAGCGCTAATAGACTACGGCGGGTTCGGGTACACAAAGAAGCAGCAGGGAAATTCGCAAAAGGTCCTGACGCTGACTCGGCTTTTAAAGAAATTCTTATTAGAAACAGGGCCGTTCAGTACTTCGTGGTTTCAAGTACCAAATGCAACTTTTGAGATAGATTAAAAGGGCAAGTTGCGATAATCTTCGCAACACTCTTTTAACGACCAGATCAAAAGGAGCATTTCAATGAGAAAACCAAGCAACTTACCCTGGGACAAAGATACCAGATAGCAATTCTATTGAAAGCAGACCACAACCAGTCTGAGACAGCAAAGCAGTTGGACGTACACAAATCCACCATAAGCCGAGAGTTGCACCGCAACCGCCGCGAACGTGGTGTCAGGCGACGCAAGCTTGAAAAATTTTGAAAATCACGCGGCAGCGCACATAGGGGAAACCGCTACTTTTGGAGAATTAACGCAACTCGTTACCGATTTCCGAACCGATGACGGTGTCTGGAAGTCCGGTTCCACTTATCTCGTCATTCTCACCAGTCCCGGCGGGGGCGTGCAGTCTCATGCGAACAACAGAAAACTGGAGGATGAAGACTGGTCCATGCTTGAAGATAGCCAGGGAAATCCAGTTGGGCAGGGGTTCCTATCCGTGGGGGCTGCGGGAGGTCTTGTCGATTATTACAACCAAACTGCCAAGCAGAGTTACGCAGTTGAATCTATCGATCCATTTGTCCCACAAGTGAAATATGTTCTGATTGGCGGCTTTGATTATGAGCCAGAGATCCAACAAGTTCCCTATGAACAACTGCCCGGTGCCGATACAATAACCCCCTCCATAACAGCCGAGGAGGTCGATACTAGGGAAGAACTGAAAATGTTCGTGAAAGGGGCAATTGAATTCTTTCGTAGTACCTTGTTCGACCCTAATGTTGACCTTGCGAATGCGCGAAAACTCTTCAGGGCCGAGGACGGACCTTGGAGACATGTATCCACTTACATCTATATTATGGATAACGAGGGCAACGTGATCTTTAACGAGGGCAATAAGAATATCGAGCAGACAAACTTGCTACAAAGCCAAGACCCGGATTTAGTTGACACCATTCGGAGGCTCATCGCCGCGTCGGAGAAGGAGAATGAAGACGAGCGCTTTGTCGAGTACAATTGGGACAACCCTGCTATAGATGAGGACTCACCCCCCGGTGGTGGCGCCGGCGGTTCTTCGCCAAAGCTAGGCTACGTTGAAACCCTTGCCATTGCTGGCGTGCCTCAAGTTCTTATCTTTGGTTCCGGTCTTTACTTAGGATCGGATACGCTGGAAACGGATACAGCTGATGACGGGGCGTGCGCGATTGCAGGAGATGGGAATACGACTCAAAGTGCTATATTCAACCTGTTTCTGGTTATGTCCGTCCTGTTTCTGACAATTTCATATAAGAGACGTTCTGTCTAGGATAAAAGCAAAACCGGTTTAGTATTTCTTCGACCCGAATTTCATCTTCTCAAAAGCCGGTGAAGTTCGAGTTGATCCGGTCTAGTTCAAAGTTCCGTGAATACGTAAAAACCGTAGTAATGATCAAAGAGGGTGGCGGAATTATATCGACCCCACGGTCACAAAGATACCCGCTCGTTTCTAACCGCTGTCCGTACCCGCGGAACCAAGCAACATTATAAATTCAGAGAGACTCTCAACGGTCTCAAGAACCCCGAGGTTGACTTCGGATTCGTCAATTGAGACCCCGAATTCCTCTTCAAGTTCCATAATGAACTCAAGGGTTGACACGGAATCAACGCCGACTCCGAGTTCAATCAGCGATTGCTCAGCTGATATATCCTGAGGCTCAATGTCAAGATTGAACTTGCCGACGACAAGCCGCCTTATTTTCTCTCCCAGAATTTCTTTCCGCACGCTCACTTAAGTCTCTCCCTCAATACCTTGCCCGCGGGGCTTCTCGGAAGCTCATCCACAAACTCGATCTTCGCGGGAATCTTGTAATCTGAGATTTTTCCCCTGCAGAAATCAACGACATCCCTTCTTGTGAGTCCGCCTGCGACGATAAAGGCCTTTACCTCCTCCCTGCCCCCGGAACCGAGGGTTCCTATTACCGCGGCTTCTGTTATTCCCTCATGAGTCATAAGCAGGTTCTCAACCTCGAACGGGTCAACCTTGTTCCCCGAGATGTTGATGAAAAGCTTCTTTCTTCCGCGAATGAAAAGATACCCGTCGCTATCAAACATTCCGAGGTCCCCAGTATTGTAGAAACCATCAACAAAAACCCTCTCGGTCTCTTCCGGGAAATCGACGTAACCGTCGGTCATGGAAGGACTCTTTATTATGATTTCGCCTACCTGCCCCGCCACAAGTTCGCGCCCCGTCTCGGAGATCACCCTTATAACGACGTTTTCAACAGGAACTCCGACCGAAAGACGCTTCTCCTCTATTTTCTCCGCGATATTAATTGCCATCACCCCGGTCTCAGAGGAACCGTAGAGCTGGCGGGGGTAGACGCCAAAAGCCCGGTGGAAGGAAAAAAAGGTTTCCTCGGGCAGAGGGGCCCCGGCAGAAATAACATGCTTTAGCCGCGGGAAATCATAATCCCCACGGCTCGCGCTTCGAGCGAGGGTCTCGAGCATGAACGGGACGGCGGGAAAGATCGTTATCTGTTCTTCTTCCAGCACACCGAGAACTTCTTTTCTAGTAAACCTAGGGAGGAAATAACAGCACGCCCCGATGCTTACGGCACTCACGAAGTTCCCAAGACCATAGGTATGCGATATCGGAATCGAGAAAAGAATTCTGTCCCCGCTATCCCAGTTTATTGTGGCCGTGTGATTCCGGGCAAGAGCAACCATGTTGGCGTGGCTTCTCGCAACGCACTTGGGCTTTCCGGTTGAGCCCGTGGAAAAAAGGTAGATGGCTTTCTCCGAAGGATGATTTCCGGGTGGATCCGCAGGAGCCTCGCCCAGAAAGTTGTCCCGGGTCACGCAAATGGTGTTTATGCCTCCGGAAACGGCGTCCATGGTATGCGCAAGAGATTCGTTCGTAACGACCAAGACCGGCTTCGAGAACTCAAGGCAGTGTCTTATCTCCTCGGTTCCGCAAGCGCTGTCAATTGGAACGCAGGCGGCTCCAAGTCTTGCTATCGAAAAAACGGATACAGCAAGGGAAAGTGAATTGGGAAGGAAAACGCACACCTTATCCCCCAGTGACACCCCCCGCTTGAAAAGAAACGAGGAAAAGCCGTCAACAAAATCGCAGAACTGCGCGTAGCTGTAGATTTCTCCGTGGGACCAGACGGCCGCTCCCCGGGGATTTCGCTCAAGGTTTGAATAAAGTATTTCGCAGTAGTTTCTCATCGCCCCGTCACGGGAAAAGGGGAACTTGTCCGAGTCCAGTATCCTCGGGAAATCCAAAGACTATATTCATGTTCTGAACGGCCTGGCCCGCGGCCCCCTTCATGAGATTGTCAAGAACCGATACGATGACAAGGTGCCCTTCCCGCTCGCAGAAACCCAAAGAGATGTAGTTGGAACCGGAAACAGACGCTATTCCAGGCGGCTCGTCGCAGACCCGGACGAAAGCATCATTTCTGTAGAATCCGGCGTAAAGTTCCTTTACCTCATCGGGGGAGATCTCCGAGCGGAGCCTGAGATACGAAGCGGCCATTATCCCTCTTTTAACCGGAACTCGTGTATTAAAAAAAAGGAGCTTTTTCTTAACGTCGCAGAAGTCGTAGAGCACGCGAAGAATCTCATGCTTCTGGTCATCCCCTCCCGTTCCCTGGGCAGATACGTCCTCCTTTATCTCGGTGTAGTGACTCTCGGGTTTCGGAGCCCGTCCCGTAGTCGAAAGAGAAGATTTTATGTCCACTATAATATCATCTTCCACTTCATACTCTTTAAGAAAAGGCACTATGGCGAGTGAAACGCATGTAGAGTAGCAACCCGCATTAGCGACTAACGGGGCATTTTTTATCCTCTCGCGGCTAAGCTCGCTAAGTCCGTAGACCACCTGTGAGAGAAGCTCGGGAAAACGCGGCGCCGCACCGTGAGCTAAGGAGTAGTCAGCAGGGTCAGAGAATCTTAAGTCGGAACTGAGATCGATCACTCTTACGCCTTTCTCAAGGAACTTCCGCACGAAAACAGAAGAAGTTCCTGCGGGAAGGCAGGAGAACAGAAGATCCAGAGGTTCTGAGTCAGGAATTCTCGATACGGGACTTAGGATAAGATCCGAGCAGCCCAAAAAATGCGGAAACGCCTCATCCGTCCTCCTGCCCGAGAACTTCTCAGACGTAAGCACCCTCAGATCAACGTTAGGGTGGCGCGCCAGAAGGGAAAGAAGCTGCTGGCCGACATAACCCGTAACTCCCAGAATCGCAGTTTTAAGTTTCATTTTGTCTTAGGGAACCCGCCTTCTTTAATATAGCTTTAAAAGCGGATAGGAAAAAACCGGATCCGGAGGAAAGGAGAATTGCTTTTAGTGTTCAGACCTTCTGGGCGGTCGCCGTCCGGAATACCCTGTCGATCCACTGCTCTATGCTTTTGCGCGAGGTTCTTCCTATAAGATCCTTTACCTCGTTCATTGGAATCACGGCCTTGGCATAGGATCTGTGTCCTCCGGCGCTTCCTATTTCATCGAAAAGTTCGAAAAGCAGCCGACCGGCGCTTCTGACAGACCCACTGTTTCTAACAGACATGACAAGATGGGAACCTGAAACGATTCCGAATGCTATTGACCACTTAACCCCTCCAACCTTCATTCCCATGTCAGCTACCTGTGAAATCAGGTGTTCCTTCTCTATCCTGCCCAGGTTCATGAAAATTATCCCGTCATTTATCCAGTGCTTTGAGAGTGCCTGGCCGTAATGCTTGATCTCTTCTGAATACAGGGTTTTGGACTCTATTTTCCTGAGAAGCCCTAAGTCGGCCTGATTGTAGAGATATGTAAAGGCTTCCAGGTCGTCAAGGTCAGCACCTCTGTTAAGAATCATGGTGTCGGTTTTTATGCCGTAGAGAAGCGCAGTTGAGAGTTTCGCGGAAATCTCCACTTGGGCAGCTCTTAGAAGCCGGGTCATGATCGTCGCCGTAGCTCCTTCCTCGGAACTTATCTCTGTGAATTTCGCATCGCACTCCGGGGTTATGGGATGATGATCAATCACCGAATCAATACCGATAATTTCCCCTCGGAAATAAGAAGGTTGCACATCGACAAGCGCTATGGAATCGAAATTCTTTATGTCCTCATGGGAAATCACCTGCAGGTCTATATCCATAAGTTCCACCATGGCTACGTTCTCGGGTCTTGAAATTCTCTCCCCGAGATAACCTATGGTCGCCGTTTTTTTGTTTCTTCTAAGAAGGGTCCGAAGAGCCATGGCGCTTGCGATCGCGTCTGGGTCGGGCTGATTATGAACGAGTATGAGAAGTTTCTTCGCGTCGCGGTGAATCTCTCTTATATGCCTTACGGAGATATCGGATCTCGCAAGCTTTTCCTCAAAAGATATCTGGCTGTCGGCAACTTTATCAAATCTCACGTATCTCGCTATATAGCCATCCTGGCGCTGCTCGTCGTCAGCGGAAACAACTATCGGGCTCGTGGGATAATTGGAAGCAAGAGATGCAAGAAACTCCTTGCTTGAGAACTTGCTGTTTACAACTATAAGTGTAAAAACTCCCTTCTGATTAAATGCGTCATCAGGAAAATCAAGCTCTGTTAACTGACCCCTGTTCTTAAAAAGACTCATCAGGAGAATGTCAAACTCTCCGATAAACATATATCTTCTTTCCCCATTCGTACTCATGGTATGCTGAACGCAGGGCGCCTACCTTTGGCAGGCCGCGCTAAGCTCCTCCGTGAAGCTTGAAATTTTCCCCAGCACTTCCTGCTTTTCCTTCCCGCCACCCTCGATTATTCTCACAAGAGCACTTCCGACTATAACCGCGTCGGAAAAAGATGCTATCGCAGTTGCCTGACGCGCCGAAGACACCCCGAATCCCACTCCGACGGGAAGCTCTGAGCGGCGCTTGATTCTCCCCACGAGATCCTCAATATCATAGTCCATGTCCGGGCGTGCTCCAGTGACCCCGGTAACCGAAACCACGTAGATAAACCCCGAGGCATTTTCCGACACCATCTCTATTCTTTCCTCGGTACTAGTCGGGGCGAGCAGAAAAATGCGGTCAAGCCCCTCACGCTCGACATGAACGCTCAGTTCTCCGGCTTCCTCGGGCGGAAGATCAACGACCAGAACCCCATCCGCTCCCGCCTCGCGGGCGTCGCGGGCGAAACGCTCGGTGCCGTATGAGAAAAAGGGGTTGTAGTAACCGAAAAGTATGACGGGAATATCCAAGCGGGATCTTATCCTTCTAACGAGGGAGAGCACGTCGGAGAGAGATGTCGAGTTTGCAAGAGCTCGCTCAGAAGCCGCCTGAATGACCGGTCCGTCAGCCATGGGATCAGAAAAAGGAATGCCGATTTCGACCATGTCGACACCGCTTGCTTCCATGCGGTAAATGACCTGCTCGGTAAAATCGATGTCCGGGTCCCCGGCGGTAACATAGCAGATTAAAGCCGCTTTGTTCTGCTCATGAAGCTCGCGGAATTTTTCCTCTATTCTTCCCATGTGCTTTTAGAAGATGCCGCCTGTCCGGCGCAGGCCGGAAACGCAGAAATCGTAAGCAACCAGAATGAAAATGAAACTCCAACCCTCACACCTTTATATACACGCCCATGGGCATTGTCAAGCGCGCGGCGGGGAACAAAAAACCGGCTTGTGCGACCTCACATAAAAGAAGAAGCGGTATGTATGTCCTTGTCTCCCCTACCCGAAAGACAGATCACAATAACCTGCTCCGGGGACATAGAGGAAGCGATTTTACGCACGTGGGCAACTGCGTGGGCGGTTTCAAGAGCTGGTATTATCCCCTCAACCTCTGAGAGAAAGGAAAATGCGGAAATGGCCTCCTCATCCGTAACAGACACGTATTCAACTTCGCCTGCATCCTGGAAGTATGAATGCTCGGGACCCACCCCGGGGTAATCAAGCCCCGCGGCGACGGAATGGGCGCCCTGCACCTGGCCATCTGCATCCTGGAGCAGGTAGGTTTTGCTTCCGTGAAGGACCCCTACGGAGCCCGCTGTTATTGTCGCCGAGTGCAGGCCGCTTTCAAGGCCATGTCCTGCCGCCTCAACTCCGATCTTTCTAACCCCCACTCCCCCGACAAATGGAAAGAAAAGACCCATGGCGTTTGAGCCTCCCCCTACGCAGGCAACCAGCGTGTCGGGGAGCTTCCCTTCCGCCGAAAGGACCTGCTCCATCGTCTCGCGTCCGATTACCGACTGAAAATCCCTTACCATCATCGGGTAGGGATGGGGACCTGCAACGCTTCCTATTATGTAGAAAGTGTTTCTCACGTTAGTGACCCAGTCTCTCATGGCCTCGTTCATTGCATCTTTAAGTGTCTTTGTACCCGAGACCACGGGCCTTACCTCGGCGCCCAGAAGCTTCATGCGGAAAACATTGAGTTCCTGGCGCTTGGTGTCCTCCTCACCCATGTATATCACGCACTCCTTGTTCAAAAGCGCGGCCACAGTTGCCGTGGCGACCCCGTGCTGTCCCGCCCCGGTTTCGGCTATTATCCTTTGCTTGCCCATCCTCTCGCAGAGGACCCCCTGGCCTATCGTGTTGTTTATCTTGTGCGCCCCCGTGTGGGCAAGATCTTCTCTTTTAAGGTAAATCTTGGCGCCGCCGAGACTCTCCGTCATCGCGCGGGCGTAATAAAGGGGGGTGGGCCGCCCCACGTACTGCTTCAGGTAGTAATCAATCTCGTCGCGAAAAGTCTCGTCAGCCGAAGCTTCCTCGTAGGCCTTTTGGAGCTCAATCAGAGCCGGCATCAGGGTTTCTGAAACATAGCGGCCGCCGAAATCCCCGAAATGGCCCCCAGAGTCAGGATAGCTGTATTTCCGGTTAGTTTTGCCCATAACTGGCGGCCTCCATGAACTGCTCAAGCTTAAGATGATCTTTTATGCCCGGGGAGCTTTCAACCCCGGAACTCACGTCAACGGCGTAGGGATTAACAGCCTGTATGGCGGCGCGCACGTTATCCGAGTTAAGTCCTCCGGAAAGTATAACGAATTTATGCTCAAGATTCCGGCGGGAAAGAACGTCCCACGAAAAATTCTCTCCCGTGCCCCCATAGGCATCCGGCAAGTAAGCATCGAAAAGAAATGCGTCCGTATCATAGAGTTCCACCGCATCAAGACTTTCCGCATTCTTGACCCTTATGGCCTTTATATAGTTCTCTTCGAACGTGGCACAGAACTCCGGGGTCTCATCCCCGTGGAACTGGTAGACGTCAAAACCCGCGATGTCTCTTGCCTCCCGCAGGTAATCCGCCTCGGCGTTTACGAAAACCCCCACCTTGGTTACAAATGGGGGAATCTGTCTTATTACTTCTCCTGCCTCTACGGGGCTGATGAACCTCGGGCTTTTCTCATAAAAAACAAAACCGAGTGCCCCAGCTCCCAGCCGCACTGCGCAGAGAGCATCCTCAGAGTTGGTTATTCCGCACACCTTGACTCTTGTCATTTGCGGTTAATCCTAACCGATGGGGCAGAATTAATTAACCGTATCCGAGCGCAAATAAAAAAAGTCCCTCGCACCGTCTCCGGAGCAAGGGACTTTGGCCTAACAGGTTAAAAGGAAGGAGAAAAAAACTTGTTCCTTCGCGCGGGTCCTAGAAGTAGGCCTGAACCTGCGCTCTTACCATCGACTCATCAGACTCTGCGCCAGCGAGATCCTCTTCCCTCTGGAATGTGTAGTCAAGCTGCAATTTCCACTTGTGATTGCCGCTGAGATAGTAGTTAAGCCCCTGAGTGAACGTCCACACGTTGTCAAGGTCATTTCCCCCGAGAACGTTGGGGTCATCGTCAAACATAACCATCGCGTATCTTGAGGCAAGCTCGACTTTCTTCGGAATCACGAAGAAACCGCCCTGAACTCTGAAACCGGAATCATAGGCAGTGCCTACGCCGGCGTCGTCGGGATTCACCCACCTTCCGATATACTCACCGGTAAGGTTAAACCTTGGATCCCTGTAGTTCGCGTCAAAAGTCATGGAAGTGACTGTTCCGCTTACAAGCTCCCTCTCTCCAGATGGAATTCCGTTATTGCTGTCTTGGCTATCTTCAACATCTATGCCCGCAACAGCGGCTCCAATCATAAGCGTTGGTTTCTTGGCGAAATTCTCTTTCACTTTTTTGGCTTTTCCGCCGATAATGGCCGCCTGAACTCTTCCTGCCCAGAGCATGCCTGTATCTTTGTCAACACTCTGATTCACACCGCCCGCTTGGAATACACCTGCATCGTAGCGGATCATACCACCGCCGAGAAGACCGTAAACACCGACACCGATATCCCTGTCGTACTCAAAGTAGTCGGTTATGATCGAGCGGCCTACGACCTGAAGGGCGGATGAAGAGTTAAGAACCTCTCTGTTGAACGGAACCTTGTACTGACCTACCGTGGGAACAAAAGCCTTGTTCTTGGCAAATGAAAACTTCATGTCCTTGAGGGTGCCAGTTTTTGAGAAATCGTACTGAACCTTATACTTCATCCACGGGGCAAAAGCGTTGCCGTCCCACGTTACCCTGAGCCTTCTTACCCTGAAACCGAGGCTTTCATTGTCCTCTCCATCAGGGTTCGTATACTGACCAAGGAACTGTCCGCGAAGCCTCATCCTGAGTTTGTAGTTCTTGTCCGCGGTCTGGAAAGTAAGACCCGTGCCCTTTTTGGTTTTGACCTTTATCTTGTTGTACCAGGCCTTGGTGTCGGTGGCCTCGTACATCTTCATGTTCATCTGCTGGCTCTGCTGCTCGAGCCTCTCTATCTTCTTCTTCAGTTCCTTGATCTGGGCCTGAATGCCGTCATCGCCGGCGTTTGCCTGCGGGGACGTAAAGGCAAGCAACGTCATAAAAGACACTGCTAGAAGTGCTGAAAATCTCATCTCTCATATCCTCCTGGGTGTGTTTATTGCTCTGCTTTGAACAACTCAGGGCTAATGATATGCGCAAATGATTAATCCAGAATAAACAAATTGTTAGTTCTATGTTAAGAAGCCCAGGTGCGCAATTGATGTACACTTCCATATTCTGTAAATTATCAGGGAACACAGATGAAAAAGCTCATAGCGGTCGTAGATGACGAAAAAGACATACTCAGCCTTATAACCCACCACCTGAAGCGTGAGGGGTATCAGGTAAAACCTTTTCAGAACGGAAAAGATTTTCTGCTCTACATAAATTCCGTCCCGCCGGATCTCGTACTGCTTGATTTAATGCTGCCCGGCATGGACGGCCTTGAGCTCTGCAGGATCCTTAAAAGCAAGCCTTCAACGGAGTCCATACCCATAATCATGATCACCGCGAAATCCACCGAGGCTGACATAGTCTTGGGTCTTGAATTCGGCGCCGACGACTACATAGTCAAGCCTTTTCGAACCCGAGAGCTTGTGGCCAGGGTAAAAAGCATCATGAGAAGGTACGCGATGAAAAATACGGGGGACGGGTCGCTCCGGATCGGCCCTCTCAGAATAGATCCGGCAAGCTACGAAGTATCGGTTGACTCGCGAAAAATCGACCTCACCACCACCGAGTTCAGAATACTCGAGACCCTGGGAGAGGCGGAGGGAAAAGTGTTCACGCGCGATCAGTTGCTCAAAAGAAAAACCCTCTGGGGAGACGAAAGGGTGGTTTTTGACAGAACTATAGACGTTCACATAAAAAACCTGAGAGAAAAACTGGGTTCCGCCGGCAAGATGATAAAGACCGTGAGAGGAATCGGTTACAAGCTAGAAGAGATCCAACCGGTTTGAAGATATTCAGAAAACATTTTCTTTACCTGCTCTGCCTAGCCGCCTCGGCAGCTCTGCTCGCCGTGCTGCTTTCCCCAGGGAGTGGGGCCCTCGGCTACATCGCGTACGTGGCCGCGTTTGTGGCGTTCGGATTCATCCTCTCGTGGATAATCGAAAGAGACATACTGAAGGACTTCTCGAGGATATCGAAGGCACTTGAACTTCTGCCTGAGAAACAGAAAAAAGCCCGAAAGACAGGTCGCAAGGTAACCGACTTCGACACCGGGGTATCAATCTCCATAAGCGAGCTCTCCGAGAGGATTTCCCTTCAGATGCGCTCAACCGAGAGGGAAGGAAACCAGCTTAAAAGCATAATCGAATCCATGAGAGAAGGGGTCATAGTGATATCAAGAGAAGAGGACCTGATACTCGTAAACGACGCTGCAAAGGATATGTTCGGAATCGATGACGCAGCCGCCGGCCGGCCCTACATAGAAACCGTGAGAAACCCCGATCTCCAGAGGCTTATCTCCCGCATGCAGAAGCAGAAAAAATCGGCCATGCAGGAAATCTCCACGCTTTATCCCCAAGAAAGATCATATCTCGTGAGCGTCAGGGTAAGCCCCCGTTACAGGGAAATCGTAGTGGTCATCTTCGACATTACGGAATTTAAGAAGCTTGAACGGATAAAAGCTGATTTCGTGGCGAACGTCTCCCATGAGCTCAGGACCCCGCTTACGTCCATAAAAGGATATATCGAAACGCTTCTTGACAAAAGCTACGACACGGACGAGGAGAAAAAGAATTTTCTCGAGATAATAGAGGAAAACACCGACAGGCTTATAGCCATAGCTTCCGATCTGCTCGTGCTATCGGAACTTGAGAGCGGGGAAGCTGATCCCGGGGACTCGGGAAAAGGATACGAAGAGATCAACCTCGGTGAAATAATCATTCGCTCTGTAGGCTCACTTAACTCCCTTTTCTCGAGAAACAAAGTCAATCTCTCTCTTGACATAGAAAACGGCATGCCCCCCTACAGGGCAAACAGGTTCCTCGTGGAACGCATGCTTATTAACCTCGTTGAGAACTCGGCCAAATACACGCTGGAGAACGGCTCAGTTTCGGTCCGCGCCTCGGCCCGAAACGGTGCTTTCCGCATAGAGGTCGAAGATAACGGGATCGGCATTCCCCAAGAACACCACGAGAGGATATTCGAGAGGTTCTACAGGGTGGACAAGAACCGCTCAAGGGAGATAGGTGGAACGGGTCTCGGCCTCAGCATAGTGAAGCACATAGTCATACAGCACGAGGGAACCATAAGTGTCAGAAGCTCTGAAGGCGAGGGAACCACGTTCACGGTCGAACTTCCGAGCCGGGAACATTGAGATGATGCGGGTCAGTTTATCTCCGAAGTGTGCTGGTGCTTCAGCATCTCTCCGGTGGCTATGTAGTAGGCATTCTCCGCTATGTTAGTGGCCAGATCCGCCACCCTCTCAAGATGCCTTGCAACGTAAATGTAGCGAAGGACCCGGTTAAGCGTCGAGGGATCCGACATCATGAAGGTTATAAGTTCCCTTACTATCTGGGGCTCGTAGTTATCAACCTCGTCGTCCTTACGGCAGACCTCAACGGCAAGCTGCTCATCTTGTCTTATAAACGCTTCAAGGGCCTCGCGGAGCATCTCCATCGCCTTGTCGGCCATCTTGGGAATGTCGACAAGGGGCTTTATAGGCGGGTATTCCGCCATGAAAAGAGCCATTCTCGAGATGCTCGAGGCATGATCCCCTATTCTCTCAAGATCGTTGTTAACCTTCATTATCATGGTGACGGTCCGAAGATCCGTGGCCTCGGGCTGGTAAAGAGCCAGTATCTTGATACAGAGATTATCTATCTCGATCTCCATGGCGTTTACCTGCTCGTCCGTGCCGATGACCTCCTGAGCAAGAATCATGTTGCCTTCGCGAAGGGCCTTTATGCTCTTGGCAATCATGGTTTCGACAAGGGACGCCATCTCAAGCAGCCTCTTGTTAAGAAGCACGAGTTCCCCTTGGTACTTTATCATTTGTGATTGCTCCTTCGTTGGTGCCTAGCCGAACTTGCCCGAGACGTAGTCTTCGGTGTGCTTTTTGGCGGGGTTAAGGAATATCTTCTCCGTGGCGTCAAACTCGACTATGTCGCCTATGTACATAAAAGCTGTGTAATCCGAAACTCTGGATGCCTGCTGCATGTTATGGGTTACGATCACTATGGTGAACTTCTCTTTGAGCTCGGTTATGAGATCCTCTATCTTCGCCGTGGCTATCGGGTCAAGCGCTGAGCACGGCTCATCCATCAAGAGCACGTCCGGTTCCACGGCTATGGCTCTCGCGATGCAGAGCCTCTGCTGCTGTCCTCCTGAGAGTCCCATGGCGCTGTCATTGAGCCTGTCCCTCACCTCGTCCCAGAGGGCGGCGCGTTTTAAGTTTTTCTCCACGAGATCATCAAGAACCGATTTCTTGTTGATCCCCGATATCCTTGCCCCGTAGGCAACGTTCTCGTAGATTGATTTGGGAAACGGGTTTGATTTCTGAAACACCATGCCGACACTTTTCCTAAGATCGGTAATGTCGACATCCGGATCGAATATGCTTTTGCGGTTAATGGATATGTTTCCCTCGATCCTGCAGCTGTCAACGAGATCGTTTAAGCGGTTAAAGCAGCGAAGCAGCGTGGACTTGCCACAACCCGAAGGACCGATAAACGCAGTAGCCTTTTTTCTCGGTATGTTCATGCTGATATTCCGAAGAGCCTGTTTCGTACCGTAAAAAAGACTTAGGTTTTCAACCTCGACCAAGGGGTCTGGAACGGTCTTCGCCTTCTCCGATCTTCGGGTCTCGGGAGCCGGGGATATTCCGTTTGCCGGCGGGGCTTTAAATTCTTGCTTTTGCATCGCTTCTCCAGATATCATGAAACTTTCCTCCAAATACCATACTCTATTACATTATACTGCGGAAGTCGCGTATTTTTTCCTTAGCCTGTTTCTTATTATTATTGCCGTTATGTTGAGGATAATCACTATCAGTATGAGCAGAAACGCCGTCATGAACACCATGGGTTTTGCGGCCTCGGCGTTTGGAGACTGAAAGCCGAGATCGTATATGTGAAACCCCAGATGCATGAACTTTCTCTCAAGGTGAAGAAAAGGGAAATGCCCGTCTATGGGAAGATCCGGGGCAAGCTTCACAACGCCCGTTATCATAAGCGGCGCAACCTCTCCAGTGGCCCGGGCAATCGCCAGGATAAGACCCGTGAGCATGGCCGGAAGCGCACTCGGAATAACGACTTTCCATGTGGTCTCGAACTTCGTGGCCCCGAGCGCCAGTGAGCCTTCCCTTATGTTTCTCGGAACAGACGCAAGCCCCTCCTCAGTCGCAACTATCACGACGGGAACCGTAAGAAGCGCCAGGGTAAGCGACGCCCACAGTATGCCCCCCGTGCCGAAAGTCGGGTTTGGAAGCGCTTCTTTGAAGAACACCGAGTCGATTATGCCTCCTATTCCGTAGAGAAAAAATCCTACTCCGAAAACTCCGAAGACAATCGACGGAACACCGGCTAGGTTATTAACGCATATCCTGACGATTCTGACCATTAGCCCCTGCTTTGCGTACTCCCGCAGATAAAGGGCCGCTATGACTCCGAAGGGCATGACCACTATGCTCATTAGGAGCACCATGAGCACCGTGCCGAAAATGGCGGGAAAGATCCCGCCCTCAGTGTTCGCCTCCCTCGGGTCATCGGATATGAATCCCCAGAACCTCTCGACATAAAATCCCGCTTTCTGGGCAAATCCCATGTCGTTTGGGCGAAAGGCAAGGACGATCTTCCCAAGCGGCATTACCTTCTCGTCTCCCGCCGCGGAGAGCATCACCACCTCGTTTCTGGTAAGCTCCGTGTAGAGCTTCCCAAGCTCGGCCTCGCTTATCTTGTAGCGCGCTTCGTACTCCTCTATTTTCAGGCGGATCTCGGACTCCTTGGCTGGATTCGACTCGCTGCGCATGGAAAGGCCCCGGAGCTTTAGGCGCTGCTTTTCTATCCCATAGTTTATGTCCCCTATCTCTCCCTTTTCTATCTTGAGTATCTCGTCGTATATCTTGTTGGCGTCGTGTATGAGGTCCTCAAGCACCCCGAAAGCCCCGGGGGCGGTACCCGGGATTACCGTCCCGTTCTTTCTTATTTCCTTGAGGTAGCCATGGTAGTTACCCCACTCGCGCCGCTCAAGGATCACGGCCTCCGGGGGGTAGTCGATCGAAGCTATGTCCGTCTCGTCTATCCACCTGAAATCAAGGCCGTAGAGGTCCCTGTTTCCTATCTTGAGCTTGACGCGAAAATCCGAGTCGCTTTTTACTCCGCTGGTTCCGCGCACCAACTCCCTGCTTTGAAGCTGCCCCAGGTAGGTCGAACCGTCTTTGAGCGTGTAGTGCCCGATATCAACCGGCCACATGGAACCCAGTCCCTTTGTCGCTATCAGAAACAGGAGCCCCCCTATCATCACCAGCGTGACCATGAGGGCAAGGCCCGATATCCATACGTAGGCGTCGCCTGGTTTCCAGAGTCTAGGCATCGGACTGAGCGTACTTCCTTCTTAGTCTCTGGCGGAGAATTTCCGCCAGGGTGTTAAGCAAAAACGTGGCCAGAAACAGCAGGATCGCCGCGAGGAAAAGCACCCTGTAAAGTGTTCCCCCGTGCGGAGCCTCGGGAAGCTCGACCGCGATGTTGGCCGAAAGCGCCCGGAAGCCGTTAAAGAAGCTCCAGTCCATAACCGGCGTGTTGCCCGTGGCCATAAGCACGATCATCGTCTCTCCCACCGCTCTTCCGAAACCTATCATGACGGCCGAGAATATGCCGGCGCTTGCCGCGGGCAGAACTATCCTGATGGCGGTCTGCCATCTGTTGGCCCCGAGGGCCAAAGATCCCGAGGTCAGTGTTCTGGGGACGCTTGACAACGCGTCCTCAGAGATGGTGAATATGATGGGAATCACAGTAAAGCCCATCGCGAATCCCACAACCAGCATGTTTCTCTGGTCGTATCGAAGATCGAATATCCTGAAAAACCAGTCTTTAAAGTCCCCGGCAAAAATAAGGCTCTCGAGGGGGCTGTTTAACCAGAGGGAAAGCGCAGCCGCGATCCCTATCACGCCCACCAGCGTGAAAAGTTCGACTCCCATCCGGAACCTCCCGGAGAGCGAAAACGGAAGACGGTACCAGAGAAAAAGCGCAAGCAGAGTGAGCCCGATCACCATAAACGGCATCACGAGGATCGCGACGAAGATATTCTCAAGCAGCGGTGCAAGCCAAAGGCCCGCCAGGAATCCGAGAACGACGCTCGGAAGCGCCGCCATCACTTCTATTACGGGCTTTACCACGTTCCTTATTGATGGATGCAGGAACTGTGAAACGCAGATGGCCGCCAGGATCGCAAGAGGAATCGAGAGTATCATCGTGTATAGGGCGCCCTTTAGGGTTCCGTAGGCAAGCGGCGTCAGGCTGAACTTGGGCTCAAACTCGTCCGTTCCTCCCGTTGACTGCCACACGTATTCGGGCTTGTCGTAGCCCTCGTACCATATCTTTGCGAAAAGGGAGCGAAAATTCGTCTCGGGGTGCGGGTTATCAAGATAATAGCTTGAAAGCACCATGTCTGAATCCACCGCCACCACCCCGTTTGCCTTGGGAGAAAAGGTAAGCCCGGCATAGGGTTTTCCCTCACCCGGAAAGTCAACCTGCTTTACCGCAGAAGTCGCCTGGTAAAGAGAAATGTTCCCGGAGGTGTCGGAAGCTATGAAGCTCCTTCCCCTCTGCGATGCTGAGAACTTGTCTACCGGGCCCGGAAGCGGGGGAAGAGCGTGTACTTTCGTGAGCTTGTTTCCTTCGCCACCGCCTGTGGTCTCAAACCACACGCTCACGTTTCCCGCGGCGTCACCGACAACAAGCGAGCGGTGACCCAGAAGAAAACCTAATTCGGTAACTGCCACCCCGGGATCCGCGGTAGCCTCAAGCGTGGATTTAAGTTCAGGAGAGGAGGAATCTGAAAGCGACCAGTGATAAAGCTTCCCGCCTGCAGTGGAGACGTAGAGGTTCTCCGTTTCGGAATCGACTTGCACCGCGGTGACCGCTGCTCCTCCAAGTTCCATGGTAAGATCAGTTGTGAATATCTCGGTTTCGCTCTCCCCCAAAAACCCTTCCTCTTCGACCTCAGCGTAGATGACAAGACGCCCGGAAGCCGTGTAGGCCGCAACCACTGGAGCTCCGGTCTCGGGAGAGCTCTGGTAGGCGAAGATTTCTATCGGTTCCCCCGTTACCTGAATAGCCTCTCTCTCCGTCACCCTCGACACTATGGTTCTTTCGATCCCCTCGCGGAACTCGACTGTGAAACTGACATCGAAAGGAACTATGCGACCTTCCCGGTCAGAAATCGCATAGGAAGCATTGGTTTCTGCGTTGTAAAAAGAAGTGTAGCCAGCTGTTTTATGGGAAAGGGTATGGGTTCTGAGAAGCTTCGGTTCTTCCCCAAGCGTGAAGAAACGGACGGAACCCATAGAGTCTATAGTGAAGATCTGCTTCCTGTACTCATCCACACCTATGTCAAAGACGCGTATTTTGTCCGAAGCCGCCCCGGAACCCAGACGATCCCCCATCTCCGAGACGCTTTCAAGCCTCTTCTCAGGGCTTTTCCACAGAGGAATGGTCTCGAGCCCTATGAAAAAGAGTATCGCTATGATGCAGAAGATGATCCCCGCGCCGCCGACAAATACCACGTGCCTTGCAAGCCTGTCGTAGAACTTTCTTCTCTGTATCTGCTTTCGCTTCGAACTTTCGGTTGTTCCCAGCAGGTCGGGGTTATCGTTTGACAATGGAAGTTACCTTAGCCTGAGATATCGCTTAGCAAACAGGCAATTTTAAATGAAATTTCGTATGCGGTAAACGGCAACCGCCCGCGGACCCCACCCCGGGACCCGCGCGCAAGCCGTATGACCTGTTCGTCAGTTCGCACCTATAGTGGCTCTCAGTTCGGAAACCTTGGCGGCAGACAGCGGAAGATAGCCATCTTTTATGACTATTTCCTGTCCCTGCCTGCTCAGAATGTATTTCAGGAACTCGAGGCGAAGCGGGTCAAGCGCTTCGTTCGGCTTCTTGTTAACGTAGAGATAAAGATACCTTCCGAGCGGATATTTTTTGCCGACGATATTTTCGAGGTTGGGCTCAAAACAGCCCTTCTCGACAGTCTTGGCAAGCTTGATCGCCTTCACCCCGGATGTCTTGTAACCGATACCACTGTAGCCGACACCCTGGAGATCCTCGGTAACTCCCTGCACAACGGCGGAGGATCCCGGCTGCTCTTTGACTGTGTCCTTGTAGTCGCCTTTGCAAAGCGCCTTCTTCTTGAAGTAACCGTAGGTGCCCGAAGCCGAGTTTCGCCCGTAGACACTTATCGGTTTATTGGCCCAGTCGCCACCGATTCCCGTGGCCCCCCAGATGTTGATGTCGCTTCCGCCGCCGCATTTTCTATTCTTCGAGAAAATGGCGTCAACCTGCTTTATCGAGAGACATTCGGTCGGGTTATCCTTGTTAACGTAAACCGCAAGAGCGTCAATTGACGTCGGAATTGCGGTCGGCTTGTAGCCAGCTACCTTCTCGAAGGCGTCGACTTCTTTTGATTTCATCATTCTTGACATGGGTCCGAACTGCGAAGTCCCCGCTATGAGAGCCGGAGGAGCAGTGCTTGAGCCCTTGCCCTCTATCTGGCATTTAACGTTGGGATAGAACTTGGCGAATCCCTCGCACCAGAACGTCATAAGATTGTTCATGGTATCGGAACCCACGCTGTCTATGTTTCCCGAAACACCCGGCACTTTAGTGTAGGAAGGTATGGCCGGGTCAACCTTAACCGTTTGGGCACCTGCGACAAAACCGAGGGCAAGTGCGCAGACAATCGCAAAAAGCGTAAAAGACAACGTAACACTCAAATTCTTCATTACGAGAATCCTCCTTAAGATAGTGGAAACAAACTAAGTAAGTTGGATTAATTTAAACTCAGAAAGGTTAAGCGGGTGTTAAGAAGCAATTAAAGAAAGGTAAACAAAGAAGACGAGGGAAGCAGAGGAAAGAAAAGGGCCGCGGAACCGTACTAGCGTTTGGACCCCTCAGCGATCATGATGCGATTGTTGGGAACCTTCTCACTGTTTTCATAGTATTCCATGGCCTCGGGCATCCACCTGCGGAGGTTTTTTATCCTGGTTCTGTACCCCGGGTGGGTAGATAGAAACTCGGGCGGGGCTCCCTTGCCCGCGGCCCCCATCCTCTCCCAGAAGGGAATCGCCTCGCGCGGGTCATAGCCGGCCTTCGCCATGTATATGAGGCCTATCCTGTCGGCTTCTGCCTCCTGCTTTCTTGAAAACGGCAATGCGACCACAAGGGCCGTCCCAATCCCGTAGGCCGCAAGAACTCTGCCCGTGGTTTTTTTATCCTTTTTCTTCATGGCCGACGCAAGGGCCGCAGAACCCATCTCGAGCAAAATCCCTAGACTCATCCTCTCCCCGCCGTGGCGCGCCGTGGCGTGGGCGACCTCGTGGGCCATCACGGTAGCTAGTCCCGCGTCGGTCTTCGCAACGGGCATCATCCCGGTGTAGACTCCGATTTTCCCCCCGGGAAGCGCAAAGGCGTTTACCTGCTTGTCGTTATCAAAGACGGTGTACCGCCACCGCAGGTTAGGGGTGTGCGAGACCGCGGCTATGCGCTGTCCCACCCTCCTCACGGTGCGGGCGTAGTGCTTGTTCGACGAGATTTTCTCGGTCTCGAGCATGTTCAGGTACGCACTTGCGCCGAGTTGCATCTCAAAGGCTTGGGGAAGAATTATAAACTGCGTTCTGTTGGTAATGGGCGCCTTGGCACACGCAACCAGAACAAACACAAGGAGCAGTAAGCCCGCGGGAAAAAGTTTTCTCTTTGAGATCATCTCTTTTCTCATAACAAGGCCGGCGGAGCCGCAATACCAAAAACCATGCCCGTGAAACTGTCAGAGACCAAGCTTAACTCACTCCAAACTTCTTTGCCATCCCCGCAGATTCGATCCTTTTTCACTGGTAACATCTTGAAAAAGCCATGAAGCGGTAATTGGCGTTCAGCGCACACTGGTGGTAAGCCTGGAAATTGGCGGCCATGATCGAATCTCCCGCACCCGCTCCATGGCCGTAACCCTGCGGGTTAAGGACCAGAGCAACGCACCTTGACGAAAAAGTGTAGGCGAGTCTGCAGTTAAGCCCGCCGCGGAGCATGCAGTCAGTCGCTGAGAAAACAACGGACAGGCTGCTGTTAGGGCTTGTGCCTACTCCCCACGCGCAACTTCCCCCCTTCCTTTCGTCAAGCGAGATGGAGATGTAGGTCTTCGGTTTTTCGTCAAAGGCGTAAACGGATCCAGCGAGAAAAAACACAACTGAAATGAAAACAATTCTTCTCATCGCCGAAATCCTCCCCGGACTAAAAAAACTCTCCCCGTCCCCGCGAAAAAACACTCAATCAGAAAGCGACGGCCCCTCTAGGAAAGATCCGCCTCCCTCATTCTCTTCATGCCCTCGTCTATATCATCATCTGCACAGGCGTAGGTAACCCTGACGTAACCCTCTCCCTGGCTTCCGAAGGCAGTGCCCGCAACGACGGCAACCGCCGCGCGCTCAACCAGTCTGTCGGTGAACTCCTGAGAGGTAAGTCCCGTGCCGGATATATCGGCAAAGGCGTAAAAAGCTCCGTCGGGAGTGTCACATGTTATGCCATCAACACTGTTCAGTCCGGCGACCATACGGTCCCTTTTCTGCTCAAGCAAAACGAGCTTGTTATCGACCCAGTCCTGCGGTCCCGTAAGAGCGGCGTGCGCGGCTTTCTGTATGAATGCCGCAACGTTCGTGATCGAGTCCTGAAGGAATATCGAGAGCTTGTCGATAACGGGTTTCGGAGCCACTGTCCATCCTATTCTCCATCCCGTCATAGCCCACGTCTTTGAGAACGTATCTATGCAGATCACCCTGTCGCGTATGCTCTCTATCGAGGATATGGAGAGATGGGGTTTTCCGAAGGTGACCTGAGAAAATATCTCGTCCGATATGATCATAACCTGCGGGTGGCGCTCAAGCATGTCGGCTATCTCCTGGGGGTTTTCCACCAAGTGACCGTTCGGCCTCTGCGGGGTGTTTATGATCACAAGCTTGGTCTTGGGGGTGATAAGTTCTTCGAGCTTCTCAACGTCGAATTGCCAGTCGGGCTTCGTTAACGGAGTGTGCTTTACCACGGCGTTTGCGTACTTGGCCCATACCTCATCAGGGGGATATCCCGGGTTCGGGAATATAACTTCGTCCCCGTCCTCAAGAAAGGTAAGAAGGTTCATTGTAAGGGAGTGCTTGGCTCCCGCCGTCACTATAACCTCATCAGGTTCCGTAGGTCTTCCCCGCTCAAGCATCTTCTCCGCTATGGCTTCCCTGAGCTCCGGAAGTCCCGGGCCTGGATCATACCTTACGTAACCGTCTCTAAGCGCCTGCTCCGTAGCGTCAAGAACATGCTCCGGCGTATCGAAATCGGGCCCTTGATAATCACCTTTTTCAAAGTGAATGATCTTCTGTCCCGTCTTTCTCTCGATCTCCCTGGCGACCCTCATGCTCGCCCACTGCTTCGGCGGAACAAAGTGCTTGGTCCGCGAACTGTATCCATATGATGACATAACTCCTCTCCTCCTTAATTTTTTTCAAAAAGCTTAAGAGTCTGTGTTTACAAGCAGTCCCGAAGCAAGCTGCGAGAAGACGGCGTCAGCCACCTCTCCCGCGTCAATCGAGAAATCGTGGTGAACCATTACCGCGCCCACGGCCCCGTAGAGCATAAGGGCGCGGAGTCTTGGGTTCTGTTTCACGAAGCTTCCTTCGTCAATGCCTTTTTCTATTATTCTTTCGTAGAGCCTAACGCGCCGCGTTCTCCATTTCTCGGTAAGCTCAAAGTGCTCCTTAAGAAGATGAGTCTCGTCGCGGCTGAGTATCCGAAGAACCTTGAGGTTCTGTCTGTAGAAAGTGAATATGGTTGAAAGCAGCTTTCGAAGCTTGAGGGGAGCGGGGTCTGAGTTTTCTATTTCCTTGTGCAGAAGCGTTTCTATTGCCTCGAAGCTTTCCTTGAGGATTTCGAGGTAGAGGTTCTCTTTCGAGGAGAAATAGTTGTAGATGGTTCCCTTCGATACGCCCATCTCTTCAGCTATCTCTTCCATGGTGAGTTCGTGATAGCCTTTTTCAGAGAAAAGATCGGTCGCCGTTCTGAGTATCTCATCGCGGCGGCGGAATCTTCTGGATGTTTTTGCGCTTGACGTGCTTCTCTTGGGAACGCTGTTTGCCTGAACCATATTCCTCACCCACTGACTGACTCGTCAGTCAGATTAACAATTTTCGAAAAAGTTGTCAAGCAGTTTTAAATCTATTGTAAAAAAGTTATAATTTCCCCGATAGTTGAAGTTGCGTTTTGCCCGTACCGTGCCTAGAATCGGACGTCATATGGCGGGAGAGGAAACCGTTGTTGCCGATCAGACGGCAGGCCGGATTGAGAAGGTAAAACACGATAATCAGAACCTGAAACAGACGAAAAGATGGTTAAGCCGACCAAAGTAGAGCCGCGGAACGGATACCGTATCTGGCTTCATTATTCTGACGGCGCCACCGGAGAAATCGACCTGTCCAACCTGGCAGGACACGGCGTATTCAAAATCTGGAATGACCGTGGCTGCTTTGAAACGGTACGCATAACTCCATACGGAGCGATAGCTTGGGGAGAAGACGTTGAGCTTTGCTCAGACGCCCTCTATATGCGTTTAACCGGGAAGTCTTTCCCTAAAACAACGCCGGACGCAGACGCCTCTTCTTATGTAAATGCCTGAACTCTGCCGTTTCTACGGAATCATCATACGCATGTATTTTAATGATCATGCGCCCCCTAACTTCCACGCATTTTATGGCGAATATCAAGTGCTTGTGGATATTGAAAACCTGGCTGTACTGAGCGGACATTTTCCCCCTTTCCCCCGCGCGCTCAGGGCTTAGTCGTAAAATGGGCGTCTCTTCGACAAGAGGAGCTGCGAGAAGCGTGGAATCGGGCAAAGAGACTGGAACCACCCGGCACTATAGCTTCTTTGGAATAGCCCCGCGTCATGCATCCCGGGATAGACGGCACCTCATCCCAGTATCCGCCCTCTTCCGCCTTGTGAATCTTAACCTGCAATTCTACGCCTTCCTCCAGACAACTATCTTGCCCTGTTCAATTATTCGTCAAGGCAAAGTTTGTCGAAACCATGGTCCGCTGATTCCGGTTCGGATTCTCCTTCGCCATTCAAATAAAATCCGCGTGCGCTATGGGAATCTTTAAATTCACGAAAATTCCCTTACCATATATCTTCAGATGAAAAGGATATTGGCCATTCTCGCATTCGGGGTAATTCTCGCGGCGGGGGTTTTCCTCTCGGAGAACGTATCAAGGTTCGACGCCGAAAGACCCATTCCCAACACTCCGGCGCTTGAGCCGCTTGCGGAGCAGCTTTCAAGAGCAACTATCCCGGTCTCCATTCCAATAGACGCCGTAGAGGAAGTGCTTGAGCGCAAAACGCCGAAGCGGGAGTCGGGCTTAAAGAAAAACGCTCTCGCAGGACGTTTCGCAGAAAACGAGCTCATCTGGGATCTTGCGCGCTCTGACCTCCGGGTATCGGGCCGAAACGGGGCGCTGAACGTAGCGACCAAACTCAGCGGAGAGGCCCGCGCGACGGGAGCCATTCGACTGCTAAGAAAAATCGACTTCAGCGCACGCGGCGACGTGGTTGGAAGCATCTCCCTCACCGCAAGTCCAACCCTCAAGCCCAACTGGCGCGTCTCCCCGAATCTCTCTGAAACAAAAATAGATATCCAAAGGGTCGATATCCCCATAAAGCGCATTGGAAATCTTGACGTAAGGGAGCATATCCTCCCCGGAGTCGGAATCACGGCCGACAAGCTCCGCACGCAACTTAACCGAAGCGTGGCCCGAAGCGATTTCTTCAGGCAGGCGGCCAAAAAAGGCTGGGGGAGGCTTTGCGGCTCAACGCCACTTGGAGAGGACTCGGGGCTATGGCTTGAGACAAAGCCCGTAGTCGCGCGCGCGGCGCAGATCCGCATCGACCGCAAGGACATCCGCTCAACGATCGGAGTTGAAGTAAAAACGCGCATCCTGACCGAGCAGACCCAGCCCCGATGCCCCTTCCCGAAAACCCTGCTTATAGAAAAGCCAAAGCCGGGAGGCTTCGAAATCGTCATGCCCACCATAATCGATTACGAGACGCTTGAGCGAACGCTTGCCGAAGAAACAGTCGGCAAGTCTCTTGGCAAAAACATCTCCGTTGTGATAAAGGCAATCAGGGTTCGCCCGTATGGAGAAGGGCTTCTGCTCGAAACCACGGTGGCAGTGGAGACGAATTACCTCTCAGGCACGGCGGCGAAGGGAACCCTGTACGTGCTTGCCGAACCGAAACTAAACGCCAAGGCGCAGACCATAACGCTTGAGAACGTAGAGCTTGAAACCGATTCGCAAAACGTGCTTTTCTCAATGGCGGGAAAGGCCGCGGAGCCCCTGCTGCTGGAAGTCGTCTCAAGGCACATTCCTCTTGACCTGGGTCCGAAGCTCAAGGAGCTCAAAGAGGAGGCCGAGAACACGCTTTCGGCGCTTTCATCAGAAAATGTCTCGGTTACAGGCAAGGTAGGCCGGGTGCGCCTCACGCGCCTTGACGTGGGGCCCACGCACCTGCGTTTGGTCCTCACGGCAGAAGGCAGGGTGAGGGCAAGGGTGCAGGCGATTCCCTAGCCGCATTTTCTGGGGTCCAGGAGTTTCGCAGACGATTTCTAAGGGCGATTTTTCGGTTAGACTTTTTCGAGGAGAAAATCATATGAGCGTATGGGGAAAAATAATCGGCGGCGCTGCAGGCTTTGCTCTCGGCGGCCCGATCGGGGCGTTGCTAGGCGCTATGGCGGGGCACGCGTTTGTCGATACCGGTGAGCGGCCGACTGACACGCACTCGAGAAAACAGGTCGCCTTCACGGCCGGGGTCATAGTGCTCGCGGCCAAGATGGCTAAAGCCGACGGGGTCGTTAGGGAAGAGGAAATCGAGGCTTTCCGCAAGGCGTTTCATCCAATCCTAAGAGACGAGGTGAAAGAAGCCGAGGTCGCCCGCGTCTTCAATATCGCCAAGGAAGACTCAGAGGGCTTTGAACCCTACGCACAGCAGCTCGCGGAGATGTTCAAGGGTAACCCGGCGGTGCTTGAGGAGCTTCTGAACTGCCTATTTCTAATCGCTAAGGCCGACAATGTCTACCACCCCAAGGAAAACGAGTATCTTCGGAGCGTAGCTGAGATATTCGGGCTTAGCGAGGCGGCGTTTCGCCGTATCCGCGCTGCACACGGCGTCGACAAGCCGGATCCGTACGAAATCCTGGGAGTGGAGAGAGACATTTCCGATCAGGAACTAAAAAGCAAGTACCGCGAACTTGTCCGGGCGCACCACCCCGACACACTGATAGCCCAAGGCGTTCCCCAGGAGTTCGTTGATGCGGCGAACGAGAAGCTCTCGGTGATAAATGACGCCTACGACCGGATCGAGAAGGAGCGAAAGGCGGTCTGATCCCTCTGCGCAGACGGTCCCCCTGCAACACCCTGAAAGGAGTATTATCCCATTGAGCGAACCGATTGCCCTTTGCTTCAGCGGTGGCAAGGACAGTGTCATGACGCTTCAGGAAATCCAAAAAAGCAGAGAATACCGCGTGGTGGAACTCATAACGACTGTGACCGACGCCTACAACCGGGTGAGCATGCACGGAGTGCGCCGTTCACTGCTTCGCAGGCAGGCGGAGTCCCTGGGCCTGCCGCTTGTGGAAGTCGTGGTGCCACCGGAATCGTCAAACGCCGTCTACGAACGGGAAATGGGAAAGGCGTTCTCCAAGATCCGCGACAAGGGTATTTGCCGGATCGCCTTCGGCGACATCTTTTTGGAAGACCTGCGGGATTACAGAGAGCTTCAACTTGCGGCCTCGAGGTTAACCTGCCTCTTCCCTATATGGAAGAAACCGACGCAATCACTTGCCCGAACCTTTATAGACGAGGGATTCCGTGCGGTAACGGTATGCGTGGACTCAAAGGTGCTGGATAGATCATTCGTGGGACGCCGTTTCGACACGGAGTTTCTTGACGACTTACCAGACAAGGTCGACCCCTGCGGCGAAAACGGGGAATTTCATACGTTTGTTTTCGACGGGCCGATATTCTCCCGGCCGATTGAGTTCACGGGTGGAACGGTAGTGGAAAGGGACGGTTTCTTTTTCTATGACCTCTTGTGAAGATAACTCCTCACAAGTCCATTCACTTTACCAAGGAAATGATAGAATGTATTTGATCATAAAATTAACCGATACCTTATACCAATAAACATGGAGCACTTTTGTGTCTGACTTAATTTGTCCTCGGATGCTGTCTGGACTTGTGTGACCGGCGAAATATATCCGCAAGAGCCTTGCGTTCTCCCTGGTTAAACTCGGATGCTATCTCGACGATAACTTCAACAATTTGCTGCTTTCGCCTTTGGCGCTGCGCTAGCACCTTATTCATGCTCTCCCGGTAAGCCGCGGCGTCGAAATGTTCCGCCTCGAGAATCGCTATCGCCTCCTCGTGCAGTTGCCGTTTTGCCTTTTTCCCCTCTGCGTCGGGAAGCACGGCTCGCAGTTTTTCCTTAAGCTCGGAGCGCTTTGCTTCCGGAAGGGAAGATCCGTCAAGCAGGACGATTATGTGCTCTCCCTTCTTCACCTGATGACGGTCACAGCCGCGTCCCGCGGTAAAACCGATTACAACAACGCCGAAGACAACCAATAACAGCACGAATAACCTAGCAGGGTTTCTCATAACAAACCTTCCTCTTCGCCCAGCAACTGTTCGATAACGCTCTCGGGAGCCGCATGGGAATCCGCCCTGCCGTAGTTCATAACGCCCGCCAAAAACCCGACTGCAAGGAACAAGGCGAGGCAAAAAGCGGGAACGGGCGACCAGAATACCTCGAAAACCCATCTCCAAACGCCCTGCTTCGGCGGAACGCGCAACGCCGCGCTTATGATTCTCTCGGCCAGATCGCTGCGGGCGGGGGGGACGTCATACGAGCGCAACAACTCCTCAAGTTTCCTGTCCTTATCCATATGCCTTCTCAAAGATAACGGTCCATCTCCCGTCTGAGTGTCTCCTTGGCCCTCATTAGCAAAGAGCGAAGCGCCGAAACGCTTACCTTCATGATCCCGGCGGCGTCTTCATGTCTCAGTTCCTCATAGAAGCAGAGGATCAAAGCGGTTTTCTGCCTCGGAGGCAGCCTCTTAATCTCTCTTGCAAGCAAGGCCCTCTCCTCACTCTCGGCAACCTTACTTTCCGAGTCAGGGTTTTCGTCTTTTGGTTCAAGAGATTCGGGGATCGCCGCCTCGCCGCGTTTTTTCCTGCTGTCAAGACAGAGATTGACCACCACCCGGTAAAACCAGGTGGTGAACCTAGCTCCCCTTCGAGAGTTCCATATATCCGGGGTCTCCCAAAGCTTTATAAATGCCACCTGCACTATGTCTTCTGCTTCCTCGTGCCTGGCAGTGTAGCGGTAGGCAAGCCGATAATATCTGTCGCTATGCCTTCTTACAAGCACGGCGAACGCCGCACCATCACCTTCCCCTACGCGTTCAAGCAAGCTCTCATCGTCCGGTGACTCTTTTGCCATGCGGTCCGTTCCCATTTAGCCGTGGCCGCAAAGCGCCACCGATCTTACTGCCGTTTCCGCGCTATTTGCCGGCGCACTGCCCGGAATCTTTTTTCTTGTCTTTATATTTCTCTTTCTTGGCGGCCCAGTAGCTCTTTACTTCTTCCTTTGTAAGACTGCCGTTTTTGTCAGCGTCCATCTTGGCGAACTTTTTCTCCGCGTGAGTTAAAAGCTCGGCCTTTGAGATAACGCCGTCAGAATTTGAGTCTTTTTTCTCAAACATTTTATCTATTTTAGCAGACTTCCTGGGGCAATCTGCTTTCTTACCACAATCTCCGCAATGGGCCGAGGCAAATGTCGCTCCACCGAGGAATAGAACCGCCAATACGGAAAACATCAATACTTTTCTCATTACGCACCTCCATGTGGTTTATGAGCTTAGAACTAGTTTACAAGTTTATACGAATGAAAGGGAAAAAGTGTTCGGGAGGGGGCTGGATAATTCATTAAAAAAACGAAAAGACTGCCCTAAAGTTAGAGGTTACTTCTCAAGGTCTATTTAAGCTGATCCTCACATTACATAAGACCAAGAACTTACTCGACAGTGACTCCAACCCCCTCAATTATTTTTTCAACCCTCTTCTCCCACGTGTACTCTGCCGCGTCCGAGCGTGCACCCTCCGAAATCCGCGTGCAAAGCGCTGAATCAGCAAATACTAACTCAAGCGCCCGAATAAACTTTCCTTCGTCATCAGGAGGAGTAACGACCGAATTCTCTCTCGGACTCAGTATTTCAAGAACCGACGGAACCCCGGTCGCAACAATGGGTTTTCCAGCGGCCATATACTCGAAAAGCTTAAGCGGAGAAGTAAACTTACCGGCTTCTGTCCCGTCCCTTATAGTCACCCTGGACGAATAGGGCATGACTAAAACATCTGAGGCGAGAAGGTAAGAGGGCACTTCCCGTTGTCGCACAAACCCCTCTATTTGAAATTGGCTGGTCCCTCCTGTCTCACCATCTCACGCCAAAGCACATTGTCCCGTTCCCTACCTCCGACAATGAGAAACTCAACCTCGGACATCTGCGCCGCGGCACGCACAAGGATCTCAAGCCCCCCCTGTAAGTGTTCCCACAGTAGCACATTATTTTTCTCTCGAGCGGAAGACCAAGGTACTCCCGAAGCGAGGAAATGTCGTGTTCTCCCTCGAACACCTCCCGTTCGAAGCCGTTCGGCGCCACTATGGGGTTTTGCCCCATTATCTCGAGGCAGAAGTACATATCGTGGAGCCCCAGCGAGTTAAAGGACATCCCGAGCAGGTTCTTCGAGCGGGAAAAAGAGTCTATTGTCCTCTCGGCCGCTCAGTTAAGCGGGTGGTGGGCGTAGCAGACCGTTGGAATCCCGAAGGCCCTAGTCGCGAACCAGGCGAAGACAAAGTCCCTTGTGGGCACGAATTTGTAACCGCAAGATCGCCCCGCTTGCCCAATCTTCAATTTGTCATAAGATTATCTCTGCCAAGAATTGAGCCTAAACTAAACTTCAGGAAGTTTTTTCAAGTGATCTTAATATGAACAAAGTTCTCCTCGGCTAAATGATAAAGAAGGCTAAACCACAACAATTATGATAGCAGATCACTCAGAAAAAGAATAGAAAATACACGAGATGTTCATATCCCCGATGGGGAAAAACTCATGGGCGCTTAATTTTCTTATGGTTGGTTGCCACATTAGATTAAATCGTACGCATCAACTTAGAAGTCAACTTCTTGTGACAGGGCTAACAAGAAACGGACTTTCTGCTGAAAAAATTCGTGAATAAAAATACAGTGAGAAAAAAACGTGTAAAAATATTTATAACGGTTCTAATAACTATCCAAGGATTGTATGTGGTTTCCCCCTTTCCTGATATTTGGCCGTTTTCAAACTACTCGATGTTCAGCAAGGCTAATCCCGTAACCGTGGCCTCGAATTTTGAGTTCTATGGTCTTACAAGCGACGGAAAAGAAGTTTTGCTAGACAGCAAGGAAGTTTTTTTTCCTCTCGACTGCATTAGATTGAAAAAAGGGGTAACCAGAATCTTGAACCAAGAATCTTTCGTCAACAAGCAGGAAGAAAACCTTGAATCCACTCTCAAACGATTACGTTTCCTGCCGGTAGATCATAACAGCCTAAAAGAAAGCGTAAGACACCTCCTGCTTCCTTACAAAAAGAACAATGCTACTCAAGACAAGGAAAAAGAGCTTCATATATTGTTTGACTACTTGCTTTCGCAATATGAACATAACCGTGAGGTAAAACTTCATGACGGTCCGTCGATCGTTTCTATGAATCTTTACTTAACTAGGTGGGACTGGACGGACACGCCGCCGCGACAGGTCGTTCCCGAAATCAAGTTGGTTTATTCTTCCGAATACGGGTTGTCAGAGGATGAGTAGAAACTCAAAAAAAATTGAGTTCCGCCTTTTTCAGCTTTTTCTTCAGGGACGCCTCTTGCGAAAATCTGGGAATATGCAGATTTTTGTTCTATGGAATTATCCTGTGTCTTTATCTGGAAGCGGATTTTTCCCAGTGGGCCAAGGTTCCAGATGTGCTTTGGCATCCCATATTTATCTTCGATTTTTTCCGCATACCGGTTCTTTCGGCAGATACCCTCAGGTTCCTAGGAATTTTATGGCTGACAAGTCTCCTATTCAGCGCCGCAGGGTTCCTGACGCGTCCAAGCACTCTTTGCTCTTTTATTGTGGGTTGTTATTTGCTTGGCATGCAAAACAGCTTTGCCAAAACGCACCATACGGAATCACTGATGCTAGTTGTGTTCTGCGTTCTGTGCTTCTCGCGTTGCGGTGACGGATTTTCACTGGATGCCATGCTTAAGAGCAGATATAAATGGTGGCCATGCGGATCTGGCGTTAAAAGGCTGAGCCCTGAATATCACTGGCCCGTAAGACTGATCTGGGTGATGATCGCGCTTGTTTTCTGCACCGCGGGGATATCAAAGTTGAGAAACCCGGATTTTGAATGGATTACTTCTGAGTACATGGCGACTTTGTTCGTAAACAAAGGACTTACGGGAGACAGGGTCGACCCACTTATAGGGTGGCTTCCTTTCTGGCTAGGAAGCAAGGTCTGGCTATCTTCCATTCTGGCAGGCCTAGTGGTTCTGCTTGAAAGCTGTGCCCCTTTGGCTCTGGTTAACGGATATTTAAGGGCAGTCATAATACCCGGTCTGTTTTTCATGCTGTTGGGTTTCTGGGCTATTATAGGAGCACCCTTTCCCCAGTGGCTCGCGGCATTTGTCTTCTGGGTCCCTTGGGGTGAGCTCGCGGTTCGGCGCCCGGCTTTTTTCAGGAACACGCGTTCTGCTATGTTTTGAGAGCTCATTTCGCCAAATTTAAAAGATGACTTTGCCAAAGCTCTGCATCTCGTAATTCCCTGTCATTATTGTATATTTCCGGCGAAATCGAGCTGACCGAGGCTAAAATTAGGACATAGCGCTCCTATAGCGATTTTAGCGATTTTCAAGCGCTTGTGACATTAAATTGCCCGGAAAACCAGAGGAAAACCCCGAAAAAACACAGTAATAGCAGGGGATTAAGCGAAAATAACACGAGCGCTATATAATCGCTAGTTTTATTTCCGGGAGACATTTCCGGGAGACATTTTTCAGCCCCGCATTTTCCGGGAGACATTTACGAATAATTGAAGAATATCAGGTGGTTGCTATAGGGTTTCGCTGAGGTTTTCCGGGAGACATTTCTTTTTTTTTATTTTCGGGAGACATTTCCTGGGTTTAAGTCAATTACTTAGATTCCCCCTGATTTTTATTGCATTGATTAAGAGCCTTTGTAAAGCCGCTCAAATCGAATTCTGCTATTTGTTGGTTTCCTTTTGTCATAAACAACTCCAACTCCAGACGCATTGTTCTTCCTTTTTTCATTGCAGAAATTAATTTACTGATAGAATGCCTAATGTGCATACCATCATTGTTGTTTTTCCAAACTCCGAATTCAATATCAGAAGGAGGGCTCTCGTCAAATTTAACTCGTCCAAACTGAATTGAGTCGCAGGAATAGCTTCCACAACTCACATGATCCGTGTGGAAGGAATGAAAAAAAGCATAGAGATGATGAAGTGGCATATTGGAGGTCCCGTCGCTGTCGGGTTAGTTATTGTCGGGCTATAGCGGTAAGGTCTCTGCGTACTCCCAGTCGGTTAAATCTTCATAATTCAAAGGCCGTTCGGCAATTTGATTTTCCCCGTTATACTAACAAAAGCTTTAGACAGGTAATTAGGTGAGGCTGCTTGAATGAAGGAAAAGCCAGAAGAGAAAAATCCTTACGAGAGAGTTTTTGACGACGCTCAACGCAGTCTGAAGAAAACAGGGATATCTGTAGACCGTCTGGATAGAGTTCCGGATATTAAACACGATTCAGCGACGATTCCTTTTCCTTACGGCGGAGAACCCAGCTCTGCTCCCTGGAAGAAATAATGCCGAACCTGACTGAAGAAAAAATCAAAGCTAAAATTGCAGATGGGTCGATCTTCGCCATGTCTGTCGATACGGAGATATTCGAAAGATATCAGCTCAATCTCAATTCCCCAGTTCTGAAGAAACTCGGCCAGTTTGCGAACGGGCTAATACAGGTACTGCTTTCAGAAATCGTCGTTAACGAAGTTAAAAATCATATCGCGCTTGCCGCAAAGGAATCCCAGAGCAATCTAAAAAAAGCGATCAAGGAGCAGGGCAAGCGGTGGAGTCGAACATTGGACTTAGCGGCGTTACCGGATGAACTTGCGCTGTCGAATGATCCAAGAGAAGCGGCAGAATCCTACGTGACGGACTATCTCGCCGCCATTGGCGCTGAGGTTGTTCCCGCGAGTGGTAAGTTTGATGTGTCAGGAGAATTGCTGCGACGATACTTCTCGAAAGAGCCACCATTTGAGAACAATGATCGAAAGAAGCACGAGTTCCCCGACGGCTTCGCGTTGCTTTCTCTGGAAATCGTTGCCAAGCCAAGGCGAGGGCTAGTTCTTTGCGTTAGCAGGGACGAAGGATGGAAAAGATTCGCGAAGCACTCGGATTTTCTTGTCTGCGAATCTGAACTTGATCTGGTGCTCTCGTATTTCAATGACTCCGGTCGAACTACGGCGGATCAAACCATGTCTCGGTGGAAAGGCGGAGCAGCTTCCGAACTCGTTCAGGAAGTCGATCGGGCGTTTGAGTATCAGCTTGGTGATACAGATTTCTATCCGACGGGATCAGCGCCACTGTTTTTTGAAAGCAGACCGATCGGCGCCGCCGTGCAATGGGTAGATCTTGAATCGGCAAGTAATCCCGTGGTTATCGACACCAACGACGAAACAGTTACCTTCACTGTAAATATCGAGGCAGTGGTAGAGTTCGAAGCGAATTTCAGGTTTTACGTAAGAGATTCTATCGACAAAGGCCCCTTTTTATTAAGCGCAGAAAACTTTTTAACTAAGGACAGGGTCGAATTTCAGCTAGCAATCACCGTTTCTCGAGATCTTGATCCTGAACCCGAGGTCGTTGACGTTGAGATCTTTAAGAAGCACATCAAAGTGGATTTCGGGGAAGTTGAGCCATTTTCTGGTTTAGAAGGAGACTGAGAAGGGTTTTAAACCTGATTTAAAGCTCGTTTAGAGTTCCCATAAAAGAGCCTTAAACAGCCCTCAACTACCCATTAAAACTTAAGTCAACTACTTAAATTATCGGCTTTTTTAGTTAACATAATATGCCCATTTCTGCGAATTTTGTGGCCATTTCATGTCATAAATTTGGCCATTTCATGTCGCGCGTTATAATAGCAATACCGGATCAATTTCAGCAGATGCTCTATTGAGTTTCAGTTTTCCGCCAAAGAATGCAATCCTCCAGAACAACTTCACAGTCTCATTATGTCTGCTTAAAACCTATGATTTTCAGTATTACTATATCATCGTCATCACCGCCGAAAAAAGCCCTGAATCTAAGTTTATTTGATCCTGAACCGCTCCATACATGAAATGAAGCTCTTGAATTTTCCCATCCTTCTAAACCTATTCTTAAAGTTTTTGTTCCAACGTCAGTAGTTATTGTCTTGCCGCCAATGGAAGAAGGAATAAGATCGGTGTCAAAAGATACGCTGCTGACACTCCATAAAGTATAATCGTCATCCCCCCATGCTGCAATTACCATTAGGGTTTCCCAGTCATCCCAATCATCTGTTAGCGAAAACTCTGAATATCCTCCACTATATCCGGCCATACGGTTTATTGTTTGGCTTAGATTTTGTTTGAAAAGAACCTTGCTTTTTCGTACATCGACAGTAGGTCCTGGTGGTCCCTGCGGCCCTGCGGGTCCGGTATCTCCTGTTGCCCCGGTAGCTCCTGTTGCCCCGGTAGCTCCTGTTGCCCCGGTAGCTCCTGTTGCCCCGGTAGCTCCTGTTGCCCCGGTAGCTCCGTCAGCTCCAGCCGGCCCTGTGTCTCCGGTATCCCCCTTATCGCCTTTATCACCCTTAGCTCCGTCAGCTCCAGTCGGTCCCGTGTCTCCGGTATCCCCCTTATCGCCTTTATCACCCTTAGCTCCATCGGCTCCAGTCGGTCCCGTGTCTCCGGTATCCCCCTTATCGCCTTTATCACCCTTAGCTCCATCGGCTCCAGCCGGTCCCGTGTCTCCTTGAGGTCCTTGTGGCCCCTCCGGCCCAGGTATATCGGTCTGAACCGAATCCTCAAAATTAGCCCCCGTAAGATTAGCTCCGGACAATTTGGCCCCGGTAAAATTAGCGTCCGTCAAATCCGCGTTGCTCAAATCCGCTAAGCTCAGATCCGCTCCGCTAAAATCAGCCTTCGTCAAATCCCCGTTGCTCAAATCCGCGAAGGGCAACCGCGCGTTGCTCAAATTCGCTCTTGTTAAATCCGCCCCGCTCAAATCCGCATTGACCATATCCGCACTGGTAAAATTCGCACTCGCCAGATCCGCTCCGCTAAAATCCGCATCGTCAACTGTCGCACTGGTCAAATTCGCTCCGGTCAAGTCCGCGTTGATAAAATCCGCATAGTACAAGGTCGCGGCGGCCAAATACGCCTTTCTCAAATCCGCGCCGCTCAAATCCGCACCTGTCAGGTCCGCACTGGTCAAATTCGCCCCGGCAAGATTCGCGTCGCCCAGATCCGCGCTGGACAGATTCGCACTGATCAAATTCGCTTTTCTTAAATTCTCATCGTTCAAATCCGCGCAAATCAGATTGCATCCAACGCACTCACCTGTATCCTCAAGCTCATCTATCAAATCATCCAGATCCGGCGCATCGGAAGGACGCTGATAAGTACTGCAGTCAATTGTCTGCGCATGTGAAAACTCAGAGACCCCCAACGTAAACCCAAAAACAATTAAAACAACTCCCAACAATAGATATCTGCTCATAATTTCCTCCAGATAATCCTTTATAAATTCAGAAGATAAAACTCCTGCCCCCTATCGTAAAAAAAGAATATCGGCTTTTTTTAATCTGCAACCACCACCCCAGATTCTATTTTCCCTCCCCCCGACTTGTCAAGACATTTTTTCTCGCTGCTGGTATAGTTTGAGAGCTCATTTTGCCAAATGAATAAGACAGTTTTGCCACTAAGAACTGACCTGGCTATCTGTCACACCTGCTTTGATGCAGGCTTAACTAAAATACATATATTAGAAGGAGGTTGAGAGGGGTTTTAAACCCGATTTAAAGCCCGTCGGAGCTTCTATAAAAGAGCCTTAAACAGCCATTAAATACCCATTAAAACTTAAGAGAATTACTTAATCTATCGGCTTTTTTAGTTAACATAATATGCCCATTTCTGCGAATTTTGTGGCAATTTCATGTTATAAATTTGGCCATTTCATGTCGCGCGTTATATCTGCACCATGATGAGAAACGCGTTCTATCGATCATGTTTTTGGCTAACAAAACCGGATCGGGTATTTTCTAGTGTTCGTTTTCAGGACGCACTCGCGGAGGCTTAAATTCTCGGATATAGAAAAAACCGCCATAGGCGTCCGCTTATTCATCTCTGCGGAGATTTGAATAAATGAAAAAGTTTTTTCTACTCCTGCTGTTTTTTCTTGCGTTTTCAGCTTCCCCTTACGCTAAGGAAGAAGTTTACAAGACATACACCGATATCGGAAAAGTCGAAAAACCCTCATTTGCCATCTCAGAAGTTATTTCTAACGGCGAGAAGTTCCACAGGAAGATGATAGCCCTTGAAGGGCGCGTAGGAAAACTTGAATTCAAGGAAATGGCGAACGGGCGGAAATTTACCCTGTTTCAGTTCTTCGAAGACGATCCCGAAAAAAGAATAAATGTTTACGCAAGGGGGTTCGTGGAAGGCATTGAGAAAGGAAGCAAGATAAGGATTTGGGGGTTTTACAGCAGGCACAAAAGGTATTTTCTGATAAAACGCAAGAATATCATGAAAGCGAACAAGATTCAGTTTCTTTGCAACCAATGAATCGCAAACATTTTTTGTCAGGTGAAATCTTGTGCGAAGCAAAAAACCCGCGCAAGGCGCCAGACCACTATCCTCGGAATTCCCCGCTTCCCCTTATTTCCCCGCCCTTTTTAATGCCACCTTTCATACCACATCTGGAACATTAGCAGGTTCCATATCCGGTCAGGCTTAATGGAGGAGTCGTTGTAGAATTTGTCGGTCCACCGGGAAACTTCCTCCACGTTAAAAAATCCGCTTTTCCTTATTTCGGCGGCGCTCAGGTGCTCCATGACCAAAGGTTTCAGCTTGCCTCTAAGCCATGAATCCACCGGACCGACGAATCCGGTCTTGGGACGATCGTAGAGTTCTTCGGGTATATGGCGGGAAAGCACTTTCTTCAAAAAATATTTACTCTCTCCGTTTCTGTACTTGAGATCAAGAGGGAGCCTCGATGCGAACCGAACGACCCTGTGATCGAGCAACGGTTCCCTCGCCTCAAGTCCCGTGCTCATCGAAGCCCTGTCAACCTTCGTTAATATGTTGTCCGGAAGCCACACGTTAAAGTCCGCGTAAAGCATCTGCGTCATGAGCTTCCCATTTTCTATGGAGGCGAAATCCGCGTTAAAAGTCTCATCGAGGGTATCCACGGGTTCCTTGAAAAGACCCGGGAAATCCTCGGGGGCCCAAGCGCTCCATTTGCCCCTGTACATCCGCGCCATGTCTTTTTCCAGGATTCCGAGCATGACCTCGCGAATCTTTCCGTAGTTCCTAGCAAGCGAGGACAGTCCCAGGGTTTTTCCCAGGGATTCAACCCTAGAAACTCCCAAGCCTCCAAGCGCGGCTTTAAGTCCGTTTCTTACAACCCGGGGAGCTTTTCCGATCATATCGGCCGAGCGGGCAAGTCTCGAGTAGTGGTTATAACCGCAGAAAAGCTCATCCCCTCCATCGCCCGACATCACTACCTTTACGTGCTCGCGGGCAAGTCTTGACACTATGCATGTGGGTATCGAGGAGTCATCCCCGAAAGGCTCGTCGTATATCGACGGAAGTTCGGGAACCATTCTCACCGCTTCTTCCTCGGACACGTAGAATTCCGTATGCTCCGTCCCGAGATGTTCGGCAAGCTTCTTAGCCCAGACGGCCTCGTTGTATTTCTCTTCCTCGAACCCTATGGTAAAGGTCCGTATCGGCGTCGAAACGTTTTTTTGAAGCAACGTGGCCACCACGCTTGAATCTATTCCCCCGCTCAAAAAAATTCCCACGGGCACATCTGAAACCAGCCTGTGCCTGAGAGAGTCAACCATTATCTCCTCAAACTTCTCGCAGGTCTCTTCCTCGGAAAAGTCATAGGGTTCCATGTTAAAAGACTCCGTTATGTCCCAGTACCTGTGTTTTTTTACCTCCCCGCCGCGAACACGGAGATAGCATCCGGGCTCAAGCTTGAAGGTATTCTCGAAAATGGTATAGGGGCTTCTTACGTAGTCATATTTTAGGAAAAGAAGCAGGGCGTCCGCGCTTATTCTCTTGCTGAAACCCGGATGCTTCATTATGGCCTTAAGTTCGGAACCGAAGAGAAAAAGTCCGTTCTCCCTGTAGTAGTAAAGAGGCTTTATTCCCACGCGGTCTCTCGCTAGGTAAAGCTTGTTGCGTCTTCCGTCCCAGATAGCCAGGGCGAACATTCCTATGAACCTTTGAAGACACTCAATTCCCCACTGCTCATAAGATTTGACAAGCACCTCGGTATCGCAGTCGGTTCTGAAAACATGGCCCTTGGAGCGCAGTTCCTCTCGGATTTCCTTGTAGTTGTATATCTCCCCGTTGTAACTCACCTGTATTCTCCGGTCGTCGCTTGCCATGGGCTGTCGGCCCCTTTCAGAGAGATCTATGATCGAGAGTCTTGAGTGGCCCAGGCCCACGCATCTGCTTTCATCAACATAGGTGCCGGAATCATCCGGGCCCCTGTGAGAAAGAGTGTCGGTCATCGACAGAAGAACCGAGGGATCAACAACCGCATTTGGACTGTAAATTCCGGTTATACCGCACATCGCATTTCCATTTTTCCTCTTGCGACACTTATAGCACGAAAAGCTAGGGTAGGATACATAAAACCGGACCGGTCGGGAAATTACGGGGTGGCGATTCCCATGCCGTCGATTATTTTCCGGACTCTCTTCTCCCACGTGTACTCAGCCGCGTCCAAGCGGGCCCTTTGCGAAATCTGTTCGCGAAGCAGCGGATCTTCAAGCACAAGCCGAAGCATCCGAAAGAATTCCTCCTCGTCATCGGGAGGGGCAACGACAGAATTTTCCCCCGGCCTAAGCACCTCAAGAACCGACGGAACGCCGGTAGCGACAATGGGCTTTGCGGCAGCCATGTATTCAAAGAGTTTGAGAGGGCTTGTAAACTCGCCCGCTTCCGTACCATCCTCTATAGTCATCCCGGACAAATAGGGCATGACCAAAACGTCGGACGCCTGAAGGTAAGCAGACACTTCCCGTTGCGCAACGAACCCCTCCATCCTGAAATTTTCCGTTCCAGCTTCCCTAGCCATTTCGCGCCAAAACAGATTGTCCCACTCCCTGCCCCCGATGACCAGAAACAAGACGTCAGGCATCCGCTCCGCGGCCCGGACCAGAAGCTCAACCCCCCTGCCCTTGTAGGTGTTTCCGCAGTAACAAACTATTTTTCTATCAAGAGGAAGTCCGAGACGCATCCTGAGCGAAGACACTTCGCACCCACCTTTAAACGCCTTCCGGTCAAAGCCGTTATGGGCGACAACAGATTTTTGCCCGGCTATCCCCAAGCGGGAGTATGTTCTGCGAAGCCCGTCCGAGTTAAAAGACATACCCAGCAGGTTCGGAGAACGGGAGAAAGAGCCTATTATTTTTTCGGCTATCCAGTTCACCGGAGGGTGGTGAGCATCATAGACGGTGGGAACCTCGAAAACCTTAGTTGAAAAATAGGCGAAAATAAGATCTCTCGTAAGTATAAAATCGTAGTTTTTTCTTTTCCTCCGCGCGTAAAACGCGCTCAGCAGTCCATGTAAGGGCCGACGCGCGGGTCCAGTGGCAAGGGGGATTGAAGTTACGCGGAAATCGGTTGTGATGCTGTAATATTCAAACAGTCTTTCTTTTTTTACCCAACCGGGAAGAAGGCACTCTATTTCAATTCCCAAGTTCGCCATCGCCTGACACATCTTGAGCATGTGAATGGCACTTGCCCCTTTAGTAAAAAGCGGATGACTTCCCACGTAAAGCACCCGGAGTCCTTTATATTTTTTCATGCAGGAAGATCCTCATCATTCTACTTACAGAAACAAAAGATGGTGGCGGGTTATTCGGAAGAATAAACAATCCTCAGAAGGCTTGGCACGCGGTATTCCTTTTTCAAGAACCTGTCAGCCTGCTTCCTCGCCCTGAAAAGATCAAGTGGACAGTCTACGTCCATCCAGTAAAGCTCACCTATATCGAGAGGCTTGATTTTATACCCCTTGTTTATAAGCCTGTGTATTGAGGAAATGTACCATTTCCCCTCGGCACCGGGATTCCTCATTTCCTCCTCAACCGCTCTTTTGAGAAGCTCTACTCCAGTATCCCTGAACACCCTTATGCCGACCGATTCAGCGGAGGTCTCGGCGTTTGATATCTCCTTGCTGATCTTAGTGATCCTGGTGTCGTCAACAACAACTTTCATGTCTTCCCTTTCGTACCGGGGCCGCTTCTTTATGGGAAGACATATCTTTTCATCCCTTACAGAGAGCGCCTTGTCCAAAACGCCTATCTCGTATACATCATCTCCGTTCATAACCACTAAGTCTTCATCGAATTCGCTCCGGGCTATCCAGAGAGACACAAGGCTGTTTGTGGATTGGTAGAAGGGATTGTAAAGGGTATTGATTCTCATCCCCAGGCCATCGTAGCTTCTTAGGAAATCCTCCACCCTCTCAAAACCGAAACCCACGACGATCACAACTTCGTTTATGCCGCAGTCCCTTATAAGGTTTATCTGGTGTTCGAGTATGGATATGTTCCCAATATCAAGAAGACACTTGGGCTTGTCGTGAGTGTAAGGATATAGCCTGGTTCCCCTACCCGCTGCGAGTATTATAGCTTTCATAAATCAGATTTTTTAAATAGATACCTGCTCGCTCCTAAGAATTGCGAAATACAAGCTATGTTTTCCAACAAAGGAGGAGGATCAACACCTTAATTTCGCAGGATTTTTAGTATAACTACACATATAAGTTATGTCACCACGCTAGGAACCCTTCAAGCAACTCAAGATTTGATTTGCCAACCCCTCGCGAGGCTCCTTAAATTTAGAAGGCCTGCCACGCGTCATTCCAAGACCCAAGAAAACAGCCCAAGCTATCAGTTACAATTAGCCGCATGAATCCGCTGCTTTCAGTCAACATTTCATACAGGGCCATAAAAAGCAACAAGGTAAGATCGTTTCTCACTACCTTGGGAATAATCATAGGTGTCGCGGCCGTGATCTCGCTTGTCTCCATAACCGGCGGGGCTAAAAATATGATAGAGGGGCAGCTTGCATCCCTGGGATCTAACTCTCTTATAGTAAGAAGCGGTAAAATCACAAAGAGCGGAAAACCGCTTCTTGCTAGCAACCTAAAACCGCTTACCAACAATGACGTTGAAGCAATAGGAGAGCTTGAAGCAGTAAAATACGTCTCGGCGATAGCCAACACAACCGCTAACATTGTTTCGGGAAACAGAAACGTTTTCACGGCAGTGATAGGAACTGGAGAGGATTTTATATTCATAAACGATTGGTTCCCAGCTAGGGGGACGTTCTTCAACGAGCTTGACGTAAGGGAAGCATCTCTTGTGTGCGTACTTGGAAAAACCGTCAAGGAAAATTTGTTCGGGAGTCAAAATCCTATAGGAAAAAACCTAAGGATCGGCAAGTACACTTACAACGTTATTGGGGTGATGTCCTCGATCGGACCTACGCCAAGCGGAAGAGATCAGGACGACATAGTGTTACTTCCCTACACTTCCATTCAGAAAAGACTTCTCGGCACAAAATCGCTTAACAGAATCACTATTTTCGTAGATCCCGCCTATGATCTAGGATATGCTCAGGCGGAAGTGGAAAAAGTTCTGCGCAGACAGCACGGGATCAAGAATGAAATGGAAGACGATTTTTCTGTAAGAGCCCAGCAGAACCAGATAGAAACCATAAAAAACGTCTCAAAAATCCTCTCTATACTTCTCGGAAGCATAGCCTCGATTTCGCTTGTTGTCGGAGGAATCGGAATAATGAATATAATGCTGGTTTCGGTAGGGGAAAGGACGAGAGAGATAGGAATCAGGCTAGCCGTCGGGGCTAAAGAGAAAAACATACTGATTCAGTTTCTTATAGAATCCATTTTGCTCTCCCTTGTCGGCGGGGTAATTGGAACGGCAGCCGGCATACTGATCTCGAAGGTGGCCTCAGCCCTTACGGGCTGGCCTACCCAGATATCCATGCTGTCTATAATAGTGGCTTTTCTGTTCTCAGCACTTGTGGGAATCGTCTTCGGCATGTATCCAGCGAAAAAAGCGGCAGCGCTCAATCCAATAGAAGCTCTGAGATATGAATGAGGAAACTAACTGTTGTCCGAAAAAATTCTTTTCATCTCCTCGAATGTTCTAGCCAGAAAAGAGGACTGAAAATTCCCTTGACGAGAGTATGAAGATATTTCCCTCGTCCTGCATACCGATTGTGAAAAACCTGAAGTTTCTCAATCACCAGTCATTATCGTACATCTAAAATGAGAAACACTGGAGATTCCTACCTTTTGGTCACGTAACCGGAATTTTACAGTGGCAATACGCAGACTATATTTCGGTGAACAGTTTTTCATATCTGGAAATCATTTTATCTATTGAGAAGTTTTCCGATCTTTTTTTTGCTTCTTTCTCCAAGCTTTCCTTTAACTCCTGGTTTTCCAGTGTTTTTATAATTGCGTCGGCCATTTTTTGCGGGTTTTTGACTGGAACTAGGATTCCGTTCTTGTGGTCCTCGATGATTTCGTCAGCTCCATGTTCATGGTTCGTAGATATTATCGGTTTCCCCAGAGCAAGAGCTTCAAGTATGACATTTGAGAATCCTTCATATAACGAAGAGCACACGAAAATATCGGCTTTTGCTATATACGGAAAAGGATTTGCCACTGCACCTAGAAAATCTATTTTATCTTTTATTAGAAGTTTTTCTGAGAAACTCTGAAGCTCTTTTTTCTTTCCCCCGTTTCCGATAATTATGAGTCGTACGGTTTTCGTCCTGTTTACTATTTCAAGAGCTTGCAATAGATAGGAGAATCCTTTCTGAGATTTAAACGATCCTACAGCAATTATTAGGGGGATCTCAGTTCCAAACCACTTATGATTCTTTTCTTTTTTCGATCTTTCTATTACGTTCTGAATGTCGATCCCGTTATAAATTGTCTTGACTTCTGATCTTAGCTTAAAAACCTCTTTTGTTTCTAGCGCAAGGCTTTGCGAATTGGCCACTACTTTATTCGACAGCCGCACCCCAAATTTCCTCAAATAGAAACGCAGGGGGATTTTCTCCATAGAAAATGTCTGTTTCAGGTTGTTCCCTTCACCGGAAATTGTTTTAAATCTGAGCATTCGACCTATTATAGCCATGGGGATCTTGGGCCAGTGGCGGCTGTAGAGGATATCCGGTCTTTCGAACAGAGCAGTTTTAAAAAAAATGATTATTCCGTAACCAACCCAGAGGATTTTAGACTTTTTCAAGAGCGGAATAAATGAGGGGGAAAATATTTTTATGCTTTTATCAAGGGAGTTTTTAAGTTCTCCTTCATCGTAAAACAAAAAGACAGACACCTCATACCCTCTCCGGTGGAGACCATTTGCGATATTGATTGTCTGCCTTTGAGCTCCTCCAGCACTCAAGTTAGGGGAAGCAAAAAGGATTTTTTTCGTGCGAAACTTACTTCCCTTGCTCATATCTCAGAATATCCCGTATGTTACGCCGTGGTCTTAAACCCCAAACGCAACTTTTGAGTTAGGCAAACTAAAATGACAAATCGGCAGTCTTAACAACTTTCTTTCAGCCACAATATCAAAAGGAGCGTTTGAACCAAAAACCAAAGCGCCCCCACTCAAAGATACCAGATCGCTATTTTCTTAAAAGCGAAATTCAACCAGACTCTGACAGCAAAAAGGTTAGGTGCATAAATCCACCACTAGCCGGAAACTGAAAAATCTTAACAGGTGGGCAACTGGTTCTGCTATAATGGATAGTATAAGTTATGAGGGAATCTATCGACTAAGTAAATGCCTTGGATTCAAAAAAGTGAATTAGGTATTCTTTAGAGTTGATCTGCCTGTTGCGGTTGAACGAGAAAATATGATACGAAAAAATTACCGGAAAAAAAGGGGCATCTCTGTGTTCCGACAAACAGGCATATTTTGCGAATACTCCCCGGTTAGTCCGAAGCGGATATGGGAGGATCCCTTCACATCTCAGATGCCAGATGAAAAACAGCGCTGGAAAGCGAGCAAAGGTATTTATAGTTATCTTGGTAGTTATACAGGGCCTGTACGTAATTTTCCCTCTTCCTGACATCTGGCCCATTTCGAACTACTCGATGTTCAGCAGGGCAAAGGTGAAAACTGTCGCATCCAAGCTCGAAATTAGAGGCGTAACCAAAGATGGTGACGAACTGTTGTTAAACGCTAATGATCATTTCCGTCCTCTCAGCAACTCTAGAATTAACAAAGGAATTAGTCGCATTCTGAACGACGTGGGGTACAAAAGGAAGAACGAAAAAAGAGTAGATCGTATCATTGGATATTTGGATTTTCTTCCCATAAACAAAACAATGCTGAAAGAAGGAATACAGGACAAACTTCTCTACGACAACGAAATTAAAAACAAAAAAGAGGCGATAGACAAGCTTTTCAGCTACTTGCTCGCTCAATATAAACTAAACGCGGAAACGTCCGGTGCCGACCCTGTTATAGGAATATACGAGCTTAGACTCTACAGGGTTAAATGGGATTGGACGGAAACTCCGATTCACAACGTAATTCAGAATGAAAAGCTGATTTATTCAACTACTGCAGGTCTGTTTCAGTATGAGTAGTTTTTACGAAAACTCCAGAGCAGAGATTAACAAATTCTTTTTCCATCCCGTGACACCGTATAACCTGGGTGTGTCAAGATTTCTGTATTACGGAACAATCTTTTTCCTATATGTCGGAGAAGATTTTTCGGAATGGGGAAAAGTTCCTGAAGTTATATGGCATCCCATATTTTTGTTTGATTTTTTTTCAATACCGGTCTTGGGCCCAGAAGTTCTAGGGATTCTTGGTAAAATCTGGATCATTTCTATCCTGTTCAGTTCCATTGGTTTTCTAACCCGTTTGAATACAGTTCTGGCGTTTCTGATCGGATGTTATTTGCTGGGAATTGTGAATAGCTTCGCCAAAACTAATCACACAGAAACGCTAATGCTTCTTATTTTTGGCATAATGTCTCTTTCCAGATGCGGAGACGGATTCTCGGTTCACAATCTGTACAGGAATCCTAATAAAAGAAATCAGCAGAATGTCGAATATTGCTGGCCCACCAGTTTGGTCTGCGTTATGTTCACTCTTATGTTTTGTGCCGCAGGATTTTCAAAGCTAAGAAATTCGGGGTTCGAGTGGTTTACCTCAGACTTTTTATCGTCTCTTATTATAAACCGTGGATTTACGTCCAGCGGATCAAATCCGTATATTGAGTGGATTCCGTTCTGGGTAGGTAGCAACAAGGGATTGAGTCATATTATAGCAGGTCTGGCATTCTTCCTTGAAATATTCGCACCTCTGGCGTTATTTAACAAATACTTTAGGGCCGTAATCTTACCATCTCTATTTTTCATGCTGATAGGTTTCTGGATGGTACTGGAAATTCCTTTTCCGCAGGTTATGGCAAGTTTTGTCTTCTGGATACCTTGGGACAGACTTATTAGACCTACAAGAGGTAGTTTGATAGCAGATTGAAAAGAGTAAGAAAAAGACGTAAAAGACAGTACAGATATTCCTGTGTGGACAGGAAGAGAGCTCCGGCTTCTCGAAATGAATTCATGGGGAGGACTCACTAGGAATTTTGATATTTTCTAAGTGTGGTGTTGGGGGGTCAGGCGGAGGAAACGGTTATTAGGCGCGTTTTACAGATGTTCGGCTAAAATTAGAGTCTCGAAATGAAAATTCTAATAGTTCTTCCACATCTTCAGACAGGTGGAACTGGAAGGCAGACAATTTCTCTTGCGAAGGGATTATCAGAACTGAAAAATGTAGAGGTTTCTCTTTTGGTTCTGAGCAGAGGTGGAGGTTTATCAGGGGAATTATCTCCTGAAATAGAAAAGAAAATTGTATATTCCGAACTCGGGGCGCGATGGTCCAAATCTGCTTTGAAGAGGCCTGTAAGATCCGTGTTGCGAATAGCTTCCATTGTCCGTGCGGCGAAAAAATTCGATCCCGATGTCATATATGCCAGAGTGAGACCTTTCCCCGCCATTGTCGCAGGGAGAATGCTTGGAATACCCGTAGTGATAGCGGAGATGAATAATCCGTCAAAAGGTCTAGAAACAAAAAAATCCACACTGTCCAGATTTCAGGTCTTTACTGTGCGAAAAACAAACAGAAAGCTCGCTTCAAAAATTGTGGCAAATTCATACAGACTGGCTGATGAGTCAAAAAGATTCTGGAAACTCAAGTCAAAACCATCTGTAATTCATAACGGCTTGGATATTGAATCTATAGAGAAAAAAAGCCTCAAAAGCATTGAGCATCCTTGGCTGAATGACAACAGTGTGCCGCTTATTGTCTCGGTCGGCAGGCTTGTTCCGCAGAAAGGATTCACCGATCTGATAGAAACTGTCGCCATCGTGAACCTGAGGATAGAAACAAGGCTTATGATAATTGGAAGAACAAATGAAAGGGAGGTAGAAAACAGACTTCAAAAACAGATTGACAATCTGAAAATCGCTGACCGCGTCTTGCTTGCTGGGGATAAAGCGAACCCGTATCCGTTTATGAAAGCAGCAGATGTCTATGCTTCTTCATCAATCTATGAGGGATTTTCAAATTCACTACTTGAGGCCTTGGCTCTCGGTCTTCCAGTTGTTAGCACAAATCACGACTTTGGGGCAGACGAAATTATTGAAGATAACAAAAGTGGAATCCTTGTTCCCGTCGCGAACCCTAAGGCTATGGCTGAGGCAATTGTGAAAATCCTAGAGGATCAAGAACTAAGTAAAAGACTTTCCCGGAACGCACGCCGTAGGGCAGAGAATTTCACAATTGAAAAAACAGCTTCAGAACATGAAAAGCTGTTTCGGGAGCTCTTGAAGAGTTGACGTGGTCCGGGGCTTGTGTGCGGAATCAGCGTTCAAGGGGCGAGTCGTAATACGCGGTCTGAGGGAAATAATTCCGGACTCATAGAATTTTTACTGCACCAGATAAAAATTGTAATCATTCTCCGACACATTCAGAGAAACGGAAAAAAACAGAGGTGGACAAATCACAAAAAGGACTTGGCTTAAGCAGAACGGAAGCGAGCTCCTACCTAGGTGTCAGGAAAATTATCACGCTGATAGATTATCAGTGCGGCTATGATTTGGAATACCGTTTACGCCGGTAAATATAGGAAAACATAGGTATTCCCACAAAAATACCGATAAATACGGGAACAAAGCAGGCGTAAGCTGCTCCCATGTAAGAATACCGCGGCACAAGTATCAGCATAGCAAGTATCATAGAAACACCGGACAACATTACAAAGACCGTTCTTAATCCCGACATCCCAAAAGCCAGCAGCCCCCGTTGTACCCAAGATACCAATCCGCCAACCGTAAGAGCAATTATTAAAACTCTGACAGCACTAGAGGCCGGGGCGTACTCTTCGCCAAAAGCAATATTTACTATCAAGTCTGCTGAAATAAAAACAGCAATACAGACGGGTATCGTGTATTTAGCCATTTCTTTTAGTGAAAAGACAATTACCTTTCTGAGTTCTTTATAGTTTTCCCTGCTGCTAAGTCTGACCATGGCGGGATAAAGAACGGAATAAACAGGTCCTCTGATTTTTTCTACAATTCTGGTAATACTCTGAGCAATTTTATACAAACCCGAGGCTTCCGCTCCAGAAAAATAACCGAGCAGCACAATGGGAATATGTGTTGAAAAAGCTAAATTGCTGAAACCGGAAACGGACGTATTCATAACAAACCAGAGTGTTCCCCGCATCTTGCTTCTGATCCTCGCAAGATTGGCAGACATCCACCCACCCATTTTTTCTCGGGCAAGACTTCTATTGACGAAAAGCTGAAGAACAACAAAATTAATAAAGGCGGCTACAACATAAGCTCCAAAAAAACCTTCTATTCCAAGTTCCGCGATAAATGCCACGAGAATAAGTACAATTCTCATAGCATTGTGAAAAACTCTCAAGAAAGCTGACTCTTTAAATTTTTTCAACGACTGGAGAATCGCGTGCGAGTTTTGATTGACGGTTGAGATAAGGAGACTGAAAGATAATATCAGAATGTACTGAAAAGCTTCTCCAGATTTAATAAAAAAACTGTTAGCAACTTTAGCTAGACCAATACATACTGCAAACGCAATAACACCGCTTAAAAGGTCTATAATATAGAAAAATTTTATAAAAGAACGGACGCTTTCGGTATCCCCCATTTCCCTATATTCAGAAACATACTTGATAGATGCTTCATATATCTTAAGGTCAACGAAGCTGTTTACCAGTCGGACATAAGACATTACAAGGGTGAATAAACCAAACTGCTCGACTCCGAGAAAACGGGCAAGGAGGACAACCTCAACAGCAGAGAATATGGATGCACCTATGCCGCCGCTGAAAAGCCATAAGGCGTCTTTCTTAATATCTTTTCTTTCATCCTGAGGAGTTGACATCGAGAAAGCCGCTAGTTTCTATATGGCAAGTTGTAGGTAAACGAAGAATTACGTGTAATATTTCTCTTCATTTTTTTATAGTTACTTATATGACATTTAAACCCAGCATTGACGAAAGACACTGCCCGACTTCTTTCCAACCAAAAGCGGAGTAAAAAAGAGGTTCAGAACCTACAATTCATGAATAAGATAGGCTGGGTTGATAAATTCTGTGAAAGTCAAATTGCCGTTTGTTAAGCTTCACCTCATAGGCAGTTCCAGAAGATTACCAAGCTTTTCATCCCAATGCTCCGGTAAAACCTTTTGCCATCCACCACCAGGGTAAAATGTTACCTCGCCAAAAATTGCTTTTCCTCCAACATCATACATATCAACGCGCGCAAATATGAAATCATCTGAAAGTCTGCGCGCAATTTCCATCATATCTGTCAAGGAATCCGGTCGTTTAACTTCTTTTTCATAGCGGTGCAGTTTCCACTCATTTCCTATAAAGAAATCAAGTTTTTGCCAGTCGGGAGAGTAGAAAGTCCTCATGTGTCCAGAATATTTATCCAAGTCCACCTGTATAAAACTAGGGGTTCCATTAAAACAAAAAACTTTATAGTCAATAAGCGACCCGTCTTTGTTTTTCATGTATTTTTCACAGACTATTCGCGGGAGAATGTGTTTGTATGACCATTCACGGGATCGCGTGTAATAACTGGTCGCAAGCCACTTTTTCATTTTCTTTTTCGCTTCTTTTCTGTTCATCGTCATTTTGTCTTTGACTATTATGTTCCACCCTGAACCATGGGTTGCCTTGAGAACAAAGGACTCGGGCAAGGAATCAAAGTCTATTTCGTCTACATCTTCAAAAAAACCGTATAGTTCATTCAGTATGCGAGTCCCAATCTTGCTTTCAATAATCTTTCTGACTTCGTATTTATCCGCGTAAGATGTCATAAGAGGATTTCTATCGTGAAGTTTTATCCACTGTAATTTTTCATTAAAAGTCTTTGGGCTTTTCAAGTTCAAGGTTCTGCCGAATCTGCTTCTGAACCTCAACCGTATAGCTGCTTCGTCATTTAGAAATGGTTTTATTAACCGCCTGTAGAACTTTTTTTTCAACCGGCGTCTATGATAGTAAAACATCGCAAACTCTCCAGTGAATATTTCCGTGAATCTTGTTCCCCGAAAATACCACTTAGCAAATACTAACTCCCTCCGTGCTTTCAAGTTTGAAACGCAACTTCTGATGTAGGTTAAAAGAGAAGTTGCAGTAATCTTCACAGCTTTTTTTTAACCACGATATCAAAAAAGAGCGTTTGAATGAGAAAATCAAAGCAACTTGTCTTGATAAAAAGATACCTGATTGCCGTTTTACTGAAAGCAGGTCTAGAGACTTGCGGTAAGTCACGCTATTGCATGCTCTTGGTCTCAGAGGATAAAAAAGCTAGTCCCGTCTCCCGGTCCATACTTAAGGCAGCCTCGCCTATACCCAAGCCGTTTACCAGTAACCAAATGGTATTATCATCCGCTACATCTATATCCTCAGTTCAAACGGCTCAACCAAATTCGCCGACTGAATAACGCACCGCGTAACGAAAGACACCATCGGGCAAAAGTCGAACAAAAAATTGATTGACTCTCCAAAGGAAGTGTCCTACAATCCCTCTCGGTTTGTTGAGAAGTGACGGGAAAAATACGGGAATAGTTGTGGATAACACCGGGATCGTTAACTACAGCGCAAGACTTGACGCACGGCTTTTAAAGAACAGTTAATTAAATCATATAGTTCCGCACCGAATCCCGATTATTACAGCCAAGGCAGTTCCCGCTACCCTTCAGGCCTCTATTTGGGCAAGGGAAAATATTTAATGCAAGCAACGCTGATCGGATTTAGCGCAATCCTTATGTGGTCGCTGCTGGCCTTTCTGACGGCCTCATCAGGGGAAGTGCCGCCCTTTCAGCTTGCCGCGATGTGTTTTTCGATCGCCGCCTCCATTGGACTGATCGCCCTTGCCGCAAAGCCGTCGGGTTTTCGCAACCTGCGCCAGCCCTTGCAAGTATGGTGTCTCGGTGTTGGAGGGCTTTTCGGCTATCACTTTTTCTACTTCACCGCACTGCGCAACGCACCGGCTGTCGAAGCTAGTCTGATCGGTTATCTCTGGCCCCTGCTGATTGTCGTCGGTTCAGCATTCCTTCCTGGAGAGCGGCTCCGCTGGCACCACATAACAGGCGCACTGGCAGGTCTTGCAGGAACAGTGCTGATCGTTTCGAAAAACAGCTTTTCTTTCAATGACAGCTTTGCCCTCGGCTATGGCGCGGCACTGCTTTCCGCCTTTACTTGGTCCGCTTACTCTCTTTTGTCACGGCGGTTCGGTGCGGTTCCGACCGATGTCGTCACCGGATTTTGCGCGATAACGGCCATTCTTTCGCTCATCTGTCATCTGGCGCTGGAACAGACGGTCTGGCCGCAGGGAACCGGTCAATGGCTCGCCGTCGCCGGACTTGCCCTGTTGCCGGTTGGCGCTGCCTTTTACGCTTGGGACTTTGGTGTCAAACGCGGCGATATCCGGGTATTAGGAACTGCGAGCTACGCAGCGCCGCTGCTTTCAACCTTGATCCTTATCGCATCAGGTGTCGGCCAGGCCGACTGGCGAATCGCTCTTGCCTGCATCCTGATCACCGGGGGCGCCGTTCTGGCCGCAAAAGATCTGCTGTTTGCGCCAGCGCGCCGGGAAGGACAGGCAAAAGAATGATGCGGATATTCGAATGCGGTCTCAATTCACCAAAGCTCGGCAGTGGGCACGAAACGCCGAGACGAGGGACTGCCAGCAAGTCTCGAGCGCATCAAGCCGGCTATGGCGGGCGCCATCGTGCATTTTTCAGCGAACCATTACCGGAATGTTGCTATGACAGTTATCCAGTCTTGGACCAGACCTCGGCAGCAATGCTAATGAACTTCGTGACAGAAAGCGCACCACGCTCGTTGCGCGCCTTGCTGCCTGGTTTAACGAGAGCTTCCTTTATAGACTTTCGGTCGGCTTCATAAATTGCGAAGGGTTCGAAGAGTTCATCCATGAGTACAAGAACAACCGAATTCCATCCGCGGTCAAGCCGAATAGTGCCGATGCGCTGCCCGGAAAGTTTCTTGCTTCGCGGGATGGAACGAGATTTGATTTGGATCAGTCGGCCATCCTTTCCGTAAGCGTCAAACCCGGGCGTTCTAGCATCCGCCAGTTTTAGCCCAAGGTGCTTGGCAGCGAAATACTCTCCCATCTCTCCAGTAATTCCGAGCGGCTTTCCAGTCAAACGATAATAAGCAACGGCAGCTCGCTTCGCGGCTTTCAGAACGGAACCAATCATATTCAGTTTCGTCATGGCTGAACAGTGTTATTGATTTTCCCTGACTACGGCTGCAAACTTTTATTCCATCTCCCAGAGCGACCGCAGAGGCACTGCATAAAGACTTTCACCAAAGCGCAAGCTTCTTCCTCCGTTATAAAGCACGACTCCGCAGGAAAAACGGTCGCCCGCGGCGGCCTTGAGCTTGCGAAGCCCCCGAAAATCCGAATCTCTCACGGTGGCTGACGCCTTGACTTCAACCCCGGCAAGGGCACCCGCCCCGCGTTCTATAACGATATCAACTTCCGCCCCGTCTTTTTCCCGGTAGTGAGAGAAAACGTGCGGCTCTCTGTGTCCGCTCAGCTGCCTGCGCAGTTCCTGCAGCACCCAGGTTTCAAGAAGCTGACCATAAAAGGGCCTGTTCGCCGAAAGCGCGGCGGCATTCATTCTCCTAAGTGCGCAGGCGATACCCGTATCCGTGATGTGAAGCTTCGGAGTCTTGATCAGGCGTTTCAGGTGATTGCGGTGCCACGCCGGCAGTTTTTCAAGCAGGAACATTTTTTCCAGCAAAAAAATATAATCATGAATCGTATTGCGGCTCAGTTTAAAAGACGAAGACAGACCGTTTACGCTAAGAAGCCTTGCGGTCTGCGCGGCCGTCAGTCCGAGCAGGCTCGACAGAATTTCGGGCGAACGGATTGCGGCAATGTCGCGTGAATCGCGCTCCAAGAGTATCTCGGTATATTTCCTGTACCAGTCGGCACGTCTTTCCCCGGAGCGCTGAAGCGCAACCGGGTATCCGCCGGCAGCCACTTTGTCCATGATAACCGTCTCCAGTGAATCACTCTCGCCCTGCCAGATACCAAATTCCGAGGAAAACAGTGCGTCAGGGAAACCGGGCGCGGTCCCCTCAAGTTCGCTTTGAGAAAAAGGATGCAGCCTGATTATATCCATGCGCCCGGCAAGCGAATCGGTTATCCCGCGGACATGCAGCACGCTGACCGAGCCGGTCAGTATGAAACGCCCCGGAGCACGGTTGCGGTCAACCGCAAGCTTGATGGATGAGAAAATCTCTGGCACTTTCTGGACTTCGTCCAGAATGACGCGTTCAGGCAGGGTTTTTACGAATCCCATTAGGTCCGCCTCGGCGGCGGCGCGAGCATTCTCATCGTCAAAACTTATGTAGTCATAGCCCTCGGTCCTGCCGACCATGCGTGCGAGGGTAGTTTTTCCGCACTGGCGGGGCCCCTGAATCAGCACAACGGGAGAATCTTCAAGAGCTTCTCTCAGGCGTGATTCAACATGCCGCGTATAATCTGGTTCAGTCATGATTGATTAACTGTAAACAAATCTCCAACTAATTGCAACTTTATATTCTGACTAATTGTCAGATTTAGATATAATTAATTACCAGATGAACAATTCTTATAGAATTTTTAATGTTATAACAGATAGTTATAAGATGCGGCCAGTTGTCAGACTGAAGGACGACTGATTGTCAGATTTAAGGATGGCTAATTATCAGACTGATGCACATCCAGTTATAAACCACAGTAGACCGACAGTACTCAGAATTTTCCCAAATTAGGGGGGGACATTTTTTCATATATCCGGTTAGATGAATAGTGCCCAAGTGATTCATCAAGGAATACGGCGATTGCCCGAATCATCTTATATTCGCGTGCGGATCCGTATTTGCGCAGTTTAGGGGAAAATCCCCGCAATGAAACAGGAACTGGCTGAATCCACCAAGGGCAAGATGTTTGGGAGGAAAACATATTAAAATCTTCCGCAAATTCAAATAAGCATGAAATAACATATGAAGACTATACTTAAGAAGAGCAAATTAGATCTGCTATATGCTCAAGTCAGATTGTACTGCAGGATTGCGACAATTCAATTTTCACAAACTATTCATAAAATCAAAACTTGATAAGCAACTAACTAATATTATAATATTAATTAGCTTCATAAATGAAAAATTATTAATACGATGATATCACTTATTACAGTTTCAAGAGCGCAGCAAAAAATTGCCGCGAATCTGCGAAAGCGACGCGTCGCCACGGGTCTCACTCAGCAAGGCCTCTCGAAACGGTCAGGAGTGAGCCTCGCGACCCTGCGGAAATTCGAGCAGAAGGGAGTTATCTCCCTTGAGTCGTTCCTCAGGCTCGCCATGGTTCTTGACGCGCTTGAAGATGTGGTAGGGGCAACCGAACCGCCAGCTCGCGCGTATTCATCCATTGACGAAGTACTCGAGGCGGAGAGGAAAAAATCACCCCGCAAGAAAGGGTGGCGGGAATGAAATACTCTCCCATCTCCCAGATAACGGTAAGCCTTGATTTCGGAGGAAACCTTCTTATCCAAATCGGCAGGCTCGCTTCTGCAGAAAAAGGGAGGATATATTTCGAATACTCCCCAACTCTTGTTCGCGGTCTTAAGATCTCGCCGTTGCGGCTTCCGCCAAAACCCGGGCTTATGACGTTTGATCCCATGCTGTTTGGGGGTCTCCCCGGAGTTTTTTATGACAGTCTTCCTGACGGATGGGGTCGTCTGCTGCTTGATCGGCTCGCAAGATCAAAAGGGATAGCGCCCAATCAGCTGACCGCTCTCGACAGATTGGCCCACGTGGGTCGCTCAGGCATGGGGGCACTTGTTTATGAGCCTGATCTCAGTGGCGACAAACCTTCCGATGCTCTTGACATGGATGATCTGGCGTTAAAAACGGAGCAAGTTCTGAGAGGCTCGGCTGAAGATGTGCTTGAAGAACTCGTGGCGTTGGGCGGATCTTCTGCGGGAGCACGCCCCAAGGCGATGATCAGCATCAATCCGACCGGCAGTCGAATCATCTATGGTGAAACCGATAAAACATTCAAAGGCTACGCCCCTTGGCTTGTGAAATTCCCGAACACCCAGGACGACCGGGATGCCGGCGCCATTGAATACGTTTACTCGCTTATGGCTAGGGAAGCAGGAGTGTTTATGAGCGAGACCTGCCTTTTCCCGGCAAAAAACGGGCCGGGATATTTCACCACCAGACGATTTGACCGCAAAGAATCGGAAGGCGGGATGACCCGTCTGCATATCCATACGGCCGGCGGTCTGCTCCATTCGGACTTCCGTACGCAGTCTCTTGATTATGAAGACCTGCTTGCGTTAACGGAGATAATGACACGCGATATGCGCGAAGTCGAAAAAATGTACCGCCACGCCGTTTTTAACGTTATGTCCCACAACCGCGATGACCACGCAAAGAATTTCTCATTTGTCATGGATTTTAAAGGCAAGTGGAACCTGTCCCCCGCCTACGACATTACTTTTTCTTCCGGCCCGGGCGGCCAGCAAAGCACGACGGTGCTCGGTGAAGGCAAAAATCCCTCATCCGAAAATTTAAGGACCTTGGGGAAAAAAGCCAAGCTTGATGATAAAACGATCGCGGAGATCATCGAGCGCACGCGACAAGCCCTCGCAGGATGGAAGACCCTTGCGCGAGGACACGGGGTCAGTAAAACCAATATAAAACTGATTGGCGACGCTGTCGACCGGCTTAACCGGCACTAACCGGAGGACGGCGCGAGTCAGCGGGACAAGAACGAGCGTAACGGATCTTCCCGTTTCCCGGGGAATCTGACATGCCTTCGGCTACTTCCAGAGAGCGGAGAAAGGAACGGCAAGGAACCTCTCGCCGAAAGGAACCACCTCCTCTCCCGAGTAAAGAACGACTCCGCAGACAAAATCATCTTTCGTTAGGTTCCGAAGCGCTTCCATACCCTTAAAATCGGCGGAAACCACCCGCTTCGAAGCCTTTACCTCGACACCGGCAACCGAGCCGTCCGGGCGCTCAAGAACGAAATCCACCTCCTTGCCGTCGGCGGTACGAAAATGAAAAAGATCCGCCCGCGTATCGGAGAAGGAAAGCAGCTTTCGAAGCTCGGAGGCAACGAAGTTCTCGACCGCATGACCGTAAAAATCGCTCCATCGTGCGCTCGGCCCCTCAAAGTCGCGGTCAAGCAGATGGCAAAGCAGAAGGGTATCGACGATATAGCCCTTGGAGGATTTCACAAGTCGTTTTCCGACGTTCCGGTACCACGGCCCGACGTCAAAGCTGAGAAACATGGCCTGGAGAATGCCGCGATAGCTTTTGCTGGTAACGGGATTAAGTCCCACATCACGCGCAATCTCGGCATCGTTCATGAGCTTGCCTGCGCGGGCCGCCAGAACTCGAAGCAGTCTCGGCAGAGTGCCGATTTTTTCAAGCTCGGCAACTGTGCGCACATCACGCTGCAGTATGGTCGTAAGATAACCGTCAAACCATTCCTCCCGCTCACGCGCAGGTTTTTCCGATATCTCGGGAAACGTGGCAGACTCAATGGCTTCACTGAGCGCGGGTCCTTTTCCCAAGTCGGCAAAATCGGCCGAAAAAAGCCTCTCCGGAAAATCTCCCTCCGCAGAAAAAACCTCGCAGGCTGAAAACGGGTAAAGAGTTCTTACACTCATGCGTCCGACAAGAGAATCGGAGAGCTTCGGCAAAACCATTATATTCGCCGAACCCGTAAGCAGGAACATGCCGTTGCTCCGTCCCCCCTCCCCGAGACGCGCTTCGTCGACGACAATCTTGAGGGCGCGGAATAGGTCGGGAACCAGCTGGACCTCGTCAATAATCACCGGCCCACTTCGTCGGCCGAGAAAACTCTCCGGAGAGGCGTAGGCAGCCTCCATATGAGTAACGCTATCAAAAGATAGGTACTCGGCTGGATACTCGTTGCGGGCAAGCTCCCGCACAAGCGTGGTCTTGCCCGACTGGCGCGGGCCGTTGAGAAACACCACGGGGTTCCGTTTCAGGGAGAACAAAACCCTCCCGGATAATTTACGTGTTCTGTACTTCATACCTTTTTCTTCCGATATATAAATTTAGTCTTTATGATTTCTAAAAGCAAGCTTTATTTTTACAAAATTCGTTCATTACGTTTGAACAGATCTTTCTTCGCTCTTCTCCCGTAACCGGGATGATCGGACGAAGAGTCTTTCGTTTACCATGGGAGAGGACACGACTATTTCCCCCCCTGTCGGCATCGCCAAAAAAGCACGAAAGCGCAAGATTCAAAATCCAGGAAGTCCGGTTTTAAATTCGTAAATCGATATTCAGATGGTAGCGCGTGGACTTGCGTTGCCCGGTTCTCGCAAGCGCGCCTTTAGCGACCAGATCCGAAAGATCCCGAGTGGCGGTCGGGCGTGTGGCCTTCGTGATGCTTATATAATTCTCTGCGCTGAGACCTCCGGTAAAACCTTCGGGGCCCTCCTCGAACATCCGAAGCAGGCATTTTTCCTGCCGCGGATTCATTCTTCCCCGCATACGCTCAAGCAATTTGGCCTTTTCTATAAGAAATTCCACATAGGTCTGCGTATACGAAAGCGCCTCAAGCACGGTACGGGCAAAATAGGAAAGCCAGTCGGTTATCTCATTTTTCGTGTTCGCCTCCCCGAGAGCCCCGTAATAAGCACTTCTATTTCGGCTGATCACAGTAGCAAACGCAATCAGCGTAGGGTGGCCGAAGGACTGGGCAAGCGCTTTTTCTGACACCGCCCGGCCTATGCGACCGTTTCCGTCCTCAAAAGGATGAATGCTCTCGAAATAAAGATGCGCCATGCCGGCACGGGTAAGCGCCGGAAGCGGCGCCTGGGCGCCCGGGGCACTTCGGTTAAACCAGCGGACAAATCCGTCCATCTCCCGTCCCACCCTCTCCGGCGGAGGGGCTTCAAAATGAATCCTGCGTCTGTGAAGAGGTCCCGAGACCACCGCGACCCCGTGCTCACGGTAACAACCTACGCACCTCAGGTCAGTGCGCCCGAGCGTGAGCATCTTGTGCCAGCGGTAAAGCGTTTCGTGGGAAAGCGTATCTTCGCAAGGGCTGTAGAGGTCGACCATGAGATCGGCAATCCCCTCTTCGGCGGGAGTTACTTTCCGGTCGTCTGTCTGCAGGCCGAAATGCCGGCGAAGAGACGACTGCAGGTTCTCGCGGTCAAGATACTCTCCCTCGATTTCAGAAGTCTTGAGGGCTTCATCGCCTATAATTTCCACCCTGAGCCGGTCCCGCTCATGTTCGTCAAGATGCTTGTAAGCCCCGAAAAGCAGACCCGTCCCGCGCAGAAAATCATGCTCCGAACCCTCGAGAAGTTTCGGTTCATAGGTAAAATCAGGCCATTCGGGCCGTTGCCAATTCCATCGCATGAGCTATAAGCATATCATTTATAAATCATTTTATATCCCTTTTGTGATTAATAAGATATCGTTAAAATGGAAAACCCGGCACGAGAAATCATGGAAGAAAAACATTTGCCGAGCGAGGCGACAGCAACTTCACCTGAAGTCGGATTCCCGCCGTTTATGAATAAGGAAAAACAGGTGATGCGATCAGACCAAGATTTTCAGGCACGGAACCGCGCGAAATCACGGCAGAAAGCCCCCGTGCGGGTGGTGCTTCTGGAAATGTAGAAGGATAAAAGCCAGAATGCAAGCGGCCAGAATAATGCTGGTTAAAAGAACCGCTCTCCCCATCTTGGGCGGCGGCACGGGACTAAAAGAATCAGAAACCTTTCTCACGGTCCAACTATATGCGTCAAGTTCGGATTCGGTGTACTCCCTTGAGACATCCGCCACGAACAATTCCAGATATTCGTCGCTTCCGCGGTGCAACCCCGTAAGACCCGCGGCTATCGCTTCCTCGGTATTCTGCCAGAAATCGTTAATAGTCCTTTCACAGTCAGCCCAGACGTTTTCTTCGCGTACCCGTCGCGCAACCTCGGCCGCAAGGCCTCTTTGCCAAGAACCGGCACCTCCGCCCTGATCGGGACAGCCGATCGCCGCAGTCGATAAAAAACCTAGGGTCACGGGTCTGCCGAGGGCTGCAACAAGGGAAGCGGCCCTTGTGGCATGATTCGCAAGCATGAGGGAAAGCAGATATCCCTCGGCGTTCCCGATAAGCACTGTCTGCCCCATGTTGGCAGCCAGAAAAGATCTCACGTAAAATGACATCGCTCCCAGGGTATCGGGGCCCCTTAGTCTTTCTATGAATTTCGCCCGTGGGTCAAAAGCGGACATGCCGTGATCGGGGTCTTTCGCGCCGGGCAAGGCTTGGAGATGCCACATCGACGGCTGAACTCTCTTCCACTCCGCGAGCAGCTCTTCGACCTCGGCCGATATCAATTTGCCGCTTTTCTCCAAAACGCTCTCAAGCCTGAGCGCAAGCAGCTGTCCGACGTAACTGCCGATATCTTCCCGTGCTTCTTTTTCATCATCGAAGCTCTCCTCTATCAGGGCCGCCAGAAATTTCTCGGAAACTATCGCCTCAAAATAATTGCTCATCGACTCAAGATCAGAAGACCTCTTCCCCTCGCAGGATTTCGTAAGTTCCGTGAGCCGGCTCACAACCCTCCCCACTTCGCTATCACGGAAATGCTCGATATGACCCTTTAGCTCCTCCGATCTGTCGGACGCTTTTTTCATCGTGTACTGAAGGGCTTCTGCCACGTCAATCGCGTTATGAAAGACCCTGTTTAGGCGGTTAAGCGCCCGGTCTATGTCGTCCTCGACGGTACGCTGGTTGTTAAGGACCAGATACGCGGCCATGTCGTTAATCCTTCCAAGTGTCTGGCTTGCCAGACGCTCGCTTTCGCGCGAAAACGGCTGAACCCTCGCGGCAAGCTCCTCTTCGCCCGGAAGCGCGTTTATAAGATCGGCTTCTTCCAAGAACTCAAAGGCCGTATCGTAAAGCCGTCTTTTCACTCTTTTAATCGCGGCGTCGGAAACCGCACGGATCTCCCCAAACTCTATATCACCGCAGCGGGACTGAACGAAAAGCATGTGGTTCGTCACCTCATAAGCCTCAACCGGCGGGCACCGGCGTATAATGTTCGAAAAAAGCCCAAGATCATCCTGTCGCAAAAAGCCGGAATGCGGAGAAAGCTGGACAAAACCGTCTGCAAACTCAACGCTTCTAAGCGTTTTCCCCCCGCCGGGGCCGTAGAGATCTCCTGGGGTATCCATAAGCCACACGTGGCGGCAAATGTCGGCTCCGCAGAAGACCACGGCAAAATGCGCTTCGCCCGTGCGGGAGAACAGTTCCGTACCGCCCTGCTCAAGCAGATGCCCCGCAAAGTGATCCGGATCGTGAATCATGTGGGGATTGAATCCCTCTTTGAAAAGCGCGATCTTGGCCGTGAGGGAAGCCGGCCTATGTTCGGTGTGTCCGACTAAGGTGACCAGACCGGTGGTGAGACTCTCTCCCGTCGGCAGAAAATCCTCGCCGATAACGGTGTTAATAAGAGTCGATTTGCCAGAGCCCGCGGTGCCGAAAAAGCCTATGACCGATTTTTTCGGGAGGTTCGCAAACAGCTTTTCAGTTTCATCAAATGCGTCAAGAAGTCTTAGTGACGGCAGGAAATCAGGTTTTACGGAAGCTACCTTTGATTTAAGATCGGCAACCTTGCTAAACCCGTCGGAGAGCCGCTCGGAAATTTTATTCTTTTTTCCAAGGGGGATAGGACTTCACCATCCTTGTTCGCAAGTAAGTTTAACTGGTCAATTTTTACCGTTATCACAAAGAAAAACAACCCTCTTAACACTTCACGCCGAGAGACCAAACGACTCTGTTCGCCCTTAATAATAGTTTCCTTATCCCTTGTCCAAAGCAAATGAACGTATATATTTGAAGAGTAGATGAACGAACTGCTCGAAAGCTTTATAAAACACCTCTCGGACGAAAGAAACTACTCGGAACACACGGTAAAGGCCTACAGGGGCGATCTTGAGAATTTCCGTGATTTTCTCCTAAAAGAAGAAAAAAAAATCGAGGACGCAGACATAGCGACCATAAACGCGTACGTATCCACGCTCTACGGGAAAAACTCCCCCGCCTCGGTCGAGAGAAAAATATCGGCCGTTAGATCCTTTTTCTCGTATCTCGTAAGAAAGGATATAGTGGCGCAGAATCCCGCGAAACTCGTGCGCACCCCTAAAAAAGAAAAACATCTACCAGTGTTTTTAAGCGTGGATGAGGTGTTCAATCTAGTCGACGTAAAGGACCCGGAGCAAAGCCCGCTTCGCGTGCGGGACAGGGCGGTTCTCGAGCTTCTTTATTCAAGTGGTCTCCGGGTAAGCGAACTTGCCGGAGCCACGCTTGCCGATCTCAGCATTGGAGAAGCGATAATAAGGGTTCGCGGGAAGGGAAACAAGGAGAGGATTGTTCCCGTGGGATCAAAGGCGCTTTCAGCCCTCGGGGAATATCTCGACATAAGGGAGGAGCTAAAACCCGTATCCGACCGTATATTCCTTAACTCCCGGGGGCGCGGGATAACCACTAGAAGCCTCGCACGGATAATAAAAAAATACGGCCTAGTATCGGGGATATCGAAAAACGTAAGCCCTCACGTGCTGCGGCACTCGTTCGCTACCCACCTGCTCGCGGGCGGCGCGGACCTTCGGGCGATCCAGGAGATGCTCGGCCACGCAAGCCTCTCGACGACCCAGAGATACACCCACCTCTCGGTCGAGCGCATAATGGAAGTGTACGACAAGACCCACCCGAACGCTTAGGCGCCGGGGAAAAGGAAAAAGACCATGAGCCAGTTTCACGGAACCACGATACTCTGCGTTAAAAAAGACGGCCGAGTGGCCTTGGGGGGCGACGGCCAAGTGACCATGGGGGCAACCGCGGTAAAGCATAACGCGAATAAGATAAGGAAAATGTACGGCGGGAAGATCTGCGCCGGATTCGCGGGCTCAACCGCAGACGCCATGACGCTTTTTGACAAGTTCGAGGGAAAACTTGAGGAATTCAGGGGTAGCCTCAAGCGCGCGGCGGTAGAACTCGCAAAGGAGTGGAGAACGGACAGGATCCTGAGAAGACTCGAGGCCCTGCTTATAGTTGCTAACGCTGAGACCATGCTCATAATCTCGGGAAGCGGAGACGTAATAGAGCCCGATGAGAGCGTGATCGCCATAGGTTCTGGAGGTCCCTTCGCCCAGGCGGCCGCACTCGCGCTGGCAAAGCACTCAGAGCTGTCCGCCACGGAGATAGTAGAGCGCTCACTTGAGATCGCAGCCGGCATCTGCATTTACACAAACAGCCATATATCCATAGAGGAAATAAAGTAGATGTCCCAGGAATCCTACCTCACCCCCAGAGAGATAGTTTCGGAACTCGACAAGTACATAGTTGGACAGAACATGGCCAAAAGGGCCGTGGGGGTAGCCCTTAGAAACAGGTGGAGAAGACAGAAGGTATCCCCTGAGCTTCGGGATGAGATCTCTCCTAAGAACATCCTGATGATGGGACCAACCGGGGTGGGGAAAACCGAAATAGCCCGCAGGTTGGCAAAGCTAGCCCAGGCGCCTTTCGTAAAAGTCGAGGCATCGAAATTCACCGAGGTCGGCTATGTGGGGCGAGACGTAGAGTCGATGATACGGGACCTCACGGAGATAGCCGTCAACATGGTCACAGAGGAAGAAACTCTTTCCGTTAACACGAGGGCAAGAGAACTTGCCGAGGATAAGCTCATAGACCTGCTCGTTCCGACGCGCCCCGACACGGAGGCGGATGGAGATGTGGACGAGGCAAAGAAAAAAATGAGCGAGACCAAGAAGAAGATGAGGAAGCTTCTTTGGGACGGAAAGCTCGACGACAGGGAGGTCGAGATAGAGATAACGGCAAGGTCCCTTCCGATACAGGTGTTCAGCCAGGCGGGAGTGGAGGAGATGGACCCCGGCATCTCGGAGATGATCGGAAGCCTCATGCCCAAAAAATCCAAGGTAAGAAAGGTAAAAGTACCCGAGGCTCTGGACATCCTCACGGAGGAAGAAGCCCGCAGGCTAATAGACGTGGACCAGGTAACCCAGCTCGCTTTAGAGAGAACCGAGAACTCTGGGATAATCTTCATAGACGAGATAGACAAGGTCGCCGGGAAAAACGGCGTCTCCGGCCCTGACGTTTCAAGGGAGGGGGTGCAGAGGGATCTTCTCCCTATAATTGAGGGAAGCAGCGTCACCACCAAGCACGGGATGGTGAGAACCGATCACATCCTTTTCATAGGAGCCGGGGCGTTTCACGTCTCAAAACCGTCTGATCTCATACCCGAACTCCAAGGACGCTTTCCCATAAGGGTTGAGCTTGAGGCACTCACCAAAAACGACTTCATACGTATCCTCACCGAGCCCGAAAACGCTCTTATAAAACAGTACACCGAGCTTATGAGGACCGAGGACATAAACCTCGTGTTTAGCAAAGAAGCGGTAGAGAAAATAGCGGAAACCGCGGCCGAGGTTAACAGTTCAACGGAGAACATAGGAGCCAGAAGGCTTCATACCGTTCTTGAAAAGCTGCTTGACGAGATCTCCTTTAACGCTCCCGACATGAAGGAGAAAAAAATCGTTATAGACAAAAGCTACGTAGAAGAGAAAATAGCCGACATAGTCAAGGACAGGGATTTAAGCAGGTACATACTCTAGGGGGTCTTTGTCATAACCCTAGCTTTTGGTTAGATTTTTCGAAAAAATCCTTGGAGCCTATATGGATTTTAAAAACTACGACACGGAAGGATTTTACGACGAGGTCTTCGAGGATAACGCCACGCCGCATGAGTGGACCCGCTTTCTAACCGACAGGATAGAAAGCTTCTCAGAAGGAGAACTTATCGAGAGGCAGAAAGCGGCCGAGATGAACCTGTTTGAGATGGGGGTCACCTTCACCCTCTACTCGGAACAAAAGAAGGCTTCCGAGGAAAACATCTTCCCCTTTGACATAATTCCGAGGATAGTATCGGCCGAGGACTGGGAACTCATAGAAAGGGGCCTCAAACAGAGAATCCACGCGCTTAATCTCTTCATAGACGACATATACAACGACCGGAAGATTCTGAGGGACAAGGTTGTTCCGAAGGAGCTTATTCTCTCGAGCAGAGAGTTTCGCCTTGACTGCGTCGGTTTTTCCCCGCCTAAGAATATCTGGTGTCACATCACGGGAACGGACCTGATAAGACATTCGGACGGAAACTTCTACATCCTGGAAGACAACCTGCGCTCCCCCTCCGGTGTCTCTTACGTGCTTGAGAACCGCGAGCTTCTGAAGCGCACGTTCCCCAAGGTGTTCGGCACCGTCGAGATAATGCCCATAAGCGATTACGGACTCCATCTCCATGATACCCTCCAGTACCTGCTCTCTGACAGAACAGCCAACCCCAAGGTGGTGCTTCTCACCCCCGGGATCTATAACTCGGCCTATTTCGAACACTCATTTCTGGCAAAAGAGATGGGAATAGAGCTTGTCGAGGGAAGGGATCTCGTGGTAGTTGACAATTTCGTTTACCTAAAAACTACCAAGGGGCTTGAGAAAGTGGACGTCATATACAGAAGGATAGACGACAACTTCCTCGATCCTCAGGTGTTCCGCCCGGATTCCGTGCTGGGAGTTCCGGGGGTTTTCAGCGCCTACAAGGCTGGAAACGTCGCCATAGCTAATGCTCCCGGAGGAGGGGTGGCCGACGACAAGATAATATACGCCTACGTGGAGAAGATAATAAAGTACTATCTCGGGGAAGATCCCGTGATCCCGAACGTACCGACGTATATATGCGAGGAGGACGAGGCCAGAAAGTATGTGCTCGACAATATAGAGAAGCTGGTCGTAAAACCCGCGAATGAATCCGGAGGATACGGAATAGTGTTCGGGCCCAAGGCCACCAAGGAAGAGCTCGCCCAGGCTAAAAAAGCCATAAAAGCGGATCCCAGAAACTACATAGCCCAGAAGACCATGTCCCTCTCCCGGGCTCCCGTGATAGTGGACGATCACTTCGAGGGACGCCACGTTGACCTGAGACCCTTTATCCTCTATGGAAAGGAGATATTCGTCCTGCCCGGAGGTCTGACCAGAGTAGCTCTCCGTAAAGGTTCGATGATAGTTAATTCGTCTCAGGGCGGGGGAAGCAAGGACACTTGGGTACTTGCTCCTGCAAAGAACACCAAGGGCAAAGGAGGCAGAATATCCTAAGCCGCGTCGCAGAATCAATATACTGGATGAGCCGCTACGCTGAGCGCGCCGGGAACACCGCGAGGCTCATAAGCGTCAACTTGGGCCTTGCCATCGATACCCACGATTCCGTTGAGCAGGAATGGGACCCCATAGTAAAGGTGACAGGAGACATGGAACTTTTCAGGAGCCTTTATGACAGCACTACCCGGGAGAATGTAGTAAACTTCATGGTCCTTGACCGCAACAACCCGAACTCCATCATCTCCTGCGTTAACTGCGCCCGTGAGAACGCAAGTTCCGTTAGGGAAATAATATCCTCTGAGATGTGGCTTCTCATAAACCGTTTCTACCACAGGCTAAACAGCGAGGAAGCCAAGGAGAAGCTGCTCGACAATCCCGGCAAGTTCTGCGAAGTGGCAAAAGTGCAGAGCCTTCTTTTTCACGGATCGGGCTACATCAGCATATCCCACGGGGAAGCGTGGCATTTCTCGGAACTTGGAAAGCAGATGGAGCGGGCCGATAACACCTCCAGAATCCTCGACGTGAAGTACTACACCCTGCTTCCCAAGGCGGAGCTCGTGGGAACGTCGATAGACAACATGCAGTGGATAGCGCTGCTGAAATCAACAAGCGCCCTTGAGACCTACAAGGCGAAGCACCAGCAGATATCCATTGGCAACGTGCTTGACTTCCTCATCCTTGATAACCAGTTTCCCCGCTCGATAATCTACTGTGTCACACGGGCCGACGAGTCGCTTCACTGCATATCCAACAGCCCGGCGGGATCCTACAACAACGAAACCGAAAAGGAAATGGGAAGGCTTCTATCGGACCTTCGATTCATAAGCGTCGGGGAGATAATACAGCGCGGAATGCACCAGTACCTAAAGAGTTTCCAGTCCCACATAAACGAGATCGGAAGCTGCATATACGACGACTATTTCAGCTACAGTGTAAAAGATAGCGCCCTTCGGGGCTTTGACGACATCTAATAGGAAGAAAAAGATGACTTTCTGCGTGGGAATGAAACTCAAGGAAGGGATAATCGGGCTTGCCGACAATCTCATAATAACGGGGAACGAAGCCATAAGGGCAAAGAAAGTCACCTCTCACAGGGCCGGGGAGAATTCCTTTTTCCTTATGACCTCGGGACTTCGCTCAGCCAGAGACAAAACGATCACCTATCTTGACGAGGCGCTTGAGCATTCAGAAGAACCCCTAGACCGTCTTTACAAGGCCGTTAACCTGTTCTCAAAGCAGCTTCGAAGAGTAAAGGAGGAAGACGGGGAGGCACTTTCCGATTCGGGACTTCCCTTCAACATGTACTCCATAATAGGAGGACAATTCGAAAACGACCCCGAACCCCAGCTTTTCCTTGTCTACCCCCAGGCAAACTGGATTAACGTGGGAACTACTTCCCCCTACGTGATAATAGGCGAATCGAAATATGGAAAACCCATTATAAAAAGGACCCTTACCTACGACACAAACCTTGATACCGCACTTCGCATCGCGTACCTCGCGTTCGATTCAAGCCGCATAAACGCCATAGACGTCGATTTTCCCCTAGATATTATCGTTTACAGAACCAATTCCTTCTGCCTCGAGCAGTACAGCTTCACCGAAAACGAACTGGCGGACATATCCGAGTGGTGGCAAGAGAGGCTTAGAAAATCGGCCGAGGAAATGCCTGCGGAATGGGTAAAGAAGGTTCTCAACGGAAGCCCTAAAAGTGCTCCTTAGCATAAATCACAACACGACCTACTCCTACGGGAAAAGAGTCGTCCTGGCCCCGCACATCGTGAGGCTTCGCCCTAGAGACGGGGGCGGACAGATGACCCACATGTTCTCGCTCAAGACCGATCCCCCGGAAACGGGAAGAAGCGTAAACTCCGACCTTGACGGAAACACCACAATTACGCTCTGGTTTACGGACGAGTGCGATAGCCTCGCGATCGATACCCATTGCGTCGTTGAAACTCTTCGCGAAAACCCTTTTGATTTCATAGTATCAGACACGAGGTTCCTCGACCTGCCGATGCAATATCCTCCTGAACAGAAGGCCGCTTTAGGTCCTTACCTGGCGGTGAGCAGAAAAACCGTCCTTGCGGTCACAGAACTCAGCGAAACCATTCTTTCCGAGACCCGGGGGAGGACCACGGATTTCATTCTCTCGCTCTGCGAGCACATATACGAGAACTTCCCCCACGTGGTAAGAGATGAGGGCGCCCCCTGGCCCGCCGAAAGAACTCTCAGAGAGAAAAGGGGGTCATGCAGGGATATTGTGGAGCTTTTCGCAAGCGTCTGCCGCTCCGCGGGGCTTGCATGCAGGCACGTAAGCGGCTACGCGCTAAGTGAAAGGAGTAGGACAGGGAACGAGCTTCACGCCTGGGCAGAGGTCTATTTGCCGGGTGGGGGGTGGAGAGGATATGACCCTTCAGCGGGCCTTGCGGTCGCAGACCACCACGTCGCGGTCGCAAGCGGGGCGACTAACGGGCTTATCGCCCCCGTTTCGGGAAGTTTCTACGGTGACGGAGCCGAAGCCGAGCTGCAGTTTCAGGTAAGGGTGAGAAAAACCCCAATAAAGGAAAAAAAGGCGCTGGGACTCCTTTAGGTACCCAACAACCCCCTCACCGCTCCGCCCTAAAAAATCGTGCGATCAAGGTCCGATTCATGCTATAATGGAGATTTGAGAAAAGTATCGTCTATACCTAAAGAATGCAATAAGGGGGATTACCAACATGATTCACAGGAAACTAAGATCTCGGATAAAAGCACTTTTCGCCACGTTTGTCGCGGGAGCAATCTTGATTCTTATCACCAGCACAGGAGCCAATGCCCAAGAAGCCTTTGGCGTAAGCAGCGTTCTTCTTGAAAAGATCACGGTAACCGCCCGGAAGCGGGAAGAACCGATTCAAAACGTTCCGCTCTCGGTAACGCATTTTAGTTCCGAACAAATCGACACCCTTAAGGTAAGAGACCTCGAAAGTCTCTCGGTGACGATGCCCAACGTCGCGCTTGATGATATCGGAACGGTGGGAGGAATCGCCAACTTCTCGATCCGCGGCCTCGGGATAAACAGTTCCATACCGTCTGTCGACCCGACCGTGGGAGTATTTGTTGACGGCGTGTACGTAGGGGCTACAAACGGCACTTTGTTCGATACGTTTGATATTGAAAGCATCGAGGTGCTGAGGGGACCCCAAGCAACGCTTTTCGGCCGTAACGTGACCGGAGGCGCTATACTTGTGAACACAAAAAAACCCGGCGATACACTTGAGATGTCTTTTCGCACTTCGTTTGAAGGAGGCGGGGAGAGCTTGAACAGCTATTACATGGGTACGGTGGGAGGACCTTTGGGTGAAACCGTCAGTGCAAGGATAACCGCGTACACGAACCAGGATAACGGCTGGTTCAAGAACCTCCACACCGGAGAAGCTTTCGGCGATCTGGATGTCCGGATGGTACGGCCGGTGCTCGTCTGGGAACCCACGGACGACTTGAGCCTGGTGCTCAGATATCAGTACGAGAGTGTTGACGGCGATGGCCCCGCGGCCCAGAGCCACACAAACGGGTTCGGGAACACAAACGCGCTGGCCCCCTTTGACCGCGACAGCCACGACTTCAGCATCGATGAAGAGGGCAAAAGAGAAAACGATACTCACTTCTTCACCGCCCAGATGGACTGGGACGTGGATGTTGGCGACGGCACCATAACAAACATCTTCGGCTGGCGCGATTCAGAAACTTTCTCCGCGCTTGACCTTGACTCTTCGCGGCTTAACCTCCTCCACGCGGAGGCATGGAGCAATTACAGCCAGTTGAGCAACGAGCTGCGTTATTCGGGCAGATTTCTCGAGAAGCTTCACGCGACCACGGGAGTTTACTACTTTACAAACGAGATTAACTATCATGAGCGCCGTTCTCTGCTTACCGATGTTCTTGCGATGTCTGGTCAGCTACCACCGGGAACGGACGTAGCTCAGCCTGGAGGCGGAAACTATGACATTGAGACTCTGGGCCTGTTTATGTCCTTGGATTATGATCTCACAAGTAAGCTGACGCTTACTGCGGGAACGCGATACACGCGCGAGAAAAGAGAGGCTGAAATAGCCTTGATCTCCACCATCCAGCCCCCAGCGTCTTTAGCACCATCCTGCAACATCGTGGAAGGTCCACCTTGCGAGTTTGACTTTACCGGCGAGGAAACCTGGCACAGTTGGTCACCCAAGCTCGGCGCCGCCTACCACATAAGCCCCGGGGCCAACGTTTACGGACACTGGACCAGGGGATTCCGATCCGGAGGCTACAACCTTCGAAACCTCTCGCCTGACTATTCCCCGGGACCATATGATGAAGAAATGATCGACAGCTTCGAGGCCGGATTCAAGATCTCAAAAGACCGCGGCCGTCTCTACGGGGCGGTTTTCTACAACATGATTGATGACATGCAAAGGGAAATTAACTTTCCCGATCCAGCACTCGGTATAGTTCAGTTGATCGACAACACTGCCGACGTTGAAACCTACGGCTTTGAGCTTGACGGATTGTTCGCCATCACGGAGAACCTGCTTTTGATCGGCTCGGCAGGATACGTAAACCCCGAGTACACAAAAGTGAAACACGATCTGAATCTGGATGGCAGCGTGGATGAAAATGATCTAGCCCTCGAACTTCCCCGCGCCGCGAAGTGGACTTACAGCGTGGGACTCACCCATGACACGGGAACGACCAGCTGGGGTCGGATGACCTCTCGCATAAACTACGCCTACCGCGATAAATCATACTTCACCGATGACAACAGGGGCTATATACAGGAGCAGAACATCCTTGACGCCGGGGTGGATATTTACCCCAACAACTGGCGGTTCTCCATCGGTCTTTACGCCAAAAACATCCTTGACGAAGTCAAACATGGAGGCGACAGCCAGCTACCCCCAGACTTATCGGGTGTGCCCCTAGGCGGCACATTCTCACCGCTTGCCAAAGGCAGGATTCTCGGAGTGCAGCTGACCTACAGGCACGGGAGTTAACGGACCGGCAGCTTCGGGGAAACCTCTTAAACCGAAATTGCATCTCCGGCCGCAAGTGGTTTCTCATTTGCGGCCGGAGTTCTCCACCTACGATACCCGCATCTTCATGCTCTGCCCCAAGACCCGAATTCTCGTATATGATTATCCCCGGGATGTTGTAATAAAAATCCTGGTTGCTATATAATGTTTCTTTCGCAGAAAGGAATTTTTCATGGATAGTTCGGCAAAAAAGGCGGAGATACTGGTTGAAGCCCTTCCGTACATAGAGGCTTTTCACGGCAAAACTGTAGTGGTCAAATACGGGGGTAGCGTCGCCAACGAAGATCTCGTGAATTTCGTGCGTGACCTGATACTCATGAAGTACGTCGGGATAAAACCGGTGGTAGTGCACGGGGGTGGCCCTCAGATCCAGGAGCATCTCAACAGACTAGGAATAGAATCCGACTTCGTCGCCGGGCTTCGAGTTACCGACGAGCGGGTAATGGAAGTGGTCGAGATGGTGCTGGTCGGAAAGATAAACCAGCAGATCGTAACGTCGATAAATAAACACCAGATGGAAACCGTGGGACTTTCGGGAAAGGAAGGAAAGCTCATAAAGGCGAAAAAATTTGACCTGCAGAAATTCGCCGCCGAGCACAAAATAGACATACCCGAGGACTCGGACCTCGGGTATGTCGGGGAAGTCCAAGAAGTAAATCCCGAGCTAATCAAGATGCTCGAAGGCAAGGACATCATACCGATAATAGCCCCCATAGGCGCGGGGGAGGACGGAACCACCTACAACATAAACGCGGACCATGCTGCGGGAAAAATAGCCGGTGCGCTTCGCGCGGCAAAGCTCATCCTGCTGACCAACGTGGACGGCATCCTTGATAAAAAAGGGAATCTCATATCCTCAGTAACAAAAAGGCAGGCCAAAAAATTTATCAGGAACGGAACCATAAACAGCGGAATGATCCCGAAGGTGATGTGCGCGCTTGAGGCTCTGGAAGAAGGTGTAGAGAAGGTTCATATAATAAACGGGACTGTAAAAAGGGCCCTCATACTCGAGCTTCTTACCGATTCCGGAATAGGAACGGAGATAACCCTTTGAGGCCAAGGGAAATGGAAGACCCGAAGGGAAAACACCTGATGGAAACCTACAGCCGCCTTCCCATAACGATGCGGAAGGGAAGCGGTTCGTGGCTCTGGGACACGGAAGGAAAGAAGTACCTTGACTACACAACCGGTATAGCAGTTAACAACCTCGGGCACTGCCACCCGAAAATCACAGAGGCCATAACAGCCCAGGCCGCCACCCTAGTTCACACTTCGAACCTCTTTAACATAGAAAACCAGAGCGCGCTCGGAGAAATGCTCATATCAAACTCCTTTGCCGACAGGGTGTTTTTCTGCAACAGCGGAACCGAAGCGGTTGAGGGCTCGATAAAGCTCGCCAGGAAATGGGGAGCGCAAAACGGCGGAAGACACGCGATTATCTCAACCGAAGGAGCTTTTCACGGAAGGACCCTCGGAGCGCTAAGCGCCACGGGATCGGAAAAATACAGGGAAGGGTTCTCTCCTTTTCTCGAAGGATTTCACTTCGCTCCCTACGCGGATTCTGACGCGATCGCGCGACTCGTCGCCGAGACAAGTCCCTGCGCGGTGATTCTCGAGCCGGTGCAGGGAGAAAACGGGGTCATCGTTCCGCCTCCGGGATACCTGAGGCGGGTAAGTGAGATCTGCGGGGAGAATAACATGCTGCTCATACTCGATGAAATCCAGGTCGGGATGGGAAGGACGGGAAAGCTCTTCGCCTACGAGCACGAGGATATAAAGCCCGACATAGTGGCCCTCGCAAAGGCTCTCGGCGGCGGTGTGCCGTGCGGCGCGGTTCTCGCTACTGAGGACGTGGCGAAGCATTTTACCCCCGGGGCCCACGGAAGCACTTTCGGCGGAAATCCTCTGGCCGCGGGCACAGCATGCGCCGCGATGGAAACGATACTTGAAGAAAACCTGGCCGAGGAAGCAGGCAGGCTCGGAGACTATTTTCTCGGCAAGCTTGGGGAGCTATGGAAAGAATATCCCGGGCACATAAAGGAGATAAGGGGAAAAGGGCTTATAATCGGGGTTGAGTTCTCAGACAGGCGTTTCGCGCAGGAGTGTTTTTCGGTTTCAGTCAAAAACGGACTTCTGGTTATACTTACGGTTGAATGCGTGTTTCGGATTCTTCCTCCGCTTAATACGAACGAAGAGGAAATTGATTTTGCCGTCGCGACGATAACGAAATCCATCGAGGAGGTAATTTCAAGTGGGTAGGAATCTTCTTGCCGTCTCAGACCTTAAGAAAAAGGACTTCAGGGGATTAATCCGCCGCGCGGGCGAACTCAAGGAACTGAAAAAACAGGGGGAGAGTCCCAAAAACCTTGAAGGAATGTCGGTAGGTCTTCTTTTTGAAAAACAGTCGACCAGAACCAGGCTTTCCTTTGAAGCAGGCCTTTTTGACCTGGGCGCCCAGGCAATTTACATGAACCCGGCGGATACCCAGCTCGGAAGGGGGGAAACCATAGCCGACACGGCGAAGATCCTCTCTTCTTACCTTGACGGGATAATAGTAAGAACCTACGGGCAGGAAAAAGTCCTGGAACTCGCTGAGAACTCGGCAGTCCCCGTGATAAACGCTCTTACGGACCTTGAACATCCCACGCAGATAATTTCTGACCTTTTCTCGATTTCGGAGCAGGGAATAAACCCCGAGAGATTCAAGCTTGCTTTTCTCGGCGACGGAAACAATATCGCCAACTCCTTCGTGGCCGCCTCTGCGATAATGGGATTTGACCTCTCGGTTGCGGTTCCCGAGGGATATGAACCCAACCCGACGATCATGAGCGAGGCCGAGGAGCGCGGAAACTCCAAAATCGAAGTTACCCACGATCCCGCCTCCGCGGTAAGAGACGCCGACGTGATCTACACCGACGTCTGGGTAAGCATGGGGGAAGAAAGAAAGGGAACCAAGGTCTTCAGGCCTTTTCAGGTAAACAAAGATCTTCTCTCCTTCTGCCACAAAGATCCATTGATAATGCACTGTCTTCCGGCACACAGGGGAGAAGAGATAACCGCGGAAGTCATGGACAGTCCACGTTGCGTCGCCTTCACGCAAGCCGAGAACAAGCTTCACGCGGGAAAGGCCATACTTGAATTCTGTCTTCAGGATTAGCCGATACGGATCAGCTACCAAGTTCAGCAGGGAAATCCGCATGCCATGATCAAATTTGGTGCTCAACCAACTAGCGCAAAAACTCTTTTATGTTCCGCGCAGCCCGTTTCGTCATGCCCTTAACGGAGGCAAGTTCTTCGGCAGTGGCCCCTTTTATCTTCTCCACGCTCCCGAAGTGGTTAAGAAGCAGAAATTTTCTTTTTTTCCCTATGCCCGGGACGCCGTCCATCTGCGAAGCCAAGGTTTTGTCCTTCCTTAGTCCCCTGTGATAAGTAATTGCAAAGCGGTGAGCCTCGTCCCTTACCCTCATCAAGAAGTAAATGCCCTTTTTGTTGGAAGAGAAATCGCAGGGCTCGCCCTTCCCGTGCACGTAAATCCTGTCGACTCCGGATCGACCTTCGGTTTTCGCTATAGAGGCAAGATCGACTTCATCCTGCACCCCGCAGTCCCGAAGTGCCGCATAAGCGGCATTTAACTGCCCCTTACCTCCGTCTATGAGTATCAGGTCCGGAAGATCCCAGTTGTCCTCCGCCGCCCTAAGAGCCCTTCTGTAAACTACCTCATACATCGATCGGAAGTCATCCTGCCCCTTGGTGGCCGTGATTCTGTATTTTCTGTACCTGTCCCTCTCCGATCTTGCGTTTCGAAACCTTACAAGCGACGCGACCGTCTGGCTCCCCTGAATATTCGATATATCAAAACACTCTATGGTATAGGGAATCCGTTTTATCCCGGTTGACTTTCTTATGCTTCGAAGAAGCGTGCCCTGCCTAGCTTTTTCCTCGGCCTTTCTCGAAAAACCCTCCCGCGCATTTTTCATGGCGAAGCGTAAAAGCTCACTTTTGGGTCCCCTGCTGGGAACTTCAACGTAAACCCGCTTTCCTCTTTTCTCGCTGAGCCACTCCGAGTACCCTCCGCGGTCCCTTATGGAAAGAGGTAGCAGGATTCTCTTAGGAACATAGTGATCTGAGAAATAAAACCTGCCTAGAAATTCCCTCACACATTCTGCTTCGTCGCCGTGGCGACTCCTCACGGAGAAATCAAGCTTGTCGACCACGGAGCCTCCTCTCGAGAGCAGAACCGTAAACTCGTACTGCTCCGACTTCCGGTAAAAACCCACTATGTCTACATCCTCAAACTTCGAGGAGGTAACCTTTTCGATCTCGGCGTTTTCCCTAAGGCTGATTAGCTGGTCACGGTAGTAGGCCGCGTTCTCGTACCTCCCCTCCTCCGAGGCCTTCTCCATCATCTCTTTGATCATCTTCACGAGTTTTTTCCTCTCCCCGCGAAGAAACGATGTCGCCTGGCACACAAGCTCTCCATAATCCTCTTCCGAAATCTTGCCCGCACACGGTCCCGAGCAGAGCTTGATAAAGTAATTAAGGCAGGGACGGGCCCTGTGTCTTTCGAACTTGCCTTGGGTGCAGTCCCTCAGAGGAAAAAGTCTGTGGACGAGATTTACCGTGCTTTTGAGAAATTTCCCCGAGGAGAACGGACCGAAATAAAGCGCCCCGTCATCCCGTATTCTCCTCGTGCGCGAAAGCCTGGGGAACTTCTCTCCCGCGGAGAGGCGAAGAGAAGAAAAAGTCTTGTCGTCCTTGAGCCGTATGTTGTACTTAGGCTTGTGGCGCTTTATAAGTGAGTTTTCGATGAAGAGGGCTTCGCTCTCCCCTTCGGTAATCACGTAGTCGACAGAGTCGACTTCCTTTACGAGGTAGGGGATCTGTCCTCTATCGCTCCCCCTCTGGAAATAGGACATTACGCGGGCGCGGAGATTTTTAGCCTTGCCTATGTAGATCGGGGCGCCACCCGCCCCTTTCATTATGTAAACCCCAGTTGTGGAGGGAAAAGATTCGGAAATCTCAAGAATTTTTTCGCGCATAAGATACAAAAAACCAGAAGCCGCTATATGTTAAGGTCCTTACCACTGGTCTTCTAATTCCTTAATTAACCGATTTATTTGAGGCCTGTTGTTACCACTGACATTAAAATAAGAGCTGACCCTGCTTCTCAAATTCTTGGCTTTTCCTATATAAATAGGCCTGCCGGATGCATTTTTCATCAGGTATCCGCCGGTTTTCTTCCGGAATGTCCTTAAACAGCAATTTTTTAATTCAATCATCTAAATATATTTTAAATGATTGAAAATACTTTTCAGATTATGAAGCTATAAAGACAGTACTAAGCCAGCGTGAAAATTTTGGAGATATGCATTGAAAGGAATTTAAGCGGGGCAGCTTTTTAATAATTTCAAGACAGCTACTAGAATGTTTTATTTGTTTTTTTCGGTTCGATTAAAACCATTGAAACCGTAATCAGCGTATTGACGGCAAGTAGTATTAAATCCGTGCGTAAATCCATTATCATTTTCGGTACGAGTCCAAAAAGCGTCATTAAAAACACAACTAGGCTGATAGCTGTAACAACTGGGATTACGGTGCCGAAGTTTCTTCCTTTGCATAGAATTGAGGTAAGGACCATAGGTGCCATAAGAGCAGTACCCATGAATCCCGCCACGGCAAGAGATATAATTCCCTGAGAACTCTTCATGGCAACAACGAAAGAGGCTATGCAAAATACCAATATAACTAGTTTCACAAAAACAATAGGAGATACTTTTAACTTTCCGCTAAACCTGCCAAGAGCATTGTTAATTTCAGATCCAAGAGCAAAAAACTGAGAGTCAGATGTGGACATAGCTGCCGCCAGAATGCCTATCAAGGCAATGGCACCTATAACAGGATTCTGTTCAAGTATCAGTTTACCGATGAACTCTGGACCCGTGTTAGCCGGTATTGCAACTGCACCGTATAAACCAATTATAAGCCCTGCTATCAGAAGCAGAAAGGTGAAAGACGCATGCAAAACCGGAATTTTGCGTCTCTCGTTCAAACCCTTCAGAATGCTGAGTCTCGAAGTCAACTGAGGCTGCGACACAGGTAGCAACACAATTGATATAAATCCTGCGATAAGCCACTGAACCGATAACAACCCCTTGGGACCGGGAGTAGACAACAGTTCAGGTTTCTCCGCTGCTACGGCCTGAACTAACTTTCCAAGACCTCCAAAGTTTTCCAAAACAATGAATGCCATTATCCATATAACGGTAAACAGCACAATTCCCTGGAGTGAATCACAGTACATAATACCCCTGAGTCCTCCTATGGAAGAGTAGAGATACATAAGAAACAGTATGGTTACAGCCCAAGCCCACTGGGGAACTTCATAGGGAACAGTGTGGGATAGAATGCCCGACGCTCCTTTTATTTGAATTGCTATGTAGGGAACGAGGAATATGACAAGGCCCAGAACATACACGAAAACTCCGGGGGAACTAAAAGTTTCACGTAGCAGATCCGATATGCTGCGAAAATCCGTTGAAGAGATCCTTTTCCTTAATTTGAGTGAGAGCCAAAGCGTGAAAACAGCTAAAACCATATCGGTAACGCCAAGGAATATCCACGTTCCCACACCGTGTACACGGAAGAAATTGGGCATCCCTATCAATATGAATGTACTGTAGAGAGTAGCAAAAAAGGTTAAGAAGCCAATTATAGTTCCAAGATTGCCGCCCGCAAGAAGGAATTGGTACTCATCCCCTTTGTTTTTCCTGTTTCCTATAACAGCGAGGGTTATCAGCACTGCAAGATATACTAGTGCAACTGCAACAAATGCCATTCCCCTGTTCATGTCTATTTTTTCCTCTTATATAAATAGACTATCTTTGGCCACTAGACGTCAGCATTGCCAAAACAAGCAGCACATATATGGAGAGTGATATTCCCAACCCAGCCCAGAGAGTCCTAGGAAGTCCTAGAAAAAATGGCTCCGTCACTCCATAGGGGATTACCAAGGGAGTGAAGGATACCGCTGCCAGAATAGATACCACCACCGCAAACAATATCCATCGACTCTTATTATTCATGTCTAAAACACAACAGCCTACTAACGTTAGAGCTTCTGAAGAAATCAACCTACTAAATCTACAAGAAAGCGCCAAATAGATTAAAACTAACTATAAATTTCTTTATAATTATAGACAAATTAATATGCCGATAACCCTTCCATATGTAAATACCGTTTGTTAATAGCAAATGGAACTGTCCGCTTTTGCTTTCTTCATATCAGCCTCGCAGGGCGTAGCCCGAAGCGCCTAGTGACTTAAATTCCCCGGATCTGAATTCCAGATGGACTTTGCGGGCACAAAAGTTCCAACACAGAGCTCTGTTGCTGACGGGAGAGAAGATATGCAAGGCGCGGGCAAAAGCCCCCAGCTCTCTATATATCAAGTTCCTTGCCTTTCGTTTCAGGAAGGGTAAAAACGATAAACGCACCGGCGAGGGCAAAAACCGAAATGGTAACAAGCGCCGGGCCGTAACCTTTAATTTCCGCCAAGTAGCCCACGAGAAGCGGTGCGAAGGCCGCCACCCCCCTTCCCACGTTATAGCAGAAACCCTGGGCTGTGGCTCTCGCTCTGGTCGGGAACAGTTCGGAGAATATTGCCCCGAATCCCGAATAGAAACCGGCTCCGAAAAACCCTACCAGCGGACCGAGTATGAGAATCTGGGTAAAGGTCGTTGACTGCCCGAAGAAATAAATGAGTATGGCTAGGATAACCAGGAAGGAGGCAAAAATCGGCCTTCTTCCAAACCTGTCGCTTATCCAGCCGAAAGAGTTTTGTCCGAAGAAAGCCCCGAGGCTAAGCGGTACTATCCACATAAATCCCTTCATCCCGAGTCCGACTCCCCCCTCTTCTATGGGTCTTGCAAGGAACTGAGGAACCCAGAACATCAGGCCCCAGTAAGCGATCATGCAAAAGCTCGCAAGAAAGGTGGACATTACTGTGTAACGTAGAAGCTCTCCCTTGAATATCTGGTTCAGGGTAAATTCCTGACCTCCGGCATCGAGTTTCTTCTCTTTTCTCATCCGGGAGGTCTTCCGCCATATCTCCGGTTCAGTCAGATTGCGCCTTATGTAGAAAATCAGAAGCAGCGGGACTGCCCCAACAAGAAAAAGTATTCTCCATCCCAGTTCAACTTCGAAACGTGGGAGTATCAAAGCGGCAAGAAGCGCGATCAATAGGTAACCGACTGACCATCCGCTTTGCACCATGCCGACAACTTTTCCCCTGTGTTCCTTCGGCCACGTTTCCGCGACAAGCACTTTTCCCGAAGCCCACTGACCTCCCATGCCGATACCCAAAAACACGCTGCATATGATAAGAAATGTAATGTTGGGAGAAAATGCGCTGAGGCCGGCAAAAAAAGAGTAGCAAAGTATAGTCAAGGTAATGGCCTTTACCCTTCCGGCATAATCCGAAACTATACCGAAAAGAATCCCGCCGAAAGCGGTAGAAAAAAGCATTACTGAGAAAATCCCCCCGACGGCTTTGGGAGATAAACTGAAAACATCCGCGATGCTTACTGCCGCGAAAGTGAAAAGCAGAATGTCCATAGTGCCGAACGTCCATCCCGAAAAGGTCACCCCGAATATCTTCCACTGCTCCGGGGTTATGTCGGACATCCAGGCGAATATCCCTTTTTTGCTTGCGAGGCCAGGAGAGTCAGATTCCAGCTTGTTGTCTGTCATTTCCGTTTTCTCCGTGAACCAGAGTTCCGAATCCCGCTAAGAGAACCGGGATAGAAAAGATCATCCTTTGACGCCCACGAATCAGAGCATTCCAGTTGTATTTTAATGAGTACGTAAGAATAATCAAAACACACCATTCAATTCAGCCCAACCGACGATTGTTCCCCCAAAGTCTCTTCCCTTGCCTCACTTGATACTTATATTGGCATGCGTTACGATTTCAGTTCATCATGAAAACCGACACCCTTTACCTTGAAACCTACGGCTGCCAGATGAACGAGTACGACTCGGACAGGATACAAAACGCTCTAGGCGCCAGTATCACCAAAAACCCCAAGGAAGCCGACATAGTAATCGTGAACACCTGCGCCATAAGGGAAAAGGCCGACCAGAAGGCGCTTAGCAGCCTAGGACGATTCAAACACCTAAAGACGAAAAACCCGGAGCTCATAGTCGGAGTATCAGGATGCGTGGCGCAGCTCTACGGGGAGGAACTCATCCGCAGGATGCCGCATCTTGACTTCGTGCTCGGACCCCGAGCGATCCCCGGACTCCCGCGGCTTATAGAAGAGATAAGGGAGAAGAAATCAAGGCCCGTTGAAACATCCTTTGACGTGGAAGAACCATTCGACGTACTTCCCTACCACGAGGAGGGAAAGCCCACCGCGTTTGTTTCCATACAGCAGGGATGCAACAAGAAATGCGCCTACTGCATAGTGCCAACGGTAAGGGGATCGGAAGTGAACAGGCCGGTTGAGGACATAACCGCCGAAGCGCGGTACCTGATCGCAAAAGGAGTAAAAGAGATAACGCTCATAGGGCAGACGGTTAATTCCTGGAAACTGGAACGGCTTAAATTCGGGGACCTGCTTCGGGTCTTGGGGGAACTCGAAGGTCTTGAGAGGATAAGATTCACGACCTCTTACCCAAGAGACATAACGAAAAAAATGGTGGAGGCCATGGCCGAGGTGCCAAAGGTGTGCCGCCACATCCACCTGCCCGTGCAGTCGGGTTCAGACAAAGTGCTTAGACTCATGAACAGGACCTACACCAGAAGCTGGTATGTAGACTCGGTTAACAGACTCCGCGACGCCATGCCGGACATAGCAGTATCTTCTGATATAATAGTAGGGTTCCCTGGGGAAACGGAAGATGACTTCGAGCAGACGATGAGCCTTGTCGGGGAAGTGGGGTTTGACAGTTCCTTCTCGTTTAAGTACTCGCCGCGCCCCGGAACAGTGGGGAATGAGCTTTGGAGATCGGGCGAAAGGGTAGAAGACCATACGGCCGGCGAGAGGCTCTCCCGTCTTCAGGAATACCAGCGGGAAATCACCCGTGCGAAAAACATGGAGAGGGTGGGAGAGTCCGAGCAGGTGTTGGTCGAGGAGGAGAGCAGGAATGACTCTTCTTGGCTCTCCGGGAGAACGGAGCATAACAGGATAGTTAATTTCCCCGGGAAAAAGGAACTTATCGGAGAAATGGTGGACGTAGAGGTAACCGAAGGACTTGCGAACTCACTTAGAGGACAATATCTGAACTAAAGGGAGGAGAGAAAATGTTTCTTGAGATGAAGGTTTCCTGCATAGTTGCCGACCCGTTTACCGACATGCCTGTAGTCATTCTAAACGACGAGGAAGGAGAGAAAAGTCTTCCGCTTTGGGTGGGATTTGAAGAGGCAAGCGCAATAGCTATGGAGATCAAAAAAACTCCGAGACCCAGACCCCTAACCCACGATCTTCTTAAAAACGTAATCGCCGCCACGGGCTACGAAGTCAGTGAAATAGAAATCACCGAGCTTCGGGAAAACACCTTTTACGCGCGTCTTCGCATAAAAAAAGATGGAGAAGAGCTCCTAGTTGATTCCCGACCGAGCGACGCCATAGCGATAGCACTGAGGACGGGGTGCCGCATCATGGTTGACGAAGAGGTGATAAAAGCCTCCCTGAGCGTAAAAGTCGGTGATAAAGACCAAAGCGCGGGCGATATCCTCGAAGACATACCGACTGAGGATTTCGGAAAGTACAAGATGTGATCAGCGGTTGCGGCGCGTATATTCCTCAAGGAATTCTCCGGTTCCCTCAATCACGTCGAAAACCTCCCCGCAACGATCGCACTCTATGTTGATCCGATTAGGCGGATAGCTTATTCCGCAGCTCATCACGAACCAGCCGAAAAAAGAGTACCTCTGTTTCGGAACTACCCATGGATCCCCGATGGAGTACCCGCAGCCACAAACCCTCGTATCCTGCGAACGAGGGTTCTTCATCCGTAAACTATGCGGGCGTAAACCCCCACTTCGGCTCTAGACGTCGTAATAACCCACCTCTCCGTGATCGGTTATGTCAAGACCTTGTGTCTCTTCCTCATCGCTGACCCTGAGCCCGACGACGAGATCAACGATCTTGAGTACGATAAAAGTTACTATGGCGGTGTAGACAACGGTGAATATTCCCCCATATATCTGCACGCCTAGCTGGGCGCCTATGTCCAGGTCAGCAATCGAACCGCCGTAGGAGGTAGACGCAAAGATTCCGACCAGTATGATTCCCACAAGCCCTCCGACTCCGTGGACTCCCACGACGTCAAGAGCATCGTCATACTTGAAGCGGAACTTGATATAGGTCGCGGCTATATAGGCAAGAATGGAAGACGCGGCCCCTATGGCTATGGCTCCCAGAGGTCCCACGGTGCCCGAGGCGGGCGTTATGGCGGCAAGACCCGCAATAGCCCCCGTCGCGAAACCCAAGGCGCTCGGCTTGCCCGACCTCACATTTTCAAGGAATATCCAGGTAAGAGCGGCAACACACGGAGAGATCTGGGTTACAACGACAGCCATGGCCGCCTGTCCCCCCGCCGCGAGGGCGCTTCCTCCGTTAAACCCGAACCATCCAACCCAGAGCATCGCGGTGCCAATCATCGTAAGAGTGAGATTGTGCGGGAGCGGAACCTGATTCGGGTAACCTCTCCTCGTCCCGATCAGTATCGCCGCCACCAGGGCCGCAGTACCCGCCGTGATGTGGACAACTATCCCACCGGCAAAGTCAATCACCCCCATGTCTCCGAGGTAGGAACCCTCGCCTCCCCAGACCATATGCGCAATCGGGAAATAGCAGAATATTACCCACAGGGCCGTAAAAAGAAGCATCGCCGAGAATTTCATTCTCTCCGCAAATGCCCCGATTATAAGTCCCGGAGTGATAATGGCAAAGGTAAGCTGAAAGGCGAAGAAAAGAACTTCGGGAATCGTTCCCGAAAGGGTATCGGTGCCCACACCGTTTAGAAACGCCTTTGAAAGACCTCCGACAAAAGCGTTCACTCCAGTCTCTCCCCCCACCATTCCCGTGGTATCGAAAGCCATGCTGTAACCGAAGATCGTCCATATGATCGTTACCACCGCAGTAATTGAAAAGCACTGCATAAGCACCGAAAGGACATTCTTTTTGCCGACAAGCCCCCCGTAGAAAAGCGCAAGCCCTGGAATCATCATGAAAAGAACAAGACCGGTTGAAATCAGTATCCAGGCGGTATCGCCTGTATCAAGTTCACTCGCAGAAGCCGGATCGGTAAAAGAAAAAAAAGCTAAGACAAAAAAGAAAACCAAAAGCGAAAGCGTTTTTTTGAAACTCATCGCACACTCTCCTCCTCTTAATTCCGTGTTCCCCGTTAGTATATCACATAACGGGGTGACAAAAACGCAGGCTCAAAAAGACTCATCCAGTCTGCGAATCTGCTCAGTGGAAAGTCTCCACCCCGAAGCCCCGCAGTTCTCAATCGTTTTTGCGACCGAATCCGCCTTCGGAATGGCGATGACGTTCTCCCGGCAGACACACCAGTTAAGAGCGACCTGCGCCTCAGTCTTCCCCGTCTCAGCCGCTATTTGGGATAAAACCCTGCCGTGGCGGGATCGGCAGAGCCTTCCGGCATCAAGCGGAGTGTAAGCCATCACGGTGATATCGTTATCAAGGCAGTAGGGAAGCAACTCTTTTTCTATATCCCTTGATCTAAGGTTATAGAGCACTTGGTTTGAAACTATCGGATAGTTGGGAAAATAGTGCTGCGCCTCACGCATCTGCCTTACCGAAAAATTGCTCACCCCCACGTAACTCACGCACCCACGGTCAACCAACTTCTCAAGCGCGCTCATCGTCTCGTCTATAGGGTAAACGGGATTCGGCCAGTGTATCTGGTAAAGATCTATGCAGTCTGTGCCAAGCTTCTTGAGGCTGGCTTCGCAGGATCTAATCACGCTGTCGTGAGCCAAGTTCCTTCCCGAAACCTTGGTCGCTATAATGACCTCGTCCCTGAAGGGCCGCACGGCCTCGCCGACTATGTCCTCGGTATAGTACCCCTCGGCGGTGTCTATAAGCGAAGCCCCAAGCTCGATTCCCGTTCTCAGAGGCTCCACTCCCCCCTTGTAGTTCCATGTGCCGAGGCCGATCTCGGGAACGAGAACTTCCGTGTTTCCAAGCTTCTTAAGATTCATCCTGCGAAGTCCTTACGCTTTGCGCCGCGAAGTCACTCGTCCGAGTGGATGAGCTTGTAGATCGCCGGCGCGAAAAAACCTCCGATAGAATTCGCACACAGGTAAATCCATATGGAGGAGGGATCCACTATTCCCATTATGATCATTCCCACCGCCACCGCAGGATTAAAAGCTCCCCCTGAGATGCTCCCGACCGCGTACGCTCCCCCCATAACCGTGAGTCCTATGGCGATGCCGTAATAGGAGTTGCCCTGTATTGCTTTCGAGGTTGAGACTTCAAGTATCACCAGGCAGAGCGCGAAGGTGAAAAGGGTTTCCGCGATGAGAGCCGGGAGGGGGGATATCTCCATGGGCAAGGTCTCGGGAGCTCCTTTTACAAGCATAACGGCCAAGGCGGCTAAGACGCCCGCAACGACCTGAGTAACCATATAGGGAAAAACGTCACCCGACTTCATTTTTCCCCTGAACCAGAACGCCACCGTCACAGCCGGATTATAGTGCGCTCCCGAAATGTGAGCCCCCGCATAGATCATCGCGGTTAGCACGGCTCCTATGGCCAGAGGAGCGAAAAGTCCCGCACCGGAAGCAAAAAGCCCGGAACCGGGAACAACAACGACATTCCCTATCGTGAAGACGAGAAAGAAGGTTCCTATGAATTCGACAAAATACTTTTTCATTTAAAAGCCTCCGTCAATATGCTTTTTCGTCCGTCGCGCGGAAAATCCCGCAAGTCTGTTACCTCGGAATTTTTTTTCCGTAACCGTCCAGATGAAAGACCTCGTCCGGAGTTTTCCTCAACTTCCCGGTAGCGACCCGCCTTTTGTCAAAGTAACCGAACGGAAGCACAGTAAGGACGTCGAACTCTTCCGGCACCCCCAGATACCTTTTAAGCTCTTCCTTCTCTATCCTCCCTATCCAGCAGGACCCGAGTCCGTGACTCCACGCCACTAAAACCATGTTTTGCGCAGCCCTGGTGCCGTCGATCTGGTGCCACTTGCTTTGTGGATCCACCAGAAGCACCACCGCGAAAGCCACCTGCACGATGAAGCTGCCGCTTGTGCAGTACTTTCCCATTTCCTGTAGCATTGCACGGTCCTTTATAAGCACGAATTCCCACGGCTGATTGTTGTGGGCACTCGGCGAGAATCTCCCCGACTCCATAACCTCCATGATGACTTCTTCCGGAACTTCCCCGTCAAGATAACTTCTTACGGAACTAAGCGATCTTACGCACTCGTAAACGTTCATAACCGCCTCCACCTGTGAAATTGATTGAAAGTTAGTATACCGGCTTTGACTATACGGCAGAACAGGGAATAACCACTCTCAACGAGGGCTCCGCTTGCCTATGTCCAGACAAGCTTGGATTTCCCCCTGGTCAAGGAAGCAACCCTCTCTTCAAGGCTCGCGACAACGCCGAGAGGTGCCGTGAAACCGAAGCGGATATCCTCCCCGCGCTCGACGCTCGTTATCGTAACGCCCGATTTCTTAAACAGAACCCGTATGGAATTCTCATGCGCGTAAGAAAAAACAATGTGCCCCGCCCTCACCGGAACGTGCTCTTTAAGCTCAAGCTCCCCCAAGGCCGCCCTCAGGGAATCCGTGTACGCTCTTAAAAGCCCTCCAGGGCCAAGCTTTATCCCTCCGAAATACCGGCTTACGACTGCCGCTATTTCCCCTATACCGCTGTGCTCTAAAAGAGTGAGCATGGGCCGCCCCGCAGTTCCCGACACTTCTCCGTCGTCGCCGAAACCGATATTGTCCCCTCCCGGAGCACAGGCCAAAAACGCGTAGCAGTTATGGCTAGCCGCGGGATGGAGATCCCTTACGCTCTCTATGAAATCTTCGGCGTCCTGTTTCGTGGCGGCCCTGCCGACGGTAGCCACGAACCTGCTTTTTCTTACAACCCTCTGCGCGGTCGCAACTTCCGCGGGAACCTGATAGGAGATATCTCCCACTCTCTCTGCCTCCGTCCGAAAAAAATACCCTATCCACCTCCGTACGGGCAAAAATCGCCCACGGACACAGCAAATTACCTTCTCCGGGTTTTTCACTGTATAATGATTCCTGGCGGTCGCGCACACCGCCCAGATTTTAAAATTCGCTTTTTATCCTAATAGGATCGGAACCGGGCAGCCGCCAGGTTTTTCGGTCCGGAAAAATATTTACTCGTATACCGTTGGTCAGAAAAACAAGCATCTCCTCCCTTATTTTACGGTACAGGTACTCATTTCTAACCGGTATCGTCTCCCTTACGCTGGTGGATATGGCCCAGCTTTCAGTTCCCATAGTAATCCAGTGGATAATAGATGAGCTCACCCTGCAGAGCGCCGATTTTTCCCTCATAACAAAGTACTCCCTCTACATACTCGGCCTCGGACTGTTCATGGCTTTTTTCCGCCTCGGCTGGCGGTATTTCATAATGGGCGGGGCTAGGAAAATAGAGTATTCGCTCAGAAACGACTTCTTCGAGCACCTCCAGAAGCTTAACTTCGATTTTTTCTCGGGGAGAAAAGTCGGCGACCTGATGGCGCACACGGTAAACGACATAGAGACCCTCAAGTTCTCCTGCGGTTTAGGGCTGCTCATAGCTTACGACGGGATCTTCCTGTTTTTCTTCATTTTCGCCGCGATGATTTACATTTCTCCCGAAATGGCTTTTTACGCGTTTTTGCCGTTTCCCGCGCTCGCCGTCTTCATATACAAGTTCGGAAACATGATAGAGAGGAGATTCCAGAACTCCCAGGACTCCTTTTCAGAGCTCACTGAAAGCGCAAGGAAACCGGTCTCGGGCATCAAGGTGGTAAAAGCGTTCGGGCTTGAGCAGGCCGAGGGACGAGATTTTGACCGCGCAAGCGCGGATTACCTTGAAAAAAACGTACACCTCGTGAAAATCCGGGCAGCCTTCCAGCCGTTTATATATTTCGTGCCCTCCTTAGCAATGGCCCTGTTTCTTTTCTTCGGTGGAGCCGGAGCGATCGGCACCGAAATAACCCTTGGGGAGTTCTCCGCCATACTCGTTTACCTCATGATGCTCGCCTGGCCCATGATGGCCATGGGATGGGCGATTGACCTTCTCAAAAGAGGGAACGCTTCGATAAACCGGCTAAACGACATTTTCGCGGTTGAACCGAAAGATGGGACCCAAAAAGAAGAGAGGGACCACGAACTCAAGGGAGACATAAAATTCTCCGGGATTTCCTTCTCCTACGGCTCCACACCGGCTTTGCGCAATGTTAACCTCCACATACCCCACGGAGCAACCCTGGGAATAACGGGCCTCATGGGGTCGGGAAAGACAACGCTCATGAAGCTGCTCATGAAAATCCACGAGGCCGAGTCGGGGGAAATAACGGTCGACGGGATCGACATAAGGGGGATATCGAGAAAAAGCCTCCAGGAAACAATCGTCTACGTGCCACAGGAAATAACCGTGTTCAGTGGCACGGTTTATGACAACATCACTTTCATAAACCCGAACATAACCCGCGAACAGGTGGAACAGGCCGCCAAAACGGCGGAGATATACGAACAAATAATGGAGTTTCAGCAAGGATTCGATACCGTGGTGGGAGAGCGGGGACTCAGCCTCTCGGGAGGGCAGAGACAACGCCTGGCTATAGCGAGGGCCCTGGTGCTCAAGCCCGAGGTTCTGATACTCGATGACGTGCTCTCGTCCCTTGATCCGCAGACGGAGAACACCGTGATAACAAACGTGACAGAGGCAATGCGCGGACGCACAGTGGTGATAATCTCAAACAGGACGTCTTCTGTGAGCGGACTCTCGCAAATCGCGGTCATGAAAGACGGGCAGATAATCGAGAGCGGGGAGCGCAGAGAACTTTTGGAGCAATGCGGAGTCTACAGCGCGCTTGAGAAACTGCAGTCGGCCTAGAGTGGGAAAATGAGCGATCTGGAAAAACAGAGGAAATCAACCTACGACCTTAAAATCCTAAGATGGATTCTCGGGTTTTTGGGAAAGTACCGCATTTACTTCGCCCTGTCGCTTCTCCTGATGATCGCTACCGCGGCGCTTGAAATCACGGTTCCCTATCTCATCAAAGTCGCGGTCGACAATCATATATATCCCACCTGGAGCAAAGCGGAGGGAGGAAATGAGGCGAAACGGGTGCTTTCCGGACTCGGGGAGAAATCCGCGCTTGCGCTTGCAAACGGAGGATTCCTGGTCGATTTTTCAAAACTCTCCTCCTCCGAGAAAGACAGAATTGAGCGCTCGGGCGTTTCGTTCTCCGAGACAAAATACATCGCGGTCGCCCCCGGGGAATTCGAGGGAGACCAGAAACAGGAGGTTCTGGGAATAATAGCCCGAAACGCTTCTTTGTTTGAGGAAACCAAAGGGATCGTTTTTTTGGCTCATTCTGACCTTGAGGCACTCGACAAGGCGGAAGTGTCGCTTCTTCGCTCAAAACAGACAAAAAGACTCGGGACTCTCGCTTTCTACGTAGTCTTATCCGTAATCGGAATTTTCATCTTCACCTCCGCTTTTACCTATATTCTTCACTACTCGGGCCAAAGAATAATGCACGACATGCGGAACCACACCCTCTCCCACATACTCACCCTTCCCCAGCAGTATTTCGACCGAAACCCCGTGGGCAGGATAACCACCCGCGTCACAAACGACGTGAACGCCATAAACGAAATGTACACCTCCGTTCTCATACATTTCATAAAGGACATAATAATCATAATCGGCACCCTAGTGATCATGTTCAGGATGAACGTCGGTCTTACGCTTATAATTGTCGGCCTCACCGCATTTCTGGCTTTCACGGTCTCCATCTTCCGAATGAGGCTCAGACTAGTGTACAGGGAAATCAGAAGGACCATAGGCAAGCTGAACGCCTTTGTCGCTGAAAGCATGAGGGGAATAGTGCTCCTTAAGCTTTACGGAAAGGAGAAAGGAAACTTCGAGAGATTCTGGGAAGTGAACAGGGAAAACTACAGGGCCAACATTCAGCAGCTCTGGATCTACGTGATTTTCCGTCCCTCCATAGAGTACGTGGGCATAGCCGCGACGGGCATAATTCTTTGGTACGGGGCAATCGGGGTAATGAACCTCGACCTCTCTCTCGGCGCCCTGCTCGCGTTTCTTTACTACGTAAGGATGATATTCAAGCCCATACAGGAGCTTTCGGAAAAATTCAACGTCTTCCAGTCCGCCGTGGCCGCCTCTGAGAATCTCTACGACACCCTGGCGGAAGAACCCGAGGTAAGCGGAGATCTGGTGCCCGCAGGCACCGAAGGTTCGCTTGAGTTCCGGGGCGTATGGTTCTCATATAACGAGCAGGAGTGGGTGCTCAAGGACGCCTCCTTCGTAATAAGACCCGGTGAGAGCACGGCTCTTGTAGGAATCACTGGGGCAGGGAAAACGACCATAGTTAACCTGATCCTCAAATTCTACAAGCCCCAGAGGGGAGAGATACTGTTTAACGGCATAAACGTGGAGGAACTCTCAAACCGGTACCTGCGCTCTAACATAACCGCCATTTTCCAGGACCTGTTTCTGTTCGAAAAGGACGTATCCGACGAAAGGGACGGGCAGGACAGCCCGGTGCCTGAAGCTGAGAAGCTCTCTTCCGGGGAAACTCAGGCCCGATCGATCGAAAAAGCGGTCAGAAAGAACTCAAAACTCCTTATAATGGACGAGGCCACTTCTCACCTGGACGCGGAAACTGAGGAGGGGATACAGGGGGTAATAAGGAAAAACGCAGGCTCCCAGACAAGGCTGGTGATAACCCACAAGCTCTCAACCCTAAAGAAGGTGGATAACGTGATAGTCATCCACAGGGGAGAGGTAGTGGAACAGGGAACTCACGAGAAGCTCCTCCAGAACGAAAGCATCTACTACACGCTCTATGAATTTCTGAGAAAAACCTCAGCAGACCCAGATCCCCTCCCAAGTTCCGGCGCGTGATTCCCGACGAGGGTCTAAAACGCCCCCAAAAGCTTAAGAGCCATAAGCCCGACGGCAACGACAAGGGCCATCCTTATGTACTTTTCGCCGCCCCTTACAGAAACCGTAGCACCAAACCATCCGCCAACCGAATTCCCCGCAGCGAGACATATCCCTATGAACCAGCTTATGTTGCCGCTCAGAAAAAATATGAGGATTGCGGGAATTGTGTAGATAAGCACCACAACCACCTTGTGCGCATTCACCTTGGCGAGGGATGCTCCCATAAGATGGTAAAGAGCCGCCATTATGAAAAGCCCCACTCCGACCTGGATAAAGCCGCCGTAAAAACCTATAAGTACAAGTGCCGGGTAAAGAACCCAACCACGCCCTGCTTCGTCGCTACCACCAAGCAGTTTGCCCAAAAAATCAACTTTAAGGAAAAAAGAGGCGCAGACAAAGATAAGTACAGCGGCCAGGATTTTCTCGAAAAGCTCATCCCCCACCCGTACCGCCGCGAAAGCTCCCACAAGAACGCCGGGAAGGGTGAAAGCCGCTAGCTTGACGCTGGTTTTTATGTCGGCAACGCCCTCTTTTCTGAAGGAAAGAGTCGCGAAAAAATTTTGAAACAGAATCGCCACTCTGTTTGTTCCGTTTGCAACTGTGGGGTCAATTCCGAGAAATATGAGCACGGGAAGCACAATGCTGCTTCCGCCGCCCGCCATTACGTTTATCACTCCCGCAAGAGCACCCGTGAAGAAAAGCAGGATTAAAGAAAAAAGATCGTATTCATACATTTTATCCAGCTACCTGATCAGGATAATTGCTCGTAGTTTTCCCTAATAACATTTTCCATTAAAAAAAGTTCGTCATCACTCAAGAAATCAAAATATGATTTTCTTTTGTTTGCAGACAGCGTGCCGTTGTTTTCAAGGCAAATCCGGATAAACAAATCTATCAGACGGTCGGGCATATCGATAACATCCTGAATCGCCTTTTTAGTACTGTCGTAATTTGCAAGGAAACTCAACTCCTCTACAAGTTCACTCTCAATAGTTTGAATGACAAAATCATATAAAGCTTCAGCTTGTGCCGTCATATCGATGTAACGATACCAGTACGCAGTATCATTGTGGACGGTCATCTGGGCAAGTTCATCTAGACTGTATTCCACAAGTCGGTTTAAGGGAAGTGAAAACGCCTCTAAAGAATCATTGTAGCCTTCAGGATTGTTAAGCATTACCGCAGATACGGGAAACATCAGACCTTCCGGAACCATTCCTTGAAGGGAGAAAATATTGTGGATCAAAAACCGGTGGATTCGGCCGTTGCCATCTTCAAACGGATGAATAAAAACAAAGCCGTAGGCTACTATAGTTGCGTGAACAATAGCTGAGACACCGCCGGTCATCATAAACCGATGAGAAGTCAGAAGCCCCCGCATCAGGCCAGGAAGATCTTCCGGCTTGGGACATACATAATGAATTAATTCTTTTTGATAGGAAATCGTCTGACCTACATAGTTTTGAACCGTTCGATAATCTTCGTTCATGAAACGTGGATCGACAATTCGATTCTGCAAACCAATTAACGACTCCTTGTCGCAGAAATCCTGCCGACGTGCCATCTCCAAAGATGCTATGAATTTTTCAGTCCGTGACGCGTCGGGTTTAATGTTTTCTATTTCAAAAGAAGATTTGGTTTCTTTGCTGTAGAGATAACTTAATGCTCTTCTAAGTAGTTGCGGAGGGTACGATTCGACTATCTTCTCGCATCTCTCTCGAAAATCGGTCTGATCCATCTCTCGAAGCTTCTCCGTTTTCCTGACAATAGGACAAAACTCCCTTGTTCCAAGCAAATTGTTGAGAATGCGGTGTCTTTGAGATTTTTCACCCCGAGGGAGAGTGTAATAGATGTCCGGTTCAAGTGCTTCCAGATAATTCCCCTTGGGCAGATCTTCAATAAGGAGCCTGCGGTCAGTTAAAAACTCGTAAAAAAACCAGATGCGACGAGCATACTTTCCCGTTGGCTTGGATTTGATGTAATCGACAAGCTCATCTTCTGCGACAGCATCGAAAATAACCTTTAAAGAGCTCAGGCTTACACCATCATATTTCAAGGCAAATTCCAGATGATCCCCTGTTTTTTCACCGGGCCAGTATTGAAGAGAATAAATATCTTCAACCCTACCACCCTGTACTTTCTGTTGCCGGCCACCTGTTGCCGCAACAAAGGAACTGTGTGGGTTAGGCATTGCGGTCAATCCGAATCTTCTCAGGAGCCAAGCATAGCCTGCGGGCCGTGTTTTCGAAACGTTTGTTTTCATGAACTAATCTAATAAAATCATTATTTTCCTTATAATATAGTTAAAAAACTACCTTTTGTAAAATAAATAATTATAGATTTGCTTATTTCCAATAAAATAATTATAGATTCAAAAATTCTAATAAATCTTTTAATTTTTCTAGTATTTCTAAAAAAATGATTATAAAACTAGAAAAACAATTAAAAAACACCGTCTCTCGAATAAAACAGTTACAAACTCCGGTTTCCCTCATCGAAAAATCGCGGAAAGAAGCCTCTTTATCTTCTTTTATTATCCCACTTGTGGAGTTATCGTATTCGCATGAGCAGTCTTAAAATTGCCCTTGTTCAGACCCAAGCGCACGAAGATAGGAAAGAAAACCTCAAAAAAGCCATATTGAATGTAGAAAAGGCTTCGGCTCTTGGAGCAAATATAATCTGTCTTCCGGAACTCTTCCTCACGAGGTATTTTTGTCAGTCGGAGGACACGACCTGTTTTGACCTTGCCGAGCCCATCCCCGGTCCTGCTACGAACAGATTCTGCGGGGAAGCGAAAAAAAGAGGAGTTTTCATCGTGTGCCCGCTTTTTGAGAAAAGGGCTTCCGGAGTGTATCACAATTCCCTTGTCCTTATTGACCCTGCGGGAGAGATTTCCGGCATTTACAGAAAGATGCATATACCAGATGACCCGGGTTATTTCGAGAAGTTCTATTTTGCTCCCGGAGACACGGGGTTTTCCTGCTTTGAAACCGGCTTTGCGAAGATAGGCACACTTATCTGCTGGGACCAGTGGTATCCTGAAGCGGCACGCATAGCATCGCTCAAGGGAGCAGACATTATCTTCTATCCAACCGCCATAGGGTGGCACACAAACGAGGACGAACACTCGAAAAAGACTCAGCTTGAAGCATGGAAAACTGTTCAGCGCGCCCACGCGATCTCAAACGGAATCTATGTCGCGGCCGTAAACAGGGTGGGTTTCGAGGAATCGGGAGAAAACAGCGGAGGGATAGATTTTTGGGGAAATTCCTTTGTTTGCGACCCCCAAGGAGCGGTGATTTCCGAGGCTTCCGGCAACAGAGAGGAAATCATACTGGCTGACGTCGATCTTAGAAAACTTGAGGAAACAAGAAGGAACTGGCCTTTTCTTCGGGACCGAAGAATTGACGCTTACTCGGAACTTCGGCAAAGGTTTATCGACAATGATTCCGGGACCTGAAATTGAGTGATTCTCGGGCGATTAGCTACAGACTTCCAGCGGAGTGGGAACCTCACGAAGCCACGTGGCTTGTGTGGCCGCAGAATGAAAGCGACTGGCCTGAGAAACTCTCGAGTATTAGGCAGGTTTACCGCGAAATCGTAAGCTACCTATCAGAATCTGAGAAAACAAGAATAATCGTCAACCCTGGGGAAGCACATAAGCGGGCTGAGGATTTTCTCGAAAAAGAATCGACTGACCTAGCCAATGTGGAATTTTACGAGTGTCCCACCGACAGGTCTTGGATACGGGACTCAGGACCTTTCTTTGTAAGGGAGAAGTCCGGGGAGCTAAGCGTCCTTGATTTCGGGTTTAATGCATGGGCGAAGTATCCCGACTGGGAAAACGACGACTTGGTTCCGGGATTCATAGCCGAAGCCCTTCGCCTTGACTCTAAAACCCTGACCCGCCTCGGAAGGAAAATCATTCTTGAGGGTGGAAGCATTGACGCAAACGGAAAGGGCTCCCTAATTACGACAAAGCAGTGTCTTTTAAGCGCGGATAACCAGGCGAGGAATCCTTCTTTTGAAAGAAACGACTACGAGACGATATTCTCCGAGTACTTGGGAGCGACGAACATTCTCTGGCTAAACGGGGGAATCGAGGGAGATGACACAAACGGCCATGTTGACGATATATGCAGGTTTACAGGTCCCGCAACAGTTGTTTTATGCCTGGAGGATAACCCCGAAGATCAGAATTACCACCCGCTTCGCGAAAACCTCGAGATACTCCAAGACCTGAGACTTGAGGACGGAGGAAAAGTTGAAATCATCCCCCTTCCTATGCCCTCCCCGCTTTTTTTCGACGGCGAGAGACTGCCAGCGACTTACGCCAATTTCTATATCTCAAACGAAAAGGTTCTCGTTCCCACCTATAACGACCCGAAAGACCGTGAGGCAATTGGCATACTGTCAGAACTTTTTCCCGCAAGACACGTCGTAGGAATAGACTGCGTCGACCTCGCGTGGGGGTTCGGGGCTATTCACTGCATGACAAAAGAAGAGCCTGTCCGCTGACTTTGCAAATTCGAACCGGATTCGTCACCCCATAACCCCTTCGTATTCAAGAATCGCTCTTTTTACTTCCAACCCCCAGCGGTAGCCGTGAAGGTTCCCCGACTTGCCTATGACGCGGTGGCACGGCACAAGGTAAGCAACCGGATTTCCAGCCACCGCATTTGAAACGGCCCTTACAGCCGCTGGCTCTCCAATCAGTTCCGCAAGATCCGAATAGGACAGGGTCTCTCCCTCCCGGACTTCCAGCAGTCTTTCCCAGACCCTAAGCTGAAACCGCGTTCCAAGAAGCAGAATCTCCGGCGGCTGTTTCTCCGGGGAAAATAATAAATTCCGCAACACTTCGGCCGTCTTTTCGTCATCCCTTAGGTTCTGAGGGTTCCGCCATATTTTCCTGAATTCTTCCGCGTGGGTTTCCGGGGCCGAACGGAAAAAACTCATATGGCATATACCTTCTTCGCAGACCCCGACAAGGCATTTTCCAAACGGGGTATCGTGAACTCCGTAGACAAGGCGCATCCCGGCCCTGACTTTTTTCTTTTCCCTAGAGGAAGTCTCTTTGGTGCTAACTACAATATTTCGCCATAAACGGTTCGGGGAACTCTTCAGGACACTCTTATCGCGGGTTTCTCCGTTTATCAACTGCAAAGCAATATCACCTCTTTCCGAAAATAGATCTCGCTATTATCATCTTGTGTATCTCGTTTGTACCTTCGTATATCTCCCCGACCTTAGAATCCCTGTAAATCTCTTCAACCTTGTAAGTGGAAGAGTCATGGGCAAGTTCTACCATGAGTCCTAAGCCTCCGAATATCTGAACCGCGTCGCGGGCCATTGTAACGCTTATTTCCGAGCCGTAGTACTTGGCGGCGGATGTCTCGAACGTCGGAAAAGGATCTCCCTTGTCAAGGCAAAGGGCGGCTTTAAGATACAAATTCCTCGCATTTTCTATCTCCACAGCCCTTTGTGCAAGCAGAAACTGCCAGTACTGAAAATCTGCTATTTTTCTTCCGAAAGCCTCCCTTTCGTTCATGAACTCCACGCACTCATCAAACGCCGACTGCGCCATCCCCACGCCACTTGCCCCGATTCCAGTCCTTCCGTAGAGAAGAGAATTAACGGCAACACGGAGACCGTCCCCTTCCTGTCCTATTAGGTTTTCTCGGGGCACCTCTACGTCTTCAAGATATATGTCGTAGGTAAGTTCCCCCCTGTTTCCGAGTTTTTTATCCGGGGCGCTCACCGAACAGCCCGGTGAATCAAGATCGACCACTATCATAATGGATTTGTCTCCCATGCTTGCGAGCAGGGTAACGAAGTCCGCCACCCCTGCATTGGTTATGTAGCGCTTGCGGCCGTTTATAACGTACTTGTTGCCCTTCTTGCGGGCTTTCGTTACAAGAGACTCGGTCCTTACGTCGGAACCCGACTGGGGTTCCGTCATCGCAAACGACCCCACCGAAGTTCCATCAAGAGCAGAAGCGAGATATTTTTCCTTTATGTGGGCCGAGCCCATGGCGAGGGTTTTTCCCGAAAGCAGAAAGTGAGCGTTTATCGTTCCCGCCACGCTTGCGCTTACATAGGCCAGTTCCTCGGCCATTACCACCGCTCCGCACGCGGGGTAGGAAAGACCCAGCCCCCCGTCTTTTTTTGAAAACGGAATTCGAAAAAAACCCTCGGCCGCCATTTTCCTGAAAACCTCGTGGGGAAAATTCTCATTTTTCTCGCTTTTCTCCCCTATGTCACGAGCCAGTGGAAAGACCTCTTTTTCCGCAAAAGCCCTTACCTTTTGCCTGACCTCTCTCGTTTCCTCGGGAAAAAGGTGCTCCTTGTAAAGTTTTGTCTGCATTCTTGGGGGCAACTTGCGCATTTTGCTAACTCCCGTAGTAAAGGATTTATTTGTCCGAAGACAGGTTGGCGAATGTCTTCAAAATAGTTTAACCAACTATAGAATGAACGTTAAAACCGTCTCCGTAAAACCGAGACCCTGGGAGTGGAGAATAAAAACCCTAGGGCCTCCATGTCTTCTCACGGTCTTAAAACTCAAGTAAAATGAACCTCAGCAAGCCCGCGTGGAAGGAGGAAACTGTTGTCTCTTACCGGAATTGTCGTGCCCTACTGGGCAGACGTAAAAAAAGATGATCTCACGTATTTCTCGAAACTGGCCGAGGACCTGGGCTACCACTCTATCTGGGTTCCCGAGATGTGGGGACGCGACGCGTTTTCCGTCATATCTCACATGGCGTCGGTAACAGAAAGGATAAATCTGGCTACGGGCATCATCTCCGTTTACAGCAGGTCTCCGGCGCTTATAGCTCAGACAGCCGCCACTTTGGATGAGTATTGCGGGGGAAGATTCATTCTTGGCCTGGGGATAAGCAGCGTTTATCTCAACGAATACTGGCACGGAGTGAAATTCGAGAGGCCCATCCGGCGAACTCTTGAGTGCGTCGAGATAATAAGAACGATACTCGCGGGAAAAAGGGTTAACTATGAAGGAGAAATCTTCAGGCTTAAAAACTTCAAGCTTCTCTTCGAACCCCAAAGAAGCGGGATTCCGATATACATCGCGTCCATGGGACCGAAAAACATCAAGCTTACCTCCCAAGTCGCAGACGGCTGGATTCCATACCTGTGCCCTGTGAATCTTATAAACGAAAGAAAAAAAATACTCAGATCAAGCGGAAGACAAATAACTGTAGCTCCGTTTCTCCCGGCAATGGTTTCTGAGAACAGAAGCGAATCAAGAGAAATCGTAAGGGAATTCGTGGCCCTCTACGTATGTTCCATGGGAGATTATTACCACAAGCTTGTAAGCAGCTACGGATTCGGTGAGGAAGCGGACAGAGCAAAAAAACTCTGGCGGGATAACAGGACGGAGGCGATAAAAAGCATAAGCGACGAACTGCTTGACCTTGTTTCCGTGAGCGGATCCCCGGAGGAGGGAAGAGAAAAGCTCGAGGCGTTCGCCGATAGCTCTGATCTTCCCATCCTTATGTTTCCCTACAACGCCTCAAGGGAGCAGACAGCTTTCACCATGAAAGCACTCGCGCCTTGAGAAGATAATCCGATTCAAGGGTCAGGTCTTGAAATAATTTTCCGTCTCCATTATAATTCCTCCCATGGCAAGACCATTAAGACCGGAATACGCGGGAGCCGTCTATTACATCTCTTCTGTCGGAAACAGGGGGCAGAGCGTCTTTCAGAACTCGGCTGACGGTAACGCCTGGGTAGAGGTTCTCGAAGGGGTATGCGGAAGGTTCGACTGTCGCTGCTTCGGTTACTGTCTTATGTCCGACGGATACCATCTCGTCATCAAGACCCCAAAACCGAACCTCTCAAAAGCCATAAGGCAGTTAAACGGCGTTTACACCCAGCGCTCAAACAGGCTGCATGATACAGATGGCCATGTTTTCCGGGGAAGATACAAATCCATAGTAGTACAGAGGGAAAAATATCTTCTACCGCTTATGGCCCATATTTTTCTCCTGCCCCTTAGGGCCGGGTTCGTAAAACATCCGAACCAGTTCAAATGGAGCAGCTGCAGGTATCTTTATGGAAAAGATGATGTGCCGGGATATGTTGACCTTGGGTGGTTCTCAGAGGGCTTTTCTTCGGACACAGATAACTTTGATGAATTTTTAGACGAGAATCACTCGCGCGATGTGGTCTCTGAGACCCGAAAGCAGATATATCTCGGGGATGACAAATTCATAGAGCTTGTGCAGGAAAAAACAAGCAAGGCATCCAAGTCAAAGGATATTCCTAAGTACCAAGTCACAAAACCTGTATTAAGCCTGATAAACGGCTTCGCGCGAAGCGGAAACTCAAGGGAAGAGGCAATAGCAAAGACCTACCTGACCGGGGACTACACTCTAAGGGAGGTCGCCGACGCGGTCTCCGTTCACTACTCGGTCGTAAGCAAGATCGTAAACGAATACGAGAAAAACTCTGCCCGTTCGCAGTAAAAAAGCCCTCAGCAGCGCCTGGAAAGCTTCTCAACCTCATCCACCATAGCACTTATTACATTAAGCCCTGACTGCCAGAAATCAGGATCGTTTATGTCCACCCCCAGTTTTGAGAGAAGCTCCGCGGGCGAGGCGCTTCCCCCCGAGCGAAGAAGCCCCATGTAATCGGGAACGAAAGCTCTTCCCCGCTCAAGAAACATTCCGTAAAGAGCAAGGGTAAGCAGTTCGCCGAAGGAGTACGCGTAGCAGTAAAAAGGAGAGTGTATGAAATGGGGAATATAAAGCCACCAGTAAGAGTAGTTCTCGGTAAGGGTGACAGAATCTCCGAACATCTCGCGGTTAGCTTCGATCCAGAGTTCGTTTACCCTCGCGGTCGTAAGCTCCCCTTCACTCCTTCTTTCGCGGTGAAGGCTTTGCTCGAATCTCGTGAGCACCACCTGTCTGAAGACCGTGGCCATTATGTCCTCAAGTTTCTCCGCTACCAGAACCAGCTTGCCTTCCCGTTCAGTCTCAGATTCCTTCAACTGGTGAAACACTAGCATCTCCGCGAAAACGCTTGCGGTCTCAGCCGTTGTAAGAGGCGTGTGGGCCTGCAGATAACCTTGGCGCCTTGAGAGATACTGGTGCACTCCGTGGCCGAGTTCGTGCGCAAGAACCATCACGTCTCTGGGTTTTCCTGTGTAGTTCATAAAAACGTAAGGGTGTACTCCGGGAACCGTCCCGTGACTGAAAGCCCCTCCTCGTTTTCCATCACGAAGCTCGGCGTCAATCCAGTTTTTCTCAAAAAACAAGGACGCAGTTTTTCTCATATCTGAAGAAAACTCCCCAAATGATGTGAGCACGATCTCCTTTGCTCTCTCCCACGGCACCTGTTCCCTTTCCGAACCCAGAGGGGCATAGCGATCATAGTCATAGAATCTGCGGTACCCGAGAAGTTCCCTTTTGAGTCCATAATAGCGCCTTACGAATCCGAAGTTCCGCTCGCACGATTCAAGAAGGGCTTCTACGGCACCGTGGGATATCTCGTTGCTGAGGTGCCGGGCCGCCATGGGGTTCTCGTAGGTTCTCAGCCTGTCGTTTATCGAGTGATCATTTACAAGTGTGTTGAATATGTAGGTGAGCACGTGGGAGTTTTCGGTAAGTCCTCTGGTAAGGCCAGACCAGGCTGCCTTTCTTTTCTTTCTGTCCTGATCGTAGAGAAGCGAGAGCGTCCGGGACTGGTTCAGTTTTTCAGTCTTTCCCGAAAGCCTCACCCGAAACTGAATATTGTTCACGACCTCATCAAAAAGCCTTGAAAAAGCCTTCTGCCCGGTATTTGATTTCTCCTGGAGTATTTTTTCCTCGGCTTCCGAGAGAGTGTGGTCTCTGTACTTTCTCTCCTGCTCCAGAAAATGCCTGTATCCCGAAAGGTCCGGGTGATCCAGCAGTTTCCTCGCCCTTTTGTTCGGAACCGAAACCCATTCGACGTAAAAGAAGATAAGCTTTTTTTGAATTTCGGTCGCTTTCTGCTGCATTGATGAACGAAAAGCGCCGTTTTTCGCGTCCTGCGTGTCGGCGGCGAAAAGAAGATAGGCGAAGGAGAGTATTTTCCCGACTCCTTCCGATAAGCGCTCAAGTTCCCTTACCGCTCCGGCAAGTTCACTCGCAGTAAGCGAGGGAGATTTTATCCTGCCCCTGTACTTTTTCTCAAACTTCTCGGCACGCGCCGATATCCTCCCAAAGTCCTTTTCCACGCGAGGATCAGAAATTCCCTTGTAAAGGTCCCCGAGATTCCACCTTACGTCTTCTGCTTTCGCCATATCCGTCTCCGTAACCTCTTGAGTTTAAAGCTAAAAGCTACTCCTGAAGCAAGTATATATCCTCAAACGCTCTTCCCTTTTCCATGTAATCCATTCCGTAGCCCACGAGAAATCCCCCGTCCACCTGAAAACCTGTGTAATCAGGCCTGGGACCCGCCGCGTTTTCTCCCCTCTTGTCTATGAGCGCGCATATGCGGAGCGAACCCGGATTTTTCGATTCCACATGCCGCAGGATAAATTCCGCCGTCTTCGAGGTGTCAATTATGTCCTCAACGATTATAACGTCCCTGTCTTCGAGTTCGCACTCAATGTCCATAACAAGTTCAAGGCGCCCCGGCCGCACCGCCTCTCTGTAACTTGAAACCCTGAGAAACTGCTTCTCGACCGTTACGGTCATCTGCTCCACAAGGTCTTCAAAAAAAGGGCGCGCGCCCATGAGAACGCAGACCGCAACGGGGGTTTTCCCCTCATAGTCCCCTGAGACTTGCCTTGCAAGCCTCGAAACGGCGTTTTTTATATCGTCTTTTGAGAGAAACTTTTTAAGCGTGACGCCCTCCAGGATTTCGGTTTCTTCAGACAGGACCTCGCTCCTCCTTCAAAATTTCTTCAAGTTCAGGACAAAGTTCGATCACGGAGCGGCGAAGAAAATCTCGCTTGTAAATGTCGGAATCGATAATCTCTCCGTTCCACACGAGCATGTCGAGGTCCATTTTTCTTGGGCCGTAGCGATCCTCTCTGACACCTCTTCCAAGAGCAATCTCCACCCCCTTGAGCACGGTTTTCAGTTGCTTACGGCCAAGACGGGTTTTCACCAGCAAGGAACCGTTTAGAAAATCCTGCTGCTCCCGGGGTCCTATGGGTTTGGTTCTCACGAATTTCGATTCTCCGAGAACGTTGAGCTTCTCCCTCAGCATTCGTTTGGCGGCGGTTACGTTCTTCTCGGCATCTATGTTTGAACCAATTCCAACAATAACTGTATTCAATCTAGCTACCTTATATTAATGGTTTAGAATCCGGAAATTATAACTGAAAGGTTACGCGAAAAGGTGAAAAAGCTTGGGTCTTCGAACATCTCTCCCTTTCTTCAGGAATTCTCCGGTGACCAAAGATGCCCCGCGTCATAGTGCCAGAGGATATGGCCAGCCTGATTCGTTGTCAAGAGAGCAGACCGTATACGCAAGGTTGCCTCGGCGGATGCGATATGATGCCCTGGCACTCGGGCTGACTATATAGTTCTCCCCCTCGGGATAATAAGCGCGAAAGGCCTCAATGGACTCCCCCCAGAGAACCGGATGCAAATGAATGGTCTGTCTTCGGCCAGTAAGCGTATCGCGGAACTTGCGCGTGGCGGCAAGCCAGACAATAGGACGGCGAGACCAAGCTTCCCGTAATCGATTTAACCAGTATTTCCGTCTAATCACAACTATATTTGATATTTAGACGTCTAAATATCAAATACAGTTTCAGAATTGCGGAAAACTCGTATGCGACGCTGCTTTCACGATAACCGGCAAAAATTCCAGTTGTTTACCTCTCCCTCGCTTCGGTTACCGAGACGGAATCGGCGAAGCGAAGCGCTCCGGGTTTCTCCACCTTTACCGAGGCCCACTTCACCACCGGGTACTCAAAAACTATATCGCATATGCCCCCGGCGACCCCCTCAAGCAGGTTAAAATCATTTGTCTCTACAAAGCTTATGATCTTTTTGTTTATGGCCTTGTAGTCCAAAGTATCATCTATACTGTCGCTCTCGGCCGCCTTGCGTCCATCAAAATCGATGGTGACATTTATGACCAGGTCCTGACGGTTCTCCTTCTCCCAGTCATAAATCCCTATTATCGTGCGAAGCCTCAGATTCTCGATCTTTATTATCATCTTATCAAGTAAGGCTCATTCCTCCGTCAACAAAAAGACACTCTCCTGTGACATAATTATTCTCCAGAAGATAGTTAAACGCGTTAATTATATCTTCAATAGAGCCCGGGCGCTTCATCGGAGCGCCGCGCGCCATCTTGAAAAGGTAGTCTTCCCCAAGCCCAGAGGGGGCGAGGATTGCTCCTGGACACACGGCGTTTACCCGGAAATCGGGAGCAAGTTCCCGTGCAAGCATTTTCGTTAAGTGATAAAGACACTTCTTGCTTAGGTTATAGCAGAAATGTTCGACGGGATTTTTCCTGACCCTAGTGTCGAGGAAATTAACAATAAGCCCTCCGCCCGTCTCGGCGGAAAAAGACTGTGAGAGAAAAAAAGGTGCCTTGAAGTTTATGGCCATATCCGTTTCAAGAAATTCAGGAGTCACGTCATGGAACCCAACGTTCTCAAAGACCGAGGCATTATTGACTAGAACGCATAGTCCCTCGAAGCTTTTTGCGACTTTCGGAACAAGTTCCTTCGCATCATGAGGGGAGGAAAGATCGCATCTGAAGAGCTCACAGCCCGCGCCGGTATTGAGAATCAGTTCCCGTGCAGCTATGGCCTCTTTTTCCGAGGAATTATAGTGAAGGGCGATATCGTAGCCCTTTTGTGCAAGGTTAAGGGAGATTTCCTTTCCTATTCTCACCGCCCCACCTGTAACCAAAGCCGCCTTTTTCATTTCGCTCGGGAAGTGGCGGTTTTCATGACGTGCGCACGCAGCGCGAAACCGCCTTATTGATATATTATTCCCATTGTTTATTATAAGTAAACTTAAAAGAAAGCGGCCCGCGCAAGCGAAACCCCGGTCGTCGTTTTACATGAATCCGACGCACGCTACGGCGGATTTTTAATATTTTCCGTGCGGATTTCTCCCCGAGGATAAAGAATTGGAGAGCCTTGTAATCAACTGCATAAGAACGCTCGCGATGGACGCCGTGGAAAAAGCGAAGTCCGGCCACCCGGGAACCCCGATGGCTCTCGCTCCCGCAGTTTTTATGCTTTTTGATAAATTCCTAAGACATAACCCCGAGAATCCAAACTGGTCCAACCGCGATCGCTTCGTCCTTTCCGCAGGTCACGCTTCCATGCTTCTCTATGCCGCTCTTTACGTAAACGGATACGACATCTCGATTGACGACATAAAGAAATTCCGAAGCCTCCACAGCCGCTGCCCCGGCCATCCCGAGCTTGGAATTACAGCTGGAGTTGAGACCACAACCGGACCTCTGGGACAGGGAGTATCAAATTCGGTCGGAATGGCCATAGCCGGCAAATGGCTTTCGGCGCACTTTAACCGCCCCGGCTACGACATCATAGACCACAAAGTGTATTCAATCTGCAGCGACGGGGACATGATGGAGGGCATTTCCTCAGAAGCCGCATCCATAGCGGGACATCTCGGACTCGGAAACCTGATCTGGATATACGACAGCAACAGCATAACCATTGAGGGCAACACCTCGCTTGCGTACTCAGAGGATACGGAGATGCGCTTCGGTTCCTACAACTGGCATGTGGAGAAAGTCACAGACGCAAACGATCTTGAAGAAATAGAGAAAGCCCTTGCGCGCGCGCGATCCGAAACCGAAAGGCCTTCCATTGTCATACTTAAAAGCCAGATAGCCTACGGAAGCCCCAACAAGCAGAACACGTGTGAGGCCCACGGGGCACCACTTGGAGAAGAGGAAGTCAGGCTGGCGAAAGAATTTTACGAGTGGGAAGCTTCCGAGGATTTTCACATTCCCGATGAAATCCTCTCCTATATGGAGGGAGCAGCTACCAAGGGAAAGGAAGCCGAAGCGCTTTGGAAGGAAAATTTCAGAAAATACTCAAACGAGTACCCGGAACTCGCTCACGAATTTGAGATGCTTGAGAAAAAAAAACTGCCTGAAGGATGGGATAGCGACATTCCGTCTTTTCCCTATCCGTCAGATCCGGTCGCTACGCGCTCGGCGAACTCAAGCATAATCAACGCCATAGGAAAAAAAGTGCCGTGGTTCATGGGTGGTGCCGCGGATGTCGGCTCTTCGACGAAAACCTACCTTAAGTGCACAACGAGTTTCTCTGCCGAGGACCGCTGGGGAAGGAACTTTCATTTCGGAGTCAGGGAACATTCAATGGCGGCAATAGCAAGCGGCATGTGTCTGAGCGGGCTCAGAGCCTATGCCTCGACCTATTTCGTCTTTGCCGATTACATGAAGCCTTCTATAAGGCTCGCGGCTCTGATGAAACTGCCCGTCATCTACATTTTCACTCATGACAGCATAGGGGTCGGCGAGGACGGACCTACCCATCAGCCCATAGAACATCTGGCGGCTCTCAGGGTAACGCCTAACATCGACGTCATCCGTCCCTGTGACGCAAATGAGCTTGCGGTTCTGTGGAAGCACGTGATGGGGCTTTCGGACCGCCCTGCCGCACTTGTTCTCACAAGACAGAATGTTCCGGTAATAGACAGAGACCACTACGCTACGGCCGAGGGAGCGCTTGCAGGCGGCTATGTAATAGCGGACTCCGACGGTACACCTGATATCATACTGATATCAACGGGTTCTGAGGTTCACATCTGTCTTGAAGCGTATGAGAAATTGCGCGAAATGGAGATAAATCCGAGAGTCGTGAGCCTTCCCTGCTGGAATCTCTTCGAAGCCCAGTCCCAAGAGTACAAAGACAGCGTTCTGCCACCTTCTGTTGGCGTAAGATTAAGTGTTGAGGCCGGAGCAACGTTCGGATGGGAGAAATTCACGGGATCGGGCGCCAATGCCAAGGCCTACGGAATAGATTGCTTTGGGGAATCGGCTCCATACAGCGACGTGATGAACAATTTCGGTTTTAATGCGGATACTATTCTAAAAGAATGCCTCGAACTGCTCGGTAGCTAGCATCGTGTCCACTGAAAACAAAACCGACTTCGAGTCAGCAGACTACACGGAATATGCGGGCGATTACGGAAGCCTAATAAAATCCAAGCTCCTTGAACTCGATAAAAATCGCTTTGCCGAAAGATTCTTCAATTTTGATCATCTACTCTGGGCAGATGATCCCTCGGAAATCACAAACCGCCTCGGCTGGGTTCATCTTCCACAGAAGATGCTGGGGGTTGCGGATGAAATTTGCGACTTCTCAGAATCCATACGAAAAAAAGGGTTCACCAATGTCGTGGTTCTGGGTATGGGGGGATCAAGTCTCTCCTCCGAGGTGTTCAGAAACATATTCGCTCCCCGAGACAGCTTTTTGCGCCTGACTCTTCTGGATACGACGGATCCCGATTTCATTCTGAAAACCCAGGAAAAGATCGACCTTCTGAGAACCCTCTTCGTGGTCTCCTCAAAATCAGGCTCGACCGTGGAAACCGTTTCCCTGATGAAATATTTTTACGGCGAACTCACAGAAAAGACTAACTCTGCGGGAGAACATTTCGTCTGCATCACTGACCCAGGTTCGCAGCTCATCGATACAGCCCGCAAACACCGCTTTACCAAGGTGTTCATCAATGATCCGAATGTCGGAGGAAGATTCAGTGCGCTTTCCTACTTCGGTCTGGTGCCAGCTTCTCTCACAGGAGTCGATATACGCAAAATACTGCAATCGGCCGCTTCCGTACTGCTTGAACTTGAAGACGCGACTGGAGGAAACTGCCATGAGAGCCGTTCTTTTCGTCTGGGAACCTTTCTCGGGATCATGGCAAGGGAAGGAAGGGACAAGCTGGGATTTGTTTTTTCTGAAAAACTTTTTCCCTTCGGCTATTGGGCGGAGCAGTTGATTGCGGAAAGCATTGGAAAAGACGGCGTCGGCATCCTTCCGCTGCTCGACGAGGCAAACGCCGATGCACCGCGACACGGAGAAGACAGAGTTTACATCGTTTTTTCCCTGATAGGGGATGAAAGCGCAGACGCCGTGGTGGGGCGTCTTGCGGACTCTGGAGTTCCTTTCATGCAAATAGCCATTGACTCACCAGAGCAAGTTGCGGCGGAGTTTTTGCGCTTTGAGTTTGCGGTTGCGCTTGCCGGAAGCATAGTGGGAATAAATCCCTTTGATCAACCCGATGTCGAATCCGCAAAGACCTTCGCCAGAAGCTTTCTCAAACTCTATGGAGAAACCGGCGAGCTTGAATCCGAAGAGCCCGATTTTTCCGAAAATGGACTTGTTTTTTCAAGTAACAGGAACATAAAATCTCTCGAGCATCTAAAAGATCTCGTCCATTCGAAAAAAAGAGGCTACATATCGATTCAGGCATATGTGGATCCCGGAGAAGAAAACTCAAAAGAGCTTCTCTCCCTCCGCGCCCAGATCGAAAGCATATCATCAGTGCCCGTGACTCTGGGTTTCGGCCCGAGATTTCTCCACTCAACCGGCCAGCTTCACAAGGGAGATTCCGGAGAAGGGTTTTTCATTCAGATCGTGAGCCAAAACGCAAACGACCTTCGCATACCCGACGACATCGGCTCCCCGGAATCGGTATTTTCTTTCGGGATACTCAAGACGGCACAGGCCACAGGCGACTTCAAATCTCTTGATGAAAAAGGAAGGGGGGTAATAAGAATTGGCATTTCATCCGAGGTTGCAAAAAACATCGGGAAGATCACCCAGCTATTTCTCCCCCAAGAGACGGATTAGCTTCTCGATAGGAATATCAACGACTCAACCCGGTTCGCCCGGGACAAGATGTTCCACTCCTCGCGCGGAACCTATTATGACATCGCTTGCGGTCCCGATAAAAAGACCGTGCTCAACTATCCCCGCCCTTTTTGACAGCCGCTCGGCAAAACAGGACGGATCTTCCATTTCTCCAGAACCCCAGTCGACAATAAAATTCCCCTGATCCGTCAAAAATGGGGAACCGTCCCGAGTAAGCCGCAAGCATGCTTCTCCTCCCAAGCTCTCAAGGTAGCCTTTTTCAACTTCGAGAGCGAATTCAAGTACCTCGACGGGCACGGGAAAACGCTCTCCCAGCCGCTTCGAGAGTTTCGACTCGTCGGCGACAATTATGTTCCTCTCGCTGTTCTGGGCAAGTACCTTCTCCCTTAAAAGAGCGCCCCCACCCCCTTTTATAAGATTGAAGCCAGTGTCAATTTCATCCGCTCCGTCAATAGTCACGTCAATCTTCCTCTCCGAATCAAGCGGAACAAGATCAAGACCCAGAGCCTCCGCAAAATTTCTCGTTCTCTCAGAACTCGGAACACAGGATATGTGCGAGAGTCGACCGTCTTTTATCCGCTTCGAGAGCTCTTCTATGGCGAACTCCGCAGTCGACCCGGTGCCGAGTCCGACAAGCATGCCAGGGTGGATGAAGTCAACGGCTTTTACGCCCGCGGCTTTTTTAAGTTCTTCGGCTTTATTCATTGCGAAAAAAGGAACGGGGGAACTGTTCCGGGTACCCAGACATTTAACATAAACATAATACTATACGAATAATCCCAAGATACAGTAACAAGAGAAATGAAATACTCCGAAAGCTGCTACGAAAAACAAGTGCCGGTTCTCCAAGCCCGCTCCCGTTTTGGATATCTCCCCATCTCTGACACGTACCGTTTTGTTTTGGCGTAAAAAGCTTATATACTTGATAATAAAGCTGGGTTACGAGACATAAAAGACAGAGTGGGTCATGGAAAATCTAAGACACATACTAAAACACAAGGGCAGCAGCGTATGGTCCATAGGACCGGATGAGACTGTATACAGAGCCCTCCAGATGATGGCGGAAAAAGAGATAGGCGCTCTGCTCGTGCTTGACGGAGAAAAGGTCGTTGGGATATTCTCCGAGCGGGACTACGCGAGGAAGGTTATCCTCCAGGGAAGATCCTCAGCCAACACGAAAATAAGCGAGCTCATGATAAAGAACGTTATCTACGGCTCCCCCGACGACCCGATCCAAGAAAGCATGGCTATCATGACGGAGAACAAGATAAGGCACCTTCCGGTAATAGAAGAGGGAAAACTCTGCGGGATGGTGACAAGCGGTGACATCATAAATCACATTATCTCCCGTCAGAAATTTGAGATCGAGGCGCTCAAAAAATATATAACCGGAGGCTACTGATCTCCCGGCGCTGAGTCGCCCGACAAGGGAAAGGTTTTTAAGTCCTCTTGGTTCTACGCGATAAGCTGTTCCTGAACCATTTCGCAGGCGGAGTGAAAACTCTTTGCGACTTCGAGGAACTCTATGGCTTTTGACGCCGAAGCCTCTCCGTTTCTGTATTCCCCGAACCTGCGCGAGACATCAAGCCACTTCTCATCGGTCTCCCCGGTCCTTACGACAAGGTTCTCAAACTCCCATATCGTCTGCTCCGGCGTAAACGGATCAATAAGCTTGGTGTAGAGGGGAACATGGGCACTGTCTGAGCACGCAAGGTAAAGTTCGTTTATGCACGATTCGTAATCGCCGTGCAGGAAAAGAGCCTGGGCTTGTTCAAGACGCCTCTCGGCGTTTGAGAAGACCGGGATTTTCTCCTCAACCGTAACTCCCGCGCACTCTCCCCTTACTCCCTGCTGAACGGCGAACTTTTCCTCTTCATGCCCCCAGTCGGTGTAAAAATCGGGATCCTCCTCGTATGAAGGAATCGCGTTGAACTCGGAAACCGCCTCCTTTATGTACTTGGCGCCGAGCCTTTTCATCGTGAGGTCAAAATGCTCGCCGTTTTCCTTCTCCCTCTCGTATATCTCAAGCAGTCTCTCGACAACTTTGGGAGCGTTTCTCGTCGGAATCTTGGTAACGGGCATGGCAAGGCGTGAGTCGTCTCCATAAAGTCCCCCGCCGAGGAAAAGCATCTCCGCCGGAATGCTTCTTCCTTCTCTGGTTATTGAAGCCCCTTGAAACCCTATGTTAGCCGAGACATGCTGGGCGCACGCGTTAGGGCACCCCGATATCTTGATCCTCAAGTTTCCAAGAGTCTCCTTGTATTTTCCAAGACCGTTATCCATCATGCCTGTAAGCTTAGTAGCAAGACCCTTGGCCGAAGTGATACCCAGACGGCAGGTATCGGCACCCGGGCAGGCGGTTATATCTTCAAAAGTGTTCGCACCCGAACCGGAAACACCCTCTTTCTTAAGCCCGGCGTAAAACGAGGGGAGTGCCTGATCAGGAACCCACCTCACCACGAAATTCTGCTGGATCGTTATCCGTATCGAACCGTCGGCGAAAGTATCTATCATATCCGCAAGCGCTCTTGCGGTATCAGACGGAACGTCTCCCAGAAGCACTCTCACGTTAACGATGGAGTATCCCTCAACCCCCGCCGGGAAAACGTTTTCTTGCCGCCACTGCATAAAATCCGAGTCATCCTCCACCCAGCCCGGAGCATCTGGAAAGTCGCTTCCGTTCCGTCCAGGAGTTTCGTGCTCCCGGTCAATTGCCTCAAGATAGTCATTCCATGAAGGGTCAACCTCAAGCGAAGCCCTCTCCTCCTCGACTACCTCCCTGAATTTTTCGAAACCGAGTTTTCTCACAAGAAACTTCATCCTGGCCTTCATCCGCACCTTTCTCTCCCCGTATCTGTCAAAGACCCTGACGACTGACGCGGAAAAAGGTATCATCTCCTCAACCGGCATAAATTCCGTCCAAAGATGTCCGAGCGAAGGCGAAGCGCCTAGCCCGCCGCCCACGTAGACCTGAAAGCCGCGTTTTCCATCCTCTTCTCTCACCCTGGCGCGAAAGCCCAGATCGTGTATTCGCACTCCCGCGTTATCAATATCGGGATTGCTCTCGAAGCAGACCTTGAATTTCCTTCCCATGTTCTGGCATATGGGGTTTCGGAGCATAAATTCCTTAAAGGCTTCGGCATAAGGAGTCACGTCGAAAGTTTCGGTAGGTGAAGCACCGGTTATGGGGGAAGCCGTAACGTTTCTTACGGTGTTGCCGCAGGCCTCACGGGTGGTGATTCCCACGCTTGCAAGATCCCTCATCATGTCGGGAACCGTCTCAAGATTGAGATAGTAAAGCTGGGCGTCCTGACGGGTCGTAAGATGAAAGAAGCCGCTTGCGTACTTGTCAGAGACGTCCGCAAGCTTTCTCAACTGAACGGAACTGAGTTTCCCGTAGGGAATCTTTATCCTCTGCATCTGGACTCCTTCCTGACGCTGGGCGTATACTCCCAGCTGGAGTCTTATTTTCTGGAATTTTACCTCGCTTATCTTCCCGTTGCTGTAATCGGAGACCTGACCTTCAAATTCGTCAATCTCGTCTTTCACAAGTTTAGGAAGGGCGACTGTTTCTTCGTCCATTTCTCATAGCTCCGTAACATGAACTCTCTTAAATATCTCCCGATATTCTAACATAAAACAAGAATTATTTGAGGAAATCACTCATCCAAACCGCCCTGTGCCGAAAGCCATCTCTCAATCACTAGAAGAACATAATCAAGTTCCCGTTGGGTGAGCTTTTTTTTCTTAGGAATCCCGTGCCACTTAAAAAGACAACTCCGACAGCAGGTAGCCGTCGCGTGCTGGGCACGAAACACTGGATGTCCTCCCCAGGGAGTCTGCTTTCCGTCGTTTGCGGGCAGAGCGGGGGCAAGCCTTTTCTCAAGAAAATCCCTTCCGTGCGAAAGCACCGCGGCGAGACCCTTTTCTTTGAGATAAAGCGCCTCTTTGGAATTCAGCCTGAAGCCCGAGCGGAAACGGGATCCGCTGAGTCTTCTGAAAACAGCGTCCAGGCGCTTGCCTAAAAACTCTTTCTCACCGTCTTCCACTCTCTCCACAGAAAAACTCAGTATTTTTGCCCCCTAGAGAAAAAATCGCGCATCCGCCCGAGTACCTGTTCTGTTTTTCCGCAGAAAAAATCGCTCCCCGAAACGGAGTTGATAAAAAACTTCCCGTAATATTTCGATACGATGCGTCTGTCAAGAACCATAACCACGCCGCGGTCCGTCTTGGTGCGTATGAGCCTCCCGAAACCCTGCTTGAATCTCAGCACCGCGTGGGGAAGTATGTATTCGCGAAACGAATCTACATCCTGTTTTTCCATGTACTCGATTTTCGCCTCCGTAACCGGGTCCGTGGGAACCTTGAAGGGGAGTCTGCATATGACTACCATCCTCAGGGAATCTCCGGGAATGTCGACCCCCTCCCAGAAGCTGTCTGTCGCGAAAAGCACCGAGTTCCCAAGCGTTTTGAACTTCTCAAGCAGCAGGCCTCTCGGCATTTCTCCCTGCTTGAAAAGGGAGAGGTGTGCGAACCCGCTGCGCTCAAGGATCTCCCCAGTCTTCTGGTAGACACTGTTAAGCGAAGAATAAGACGTGAAAAGCACGAGGGCGTTTCCGTTCGTCACGGAGATCGAATCGGAGAGTATCTGCGCAATGGAATCTTCGTAGTTCTCTCTACCGGGTTCGGGAATGTCCGCAGGAACCAGAAGCAGGGACTGTGTGCGGAAATCAAACGGGGAATCGACAATCAGCCCCCTGAATCTTTCGTTATCTGAAAGTCCGATGTTTTTTTTCTGAAAATCGAAATTCTTATCCACCGCGAGCGACGCGGAGGTCATAACAACGGTCTTGGTCTTTGAGTAGAGCTTTTCCTCAAGTTCTTTTGACACATCAAGCGGGGAGAGGTTGATTGAGCAGAAAATCGCCGCGCGCCTTCGGTTCCCCTCAAACCATCTGATATAACTCTCGTCCCTCTCGCCAAAAAACCTTCCTATAACTTCGCGGAAGGCAACGGATCTTTTAGCAATGCCGCCAAGTTCGGCAGTGAGCTTTATGTAGGAATCCGCACGCGGTGAGGCTTCAACCACTCCCAGCAGGTGGGTTATCTCGTTTCCAAGCGAGAAAAGGGATTTTTCAAGCGCCCCGAAACGCTCCTTCACACCAGTCCATTTCTCGTGCCCCGAAACCTCTTCTGTAAGCCTCAGGCTTATCGCCGTTTCACCTGACATCTCCGCTCCGAAACCATAAAGCGAATTAAAAACTTCTTCGCTTACAGCTTCAATTTGCTCAACGGCCCTCGCAAGACCACCACCCGAGCGCTCGAAAATCTCCCTTAGAGCAGGATCTTTTTCGCTCTGCGCAAGATGTGAGATGTAGGATAGGAGTCCCTTGTCGCCGCCTTTGTTTTTCCGGGAGCGAAGCCTCGAGAGCGTCTTCATAATCCCGTGCTTGCTCAGTTTCAGGCTAAAGTGTGATGTCGCCGCCTCGGCGATATTGTGCGCCTCGTCGAAAACGACCTTCGCGTAGCGGGGAATTATCCCGAAATCAGAATCGGGCCCCGCCGTCCCTTTTATCGCAACATCGGAAAAAAGCATGTGATGGTTAGAGACCAGCACCGAAGCTCTTGAGAGTTCCCTGCGCGATTTAAAGAAAAAGCAGCTCGAATAGTGGGGACACTTGGCCCCCGGGCAGCTTTCGCTTTCCGCAGACACCCTGTCCCAGACATCGTCATGGGGAGTGAAGGCAAGATCAGAGAGTGAACCATCCGTAGTGGTCTTCGCCCACTCGAGTATGTCTTTCATCGACCCTCTTTCTCCGTCATCTATAAAATCGAACAGATCCTGCCCCACGGCCTCTCCCCGCAGAAGACAGAAATAGTTTCTCATTCCCTTAACTAATGCATAATCGAACTTTTTCGGGAAAGCGTCGCGAAGAAGCGGAAGATCCTTGTTTATCAGTTGTTCCTGAAGATTAATGGTGTTTGTGGAGATCAGAACCCTCTCGTCATTATTAATCGACCAGAGAATGGAAGGTATGAGGTAGGAAAGGGTTTTTCCGGTACCTGTACCTGCCTCTATCATCGACAGGTATTCGTCGTTAAAAGCCTCGATTACGTTTGAGAGGACTTCTAGTTGCTCGTCCCTATGCTCGTATTTCTCTCCAAGAACCCGGGCTACGGGACCTGCAGGAAGAAGATATTCCCTCGCGGATTCATTATCAACGCGGACCGTTTCCCCCGGAATGAAAGGTTCGACCACGACGTATACCTTTTCGACCTCGCTGTCCACTATGTAGAAACCGACCCCTTTGTTTCCGAAAGCCGAAGCGACAGCCACGTCCTGCTGGGAAGGCTCGAGATTGCCCGAGGGGTGATTATGCACCACAACGTTTCCTGTTTTCGCCGCGTCAAGAATCGCCGGAACTGCCTGGCGGTTGCCGCGGGCAAGGACTTGGACATCGCAGACCAGGGAACTTTCGTTTATCTTGCCAACGAAAAAAACCTCGTTTCCATAGGCCTCCGTTATCGCCTTCCTGATGAACTCAACAGCCTCGGGGGTAAAGTGGTTTTCTATCATATTCGCTTAATTTTACACAGAGGCGTTGATAACAAAACTTTCCGAGAGATGTTGCCTTGCCCCTTGGGCTTCGGTAGCCTGTTTTGCGGGTTGGGAGGGATGGCCGAGTGGTTTAAGGCGCTGGTCTCGAAAACCAGTGGGGTCTTTTTGGCCCTCGTGGGTTCGAATCCCACTCCCTCCGCCATTGACTTAAAACGAACTTTCATATGTCCTTGATGGCATACCTTCAAAAGCACAGGTATGTGGGGGCTTTTTTGCTGTTTGCTTCACCAATCTCAAAAGTTGTGCTTCAAACTTGAAACCACGTTTTTAATCAATTTGTGTTATTTCTAGTTTTCCATTGGTTCGGATGTAAATAATGCTTTCTTCTTTTGTGTCTGAAGTAATCACATATCCTGAAGTACTTTCCGAACCAAAATAACTACCAGCTTCTAGGGTAGAGTTGTTATAATGAGGGCGACCTTGAATAATAATTCCATGAAATACGGACCCATTGCTAACAATTCGACTGCTTGCGCCAGCCGGGATTTTAACAAGAGAGCCGTTTAATTTCCCATAGTGTGGGCTGCCCCATAAAAATGCTATTTCTATGCCATCATGGTCAATCCACTGAATGTCTGATGCGTTTAGCCAAACGAGGTTGGATTTATCAACATTAACAGGGCGCTCACCATTATCAAACGCCTCGCTTTCCGGTTTTACAAGGTATGGTCCGCTATCAATCTCAATATATGCGATGTTTTCTTGCCCTTTAGCCGCCGTTACATGAGCCTCTCCTGCAGGCTGAGTCCAAAAAGAGCCCGCAGGCAACCACATATTCTTCGCGGCAGGGTCATCATTATGAACAAGACCACTTATGACCACGCCTCGATAGGTGACATTATGAATATGTGGAGGCGATTCAAATCCATCAGCAAACTTCACAAGGAAGCCTGATGGGCCAGAGCCTGTACGCTCTCCCCAAAGCGCTCCTGCCTGAGGACTTTTATCTCCACGTGCGGGGTTAAGAGGGCTCCATGTGATATCAGATAGAAGTGGACCCCAAAAACAGGACAGTGTCTTAAGTGTATTCCTTCGGTAGAGTAAAATCATATACTGGAGGTTCATTATGAGACGTAAGAGGCGTAATCATTCACCGGGGTTCAAGGCTAAGGTAGCCCTGGCGGCAATCAGAGAAGACAAAACGGTTGCTGAGCTCGCCCGGCAGTATGACGTGCATCCCAACCAGATTGCCGAGTGGAAGAAACAGTTGTTGGAGGGTGCCGAGAGTGTCTACCAAAGCGCCCGGGATAAAAAGGGAGGAGAACAGGTTCATACCAAGGAACTGCATGCCAAGATCGGAGAGCTGACACTTGAGATAGATTTTTTATCCAAAGCGCTCGGTCGTTAGAGCGGGCGCGGAGAAGGCAGTTGATAGATCACAATCATGATCTGAGCGTTGCAAGGCAGTGTGTGCTGCTTGATGTAAACCGCTCAAGCGTTTATTATCGCCCCAAGGAGCTGTCGCTGGAGAATGAAAGACTGATGAGGCTTATTGATGAGATATATCTTGAGTACCCGTTCAAGGGTTCCCGAAGGTTGCGCGACGTGCTTTTGGCAAGGCATGGCATTTGCGTTAATCGCAAGCGGATAAGAAGGCTGATGAGACTTCTGGGGCTTACGGCACTGCATCCCGGGCCCAGGACCACCCACAGGAGGAAGGGGTATAAGATATATCCTTATTTGCTTGGAGGAATGGACATAGAGCGTGTGAATCAGGTGTGGGCGGCTGATGTTACGTATATTCCCATGTCCAGAGGTTTTGTGTACTTAGTGGCTATCATGGACTGGCACTCAAGGAGGGTGCTTAGCTGGAGGGTGTCGAACACGATGGATGTGAGTTTCTGCGTGGAAGCATTGGAGGAGGCGATAGGCAAGTGCGGGCGGCCCGAGATCTTCAACACAGATCAGGGAAGCCAATTCACAAGCCGGGGGTTTACGGGGGTATTGAAGAGAAACGGCATAAGGATCAGTATGGACGGGAAGAGAAGCTGGATGGACAATGTGTTTATTGAGAGATTATGGAGGAGTTTAAAATACGAGGAAGTGTATCTTAAGGCCTATGATTCGGTTCGCTCGGCGAAGGAAGGGATTGGGGAATGGATAGATTTTTACAATACTCGTCGGCGACATCAGGGTCTTGATAGATCTACGCCAGATCAGGTTTACTATGGTCTGCCTCGTGGATTACCAAAAGTGGCTTGAAAATGGTTGGAATACACTTAAGAAAACGAAAAAACTGTCCTAACATTGGGGTCCACTTCTGATTTTAAAACAACTTTGGATGTGAGTTCAACTGTTGTACCTACTAATGCAATTAGAAAAATAGAGCCAATAATGCTTGCAAATGTAATGGCAAATAATCTTTTCATAGGTTTTTTCCTTTAGTTTTAGAAGTGGACCTCGCCCAGGGTTATCCTTTTAGAGAGCGGAGAAAGATGGTCAGGATGCCAGATTGAAAGTAAGCCTTCTTCTCTCCATGTCCGCTGATACAAGCTTCACACGAACTTCCTCTCCGAGTTCGAACCACTTTCTTTTCCTGCCCCTGCCCTTGTAGGAATGCTCGGGGATGAGTCCTTCGACGAAGTGTTCCTTTATTTCTATGAAGACTCCGAAAGGATGTATGCTGAGTATTTTCCCGTGGAATACTTCCCCCACGCGAGTTTTCATGAAATTCGCGGTCTCAAGGTTCATGAACTGGCGCTCCGCGTCTTCAGCCGTTCTCTCCAGGATCGAGCAGCGTTCGGCGATCCGTTTGAGACGGGCGGAGTCGTAGGAAGGGGGTTTTGCCCCCAGTATATCGTCGATAATCCTGTGAACGACAAGATCTGAATACCTTCTTATTGGGGAAGTAAAGTGAGTATAATCGTCTATCCCAAGGCCGAAATGGGGAACATGCTTTGTCGAATAAACGGCTTTTTTTAGTGCACGCAGAATCATGAAATTTATTTGTACCCGGTCTTTTCTTCCCGAAGCGGTTTTCATCACCGCCTGAATCTCCGGCTGCTTAACCCGTGCTCCGAGATTCGCCTTTATGCCCATTTTGAGAAGGCTTTCGCGCAGTTGCTCTATGGAGTCCGAATCCGGAGGTTCGTGAATTCTGTAAATCGATTCGAAACCGTTTTTGAAAACAAACTCCGCAACAACGGAGTTGGCCATGATCATAAACTCCTCTATTATCTCATGGGCAACATTCCGCTTAAACCTGCCAACATCCATCACCTCTCCTGTGGGATCACGAAGCAGTACGGCCTCGGGAAAATCAAAGTCAAGACCGCCTTTTCCAATCCTAAATTCTCTGAGCTTGTCGTAAAGCTCTTTCATGGCAAGCAGGGAAGAAACAATGTTTTTGCGACGGGAGGGGACAGTGCCGTTTCCCCCCAAAACAGCTGCAGCCTCAGAGTAGGTGAGTCTCGCGCAGCTTTTTATCACGCTGTTGTATATCCTTGAGTCCTTAAGACGCCCCGAGGAATCAAAATCCATCTCGACTGTTTTGGTAAGTCGTCTTTTCCCTGGACGCAGACTGCAAAGATCGTTTGAAAGCTTCTGGGGAAGCATGGGAATCACCCTGTCCGAGAGATAGGTGCTGGTGGTCCTGCGCGCGGCCTCCTCATCGCACGCGCTCCCAGATAGCACGTAATGAGAAACATCCGCTATGCTTACACAGAGTCTGTACCCCTTGCGGATTTTTTTTATGCCTACCGCGTCGTCAAAATCCCTTGCGTCATCCCCGTCTATGGTGAAAACGGTTTCTTTTTCAAGATTCACCCTTGCCGAAAGATCTCCGTTTGAGAACTCCGCACCAAGGTTCCCGACCTCTTTGGTCACGTTGCGCGAAAAACCTTTGGGAAGACGATATTCGGAGATAATCCCCTTTTTTTCGGTTTCAATTTCTCCTGAAAGCCCCAGACGCTCGGTCACCCTAGCCAACGGTTTCCCCAGCCCAACCTCTATGACTACAAGTTCTCCGTCGGAAAAATTCCTTTTTCCCCCTCCGTTTTCAATCCCAGACTCGGGAATCTCCGCTTTTCTCGGGTAGGCCACAAGACCCTCCGGGGTTTCTCTCAAGTCGGCCAGGACCCTCAGGGACTTCTCGTTGGAGAAACCGTTTGACCCGATTTTTTTTCGGTTCCCGTTTAGCGGGTAACCGGAAGAATTCTGCTGCCCGCGGTCTTTTTTTTCTGTAGTTTTTTCCCCGTGGCTTCGAAGACGGTAGCGGCCCTTGGAGGTTTTTTTGAGCGTTCCCTCAAGAACCATCTGCTCCAGCGTAGCCCGTAGGTTTTTTCTTTTTCTCTCAGGCATCTTAAGTCCGCGGAGAACATTGCCCTCGGAGAGGCTTCTTTCCTCTTTTTCGCTTAGCAATTTTAAAATTCGCTGTTTCCTTTTATTCGACATGGTATAAGCCTAGCTTTCTAGCCGCGGGAAGGTCCCTGTTTTAAGAATTGAAATTTACGGGGTCTTGTATACAATAGTGCCGTTTTTTATTAATTCTGCTTGCTGGAGCTTCGTATGCTTAGAACAAACATCCTTGGAGGGATTTTGATAACCGCACTCGTTCTTTTTATAATCGGTTTCGGAATTTCCCTCAAATTTTCACTCGACTGGTCTTTTTACTTCAAGATTCTCTCAGTAGTAGGCGCGGTCGCGCTTGCGGTTTCTCTGATAATACACCTTATACCTTCAAAAAACTGAATCCGGTACGCGGAATTTCTTACCAGTTTTTTCCCCTATTCACAAACCCCTGAGCGCAAGACCCACTGCGATTGCCATCTTCGGAGCCAGATGCTCAATGTATTCAGGGTCAAAACGTGAATCCGAAACATCGATATTCCGAAAGGGATTTGAGATCTCAACCGGAACCCCCGTAGCTTCACCAAGTGTATTGGCCATAGTCGCAATTCTGGAAGATCCTCCGGAAAGAATCACACGGGCAAGCCTGCCCCCGCATTCGCCGAGAACCGTTTTTATCTCGTCTGCGGCATGGGCAACGAAATCGGCGAGAACAGACGTTATCTCTTCATATCTGCCGTAGCCCTTTATGCTGCACTTTATTCTCTCCGCCTCTTCGTAGGTGATTTTAAATTTCTCCATAAGACGAAGAGTTACCCATTCTCCTCCAAGCGTAATGTCCTTCAGCATGAGAGGTATGCCGTCGTCTAAAACGCTTAAATTGACTACCGACGCTCCGATATTAACGAGTGCCACCTTTTCACCGCGAACTGCAGAAGAAACCGCGTAGGCATTCGAAAGTGCCATGGCGTCAATATCAACTATCCGGGCCCGAAGGCCCGCGGAGGAAACAGAACTTTTATATCCCTGCGCCGTTTTTTTAGAAACAGCAGCGATCAGCACCGAGACCTCCTTGCATCTCCCATTGCGCGGGAGAAGAGGAGTGTAGCTGTAATTGACCCCGCTAATGTTTCTCGAAAGACTGGCGCTCACAAGGTCCGGAACAAGTTTCTCCATGTCTTTTCTGAGAAACATCCTAGGAATACTGACGATTCTAGAAGCAACAGCCTCGCCGGAGATGCCTATCACCACCCCCTTGGCCTTTATGTCGAGTCTGGAAACAAGATTTGATACAACCCCGGAAACCACATCGCCCCTTGAAACCGAATTACCGGTTATAGCGTCGCTTGGAAGCATGGACTCTCCGATATTCTCAAGCTGGTAGTTTTCGCCCTTGCGGGCAAGTTCCACAACCTTAACGGAGTTTGAACCTATATCTATTCCAACCATGACGTCTCACCCCGCAAGGAACGAGTCCGAACGGAGAAAGGGAGTGTACTGAAAGCCAACTTTTTAAACGGAAAAATCAAGGAAGTGGAGATTGGAGATTACTCCTCCAAAAGGTCGTAATATATTTGTACTTCCTTGGAGTGGGCTTCCGGGGGAAGATCATCAAAACTGGCAGTGAAGAAAAAGCTTTCCGACGGATCAATTCTATCTCCTTCCTCGACAAGTGCCGAGGTCACGGCAAGGGCATTTCCGTCCGAATCTTTTATGAAGATAACGACGTAAACCGACTGCACGGGAAAATCCGCCGTGTTCACTATAGCGCCGTTAAAATCCACGCCCCCATCAAAGTTCTCGGTCTGGAGAACAGGTCCGTCAAGTTCGACGGCGGATTCCTCCGCGGTACAAGCCGCAAGAAAGAGAACCAAAGAGGCAAATAACGTGATAAGAAAACCTTTTTTCATTTCTCCAGTTTAGTCCCCGCGTTTGAAATCGAAATTACGTTTGCCGCATCCGCGGTTTTTTCCTCCGCAGCTTTTTTATCTTCCGAAACGTGATCCTCTATTATGTCTCCAAGCACCTTATGCATAAGCTTAAGCGCGCTTATGGAGTGTTCCTTAAGGTAGCCTTCTCCGCCAAAAGGCACTTCTTCTTTTCTCCTTCTGAGGAACAGATGAAGAATGAAGGCCTGGTTGTTAAGCACCACTAAAATGGCTACGTAAAGCAGGAAGTTGTCGGCGAAAACCTTTTTCATCAACGTCTTCGTATCAGAATCGATTTTAACTATGCCAAGCGGCCCTTCGGCTTGGGGAGCAAGAAACGGAACGGAAACGGAAATTTTCCCGGCGTATTTCTCAACCGAGTATCCCTCGGGCGGATAGGTGTTTTCTAGGAAGTGCCCGGAAGCCATTTCGTCTTCCCCCTGCTTCATGAAAGTAACGCTGAAAAACTTGGGAGAGACTCCAAAAGTGTTAAACAGTTTTTCCCTGCCCAGCCTTTCGTCAAGAAAAAGGTAGAACTCGTCGCTTGTGGATTCCGCTCCGTGGTCCTGGTAAAAGCTGGTTGCCTGGTCTCCTATCGTTTCGGCGATTGCCTTGGTTCTGGTGACAAACTCTTTTTTGGCGTTATCAAACTGGAAATAAAACACCACCCCTATAAGGGCGATAATGCCCAGCTCAACCATGGATATTCTGAACAGCAATCCAAGTTTTTGGTTCAGGCGCATTTTACGAATTCTTCAAGTATCTTGCGTAACTTTTTGTCTTGGGAGTGTCGGAGAAGCATGAATATCATTCCGGCAAAATCCTTTTTGATTTCTCCGTCAAGGCTTCTGTAAAGCTTAACGAGCATCTTCTCCTCATTTGTGAGAACCTCGAGCTCCTGCTCGGATATAGCCTCTTTTTCAATAAATCTTTTGAGTCTCTCTGCCCTTGAAACGCTCCATATTTCCTCAATCTTGACTCCCAAGATTGAAGATATCTGCTGGCAACGGTCAAAAGAGGGCGCATCAACCTTTCCAGTTTCAAGCTGATGTATGTACACGCTTGAGACTTCAAGAGATCGAGCTAGGTTCTCCTGCGTAATTTTTTTCCTTTTCCTTACCCTCTTTAGGTAATCTCCAAATTTCATTCAAAACTCCTCCGAGAATAGAATAGTGCTATATATACTAAGTTTAACCTAATGTATATAACAAAACAATCCGGTCGGACATGCCTTAAGGCTTTGGATTAAAAAGGGGAAAGGGCAGATAGGGAACCTCAACCCATGGCGTCTGCTGTCCCGGCGGTGATTCAGTCTTCAGCCAACGCTCCGGCAGCCTCGGCCAGAGATAATACAAAGAATCAGAACGACGCACAGGTAGGTTTGATCTCGCGCAATACCCCCTGCTGAGCAAATCTGGTTTTGTATTCTTCAATGATCCTGTCTATTCCGGGAGCGGAACCGGCTTCCGGCGGTACAAGGATTACAAGCATCTTAGTGTCCTCTTTTACCAGGTTTCCGGCGGAGTCGGTGTACTGTCCATAGGCATCTAGAATTGTGAGACCGGCAGGAAATTCTACGGTGATAGCGTCTTCGAGAAACTCTTCCCACTGCTGATCACTCACGATCTGGCGATTATCAGCATTTCCACGTCCGAAAAAGAGTCTGTATTCGGTATACGATTCAGTGCCTTCCGGACATGGGGTTGTCTGGGCCTCGGAAGAACATGACAGGATAAAGGCGCAGGCCGCAAGAATCGCAACGGTGGAGAAAGTAGCAGCAGTCCGATTAAGCGTCTTTAACATAATCAACCTCCCTCAAGCGGAGAAACGGAAGGATTCCACTCACTCCATAAGAACACAACAGAAATAATGTGCCCGGAGGCGGAATCGAACCACCGACACGAGGATTTTCAGTCCTCTGCTCTACCAACTGAGCTATCCGGGCAGAAACAAACGGGCTTTAATTCTACCCGAAGAAAATATTTCGTTTCAAGGAAGAACTCCTCTTCATCCATAAACAAAGGGGCCTCGGCCCTTTTCTAAAGAACCGAAGCCCCCCTGAACACAGAAAAAAGAGGCATGGAGAGATGGTTTTTTTCTTCTGCGTTGTGTTTGTTTCCCTTTATCTATACGTCAAGCCAGTAAAGAAGCTGTACGGCGAATCCGTGCTGATCCTCTTCGCCAGCGAAATAAGTATCGTCGCCGTCCGCCTTGTCGTACCTGTACTCAAGTCTCGTCTCAAAATTCCCCACAGACTCGAAAGGAGTCAGTATGAGCGTCGAGGTAAACTCGTAGAGTTCAAGCCCCAGAGTATCAACTCTTTCCGACTCGTCAACGTACTCACCCCTGAGGGCAAGAGCAATGGCGTCCGAAAAACTTGCTATTGCGTAACCCGCAATACCCCAGCGATCCCCGCCAGCGTCATGTGACGTGTACTCGAAATCGGCAACTAGCGTCACACTATCCGCAATGGTCATTGTACCAACGACGGTAAAGAGGGATCTTGTATCACCATCTGTATCGCCGAAATACGCGGTAGCACCAAGCCAGCCATCGTTCGGGAAATTAAGCGCGATCTGGCCTTCAAACGTCTTGCCGTCGTCAGCGTCATCAAGCGCGTCCCAGTCGTTGCTCAGGCCAAGCGCTAAGTCAAGCGACCCGGCACTGAACGTGGCCCGCACGCCGCTGTGTGCAAACGGAATCCTGTAGAAAAGAAGGGATCTCGTTATGTTGGTGTTGTCCTTTGCCTCTATAAGCTCCCAGCCGGCAAGAGTGGTGAACTGACCTGCGTAGATGTTAAGAGCATTTTCACCCCCGGGAATCAGCACGTTTATGTAAGCCTGATACGGACTTACTGCGCCGTCTGTGGGATCACCTTCGTCGTTGTAAACGCTTCCGAAACCGAAGCCAAGCCGCTCAGACTGTTCGCCGAAAAGAACATCCGCCCTGAAACCCACTTGATCCATTACTCCTTCGCCAACGGTAGGAACCTTTTCAAGCGAAAGGGTGATGGCATCTATCGAAAAATCGTTATGTTCGGGATAAAGACCCCTCTCAGGTATATCCCCTCCAACTTCCCCATTCGAAACGTACTGATAGGTCGTGTCAAGCGAGACGCCGAGCCCGATCGAATTTCCGATATCAACAGCGTTTGCCTTTGGGACCGCTAACTGGACCCCGAGCAGCAAAGCCACCGCAATCATCATCAATGAAAGTTTAGAAACTATACTTCTCATTTTTTCTCCTCCTAAGAATTATTATTTTTCTTTTTTTCCGTTCTCATACTATCAAATCTCCGATGCAGCCTGGAAATCGGGATAGGCTTCCATTCCATGCTCGGTTATATCCAGTCCTCTTCTCTCTTCTTCCTCGCTTACCCTTATACCCATAGTCATTTTTATAGCGTAGAAAATGATGAAGGCGCAGACAACCGTGAAAGCACCGTAGGCGAGAACCCCGATAAACTGAGTCACAACACTGAAATCAGGTCCTCCGAAGATTCCCACCGCGAGAGTTCCCCAGATACCGCAGACGAGGTGAACTGAAATCGCACCCACCGGATCATCTATCCTTATCTTGTCAAAGAAGCTGACAGCGAAAACCACTATTATTCCGGCCACAAGTCCTATGATGACCGCCTCTCCAGGGCTAACCACGTCGGCTCCCGCTGTAATTCCAACAAGACCCGCGAGCACGCCGTTTAGGGCCATTGAGAGGTCAGGGTATTTAAAGGTTCCCCACGAGGTGAAAGCCGCTCCTAAAGCACCGGCCGCCGCCGCAAGCGAAGTCGTCACTATGACAAGTGAAATCAGCTCCGGATCCGCGCTCAGCACCGAACCGCCGTTAAAACCGAACCACCCCATCCAGAGCAAAAACACCCCGATGGCAAGTAACGGAAGAGAGTGACCAGGAATTGGCCTCATTGCTCCCGAGGAGAGATATTTCCCGAGACGTGGGCCGAGAAGATATGCACCGACAAGTCCTCCCCATCCGCCGACGCTGTGAACAAGCGTGGACCCGGCGAAATCGTAGAAACCCATCTGATCAAGCCATCCTCCACCCCACTTCCAGGATCCCGCTATGGGATAAACAATCGCGACGAATATGGTCGCGAAAATAAGGAAACTGGAAAGCTTTATTCGTTCCGCGACTGCTCCAGAAACAATTGTGGCCGCAGTAGCGGCAAACATCGCCTGGAATATGAAATCGGTGTAGTAAGTGTAGCCACCGTCGGCATACTCTATAAGCCCCTCAGCCCCGGCCGGTGCGGAAATACCGAAACCCGCAAACCCGAAGATACCGCCACCTATAATACTGAAGTCCCCCGGGTACATAAGGTTAAAACCCATAAGGGCGTAAGTGAGAATACCCGCCGAGATGATAAACGTGTTTTTAAACAATATGTTTACGGTGTTCTTCGATCTGGTAAGTCCGGTCTCAAGAGCGGCAAATCCGAGGTGCATTATAAAAACAAGAAAAGTAGCTAACAGCATCCATACGTTGTTCGCCACGAAAACCGAGTGGGCTGAGCCGTCTGACGCAAAAGCTGAGTAGCCCCCCAGAACAATAAAAGCGAAAACCGATAGAAACAGCACGCGACTGTATCCGAAAGGTTCTCTCAAAAAATCTGCGATATTCATAACCAACTCCTCCATGTTTGGGCAATTTTCTTCTCAACACCTTTTTGCAATTAAGGGGCCATAAAAAGGAAAGAGTCGGCATGCCAACACTAACTCCCTGAGATAATTAGAAAAAATTAAATTCTCAACACCTCCAGATTTTCGAGTAAAATTAGAACCTATAGACAATGCCTAAAAAATGTGCACGGCGTGCACCGAAAAAAGCCTTTTAGAATAAGATTGCGCGCAGACACAAGGAAATGGAGGCAGAAGCGGTAGCTTCTCGCAAGAACACGGAAAAAATGAGAATTATCTTCGCCGGAACGCCTGAATTCGCCGTACCGTCGCTCGTGGCGCTTTGCGACTCACCCCACGAGGTAATCGCGCTTCTCTCAATGCCGGACAGGCCGAGAGGCAGAAGCCGAAAGCCCGTATGGCCGGAGACAAAAAAAGTCGCTATGGAGCGCGGAGTGCCGGTTTTTCAGCCCCAGGACCTAAAAACACCCGAGTTCAACGAAGCCCTGAAGAAACTCTCCCCTGATCTGATAGTGGTCGTGGCTTACGGAAAGATATTTCCCGCAACTGTGCTTAACGCGCCCCCGCTTGGCTGCGTAAACGTGCACTCATCACTGCTTCCAAGCTACAGAGGGGCCGCCCCCATTAACTGGGCCATAGCAAAAGGAGAAAAAAAGACGGGAATTACCATCATGCTCATGGATGAGGGAATGGATACGGGGGACATTCTCGCTCAAAAGGAGATCCCTATAGGAGAGGAGGAAACCGCCGAACAGCTTTCAAAAAAACTCTCCCGCGATGGAGCCGAGCTTCTTTTGGAAACAGTCGACCGTATCGCAAGAAATGACGTATCCCCTGTGAACCAGGATGGGAACGCCGCCACCTATGCACCTCTTCTCTCGAAAAAAGACGGCGAAGTCGACTGGAACCGGGACGCAGAAGAGATAAAAAATTTGGTCAGGGCGATGACCCCGTGGCCATGCGCCCACACAACTTTGGGAGAAAAGAATCTGAAGATATTGAGGGCGCTTGCGGGCCCGGGGCATGGAAGGCCCGGAGAAATAGTATCGGTCGGGGGCGAAAGCTTGGATGTCGCAACGGGCAATGGGATCCTGCGGATACTCTCCCTTCAGATCGAAGGCGGGAGAATAATGGATGCCTCCGAATTCATGCGGGGAAGAAGAGACCTTCGGGAAGGGCAGTTCTTGGGAGTTGACTGAGGCTCCCTATGTCCTGATTGAGATCTCGAAAGTTCCTATGTTCACTTTGCCGGCGAGTCCGCATTTCCAGCAAAGATCCGTAGCGTGAGTTTTTGACCTCGCGGGAACGAGCAGGACAAGCTGAGCAGAAAGCTCCGAGAGTTCTTTCCAGTACTCGCTTCTTTTCTCGTCAATAGTGGCTTCAGTTTCAACTTCAATGATCTGCACGACCTGTCCGTAGGAACCAAGAATTATGTCGGGGAAAAAACCCTCGAACTCGCAGAGCTGCTCTCCCCCGGGGTTGGTGCGAATCTCCTTGTAAAGCGAAGAGTACTTGTTCTCCACCTGCTTTATTACCCAGTCGTGCATGAATTTCTGCTCATCCGGAATTTTCATATCTTCCGCTCCACATAAGCTTTGTTTTCAGAATATTGAAATAATCCCTGAAAGGAGATTTTATAATGTTCACGTAACTCTCAGAACTTTCAAGGATAACATCGTCGCCAAGATAAAGAGGTACTCCCACCTGACCGTCAAGAGTGAGATAGGTGTTCTGTATGTCGGTAAGTACCTTTGTCCTTATTCTTTTCGTGTTGGGCACCACAATGGGCCTGTTGGTGAGAATATGCGGACATATGGGAGTGACGGTTATCACGGGCAGAGTGGGATAAATTATCGGCCCACCCGCAGAAAGAGAATAGGCAGTTGAGCCAGTAGGGGTCGCGAAGATGATTCCGTCAGCCTTGAAGGTCGTTACGTATTTTTCCTCTATATATATGGAGAGGTCCACTACCTTGGAAATAGGACCGTTGTTGATCACGATGTCGTTTAGCACCTTAAACTCTTCCCGCTCTCCATCCTTTCTGGCTACGTAGCACGATATCATGTCCCTCCTCTCGATCTCGTAATCTCCGGCGAGTATTCTTTCCATCATAGGAAAAAACTCATCCACGGTAAACTCCGTGAGAAATCCGAGCCCGCCGAGGTTGCAGCCGAGTATTGAAACGTCGTTTCCCTGCACCAGGCGGGAAACCCAGATAAAGGAACCGTCGCCACCGAACACGACTATTATGTCAACGGTCGTAGCCAGGTCCCGTTCCGCAAGCAGGTTCTCCTCATCTATGCTCCGCCCAAGTCTCTCCTCAACGAAAAACTCTATGTCTCTTTCGCGAAGCCACTCGCATAGCCGCCTGGCAATATCGTAGACTTCCGCGCTGTCCTTTTTCCCCGTTATACCGAACTTCAAGTTGCTTTCCCCCTTGGATTTTCAGTCGCATTATGCAAAAGATAAGATTCTATGAAATCATCTATCTGCCCGTCAAGTACCGCATCAATTCCCGAGGACTCAAAATCGGTGCGATGGTCCTTCACCATGCGGTAAGGATGCAGAACGTACGATCTTATCTGACTTCCCCAGCCGATCTCCATTTTCGAGGAATTCAGCTCTTCCTCTTTTTGCTTTTCCTCCATCCTGCGCAGTTCATAGAGCCTCGCCTTGAGCATCTTAAAAGCGCTTTCCTTATTCTGACGCTGAGATCTTTCGTTCTGACAGCTCACTACTATCCCCGTGGGAATATGTGTGATCCGCACCGCGGAATCAGTCTTGTTAACGTGCTGACCACCTGCCCCGCTTGCACGGTAAGTGTCAATCCTGAGGTCTTTTTCCTCTACGTTCACCTCTATCGAATCATCTATTTCGGGAGAAACGAAAACTGAGGCAAACGACGTATGCCTTCTCTTGTTCGAATCATAGGGCGATATTCTCACCAGCCTGTGAACCCCTGTTTCCGCCTTGAGATAACCGAATGCAAATTTCCCCTGAGCGAGTATAGTGGCGCTTTTTATGCCGGCTTCCTCTCCATCCTGAGTTTCGAGCAGCTTTACGGAAAACCCCCTCCTCTCGGCATACCTAAGGTACATGCGAAGAAGCATCTCGGCCCAGTCCTGAGCCTCCGTTCCTCCCGCTCCGGCGTTTACGGATATAATAGCGTTTCGTGCGTCGTCAGAGCCGCCGAGAATCCGGGCGAACTCAAGTTCGGAAAGTCTCGCGTCAACGGACGCAAGCATGTGGTGTGCCTCTTCAATCGAGTCCTGATCGTCCTCACCGACCGCAAGCTCGAAAAGGCAAGCCGCGTCTTCCATGTCGGAGTGGAGCTTTTCGAATCCCGAAACACAGTCTTTTATTTCGGACTGCTCCTGAAGCGTTTTGCGCGCTATCTCGGAGTTATCCCAAAAACCCGGGCCCGCCGTAATTTTTTCAAGCTCTTTGAGTCTTTTAGTCTTGGCAGGCAGGTCAAAGACAGTCTCCTGTGCTGTGGATTCTGCTTCTCAGATCTTCTATTAAACCGCGCAGTTCTTCTCTCATCTAAGATACCTCCTTAAACGCACCGAAACATAGTACGCAAATAACACGTGAATTCAAAAAAAACGGTACGCGTATCAATTGAAACACTTCCCGTTTGTGGGTATGTTACCCGCTTTGATTCAATCCCTTAACTATGTGAGGAGAAACACCGAAATGAAAAGATTGCTGCTGACTCCGGGCCCCGTAGCGGTCTCAAGCGAAATAATGGTTGAGATGGCAAAACCGCTCATTCATCACAGAACTAAAGAGTTCGAAGCAATATTCGAGCGGACAAGAAAAGGGCTGAAACATATTTTCCAGACCGAAAACGAAGTTTTCATATTGGCAGCTTCGGGAACCGGCGCCATGGAAGGAGCGGTTGTGAACACCCTCTGCGCAGGCGACAAGGTGATCACGGTAAACGGCGGAAAATTCGGTGAGAGGTGGGGAAAAATTGCGAGGGCCTACGGACTTGAGGTAGATGAGATAGAAGTTACGTGGGGCGAGGCGATTTCACCCGCAATCATAGAGGAAAAACTTGATAGCGACCCCTCGATAAGGGCGGTCCTGATGCAGGCAAGCGAAACATCCACAGGCGTGAAGCATCCTACCGAGCAGATCGCGGCGATTACCTCCAAAAGAGACGACGTGCTGCTGATAGTCGACGGCATAACGGCCGTCGGCGTGTTTCCTCTCCCGTTTGATGAACTGGGAGTAGATGTTCTCGTGGGCGGCTCTCAGAAGGCTTTCATGCTTCCACCGGGACTTTCATTCGCGGCGATGAGCGAGAAAGCCTGGGAATTTAACAAAACCTCGGATCTTCCGAAGTTCTATCTCAATTTTGCCGATTACCAAAAAAGCGCCCAGAAAAACACGACGCCCTGGACTCCGGCCGTTACGCTCATAATCGGCCTCGGCAAAGTTATAGATGGATTCATGGAAGAAGGGATGGAGAACATTTACAGAAAACGCCAGATCATGTCGCTTGCTACACGTGAGGCGCTTGAAGCGATTAACATAGATCTTTTCACCACAGATGAGGCAAGCCAGGCTCTTACCGTTGGGGTAGCCCCCGAGGAAATAGGTGCGGGAAAGATCATCTCCGAGCTTCAAACGAAATACCGCATGACCATCGCAGGCGGACAGGATCACGCCAAGGGGAAAATATTCAGAGTATCCCATATAGGAGATGTTGACCGAAACGACATGGTGGCGTTTGTCTCGGCGCTTGAATCCGTTCTGAAATCTCTAGGACATGATTTCACAGGCGGAGCCGGCGTTTCCAAAGTTTCGGAAATACTGGCAATGGCGTAACTACCATTATTGCTGTTACATCCGGGAACCGGGCAAACCGAATCTTGCCGACACTACCATGAAGCACTTCTCCGCGGAAACTTTCCGCTTTCTAAAAGACCTGAGCAGTCCGCGCGACAGGGCTTGGTTTGAGGAAAATCGCGGACGGTACGAAGGTAGTCTTCTTGGCCCGCTGCGCCAAGCCGTCACCGATATAGGTCCTAGCCTCCGCGAAGTAATCAAGGACTGCGAGATACATCCCGCCGTTAACAAAACGATCACCCGGATAAACCGAGACATGCGTTTTGCCAAGGGGCAGAGTCCTTACAAAGACAACATGCTCGCTCTTTTTTACAGAGAGGGACGCAAAAGGCTCGACGCTCAATTGTTTCTGGGTTTTCAGTCGGAAGGCGTATGGCGAGGACTTTACGTGCCCACCCCTCTGCTCGCCCCCGACGCCCCGATGGCCGAGGAAATTGAAAATGATCCACAGGCAGTCGTCAACTTGGCCCAAGAAATCGGCCTCGGAGCCGATATCGATCTGGTCGCGTGCAAAAAGTATGGCGAAATTGACCGGACGCTTGACCCCGCAAAACCCGAAAGCTTCCTTGAAGGTCCGCATCTTTGCGCCCTGCAGACATGTGAACCGGACGAGGTCGCAGCTGACCCCACCGCCTTTATCCGTGAAACCCGAGATCTGTTAGTGCAGCTTGCTCCCCTCTGGAATCTGTATTCTGGAGATGCAAGATAAAAATGTTTGGATTACAGTCCAATCGTTGCTGTTCCGCGTTTGTGGGCAGAACAGATTGTTACAGTTGCTTCCTACTTGATTGCTTCAAAACTGATTTTGAGCCGTGTCCCGGTTGCCTGCGCAATCTTCTTCAGCGTATTTGTAGAAGGATGAATCCTGCCACCCTCGAACCGAGCCACAGCAGATTGTACCATCTGAATTCTTTCGGCTAATTGTGCTTGAGTCAGCCCCGCCCGAGTGCGAGCTTCAATAAACAGGCGCGCAACTTCAAATTCCGGTCTGAGTTTATCATAGGCAGTCCTATACTCCGGATCCTTGCTCCATCTCTTGTGTAATTCGCTTATCTTGCCCAATTAGCTAAAGCACGGAACCTAGATTGATCGCCACGACAATACCGTAACCCAGAAAGGTCAGGACCATACCTCCAACTCTCATAAAGATGCTCCGCTGTTTCATAAAACTGAAAAGAATTCCGTGCATAAGCCTGCCGATCAGAAAAGCCACACCTGCAAAGTGCAGGTATGCGGAGGACAGATGATTAAGTTCCGCGATAAGCATCAGAATCAGAAACAGTGGTGCGTATTCGATTAAATTTCCGTGTCCCCTTACAGCTCTGTTAAGAGTTTCCTGCGAAATCGTTTCGCCCTTCTTACGCAGAAAATCGGTAAATGGACTACCCCTCAGATATATGACTCTCATGCTCAGGATTATAAGAAATATCGCCAGAAGGCATGAATAAAGAAGTGTTATTTCAATTGACGGCATTTTAATCTCTCGAAATTAAACTGCAACCCCTTGGAAAATCAGGAAAAATGCTTTGAGACGAGCGGGTCTTCGTCTATTTCCGAGATCAGGTAGCCAATCCCGTAATAATCACCCGAGTTATGGTAGAGCCTTATTCCCTGGGGAGTGGTAAGGTAGTTTCCCGTTTTTACGGTTTGTTCCGGAAAATCGACCTCGTACACCGTGTAGCCGACCGTTCCGCTTCCTATGTTAACTTTTTTCCGCTCTTCCCTTAGTTTTCTTACGCTTTTCGCGATCTTCCAGGCCTTGGGGTAGATGTGTCCTTTAACGAGAAATTTCATGACAATCAGAAAAACTAAGCAACCTCCATCTCCACGCGGTCTATCAAACCGATGCACATCATTATCTTGTCTATACCCGGATTCCTTTCATGGACGAAAGTTTCCGAGAACTCTCCGCCGCAGTCCCCGCATGCGCCGCCTTCGTCAGACTCCTTTTCGCAATCCCCGCAGTAATATGTCTTCAGGTTATACCAATGTAAAGAGGAATAAAGAAGCTCCCTGAAACCGCTTTTACTAAGACACTCCCCCCACTCGGAAATCGCCTCAACCAGATTGCGGCGGTAGTAGTCCGGTATGTCAGCCAAGTGCCCCGAGTATATCTCTTCCTCTCCTACGTAGATTTTGAACAGTTCTGACATGGCAGCAAAATCAGATAGTCGACAGTTTTGAGATCAGCAAGTGATCGACCAGAACGAGATTGACCATAGCCTCCGCTATGGGAACCGCCCTGGGGCAAAGACACGGGTCGTGTCTCCCCTTTACCCGCAGTTCCTTCTTTTCTCCTTTTTTATCCACGGTGTCCTGCACCTGGGATATTGAAGAAGTGGGTTTTATGGCGATTCTCACGACCAGATCCGCCCCGCTTGTTATCCCGCCGAGAAGGCCGCCCGAGTTGTTAGTCCTGAAGCCGAGGGTTCCGTCTTCCTTTTTATACATGAGATCGTTTACCTGCGAACCTTTTTTCTCGACAACCCCGAAACCCATTCCCACTTCAAAACCCCTTATCCCTCCTATACTCATAAGAGCGCGGGCAAGATCCGCATCAAGCTTGTTAAACACGGGCTCGCCGAGACCCGAGGGAAGCCCCTGGGACACTACCTCAACGGTTCCTCCAACGGAATCTCCCTCCTTCCTGACCGATTCTATAAGATCAATCATCCTCTGGGCCGCTTCCGGGTCGGGGCAGCGTACAGGATTATCCTCGATCCGGTCAAAATCAATATCCTGAGCAATTATGTCTCCCACCTGTTTTACGTATCCGGTGGTAGTCACTCCGTGGGAGTTAAGGATTTTTTTCGCTATCGCGGCCGCCGCTACCCTGCCTACCGTCTCCCGTGCCGAGGAACGTCCTCCCCCGCGGTGATCCCTGCGCCCGTACTTTTTATCGTAGGTGAAATCAGCGTGGCCGGGGCGGTAAACATCTTTTATGTCCTCGTAGGATTTTGATATGGCGTCTGTGTTTCTCACCATCATGGATATGGGGGTTCCGAGGGTTTTGCCCTCAAAAACGCCCGAGAGTATCTCGATTGCGTCGGCTTCCTTTCTCTGGGTCGTAATCCTGCTTTGCCCGGGACGCCTCCTATCGAGTTCGTACTGTATGTCCTCGGTGGATATCTCAAGGCCCGCGGGGCAGCCATCGACAATCACCCCAAGAGCTAGACCGTGGGACTCCCCCCAAGTGGTAATCCTGAAAAATCTTCCGAAACTGTTTCCCGCCACTTCATTCCCTTTCTTACTTCAGATAGCCGTTTTCCCTGAACCACTCAACGGTTTTCCGTATAGTCTGCTCAATGGGAGTCACGGTGAATCCGAGCTCCCTTACAGCTTTTGAATTGTCAGCATGCCAGTTGTACCTTGAAAGTTTTATGGAATCGATATCCAACGTTGAATAATTCGGAAATCCGAGTCCCAGAACCCTCTCAAGGAGAAACGCAGTGGTGTAAGCGAATATGTAGGGAATCTTCATTTTCGGAGCCGAGATGCCGGTTATCTCTTCTAGAAGGGCGAAATAACCTTGCACATTGACGTTCTCGTTTGCGAGTATGTAGCGCTCTCCGGGCTTTCCCTTCTTCTCCGCAAGCAGGTGTCCGTTCGCAACGTCATCAACGTCGACAATGTTAAATGTGCCGTCCATGTAACCCGGGAACCTTTTCTTGCAGAACCAAAGAACTGAACCCGAACTTGAAAGATAGATGTCACCGGCGCCAAGAACCACTGAAGGATTCGTTATAACCACGGGAAGCCCTTTCTCGCTGAAGCTCACGGCTTCTCTTTCCGCGAGGTACTTGCAGTTCATGTACCCTATTCCATCGGAGTAGAGATCGTACTGAGTAGATTCGGTTACCGGAGAACCATCCCGCTCGACCCCGATGGCAGCCACGCTGCTTGTGAAAACAACCTTTGATATTCCCACATCCATGGCGGCAGAGAGAACATTTGAAGCGCCGCGCACGTTTATATCCAGCATTTTCTGGTGATCGGATTTTTTAAACGATACGAACCCCGCCGTGTGGAAAAGCGTGTCGCATCCTGAGAAAGCAGCCTTGAGAGAATCGGGGTCTCCAACGTCTCCGTAAACCTTTTCCACGTCAAGGGAGTCTATGTTTTTAGTATTGCTCGTCTTCCTGACGAGAACCTTGACCCGGTCTCCCCTCTCAACCAGTTTTCTCGTTATGTGCGATCCTATAAAACCGGTCGCTCCCGTAACTACTGTAGCCATCCGTATTTCCTCCGGGAAATTTGATTGAAGAAAATCCTATCCCAACATTATAACAATTCCGCCTGACAATGTACAAAAACAGATACAAAACCGTGCACGGTTAAAACCCAGTCACACTATCATCATCGAGTCGCCGTAGCTAAGGAACCTGTAATCGTGTGATTTCGCTTCCTCGTAGGCGCCGAGGGCAAGTTCCCGACCGCCACAGAACGCGGAAACAAGCATAAGAAGAGTCGAACGCGGCATATGGAAATTAGTTATAAGAACGTCCACGAAACGGAACTCGTATGGGGGTCTTATGAAAAGATCCGTCCTGCCGGAAAAAGGCCGCATATTGCCGCCTTCGCTCCCGGCGGACTCAAGCGTCCTCGTGACCGTGGTTCCAACTGAAATAATCCTTCTTTTCTCCGTCTTGGCTTCATTTACTGCTTCCGCGGTTTCCCGTGACACAAAAACACGTTCGGAATGCATTGCGTGGTTATCAATCAGTTCTTCCTTTACGGGCCTGAAGGTTCCCTCTCCTACATGCAGAGTGACATATTTCATCAGAACTCCCTTTTCACGAAGATCGGAGAGAAGCTCGAGGTCAAAATGAAGACCGGCTGTTGGAGCGGCGACGGCTCCCTCTTCGGTTGCGTAGACGGTCTGATAGGTTTTTTTATCCGACGGCTCGGGTTCCCTCGGTATATAAGGAGGAAGCGGCATTTTCCCCGTGCTTCTAACAAGCCGTTCTACAGGCTCACTGAATCTTATAGTCCAGCTTTTATCAGGTTCTCTTTTAAGACTGCCTGATACTCCTCCGTCAAGCCTGATACCAAGACCCTCGGTCGGTTTTTTAAAAAGCACTTTCCACTGGGTCTCATTCTTTTTCTCTGTAAGAAGAAACTCTACGGCTCCCCTTCGCTCCACATATCCCGTAAGCCTTGCGGGAATGACCCTGGTATTGTTTAAAACCATTAAGTCGCCGAGGCGGAGCAGGTCCTTAAGATCGGAGAACTTGGCGTGAGAAAAACGCTGCGTTTTCCTGTCAACCACAAGGAGCCTGGAAGAACTGCGCTTGGAAAGCGGATACTGGGCAATCAGCCGCGGAGGAAGATCGTAGTCGAATTGATCCGTTCTCATCCGCGAAAGGGTCTATTTTCCCTCAAGAAGCTTTTTTACGGAAAGCCGAAGAGAGTTAAGCCTTATGAATCCGGTAGCGTCCGACTGGTCGTAAACCGAATCCTCCTCGAAAGTCGCCAGATTCTCGCTGTAAAGAGAATTCGGGGATTTTCTCCCGCAAACAATAACATTTCCCTTGTAAAGCTTAAGCCTTACTGTACCGCTTACGTCTTTCTGACTCTGCCTGACAGCGGCAGTCAGCATTTCCATCTCGGGAGAAAACCAGAAGCCGTAGTAGATAAGTTCCGATATCTTGGGAATCAGGGAATCCCTAAGGCGCATCACTTCCCTGTCCATGGTAATCGACTCAAGAGCCCTGTGCGCCACGTGAAGAATCGTGCCGCCCGGGGTCTCGTATACCCCCCTTGATTTCATTCCGACGAACCTGTTTTCAACAATATCGACCCTTCCGATGCCGTTTGCACCGGCAACCTCGTTTAGGTCGGCAAGAAGATAAGAAGGTGAAAGTTCCTTCCCGTCCACGGAAACGGGTATGCCGCTCTCAAATCCGATTTCCACGTAAACCGGCTGATCGGGAGCCGTTTCCGGAGAAACAGTCATCTCAAACATATCCTCAGGCGGTTCGGCCCAAGGGTCTTCCAGAATCCCACCTTCATAGCTGGTATGGAGAAGGTTGCGGTCACAGCTGTAGGGTTTTCTCTCCGTCACCGTAACGTCTATTCCGTTTTTCTTGGCATAATTTATGAGATCAGTTCTTGATTTAAAATCCCACTCGCGCCACGGGGCTATGATCTTTATGTCGGGATGGAGAGCGTAGAAGGTAAGCTCGAAGCGGACCTGGTCGTTTCCCTTGCCGGTTGCTCCATGGGAAACCGCAAAAGCTCCTTCGCGCTTGGCTATTTCGATCTGCCTCTTCGCGATAAGGGGCCTCGCTATGGAAGTGCCCAGAAGATAGCTGCCCTCGTAAACGGCGTTTGCGCTTATCGCGGGAAAAACATAATCCCTGACGAATTCGTCTCTCAGGTCTTCAATGAATACCGCGCACGCCCCGGTTTCCCAAGCCTTCTGCTCCGCCTCTTCCAAGTCCTCTTTCTGTCCTATGTCCGCCACATAGGCTATGACATCGGAATCGTACTCATTTACAAGCCACTTAAGAATTACCGAGGTGTCAAGTCCCCCTGAATAGGCAAGGACTATCTTGTTTTTCTCAGACATTTTACGGTTGCTCCGGGATTTCTTCGCGTACGGAAAGCTTGATCAAGGCCTGTCCTGATTCTGCTGAGAGATCGTGCGAAGATCGAGAAGATAAAATTTTATTCCCTTGTTCTGGTAGAATTTTTCGAGCGAGAGACCGGCATATTCTATTTTCTGGATGTCGTCTCCCGTGTAGTTAAGTTCCTTTACTTCCCCTGAAAGCTTGCATGAAATCGGCACGTCCTTATCCGGTCTTTCCTGACAGATAAAACCCATGTCTATCTGCCCGCTCAAGTCCATATCAAGAGGAACAACGAATCCAACCACCAGATTCACGCTCTGCAGTTCAACCACCATGATCTTTATCCTGCTTGAATCTTCCTCGTCTCCGACCTCCATAACGTAACCGTAGTAGTTTATTTCCTTGTTCTGCTCGCTTAGGGAGTTCATATACCAGTAATCTTCCGGATCGAGCCAGGACATTATTTTCATTGTTTTTTCCTCCGAGGATTCACATAAATATTCTAGGAAATTATATACTATTATCCCATCTTTGGGCAACGATGCGGGATTGATTTAAACTGTCGTTATCCCTTATTGTCAACTGTCTTTTCCGCCATGCTCTTAAGAATTCCGAGAAAATCTTTTTCTCATTCTGCAGTTTCTATGACAAAATAGTTGCCATTATGCGAAAATTCGCAATTCATCTTCTCGCCTTGTTCCGACAGACATCTCTTTTCATCTGGAAGCTGCGTGGCAAAACGGAAGCCGACTTAGCCGCTCAACGGGTAGTCAGTGGAAAGTCCTGGGATGAGTTCTGCGACACTTTAAAAGCCGCGGGGGCATCTTTAAATTTTCCAAAAGCGCCTCAAGATGCATTCAATCAGGCAGAAGGGTATCGATACTTAAGCCGTATCGCCCGAGCCGGATTGATGGCATTTATCGAGCATGCTGACCCGAAAGCACCTGTACTTCACCGCGTCGTCGACGAAACAACCAAAATGGGCGCGGACAACCCTGATAACTTCTACCAGACAGCAGCCCTCAGCGGCGAGTATGAATACAAAATCACAGGGCGGCGCAACAATATTGCATACTTAAGCTTCGGCACTCAGTCCGGTAACTATGGGCAAGGACGAGGACTGCCTCCAACGGGGCATATAGAGTCTGACCAAATAGAAACCGACGAAGACGGGTACTTTGAATTGATACTCAGTTGCAAATCTCAAAGTAAGAACTGGCTTCCTATGACACCAAAAACTGGCACATTAGTGGTACGTCAGACTTTCCTTGATCGCGAAACAGAAACTCCAGCAGACTTGCGAATAGAACGGATCAATTGTTCCGAAGATGAACGCCGCCCTTCTCCATTGACGCCGAAACAGCTCGACGAAGGATTGAAAACTGTGGGAATGCTCGTGGCAGGCGCACCACTACTGTTTGCCAAGTGGGCTCGTGATTTTCAAAAGCACACCAACGAACTGCCAATGTTTGATCCGGAAGTATCGCTGGCCGCCGGGGGTGATCCAAATATTGTTTACTACCACAGTTATTGGAAAGTAGCGAAAGACGAAGCACTTTTGATAGAGGTAATACCGCCAGAATGCGAACATTGGAATTTTCAATTAAACAACTACTGGATGGAATCGCTCGACTATCGCTATCACACGATACACACTAACAAGCATCTTGCCCACTATGAAGATGACGGTTCTGTGCGCCTAGTGGTAGCTCACGAAAATCCCGGTCATCCCAACTGGCTCCAAACAGCCGGACATTCTTCCGGCACGATGTGCTTTAGATGGGTGCGCGCCAAGGAACATCCTCAACCACAGACCAGATTGATCAAGTTAACTGACCTTAAGCAGCTATTGAGTTAAATAAATCGCGATGGCTAAAAAGAATCTAGTGACTTCTACGGACTATGAAAATCCCTATCGTCCTCTTCCCGTTAGGATTTTCAATTCCATCGGGAAACTAAGTGAAAGCATCGGATTGTCGAGTTCTTTGAATATTGAAAAGCTCACCGCCAGCGCAATTCGAAAAACGGGGCTTGAAGATTTTGGTGACGACGGTCACTTTGACGCGTTGGAAGTTCTCATAAATTCGATTAATAACGAAGCCGAGCTAACCCCGACTGGCAGGCTGATACAAGAATTTCGACTTGCAAGCGCATTAGTTCATCGTTTGCGAATTGAAGAACTACTAAAACAACACCCTGAAATACATGACATCAACTTGGGGAAAATTATCCTGATCACGGGATTGCAGCGCAGTGGAACGACAATACTGCATAGGCTGCTGAATTCTCATCCGAATATTCGAGGTGTGTCAGGGATGGAAGCACTCAACCCGTTACCACCAAGCAACAAAGCCAAAGGAATGGCCACTCGAAATGTGCATGCAGCCCTCGCACAACGACTGATTGCATATTTGTCACCGCAGTTCATGGCAGTTCACCCTATTGACCATAATGAGCCGGAAGAAGATGTAATGCTTCTTGACCTGAACTTTATGAGCCAAGCGCCGGAAGCCACAATGCATGTGCCGAGTTACTCCCGGTGGCTTGAGGAACAGGACCATACACAGACCTACGAATATTTCCATAAGGTGCTGAAGATTCTCTGCTGGCAGCGCCCCAGCAATAATTGGGTACTCAAAACGCCGCATCATATGGAATATCTGGACGTGTTTCTTAAAGTTTTCCCCACTGCGATAGTCGTGCAAACCCACCGCGACCCTCGAAAAACCATGCCTTCCTTCTGCAGTATGGTTGCTCACAACCGCGGCATATTCAGCGATCATGTGGACCCAACGGAAATCGCCAGACACTGGTCCAGAAAGGCTCGCAAGATGGTCGAATTAACCATTCAATCTCGAACCAAAGCAGATACCGATCGATTTGTCGACGTTTCATACTACGACTTGATGCAGGATCCGATTGCTCAGCTTCGCCGGATTTATCTAAAGGCGGGGGTTGGTTTTGATGCAGAAGCGGTGCAGCAAGCCAAGACTTTTATGAAAAGAAATCCCCAAAACCGCTTTGGCAGGCACGCCTACCATTTAAGTGATTTCGGATTGAGCGAGGAAATTATCGAGGATCATTTCTCCTTTTATCGGGAGAAATATGAAATTCCTTTCGAATAGTCTATGCAAATTCAAGCAACCACAAAGAACCGAAAAACAATGCAGAGAAACTCACCATGAAGCGAAAAACAAACCAAATGGGTGATGGTTCTTTCATAAACGCTATAACCATCGCAATTCGAGATTTGGCGCAACCCAAGGTATCGGAAGTAAATCCTGTTCCAAAGCACGTACGTATTGATGGCAAAACTTGTCTAATAACCGGAGCGAACAGCGGGCTGGGTAAAGCCGCTGCCATCGAACTTGCAAGACGTGGCGCAAACATGATTTTAGCTTGTCGACCTGGTCATACGAAAACATGCGACGAAATAAAGGAACTGTCTGGTTCTCAGGATGTAGAAATGATGGAAGTAGACCTCTCAGATCTTCGGTCGGTACACCGTCTTTGCGATGGTCTGAGCGACCGGAACATCAAAATTGATATTGCGGTTTTCAACGCAGGCTTAGCGCCCAAAAAGGCAATTAAAACACCGCAAGGATACGAAACAATGTTCGCGGTTCATTTCCTGTCGAATCGCATCATGATTGACCGGTGGTTGAAAGACGGCGTGATTTTTCCATCGAGCCAAGCTGGAAAAACACCGCGAATTATCTTCGTTTCATCTGAGGCTCATCGGTCCTCTCATACTATCGATTTCGACCACCTCGGGGAATTTACCGACTATGGACTCAGGGATGGCTTCAAGTATTACGGTATAAGCAAACTTACTCTGTGTATGTTTGCAACTGAACTCTCGCGCCGTTTGAACACAGGAAGAAAAACTGAGGTTGCAGTTCACTCAATGTGTCCTGGAGGCGTCGCTACGAACCTTTCACGAGAAACGCCGTCGATTTTGAAACCTATAGTTAACCCATTGCTAAGATATTTTTTTCAATCTCCAGAAGAAGCTATTGGACCGGTAATTTACTTATGCTGTGCAGAAGAAGCTGGTACCGACACAGGCATCTACTTACATTTAATGCAGCGAAAGTACGTGTCTCCTACGGCGTTGGATAAGGGAAACGGAACTAAGTTGTGGGAAGCAAGTGGGCCCTTAGTCGCTAATTCCCGAGAGTAAGCCCTATAGCTGGCGTAGTAGCTGGGTGAGCAAGTACCAGATGCGCATTTGTGTTATATAAAGATTAGTTGTACGCGAGACCACACCTTATACATAAAGTTGCTCCAGCATGCCTAAAACGTTCTCAAAATCTGTAACTCATATCTTGCAGTTGTTTACCAGTAAGCCGATGGCGGAAGAAGTTGATATGTCGAGTCGGAACGTCATTGTGACAGGTGCTGCTCCTCATTCAATTGGTTACGAAACGGCCAAGATTCTTGCAAGTTGGGGGGCTACAGTTGTTGTCACCAGTACTCACAATATTGAATTGATGGAAAGTTCTCTAAAAAGAGACTTGCGGATCATTGGCGCTGACGAAAAGAAGATTACAGCCCACACGTTAGATCTGTGTGATGTCGGTAGTGTTAATAATTTTACGACGTGGTACCAAAAAAATTACAACGACCAACTACATGTACTTATCAATAACGCAGGGATTCATAAGAACATTCTTAATCCAAGAAAAAAGCCACCCATGACAAAAGATGGTTTCGAAATTCACTGGCGAACCAATTTCCTTGGAACTTTTCACCTGACGAGTTTATTGCTTCCAATTCTTAAGCAAAATGGTTTAGAAAACGGAGATGCGCGAATCATAAACGTGACTTCCCACTTGCACGACAGGGTGAAAAACAAGAGCATGTTTAACGATGACAGAGGCTACCACTCCTGGGATGCTTATGGGCTGTCAAAGCTAGCGCTAATTCACTTTACTTTTGAGATCCAGAGACGGTTTGCCAAAAAGTACAACCTCCAATCGGCAGCAGTGCACCCCGGGTCCGTTATGACTAATCTTACGCAGATTAAAGAGTTCGAAGGAAAGATCGGGTACCTTCTAAACCAAATCTGTTCCTCGCTCGCATCTTTTGTCTTGTTGCGCCCAATATTTGGCGCACAAACTTCTGTGATGTGTGCTAGTAAATACCCGCTTCAAGGTGGAAACTATTACGCACGCTGCGAAATAGTGGAATCATCCGACGAGACAAAAGATCAGAAGGTATCGAAGCTTTTATGGGACAACTCAGATGCATGGGTTAAAACTCTAGTTAAAAACAGTAGAGATGGGCATGAATAATTTTATTGTACGTACCGACCGCATTCAGATCAACGCACCCATTGACTTCGTTTGGGAGGTCCTGACTGACGTTGAAAAATATGGTGAGTGGAATCCATTCACACCTCGGGCTAGAACCGATTTCAAAATTGGGTCGCCCGCTCATCTACTGGTAAGAATGGGACCCACAAAATTCAGAATAACCGAAACCGTATGTGCATTTGAAAAACCACGCCTTGTTGCTTGGAGCAGGAAATTCGGAGCTTCCTGGTTCTTGTTTGTGGTGCGAGAGCAGCATCTGGAACCTATAAGTGATGACAGCTGCAGCTACCATAATGTCGACCTATTGAGCGGTGTGTTTTCATCAATCGTCTCGCTGTTCTTCGGCGGTTATATGCGCCGCGGTTTTAGCGATGTAGGCGTGGGATTAAAACTTCGTGCAGAAACTCTATATCGGAAAGCGAAAAACCAGAGTTAACCTAATCCCCAGAAGTACTGTGTTCCATCTTGGTGTGTAGGATCTTTGGCGGATACCGAACTAACGCCGAAAGAGAGAAAAAGACTCTACTAAGGAGAAATCCCGACAAAGCTGATCATCTTGTCCGTACCAGAACCATCTCTTCTGTACGAAGGAAGATCCTGACAGCAAGTGCACATGTCCATCGTCTCGATTTCCAGAACTCCCGCATCGCAAAGTTCGATTCTGTTAAGTTCCACAAGATCAAGAAGAAACTTCCCGTCACCTTTTTCGAAAAGCCAGTTTCCCTCGCCACTGAACCTCGAAGCGAACTGTGACGCTACATCGTCTCGAACTTCGTAGCAGCACCCTCCTATAGCCGGGCCTATCACGGCCACGGCATCCTGCGGTTTCAAAGAATATTTTTCACAAACGGCCCCAAGACAGTTGCTGACCGCACGTAGCGAGGTTCCACGCCATCCCGCGTGAACAGCGCATACGCACCTAGAATCGGGAAAGTAGAGCAAAACAGGAACGCAGTCGGCCGTGATGACCCCGACGCCTACTCCTTTTTGCTGCGTAACGACCGAATCGGCTTCGGCATAGTTCTCTCCCATGGCACTGTCGGCGAAAAAAACAGTGTTGCCGTGAACCTGGTTCACGGTAAGGATATTTTTAAGCCCGTGGGCGGAGGCAATTCTCAGGATATCCGGCCCTCCGGGATCATGAACAAAACCGTGGATAACGCCGTCGCACTTCTCAAGCAAAGGCGAACGAAAAACCTTCATCCTTTCTGTCTCCCTAAAAAATCGATCACTGAAACCATATCTTCAGGAATTTCCGCCGAGAACTCAATCGGCTTTCCGGTCGCCGGATGGGTGAATCCGAGGCTTCTCGCGTGAAGCGCGTGTCTTTTTATTAACGTCCCCAGGATCCCTGAATTTTTGGGGCGGCTCTTTTTGCCTCCGTAAACTTTATCAGCAAGCACCGGGAACCCGTTTTCAGAAAAATGAACCCTTATCTGGTGAGTTCTTCCTGTCTTCGGCCAGACATTCACAAAAGTCGCTCCACGCAACCTCTCGATTGCCTCCCAGCGGGTTTCAGCATCTCTTCCGGCTTTGGAAAAAGAAGTCATTTTTACCCTGTTCGAGGGGCTTCTTCCTATCGGAGAACTGAAAACTCCTGAACTTTTTTTCATTTCCCCTGAAACAATAGCCACATACTCTTTCTTCGTCTCTCTGCTCTTGAACTGCTCGGAAAGGCTTTTGTGCGCACGGTCGTTCTTCGCAACGACTATGATCCCCGAGGTTTCCTTGTCAAGGCGGTGTACGATTCCGGGACGCATCTCGCCTCCTATTCCCGAAAGATCTTTACACATATGCACAAGAGCGTTTACAAGCGTGCCGCTTGTTACCCCCGCCCCAGGATGAACCACCATGCCGGCCGGTTTATTGACGACTATCATGTCGCGGTCTTCGTAAGCAACCTCGATATCGATTTCCTCTCCCTCGACACTGCAGGGCTCGGGAGGCGGAATATTCACGCTCAGGCTCTCTCCGCCACTTATGATCTTAGAGGGCTTAAACGTTTTTCGGTCAATAAGTATGTCTCCCCGCTCTATGTGCTTTTTTATGCTCGAGCGACTAAGTTCCGTCAGGAAACCCGAGAGAAACACATCCGCTCTTTGTCCAGCAAACTCCCGAGGGATTTCCATTACGTTCTTTTCTTCTGGAGTTTCCATGGACTCCCCTTAGCTCTTCTTGTCAATAATAACAATTTCCGGCGGAGCTTCGCCGAAAACATCATACGCCCGGCCCTGATTAACCGATATCTCGATATATCCGCAGCTTCCTCCGACAGCGAGAATCTCTCCAGGCTCTACCGAAGAATATGACTCCGAAATTCCCGCGACCTGCTTGCCTCCAACGGTCACCGAAGCCCCGGCCCTGTTCCCGATTGCCTCCGTCGGTATGCTGGTTACAAGGTTTCCGAACTTGTCAGTGTAAACGACTGTTCCACGAATCTCGCTTCCGGTTACCGAATATCCGTCGCCGGGAAGAATTTCAGGATCCTGGATCTGGGGTCCGATTTCTGAGAAAGAAACCCCGAGCGAGAGATGCGCCGCGACCGGGGAGAATATGTCTCTTCCATGAAAAGTGGAGCTTATCTCTTTTAAAAAGTAGTCGCGGTTTTTTATTTCGCGGGCACTGAAATCCTCACAGGAACGAATGACCGAGCTGAAAACACCGTTATCGGGCCCCACAAAGAAATGACCGTCGGCCACAACCGCAATGGGCCTTCGTTCGCTTCCGACTCCTGGGTCAACAACGACCAAATGTACGGTCTTTTCCGGAAAATATCGGTATGAATTCCCAATCACAAAAGACGCGGCACCAACGTCGTGGGAGTCAATGCAGTGGGTTATATCGACCGGGTTGGCGTTTTCGTTTACAGAAAGCATTACCCCCTTCATCGCTCCCACGTAATGATCCTTTAACCCAAAATCGGTCGTCAGTGTTATAGTGCTCTTCATTTAAGCCGCTCCGCGAGTAAGATTATGGAAGGGAGACGGAATTATATCAAGTCAGATGGTAAAACTTACGGTTCTGGGTTCGGGCACCTGTGTGCCCCACAAGAAAAGAGGTTCTTCCGGATATCTTTTGAGTACCGATACCGGCACGGCCCTTTTTGACTGCGGAAACGGTGCAGTCTGGAAACTCGAGAAAATAGGGGTCGACTACCTTGGGATTGACAATGTTTTCATAACGCATTTTCACCCCGATCACACTTCCGACCTGATCCCTCTTCTCTTCGCCACGAGGCATCCATACGGGAAAAAAAGAGAGAAAACGCTCGGGATATGGGGGCCGGAGGGGTTCTCAGAGTTTATCGAAAAGCTGCGGGCGCCTTACAGGGAGTGGGTAAGACCCGACCTTGTTGAAATCCGTGAGATAGGAAAAAAGAAACAGAAAATCGACGGCCTCGAAATAAAGACATTCAAAACCGTTCATACTGAAAACAGTATTGGCTATGTTGTACGCTCCAGCGGAAAGAAAATCGTCTACACGGGAGATACAGGTTATTTCCCCGGACTTCGCCAAGCGGCCTCGGAAGCAGACATATTCGTTACGGAATGCGCGCTTCCTGATTCAGAGAAAATGGCCGTTCACATGACTCCCTCGGACATAGCGGAGATTCTTCGGGAAAGCATTCCCAAAAAAATCGTGCTCTCGCATCTTTACCCTTCAATGGACGGAAGAGATCTTCCGGAAGAAATAAAAACACTTTCAGGAAACAGCGAAACGGAGATAATAGTCGCTGAGGACCTGATGGAAATTGTCGCACAATAAGGATCAATAGATCCTTTAACCATCTTTGCCCGCAACGGCGCGGTTTACTTCATCTATCAGGTTTTCCACAACTTCAAGGCTGTTTTGCGCTTGGGTAACCGGACGTCCCACAACCAGATAATCGGCTCCGTACTCAATAGCCATCGTTGGAGTTAGCGCCCTTTTATGATCATTTCTGTTTTTTCCCTCTGGGCGTATCCCCGGGGCAACTATTACCAGCCGGCTTCCAAATTCCCGCCTGATTTCCCGTATCGATTCCCCCGAAGCCACGACCCCGTCACAGCCCGCTTCAATTGACCTTCGCGTAAAGACCCGCACGTATTCTTCGAGTTCGAGATTCTCGTTCATCATAAGCGCCCTAAGGTCATCTTGGTTAAGACTTGAAAGAAAAGTGAGAGAAAGAATAAGCGGGCGGTTTCTTTCACCGCGTCCTTCCTTCGCAGCGGCCACAGTGGCCTTTCCGCCGTTTATGGTAACAAACTCTACTCCCTCGGGCACCGCCCGAAGCGCGGCTGCAATAGTGCGATCTATGTCTCCCATCTTAAGATCAAGAAAGACCTTTTTTCCAAGTTCCACAAGCTTTTTTACGAACCCCATACCCTCTCGCATAAAGAGCTGATACCCGACTTTGTAGATTCCGCTCCTTTCGCCGAGAAGTTCCACTAGGGCAAGGGCTTCTTCTCCCGAGTCAAAATCAAGCGCTATTATAATCCTCTCGCAACTCTGCGCGGCGCTTTTTCCGTTGTTCTCCACTGCCATAATTTGAATCCCTTTCTGTGCGTTTTTCCGGTCAGATGTTTAGACCGCAAGCGGGATAAAGCATACCCGCAAACATGCACCACGCTTAGGGGTACAGCCTGATTTTTGTTATGTACGCGGGAAGTCGCTTTGCTTGACCCTCTTTTGCCGTGGCGTTATCATCTACGGTTACATGCGAGTTGTAGTTGCTAAACCCAGAGGATTCTGCGCCGGAGTGGAAAGGGCGATTGAGATAGTCGAAAGGGCTCTTGAAATGTACGGTCCTCCGATCTATGTCCGCCACGCCATAGTGCACAACAAAAGGGTCGTGGATTCTCTAAGAGAAAAAGGCGCGGTTTTCGTCGAGGAGCTCGACGAAATCGAAAACCCCGAAGCGCGGGTAATTTTCAGTGCCCACGGCGTAAGCCCCGCAGTCATCGACGAAGCCAAAAAGCGAGGCTTCCACATAGTTGACGCAGTCTGTCCGCTTGTGACCAAGGTTCACAACGAAGTAAGGCACTACTCGGAAATGGGATACACGATAATACTCGTAGGTCACAGGGATCACGTTGAAGTTATAGGAACGAAGGGCGAGGCGCCCGAAAGTGTAGTGGTGGTGGAGTCGGTAAACGAAGCCCTTTCCATTCACGTCCCAGATCCGGAAAAAGTAGCCTACGTGACGCAGACCACTCTCAGCGTCGACGACACTAAGGAAATAGTAACTACGCTTGAAAAACGCTTTCCGAAAATAACGAAACCCTCAAAGCTCGATATCTGCTACGCGACCCAGAACCGCCAGGATGCCGTAAAGAAGCTCGCCGAGATCTCAGACGTCATCTTTATCGTCGGATCCCCTGAAAGTTCGAATTCAAACAGGCTGGTCGAAGTCGCCAAGTCCTGTGGCGTAAAAGACGCCTACCTTATTGAAGACACAGACGGGCTCGGCAACGTGGGAAGGCTTGAGCGAGACATGACCGTGGGGATAAGTTCCGGCGCGTCAACCCCCGAGGTGATAATCGAAGAGCTGGTTTCAAGGTTAAAGGACCTGGGAGCTACTACTTTCGAAGAGTTCAGCTTGAAGGAGGAGTCCACAAAATTTCCCTTTCCCCACTCGTTTGAGTTCTCAACCGGCTGAGTTTACCGAGAATGCAGGAGCAAACCCTAAGGTACGTAGCCGACATAGAGATCCCAGATGGAATAGTGTCGATAGACTGCGAGGTGAGGAGCGGGAGGAAAACGGAGATTCTCTTTATCCTTAACAACTCAACACACGAAGGAAATGAAAACCCGCCTGAGGGAGATTTCCGGGGTTCTCTTGAGAACAGAGGAGAAATCCTCGTTGAAGCAGAGACAAATGACCCAGAAGCCTTTATAAGAAAGACCCTCTTTGCCGCATACGGACCCCTTGCGGATATAACCCTTACAGACACCGATACCGACTGACAGATTCGGGCACTGAAACTGTTTTCCTAGTTAGCTATCCAGCCGCCGTCAACGGAAAGCTCCGCCCCAGTCATATACGCCACGTTCTCACTGTCGCAGAGGAAAAGCACAGCGTGCGCCATTTCTTCAGGAGTCGCGAAGCGACCCAAGTGTCCAGTTATCGGTTGGAGTCCCTTCAGATACGCATCAAGCTCCGGAGGCGAATCGTCAAGGAAAGCCTGTACCATTGGAGTCAGGGTAGTGCCGGGATTTATGGCGTTTACCCTGATGCCGTTTGCTCCGTACTCAAGGGCCATGCTTCTTGTGAGCTGCGACACCGCTCCTTTGGTGGAATTATATGCAGCGGTACCCGGTATGGCCTTAATTCCCAGTATGGAGGAATTGTTGACTATTGTGCCTCCACCCTGCTCTATCATGTGAGGAATCGAGAACTTGGACATCAAGAAAGTGCCTCTTACGTTAATGGCGAACACCTGGTCCCAGTCTTCAATAGATGTTTCGTGAGTAATCGCGAGAGGAAGCACCCCGGCGTTATTAAACAGTATGTCGATTTTGCCGAAAAGCTCTATAGCGTGCTCAACCGCCTCCTTGCAGTCCTCTTCCTTTGATACATCGCTTACAAGATACTCTATTCTTCCAGGAGAATCCTTGGCCAGCTCCGCAGCTTCCGCAAGAGTACTTTCTGTTCTGCCGGTTATAAGAACATCGGCACCCTCGTTTGCGAAAAGAAGCGCTGTGACCTGTCCTATTCCCAGACTTCCACCCGTGATTATCGCAGATTTGCCCTTAAGTTTCATTGTATCCCTCCTTGGTATATGTTGAGGCAGGCTGCAAAAACCCCCACCTTGGTGGTTAGTTTAAACATCATGGATAGTTGCGTCAATTCTCAGATGACTTTTTTTGCTGCCCTCAACATAAGGCACGGAAAAGACGGAAAACATCGTCAAAAAAAAGGTGGTGTTGGTAGCCCCAACGGGATTCGAACCCGTGTTTCAGCCTTGAGAGGGCTGCGTCCTAAACCCCTAGACGATGGGGCCAAACTCGCAAGAAGTTATCAAGCTATCATAAAAGAAATCCGATTTCAAAGAATACGGTCAGAAAGCATGAAAAAACCTGACGCCGTTTCGCTTGGTTTTTAGCCGGGAATATGCTGTATAATTAACCCGCGGCGAAAACGGTCTTATCAGAATTTCCGAGCAGGAAAACTAATATGGGAACGAGCGCAACAAAGCTAAAAACTCCAAACGGAGAATCTATCTTTTCAAAAAACAGCTACGACGCGGTTCTCTTCGACCTTGACGGAGTGCTTACCACGACCGAAAAAATTCACTCCGCCTGCTGGAAAAAAACATTTGACGAGTTCCTCCACACCCGGGCAAGGAAGTGCAGGGAGAGCTTCGTCCCGTTCAGCGAAACGGACGACTACCTTGAACATGTTGACGGCAAACCTCGCTACGAGGGTGTGCGCGGGTTTCTACTCTCGCGCGGAATAGAACTTCCCGAGGGCAACAAGGATTCCCCGCCGGGCGAGCAGTCCGTTTTCGGACTCGGGAACAAAAAAAACCAGCTGTTTAGGGAAACCCTTGAAAAAGAGTCGCCCGGAACCTATGAAACATCCATCGCGCTTGCGCATCGTCTCAAGAAAGCCGGGTTTCGCCTGGGCGTCGTATCTTCAAGCAGGAACTGCCGGGCGGTGATGGCAGCTGCGGGAATAGAGGACCTTTTTGAGGTTACGGTTGATTGGGTCACGGCGACTGAAAAAGGGCTTCGAGGGAAACCTGAGCCAGATACATTTATCGAAGCCGCTTCGGCGCTTGGAAGCAAGCCCGAAAAAAGTATCATTATCGAGGACGCTGCGGCAGGGGTAGCGGCGGGAGCGCGCGGGGGCTTCGGGCTTGTAATCGGTGTAGCGAGAAAGCAAAACGAAGATGAGCTTCTTTCAAACGGAGCGGATGTAGTTGTCAGCGATCTGGGAGAGTTCGGGTCTGGAGAGTAGCGAACCAAGGAAACCGGGATGATAAAGAGAGAGAGAAAGGGCATATACACGGCACGGCACATATATTCCCCCGATCCGTGGAGGATAACGGAAAAAGAGTTTTATCCCGAACTGATCGGCCTCGCGGAAACCATCTTCTGCACCTCAAACGGCTACATAGGAATGCGGGGGGCCTTTGAGGAGGGAAACCCCAGCTACCAGAACTTCACCATAGTCAACGGCTTCTACGAAACATGGCCCATCATATACGGAGAAGAAGCATTCGGGTTCACGAAGATGGGACAGACAATAGTGAACATCCCGGACTCAAAAATAATCAAGCTTTACGTAGACGACGAGCCCTTTTACCTGCCAACCGCGACTCTTCTTCACTTTGAGCGGTTCCTTGACATGAGAAACGGCGTGGTCGAGAGAAATCTCGTGTGGGAAATGTTCTCGGGCAAGCAGATATCGATAAGGTCGAAAAGACTAGTTTCCATGGAGCACCGCCACCTAGCCGCCATATCTTACGAAGTAACGGTTCTTAACGACAAGGCCCCCGTAATCATATCTTCGGAAATAATCGACCACGAAAACTACGCGGAAGGGGATGAAGAGCAGCAGATCCACGGCAACGGAGGAGATCCGCGGAGGGCTAGCAAACTTGAGCATCGGGTTCTTGAACCCCGCATGAACGATGTGCAGGACACAAGCGTGATTCTCTGCCACTCGACCCGAAACAGCAAGATGACGATCACCTCGGGAATCGAGCACACGCTTGATACAAACTGCGATTTTGCCTATACAAGCAGGGCGGCAGATGACCGCGGAAAAGTGGTTTTCATGGTCGATGCCCGAAAGGGAGAACCCATAAATCTTACCAAGTACATGACCTATCACACCACAAGAACCGCCCCGCACACAAACGAGGAACTGCGAGAGAGAGCTAAAAGAAGCCTCAAAAGAGCCAAGAAGTTCGGGTTTTCAGACCTGCTTGAGGGACAGCGCAAGTATCTCGACGAGTTCTGGGAAAGAAGCGACGTGAGCGTGGAGATGGACAATGATGAGCAGACCGTATCGTTCCAGCAGGCAATACGATTCAGTCTTTTCCAGATGTACCAGTCTTCGGCAAGAGTGGAGGGGGCCGGAGTGCCGTCCAAGGGTCTCACAGGAGCGGGCTACGACGGTCATTACTTCTGGGACATGGAAATATACTTGATGCCTTTCCTTATCTACACGTCACCCGGTATTGCCGAGAACCTCTTAAAGTTTCGCTACAGCATGCTTGACAAGGCAAGGAAATACGCAAAAAGGCTTAACCAGAAAGGAGCAATGTTTCCCTGGAGAACCATAAACGGGGAGGAAGCATCCGCTTACTACGCGGCAGGAACTGCGCAGTACCACATAAACGCCGATATAGTCTACGCGCTCAGAAAATACGTGAATGTTACGGGAAATCATGATTTTGTTTCCAAGTACGGAGTGGAGATTCTGATTGAAACAGCCAGGCTCTGGAGCGATCTTGGATTTTACTCGAACTCTGGAGAAGAAAAATTCGAAATACACGGTGTTACGGGTCCCGATGAGTACAACACCGTGGTAAACAACAACACCTACACGAATCTCATGGCCCGCGAGAACCTGAGGCTCGCCGCCGCCACGGTTGAAAAACTCAAGGAAACCGAGCCTGAACTTTTTAAGAACCTCGCCCACAAAACCAGTTTCCGCACTTCGGAAATCAAAGACTGGAAAAAAGCCGCCCAACTCATGTACATACCGTATGACGAAAAGCTGGGGATACATCCCCAGGACAATTATTTTCTCGAGAAAGAAGAATGGGATTTTGAGAATGTTCCAGAAGATAAATATCCCGTACTGCTCCACTACCATCCGCTGGTCATCTACCGTCACAGAGTAGTTAAACAGTCGGATCTCGTGCTTGCGATGTTCCTCCTTGAAAAGGAGTTCTCGCAGGAAGAAAAAGAACGGAACTTCGATTACTACGATCCTCTCACAACAGGAGACTCTTCGCTTTCGGCATGTATACAGGGAATAGTGGCTGCCAAGGTAGGACAAATGGATAAGGCGATGGAATACGCGGAAAATGCGGTTTTCATGGATCTGGGAGACATGGGACGAAACACCGTTGACGGCTGTCACATAGCCTCCATGGGTGGAACGTGGATGATGTTTGTGTTCGGGTTTGCCGGGCTCGCCAACACAGGCAAAGCTCCCGAGTTCTCTCCAAACCTGCCCGAAGAAATGCTGCGGCTCAGTTTCTCCATCACGATCCTGGGCAACCTGATAGAGGTGGACCTAAACCACTCAGAAGCCATGTATACGCTTAAAAACGGAGATGGGATAGCGCTTCGCCACGCAGGAATTGATTTTGAAATTTCCCCGGAGAGCCCGACATTCGTAACGAAAACCTGAGAAACCGCCGAAGCTTTGTTCTAAGCGCGGGATCTGATACAAATGGGCTTTGAACTGGAAAAAAAGGCGGGGATCGACGCTGTAACCAAAGCATCCAGCGTCTGCGCGCGAATGCGCGAGGAACCAGAGTTCCGCGAAGCACTTCACAAAACAGACGGTTCCCCGGTCACCCTCGCGGATTTTTTCGTGCAGGCGTTAATAAACGAGGAACTCACAGCAGCTTTTCCCGAAATTCCCATAGTAGCCGAAGAAACTTCGCTCTGTCTTGAGGGCAACTCCGGGGAAAAACTCAGAAACCATCTTGGGGAGCTTCTGCCTGGAAAGAACTTAGACGAAATACTGCGTGCGATCGACAGAGGGAATAACGAAGGCGGAAGCCACGGAAAATTCTGGACGCTTGATCCGATTGACGGAACAAGAGGGTTTCTTGCAAAACGTCAGTATGCAATCGCACTCGCACTGATTGAAAACGGAGAAGTCGTCCTCGGAATACTGGGGTGCCCGGAACTGGGACCGGATGCAAGAGACGATGCAGGCCGGGAGAAGGGATTTGTGTTTTTTGCCGAGAAGGAACAGGGTTCCTATCAGGTCGCACTTTCAGACGGTCTGCAAACGCGCATTTCGGTATCGGGAATCGCAAGAGCCTCAGAGGCTGTTATGTGCGAATCGGTCGAAGCCCCGGGTTCATCCTATGAATTCTCGGGAAAAATCTCCCGCCTTCTCAATATAAGCGCAAGACCTGTAAGAATGGACAGCCAATGCAAGTACGCGGTTTTGGCCAGGGGAGATACCTCCATCTACCTTCGCCCGCCTCCGCGAAAAGATTACAAGGAAAACATATGGGATCATGCAGCGGGATGTATAATTGTCAGGGAAGCCGGAGGAACCGTGACAGACTCTTCAGGGAAGCCTCTTGATTTCTCCGTCGGCAAAAAACTGCACGAGAACAAAGGGGTCTTGGCAACCAATGGCGTCATCCATGAAGCGGTGCTGCAGGCGGTGAAAAAGACCGTTCCCCAAAAAAAGCATACAGATTAACAGATCAAATTTCTTGCGAGTGGGAAACCGGCATTTCCCGAATCCAGTCTAATCAAAGACTTCTAAAAAGTTACTCCCCACTTCACTGGACCCCATAGAGCACAACTATTCCTACACCCACAAATAAACCGCAATTATCACAACAGAAAGAACCGCTCTGTAAACGACAAAAAGAGTGAATGACCTTGTCTTAACGTAATCCAGCAGAAATCGGATGGCGAAAAGGGCCGAGATAAAAGAAGTCGCGATCCCGAGAGCAAACGACCATCGGAATATCTCCGCATAGCCAAGATGCCTGATCTCAAAAACCCCCGCTGCCACTATGACAGGTATGGCCAGAAGAAATGAAAAACGCGCGGCTTCCTCTCTTTTGTAGTTTCTGAAAAGCCCTCCGGTAATCGTAACGCCCGCTCTCGAAGCTCCGGGCAAAATTGCGAAGGCCTGCGCAACGCCGAAAAAAAGCGCGTCGGTAAGGTTCATGTCCTGAAGGGTCTTACTTGCGGTCGTCTTCCTGTCGGAGATATAAAGAAGCACCCCGAAACCAAGAAGAAATACAGAGACCAGAACCGGGTCTCGAAGCACACCTGAGGCGTAGCGCTCAAACAAAAACCCGGCCCCAACCGCGGGCAGGGTGGCAACCACCAAATATATCCCCGTTTTTCCATCTTGGCGTCCCTCGAACGAAAAAGACCACAAACCACAGAAAAAATCCCGTACGATGAACCCAAGCTCCTCCCTGAAGCAGTAAAAGATCGCAAAAAGGCTTCCTACGTGAAGCGCCACCGTGAAAGGCAATCCCTGATCCTTCCAGGAAAAAAGCCATGGGACCAGGAACAGGTGAGCGGTGCTGCTTACCGGGAAAAACTCGGTTATTCCCTGTATTACGCCGAGGATTATCGACTGCACTGTTTCCAATCTCTAACTCCCTGCAACCCCGTTTTCTAAAACACCTCTGAGATAAAAGGCCGTGTGTGAATTGCTGACCCCGCATATCTGCTCGGGGGTACCACAGGCCACAAGTTCTCCTCCATCCTCTCCGCCCCCGGGACCGAGATCAATTACGTGGTCCGCGCACTTTATTATGTCCAGATTATGTTCTATCACAACCACGGTGTTTCCGAGATCCACGAGCCTGTGTATCACCGAAACGAGCTTCTGTATATCGTCGAAATGAAGCCCGACAGACGGTTCGTCAAGTATGTAGAGTGTTTTTCCAGAAGCTTTTTTCCCAAGCTCTCTCGCAAGCTTTATCCGCTGCGCCTCCCCTCCGGAAAGAGTAGTCACCCGCTGCCCAAGTCTTACGTAGCCGAGCCCGACATCGTTTAAGACCCTGAGCTTTCCCGAAATCTTCGGGATGTTCTCGAAAAACTCAGCCGCCTCCCTTATCGTCATATCAAGAACATTTGATACGCTCTTCCCCTTGTACCTGATCTCCAGAGTTTCGTCGTTATATCTTTTGCCTCTGCACACCTCGCACGTAACGTAAACATCGGGAAGAAAATGCATCTCGATTCTTACGGTTCCACTTCCCCCGCACCCCGCGCAGCTTCCCTGGGAGAGGTTAAAGCTGAACCTGCCCGGCCCGTATCCCATCACCTTCGACTCCGGAAGCATGGAGAAGATTTTTCTTATCTCGGTAAGCACACCGGTGTAAGTTGCGGGGTTTGATCTCGGGGTTCTGCCTATCGGGCTCTGATCAACTTTGATGACCTTGTCGAGATTCTCGGTGCCGACAATTCCCCCGTGAGGCGCAACGCGGTTTCTTCCCCTGTTAAGCTTTCTCGAGAGACCGCTGTAAAGAGTATCAACTACAAGGGTGCTTTTCCCCGACCCTGAAACTCCCGTCACACATATAAATGTTCCGAGAGGAAAATCGACGTCGATTTTCCTCAGATTGTTCCCGAAAGCTCCACGCACCCCGATCCGGGCAGCGGAGGATCGTCTCGACCCGGGCACAGGGATTTTCTTTTTGCCCGAAAGGTATCTTCCGGTAACCGAACCGGCGCAGCGGGAGATTTTCCCGACGCTTCCCGAGCAGACAACCTCACCTCCGAGCTCGCCGGCCCCCGGACCGACGTCAAGCACGAAATCCGCGCTCTTTATGGTTTCCTCGTCATGCTCGACGACAATTACCGTGTTGCCCATGTCCCTTATGCTCTTTAGTGTTTCAACGAGTTTTTTGTTGTCCTTCGGGTGAAGTCCTATGGAAGGTTCGTCAAGCACGTACGTTATTCCCGTAAGTTTCGAACCCACCTGCGTCGCGAGCCTCACCCTTTGAGCCTCTCCACCAGAAAGAGTCGGAGCCGTACGGTCAAGACTCACATAACCAAGTCCTATGTCCCCGAGAAAACCGAGCCGAGAGGATATCTCTTTTACTACTTCTCCCGCAATCTTTGTCTCTCTTCCGGAAAGCTCAAGCGACTCGAAGTAAGGGAGAAGGTCGCAAATGGCCATCCCCGCGAGATCCGATATGGTTTTTTCCCTGAGAAGCACGGAAAGGGCAATCCTGTTGAGCCGGGCTCCGTCGCACTTTCTGCACGGAACCGTCCTCATGTACTTTGAGAGTTTTTCCCGAAGCTCTTCCGACTGGGTCTGTGAATACCATTCCATGAGCATGCCGACGATTCCCGGAAAGGTCGCAACGTACTCCCTGAGTCTCCCCCTCCTCGCTTTCCTGAAGCTTATCCTCTCCGTCCCCGAACCGTACAGTATCTTTTGTTTGTCCAGAGAGGTGAGCTGAGAAAACGGCACGTCGAGTGCGAAGCCGTAATGATCGGAGAGTCCCTCGAGTATTCGGGTAATGTATTTTGAATCTTCAAACGGTTTGATCGCTCCTTTGGAAAGAGATTTCCCCGGGTCTTCCACTATGAGCTCAGGATCGAAAAATGTCTCGAATCCAAGCCCCTGACAGTTCACACACGCGCCGTAGGGGCTGTTAAAGGAGAAAAGCCTGGGGGATATCTCAGGGTAGTTTATCGCGCAGCGGGGACAGGAAAAATGTTCGCTGAAAGTAAGAATTTTCCCGCCTTCGATCTCGCATTTTAAAAGCCCTCCCGATCTTTTAAGGGCTAGGGAGACTGCGTCAGCTAGCCTTTTTTTCGAACTCTCCCCACGCAGGACTATGCTGTCCACCAAGAGTTCGATAGTGTGCTTTTTGTTGCGGGAAAGCTCTATGCTGTCTTCAAGGTCGTAGGTCTCTCCGTCAATTCTCACCCTCACGAAGCCTTCCCTTCTCATGTCCTCAAGCTCTTTTCTGTATATCCCCTTTCTTCCCTGAACTACCGGGGAATACACGCACACAGGCTTTTTGCCCGCTTCTTCGTAGATTCTCTCAATCATGCTCAATGGGGTCTGGGAAGATATCTCCTCGCCGCACTCATAGCAGTGCGGCTCTCCGACTACGGAGAAAAGTACGCGCATGTAATCATATATCTCCGTTATCGTCCCGACGGTTGAGCGCGGGTTTCTGTGAAAGGTTTTCTGATCGACCGAAACGGAGGGAGAAAGACCCTCGACAAAGTCGACGTTCGGCTTGTCAAGCTTCTCGACAAACTGTCTTGCGTAGGAGGAAAGGGACTCCATAAATCTTCTCTGCGCCTCGGCAAAAAGTATGTCGAAAACCAGAGAAGACTTTCCCGAACCGCTCACTCCCGTGACAACGGTGAAGCTTCGCCTCGGTATTTTGACGTCTATGTTCTTGAGATTGTGCTCTCGCGCACCGACTATGCTTATGAACTTCAACCTGAAGGCTCCCCGGGCAAAAATACGCAGATAAAATTACCCGATACTCGGGGAACCGTCCGCCGTCTGGGCGGCCTCTGTGAGGAACCGGGTGAAAATCAGTTCGGACAGGCGGGTCCGCTCAAGCTCGGGATGCCACTGAATCCCCATTACGCGGCCGTCTGTGGACTCAAATCCCTCGACTATTCCGTCCGGGGCTAAGGCACTTACCCGAAGACCCTCTCCCACGCTGTTTATCGCTTGGTGGTGGTAGCTTTTTATCTCGAATTTCCTTTCTTCCGTAAAGCTGCCGAAGAGCGTGTCCTCAAGAACCGTGACCCCGTGAACCTCGCCCCCCTCGTGACAAAGCGCGTCGGGCAGAAGCGCTTTTATGTCCTGATGAATTGAGCCCCCGTAGAAAACGTTTATAAACTGCATGCCCCCGCATATGCCGAGAACCGGCATGTCTCTTTCGAGCGCAAGGCGCAGGACACTGAACTCCGTTTCAGTTCTCTCGGGGCTCATTGGCTTTATGGCGGGATGCGGGGATTCGCCGTAGAACTTCGGGTCCATGTCCCTTGAACCCGGTATCAAAAGCCCGTCAATAGCGGAGACTATACTGAACAGAAAATCCGAGCCTGACGTTTCAGCGACTGTGGGAATCAGAACTGGCGCACCACCGTAGAACTCAACGGCCTTCGAGTAGGCAGACTCTATGAGGTTTGATTTGTCTTCAAGGTCGGTTGTTATGCCGATAATCGGTCGCGCTTCAGCACTCGCCGGTTTTTGGGCCAAAGGAAAGTCCCTCTCGTTCACGTAACAGAATAAGTTCAGGCGTGATAAAGCTTACCCGCAGACCCGAGAATATGTACAGCGCGCCGGTCCCGGTTTATTCCGAAACGATCATACGCGAGTTAAGAGGCTGCACTGGGCGCGCGTTTACGGAAAAAACCTGCCTGAATTTTTCAATCTGCCCTTTGGAAAAACGGATCGGTTCACGAAGCACATACCAGTTCACTCCCTCCGTACAGGGCGGGGTGGTAAGGGATCCCATAAAGCGATAATAACGCAAATCGCCGGGCAGTAGCTCTGCCGCGTTCACCATGACGTCCTCATGCGTAACCGCTCCAGCTTTACGCAACGGCAGGTACCGCCAAATTTCTTCGGCCGCCGCGCTTGGTTTGCCTTCCTCAATCATTACGCCGACAACCCCCAAGATCCCACTCTCCGTTTTGTGCACCAGATGCATTTCCATGGCATATGACTTGCTGTTTATTGTGTTTTCGCTCGGGGTGTGGAAATGGAGCTGCAATAAACGATAGATGATGCCACCCACCCTTAAAGTGCCACCTTCGGGAAAATTCACCCGCACGGTGTGACCGTTGTTGAGAATTTCAAGCGGAGAATCTTTGTAGTCAAACACCAAATCGGGCAGATCCGCCGAAAAAGTGGGCTTGATATCCACGGGAGACTGAAATTTCCCCAGACCACACGCTCTGAATTCAGGCTTCAATTTAGCCCAATTGCCCGGAGCACCTTCACCTTCATAACCCCATTCGACCTTGGTTCCATGGATTCGCTCGGCACTCTCGACGTAAACAAAACCAGCCATTACCACCGCAAAAGCACCAACCACCAACAGCCTAAGAAACCACTTACGAGAGATTTGGTGTCTATGCCACATGTTTGTCTCCACACTTCCACCGGCCGTTCACGGACTCAACCGAGAACTTCGTACTTCCCCCGGATTCTGCGCGTTCTCTTCCGACTTGGGAATTTCACGTTACGAAAAGATCTTTCAGTGCTAACGCGCGCCGCCAACCATCGCTTCCAGCCGGGCAACCCTTTCTTCCGTCGGAGGATGAGTGCTGAAAAGCTTCGCGAAACCTCCCCCGATCATCGGGCTCACTATCATCATGTGAGCCGTACTCTCGGCCGCCTGCTCGCTTACCTGCAGGGGGATTCTTGACGCTCCCGCCTGCAGCTTTCTAAGCGCATCGGCCAGATAGAGAGGGTTTCCACATATCTCGGCCCCGGTCTTGTCCGCTCCGAACTCTCTTGTTCTCGATATGGCCATTCTTACGATCATAGCCGCCATAGGAGCAATAATGGCCATAGCCAGAAGTCCCAGCATTCCTCCACCGCCTCTTCTACTACCCCCTCCGAAAATGGCCGCGAACTGCGCCATGTAGGCAAGGTAGCTGATAGCACCCGCGATCGTCGCCGCCACAGAACCAATCAGTATGTCTCTGTTACTTATATGGGCAAGTTCGTGAGCGATTACGCCTTTAAGCTCATTTCGGTTCAAAAGACGCATTATTCCCTGAGTGACCGCTACGGCCGAGTGGTGCGGATCCCGTCCCGTGGCAAAGGCGTTTGGAGCCTGTTCAGGGATTATGTAGACCCGAGGCATCGGAAGCCCGGCTATCTGGGCAAGCTCCTCCACATCGGAATAAAGTTGGGGAGCGTCGTCCCTTCCGACTTCACTCGCCTTGTACATCCTGAGAACGATTTTATCGCTCCACCAGTAGCTTGCGAAATTCATAACTCCCGCGAGAACAAGCGCCACCATGGCACCGTTTTTTCCCCCGATCATACCCCCTACCCAAACCAGAATAGCGGAGAGAAAAGCAAGCAGAAAAAGACTTTTAAGGGTGTTCATTTTCTATGAATGCCTCCGAAATATTTTCCAAGCCCAAAGAAAAACAATGGGTTCCTCTTACAAGAAATATAATAATACCGGCGGCAGCAAATTCAACGAAAAGCATCTATTTTTAAGTCACAACGTGATTATCACCATCCTTATGCGATTCTACCGTAAGACTTAACCTCTCGGCTGAAATCTCAAATAAATCACCTACGAAAACTCCAAAGTCGTCTTTCGTTTATCCGTCAGGCTTTGGCGGTTATACTTGGCACAGGAAAACCACTTGGGTGGTTTAGAAAAATGTCTCTTGCAAGTTCAAAAAAATACGAAGTGATAGTTATAGGAGCAGGACACGCAGGCTGCGAGGCGGCACTTGCCGCTGCCAGAATGGGCTGTACGACCTTGGTTGTCACGGCGAATATAGACACCATTGGGCTCATGTCGTGTAATCCTTCAATAGGAGGCGTTGGAAAAGGACACTTGGTAAAAGAGATAGACGCGCTTGGCGGCGAGATGGGAAAAGCCGCCGACACCGCAGCCATACAGTTCAGAAGACTGAACACCCGAAAGGGAGCGGCGGTTCAGGCGACCAGGATACAGGCAGACCGCCAAACCTACAGGACCTATATGAAAAAGGCTCTTGAGAGCGAACCCAATATAGAGATAAAACAGGCAATGGTCGAGGAGTTTCTGGTCGACGGCAAAAAAGTCGCGGGAGTTAAAACAGCGCTCGGTGAGAAGTTTTTCTCAGATACCGTTGTGGTTACCCCTGGAACGTTTCCCGGAGGACTCATACACATAGGGCTTACCCGGATTTCGTCGGGGCGGGCGGGGGAAGCCGCCGCGGGAGCCATATCGAATTCCTTTGCGGATCTGGGTTTCACAACGGGCAGACTTAAAACCGGAACCCCTCCGCGCTTTGATGGAAGAACTATCGAGTGGGACAAGCTTGAGAGACAGGATGGGGATGAGAATCCGGTGCCTTTTTCCTTCTCCGCTAGAAAAATCACGACTGAGCAGATGCCGTGCTACATAACCTACACGAATGAGGAAACCCACCGCGTGATAAACGAGAACATTGACAAGTCTCCTCTTTACTCAGGCCTCATAAAGGGAATAGGACCTAGGTATTGCCCTTCGATAGAAGATAAGGTGGTCAAGTTTCCCGACCGCAGCCGTCACCAGATATTTCTCGAACCTGAGGGAAGAAACACTTACGAAATCTATCCCAACGGAATTTCAACCAGCCTTCCCATTGAAGTTCAGCACGAGTTCTCAAGAACCATGGAAGGACTTCGCAACGTGGAAATAATGAGACCGGGATACGCGGTTGAATATGACTTTCTCGACCCCACGCAGCTTGGTGCTACGCTTGAATCAAAGCTTCTTGAAAACATATTTTTCGCAGGACAGGTAAACGGAACCACGGGCTATGAGGAGGCGGCAAGCCAGGGACTAATAGCGGGAATAAACGCGGCGCTTCGGGTAAAGGGGAAGGATCCTTTCGTGCTCGGACGCTCGGAGGCCTACATAGGAATTCTGATTGATGATCTGGTCACAAAAGGAGTCGATGAGCCCTACAGGATGTTTACCTCAAGGGCAGAGTACAGACTTATACTGAGAGAGGATAACGCTGACTTAAGACTCGGGGAGCTTGGACACTCCATAGGACTTCTTAGCGACGAGCGGATTGAGAAATTTCGCACCAGGAAAACCGCGCTTGAAAACGAACTCGCAAGGCTTGAAAAAGAAAAGGTGGTTCCAAACGAAAAGACAAACAGGATTCTTGAGAATCTCGGCTCCCAGAGAATCAAAAAGCCCCAAAGCCTAAAAGAGATACTCAGAAGGCCCGGCTTTACGTATGAAATGCTCGGCTTTATAGACTCCGCCGCAAATCCGGATATCTCTCCGAAACTCGGAGCGCAGATAGAGATGGAAGTAAAATACGAAGGTTACATAAAAAGGCAGAAAGAAGAGGTAGAAAAATTACAAAAATTCGAGAACATGAAGATCCCGGAGACATTCGAGTACGGAAGCATCCCGGGACTTTCAAACGAAATCGTCCAGAAACTCTCAAGAGTAAAACCCGAGTCGGTAGGGCAGGCAAGCCGTGTTTCAGGTATAACGCCCGCCGCTATATCGGTACTGCTTGTTCATATCAGAAAAACGCGGGGGCTTGAGCAGGAAGCTCAGTTAAAATCAAGTTCCGCGTCGTAAAAGCTGTCGGCCCCTTCCATCTCCTCAAGCTCCTGCTCGTAAAGTTCCATGGCGTCGCAGTCGCTTCCGATGTAACCGGAGCCGTCAGGATCCTGCATCATCTCCACAAGATCTCTCACTTTTTTTTCATTCCTTCTTTTAGTCATTTGATCCCCCCTAAAAAAATTTTACATAGATTATAGAAACAGTTTTCACAAATGCAACAGTGTCGACAAAAAAAATAGTTGCCGTTGACCGCTCGATGCAATCATAACAGCATCCCGTTCGTCTTTACTAAGTGAGTACACACTCTAAAGGAAATGATATTCAATATGAAGAGCATAATAGGAATACTGGTTTTTCTGGCTTTTACTTCGACCACCTTTGCCGCCGATGACCCGAGCATAAAAGGGGACAGACGCCTCGGGATCCAGACGGCGATGCAGGAGCATATTGACCACAGCACGGTGGACGGACATTATGTACTGTATGACGCAGTCACGGACGACCTACTCAAACTGAAGCTCGCAAAGCTGCATGACGGAATTGTGAAAAAAGCCGACTACTACGTCAGTTGCGCGGATTTCCACGACCGCAACGGCGTCTATTTCGACCTTGATTTTCTGGTGATCGAAAAAGACGGCAAGTTTCGGACCTTACAAGGTGTCGTACACAAGGTCGGGAACGTCAAACGGAAGTATCATCTGGAAGACTGAACCAGGCACAAAAATACAGAAACTCGGAAGCGGCAGAGGCGGCCGGGGTCGTGCCTAGCCGCGCAAAGCCATGCCAGAATTACTATCACTCAATGCAGAGGAACTGTTACAGAGCGGATTCCGGTATGCATACGCACTCACTCACCACCATCACGATGCTGAGGATCTAGTGCAGACGGCTTGGCTGAAATTGCATCAGCGGTATAGCGAGGTAAAAACGAAGGCTCTTTTTTTCACAACTATCCGAAATCTTTACATCGACCAATATCGCAGACGGAAACGCGTCTGGTTTATCTCGCTCACCAGCGAACACGAGCACCTTTCAGCTTCCGTGGACACCGGCGGGGAGAATACAAAAGTCGCGATAGATCAGATGCTTTCCAATCTTCGGGACATCGAGCGAGAAGCGCTGTTTCTACATGTCGTGGAGGGTTACTCGGCTAATGAAATTGCCACACTGACCGGCAGGCCTCGGGGAACCGTCCTGAGTCTCATACATAGGAGTAAGAAAAAACTGGCTGCCCTAGGCGCGGCCGACTGAACATCATGAAAAATTTGGAGCAAAAACTCAATAACTACTATCGAAGCAAGCGCCTTGCTTCGCACAGGATTACAGCAATACAAGCCTCCGTTCATGAGATGGGCGGAACCCGTCGCCGTATTTCTTATCTTGTCCCGCTGGCTGCAGTCATACTGCTGACAATTGGAATTGGGTTATGGTCACACATGAGTACGGACAGTATCACCCATCAGGTCGTCGCTGAAATTGGACACAACCACCGACAACACGGAGCACTGGTGGTGGAATCAGAGCAGTACGGCGTTGTACAGGCTGCACTCAGCGAGTTGGACTTCCCCATCCGACCCCGTCGCGGCAAATTGGTTCAGGATTTCGTCCTCGTAGGCGGCAAGTACTGCACCATTCAAGGTTTTAAGGCAGCTCAATTGAAGTTGAGCCCCCGCAAAAACGGGACCATTCACACATTGTATGTACTTCCAATGTCGGATGACATAAAAAGCGTCAAGCCGGGTGTATATGAAACAAACGGCATACGGATAGAACTGTGGACTGACCAGACCCTACTCTACGGCCTTGCCCACGGACAATAATCAAAACTTGGAATTGCGGAAGAACATCTCGTCCTAATCCACATCAGGTTTTCTGGTTGAAATACAATGCCGGGGGAATTACACGTGCAAACACCACTACTCAGGAACTTTATTGAAACTTTTCCCTTCTCGTATAAGCTCAAGCATCCGCACCGGATCATCCGTCGGAAGACGGCACTGGTAATTTGAGCACACATAGGCCGCAGTTTTCCCGTTAAGGGGTGTGTGGTCTTGTGTGTAGTGGGCGATTTTGGAAATCTCCTCTTCATTTGCCGCGTCTTTCAATATCACCACCTTGTTCGGCAAATACTCGCTTGAGAGAGCATCGAGAAACTGTCGGGTCCCGGGGGAATTTTTGTCCCCGGCTATGACTATCTCGAAAGAAGGGCCCAGCACGAAATCAAGAGAGTTCATGTGCATTGAAAAAGAAGCCGGGTGTTTCGAGGTCTGAGGAGAAAAAGCCGCGGTCATCCGGGCTGCCTTATCTTCAAGCTCGGGGTCGGCGGTCAGCCTCGCAATTTTCAGGATGTTAAGTATCGAAAGCGAGTTTCCGGACGGAAGCGCTCCGTCATAAATTTCCTTCTGTCTGGTGATCAGAGCTTCGCCGTCATCGGCCGTGAAGAAAAAACCCCCGAACTCCTCGTCCCAGAAATGCTCAAACTGGTCGCGACAAAGAGAAATCGCCAAAACGAGATATTTTTCGTCGAAAACGCTTTCGTAATACTCAAGAAGCCCCCATATGAAAAAGGCGTAATCATCGACGCTTGCCATTATGCCCGCTTCCCCTTCGCGGTAGCGGTGAAGGAGCCTCCCGCCGCGAACAAGGTTTTGCCTTATAAATTCTATCGAGCCCCGCGCAGCATCAGAATATCTTTTCTCTCCAAAAGCCGCCGCCGCTTTTGAAAACGCCGCTATTGCTATTCCGTTCCAGTCAGTGAGCACCTTGTCGTCCTTGTATGGATGAACTCTTTTTTCCCTGCTAGCGAAAAGCTTCTCTCTTAAGCCCTCGAGTCTTTGCTCAAGCTCTTTGGTGCTGACCCCGAGGCGGGCAGCCGTATCATCTAGAGGCTCTTTCAGGTGAAATATGTTCCCCTCGCCCTGTTCCCCCGTCGCCTCGTCTCTGAAATTTCCGTTGCGAGAAAGATTGTAGACATCCGAGAGAAGTTCCGTGTCCTCCGCGCCCACAAGTTCCTCTATTTCCCCCACTGTCCAAATATAAAACTTGCCCTCTTCCCCTTCGCTGTCGGCATCTTCAGCCGAGTAGATGCCTCCTTCGGGAGAGGTCATATCCCGAATCAAATATTCGAGTATTTCTCTCGCCTTTCTTTCGTAAAACGGATTTTTCGTGATCTGCCAAGCTTCTGTGTAAGTGATTGCCAAAAGTGCCTGATCGTAAAGCATCTTCTCAAAGTGTGGGACAAGCCACCCCGAGTCAGTTGAGTACCTGTGAAACCCGAAGCCCACGTGGTCGTAGATACCCCCCCTTCCCATGGCGAGAAGAGTTCTCTCAACCATCCTCAAAGAAGCCTCCTTCCCGCTGCGCCCGTAATATCTCATCAAAAACATCAGGTTGTGCGGTGTCGGGAATTTCGGCGCCCTCCCGAAGCCGCCTTCATCGGGGTCGAAAGTTGAAAGAAAATAACTGTAAGCCTGATCGAGGGTTTTTTCGTTAAGCGGAGAAGTTTCGGCGTTTCGCAGAGAATCCCCCAGACTGCATACGGCGTCGGTTATCTGCCGGGCCGATTCCAGCACCTCTTCCCTTTTGTTCTCCCAGAGTTCTTTTATCGCCGGCACAAGTTCCTTCATCCCAACTCTTCCGTAACGGTTCTCCTTCGGTATGTAGGTTCCGGCGAAAAAGGGTTCCCCCTCGGGAGTCATGACTATGTTAAGAGGCCAGCCGCAGCTTTTCCTTGAAATCACATGACAGACCGTCATATATATATTGTCGATATCAGGGCGCTCCTCTCTGTCGACTTTGATCGAGACGAAGTTCTCGTTCATGAGCCCCGCCACCTCGGCGTCTTCAAAGGATTCGCGCTCCATAACGTGGCACCAGTGACAGGTCGAGTAACCTATGGAAAGGAATACCGGTTTCCCCAGTTCGCGTGCCTTTTCGAACGCATCCTCTCCCCACGGGTACCAGTCGACCGGATTCTCCGCGTGCTGCAGAAGATAGGGACTTTTTTCGCCTTTAAGTTTGTTTGACACTCAAACCTCCGTCACTTGGAAATAGAAAATTATACAGTCTGATTAAAAACAAGCTCCATGCAACGCAAAGAGCAGCCTGATTTTAGAAACGCATCCGAGGAATTTTCCCTGATCGAGAAAAATGGTGGTTTCTTTCTGTTCATATTCTATTTTTAGGCTAACATTCTCACCTAAATGCGTAAACCCGTACAAAAAGCTGGAGTCGTTGCCTACAGGGAAAACAGCCTCGGGGAAATCGAAGTTATCCTGGTGAGTTCAAGAAAACTCCAAAATTCCTGGGTCTTTCCAGCAGGAGGAGTCGATTACGGTGAGACCCCAGCCGAGGCGGCGGAGAGGGAATGCCTTGAGGAAAGCGGATACAGGGTGGAAATAGAGCATCCTCTTGACATAATGGTCATTGAAGGGGCGAAAAGACGCGTTCTCTACACTTTTTTCCGCGCTAGGGCCATCGAGGATACGGGAGATTACGAAAGGGACAGAAAAAGAAAGTGGTGCGGGGTTGACGACCTTCCCGATACGGTCGCTTTCATGTTTCGGGAAGTCGCGGAAAGCTTCCAGAAAAATATCCTGAGCCCACAATCCCGCGGTTGAACTTTTAATCGATCAAGTTACAATCGGAATTTCATACTCATACCGGAGAGGAACAAATGAAAAGCCAGAACTTCATAAAGAAAACGCAGGGTCACTACGCGCAGATAGCGGATATCTACAGATCTTTGAGGGTTACCGACTCTGAACCCGTACTCTACATAAAGGAAATAATAGGAGACAAGGGGGAAATAACGGCCGCCGACGTGGGGGCCGGAGCCGGGCGGTACGCAAGACTCTTCTTCGAGCATCTGGGCAAGAAATCCCTGTTTCTTTACTGCTACGACACAAACGAGTTCATGCTCGAGAGTCTCGAGCAGTACCTTGACGATAATGATATCCGGAACTACGTGACCAAAATCGCCATGGCGCAAGAACTTCCCATCCCGGACAATGCACTTGATGCCATATTCTGCTTCAACGCAGTACATTTTTTCAACACCCCGAAATTCCTAAGGGAAAGCACGAGGGTGCTGCGCGAGGGATCTTTTCTTTTTATCTACACTAGAACTAAGGCCCAGAGTATGAAAAGCATATGGGGAAAGCACTTTCCGTCTTTTAACCAGAAGGAATCCGATCTTTACAAAACCGAGAGGCTGGATTCCGAGATTGAAGCAACCCAAGGACTCGAGCTCATGGAAAAGAAGACTTTTACCCTAGCGCGTGAGAACTCCCTTGAAGAACTGACCGAGAGGGCGCAGAGCAAGCATTACTCGACTTTTTATCTCTACGAGAGCCAGGAGTTTGAGAGATCCCTTGCGGAATTCAGGAAAAATATCAAGGAATCCTACGAAGACCCCGGGAAAATCAAATGGTCAGACGAAAAAACCATGTACACGGTGCTTAGGAGATAACGGGGGAACTTTTTCGCCGAGACCCGTCGAGTTGACATCTCTTTTTTCCGACTAATATAAAGTCGAGTTACATATTAGTCGGATTTTCGAAGTGTCGGGCGAAGACTGTCATGGCGGGCGATGGGGGATTCGAACCCCCGACCCCAGGCTCCGGAGGCCTGTGCTCTAATCCACTGAGCTAATCACCCGTTGACAGGTATTCCAAGTTCCTTCATCACAAGCTTCATATCTTCCCAGACGGGTTTTTTAAAAGACGGGTTCCGCAGAAGCGCGGCTGGGTGGTACGTAATCATAAGCTTTGAATTTCCGTACTGATGGAAAGTGCCTCTTAACTGCCCCATCTTGAAGTTTTTAAGCTTGAGCATCAATCCGGTAGCGACGCTTCCGAGGGAAACTATGATCTCGGGATTTATGCTTTCTATCTGTTTCATAAGAAACGGCTCGCAGCTTGCCACCTCGTCAGGTTCCGGATTTCTGTTTTTCGGAGGACGACATTTTACCACGTTGCATATGTATACGTCCTTTCTCTCAAGCTTCATCGCCTGGATTATCTTCGTAAGCAGCTGCCCGGCTCTTCCGACAAAGGGCCTTCCCTGAATGTCCTCGTCTCTTCCCGGACCCTCGCCGACAAACACCAGTCTCGCCTTGGGATTGCCCTCGCCGAACACTATGCTCTTTCTCGTCTCGCAGAGACGACACCTAGTGCAATCCCCAAGCTCCTCCCTTATCTCGGAAAGCGTCTGGACCGCCGATGAACCGTGCGAATCCCTGCGATCAGGGGAAAGGGCGGTTCCGTTTTTCTCCGTGTCCGCTATCTCAGTCCCTCCAGCTGCAAGCCCCGCCGGCAACTCCCCTATCCCTATTTCCTTGCAGAAACGAAGATAGTTCTCAAGCGCCCGCGCCGTCTCGTAAAATTCATTGGAACTCATTGCTCGCCGGGAAGAAAGTTTAACACAAACGGCGTTAGGTGGCGAAAGAGTTTGAAAGCAAAGAGGCTTTTAATTAGAATAAAATTGCGCTTATAAAAACCTTAGACCTAAATCCGAAAGGCGCTTTCCCCTCGAAATGGAAAAAAGGAGAATTATATACTTTGTTGCCTGTCTATCGCATTGGGTATAATATACTGCAATGACTAAAGAAATACGTTCAGTAGAGTTCGTTGTACTGCCTACAAGCAGGACCAAAGCAAGGCAGATGTTTCAGATAGCCGGGGCTTGCAGATTCGTCTGGAACCATTTCAGAGAAAAGAATCTCGGAGACTACCAGAATTTCAAGAATGGAAAAGGAACGCAGCCACCTGTCAGTTTTTTCAGCCTCGGAGTGGAGTTCAGTAAACTGAGGCATGAGACAGACTGGCTACGAAAACTACCCGCCCATCCGGTCAGGTACACCCTCAAGCATTTCGCAGATGCCCTAAAGCAGGCAATGCAGGGCAAGAAAGGTTTTCCGAAGCCAAGAAGCAGAAGGCAAACCATCCCCAGCTTCACGCTTCCCAGCGAGGAGAATTTCGGTATAAAGAAGCTGAACGAAAAATACAGTCTCCTTCGTATCCCCTTGGTCGGCTGGGTGAAACTTACCCGCAGGGGAGGTAATCCTTATGAGGACAACGTACCGAAGCAAGTAGTGCTTCGCCATGACGGACGGAGATGGAGGGCTTTTGTCTTCTACGAGGTTGAAGTGGAAGAAAAGCTGGACGACGGCAAGGTTCTTGGCGTTGACATGAATGTACGCCAGATCGCCACTTCGGACGGACATTTCTACTTTCTGCCCGATTTGAGGAGGAAGGAAGCAAGGCGGAAAAAGTATCAGAGAAGGATGGCGCGACAGGTAAAAAGCTCAAACAGGCGGAAAGATACAAAAAAGAAACTTGCGAAAGTGAGCAGGAAGATCGTCAACATACGCAAGAACTGGGTTCACCAAACTACCAAAGAAGTTGCAGACAGATATGGAATCGTGGTGGTCGAGAATCTGAACGTTAAAGTAATGACAGCCTCCGCTAAGGGAACAGTCGAGAATCCAGGGAAAAACGTAAGGCAGAAAGCGAGACTTAACAAGGGAGTGCTTGATACAGCTTTCGGTGAAATAAGAAAAAAACTGGAATACAAGTGCGGGAGGCTGATAGAAGTGAATCCCGCATACACAAGTCAGACATGTTCCGAATGCGGACATGCGGATGAAGAGAACCGTAAAACCCAAGCACGGTTCCAATGTGTAAGTTGCGGCTTTGCGTCCAACGCGGACACGAACGCGGCAATGAACATAAGGCGTCTGGGAATGGCGCGACTGCACGGGGAGGGTTCTGGTATTAGTACAGCCCCTGCGAACCGTGAAATTGATGCGAGGCTGCCCAATGGGCAACAAAGTATATAGTTCCCAAAAAGAGTACAAACCGCAGGAAATCGAGAAAAAATGGCAGGATTTCTGGGCGGAAAAAGACACCTACAAGGTCTCCGAAGACGCACCCGGGGAAAAATACTATGTCCTTGAAATGTTTCCCTATCCGTCGGGGAGAATCCACATGGGGCACGTTAGAAACTACACGATCGGAGACGTTGCCTCGAGATTCAAAAAAGCTAGGGGCTTTAACGTTCTTCACCCCATCGGATGGGACGCCTTCGGTCTTCCCGCGGAAAACGCGGCGATACAAAACGCCATACATCCCTCGACCTGGACGCGGGCCAACATAGAGCAGATGAAACAGCAGCTCATGCGCCTTGGGTTCAGCTACGACTGGAGCAGGGAAATCGCGACATGCGACGTTGAATATTACCGCTGGGAACAGTGGCTTTTCACAAGACTTCACCGCGAGGGGCTGGCGTACAGAAAGACCTCCGTTGTAAACTGGGACCCGGTTGACCAGACGGTGCTCGCAAACGAACAGGTAATTGACGGAAAGGGATGGCGCTCAGGGGCGGTTGTCGAGAAAAAGGAAATACCGCAGTGGTTCCTTAGGGTAAGCGACTACTCCGAGGAACTGCTGAGCGAACTTGAGAAAATGCAAGGGTGGCCCGACGCCGTTAAAACCATGCAGAAAAACTGGATAGGAAAATCCGATGGAGTCGAGGCCGACTTCCCCGTGGACGGTGGAAAAGATGTCTTGAAGATATTTACCACACGCCCGGACACGATCATGGGAGTAACCTATCTGGCTCTGGCTCCCGAACACCCACTTACAGGAGAGGTAGCGAAGAAAAATTCCGAGGTCGCCGATTTTATCGCTCAGTGCCGAAAAGCTCCGGTTTCCGAGGCGGAGGTTGAGACCATGGAAAAAAGCGGTGTTCCGCTTGGGATAGACGCCATACATCCGATAAGCGAGGAGAAAATACCCGTATGGACCGCGAACTTCGTCCTCATGAGCTATGGAACTGGAGCGGTTATGAGCGTCCCCGCACACGACCAGAGGGACTGGGAATTTGCAAAACAATACAGCCTTCCCATAAAACAGGTGATTTTCCCCGGCGACGGAAGCACTTTTGACATCGAAAAAGAAGCGTTTACCGAGAAAGGGGCTCTCGGAGATTCGGGATGGCTCTCGGGACTAACCTCGCAGGAAGCCTTCGGGAAAATAGCCGAATATCTCCGGGAAAAGTCGGCTGGAGGGGCAAAAACCAACTACCGTCTTCGTGACTGGGGAATTTCAAGGCAGCGCTATTGGGGAGCACCGATACCTATAGTCTACTGCGAGCGGTGCGGGGAGGTTCCGGTCCCGGACTCCGATCTTCCAGTGGAACTCCCGCTTGAAATAGATATTGACGGGGAGCGCATCCCGGCTCTCTCCGCAATCGAAAGCTTCATCGCCACCAGCTGCCCCGCCTGCAAAGGACCCGCAAGAAGGGAAACCGACACGATGGATACGTTTGTCGAATCGTCCTGGTACTTTCTTAGATACGCATCTCCCGATTTCAAAGACGGTATGTTTGAGCCCGGAAAAGCCTCTTACTGGCTTCCGGTGAATCAGTACATAGGCGGAATAGAGCACGCCATACTCCACCTCCTTTACTCAAGGTTCTTCACGAAGGTGCTCCGCGATATCGGCGTTTTCGAACTCGACGAACCGTTTGCGAACCTTCTTACCCAGGGGATGGTGGTAAAAGACGGGGCGAAAATGTCAAAGTCTCTTGGGAACACGGTGGATCCAGACGACATGATAGTTCGCTACGGGGCCGATACCGTGAGGATGTTCATGCTTTTTGCCGCTCCCGTGGAAAAAGATCTTGAATGGAGCGAGCAGGGAGTAAACGGAATGTTCAGGTTTCTGGGCAGGGTCTGGCGTTTTGCGGTCGGGTTTTTTGCCGAGCCGAAAGATGAAGAGCAAATCCGGGAACTCCAAGCGGAGGGAAAAACGGCTGTGCTCACCGCCGCCACCAACCGGACAATCAAGAAAGTCACAGAAGACATAGAGAGCTTCAAGTTTAACACTGCGATTTCGGCAATAATGGAGCTTTTCAATGAACTCAGCGCGCTTTGGAAGGAGAAAAGCGTGGGAAGTGAGCACGCCCGAGAGACGCTGCTCGCTGTGGCGAGGCTTATCTACCCGATGGCTCCTCATTTCGCGGAAGAACTCTGGGAACTTTCAGGAGAAAGCGGGAACCTAGTTAACAAGGAATGGATAAAGTGGGACGAGGGTGCTTTTGAGAGTGCGGAAATAACCATACCGGTAAGGGTTAACTCGAGGGTCAGAAACCAGATATCCCTGAGCCCGGACGCAGACGAGGAAACCGCAAGGAAAATCGCCCTCTCCGACAGCCGGGTAAAGGAGTATATAGCGGGGCGGAAAATAAAAAACTTCGTCTACGTGCCGAAAAGACTCGTGGATATAAGAGTTTAGGAAGGAGAGAAAAAACGTGGAGCAAGACTCAGGTTATTTAGGAAAAAAGGTAAAAGCAATAGAGGTCTCTCCCGGAAAGCCGATCTCGAGGCTACTTGAAGAAATGGCGGGGACGGGATTTCAAGGCAAAAACCTGGGCAGGGTCGCGGATGTTTTCTGCAGGATGGTGGAAGCTGAGGATCTCACGATTTTCTTCGGCTACGCGGGTTCTCTTTCCACCACGGGGCAGTGGAAAATAATAAACTGGCTCATTGAAAACAGATACATAGACGTTCTTATCCCAACCGGCGCGAACATCTCCGAGGACATAGTGGAGGCTATGGGATTTTCGTACTGGCAGGGAACCTCGAACGAAGATGACGCGAAGCTTTTTTCCGAGGGAATAAACCGCTACTACGATGTTTACGGAACCGAACCCGACTACCTTGAGATGACTGAACTTCTGGCCGAATTCATAATGACCCTTGATAAATCTCAAACCTATTCCTCAAGGAAATTCCTCAAAAGATGCGGACAGTGGCTCGACAAGAAAAACATAAACTGCATTGTGGCAACAGCCGCGAGAAACGAAGTTCCCATTTTCTGCCCCGCCATAGCTGACAGCCCTTACGGAGACGCGGCGCTTATCGCAGAAAGCAGGGGGCACCATCTCACGATCGACGCCATACAGGACTATGTGGAATTTATGAGTATGGGCGAGAGCGTAATTGACACCGGAGTTGTTTACATAGGCGGCGGAGTACCGAAAGACTTTATTCAGCTTTTTGCCGTCACAGGCGACCTTCTTTACGAAGACAGGAAGATTCCGGGAAGAGCGGCCGGGCTTAACCGCAAGGGGACGGGGGAGCAGGAAACCTACTATCCCCATAAATACGCGATCCAGATTACAACCGATTCCCCCCAGTGGGGAGGACTATCGGGATGCACCTTTGAAGAGGCGGTTTCATGGGGAAAGGAAAACCCCGAAGGCGACCTGGTTCAGTGCTACTGCGACGCCACAATAGCTCTTCCCATAGTTTCCCACGCTCTTTCGGAAAAAACACAGGTAAAAAGGAAAGGAACTGTTTTAAAATTTGACGATTAACCCGCTTTTCTCGCAGAATATAATCAGGATATTTTTGGGAGTTAGATTTTGCTTGAACTGATTATTAAACATCATGATTTGACCTGTTTAACCAGAAAAGTCTTAGCGTCTTCAGCATAATCGAGCGGCTGAAAATATATAAGGTCAAATCGTAAGTTTAAATCCCCGATATATTAGCTCTGATCATCTGCAAGGTTTCGCGCCGACGGAATTTGAAAAATTTCTGTTAATAGCAAACGGAATTGTCCGCTTTTATAGCACGCGGGTTGTCCGCTTTTGCTTTGTTCACTTCAGCCTCGCAGGGCGTAGCCCGAAGAGGGTGAAGTGAAACTTCGGGAACCCCTTATCCGGGTTCTCGGTCTGCTTTTCCCTCCTTTGTTTTTTAATCTGCCTTCACTGTCATATCTGCCCAGCCTGCGCTTCCCATGGTATACCGACATGCTCCCGTCACAATACTCATGCACAACTACCCTGGCCCTCACAAAATGATAACGATCCTTAACCGGCGGGATCTGCAAACTCATTCCCCTGTACCTCACGCAGTTGTCATTGCCCACCACCCTCCGATGCTTCAAACACAGTATGTCCTCAAGGTTGGCATCGAGAAGTGGCACAAACGCTTCTTCAGGCTCCGCCGCAGCCACCATGAAACGCCTGTTGAAATCCTCTATGAAACTGTTCTCCAAAAAACTGTTCGCCTCTCCCATCTCCACATATACCACGCTCACGCAGTTCTGCGGGCAATCTCCCCTGCAAGGTCCCGAACATCCTCTCGCTGCGCCCACGGGCCTCAGGGGAGTATCCCGGTATCATCAAAATGCCCAACTCCGCCATCGCTCGCCCAAACTGCGTGGGGTTCTCCTTGTCCACCCTCTCTCCAGCCACCGGAGTGCTCCAGTAGTGAGGACTCCTGTCACTGTAAAAACTTGTGAATATACCCCTGCTCTCCAACACTTCCCTTACACCTCTCATGCTGCTCCAGGTTCCTTCCTCCGAAACAAAGAAAGCACTGTATATCTCCCCGGTGGCGTCGTCCATGGTCACCACAAGGTCCCATACCTCCTCGGGAACCCACCTGTGAGTGCTTGCGTCCTGGTGTATCATCTCCCCAGCCTGCCCCCGCCGCTCCCTGCGCTCCCGGTGCACTCCCCCGCCGCGGGGCCTCCTAGCCACTCCCCCAGAGTAAAGAGTCCTCTTCACCCAGTTGTAGCAGCGACGGCCTCCATGGTGCTCTTTATACGCCTCGTAGAAGTGAGCCACGTTGCGCTGGGGGTAAAGAGTCTTGTATAACTCCACCACCTCCGAGACCTCCTCCTGCGGGGCACGGTTGTGGGAGAGCGCTCCCAGTCGGCGATCCAAAAGCCCACGCATCCCTTGGTTGCTGTAACGGACTGTGTAACGACGAAACGTTCTCTCCCCTATACCGAGCTGCTCTGCCGCCTCTGCCTGTGTCACCTTCTTCTCCTTCCATCTCCGGTATACCCTCTCGAACTGGTTCATCCTGACTCTTTGCAGAAACCTCGTCTGGTCCATGGGTATCTCCTCCTGTGGAGAAGATAAATCCAGATAATCCCTCTACTGCAAGACCGGACAGATGGCGTGCTATTAACAATTTCTTTAAAAACATCCGATGTTTGTGATAGAATAAGGATTGTTTATGTGGATGAACCTTATGGATTGATTACAGTACTGGGTTCAATAGACCTAACTGCTGTTATCTCCAAACGATTTTCAAAGCCACTAGAGGATATTTTGTCTGGAAGAATTGGGTATATTTTAACTAAGTGAACGTATTTGACCTTACGATAAAAGGAGGAGGAAAATGAATTACTTTATCAAAAGGGTTTTAATGATTTGTCTGCTGGCATCCGGCATGTTGGCAGTGCCGCTCTCAGCATTCGCGGGAGGGGGAGAGGCCGAGGAGCCAATGGCTGAAGAGGCAATGGCCGAGGAGCCGGCGGCTGAAGAGGCAATGGCCGAGGAGCCAATGGCTGAAGAGGCAATGGCCGAGGAGCCGGCGGCCGAAGAAGCAATGGTTAAGGATACCGATGTTTCAATTTACGGCAGGTTCTGGCCTAGGGTTACCTATAACGATGTTAGTGGCGGGGATTCGTCAACCGACATAACCGATGCGCTTTCCCGGGTCGGGCTCAAAGCCAATACCCAGATAACTGAAACTCTCAGCGCAGTGTTGCACGGGGAGTGGGATGTTGATATTGAGGCTAACGGTGACTTTGGCGACGCGCGTCAGGCTTACGTGGGTTTACGGAGCGAGGACTTGGGTATGGTAGCCATTGGTAAGCAATGGAATCCCTACTTTAACACCATTGCTGAAGTAACCGACATTTTCTATCATCGCGCAAGCCCCTTTGGATATGACAATCAGGGTCCTTTCCGAAGCAGCAATCTGGTAACCTACGCGAACGGTTTTGGGGGGTTAAACATAAACGCAGGACTGCAGGCAAACGGCAGAGTTGACGGCGGTGGCGGAAGGGCTTTTCGTAACAACAACGATACAGCCGGTGATGCCGACAATGTTGACGCGGCTTCAGTCGGCGTGAGTCTCAGCTCCGGGCCGGTTTATATCGGCGTATCCTACTTGCGACAGAACAGGGATGATGATGAACTTGAGAGGAATTACTTCGGTTTAGGCAGCAGCCTGAACGTAAATGACGATATTTACCTGGCGGTTACCTACCAGTACATAGCGGACAATTACGATGACGGCAGTGAGCTTAACCCCTATACTCTTGACGTAGCCACTTCCTTCTCTTTTAGCAGCGGGATTACGGCGCTTGCGGGCTTTTTTATATCTGATCCAGATGACGGAAACGATTTGATGGGCTATAACCTCACCTTGATTAAAGAGGTGCATCCTGCCTTAGACGTCTTTGCCGAATGGGTATTGACTGACAAGGATCAGGGCGATAACATAAATACTTTTAGCCTCGGTTTCCGCTATGACTTTGACGTAGCAATCTTTTAGTCAGCCATAGACTTTAAGATCTGAAGGTCAGAATCATGACAGCGACTTTGTCGTGATTAATATTCTCGGGGACATGTTTGGAGTTTTCTTCAAATATGTCCCCGTTTTTTATCCCCTAACCAACTGACTTTTAAATTTCCTTTCCGCAACTGCCTAGGGCGTTGTGTTTAGGCAATTAAAGTGTAGATTCAATTACGGAAGTTCCTTAAAAATCCAAGCGGAGGAAACACACGGCAAATGAGCGAAAAACGTATAGGGGTAGATTATTCTGAGCTTCACCAGCTCGATAGTCCCGCAAACAGACTTATAAGAGAATCCATATGGGGGAAAGAAGACGACATAGGACAGCAGTCGTTCACCACTCCCCGCTATCTTGATCAGCTGATCCCCAGACTGGGCATAGAGAAAACGACCCATGTGCTTGATGTGGGAAGCGGAGCGGGTGGTCCGGCGATATACATAGCGGACAGAACCAGATGCAGGGTATCCGGAATAGAGATTAACGAGGTGGGAGTCGACGTATCGAGAAAACTTGCGAAAAACTCGGGCCTCCAAGAAAAAACGGGATTTCACTTAGGTGACGCAATGAAAATGCCGTTTACCGAAAACATGTTTGACCTCGCCATAAGCCTTAACGTGATGAACGTATTTGAGGATAAAACAGGACTTTTCAAAGAGGTTCGTAGAGTACTTAAACCCTCGGGAATATGGGCGTTTTTAAGCGGCACTTTTGAGATATCCGGTGACGAGGAAACGAAACAGAAAATGGCAAGGGGCTACCTTATCCCGCAATATTACGATTCGCTTGAAGGCTACAGAGAAATGCTAGAATCAGCCGGTTTCCGTATCGAGGAAATAACTGAATACGTGGCGGATTTCCGGGTTCAGGTCAAAAAATGGGGAGATGCCTACAAAAAACACTCGGCCGTGATCGCAGAAGAACAGGGAGAGGAGAACACCCGGTATCACATTGAGTATTTCGATACGTATCTGAGACTGGTTGACGAGAAAAGGGCTTCAAATCATCTCATCATATGCTCAAAACCTGAATAGGTGTTACCAACCTTGATAGTGACGTTATTCGTGCAGTCCACGTCGGGGAAACGATTAGTAACATCCCCCAATATTTCGCTTGACATAGCCGAAGGGAAAAGTGCAGAATCTTAGGAAGTAAGTTTAGAATTTTGGGAGGAATGTATACTATGGAGAGATATTTTTCTAGAATAGTTTTTGCCTTGATATTGGCAGTTGCTTTTATGGCTGTTCCGACTTCCGCCAAGACCGCAGCCGATGTAACGGATAAAGAGACTCTTAAAAGTTTCGTTATGAATGCGAAAGACCGTCTTGAGCATGTCTCTACCGTGAGTGGACTTTTCGCTACCCTAAGGGAATTCAGAGACAGCAAAACCTGGAACGATGGCGCTATCTACCTGTTTATCATGCAACGGCCCAGTGGGCCCCAAGGAGGGGAGGTAGTTGTTTTTAACGCGCACAATACCAGCCTTGAAGGTACAACCCTGCACGTCACAGACGTAGACGATAAGGATGTCGGTCATGAAATCGACAGGGCGGTATACCAAGGAGACGGCTTTGTAGAGTACAAGTGGGACAACCCGTCAGTTTCTGGAGACGAAGTGAGTGGAGAGGGAAGAGCCACCGGTACTTCACGGAAGATTGGTTACGGCGTGGGCATAACGCTTCTCGGTGAAGATTTCGTGCTAGGTTCAGGTTTTTACCCTGATTCGCCGTCGGCTGGTAGCAGTGATAAAAAAGGATGTGCGATTGTCGCGACAGAAATCGGAAATTCTTCTCAAAGTACTATGTTTAACCTGCTTTTGATCGTATCAGCCTTGTTTCTTGCGGTCTCGTTTAAAAGCCGTCTCGAGGAAAAATGAGTTTGGGTGGGTTGTTCTGACCCGCTAGAATACCGGTCGTAACGACAGAAAGTAAAAAAGGGGAAGCGACAAAAAGATCGCTTTCTCCCTTTTTTTGATCAGTTTACTTCTGCTTTTTCGAGGCTTGTCCCGGTTTCCCGATACAATCAAACAGCAGGGGGGTCAAGAACGGAGCAGAAATCCCTTGAAGCCTTCTCCGGGTCGTCTGACCCGAAAACACTCGTTATGACTGCTATCCCGTCCACTCCGGTAGCAAGTACCTGCACTGCGTTATGGGGGAATATCCCCCCTATAGCGAATATCGGAATTCCCGTGATAGCGGTTTTCGCTTCAACCAGGGTTTCAAAAGGCGTGGGAATCCTGCCGGGTTTTGTCGGAGTAGCCCAAGGAGTACCGAAAACAACGTAATCGGCTCCCATTCTCTCGGCGTGTATGCCCCTTGGAAGAGAACCGTAACAGGAAACGCCTATGATGGCGCCGTTACCGAGCCTCTTTCTCGTGGGTATTATGTTCGGGTCGTCTTCGCCCAGATGCACTCCGTCAGCTTTTATTTCCATCATTATTTCCGGAGAGTCGTTTATTATAAGCGGCACTCCGTATCTTTTCGTAATACCGAGCAGTTCCTTGCCCAAGGAAACAACATCCGAGCGCGGGGAGGTTTTGTCTCGCAACTGAACGATGTCAGCACCTCCTGCCAAGGATCTCTCGACGGTTTCGCAAAAAGAACTGCGCGGAATCAGTCTCTCGTCGGTAATCACGTAAAGTCCCTTAATTTCAAAATCCATGGTGCATCGCAAACAGAATGAGAATCATCCCCAACCCCTCTCGGAAAGACCAGCTACATGCATCTTTTGAGAAACCTTCTGGCGCTTGCTATCTGTTTTCTGACGTTTGCAGTTGAGGTGCCGCCGAGTGAATTCCTGCTCTCAACGGAACCCGAAAACGTTATCACTTGGAAAATATCCTCGTCAATCTCCTTAGAGAACCTGCGGAATTCGGAGAGCTTGAGATCGGAAAGCTCCTTTTCTCCCCGCTCCGCGTAAGAAACTATTTTCCCCACAATTTCATGGGCTGAACGGAACGGGATACCTTTGCGGGCCAAGTAGTCCGCCACATCGGTTGCGGTTACAAAGCCTCTCTCAAGCGCTTTTTTCATGTTCTCTTCCTTAAATTGCAAGGTCTTGAGCATTTCGATATTAACCCGCAGGCAAAGCTTCACCGTATCAACGGTATCGAAAAGAGGCTCCTTGTCTTCCTGCATGTCTCTATTGTAGGAAAGCGGAAGTCCTTTCATCAGGGTTAGCAGTGCGCTCAGATTCCCGTAGACCCTAGCGGTTTTTCCCCGGGTGAGTTCAGACATGTCAGGATTTTTTTTCTGGGGCATTATGCTTGAACCCGTTGTGAACCCGTCCCCGAGATCAACGAAATCAAACTCCTTCGCACTCCACAGAACAAACTCCTCGGAGAGCCTGCTGAGGTGCATCATCAAAACCGAGCAGCAGAAGACAAATTCCGCACAGAAATCACGATCGCTTACTGCGTCTATGCTGTTTTTAGAAAATGTCTTGAAACCCAGATCTTCGGCAGTCATCTCCCTGTCTATCGGAAACGAGGTTCCCGCCCCGGCACAGCTTCCAAGCGGGCTCACATCCACCCTTGCAAGACAGTCAACAAACCTCTCACGGTCTCGCTTCAGCATCTCGTAGTAGGCCAGAAGGTGGTGTGAGAGAAGCACCGGCTGGGCACTCTGCATGTGAGTATAAAGGGGAAGAATCACCCCGAGGTTCTTTGCGGAAAGCTCAACGAACTGCTCTGCCAACGCACACACAAGCGAAATTATCTCCTCTGTTTCCCCCCTGAGGTAAAGCCTAGTGTCGGTCAGAACCTGGTCGTTTCTGCTCCTGGCCGTGTGTACCATGGCGCCCGAAGAGCCCGTTTTCTCGATAAGTCTCTTTTCTATATTGAGATGGATATCCTCGTAGCTCTCGCTGAAAGCAAATTCCCCGCGGTCTATTTCTTTTTCGATTTCCCTAAGGCCTTTGGTTATCCGAGAGGCGTCCTTGCGGGAAATAATTCCGGTTTTGCGAAGCATCTTCACATGGGCGATACTGCCCCGCACGTCTTCTTTGTAAAGGCGCTTGTCAAAACTTACCGATTCCGAGAACTTTTCGGCAATGCTGTGTGTCTGGGAAGCGAAGCGGCCTCCCCACGCTTTTTTGGCCAACTCAGCCTCCAGTTCCCGCGCCGGTCGACGCGGTATTTATTGAATCAAGAAAAATCTTCCGGGTGGGATAAGCGAACTCTATTCCCTCCTCGGAGAACCTTTTGAATATCTTGAGGTTAACGTTCTGCTGTGTATCCATGTAATCATCAAACGAAGGCGTAAGAACAAAGTAAACTATATCGTAGTTAAGGGCAAAATCACCGTAGCTGCTGAAATGCGCCCTGCCGAACTTCGCCTTAGGTTCTGCGTCTATTATCCCCCTTATCAACCCGGGTATTTTCACAAGATTGTCGTAGGATGTCTCGTAAACGACGCCGAGGGAAAAAAGGATTCTGCGGGTATCCATCCTCTTGTAGTTTTTTACGCGGCTTTGCAGCAGGTCGTTATTCGACAAAACAAGCTGCTCGCCCGAGAGGCTCCTTAGGCGAGTGGTCTTAAGCCCTATGTGTTCCACGTCTCCGCTCATACTGTCTATGACTATGAAATCCCCCACTTCAAAAGGCTTGTCGAAAATGATGGAAAGCGAGGCTATGAGGTCGCCCAGAACGTTCTGAAGCGCAAGTGCCACAGCTATGCCCCCGACGCCGAGTCCCGCAATTATAGTGGTCGGGTCAAAACCAAGGTTGTCGATCGTTAGAATTACGAGGATTACCCAGAGAACCGATTTCGCGAAAAAACCGAGGGTCTTTATGTGCGTTATGGAAGCGCCGGCACCGGCACCAATACCCGCAAGCTTCTTGGTTACGTAGTAGTCGATGAAACCGCCTCCCCAGAAACCAACCTGGACGAGAAGGCAGATAACTATCACGCTTTTTCGGAATTCCTTCAGCTGCCCGGTCAGGTCAAGGAAGAAAGTCGCCACGTAGACTGAAAAGATTATTATCAGCACTATGCTGGTTTTCTCTACGAGCGCCGAAACCAGATCGTCAAAATCGGTTTCGGTCTTCTCGGCAAAGCCGGCAAATGACCTTACAAACCTTTTGAGAATGAAGTTAAAGACAAAAGCTAAAATAATCGCCGCTCCGAGCGCCCAGAGCCACGACTCAACAGAATTGCCAAGATAAGTACGGCTGATTATTTCCTCAATGTTCAATCAAATATTCTCCCTAATTCAAAAATATGCCCGTCCCCGTGTACGGCCATCATATAGATACCCGCTTGACTAGCCTTAAACAACAAAGAAGGGCGGGGAAAAAGATCAGAAGGAACTTCCGGGTTCTTTTAGAAACTCGGTTTCTTCCGGGGTGGATTCTCTTCCCAAAGCCGCGTTTCTGTGGGGATACCTTCCGAATTTTTTTATTATGTCGAAGTGTCGTCCCGCAAAATCCGTAGAACAGGCAAGAGTTTCTCTGATTTGCGGCTGCGTGGTGTACTCTTTTTCAAGAGCGGAGTACTTCTCAACACTCAGGTTCTGGATCTCGAGATCCTCCGAGTGCATAAGCGGTAGATAGAAAAATGCCCTGTGCATCGGGTGAAGATCTTTATCAAATCCCTTCTCAATACCCTCAAGGCATACACGAAGTGCCAATGAGTCCCTTGAGAAGGCTCCTGGGGTATCGCGGTAGATGTTCCTTGGAAACTGATCGACAACCACTATAAACGCCACGGTGCCCAAGGGTGTTTCAAGCCAATTGGAAAGCTCCCCTTCTTCAGCGAAAAGAACATATTTCTCAAATCTCTGCTTTATAAGATCGTCGAACTCCTCTGACTTCATCCACCATGTCATCTGCTTCTCTTTATCCGGCAGTTCACCCTCGCGCAGGTCGCCGAACCAGAAACGCAACACATCGGAGATTTCTTCAAGTCCGTCTGCTGTCGAGACTTCCTTCTTCATGCTTCGAGAGTATAACACAGGAGAAGCGGTATTCCGCAGAAACCATTTCTCGCTTCAAAGCAAACTCAATATGAAGTCACCCCTTGAAACCACGAACAAAAAAACGACGAAAAAATCAGAAGCAACTACCGGGGTGATTTCTCTTTCCAAAGCTGCGTTTCTAGGGGGGGGGCCTTACGGATTTTACTATTTGTATATTGTAACGGAAGACATGAAATTGCCAAACGGAAGACATCAAGTTGCCACAAAATTCGCAGAAATGGGCATATTATGTTAACTAAAAAAGCCGATAATTTAAGTAATACTCTTAAGTTTTAATGGGTATCGAATGGCTGTTTAAGGTTCTTTCATGGGGGTTCAAACGGGCTTTAAATCAGGTTTAAAACTCCTTTTAGTCTCCTTCTAATACATGCGTTTCAGTTAAGCCTGCATCAAAGCGGGGGTGGCGGATAACCGGTCAGTTCTTAGTGGCAGAATCATTTCTTCCGTTACCCAAAGTCTCCGGTCCATTCGTGATTTCCTTACACTTCCCTTCTCCTATCTCCCAGCATTGACGAAACCTTTCTGAATGCTCCGAGCTGAAGTGAGCCTCATAGCGGTGATTAGGGCCTTTAACCGTAAATCGGAAGGATTCACCGCGTGCCAAGGAATTCCTTTCGTCGACCGGTTGTTCTTCATTGAGATTCAGCAGTTTTATATCTTTCGCGTCGCCCCCTTTGTTTTCGACTATCCAGTCCCACCAATTTCCGGGTGAAGCGATTCTAAGAGTAAGACGGGGTATGGCATTCCGTAAGTCTTCTGTTACTTGCTCCTGTAACAATTCAGTCTGTTTACCGAGCTGGTCTCGTGTAAGCGCTAGTTCCTCGCGCTGAAGGCGGAGCTCTTTGGACTGTAGGAGATACCCGTATACCAACCAACCGAAAGCCAGGGGTGTGAAGAAGCCTGCGAGAAAGTCTCCCAACTCGTTGAGGTTGCCTGCCCTTAAGAGCTCACATGCATCGTTACCACGCAAAAAAAGAATGACGGCGATGTAGACAATGCTTAAGCCACCTATCACTAAGATGTTAGGATACTTCATTCACTTTCCCTTACTCTTCTCGACCCATTTGCGCGCCTTCCCCGAATTTATCTCTTGCCAAACGTCAAAAATCTAATATCTTCCTCTTACTTTTTCAATGACATTTTCGAAAAATCGCTAGGCGAGAGCGAGAGAGGTGTACAACGATGTGCGGCCGTTTCACTCAGCAGTTGACTTGGCATCAGATTCACCAGCTGTACAGTCTGAGGGGACCGGAGTTGCCGCTGAATCTGCAGCCGCGCTATAACGGTGCACCATCTCAGGACTTTGCGGCGTGCCGGCTCGATGAAGATGGGAACCGCGCCATTGCTCAGCTACGCTGGGGGCTGGTGCCGTCCTGGGCACGAAACGTCAGGATGGGAACGCGTCTCATCAACGCCCGGGCAGAGACCGTTCACGACAAGCCGTCATACGGTGCCGCCTTTCGCTCACGTCGATGCCTGGTGCCGGCCAACGGCTGGTTCGAGTGGAAAAGGACCGGGCACGGCAAGCAGCCATACTTTCTGGCACTTGCCGACGGATCGCCTTTATCGTTCGCCGCTTTGTGGGAACATTGGGAAAAGCGCGGAGAACCCCTCGAGTCTTTCACCATTATTACAACTGTGGCCTCTTCGGGGCTCGCTGACATTCACCACCGACAGCCGGCTATTGTCGATCCTGACCATTTTTACGATTGGCTCGATCCGGAATCACCGGTGTCGCTACTGCTTGATCTGGTGCGTAAGCCCTATTGTGGGCCTTACGAAAAACGCGCCGTCAGTACCAGGGTGAACAGCGTGAGTAACGACGATCCAGATGTTCTACTCCCCTTATCGGAGAAACTCTGAAAACGCCCTTTAAGAACAGCAAAACCATTTTTAAAATTTGGCAAAAATATCTTTCAAACCATAATGGTCATGTTTTCTCATCGAGAATTTGGGCGCAGTTGAGGGGACCACCTAAATCGAAATAATAGTGGTCGCAAAATATACGTTTCCCCTCTTTGTTTTTCTCGAATTTGTGCAGAGCGGTAGGAACGATCAGCCTAAATTCGTACTCCTCCGAAAATTTGCTAGGTTTTTGGCGGGTAGACAACTCGTATATTTCACTGAGGGTCGGTTCTGTATCCCGGCGTTGGTTCTCGTCATACCTGACTTTGCAACATTCAACTACCATGTCGGCAAACGGGTGTGTAGGATCTAGCTTGCAAAATGTATCAGTCAGTTTTTGGCCTAACTCGATGGGATTGGTAATTCGAACAACGTGCTGCTTCCCGAACTTCTCTTTTAGTTTAGCAATGTTGGCCCTCCGCGGATCTGTAAAACTAAGGATATACATTGGACTGGCATAGGTTGCGATGTTGTAGATGTAACCTAGACCCTCACTTGGAGCGATGAATAAACCCGTGCCCTCACTTGGATCATTTATTGTTTGGTCCTCAACACCTTTGTAGTAGTCCAGTGATCCAATCCGGATGTTCCCAGAAATAAATTCCTCCGCATGCTCTCTCTCTTCGAAGAACCGGAGCAACTCCGGAGGATAATCGCCAAACGTCAATTTATCTTTTCCATCATTCATTTGTACTACCTCCTTAAAACTCGTTAGTATCTATTGATACTGTCCACCTTAAGGTGTTCCCGACGCTCAGAAAATCCCGCCTATCGATCTTACTACCTCCTTAAAACTCGTTAGTATCTACTAATACTATCCACCTTAAGGTGTTCCCGACGCTCAGAAAATAGAAGTGGACCCCAATGTTAGGACAGTTTTTTCGTTTTCTTAAGTGTATTCCAACCATTTTCAAGCCACTTTTGGTAATCCACGAGGCAGACCATAGTAAACCTGATCTGGCGTAGATCTATCAAGACCCTGATGTCGCCGACGAGTATTGTAAAAATCTATCCATTCCCCAATCCCTTCCTTCGCCGAGCGAACCGAATCATAGGCCTTAAGATACACTTCCTCGTATTTTAAACTCCTCCATAATCTCTCAATAAACACATTGTCCATCCAGCTTCTCTTCCCGTCCATACTGATCCTTATGCCGTTTCTCTTCAATACCCCCGTAAACCCCCGGTATAACGAGAAAAATAGTTTTGCCATTTTGGAAAGATAATTTTGCCACGAAATCTATAAGACAACAGTATGATATTGGCAGAGATCACGAATAAATTAAATAGTTCGCTTAAGTTTAAAGGTGCGTCAACCGGCCTTTAAACGGGTTTGAAAGGATGGTTTATGGTGTGTTCTTACGTGGCCACGGTTCTTTCAATAGACGTGGTTCCCGACGGTATGGCGCGGGCCTCAATCGTGACGACTGCCCGTAGCGAGAGCTGGAGCCAGTTGCTCGGAGCCCCATTAGGTACCAGCTTGACGCCGATTACTCTAAGCCTGTTCCCCAGCGCCCTTATTGGGCGGTTGAGGGTATATAAACAGACTTTAACTAGGTTGTAACCAGTCGGCGACATTAGATAAGAAATCGAAAAAACTTTGCTGACATTGGGCTTCACTTCTTTCTTCTCTTTTTCCTATCTGTTCTAGTAGTCTTTTACGTAGTATTTTAATCTTGCTGTGCTCTCTTCGCATCAGCGGTGCGAGGGCTACAAGTTTTTTGTGGAGTTCATGTGATAAGGAGTTGTCCTTTTCCACTTTTTCATATCGAACTAAGAGCTCGCTGTTAGTTTTGTAAGAATCTAAGAGTGCCTTTGACAGCGTGTATGCCTTCACAATATCCCTACGCAAATCTTCGTCCTCGATCTGCCCAATAACATGTGCATTTGAGTTATAGATGGTGAAATAATCTCGAGAGGGATCCCATTTGTAAGGAAAGTAGGATCCCTTTTCTAATTTCTCCATCCTATTTCCCATAGCCTCCATATAGCGTTCCCAGAGCACTGTAATCTCAACGTGAATTGCTTGAAGGACACCTTCAACTTCCTCACATCGACGGATCTCATCACGCTTGATCTGGTTATGATAAGCGAACCATGCACCCGTGAGGACAAGAATAACAGGCATCATTGATTTTGCAACGACACGCAGAGTGTTGAGTGAGAGAAATTTTGTGTTCATGGCATTATCTTTTTTCCTAATCATTTTCATCTATTATAACGGGAAAAATCAAATTGCCGAACGGCCCTTGAATGGTGTGTATTAAGTGGCCACGGTTCTTTCAATAGACGCGGTTCCCGACGGTACGGCGCGTACCTCAATCGTGACGACTGCCTGCATCGAGAGCTGGAGCCGGTTGCCCGGAGCACCACCAGGTCTCAGCCTGACGCTGGTTGTTTTAAGCCCGTTCCCCAGCGCCCTTATTGTGTATGACGTGCTCGTGTAAGTCACCCACGCACTCTGCCCCATATACTGGAAATCCACATCTATTCGCAGCCAGCCGAAGTTCGTCGGCGGGTTATAAGAGGAGGGGAACGATACGTTCACGTACGGCCAGTCGTCCACTAGGGCTAGATCCTCCTTGCCCCCTACTACGGTGGTGGTCGGCACCTGAATGGGGGTCTGGGCTGGGCTGCCCTCCGTCGCTTCAATTACAATGCTCGGAATATACGAGTCGTTGTCGCTTGTAATCTGCCAAGTCTCCCGCGAGGTAATGCTTCCGGACACAGTGAATGTTTTTTGCGTTTCTCCTGGGGAGAAGTAATGCGCGCCGCCGTAGCCAAACCATGTTGGGCTCGGCCTCTCAATAGCAAAATCCACCCGTCGCGACTGTGTCGGGAACCGGAACATAAACCGTTATATCCTCATCCTCGCACCGCTTAAGTTGCGTGCTCTCGTAATAACCCCCCAACAGCGCTTTTTCTACGTCTTATTCTCACAAATAAGTCCACTCGGAATTAAGATATGGAATGGTTCCTAGCAGCCAGGAAGCGTTCGCGAGAGCCTGGATTCTCACTCCTGTGAATGGTACAGATTGAAGAAAGGAGGCAGGCGGTTCTCCCACGTCGCTCTGTCGTCGGCTTCCTTCGTGCACGAAGCTAATTCTGTAAGCTCTAGCATTAGGAACAAGATTCCAGGTGTATCTCTGAGATTGATTCAGACTCCCTTCAAAATAACGCTGAAACCCAGTGGGGGCCCCAAGTCGTTCCCACTGTTCTTGGGGCGGAAGCGGCGGAACATATCTCCCGACATTGATCACAACGGAATCAGTCGCACTTGTCGTCCCATCACTCACCGTCAGCTGAAATTCCAAGATGTGGCTGGAGCTCGTCGAAGGAGCCGTAAAACTGGCCCGCTCCGAGGTCGGGTTTGAAATCGATACGGGCGCTCCCGACAGCTGTTCCCAGAAATAGGTGAGATTGTCACCATCCGGATCGTGAGAGTATGAACCATTGAGCGTTACGGATGCTCCAGCTCCTACGCTCCTGTCAATGCCGGCACTTGCAACCGGAGCAGTGTTTACCAGAAAGGAAACAGGGAACCCGAGCAATTCCTTATTCTCTGATACCGAGTATACGACCACCGTATAGGAAGCGATCTCCAAAGGAAGGTTGAACCGGGCTTTTCGTGACGTTGTCGAGAGCCTGTCAACAACCAGTTCTTCGTCCGTAACTCGCTGAGGAGTTCCGGTGTTCCCCAAAACCAGCCAGACTTGAGCTCCCGAGTAGTTTTCGGGAGGGACCTCGTAGCTTAATTCGCAGACGAAGACGCTTTCATCTCCCGACCCGACGCTCCTGGTTTGCGCAAACAGGTTTCGTATTGGTTCCGGATGTGTCTGAGAGAAGTCAGTAGGAGGCTTAAAGGAACTCTCGTTTAAGTGGAAATCTCTTTCCCCATACGGATATTTGAGGACTCCGCTCAGGCGGTCAAGATCGCTGGGGTCCGATAGATAAATGTCGGGCAAGGGAACGAGCTCAAGTTGGATAAATGCGTCGCAAGTTTCTTCCTTCCTCGCGACTTCCCAATCGGTTTCACTGTCGAGAATGTTATTGGAAACTTTTATCCTCTCGCCGACTTTTATGCTATCCCTCGAGAGTATGATAGCGGCGGCATCCACAGAGACTCGGAGCCTCCTGTTGTGTGCCAGGCGCGTCTGCTTCTCTCGCCACAGGACAATATCTGCGGTCAGCTGATCGTAAACAAACGGAAGGTCGACAGCAGCTCTTCTTCCCATCTTTCTTACAGATTCCGCTGCTTGCTCCTCAGCGTCTGCATCTGTAGGTGGCAGAGACAGATCGAATTTCCCGTCACCGTCCGGACGGAAATTGACGACGAGTTCCTTGGTGAGCTCCGAGAGAGGATCCATTACAACCTCGGGCAACTCCAGCTGTTGAGTCAGATCTTCGGGCAGGACTTTCGCAATGTAGTCTCCGGAGCCTGGCGTCGGCTCCGGTTCGCGAAAGTGTAAAGATATTCCTTTTGGATCGCGAGCGAGTTTGAACGGCCGGATCTTCGCGGCTTCCTCGACGAGCGCAGCCACGGTCGTTTCCCTGGTTATAGCTCCTTCCATTTTCAGGTCCAGCATTGAGGACTCGGCTGCCGTAAAGGACTCGACATCTATCTCGTCATTCTTGATCCCAAGGCCCCATGTGTTGTCCTGGAGCAGACAGCGGATAAACTGTGCCGGGCTTGAGGAGAGAGTGGGATCTTGGCTTTGGAAACCTTCCACGTCTGCGGTGATTTCTCCAGTATATTTCACAGCAAAGCGCATAAAGGCATACCCGGGCCACGGGTAGTCCTGGGATCCGTCGAAGAATCGGAACCCTCGGAGCCGGTAATTGTTATAGTCGAGAGCATTGACGGCGGAGAGGGTTACAGAGTTCATTTCGCTGTCGTAGCTCTCTATCGGGATCGCACCCTCTAGCACGTCGCCATTATAAAACTCGATGACGAAGTTCGCGTACCAGTCATCCAGCGGCCGGGCAAGGTGATCTTCTAAAGTGAGAGTGTGCTCGCCGTCTGGCAGATTCGTATCGTTCGTGAGATCTCCGGAGACAAGCTCGGGCAATGCACGACCGTCGTGGTAAACTCTGAACACCTGTTTGAACCGCCTGCCCTGGATGGTCGAGCACGTACCCTCGCCCAGCAGATAGTCATAGACGTTAGAGTGATTCACTACTACCTCATCAATGGCGTGTGCGTTCTCGAGGCTTTCTGTGAGCGTGACAGTGTCTGAGCTCAGATTTACAGCTGAGATCTTCGCGGTCTCAAGGTTGTCGGTGCCGAGCCCTATGGAAATCACGTCTCCCTTCCCCATGCCAGCGGCCGAATTGACTGTGATCTGCGTCGCTTCCGCGCTTGAGGCCGCTGCAAGGGCGGTCTCGTACCCAACCGCGAGATTCGGGCACTTATGCCGTATCGCTCGGCCGAAGACTATGGGGATCGGCGTATTCTGCGCCAGGGAGGTCGGGAACGTCTCTTGAGTAATCTTGCGCCTGGGGAGTGTCTGTTCGAGCTCCTGTATTACCAGGTCGGACATGGAGAGACGAACCTCGGTAAGGTTCGTCGTCTGTTCGGAGATCTGCCCGTTGAAGATGAGCCTGGTCGTCTCGGCGAGCGACTGTCCCCAGATCTGAACGTACCACCCTATATAGTTTCGTTGGGAGAGAGCATCGTCCGCGTTGTCGAGTCTGATATTTACGGTTGAGGAGTCCTGGATAAAAAAGTCATAGGAGGAAACCACCGGAATCTCAAGCAGTCGAGGCGTTGCAAAAAGGCCGCGAGGAAGCTCCGGCCGCAAAGTGTTTGGGACCTTCAGCCTGCCCTGCCGAGTTACAATGCTGGCGTTAGGGTCTATCAGCTCTACAAATATCTTCTCTGCCTTAGAGTTTCTCTCGGCTGGACGTGAGGTGTCTGCAAAGTCGATGTCTAGGCAGAAAAGATCCGGAGGCACTACCCTGGGAGTTGCCTGCGTAAAATGCGTCAGGACGCCGTCCGACTCTGTCGCGGGGAAATCATCGGTCACCCGTAAAGGCCTTGCAAGGTGCGTCAGGACACCGTCCGACTCTGTCGCGGGGAAGTCATCGGTCACCCGCAAAGGCCTTGCAAGGTGCGTCAGGACACCGTCCGACTCTGTCGCGGGGAAGTCATCGGTCACCCGCAAAGGCCTTGCAAGGTGCGTCAGGACACCGCCCGACTCTGTCGCGGGAAAGTCGTCGATCGCCGAAAGACTTATTGCCACTCAAAGCTCCTAAAGAACCGATATAATCGCCAGTTCGCCTGCGGGAATATATACATCGTTTCCGCTGAAAACAGCTTCGGGATCGTTCGTGAGGTCAATCTCATAAAGTTTGTCGCCCCCGGTAGAAGCCGTGTGAATCGTGATCTCGGTGATATCGCCCCATGATCCGGTCGGAGTGGCGAAATCCAGCTGGCTCGTGTTCCGCAGTTGCGGGTAGCGAACCACCTCCGCGCCATTTGCGTGATCGTTTACCAAACCGGTTTCGAGAGTTAGGGTGGATTCGCTTATCGCTGTGATTTTCACGCGCTCTCTGCTTGTGCCCGTGCCGATATGGATTCTATCGTTTACAGACAGGCCGGTTACGCTTGTGAGGGTAACCGTTGTGTCTCCACTCGCCGAATCCGCGCTAAGCGTCGTCTCAAACTCATCGCTCTCAAAAGTTACTCCGGACGACGAGAGCGATTTTCTCGCGTACGCGTTTCCGCTTACTTCCGTCCCACTGACCCCTAGACCTATATATCTTGTGGAGCTGAAAAGACCTTTCAGCATCGCTTCAGCACCCTTGTTAGTTGCACCTGGCATCTTAATTACCTCCTTTGTTATTTCACTTCCAGCGTAAGCGCTGGTGTTGTTTGCCTGTTAAAATCCCCTTACAAGTTACAAGACCTCCATCACTACGGGTTGGACCCGCTCGCGCCCGTATTCTGCCAAAACATGCTTCGCTGTTCGCTGAGAGGATTTTCCAATGATCCACGCCTCGGAGAGATTGCGGCCGAAAAAGAAGAAGTCTCTCTGGGGCGAGAGTGTGCGGAGTATCTTGTAGATCTTGGAATCGGGGTCCGGCTCCTCTTCGTCTTCGGCTCGAAGATTGATCGTAATATCAAGCATCGGCTCCCGGCCGACGACGCGTACAAGATCATTGCCGCCTTCCCTCCGTTCGGAACTCACCCTGGGAGACAGGTTACGAGCAAAAGGATAGGTAATGATAACCTCGTCTGTGATCTCGATTTCATCAGAGACAAGTCAGGCGAGTATCGTTCCCGCGCGCCGATCTCCCACCAGATTCAGGTTCACGTCAATATTAATTGAGGCAGGAGTAAAGGTTCTGATCGCGCGGGAGCGGTCGAGATACAGATCCTTTACCGTATCGACACCTGTACCGGCTATGTCCACGGCCGTCGAATCCTGCAGGCGTTCGCAGAAGAGACGAATTTCATTGCCACCTGCCGCTGCGGGAAGCGTGATATCAAGCGCCGCGTTGATTCCCGCCCCAGGATTCCGTGGGTCGGAATCTTCAATTCGAAAGAGACGATCCCCTGAAAGTTCGACCTGAATATCCAGAAATTTCGACACTATGTACATCAGGGCCTCCCCGATAAAGCCTGTAACGGTTGCCGCAGACTGCGCTCAAGCGATGACTCAATCCTGCGCAGAGATCCGCTTATCCTCTCGAGCTCAGAGACCATCCGCGAATGTTGGTTGTGCTGCTCCTCGAGGAGAGACACCTGGTTGCTCAGGTGGGCGTCGATAATCCTTTTGGTCTCAAGCGATACGGTAAACTGGCGATTATTCACCGCCTCGATGCGCGCCGCGATTTCATTCTGCCTCGCCACAAGGCCCTGTTGAGTTATGATTTCCTGGCGGGTCTGGTCCTGCACAAGCTTAAGTCCTTCCTCGGCCGCGGCGAACTTTTCCACACAATCGTTGCCCGTCAGTTCAGGGTGTTGCGCGACGGCGATCGTTTCTGGTACCAGCGTAGCCTATCGCAAGATGAACTTAGAGAAATAGAAGAAACAAGTCTCGCCGATATTATCCGCAGAAACACAGATGTTGGAAGTGAAATCAGCGTCAACGCATTTATCATTGAGTAGCTGAATTGAAAAGGAAGTACTATTAAGAATCGGGCGTTTTTGAGACCAGATCTCAAAAAATTGCTGTTACTTTTCCCAAGAAACTCAATTCATGTGAGATGATTGCTTGCTACAAAGGAAATTTTAACAGTCCATGAGTTACCGAGAAACTTTTATGATTCGTGGCTAATCATCTGATCTCATTGAAATTTCAGGACCCGATAGTTCTTCTTTACGGGAAGCTCTTTAACCTTATCTTAACAAAAACAAAATAGTTTCTTGACAAGACCCAATATATTGTGTTTAAATAGACTTCACGTACAAGATAAGCAACATATCTTGTGCGCGGCCCGGAAGGCAATGTTTATAAGGAACAAAAAAGGAGGAGAATGTGCCTGGAGATAAGACCCCCCCCGAAATCGTTGCTAATGGAACATCCGATCATAAAACTACAACAGTTGATGAGCAAAAAGCCCAGGCTCAAGAACCTTCTCCAGAACACGTAAAAGCTCCAAGCGACACCATAGATATCCCTGCAGAAACGATTGACGCCTTCGGCGGGGACAAGCTCAGGGCTCGGGTTTTTTACGAAAAATACGCTCTTCGCGACATAAAGGGAGAAATAATAGAAAAAACTCCAGAGCAAATGTGGCGAAGGGTGGCCAAGGAAATAGCCTCACCCGAAGAAAAAAAAGAACTGAGGAAACAGTGGGAGGAGAATTTCTACTGGCTCCTTTCCGATTTCAAATTCATACCTGGTGGAAGAATCCTCTTCGGAGCCGGTCAGAAGAGAAGAGCCACGCTCCTTAACTGCTACTACATGCCCATAAAGGAAGATTCCATAGAAGGAATATTCGAGTGGTGCAAGGAGGCCGCCAGGACCTATTCTTTCGGCGGAGGAGTCGGAACCGACATATCGATCCTGAGGCCGAAAGGCTCCCCGGTGAACAATTCAGCCATATACTCGACGGGAGCAGTCTCTTTCATGGATCTTCTCTCCACAACGACCGGAACCATAGGACAGGCGGGAAGAAGAGGGGCTCTGATGATAACCATCAAAGTCGATCATCCAGACATAATGGAGTTTCTCGACATAAAAAACGATGAGGCGAGATCAAAGGTCCAGTTCGCCAACATCTCGGTTAAGGTGGATGACAAGTTCATGGAGGCTGTGGAAAAAGACACAGATTACGAACTCACCTTCTCAAACGAGAAAACCGAAATAAAAAGAACCGTGCGGGCCCGCCAAATATGGGAAAAACTGGTCAAATCAGCATGGTCCTCGGCCGAGCCCGGACTTATTTTCTGGGACACGGTTAAGAGGTACTCGCCTACCGAATACGCCAACATGGAAGTAAACGGAGTGAACCCATGCAGCGAGCAGGCACTTGAGGATTACGGAAACTGCTGTCTTGGAAACGTAAATCTCTCTATGTTTGTCAAAAATGCCTTTGAGAAAGATGCAGCGATAGAGTGGGAGGATCTCGAGAAGGCTTTTCACTACAGCGTCAGATTCCTTGATGACATCTTGGACTACAACATCGAAAAACATCCTCTAAGTTTCCAGACAAAAGCATCTATGAGATCAAGGAGAATAGGAGTCGGATTCACCGGCCTAGGGGACATGCTTGCGAAGCTCAACATAAAATACGATACGCACGAAGGTATAAAGTTCACCGACGAGCTTTTCGAGCACGTAAAGAATATCGTTTACGAAGCCAGTTCCGATCTTGCCAAGGAGAAGGGGACTTTCCCTGTGTTTGACCTCAAAACCCATATCGCAAATCCGTTCGTAAAAAGCATGCGTGATAATGTGATGAGCAAGATAAAGAAGCAGGGTCTTAGAAACGCGTGCATACTCACGGTCCCTCCTGTAGGAAGCGGTTCTGTTCTCGCGGGGACCACAAGCGGAGTCGAGCCCATGTTCGCCCTGTCTTATCTCCGACGCTCGGAATCCCTGTCGGAAGGAGAATTCAAGGTTTATCATCCGCTGGTATCGGAGTACATGGAGAAATCTGGACTGGATAACGAGGCGGATCTTCCAGACACGTTCGTCACCTCCCACGAGATAGAACCGGAGATGCGGGTACGCATGCAAGCCGCAATCCAGAAGCACATAGATTCATGCATATCAAGTACCGTGAATCTTCCCAAAGACATAAGCCTTGAGGAAGTTGAGAAGATATATTTTCTTTCTTGGAAGCTTGGCTGTAAGGGAGTAACCGTCTACAGAGAAGGTTCCAGGGAAGGGATACTGATAACAGAAGAACAAGCAAAAGAAAAAACAAACTCTCCACCCCGGGATGAAGGGATGTCAACCACCCACTCCAACCTCACACCATCCCCTCATCCCTCTCAAAAAGAAACGGTAAAACCTGTCACAAGACCCCAAGTCTTGGAAGGGTTTACCGAGGCGATTAAAACTGGGTATGGGAATCTCTACGTGACTGTAAACAGTTACGAAGGCAAGCCGTTTGAAGTTTTTGTCCAGATTGGGAAATCTGGATTTACTACGATGGCGGATGCCGAGGCAACTGGAAGGCTGATATCTCTGTCTCTGAGGTCTGGGGTCGATGTCAGAGATGTCGTGGAACAGCTGGAGGCCATTGGAGGTTCCTCACCAGTTTTTTCGGGGGGTAGGGTTATAATGTCCGTCCCCGACGCCATAGCTAAAGTGCTAAGAAGCCATTTCGTCACGAAGGAAAAAACCAGCGACGAAGTCGGCCCAGCCATGGAAGCAAATGGCAGCACCCAGAAGGTCTCAACGGACCTTATCCTTGAGCAATGCCCGGATTGCGGAAGCAGGGCACTTGCTTTTGAATCGGGTTGCGTTACCTGTAGGGGTTGCGGATTCTCGAAGTGCAGCTAGGTCCCCCGCGGGCCAAACTTCAAAAAGGGTGATTACTCTCCCACTCTGGCGCGCGCTATCCTCAGTTTTTTATCAAGTTCTTCTCTTTGTGAGGGTTCTGCGTCTTGAAACTCGTCAATTTCTCTCTGAAAAGTCTCGGCATCTTTTCTAGCAGCCGCGACATCGACTTCTTCGGGATCCTCCGACTGGTCGGTGAGAATGCTGATGGTATCATCCTTTACGTCCGCAAGACCGCCATGGATTATGAGCGTGTTTTCTCCCGACTCCTCGGTCTTGAACCTGAGTCTCCCGGGAAAAAGTACTGAGAGAAAAGGCACGTGACCCGGCAAAACGCCGAACTCCCCCATCTGGCCTGGAGCGACCAGTTCCTCAACCTCGCCGTCAAACACGAGCTTTTCGGGGGTTATTATTTTGAGTCGCAATTTTTCAGCCAATTTTCAAATCTCCCGTCAGGAAGCGATTGACGCCGCCTTTTCGCGCACTTCGTCAAGATTGCCCACCATGTAGAAAGCCTGTTCGGGAATATCATCCATGCTGCCCGAGATAATCTCGCCGAAGGCCTCTATGGTTTGTTTGATAGGCACGTATTTCCCTGGAGTACCCGTAAACTGCTCGGCCACGTGGAAAGGCTGTGAAAGATATCTCTGAACCTTTCTGGCGCGGGCAACTGTAAGTTTGTCCTCTTCTGAGAGTTCATCCATACCAAGAATCGCGATTATCTCCTGGAGCTGCTTGTAGCGCTGCAGAACTTCCTGAACGTCTCTAGCGACCCTGTAGTGATTGTCTCCGACTATTTTTGGATCGAGAATATTCGAAGTCGAGTCAAGGGGATCCACAGCGGGATATATTCCTAGTTCGGTGAGCTGTCTTGAAAGAACAATTGTACCGTCAAGGTGGGCGAAGGTAGTCGCGGGGGCAGGGTCCGTAAGGTCGTCCGCCGGAACATAAATCGCTTGCACAGAGGTGATTGAACCTTTCACAGTCGAAGTAATTCTCTCCTGAAGTTCCCCAAGGTCAGTTGACAGAGTCGGCTGGTAACCAACAGCGGAAGGCGTTCTTCCAAGAAGAGCTGACACCTCAGAACCTGCCTGGGTGAAACGGAAGATGTTATCAATAAAAAGAAGTACGTCCTGACCCTGAGTGTCACGGAAATACTCAGCAAGTGTAAGCGCGGTAAGCGCGACTCGGGCTCTCGCTCCGGGTGGCTCGTTCATCTGTCCGAATATGAGTCCTGTGTTTCCAAGAACCCCCGATTCCTTCATTTCCCAGTAAAGATCGTTCCCCTCTCTGGTTCTCTCTCCCACTCCGCCGAAAACCGAATAACCACCGTACTCCTTGGCTATGTTGTGGATAAGCTCCATAAGCAAGACTGTCTTGCCTACCCCCGCTCCACCGAAAAGACCGATTTTCCCACCTTTAAGAAAAGGAGCAAGGAGATCTATAACCTTTATGCCCGTCTCGAAAAGCTCCATCTTGGTGCTCTGTTCGACGAACTCGGGCGCGGGACGGTGAATGGGCCAGCGTTCCTCAGTCTCTACGGGACCGGCTTCATCTATGGGTTCTCCAATAACGTTAAGCAGTCTTCCGAGAGCTTCCTTGCCGACGGGAATAGTTATTCCATCGCCGGTATTAAGGGCATCCTGTCCTCTTTTAAGCCCTTCGGTAGAATCCATGGCGATGCATCTTACGCGGCCTCCGCCGAGCTGCTGAGCAACCTCTAAAACCAGGTTCCACTCAGTTTCCCCAAGCGCAGGATTCGTCACCTTGAGAGCCGTAAACACGGTGGGAAGAGTTCCTTCCGAGAATTCGATGTCCACCACGGGACCCGTTACCTGAATTATTTTCCCCATCTGGTCGTCGGCCCCATCTGCCATATCGCTGCCTACACCACCTGCCGTAAACGCTGCTTCATTACTCATTTTTACTCATTGCCTCCTTTCCTTTGAGCTTCCGTACCGTTAACGATATCCATAAGCTCCGTTGTAATGATCGCCTGCCTGGTCTTGTTGAAAAGCAGGGTAAGTTTCGCTATCACCTCGTCCGCGTTGCTGGTTGCATTTTCCATTGCGGTCATGCGCGCCGCGTGCTCGCTTGTGAGCGATTCGTTCATGGCGCGTTCAATCCTCACCTGAACGTACTTTGGAAGAATTGAACCTATTATCTGTTCTTTTTCAGGCTCGAATATGTAATCAGAAGAACTCTCCGCACCACCGTCGTCAGTTTCCTGCGACGAAAGCGGAAGAAGCCTCTCAAACGTCATCTTCTGCGAAATAGCTGAAACAAAATGGTTATACGCAAGCACTATTTCGTCACTCTCCCCAGATCTAAACTCCTCTGTGAGAGCTACGGCCAGTTCTTCTGAGAACTTTCGGGAATTTTTTTCGTTCACACCTGTGTAGTATTTGCCTGTGGCAACCCCGTTTCTCGAAAAATAATCCCGCCCCCGTCTTCCGACGAAACTCAGCTTTATGCTCCCGGAGACCTCCTTCTGTTCCCCCACATAGTGCTGCATGTTTCTTATCAAAGCACTGTTGAAACTTCCGCAAAGCCCCCTGTCGGAAGTAAAAAACAGAACGTGTAGGTTCGTTTTTTCCTCTGGGACCCGAAGAAGGGGATGATCTTCCGATTCTGAAAGCGCCGCCACGTTTAGGACCACATCGCGGTACGCATCCGAATAAGGCCTATAGGCCATAAGCGCCGCCTGGGCCTTCTGCAGCCGCACCGCGGCTATGAGCTTCATAGCGCCCATTATCCGCCGCGTGCTTCTCACGCTTTTTATCTTTGTCGTTATCTGTTTAAGGCTTGGCATTATCCCTTCCCGCTAGTGTGTCAGGCAAGCTCGCCTAACTGGTTTTTAAGTTCGTCAAGCGCAGCCACAAGCTTTTCCTCAAGTTCGTCTGAGATGACTTTTTTCTCCTTTATTTCCGCCAGGTGCTCGGGGTACTTCGATTCAAGGAAAGAAGACATCTCCCTTTCGTATTTTCTCACCGCGGAGATCGGATAGTCATCAACATAGCCGTTTGTAACGGCAAATATGATCAGAATCTGCTTTTCAACCGCCTGCGGCTCGTACTGATCCTGCTTGAGGGCTTCTACAAGCCTGCTTCCCCGGGCAAGCTGATTCTGGGTTACCTTATCAAGATCGGAAGCGAACTGCGCGAACGCCTCGACCTCCCTGTACTGGGCAAGCTCAAGCCTCAGGGTTCCGGCGACGTTTTTCATCGCCTTTATCTGCGCGCTTCCCCCTACCCTGGAAACTGAAAGACCGACGTTAATCGCGGGGCGGACACCCGAGTAGAAAAGATCGCTCTCAAGGTATATCTGCCCGTCGGTAATGGAAATCACGTTTGTTGGAATGTAAGCGGAAACGTCGCCCGCCTGCGTTTCAATTATGGGAAGCGCCGTAAGAGAACCGCCTCCGTCCTCGTCTCTCATCTTGGCAGCACGCTCAAGAAGTCTGGAGTGAAGATAGAAAACGTCTCCCGGGTACGCCTCGCGTCCCGGCGGTCTCTTGAGAAGAAGCGAGAGCTGACGATACGACCACGCATGTTTTGTCAGATCATCGTATATTATGAGCGCGTGGCGTCCGCTGTCCCTGAAGTACTCTCCCATGGCGCAGCCGGAAAAAGGAGCCAGAAACTGAAAAGGCGCCGGCGTGCTGGCCGTAGCGGAGACTATGGTCGTGTACTTCATGGCGTCATGCTCCTTAAGCTTGTCGACGACCTGAGCCACGGTTGACTGTTTCTGTCCTATGGCCACGTATATGCAGTGAACGTCTTCTTCTCTCTGATTTATTATCGTGTCAATAGCGATAGCGGTCTTTCCAACCTGGCGGTCCCCCAAGATAAGTTCCCTCTGCCCCCTTCCTATCGGTATCATGGAATCAACGGACTTAAGCCCGGTCTGAAGGGGTTCGTTCACCGACTGGCGGTAGATGACTCCAGGGGCCTTTACCTCAATCTGCTTTGTTCCATCAGCAGCTATTTCGCCGAGACCGTCAATCGGCCTTCCAAGCGCGTCAACCACCCTTCCGCCAAGGGCGTCCCCGACTGGCACCTCGGCGATGCGCCCCGTGCGCTTTACCGTTCCTCCTTCGCTCAGGTGGGAGTCTTCTCCGAAAAGAGCGACACCGACATTGTCTTCTTCAAGGTTCAGGACAAGTCCGGTAATCCCGCCGTCAAACTCTACAAGTTCTCCCGCTACTGCCTGGTCAAGACCGTAAACCCGGGCAATACCATCGCCGACGGAGATAATCGTCCCGACTTCTTCGGTGTCCACCTTTCGTTCATAGCCTTTTATCCTGTTTCTCAGAATTTCGCCTATACTTTCTGCTTTTAGTTCCTGCATTGCTAACTCCTTTGGAATTACTAACTGTTGAGATTAGGACGGAGAAAGAATACCTCTTATTCTCTCAAGCTGTGTCCTGACGCTGTTATCGTAAACCTTGTCTCCTACCTGTGCTTTTATTCCACCTATCATTGAAGGGTCAACCTTAAGCGACACCTCAACCGTTTTTCCGGTCGCCACGCGAAGCGCCGTGCTAAGTCTCTCGATATCGCTTTGGCTAAGATCCCTAGCCGAAGTAATCTCGGCCGTCACTTTTCCTACCGCTTCATCAAGTCTTGCAAGCACAGCTTCCTTAGAGCCGAGAAGCGCCGCAACCTTCTCCATCTCCAAAACGAGCAGAATAAATCTTTTCGTAATCTCGAGAAAAGACGCCGCCTCGAGAAAATCCTCCACGACCGCTTTTTTCTCTTCCGTAGAAAACACCGTGCTTAAAAAAACATCCCGTAACTCCCCCGAACTGCAGAGCTGTTCAAGGAAACTCTCCACATCAGCTCTTATCCCCAAAAGTTCGCGTTCATCCGCCGCGGAATCCACAAGCGCCGAGACAAGATCTCTCAGTGTCGCAACTGTTGCCATTTCCCTTCCTCTATCATTTTTACGAAATCGTCAACCGAATCGGTCGTAAAATCCGCATCCACCCGTTCTCTTATCATCTTTTCGGCAAGCGCAAGCGCCGAGTCAACCACTTCTGACTGTATCTCGGAGACCGCCTTTGTAGTCTCGAGACGAACCGTGTCCTCGACTTCCTTTTTTATCATTTCGCAGCTTTTCTCCGCCGCGGAGACAAGTTCACCCCTTTCATTCTCGCCCTGTTTTCTTATGTTTTCCTGAAGAGCCGCTATCTCCGAGGAGACCGCATCAAGTTTCGCCGAGTATTCCTCAAGCGTCATCTTCGCCTGCTCAGCCGCCTTTGCAGCCCTGTCCACTTCCGAGCGAAGCCTTTCCTTTCTGTTTTTCAGAAAAGAGAGAAAGGGCTTTTTGATAAGGTATATGATAAGGGCCAGAAGCAGACCCAAGTTAACGGCGTACTTTATTACAAACACCCAGTCAAAATGGCTATCCAATTAGTTGTTCCCCCGGAAAATTAAAATCCGCAGCAAGTTTCATAACTACACCCCCTTTCTCAATACCCGGTTGCTTATTTCCGCTGCGAGTGACTCTACCTCATCCCGTAAATCCGTCCTTATCTTCGCAACTTCGCTCTCAAGAGTCCCTCTCGCACCCTCAAGTTCCGCTTGGGCAGCCTCTCTCGCCGAAAGCAGCATCTTTGAAGATTCGTTTTGCCCCTGCTGGCGGAGTTCGTTTCTTGTCTCGGTCGCCTGGGCCCTCGCCTCAGCAAGTTTCTCGTTGTACTCGGCGATCGCACCCTCGGCCTTACGGGTCATCTCTTCAGCTTCCCTAAGAGTGCCCGCAGTAAGCTCCTCTCTTCTGTCCCAGACCCCGAGAAGCGGGCGGAAAATAAGCCTGTTTAGAAGAAAAAGCCCCACCAGAAAAATAACAAGCTGAATTCCTAGCGTTTTATCGACGCTTAGCATATCCTCTGCAGCACTTGCCGGGGAAACGACTGCCAAGGTGAAAATCACAGCATATAGAAATGTCTTAAGATCACTGAATCTCATGATTAACCTGGTTTTAAGATGATTATTCGCTAAACCGTGTTTTGGCCAGCTCACGCTCCTTGCTTTCATTCTCAAACATCCATTTTAAAAGCGGGGGTACTATGAAGGTCGTTAGTATGACCATGGCCGTAACGGCAGAGAAAAGATCGGTTTTGAAAACACCGTGCACAAGACCGATCTTCGCGAAAATAAGCCCAACCTCACCTCGTGGGATCATTCCGACGCCAACTATACTTTTTCTTACGCCTTTTTCATAGACCACGTAACCGCTCGCGTATTTCCCGATAACCGCCACCGCGAAAAGAATTAAAGCGATTGATATTACCATAATATTTTCAGATACAAAGGGGTTAAACACAGAAATATCCACGGCGGCGCCCACCATCACGAAAAATATGGGGGCAAAAAAGTGCGAAACGGGCTTTATGCCGCCCTCAATAGTTTTGAACTGGTCGGTCTCGCGAAGAACCAGACCGGCCGCAAATGCCCCCACTATGGGAGCAAGAGAAAAAAGATTCGAGCAATAGGCATAGACAAAGCAGAAGGCTATTGCCATAATCCAAACGAGGTTGTTGTTGTCGATCCGGGCGAAAAACCCGAAGATCTTGGGAGCGAGAATCCTGCCAAGAAGTATTGAAACGGCAAGGAAACCGAAAGCTTTTACCGTTATAAAGGCAATCGAACCGAAGGTTATCTGCCCTGCTCCCGCAGTATCCGATCCAAAAGAACTCACTATGCCGCTTACGACCCCGAGAATTATAAGCCCGAGCACATCATCTATTATGGCGGCAGTGAGAACTATTCTGGCTTCTTTTGTCTGGAGCCGGTCAAGGTCCGCTAGAACCCTGGCGGTAATCCCGACGCTGGTGGCGGTGAGCGTCGCCCCAGTCACTATGGCCACCAGTCCGACCATACCGGCTTCGAGATTGAGTATGGAGAATTGCTGGAAATAGATTATGGAGAAGTACCCCATCACAAACGGCAGCACTACCCCTACTATGGCGACAAGCGCAGAGACGGGACCTACTTTTATCAGATCCACAAGTCTGGTTTCAAGGCCTATTTCAAAAAGAAGAAGAACAACCCCTATTTCCGCCAGCAGGTGAAAAACATCGTATCCGACCATACCCTCGACAGACGGAATAAGAGCCAAAACGCTTGCGCTCAGAATGACCCCGGCAAGAAGTTCCCCGAGAACAGAGGGCTGTCCAATTTTTTCGGCCAGCCGACCGAAGGCTTTGGCGAAAACAAGAATTATCAGAAGATAAAGAATGAATTTTTCTACTGATAAATGCTCAACGTATTCCATTGTCTCATCTTGGGAAATCTGGGGGTTCTTGTCAGATTAGAAAGCAGTTTACTATCACAAAACAGGCTCACTGTCAAAAAAACGCTGAATTGTTCAGAGAATTCCAGAGGATTCAACAGATACGGAAATCGTATTCAAGCCTTCCGGTTAATTTTCCAAAACCGTAGCACCTCAAGTCACAGGAATTCTTCTCCCGCGCAGTCTCTGAGATAATCGACGTCACAAACGCATCTCATTACCACCTGGAGAAATGTCTGAGCATCTTTTTTGGGCTTACCCATGCATGTTCGCTTCAGGTTAAAAAAAACTTTGCATTTTCTGAATTTACCGACATATTTCCCCGTTTATGAAGTCCTTTAGAAAAACCAAGATAATCTGCACCGCCGGCCCATCCACAAGTTCGTACAATATGCTGATGAAAATGTACGAAGCGGGTATGACTGCTGTACGTCTTAATATGTCGCACGGCACTCACGAAAGCCACCTTGAAGTAATTGAAACAGTGAGGTCCATCAACAGGGAAGTTGGAGATTCAATCGCCCTGATACTTGACACCCAAGGACCTGAGATCAGAACCGGGGTTCTGCAAAGCGACCTGCATATAAGCGAGGGAGACGTAATCACAGTGTCCGTAAGACTGGGTGACGTTGAAGAATCCTCAATTCATATTAACTATGAGGACATTATCAACGAGGTTCAGATAGGAGAGAAGATAACCGTGGACAACGGTCTCATAAACCTGAAAATACTCGAGAAAGATCACGGAACCATGAAATGCAAAGTAATTGACGGCGGAACCATGAAGAGCAACCGTCATGTCAATCTGCCCGGTGTAAGGGTCAATCTTCCCTCAATAACGGACAAGGACAAGGCAGATATAGAGTTTGGAGTCAAAAACGAAGTCGATTACATAGCCCTTTCTTTCGTCAGGGAAGCACAAGACGTTTTGGAACTCAGGGAACTTCTAGGAGCCGACGGGGAGGGAATAAAAATCATCTCTAAGATCGAAGATCAGGAGGGGGTGCGCAACGTGGAGGAAATCGTTGAAGCATCGGACGCAGTCATGGTCGCAAGAGGGGATCTCGGCATTGAAATAAGCATTGAGGAATTGCCAGATGTACAAAGAGTGATAGTTGGCAAATGCCAGGAAAAAGGCAAAAGAGTTATAGTCGCCACCCATCTTCTTGAATCAATGATAGATAATCCAATCCCTACCCGGGCTGAAGTAACGGATGTCTCAAACGCCGTCTACGAGGAAGTGGACGCAGTTATGCTCTCGGGCGAAACGACGATCGGGAAACATCCCATAAGGTCAATAGAGCATATAGACAAAATAGCCTTGAAGGCGGAAAAACTCACAAGTCTGCAGATGAGCAAACTCCTTGTTAAAGAAGATCTCAAGCAGCATATAGCAGCCTCGGCGGTTGAACTCGCCGAATCGACTAACGCCAAATGTCTGGTCGTAATAACGAAAAAAGGATTAATGGCTCAGTTAACAACAAACTGCAGACCGGCCAAAACGCCTATTCACGCCGTAACTTTTGACAGCAGAGTAAAACGGCAGTTATCCCTGAACAGAGCCGTAATCGCGCATTGCATGAACGAATCCGAGGACCCTGAACGGAGGATCCAAGGAGCTTTCGAACTTTTGAAAGAAAAGCGGATATTAAAGCCAGGTGATCACGTCGTGCTCGTATCCGACGTTATAACGGTCGCCGGTATAGATTCAATCCAACTAAGAGAAATCTGGTGAAGAGACGTTTAATTCTGCTTAAAGCAGAGTCGCGCACACTGCCGTAATAATCGCTGCGCCGATAAAATTAAGCGCCAATCCCTCTCTCGCCATAACTTTCGTCGGGAATGCCCCCGCACTGAACACCACAACATTTGGCGCCGTGGCAACCGGGAGCATGAACGCGCAGCTTGCACTCATCGCCGCCGGCACCATCAATAATGCCGGTTCAATATTCATCGCCATCGCCGTAGCCGCAAGAATCGGCATCATCAGGGTCGTGGTGGCGGTATTGCTCGTGAGTTCTGTAAGAAAAGTAATCGCAAGACAGATGACGGCCAGTATCAAAACGATTTGCAGAACAGCAAGACCGGAGAGCGCTTCGCCTAGTGCGGCACTTAATCCGGATGCTATAAAAGCCTTTGCAATCGCGATACCGCCGCCGAACAAAATGAGCATCCCCCAAGGGATGCGGCTCGCAGTATCCCAGTCAAGCAGCCTGCCTCCCCTGCCGCTGGGCACTAGGAACATTACTATGACGGCCACAAGCGCCACACTGGCATCTGTTGCTCCCGGAACCCCGAACCAGGCTTTCCATCCGCCAAACGGCTCGCTACGCGTCATCCAGGCAACCGCCGTGAGCAAAAACACGATCAGCACGCGAGCTTCGTGACAGCTCCACTTTCCCACCTCCGGCATGGCAAAACTGCCCGAACCGGTGAGGCGTCGGGTGATATAGAAGCCGATTATCGGAACGAAAATTACGACGACCGGAATTCCCCAACTCATCCACGTGAGAAACGGAATCTCCACGCCCGTATTCTGGAAATAAATCTCGCTGAACACAAGGTTGGGAGGAGTTCCTATGGGTGTGCCAATGCCGCCGACACTCGCCGCATATGCTATGCCGAGAAGCAGCGGGACCGCGAGTGACTCGTCCTCGGATTTTTCCAATACGGCCATAGCCACGGGGAGCATCATAAGCGTCGTTGCAGTGTTGGAAATCCACATGCTAAGCACCGCCGAGGCAGCCATGAAACCAAATACAAGCCGCCGTCTGCTTGATCCGCCGAAGAAGTTAACCATGGTAAGCGCTAGGCGCCTGTGCGCTCCGCTGCCAGCCATAGCCGTTGACAACATGAATCCGCCAAGAAGCAGTAATATAAGAGGAGCTCCGTAGGATTCACTGATTTCCCTCGGAGAAAGAACGCCCAGAATCGGGAACAGGGCAAACGGCAACAGTGAAGTCACTGGAATCGGTACCGGTTCAAACACCCACCACACCGCACACACGGCGGAAACCGCGGCAGTCCAGCAGGCATCACTTCCCCAGCCAAGGGATTTTAGGGTGAGAAAAAGGATTGCGCCAAGGACGGGGCCCATAACGAGAAAAAACAGAGAAAGCCTACCGGTCGGAAGGTGTTTTTTTTGGCACATCTCAGCAATCCACGTCTCTTAGCACCTTTTCTATCTCGTAACCCGCGGCGATGGTAGCAACCTTGGAAACAAGATCAAAGGCCTCCGGGATCCCGTCCGGTAAAGAAGCCTCGCATGGCAGAAATTCCATTCCCCTTGAGTTGAGGTTCTCAAGTTCGCCCCGAAGGGGATTAACTCTGTAGAACATCCCCGCCACTTGGGACTGAACAAGGTAAACGACGGGTTCGCCGACAAGACCGTTGTTTACACGAAGCGATGTCGGTACGCCCTCCTGTATTACCACATCCCGAACGGGCACTCCCCCTTTCGAAACCCGCATTCTCTTTCTGTCGCGCGAGTTCATTTCCATTATGCTTTGCGGGTCGCTGATGCTCGCAACGGCCATGCCGTAAGTGCCTGAATTGCTTTTAACGAAAAGCGAAGGTTCATGATCTATGTCCCTTTTTGAATATTCACTTTTGATCTTGGAGAAAATTTCGCCGGCTCTGGCGGAAATCCGCTCTCTGTCCTCGGGAAAATCAAAATCCACCCCGCTTTCCAAAACGGTTTCAACCGACATAACCCAGGGGTCCACTTCCAGTATGTCGGCAAGTTCACAGCAGAGACGGTTGTAAAACTCGAAATGCACATCCTTTTTCCTCGCATGCCATCCTATTTCGACGGGCGGCAGGACGGGCTGGCGCAGATTGTGAAGGGTCTTTGGACATCTTTCCGAAAAATCGTTGTTTATCATCACGATATCGGGCACGAAGCCGTCTATCATAGCCGAGCCTTCTTCCTGAAAAACCCTTTTTGCCTCGATTGTCTGACCGCTTGCCGAACTGAACGAAACAGTCTCCCTTCGGAATTCCTCGTTCGCGATGCCGACCCTCACCTCGTAGTCTTCGTCCTCCAAAATAGACTTTATTACCCAGACGTTTTCCCAGTAGTAGGCGTTTTTGGTGTTTAGCTCGGGAACCAGAAGGATTTTCCTGGCGCTCGGGTACCTGGAAAGAAGATATTCCCTGAAAAGCTTTCCCGCATTTTTCCTGAATTCGACGGAAAGGTTGTTAAAGCCCGCGGGAAAAACGTTTGTATCTATCGGGGCAATTTTGTGCTCAGAGAAGCGCAGGTCGACGGAGCTGTAAAGCGGCACCATCACTTTTTCACAATGGAACTCTACCCAGCGGGAAATTTCCTCCCGCTTTTTCACAATGTTTTTATCAAGTTCTTCTACAAGCATCGTACGCTAAATCAAGCCTTCACGACGAAAGTGCCGCAGAGGTGGTCGCTGAGAGTTTTGCGTTGCGGGTCAAACGCCGCAAGCAGAAAACCCAGAAAAACGGTGGCCACGGAAAGAACCCAGCCGACCCACCTAAGTAAGTTCGCCTGAAACCCGGCAAGTGAACCGTCCTGCATCACCACCCGGATACCCGCAGCCGAGTTTCCAAGAGTTGTTCCACACCAGGAAGGAAGGAAAACAAAATAGGTGGTTGCCAGGATGTAAACGCAAAGGCATATCCAACCCCATATGGAAACAAACTCGCTTATGCCAGGGAAAAAAGTCTCTCCGATCAGGTTCGCCCCCGAGAGAAGCGCCACGGCGGCCACGCAAAGCGTGAACAGAAAATCTACGGAAAACGCGAAAAGCCTCTCCCCGAAAGTTGCGGGCACCATTCCGTGGGGTAGGGACGGGGGGCTCTTCTTTTCTATTTCCTGCGCCTCTGGTTCTACTTCTGCTTCCGCTATTTCCTCTCCCAAGTCCCTCTCAAAGCTGAGAAAATCCTCAAATCCACCCGCGGGCAAGCCTTCGTCGGGCAGCTCGCCTGCAGGACTGAGTTCAAATGTCATCTCGACCGCCCCTACTCCGGCCAGAACATCACCGAGGACAGATTGAGCACTTCTGTCAATAACCACCTCAGTGCTCAGTTCGTCTTCATAGAGGTACTTGAAAATAGGTACAGGAAACAGGATGGCCCCGCACTTTTTGCATTCCTCAAGATAATCAAAGCTTGTGTAACCGCACTCAGGACATTTCATGGTCAGGACTTGTGGAAGTTATTTCCCGGAGCCCTCGGAGTTAAGGGAAAGACGGTAATCCACAGCCTTTCTGAGCGCTTGCATATCGGCCCCAGAGATCAGGAAACCGTCAACGACAAACGCCGGTGTACCGCTTACCCCGATCGATCTGCCTTCCCTAACGTCCGAAGCGACCCTACGTTTGGCTTCTTCGGACTTTACGCACTCATCGTATTTTTTCATATCGACCCCGAGTTTGCGCGCCATCCCCGCAAGAGTCTCCTTAGCGTCAGCGACCTTTATCTCACTCTGCTTTTCAAAAATGGCGTCGTGGAACTCCCAGAATTTTTCGTTTGCTTGGTCATAAACGCAAAGAGAGGCGATTGAGGCTTGTTCAGCCCACTTGTGAAACGAAAGCGGGAACTGCTTATAAAAAAACCTGACTTTACCTTGGTAGTCCTTGAGAAAGTCTGCAACTCCATTCGCGGCTCTAGCGCAGTACCCGCATTGAAAATCCGAGTACTCGACCACGGTTACCTGGGCTTTGGGGTTTCCTTTCGAGGGAACGTTCTCAAGAGAGATCTTCCGGACATTCTCAGCGGCAGGATCTTCGTTAAGGTCTTCTAGCTTGCCGACCATTATTGTTTTGCGATCTTCGGAGACCAGAATCGGAATCTGCCCATCTTCGGAGGCAAGAAACCCTTGCTTGACCCCCGGGACGCCCGTTTCATTCATCTTATCTACCTTCACGGTGGGCACGTTGCCCATTATCAAAAACCTGCCGTCGCGGCTTACCAGAAACGGTACGGTCTGACTTCGGCCATCGGGAAATCCGATTTCGTACCCGCCTTTCTTTAATCCTTTCATCTCCGAATCCTTCTCTATAACTGCCTTTACCGTAAAGCCGACGGGAAGACGAACCCCGTAGCGATTCTTGAAGTGCTGCTCCAGTTTCACTGAGTCAACATTATCGAGCGCGAAAAGGCTCCCAGGGGAGAGCAGAACCAAACCTAAAAGAACCAAGACAACCGTCGCTAAGATTGATTTTTTCACTTTTAAAGCAAATATTTTTTCCATCACGAATAAAAGCTCCTTGTTAATCATGACTCGCCGAACACCGTGGCGAAGATATGGTCTATATTCTTAAGATCTTCCTTCAACGAAAAACACGAATCAATCTCTTCTTCCGAAAGAATATCCGTTATCTGCCCATCGCTTTTCAGCATCTCCCGAAAATCCTTTTTTTCCTCCCAGCACCGCATGGCGTTTCGCTGCACGAGCGAGTAGGCATCTTCCCTTGAAACGCCCTTTCTTACAAGCTCGAGCAGAACTTTCTGGGAAAAAACCAATCCCCGCGTAATCCAGATGTTGCTCTCAAGTCTGTCAGGATAGACCCGCAGACCCTCGATTAGACCGCAGAGTCTCTCAAGCATGAAATCAACCAGTATGGTTCCGTCGGGACCTATGATCCTTTCAACGGAGGAGTGACTTATGTCCCTTTCATGCCAGAGCGCTATGTTTTCAAGGGCCGCGATCGAGTGTGACCTTACTATCCTTGAAAGCCCGCAGAGGTTTTCTGAAAGCACGGGGTTTCTTTTATGCGGCATGGCGGAAGATCCCTTCTGCCCTTCGGTAAAAGGTTCCTCTATTTCCCCCACCTCGGTTCTCTGATAATGCCTTATTTCAGTAGCGATTTTCTCCACCGAGGCCGCTATGAGAGAAAGAGTGAGAAAATACTGGGCGTAGATGTCTCTTTGTATCACTTGCGTCGATATTCCCGCGGGACGGAGCCCCAGCAGTTCGCACGCGTAACGTTCCACCTCAGGAGTGATGTTGGCATAGGTCCCTACAGCGCCTGACATCATCCCCACGCTCACGGCGTCCCGCGCAGCGTTCATCCTCTCAAGGTTCCTCCTCATATCGTCATACCACAGGGCAAACACCAGACCCAGTGTTCTGGGTTCGGCATGTATGCCGTGGGAGCGCCCGATCATCGCGGTGTCTTTATATTCAAATGCCTTTTTGCGAAGGATGCCGAGCAGTTTCCGAAGACCCCCGACTATAAGTCCGCCCGCCTCCCGAAGCTGTATCGAAAAAGCGGTGTCAAGAACATCAGAAGAGGTCATTCCGAGATGAACAAATCTCGAATCGTCTCCAATGTACTCGGAAACACATGTGAGAAAAGCTAGGACATCGTGCTTAAGCTCCGTTTCAAGCTCCGCGATTCTTTTTACGTCGAAGGTGGCTTTTTCCTTTATGTTGGAGACGGAGTCTGCGGGAACTTCCCCGTAATGCGCCCACGCTTCGCACACTGCAAGTTCCACCTCGAGCCAGATTCGGTAGCGGTTCTCATCCGACCATATCCGCGACATTTCCTCTCTGGAATACCTTGAGATCAAACTGTTATAACCTCCCCAACCGTGCTTCGCGGAGCGACGTCCACCATGACGCGACCGTCGGCGCCGTTTCGGCGCAAAACCCCAAGCGAACATTCAAGCGCCATCTCGGGCGTGTTGTTTTTCGAGCTTAAGTGCGCCAGCAAAACGTATTTTAACCCGTCGTGCAGAACTTCGCCCAGAAGGGATGCGGACTGCTCGTTTGAGAGGTGCCCGTGCCCCCCGCTTATTCTCTGCTGCAGATAGGGCGGATAGGAACCTGAAAAAAGCATTTCTCTGTCGTGATTTGACTCAAGAACCAGCGCGTCGCAGCCTTTAAGGCTCTCTATGACAAGCGCCGTGGGTTTTCCTATGTCGGTCACTACGCCTATTTTGACGCTACCGTCGGTTATGGTGAAGCCGACCGGATCAATCGCATCGTGGGCCACCGAGAAGGGAGTTATGGTAAGGTCGTTTATGAGAAAAGGCTCCGCGGAATCGAATTCCCTAAACTTCTCTATTGTGCCGTTTCGAGAACCCACGGTCTTTGAGGGTCCTCCGCCGTTTTTGTGGTTGTGCCCGTTTCTTTTTCTTTCCCAGAAATTCACGGTTTCCCCTGACACGTAAACTGGCACTTCGGACATTCTTCCGACGGCTCTTGAGTGATCCTCGTGCTCGTGCGAAAGCACCACCGCATCAAGATCGGATAAGGCTACGCCCATACTCTCTAGACTCCGCGAGAGCCTTCGGAAACTAATCCCCGCGTCAATCAGTATTTTCGAGTATTTCGACTCAAGATAAAGTGAATTGCCAGAACTGCCGCTGGCAAGAGTGCAGAATTTTATCATGTTCCATCCACGCGAAAACCGGCTGTGTGGAAAACCAGAAAACCGGGTCGTCTCGCCCGGCGAACCGTAATTATAACTGACCAGAAAAAATCGTGGAAAAACCGCGCGGCTTCCGCACACATCGGCAACGGAAAACTTGTTAAAACCCGAGCCGTCATATATCTTATAGCTTGTTCCCTCGGAAGGGTCGGACTATTAATTAATGAGATTCTCAATCACATTTTCCATAGCGTTTGCGCTCCTAGCGATTGTACTCGGCCCCGACTACCTTTCGTTTTCCAGTTCTCTGCTCACGGCCTTGGGTTGCGGAATATTTGCTTTTGTGGTGCTTTTGGGCTTCCGGATCCTTTTCAGGAAAACCCCTCCTCGCTGCGCCGCTGGAATCTCAGCGGGTGCGCTTACGGGCGTTTTCATATATCTCGCGGTGCTTACGATCCTCAACAGTTTTCCGATAGCCGGACACCTTCTGCCCCACGTAAAAGCGGGAATATTCCTGCTTCTAGTATGCCTAGGCGCGATAATAGGCTATGACAAAACTTCCCTTGCCGGAGCGGCGTCCGACTCGTTTTTCAAAAAACCCGAGGCGCTCGCCCCTAAAATACTCGATACGAGCGTGATAATAGACGGTCGCATAGCTGACATTGCCGAAACGGGGTTTCTCCAGGGAGAACTCATAATCCCCAAATTCATCATACAGGAACTTCAGTACATAGCGGATTCCCCAGACCCCGCGAGAAAAACACGCGGCAGAAGAGGGCTTGACATCATTACCAGAATGCAAAAGGAGATGCCACTCATAAGCGTCACCCTTACCGATCATGACTTCGATCACATAAAAGACGCCGACATAAAACTCATTGAGCTTTCAAAAAGGCTGAACGGAATACTCATCACCAACGACTACAATCTGAAAAAAATTGCTGACCTGGAAAAAGTCACGGTGCTTAATATAAACAACCTCAATCACGCCCTAAGGCCCGTTGTGGAACAGGGACAGACGATAAGAATAAATCTCGTAAAACCCGGGAAGGAACAGCATCAGGCCGTCGGTTATCTTGATGACGGAACCATGGTGGTTACGGACAACGCCTCAAGACAGATAGGAAAGGACGTGGACGTTTCCGTAAGGAGCATGGTGCAGACACCGACCGGAAGAATAGTCTTCGCAAAACTGAAAAAAGAAGGCTGACTCCCGTGAGCGCTCCCAGAGTCTCAGCCGTAGTGGCGGCCGCCGGTCTCTCGAAAAGATTTTCCACGCGTGGAAAAAAACAGTTCGCCGAACTCGGCGGAAAACCTCTTCTTACTTACTGTCTTTCCACTTTCGAGTTAAGCAAACTGATAGCAAGTGTGGTGGTCGTAGTGCCCGAGGATGAGATTTCTCACTCAAGGGAACTGTTCAGAGACTTCGGGTTTGAAAAAATCACCTCGGTCGTCGGCGGCGGAGAAAAAAGACACGTATCCGTAAAAAACGGTTTTCGCGCCGTGCCTCAGGACAGCGACATGGTGCTCATCCACGATGCCGCAAGGCCTTTTGTCGATAACAACACGATAAAAAGAGTCATAGAGCAGTGTTCGCGCACAGGCGCTTCCATATGCGCTGTTCCCGTTACGGACACTTTGAAGCAGGCAGATAAGCGCAACTCGTTCGTTTCTGGAACGATTCCCAGGGAAAAACTCTGGAGGGCCCAGACTCCGCAGATTTTTCGTCGGGAGATACTCGAAGAAGTCTATCGCTCGGGCCACATGGAAGAACTTGACGCAACCGACGAGTCGGCACTTGTGGAAGCGGAAGGAATACGGGTAGGTATGGTAATGGGAAGCAATCTTAACATGAAAATTACGACCGCGGCCGATTTTGAAATAGCGGAACTTATCGTAAGCAAAGGAGAAACGTCTAATGTACAGAGTAGGAACGGGGTTTGACGCGCACGCGTTCTGCGAGGAAAAAGTGCTCATACTGGGCGGCGTCGAAATTCCGGGCTGCCGTGGACTTTCCGGCCATTCAGACGCCGACGTACTCTCCCACGCAGTTGCAGATGCCATCTTGGGAGCTATCGGCGAGGGAGACATAGGAAAGCATTTTCCGCCGGGAAACCCTGAATACAAAGACATCTCAAGCCTCGTAATTCTCTCCGAGGTCGCCCGGATAATGACGGACAAGGGGTTCGGAATAGAAAACATAGACTGCACGGTCGTGTGCGAGGAACCGAAAATATCCCCTCACGCACCCGGCATGGAAAAGAAAATCGCAGACGCCCTCGGGATCCCCCCCGAGGCGGTAAACGTGAAGGGAACCTCAACTGACGGCCTTGGTTTTCCGGGAAGAAAAGAAGGAATAGCGGCCTTGGCTTCTGCGTGTCTCAGGGTGCTTTGAAGGGAAACCTCCTCGCTTCCTGCTACATCTTGCTATCGAGGAAATTCCTGAAAGTGGAAATGTTGCTCTCGCGAGCCTCGGGGACTGTTCCCGTGAACACGATTTCTCCCTCATAAAGAAAAGCTACCCTGTCGGAAACCTCATAGGCTGTCCCTATGTCATGGGTAATAACGACCCCGGTTATGCTTAGCCGGTCTCTCATGCTCTTTATCAATTTCGCGATCCTTTTTATATTGGGAGGGTCAAGACCGGTTGTTGGCTCGTCGTAGAGAAGAATCTTTGGGCGCGTGGCGATCGCCCTTGCTAAGGCCACCCTTTTTTTCATTCCTCCGCTGAGCTCCCCCGGGTACTTCTCTTCAATTCCGGGAAGGTCTACCAGTTCAAGGTTCTGCGTAACAGCTTTTTTTATCTCCTCGGGAGAAAGATCAGAATTCTCAACCAGGGGATAAGCGATGTTCTCCTCGACTGTAAGCGAGTCAAAAAGTGCGGAGCCCTGAAACAGCATGCCCGTTTCCTTTCTTATTCTCACGAGCTGTTTTTCATCCATCTGTGCCGTATCTTCTCCCAAGACCATGACCTTTCCGCTGTCGGGCTTAACGAGGCCGTTTACTTCCTTGAGCAAAACGCTTTTCCCCACTCCGCTCTCACCCAAAACGGTAACAATCTCCCCCCTTCTCACGAAAAGATTTATCCCCCTGTGAACCGGTTTTCCGTCAAAAGACTTATACACGTCCGTCATTTCAATTATATTCTCTGACATGGGAACCTCTGGAATCTAACTTTACTTTATCGTAACTATATGTAAAAACGGGAGAAATTTCTGGTATAATTTACTTGCAACTGTGCACAATTGCATATATAATGCCAAATTTGGCTTTTTACTTCGAGAGATTAAGAGGAGAGGAAAATGGCGCACGAACTACCTGATCTTCCTTATGATTATGACGCTTTGGAGCCGCATATAGACGCGGAAACAATGAGAATACATCATTCAAAGCATCACCAAGGGTACGTAAACAACTTAAACGCCGCGCTGGAGAAACATCCGGAACTTGCGGACAAATCGCTTGACGAGCTTCTCGGCGATCTTGACTCGGTTCCAGAAGACATAAGAACCGCGGTAAGAAACAACGGCGGAGGACACGCGAATCACAGCCTTTTCTGGCCGTGCATGGCTCCCGATTCCGGAGGAATGCCGTCGGGTGAGCTTGCCGATGCCATAGATTCCGCGTTCGGAAGCTTCGATGCTTTTGCTGATACATTCTCCAAGGCGGCCGCCACCAGGTTCGGAAGCGGCTGGGCGTGGCTTTGCGTGGGTGAGGGGGGAGCACTCGTGGTAACATCCACTGCAAACCAGGACAACCCGGTTTCCGAGGGACTGAAACCCATTCTGGGTCTTGATGTCTGGGAACATGCGTATTATTTGAACTACCAGAACAGAAGACCCGACTACGTGAAGGCGTGGTGGAATGCGGTGAATTGGGAGCAGGTTTCTGAGAACTTCGCCGGAGCGAAGTGATTACCGAAAAACTGCACTCGGGGAAAAAAACGCTTACATTTTAGCACGAAAAATCTTATAATCCCTAATAGGGACGGAAGGTGTTAATTTTCATTACCCACTTGGGTTCTGAAAACCTTTTTTGTCGCCTCCGTTTTTCAATCAGGAAATTGGTGAAGAAGTAAAATGGACATCAAATATAAAGGTTTTCAGGATGATACAGAACATGATGCCGGATTTGAATCCTACGATGTTGACGATGACATCGAGGAAGATGAAGTCGAAAAGGACTTCGACAGTTCGGATGAAGTAGAGCTGAAACCCAAGGGAAAGGTAAAGGAAAAAGACAAGTGGATCCCCGACGAACAGCTCCGCCTTCTTTATGTCTACTTCAAGGACATGGCCGTTGAGCCTCTTTTCGCAGCAAAACAGGAAGTCGAAATATCCGCAAGAATCAAGATGTGCGAAATCAGGATGGCCAAAGTGCCTAAGAACATCGAAAAATTTGAGAAAATCCGCGTGAGGAAAAACTCGGCTAGGGCGCGCGCAGTAGAGCGCAAAATAGCGACCCTGCGCGCGATGGAAAAAATTTACGTCGACTGGGCGCTTAAACTCAAACAGAAATTCGTGAAAGCCAATCTGAGGCTTGTAATAACGATTTCGAGAAGATACATGAGCAGGGGTCTTCCCCTTCCCGATCTTATTCAGGAAGGAAACCTCGGTCTTATGCGGGCAGTTGAGAGATTTGATTACACCAAGGGCTACAAGTTCTCCACCTATGCATCCTGGTGGATACATCAGGCCATACTGAGAGCTCTTCAGGGACAGACGAGGACCATAAAGGTTCCCGTGTACCTGCTGGAACAGGCAAACAGAGTTTACAAAACGAGCGCGAAGCTAAGCAAGGAAATGGGAAGAAAGCCAACGCCGAAAGAAATAGCCGAAGCTTCAGGGATTTCAGCGGAGGTTATAAACAGAATTCTCAATTCCACAAACGACGCCATAAGCCTTGACACGCCGGTTCTGGACGGGGAGAAAACCACCCTTCTTGATTCGGTCGCCGACAAGGAAGCTAAAATTCCCGATACAATAATAGCGAAGATGTCTCTCGCGGAAAAGCTGAAGGAAGCTCTTACGCTTCTGAATTCAAGGGAAGAGGAAATCATCAGACTTCGTTTCGGCATAGGACGCCAGAGCACCTACACGCTTGATGAGATCGGCAAAAGATTCAATCTGACCAGGGAAAGGATAAGGCAGATAGAAAAAGCCGCTCTTGGAAAACTAGCGAGTTCCGGCGTGAGAAAAGATCTGGAAAGCTTTCTCAAGCAGTAGCTTCGCAATCCGGTTAGCCGAAACCGTAGTAATCAATCCCCAAATGACTTATCAGTTCCTCGCCCCGCAGGTAGCGAAGCGTGTTTTGCAGCTTGGTGAACTGAACGAAAAGATCGTGCTCGGGATAGAGCTTCTTATCGACCATGGGGCTCTTAAAATAAAAGGAAAGCCACTCCTGCACCCCATAGATGCCGGCGCGGTGCGCAAGGTCCAGGAAAAGCACTAGATCAAGTACCACCGGGGCAGCTAGTATGCTGTCGCGGCAGAGGAAATTGACCTTTATCTGCATGGGATAGTCAAGCCACCCGAAGACATCAATATTGTCCCATGCCTCTTTTTCGTCCCCCCTGGGAGGATAGTAGTTTATCCTTACCTTGTGGTAGTAATCCGAGTAAAGTTCTGGATAGAGATCGGGCTGGAATATGTAGTCAAGAGCGCCGAGTTTGCTTTCCTCCTTTGTCTTGAAAGAGCCCGGGTCGTCAAGGACCTCTCCGTCCCTGTTGCCTAGTATGTTGGTTGAAAACCATCCGTTGAGCCCGAGCAACCTGCTTTTAAAACCAGGGGCCAAGATGGTTTTCATGAGAGTTTGCCCGGTCTTGAAATCCTTGCCGGCTATTGGAACTTCGTTTTTAACCGCCAACTCCTGCAGCGCCGGGATGTCCACGGAGAGATTAGGAGCCCCGTTTCCGTAAGATGCACCGCATCTTATGGCCGCGTACGCGTAGATCATGCTGGGAGAGATACTCTCGTGGTTTTCTCTTAATCCCTTCTCAAAACTCTCTATGGTTTCATGAACCTCTGACGGTTCAAGATAAACTTCGGTACTTGCGCACCAAAGCATTACAAGCCTTTCTATGTCATTTTGCTTCTGGAATTTCCTTATGTCTTTTATCAACTGCTCGGCAAGATGCATTTTCGTCTTGCCTCTTTTCACGTGAGGACCCTTGAGATTTTTCACGTAATCGTTATTGAAGACGGCTCGCATCGGAGACTCTTTTTGAAGATCCGGCTTTATTCTCTCAATAAGGTCCGACTTCAGCACCCCGGCGCGAAGCGCGGAGGCATAGCAGTCTTCATCATATATGTCCCATCCGGCAAACACTATGTCCTCTATTTTTGCCAGTGGGACAAAGTCTTTTATTAAAGGGAAATTTTTCTCGGTTCGCAGCCCAATTCTGATCTTCCCCATCTGCGTAAGAGAACCTATGGGTCTTCCCACGCCCTTAATTACCGCTTTTACTCCCGCTATGAAGGTCGTGCTAACTGCACCGCTCATTCCGGGAATCAGAACGCCAAGCTTCCCGCTTGCAGGGCGGATATCAAATTTCCTTTGAAACTTCTCAGGTTTATCAGACAAGTAGAATTACCTTTTGGAGAACTGCTGTCCCCTTCTCGCCTTGCGCTTCCCGTATTTTTTGCTCTCAACCATTCTGGGATCGCGTTTCAGCAGTCCGGAAACCTTGAGTTTCTTACGAAGTGACTCGTTGGCTTTGAGAAGAGCTCTGGCAAGTCCGTGGCTCATAGCTCCTGCCTGGCCTGTAAGACCCCCTCCTTTCACCCTGACCATCGCGTCGTATTCCATGGAAGTATCGGTGACGCTCAGAGGTTCACGGGCCTTTATCCGCCACACTTCTCTGGGAAAATAATCTTCCACAGATTTTTTGTTCACGGTAACCACGCCGCTACCTCTTTTAAGCCAGACTCTGGCGACTGATGTTTTTCTTCTCCCAGTGCCGTTGTAAATAATAGTTTCAGGCATAATGAATCAGACCTCCAGAACCTCAGGATTTTGGGCCACGTGCGGATGCTTGTCTCCGACGTAGATTTTCATCCGCTGTATAAGTTTTTTCTGCCACCTGTTTTTAGGAAGCATTCCCCAGACTGCCTTGCGGATTATCTCGCCCGGCTCTTTTTCGGCCAGTTCTTCCGCAGTCACGGATTTAAGCCCCCCGGGATAGTGAGAATGCCTGTAATAGGTTTTCTGCTCCCACTTCCTGCCGGAGAACGTAGCTTTGTCGGCATTGACTACAACGACGAAATCCCCGATATCCGAGTGGGGAGCAAATTGCGGCTTACCCTTGCCTCTGAGAATCGAGACCACTCTGCTTGCGAGTCTTCCGACGGGTTTTCCCCGCGCGTCAATAAGGTACCACTTCTTTTCAAAATCGTCGTTTCGGGCCATGTATGACTTCATAACATCCTCTCTCGGACAAATTAGGGATCAGAATTCTACTGAATGTAACTTTAAAGTCAAAGAACTTTACGCGGGTCCGCTAAAAGCTAGAAGTCGTAAATAGCTATAACAAATATTTTCGAGAGAATGAAGTCGAAAAGTATTATCAGAAAAAGCGAGACCACAACCGTTTTAGTGGTGGCATTTCCGACTCCGCGCGTTCCCCCCTTGGCCTTCATTCCCACATAGCAGCCGGTAATCGCCACTATGATTCCGAAAAACAGCGTCTTGGAAATACCGGTCATCAGATCTTCTAGAGAGACCCAGCCCCTTATGCTTTCGATGAAAAGAGTGGGTCTCACGTTAAGTTCCATCTGGGAGATAATCATCGCTCCCCCTATGCCGGCAAGGTTAGATATGACGGCAAGAAGAGGAAAAGATATTATGCACGCCATAAGTCTCGGAGAAACAAGTTTCCTGATCGGATCGGCTCCAAGGGTCCTTATGGCGTCTATCTGCTCGGTCACCTTCATTGAGCTTATCTCGGCCGTGATACCGGAACCGACCCTTCCACCCACGAGAAGAGAGGTTATTATAGGACCGAGTTCCCTTACAAATGAAAGCGTGACCACGGGACCCACAAGCCCCTTCGCCCCGAACCAAGCGAATCCCCACGCCATCTGTACCACCATCACCATTCCGATCGCCATGGCGGAGACCACCACTATTGAGACGGAACGAAAACCTATATCATATATCTGAATCGTAAGAAGACCGTAATCATAAGGAGGAGTAACCGTGGCTACAATCGAATTCCACAAAAAAAAGCAAACTTCTCCCACCCCGAAGATAAAATCAAGAAGACTGTCGAACACTTCGGATACAAACCTGTTCATTTGGCCCACAGCTCCTCAAAACCTGAGAGAAAATCGATGAACTTCCCGAGATTTGCCTGAAAGCCGGCCGGGTCTGTGGAATAGCTGAAGTCATAATCACATTTTGAAGACTTGTGCACGACCGTGGCAAGAGAGAGGTTCTCATCGTCAAGCGACACATCATACTCGGTGTAAAGTCCTCCGGCGCCGCCGACCTCAATATCCTTTCGCAGTTTCATCCGTTTCTTGCCCACCCCGACCACTAAAGAATCCGACAGCGTCTTAAGATCGTAATCCCGATCCGTGCAAACGGAACTGACCGTGAAGATTATATCGTCAGCCGAGTTGTAAAAAGCTATATCCCCGCCTTCTACGGGTACTTTCTTCCAGTTCTGCGAAAGGGGCGCAACACGGTAGCTGTTTCGCTCCGTTGTGTAAACCCAGTCCTTCATCTTTCCGGGTTTTCTATCATCCCCCGAGGCATAGTTAAGCAAAAACTTCGTGGCAGAACACGAACTCATAACTAGAACTAGCGAAAACCCAATGAAAAAAGAGACCTTTTTTCTCATAACATAAAAACTCCATCGCCTACCAGTGGCGCGCAAATGCTTAACGTACTTGAATACATACCAAAAACCAAGCATCATAGGACCTAAAAACAAACCGAGGTGCGATATTGAGTTCCGTAACGATATACACAAGTTCTTACTGCACATACTGCAGAAGGGCAAAAAAACTTCTTGAGATAAAACAGGTGGATTACGAAGAGGTAAGGCTTGACGAGGACGCGGAGAAAAGAAAAGAGATGGTTGAGAAACTGAACTGGAGAACCGTGCCCATGATCTTCGTAAACGAGCAGTTCATAGGGGGTTACGACCAGCTCGCGGCCCTTGAGCGCTCAGGGGAGCTTGACAGCATGCTCGGTTCCGCCGCCCCGGGCAATTCCTGACTGCTCCGCATGTCCCCCGACACCGGCTTTTGACACCGAAAGCCCTAACACGTAGAATTACCTTCAGATTCAGGTTAAGGGAATCGGGTGAGAGTCCCGAACTGTTCCCGCAGCCGTAATAAGGGTTTTTCCATGCCCTAGCGGAGCGCGCCTGCGCTTCGGGTCACTGGCTTTTAGCAAAGCCGGGAAGGCCGCATCTGAAAAACTAGTTCTGTTTCGACAACAGATGGCCCTTTGAGTCGGAAGACCTGCCTGCGTCAATCCACTAGCTTTGCCTCGGGAGTTAGGCGTATGGTTTATAGAGACACATCTTTTGTTTTCCGCGCTGTCGCGCGGTTCTTGTTTCCTGCCTTACACGTTTATTCAGACAACCGCTCTTTCAGGAGAAGCTATATACCAGCACCTGGAGGAGCTAAGAATGAACAGCCTTAAGGTATTTTTCACCTTTATTTTGATTGTGTTCCTGTTCCCGCACACGGGTTTTTCCGAACAGGAAGAGACGAAAAAAATCATAGTAACAGGGACAAAAACCTGGATTGACGCCGAGCGTCTCGGATCTTCCGTTACCGTCATCGACAGGGAAGAGATTGAGAGAAGCGGGGAAAAGGATATCTCGTCCATACTCTCAAGAGTTGCCGGATTCAACGTGGTTGGCACGGGAAGCCGTGGAGGCAATTCCTCGATTTTCGTGAGGGGAGGTCAGTCGGATTACAACCTCGTGATGATAAACGGCGTTCAGATAAACCAGGCCGGGGGGGGGTTCGACATCTCTTCTCTTACTACCGAGAGTGTAGAGAGAATAGAGATAATAAAAGGCGCACACTCTTCTCTTTACGGTTCGGACGCGGCCTCTTCGGTTATAAACATAATAACGAAGCGCGGCAGCGGAAAAATCAAAAGGACAGGATCAGTGGCCCTGGGATTCCGTGCCGAAGACGCCATGATCCTTGAGCATTCCGCGAGTGTATCGGGCAGCCTGGAAAAGCTGGGTTATTTTCTTTCTCGCCAGAGAATCGTCGATGAGGGTATTTTAGAGATCAACAACGATTACAAAAACAATAACTTCACGGCAAACCTGAACCTGGAAGCAAACGATGATCTAAATCTTTCCTTTTTCTCCTTATACAGAGACTCAAAGTTTGAATTCCCGACTGCGGGCGCGGGGGACAGATTCGACGCGTTCGCCGACCCCGACAGCCAGACAAAAGAAAAATCATTTGTCACAGGTTCGGACATCGTCTTTTCCCCGACGCAATGGTGGGAGAACTCAATTAAGATCGGCTATATGAGACTTGACCGGGAAAGTTACGATGGTCCCGAGCCCGCCCAGCTAGACGGAGTCGAATCAGAGTTTGACACTCTTGATAAAAGAATATCGCTTGAGTACGGATCCAGCCTCTTTGTCGACCTTGATCAGATCTCGAGCATAATCTCAACTGGGTTTGAATATGAAAAAGAAAGTTTTGAGACTGACTCCCTAGATGAATCAAGAAAAAACTATGCCTTCTACGCTCAGAAAAACCTCGCGCTACTTAAAACGTTTTTCGTAACAGCAGGCATAAGGTATGACGACAATGAGGCATTCGGAAGTGAGTGGAGTCCGAGCGTCTTCGCCAAGTGGAAGGTAAAAGAATCGGGAACCAAGATAAGGGGAGGGGTCAGCAGAGGGATCAAGGAAGCAACCTTTTTTGAAAATTTCAGCACGGCTTTCGGAACAATACCCAACCCGGGCCTAAAACCCGAAGAGACCCTGACCACAGAAATAGGCATTAATCAGCCACTGTTTGATAACGCGGTCGAGTTCGATCTGAGCTTTTTCAAAAACAAATTCAAAAACATTATCGCTTACCGTTTTAGACCTTTTGAGAATGGTACTAACTACGAGAACATAAGCCGTGCGGAGTCAGAGGGCACAGAGGCCGCAATCCGCTTCTACCCAACCAACACTTTAACTCTAAGCGCAACCTACACCTACGTTAAAACCGACGTAACCGATGACGGCGGCCTGGGGTCTGCTTCCTTTTCCGAAGGGGACAAGCTCATACGGGTACCCAAACATTCGTTCTCATTTAACGCGGGATATTCAAAAAATGCTCTTGACCTCAGCCTTTCGGGAAACTACGTAGGCACCAGGGATGACGTGGACTGGAGCGCGAGCACGAGAGTTAAAAACGATTCTTTTTTCCTCGTTGACGCGGCGGCTTCCTACGAAATCAGCCTAAAAAGGTTCGTCGACAAAATCAGGCTGTTCTCAAGAGTGAACAACCTGTTCAATAAGGATTACGAAAATGTTTTTGGCTTTTCATCCCCGGGGTTCAGCATGATTTCAGGAATTTCAGTAGTTCGGTAGTTAGGCAAGTTCGGGAAGCTATCTTGGCAGACGAGGATCAAAGACCTGTCTCAACAGGTCCGGGTGGTTGCTTGAGTCGATCCGGCCAAAAGACCGGATGACATCTCATCCGCGGGCAGTTCCCTGAATTTGTCCTTGAGTAATTTTCTCTAAGATCTGAATTGGGGAATCACCTCTCTGCCGAAGAGCTCAATTGAGCGCGCTACAACTTCGGCGGGGGCTTGAGGAAACACCATCCTGCACAATACGTTGCGGATTCCTGTTTTCTCCGCGTATTTTTTTACCTCTTGAGTACAGTGTTCGGGGGTACCGATCATGAAACGGTCTTCCGCCATGTATTCAAAGAAAGGGTCATCAGGGTCAGTTATGGTTTTCCCCCTTATAACTATCTTGACCCCGAGGCTAAGGTAAAATCTGTACATGTTTATTATGTACTCGGTTCCTCCTGCAAGGGCTTCTTCCGTACTTTCGCCCACGTAAGTTTCCCGAAGCAGTATGTGCTCCACTTTGAATGGATTGTGACCGGCTTTTTCGGCCTCATCGTTATACCACTCGAGTGTATCCATGATCATGGGAACCGTCCTACCGGGACCTATAAGAAGCGGGTGCCCGAGCCGCCCGGCCCTCCTAATGGCAGGCTCCTCAAAAGCTCCTATATATATGGGTATGGGTCTCTGAACGGGCTTGGGGGTAACGTCTATGTTTGAAAAGCTGAACCTTTTGCCTTCATGGGAAAAAGGTCCGTCCTCCCAGCATTTTTCGATTATCTCTATGCCTTCTTCGATTCTCGAAGGTCTTTGCTTCATCGTAAGGCCGAATCCTTCAAACTCCTCTTTTCTGTATCCTATCGCCACTCCAAGATCGAACCTTCCGTTTGAAATCAGATCAACCGTGGCAGCGTCTTCGGCAATTCTCACAGGGTTATGAAGCGTGAGTATCAGGGCTCCGGTACCTATCCTCACCCTTTCGGTCACAGCAGCCATCGCGGCCGCCATAGTAAGGGGCGAAGAACAGTAACCGTCTTCAAGAAAATGGTGCTCGGAAAGCCAGACGGAATCGAAATTCACCGCTTCGGCAAGTTTCACGTGCTCCAAGGAATTTCTGTAAAGATCCACGTGGCCATAATCAAGATCCTTGTGGGTTTGCATGCTGAAGAGTCCGACTCCGAATTTCATTTCATACCTCCGGGATATTTGCTGGTTGGTTAATTTGCCTTTAAGCGGCAAATTAACCATAATTTTAACCGTGATCGCTATCTACTTCCAAAACCATCCACGAGGTGCCACACAATGGGAAAAGAAATAAAATTTGGACTTTCGGCTCCGATGCCAGGAGCTGACGTTGACGGACTCGTAAATTTCTCGGTAAAGGCCGACCAGCTTGGATTCGACATGATATGGTACCCTGACCATCTGCTTTTCGTAGCGCCGGGAGCCATCGCCCCCGAGGCGTGGACCGTGGCAGCAGCGGCAGCGATGAAAACGGAAAACATAGCTTTGGGAACGGTTTCCGACCCGCACAGGATGCATCCCGCCGTTTTCGCCCAGAGACTAGCAACTGTCGACCAGCTTTCAAAAGGCAGAGTAGTGCTTTGCCTTGGGGTTGGGGAATCCATGAATCTTGACGCATTCGGAATTGAGTGGGGAAAACCTCTTTCAAAACTCAGAGAATCCATGGAAGTCATGGAACTTCTCTGGGAGACCGACGAGCCTGTGAACTTTGATGGGCAGTTCTACAATCTTGAGAACGCATTTTTGCAGATAAAGCCCTACAAGAGAAACAAAATACCGTTTTACATGGCCACCCACACTCCAAAGGGACTTCAACTGACAGGAGAAAAAGGCGACGGCTGGCTTCCGATAGACCTTAATCCCGATCTCTACTCCCAGTATCTCGGGGAGATAAAGGCGGCGGCGGATAACGTGGGAAGATCACTTGACGACGGTTTCGACCCTGCACTGTGGATATTTACCTCACTTGGAGAAAACGTTGATGCTGCTTACAAAACACTTGAGCCCTTTAAGTACGTGCTGGTTATGCAGGATCAGCTGCTAAAGGCTGGATACGACGTTGAGATCCCCGAAGAATATCACGGTCTTAACTACTTCAACATAGTGCCGACGGATGAAGAGGGAAGGCAAAGATTCAGGCAACTCGGACAGCTTTTCCCAAGAGAAGCAATACTTGATTTCACCATTACAGGATCAAAAAAAGACTGCATAGAAAAAATCGAGAAATTCATAGACGCTGGGGTAAGGAATTTCGTCTTATTCTACAGGTTCAGCCCCGATCCTGATCTGGCGCTTGAGACTTACTCAAAAGAAATAATTCCTTACTTCAAATAAGCCCTTATGGATTAAAAACTTGGGGAGGGAGGATTTTTGAACAAAACGACTGCCACTATAATCTGCGCAGTAGTGCTCTTCGCTTGGGGATTCGTGTCATGGATGGTTCTCTCCTGGCACCAGATAGTGGCCAATGAATTTACCGACGAAACTGAAGTCGCCGAAGCCATAAAGAAAAATGCTCCCATAGCCGGTGTTTACTACCTGCCGTTCGCTCAAAAGGATCACAAGGCGGGAGAGACGGCGGCGTTTGTAAACGCCCTTCCCCAAGGGTACGACCCCGGCATGATAAAGCAACTCGTCATCCAGTTCATCGGCGACCTGATAAGCGCCCTGATCGTTATCTGTCTGCTCTCCCAGACCGCCGGCCTAGGATACTGGGGACGAGTAGGGTTTGTCGCTCTGGTCGGAGTGGGCATAGGTTTCATAAGCCACTTTCCTTACTGGAACTGGTTCGGGTTCTCGACTCCATACGTAATAGTCACCGTCGTCGACAGTCTGATTGCATGGTTTCTCGCGGGACTCATAATAGCGAAACTGATCGCGAAAAACACGAAAAAGATAACCACCGGCGGGATACATCGCTATGGATAACTTCCTCGAGCACGAGTATCCGGCTTGCACCAGAACTCCTGATGTTCAGAGGTCGCCGGATGTGGAAAAATCCACGAACCTGACTTTGCTGAAGTGAAGAAAGTTGAGGCGGTCGGGTTCAAGCCCCTTCACATATGGCTTGATCATGTTCTGCTGAACTGAGTTCAGATAAGGAACTATCGCAACTCCCGTTTCCGTGAGAATCTTCTGAGCACTATTATAAAGACCTGTTCTTTGGCTGCGATCCAAAATCCCCGCGGCCTCTTCCACGAGCCGGTCGTACTCGGGGTCGCACCAACCTGTACGATTATTCCCGCTCCTACACTCAAAGAGATTCATGAAGTTGTGAGGATCCGGGAAATCCGCTTGCCACCCAGCTCTGAATAGGGGCGGAGGATCCATTCTAAGCGTGCTTAGATAAACAGCCCATTCCTGATTCACAAGCTTGACTTCAATGCCCAAATGCTCCTTCCACATGCTTTGGAAAGCCTCGGCGACAATCCTGTTGTTTCCAGTATCAGGGTACAGGAAAGTGATCCGCGGAAAGTTCTCCCCGTTTGGATAACCGGCCATCTCAAGAAATTTTCTCGCTTTTTGCACATCAAACGAAAGACCAATCCGGGGATTATGGGCAAGCATGTCAATTGGTATCCATGAAGTGATGGGCACTCCCGCCCCTTGGAGGAGTCCCGCAAGACTTTTCCTGTCTATCGAGCTTGCAAAAGCCTTTCTCACCAGAGGATTATCAAACGGGGCTTTTTTAGCGTTAAACCCTATGTAGTTGTTTCTGAAAACCTCACTCTGCTTAAAATCCGGAAGTTTAACAAGCCTTGGAACTTCAAGCAGGGGAATTCCTTTGCTGTCAAGGAAATCGAGTTCTCCGCTTTCATACAGTGCGAGGGTGGATACGGGATTTTCGTTCATTATCATCCTCACTTTCTTCGCGCTTTTCGGCTTCTCTCCCCAGTAGTTTTCATATTCCTCGATAATCACTTCCCCGTGGTGCTTCCATTTTTTCAATCTGTAAGGTCCCAGGGTCACTATGTTCGCGGCTTCCGTCCACTTGGTTCCGTATTTTTCGACAACATCCTTTCTCATTGGGAAAGTGGACATGAAAGTGACCAGGTTCAGAAAGTAGGCCCTCGGTCTTTCCAGAGTAACGATGAGGGTATAGTCATCCGGCGCTCTTGCCCCGACTTTGCCGAAGTCTTTTATTTCCCCGGAATTGAACTTCCTAGCGTTTTGTATGTCGAAAAGAAAATAGGCGTAACTCCCGGCGGTTTCGGGCTGAAGAATCCTTTTCCATGAATAAAGAAAATCGCCGGCCTTAAGGGGTTTTCCGTCCGTCCAGGAAACTCCTTCCCTTATTTTGAAAGTGTATGTTCTTCCGTCCTCGCTTATCTGCCAGCTTTGGGCGAGAGCGGGTACGGGTTCGTATTTTTCATCAAACGCCGTAAGACCATCCATTACGTTGTCTATGATGGTAAAAGACGTGACGTCGGTGGCAAGCGACCAGTCAAGCGTGGGGGGTTCGGTCCCGATATTTATGTTAAGCGTGTCTTTGCGGGAGATATCCGCAGCGTTCGGGACCTTGTTTCCGGAACCGCAGGAAATAAAAAGCATGAAGAAAAAAATGCAAAAAAAGACTCTCAACTGAAAATTACTGGCCTAAAATTTTGAACTCGCCGTCTTGCTCTATTCCTACAATCGGTTCGTAAACAGCATCTCCGTTAAGATCAAAATAGAAATCGCTGCCGTAAATACTATTCTCCAGCCTCACATTCTCCATTGCGTCGCGAATCGCCTCCCGGTCGGTTGAGCCCGCGTCAGCTACAGCTTGGGCGAGAATCCTGACGGCTTCGTAGGAGCGTGCGGTAGAAGAACTGGCCTCTTCATCCGTTTCCTTTTTGTACTCGTTGCGAAACTTGCGGTTCTCCGGCGTATCAATGGCAGGAAGCCAGACCGTAAAGGTAAGCGCGCCTTCCCCCGCCCCAGCCTCTTCTTCTTGCGCGTCTTTGAGTTCATCCGTCGTGAGAAGAATTCCTATAATGGGAGATTCCAGATTCTCAACCCTTTCGGCCTGAACCAGAATTCCCACGCGCTCTCTCCCTTGAGCTGACATGAATATATAATCTGGTCCTGCGGCCGCTATCTCGGTCAATTGGCTGGTCAGGTCAGGCAACTCTCCGCTTGAACTTACTGTATAAGTCTGCTCGCTAACGATCGAGATATTTCGGTCCTTTTCAATCTCCCGTTTCACCGCATTATAAGCGCTCCGCGAAAAAGTGTCGTCCGCATTTGTTATCGTAGCCACTTTAGTATAGTTAAGCTCCCGCTTAGATTCTTCGACTCCGTGAGGAACCAGCCGCTCCACAGTGAGAGATGAACGGAAAAGAAATTTGCTTCGGGCGCTGAGTCCCACAGCGGCTGAGGTCGGGCTTAAAGAGACGGTCTTGTTTTTATTAATGATATCAATAATATCTTCGGTCCTACTTGAACTGAAGGGACCGAGTACAGCTACCACTTCATCCTGTTCAATAAGCTTTGTGTACGCTTCCCGCACGGACTGCTGATTGCTTTTGGAATCCTCAAAAATGAATCTGATTTTCTGATCCCCAAGAAGTGACGATTCGTGAATTTCTTCAAGGGCAAACTCCATACCCTTTCTCATGGACTCACCTATCAATGCCTGCGTGCCCGAAAAGGGAAGAACAACACCTACTGGAATCTCATCGGTGCTTTCCCTGTCATCACAGGAGGCAAGAACCAGTACCGTAGCTACTATAGCGAAGAACATAACGACAGCAACTTTTTTCATAACCAGATAACCTCTTTACTCTGAATATTTCTACTCATCGGAGAGAACTGCCAGAACAGAGCCTTTCTCAACCGTATCTCCCTCCTTGACCCTTATTTCCTTTATGCTGCCCGAAGCGGAGGCTTTAAGTTCACTCTCCATCTTCATGGCTTCGACAACTACGACGCTGTCGCCTACTTCAACTTTGTCGCCCTGTTTCTTCAGGATTTTCACTACCCTGCTGTGCATCGGAGCCGTTATGTTAAGACTCCCCGTGCCTTCCGCCTGGGAAGCGTCCCTTCCGGAGACAGCCTCTATTTCGTAGAGATCGCCTTCGTGGAAAACCTGTATTTTTTTCCCTTCCCTGAATATCCCTACAGTAATGCTCTCATTATTGAGCAGAATCGAATAGGTATTCTCATCTATACGGAGAAACTCTATCTCTTTCTCCTCATCATCGATACTGAAGAGGCTCAGTCCTTCCTTCTCTTCAAAACCTACCTTGTAGGTTTTGTTTCCCAGTTTAAAAGTGTACGTCATAAAAGCGGATTCCCGGATACGCCCATTCTTCTGGCAAAATGCTTCCAGCCTGAAGAAACAGCGTTTGTTCCCTGCACTATTTGGTTTGAGCCGCCGTTCATTGCGACCGCGGCGGCCATGAGTATGAGTTCAGGATCGGATTCTTCCGGCACCAGAAGCTCAGGATGTCTTTCTATAAAACCAGTGTCGATCTGCGCCTTTCGGAACTCCGGGTCCCGCATCATCCTGATCAGAAAGCCGAGATTGGTCCTCACTCCCAAGACCACGTATTCCCTGAGAGCGGAAAGCATCCTGTCTACCGCATCCTCCCGGGAATTTCCCCAGACGACAAGCTTTGAGAGCATCGGGTCGTAAAAAGACGTTATCTCGCAGCCGCTGTAAACGGAGGAATCGTCCCTCACCCCCGGACCGCCGGGAGCGCGCACGTAGTGAAGAACTCCCGGAGAGGGAAGAAAGTTGGTGGCGGGGTCTTCCGCGTAAACCCTGCATTCAAGCGCATGGCCGTTCATTTTTATGGCAGACTGCTTAAACGGCAATTTTTCTCCCGAAGCTATCCTTATCATCCACTTCACGATATCAATCCCGGTGATCATTTCCGTGACCGGATGCTCGACCTGCACCCTGGTGTTCATCTCCAGAAAATAGAAGTTTTCTTCCTGATCCATTATGAACTCGACTGTGCCGGCCCCGAAATAGTCAACCGCCCTTGCTATGCGGAGGGCGATTTCGCACATGTTTTTTCTCGTCTTCGCACTTATGAATCCCGAGGGGGCTTCCTCTATCACCTTCTGGTGACGCCTCTGTATTGAGCATTCCCGCTCAAACAGGTGCAGCAGATTTCCATGCTTGTCCCCGAGAACCTGAACTTCGACATGTCTTGGTGTCTGAATGAACTTTTCTATGAATACCGAATCATCTCCGAAAGAGGAAAACGCCTCGCTTCTGGCCATCCGAAGGGACGACTGAAATTCCTCCTTGGAATTAACAAGCCTCATTCCCTTTCCACCCCCGCCTGCGGAAGCCTTTATCATCACCGGGTAGCCGATTTTCTTCGCCACCCTTGAGGCCTCAACGTCGGATACGGCTCCCTCGGAACCGGGAACAAGGGGTATATTGGCGTCTCTCGCTATTTTTCTCGCGGTTACCTTATCCCCCATAAGCCTTATCGCCTCCGCGGAAGGTCCTATGAAAACCACGTCTTCTTTCTGGCACAGTTCAGCAAAAGAATCGTTTTCGGAGAGAAATCCAAACCCGGGGTGTATGGCTTCGGCCCCCGATTCCTTGGCAGCCGCAACTACCTTTTCTCCCACTAGGTAACTTTCCGAGGGTTTTGACGGTCCTATATGATAGGCTTCGTCTGCGAGCATTACGTGAAGAGCATTTCTGTCGGCGTCCGAATAAACCGCCACGGTAGCGATTCCAAGTTCACGGCACGCCCTGATGATTCTTACCGCTATCTCTCCCCTGTTTGCTATCAGTATCTTTTCGAACATCTTTTTACCTGGCCGCTCAGAGCGGAATGTTCCCGTGCTTTTTCGGTGGAAGCGCCTGTCTTTTCCCGTTGAGCATCTCAAGTGCCGCTATCACTCTCGGTCTTGTGTCTTCAGGTTTTATTACTTCGTCTATGTAACCCAGGCTAGCGGCGCGATACGGATTTGCGAAATTCTTCTTGTACTCCTCAATGAGCCTTATTCTCTCAGAGTCCGGATCATCCGCGGCAGCTATTTCCCCCCTGGAAATTATGTTCACGGCCCCGTCGGGACCCATGACCGCAATCTCCGCCGTGGGATAAGCAAGGTTTACGTCTCCCCTTATATGTTTTGAGGACATGACGTCGTAAGCTCCTCCATAGGCTTTTCTGGTTATCACCGTAATTCTCGGAACCGTGGCCTCACAGTATGCGTAAAGCAATTTTGCGCCGTGCCTTATGATTCCTCCCCATTCCTGCGAGGTTCCCGGAAGAAAGCCCGGCACGTCGACAAAAGTAAGAAGGGGGATATTAAAAGCGTCGCAGAACCTTACGAACCTAGCCGCCTTAACCGAAGCGTCTATGTCAAGACACCCCGCAAGCACCTTGGGCTGGTTTCCCACCACGCCGACCGTCTGTCCGTTCATCCTTGCAAACCCTATCACTATGTTTTTCGCGTAGTGCTCCTGCACCTCTAGGAAATACGAATTGTCGACTATGGGCCTGATCACATCCAGTATGTCGTAGGGCTTGTTGGGGTTATCGGGGATAAGCTCCCGAAGACTTGTCTCCTTTCTGTCCGCGGGATCATCGCAGTGGATCACAGGCGGATCCTCCATGTTGTTTGAGGGAAGAAAACCTAGAAGTTCCTTTATTATCTCTATCGAGTCATTGTCATCCTCGGAGGCGAAATGCGCGACACCGCTTACGGAGTTATGAACCATGGCGCCGCCAAGCTCTTCCGAGGACACTTCTTCATGAGTAACGGTCTTGATCACGTCGGGACCCGTAACGAACATGTAGCTTGTGTTCTTCGACATGATAGTGAAGTCGTTCATTACAGGAGAGTAAACAGCTCCTCCGGCGCACGGGCCCATGATCGCTGATATCTGCGGTACGACTCCCGAGGAAATCACGTTTCGAAGAAATATCTCTCCATACGCTCCGAGGCTTTTGACTCCTTCCTGGATTCTCGCTCCGCCGGAATCGTTAAGCCCTATGATCGGCGCACCGGTTGAGAGCGCCAGATCCATTATTTTGCATATCTTTTTTCCCTGCTCAAGACCCAGAGAACCGCCAAAAACCGTGAAGTCCTGGGCGTAGACAAACACTTGGCGCCCTTCAATTTTCCCATAGCCCGTAACCACACCGTCGCCAAGGATTCTCTTTTTCTCCATTCCGAAATCTGTACAGCCGTGCAGGACAAACTTGTCGAGTTCGACAAAAGTGTCTTTATCTAGAAGCTCGGCTATTCGTTCGCGGGCCGTGTGCTTGCCCGAATCATGCTGTTTTTTGATTCTGGCTTCGCCGCCGCCTAAGCTTGCTTCTTTTTCCTTATCTTCGAGAATTCTGACTTTTTCTTTCATTGGATGCGCTCCAGACCCACTCCTTCTGGCTAAAAGCGGATCAGTGAATCATAACACGCAGAGACGCTGTTTCAAGACTCCGCGACGCAAAGAACCTCGAACAGAGCACGCACCTGGGTACGCAAATTCTCGATGTCCGAGGAGTTCTTTATAAGAAAATCGGCCTGAGAGGCCTTCTCCGCTTCGGACATCTGGGAGTCCATGCGGCGGCGGATTTCCTCGGGCGAGAGGCCGTCGCGGGCCGCCACCCTCCGCTCTCTCAATTCATCGGGACAAGTAACTACCACCAAGCCGTCTATCAGGTCGTTAATACCACCGCTTCTCCGATCTATAAGCGACGCCTCAACAAACACAATCGGTTCACCTTCACCGCTTCGGGCGGATATCTTCTCCTTTATCCGCTCAAGAATCCTCGGATGGGTTATTCCGTTAAGCCGCTTGCGGTCCCGCCCGCTTGCAAACACTATTTTAGCCAAGGTTCCGCGGTCAAGCGTCCCGTCCGCGCTTAGAACCTCGCGGCCGAAGCAGGCAACGATTTCCGCAAGCGCCGGCTCCCCGGGCCGCACGACTTCCCTCGCCACCTCGTCAGCGTCAACGGCGAACGCTCCGAGTTCGCGCAGCATCTGCGCCACCGTAGACTTGCCCGAACCTATATTTCCTGTAAGCCCGTATATTTTCATCTTCAGGCGTTGCGGGACTTTATAAAGTCAATTGCCCTGGCAAGGCGCGAAGCCACGGCGTCTCTGCCCAGTATCTCGACAACGTCAAAGATTCCGGGACTCTTCGTCGAACCGGTAAGCGCGACCCTAGAGGGCTGAGCTATTTTCCCAAGTCCAAGACCCGTCCGCTCCATTACGCGCTCAAAACCCCCGTGAATATTGTCATGAGAAAAATCCTCGATACCATGGAGCTCCTCCGCCAGAAGCTTGAAAATCTCGCCGTTTTGCTCCACCAGAAATTTTTGCGCCGCTTTTTCGTCGTACTCAAAATCGTTGGTGAAAAAGTAAAGAGACTGATCTACGATTCCGTTCAGAGTCTCCGAGCGCTCGCGCATCTGCGCAACTATTTTGCGAAGCCGCTCGGGGGACGGCTCGGGAAATCCTCTTTGCACAATAAGGGGAATCGCTCCTTCCGATATCCGCTCCTCGGGCATATCCCTTAAGTATTTTCCGTTAAGCCAGAGGAATTTCTGGGAATCAAATACTGAGGCAGATTTCCCGATGCCTTTCAGGCTGAATTTCTCAACAAGTTCCTCTGTTGTGAAAATCTCCTGGTCCCCGAAAGACCATCCCAGTCTCACCAGATAGTTAAGCACCGCCTCGGGAAAATATCCCCGCAGTCGATACTCCGTAACAGATTCCGCACCGTGGCGCTTTGAAAGTTTTTTTCCGTCAGCGCCGAGTATCATCGGGACATGGGCAAGCTTCGGTTTCCCAAAGCCCAGCGCCTCGGCTATCAGTATTTGCCTCGGGGCGTTTATTATATGATCGTCACCCCTTATGACGTGAGATATCTCCATCCGCGCATCATCAACCGCCGCGGCGAAATTGTAGGTTGGGAACCCGTCGGCTTTCAGTATCACAAAGTCTTCTATTTCCGAGGAGTCAAAAACTATCCCGCCGCGGACCAGGTCCTCAACGTGAATCTTCTCTCCGGAAGATACAGAAAGCCTTACAGCATAAGGTTTCCCAGGGGCCGCGCCGAGCTGTGACCACTCCCTCCTGTATCTGAAAACCTCTCCTCTCTTCTTGGCTTCCTCTCTCCTACGCCCGAGTTCCTCAGCAGTAACGTAGCATCTGTATGCTTTTTGCTCGTCAATGAGCTGCTCTGCAAGCTGACCGTAAGCGTCAAGCCGTTCGGACTGTCGGACAATTTCCCCTTGCCACTTAAGCCCAAGCCACTCAAGCGACTCGATGATCTGCCGTTCGAATCTCTCCTCGGAACGCGCGCGGTCGGTATCCTCAATTCTGAGGAGAAAATCTCCACCAAGACTCACGGAAAAAAGCCAGTTAAAAATAGCGGTACGGGCTGCTCCAACATGAAGAGCGCCCGTCGGGCTGGGAGCGAATCTTGTTACAATCTTCACGAGGACTATTTTACACGCCGAAGTGGCAAAAAAAGAAATGTCGTGCGGAGAGGGCAGGGATTCTCCCCCGCAAATCGTATATAATAACGGTCATGAGAATATGTTCGCTTCTTCCAAGTTCAACCGAAATAATATTCGCCCTAGGACTTGAGGAAAATCTGGTCGGAGTAACCCACGAATGCGATTACCCACCCGAGGCACGCCGCAAAACCGTAGTCGTAAACAGCATTCTCAGCGAAAAGGAAAACCTCTCAAGCGCACGCATAGATGAACTCGTAAGCCGCAGTCGCGCGGAGGGAAAAAGCGTCTATCTGATCGACTCGGAGCGCCTCAGCAAGATGAAACCGGATCTCATCATAACCCAGGGGCTTTGCGACGTCTGCGCCGTATCCGAAAACGAGGTAACGGAGGTCTGCGAGGTTCTCGGAAACAGTCCCGAAATACTGTCCCTGGAACCGACCACCGTCGGGGAAATAATGGATTCAATACTGCTTCTGGGAGAAGCCACCGGGACCAAGGAGAAAGCTTCACAGTTCGTAGAGGGTCTTCGCAAAAGAATTGAAGCCGTCGAGAAAAAGCTTTCGGGCGAAAGATACCGCCCGGGGGTTTTCTGTCTTGAGTGGCTTGATCCTCCTTACGCTGCCGGGCACTGGGTGCCGGAGATGGTAAAGACGGCGGGAGGAGAACCACTGATCTCAAAGGCGGGAGAACCTTCGTTCAAGATAACATGGGATGAGATACTAGAGTCGTCCCCTGACTACCTGATCATAATGCCCTGCGGATTCGACGTAGAAAAAACGCTTGACGGGATAGAAGAGGTGACAAGCGAGGTAAGTCAATGGAACGCGCTACGCGCGGTAAAAAAAGGTCACTGCTATATAGTGGACGCTAATTCCTATTTCAGCAGATCGTCACCTAGAGTGGTTGACGGAATAGAACTGCTTGCGGGAGTAATCCACTCCGACATATTCACGCAACGACCGAAGGGCAACTCGGTTCTAAACGTGAAAAATCATTTCTACTTGCAGACCTTTCTCGGTTAGGACGGAGCCTGGAAGGGGTCCACTTCTCCAGAGGCAGCGCCTGAATCTGAAGGAGCAGCCTCGCTCGCCGGTGCGGCTACAGCGGACTGAAAAGGATCCACATCGCTTGGGGTCTCCTGGGGTTCAGGCGGAGCGGGCGGTTCAGTACTTGCAGGCACTACCGCAGACTGAAAAGGATCTACATCCCCTCTTTCATTTGACATAATAAACGCTCCTAATTATTAAAAATATCCAACTGCTAGCGGAGAGTAATCCACTCCGACATATTCACGCAACGACCGAAGGGCAACTCGGTTCTAAACGTGAAAAATCATTTCTACTTGCAGACCTTTCTCGGTTAGGACGGAGCCTGGAAGGGGTCCACTTCTCCAGAGGCAGCGCCTGAATCTGAAGGAGCAGCCTCGCTCGTCGGTGCGGCTGCAGCGGACTGAAAAGGATCCACATCGCTTGGGGTCTCCTGGGGTTCAGGCGGAGCGGGTGGTTCGGAAGACTGCTGCGCCCCTCCTCCTTCATTTAACATAAGGAATATCCCTATAATAAGAATTACGATAGCTAACAGCACCAACTCATTACCTTGTATAGTCATGAAATCTATCTATCCTCCTGATACTTCTTTATACTACTACTTCAGGACCACGAACCTAAGGTCCGCAAAAACCTGAAACCTACTTTTAATGATACTGATTGACCGAACAATATGTCAAGGATATTTTCAACACCTCAAACAGCATTCGACACCCTTGAGCAGGATACTGAACTGCAAATAGCGCTCTCCCAAATCCTCTACGGCTGTGTGCCGCATGCAACAGACGAGGTATGCCTGATGATTTTCAAGGAAAAGCCGGAGAAAATCGCCGCTATTGCCGACACCCGGAAGATATCAACGCGGTTTTTCACAGTGGAAAAGGAGGAGTTCCCCTCAGTCGCCATGGAGATAAGGGTAACCACGGGCAGAGAGCTTAGGCTTAAATACGAGTATTTTTTCCTCACCGAATCCTCGGAGGAAACCTTCTTTCTCTCCACCTTGGCGAAACTAGGGGAGTACTGCCTTATTTTTCTCTGCGACGAGACTCACCATGCGGTCACGGCCCAGATGAGCGAGGCCGAGATGGAGCCGCTTAACAAGGCCGTTTCTTCAATCGGCAACAGTTTGACAAAATCAGGGCTTTAAACTATTATTGCGCTAACCGCTTCGGAGAGAGAATTCCACTTTGAAATACGTAAAAATCATAGGGACCGGCTCTTCGGTTCCTGAGGCCGTGCTTTCCAATTCCGACTTGGAAAAGATGGTCGACACCTCCGACGAGTGGATCACTTCCAGGACCGGAATTAAGGAACGCAGGATTGCGGATAAGGATACAGCTTCTTCTGATATCGCTTATGAAGCAGCCGAAAAAGCCCTGAAGGCGGCAAGCGTAAACCCAAGCGATCTTGACGTAATCATAGTCGGAACCATTACCCCTGATTTCATTTTTCCTTCAACAGGCTGCGTGGTACAGAGCCTCTTGGGAGCAGAAAAGGCCTACGCTTTTGATCTTATGGCCGGCTGTTCCGGGTTTCTTTACACGCTTCACGTAGCTCAGGGAATAATAAAATCAGGTGCGGCAGAGAAAATTCTCGTGATAGGAGTTGATACTCTCTCGAAGGTCACCGACTTCGAAGATCGTTCAACCTGCATACTCTTTGGCGACGGAGCGGGTGCAGCTGTGCTTACCGCTTCTGACGAGCCGGGAATTCTCTCATCCATTCTCAACTCGGACGGAAGAGACTGGGATCTTCTCTACGTCCCGGCGGGGGGCTCAAGGACGCCAATCGCCGAGGAAGTGCTTAAAACCAGAGATCAATACATAAAAATGAAGGGGAACGACGTGTTTAAAGTTGCTGTCAAGAGCATGGAGTCGGCAACTATAAACGCAATTAAGGAAGCCGGCCTTGCGCCCGAAGATATTGACCTTTTCGTTCCTCACCAAGCAAACCAAAGAATTCTGGAAGCCGTAAGAAAGAGGCTGAATTTCCCGGAAGAAAAAGTGTTTGTAAACCTAGACAGGTATGGAAACACCTCCGGAGCTTCAGTTCCACTGGCCCTTGACGAGGCAATTCGCCAAGGAAGGGTAAAAGAAGGAAACCTGGTGCTGTTCGCTGCTTTCGGAGCCGGTTTCACCTGGGGAGCTTCAGTAGTAAGACTCTGAAGACTTTCGTCGACGCCGCACCCCGTTTACCCAAAACATAACTTTTTTTCTTCACAAAAAACGCAGAACATGACTCTTTCCTCAATCCCAGAGCTTGCAAACATCGTCCTGCCAGCGTTTCTCGTAATCGCCGCGGGTTTTCTTTTCAGCAGGACGAAAAAAATAGATATCTCCTCGATTAACGATCTTGTGGTCTACGTGACCACACCATGTCTCATAATCTCGTCTCTTTCCGATTTCACCATGGATCCGTCTGTGACGGCGAAGCTGTTTGTTTCCATATCGGCAGTCATTTTCGTTACCATCATAATCGGCGGGGCACTCACAAAAGCGCTTCGGCTTGACTCGAGAGTCTATTTGCCCCCCGTGGTTTTCGCAAACACTGGAAACCTAGGCCTCCCTCTTTGTCTTTTCGCGTTCGGACAGTACGGGTTTAACATCGCGATACTCTGCGTTGTCTCGACCATGCTGCTTCACTATACGGTGGGGATCCTGATTCTCGGTTCCGGAAAAGACCTGCACGAGATATTTAAACTTCCCCTGATATACGCCACCGTAGCAGGAATAATCATCAACTCAGTCGGCTTCGAGATACCGGTAGTTATCGAGAGGCCCGTAACACTTCTCGGGGAGATCACGATACCTGCAATGCTTTTCTCACTCGGATACAAGCTCTCCGAAATGAGGCTTTCCAGGCTCTGGATTTCCTTTCTCTTCGGCTCCGCCAGGATATTTCTAGGAGTCATTTTTGGAGCACTGTTTGTGAACTTGTTCGGCTTGAAGGGAATTGAGGCAAAAGTAGTCATTCTTGAGTGCGCGATGCCACCCGCGGTTTTTAACTTCGTGCTCGCGGAGAAATACGGAAGAGACTCCGAGACGGTCGCATCAATAATAGTGGCCGGAACGGCAGTCTCCCTTCTGGTGCTTCCGTTCGTTATTTCTTATCTAGTAAATCAGTGAGAGTTCAGCGGGTTATGTCTCTCAAGGTAAGGCCCTCGTCCCTCAGGTAGGGCATAAGGCCTTTTCTGGTAATGGTTCTTAACGCACGGGCGGAAATTCTTATTCTCACGTACCTGTCTATCTCCGGAACGTATATTCTCTTCCAGTGCAGGTTCGGATTCTGACGTCTTTTAACGTGGTTGTTCGCATGGGAAACGTTGTTTCCGAAAAGAGGCTTTTTTCCTGTTATTGCGCAACGGCGGGCCATCGTGATTTCCTTTGACTACTTGGTCTCCTTGAAGACAACATGTTTCCTTATCACCGGGTCATACTTTTTCAGTTCAAGACGGTCTGGAGTATTCATCTTGTTTTTCTTTGTGTAGTAGATGTAAGGGCTCTCGCTGCTCTTCATCTTCACAAGTACTCTGTTTAACGACCTTCCCATTTTAACCCTCGAAAAAGTGAATGGTTATTATCCACAAAAAAAAACTGTTTTCAAGAAAATTTTAAAATTTCTTTCGTTTTATCCCAACGAGAAATTCTCTGCGGGCAATTAAGTTCCGTGCTTTAACACCACAATACCTGCGGTTTTTATGTTCAAAAAAGGGTATGGGAACTCAGTGCTCGCAGTGCTCGCAACTATCTTTTCTACAGAGCCTGAGATTGCGCAGGTGTCCTGAAGCCATTATGAAAGCGCCAATGAAAGTGAGTACAGAATCTTGGTAGACAGTAGCGGCGAAAGTTCCGGCAATGAGAAAGCAAAGTCCCACGACCCCCAGCATGATTACTTTGAAATCCTTATGACGTCTGCAACCAAGAAATATGGCGACGATACTTGCGGGAACAACCAGCAGAAGTATCAACTCATGAAAAATCTCCCCGAACAAAACCGTCGAACCCACGACCGGGAACAGTATGAGCGCCACCGGCGCCAAAAAACAGTGAACGACGCAGACGCTCGCAAGTGATATCGAGGCATAATCGGTGAGTCTCTGAATTCTTACCTGGTTCATTGTATTGTTAAGCTGCCTCCGCGCATTTCCCGCACTGGCCGAAAAGCTGTATAAAATGATCCTTCACCCTGAACCCCTGCTTTTCAACCGAAGCGTAATCAAAGCTCTCCACCGGACACTCGGGGAAATCGAAAACCACCCTGCAGCCAACGCATACCATGTGATGAACATGCTCGCCCTGGGAAAACGCGTAGCCGTGACCCCCGTCGGGGAAATGAAGGCGCTTCACGATACCCAGATCCTCGAACACCTCAAGTGTTCTGTAGATGGTGGCAAGCCCCGTTACACCGAGCATTTCCTTCACCCCATCGTGTATCTCACCGACCGAAAGCGATTTCCCGCTCGTGTGCAGAACATGAACGACGGCGAGGCGTTGCGCGGTGGACTTAAGGCCCTTTTCCCGCAGAATTCCCTTGGCATACGATTCTTGCGTGCATTCAAAATCTTTAAGCATGACAACGTTAAATGAGAATATTTATCAACTGAGCGTTATTGTAATCAGTTATCGCAAGCCGTCAAGGGCAAAAACCGAAATTGAAAATACGCAAACACGGAAAGCAAAAAAGCCTGTTCGCGAAGCAGTTGCATGCCGGAAAAATCCGCGTGAACACAGGCACGGAGCGGTTGTTCCAACAAGTATTTAGGGTTATCCTCTTATCGGAACAAGTATGGATTCGGGTTTTCATTTCCAGAAAAGCGGTTCCAAGTTGACACGCGCGGGAGGCAGTTAAGTTCATCATGAGAATTTCGAGAGGAGTACTTTCAATTGCGCTTCTTGTCCTTACCTTCCTTTTTCTCTCCCCGGGATGTGACGACGGAACCGACGAGCAAGTCGACACCGGCTGCGAGGATGCCTTCTGCATAGGAACACTTTTCCGGGCAGGCGATTCTCCTTCCTCCGTAATAAAGGCCGCAGAATTCGCAAGGGACGACATTAACGAAGCAGGCGGAAACGTAAAGCTTATCGCCGGAGACGGCGCCACGCCTCTTGACTCAGCAGAAGAACTTCTGGAAATGGGCGTGAAGGCGATAATCGGACCCGGAACTTCGCAGAGTTCCCTTGATATTTTTGATTTTCTGCTCAAAAGCGGCTTGATTGCGGTTTCACCCTCCGCAACTTCCGTTACCCTGACCGAAGAAAACAGGAAAATTTCCCAGGCCGGTGGAACCCCCTTTTTCTTCAGGACCGTTCCGACGGATTCGTTTCAGGCAAAAATTCTGGCGGCCGAAGTCCAAAACGGGGACGAAGTGCTGATAGTCCATCGAAACGATAACTACGGAGTGAAGCTCACGGAACTGATCCGCCATGAGTTCCTTTCCCAACACCGTCCCGCCGCCAAAGTCGTCAGGTACGAGCGATACTATTCTGACGATCCAAGGTTCGAGGAGAAAACCCGGGCCGTGCTTGACGATATCGAGGCGGTAGGAGGAATCGGCAACATAGGTTCCATAATACTGATCCTAGCGACAGATGAAGGAGGGAAGATAATAAAGGGCATGCTTGACTCCACGATCGTTCCGTCCGCCGCGAGATACTATACCTCCGACTCATTCGCGGTTGAGAACCTGCATGAACGCGTGGACCGGGACAACCCGGCCGCGGTTAAAGGCTTCAAAAGTACGACTCCGTGTGCGCTGCCGGACCCTCCCGAGAGAAAAGACGAGTTTGAAAAACGCTTTGACCGGGAGATGTTCCCTTCCCTTCAATTCGCCGTCCATGCCTATGACGCAGTGGTAGCGGTAGCGCTCGCAGCCTTGAGCGCCGGAAGCGACGACCCTTCCGAATATGTCTCCGAAATGCCAAACGTTACGGGAGGAGGAAACCGGTGCTTAAGCTACGCAGAATGCGCCGCCGCTATTACTGATGAGACCGCGGCCAACGACAACATCAATTACGAAGGAGTTTCAGGACCGATAGAGTTCGATGAAAACGGAGACATAGGAGCGGGATGCTATTCCGTCTACACATACGATGCTACGGGCGGGCGCACCAGACGGATTTTCAGCATTCCGGATCTAGAAGACGTAACACCTGTCCAGATGCCTTAAAACCATTTGGCTGCCGAAGCGGTTTCGAACAATGAATCACTTGGCTATAATGCCGCCGTCAATCGATAGCATCGAACCAGTGTTGAACATGACCTTATCATCGCAGAGAAACAGAACCGCTTCGGCTATCTCGTAAGAATCGGCCAGCCGCCCCATGGGGTGAAGCGATTCCATAAACGCCTGGGCAGCATCAGCATCCTCGGCTCTCTCGAGGTAAGAATCGAACATCGGCGTCCAGACCCCGCCGGGACAGACAGCGTTTATCCTGAGTCCCTTGTCAGCGTACTCAAGGGCCATGCTTCTTGTGAGCTGAACAAGGGCACCCTTGGATGCCGAGTATGTCGAAAGCCCCGCGAACCCCTTTAACCCGAGAACAGAAGAGTTGTTCACAATAAAACCCCTGCCCGCGGAAATCATGTGAGGAATAGCGTATTTGCACATCATGAAAGCTCCCTTCACGTTTATATCGAACATCTGCTGGAATCTATCGGTTCCGACTTCGTGAGAGGGACCGGAAAAAATAATACCCGCGTTGTTAAAAAGAATGTCGATCTTCCCGTGCTCACGAAAAGCGGTCTCCACGGTCGCGGCGCAGTCGCTCTGAACAGAGATGTCGCAGACTTTGTATTCTATCGAGAGTCCTTCCTCCTCCGCCTTTCCGCATACCTCTTTTAGCTTCTCCTCCCTTCTCCCGGCAATCAGAACCCTGGCTCCGTTTCGCACCAGTGAAAGCGCGGTAGCCTCCCCGATTCCGGTTCCCCCTCCGGTAATAATCGCTGAGCGTCCTTTAAATCTCATCGCAGACTCCGCAAAAAATATTCTTTCTAACTAATCAGAAACTTACTGGAAAACCGCAAGCAGCATGCCTGCAGCCACCGCCGAACCCACAACCCCAGCCACGTTCGGACCCATGGCGTGCATAAGGAGCACATTCTGGGGATCCTCCCTGGATCCCATGTCCTGCGAGACCCGGGCGGCCATCGGAACCGCCGAAACTCCCGCTGAACCGATCAGAGGATTGATCTTTGTTTCGGAGAAAACATTCATAAGCTTGGCCATCAGTACCCCGGAGGCAGTGCCTATGCAGAAAGCCACGATCCCCAGAAGAAGTATGCCAAGAGTCTCAAGGGAAAGAAATTCGGAGGCCAGAAGCTGCGACCCGACTCCGAGACCGAGAAATATCGTAACTATGTTGATAAGCGCGTTTCTCGTAGTATCCGAAAGCCGGTCGACCACTCCGCATTCCCTCATCAGATTGCCGAAAGCGAAAAAACCTATTAGAGGCGCCGCAGATGGAAGAAAAAGAAAGCAGAGAGTAAGAGCAATCAACGGAAACATTATTCTTTCTCTTTTCGCCACCGGACGAAGCTGGCTCATCCTTATTTTTCTCTCTTCAGGGGAAGTAAGAGCTTTCATTATCGGGGGCTGGATTATCGGCACAAGCGCCATGTAGGAATACGCAGCGACCGAGACCGCACCGAGAAGCCTCGGGGAGAGCTGTGAAGAAATGTAAATAGAGGTCGGTCCGTCCGCTGATCCTATTATTCCTATCGACGCCGCGTCGCTCAGGGAAAAATCAATTCCGGGCACGTACCGGGCAAGCACGAGCGCACCGATCAATGTCGAGAAAATGCCGAACTGCGCTGCGCCTCCCAGAAGAACCGTCTTAGGATTGGCCAGAAGCGGGCCGAAATCGGTAAGTGCCCCCACTCCCATGAATATCAGAAGGGGGAAAATACCGGTCTTTATACCAACATCGTACACGTAGTAAAGTACCCCGCCGGGGTCGTTTATCCCCGCAAGTGGAATGTTGGCCAATATGCACCCGAAAGCTATCGTAACCAGGAGAAGAGGTTCGAATTTCTTGGCGATCCCCAGGTAGAGAAGAAGAAATCCTACCAGAATCATCAAGAACATCCCGAACCCGTTAACCCAGGAAATTGCGTTGCCCGCGATAAACCCGTAGACACCTGTGCTGGTAGCCACGTTTTTCAAAAGCTGGGAAAAAGATGCAAGCTCCTTGGTTTGCTCCTCGGCGGCTGCCACGTCGCTTACCGCCTCCCCGAAACAGTCGGGTGCGCCGGCAAACATTCCCAGAGAAAACGCAAGAACTGCGAAAATAAGGATGGATTTTTTCATGTGCTCAAGAGGGAAGAATGGTGAGGATAAGCTGACCCGTCTCTACTACCTGTCCCTGTTCAACCTCAATGGACACCACTTCGCCATCGCACGGAGAGGCAACCGGAGTTTCCATCTTCATGGCTTCAAGCATGATCAGCGTCTGATTTTCCTTTACCTTATCCCCTGCCCCGACTACCACCTTGTACACGTTGCCGGGCACGCTCGCCGTAACGGCCACAACGTCGGGAGAATCCTCTTCCTTAACGGAAGATGTTTTTGCTGCGGGAGCCTCGGTTACCGAAGCAACCTCCGAAGATCCTTCTTTCACGGTTACGTTATAGCTTCTCCCGTCAACCGTGATCACGAAGTTCTCCCCGGTACCGGACACCTTAGATGCCACGCTCGTACCGAGACCGCGTTTTTGTGGAGCCTTTTCCTCAGGCGCCTCTCTTCTTATGTTGACGCTGAAGTTCCCCTTGAGAAATTCAAGGCCCTTGTTTCCGCCCTGGGTCTGGAGCGCCCCGACTATAAATATGTTCTCCTCTGTAACATCGAGACCTTCTTTTTCGAGAATCTCGGTCGCCTTGGGAATTCCGGGCTCAAGTATGTCAAGCGGATCGCCTTCAAAGCGAGGCTTGCCCATCTGCTCCTCCGCTATGGCCACGACTTCGGGGTCGGGCTCAACGGGAGTGCGTCCGAAGTAACCGAGCACCATGTTTCCGTAACCATCGGTGATCTTCTTCCAAGGTCCCTGAGTGACGTTCGCGTAGGCCTGCTGGAAATAAAACTGTGAAACCGGGGTAACCGAGGTTCCGAATCCCCCCTTGGCCACGCATTCGCTCATCGCCTCGATCACCTTGGGGTAGAGATCAAGAGTGCCGGTGTCTCTCATCATCATCGTGTTCGCCGTAAGCGCTCCGCCGGGCATCGGAGAGAGAAGAACCTCCGATGAGACCCGAAGGGCTTCGGGCGGAAAATAGTAGCCCGACATGCATTCCTTAAACACGGAATTAGCTTCAAGAATCTTGTTCACGTCCACATCCAGAGTGTATTCCGTTCCTTTAAGGGCATTCCACATGGATATCAGGTCGGGCTGGGACGTGCCCCCGGAAACCGGGGCTCTGGCGACGCAGATTCCGTCACATCCGCCGTTTATGGCGGCCATGTACTGATTGACTCCCTGGGCGGCCGTTTCATGGGTATGAACCCAGAGAATGACATTTTCTCCGACGAGCTTCCTCGCGGCCTTCAGGGTCTCGTAAACTTTTTTCGGGTTCGAGGTTCCCGAAGCATCCTTAAAGCATATGGAATCGTAGGGAAGTCCCGAATCGAGTATTTTCTTCAGCCTGTCTATATAAAAATCAACGTCGTGGGCTCCTTCGCAGCCCGGAGGAAGCTCCATGAGCGTTACCACGGCTTGGTGATGCAGGCCCGCATTTTTTATACACTGGCCTGAGTACTCGAGATTTCTTACATCATTTAAGGCGTCGAAGTTTCTTATGTGCGTTATGCCGTGCTTCTTGAACATCCTGGCGTGGAGATCTATCATGTCCTTGGGCTGCTGGGACAGCGCAACCACGTTGATCCCCCTCGCAAGCGTCTGCAGGTTGGCATCCGGCCCCGCCGCCTCGCGGAAGCGATCCATCATGTCAAAAGCGGATTCTCCGCAGTAAAGAAACAGGCTCTGGAATCTAGCTCCACCACCTGCCTCGAAGTGGGTTATTCCGGCTTCCCTCGCGGCTTCAACCGCCGGGATAAAGTCTTCTGTGAGCACCCTTGCGCCGAAAACGGACTGAAATCCGTCGCGAAAAGATGTATCCTGAAATAAAATTTTCTTCATGACAAGACCTTTGAGTTTTCAAGATCAGCCGTCGTCGGCATGTTTCGTCTTGTAGGCCGCCACCGCCGCAGCTATGACCGGAATGACATCCCTGCGGGATTTTGTGGACGCCCCCGTATCCGAAGACACTCGAGCGTCGCTGTCTTTAAACAGCTTTGCCGACAGCATCACGCTAAGCATCAAGACAAGGAGGAAAACATATACTATGGCCATACCGATGACCATAAGCTTTACGCCTTCAAGGATCATAGTGGACGAAGAATCTCAAAAACCGTTTGAATTTGATGGGTATCAATTATTTACAACAACTTGTTTGTTGTCAATTTGGACCCGGGCGTCGCATGGGTGCCTTGGATTGCAAACGGTCCATTTCTCTCTTGACCTTCAAATCCTTACGTGTTATTCTCACCCCCCACTATGAAAAGGACTTATCAACCGCACGTGAAAAAGAGGCTTAGAACGCACGGCTTCCGCGCGAGACTGAGCACGAGGGGAGGAAGAAGCATACTGAGGAGAAGAACTGCCAAAGGAAGGTACGTTCTCACGGTTGGGAGATGGAAAAAGTAGCGATTGAGTCCGACAATTCGTTCCCCGCAAAATTCAAGATAAAGACACCCCGCGACTTTCGCAATATACTCTCAGAAGGCACTAAAACCCACTCGGAAAACTTCATACTCTACGTAAAGCCCAACTCTCTGGGGTTTCCCCGCCTAGGAGTGTCCGTAGGCAAAAAAGCCTCGGCAAGTTCCGTCAGAAGAAACAGGATGAAAAGGGTGCTGAGGGAGGTTTTCAGGAAAAACAAACCCGCCTTTTATTCAAACGACGTGGTGTTCGTAGTAAAAAATGACGTATCGCATAAAAAGTTTTCGGGACTTTACTCGGAGATAAGAAAACTCGTAACCCGTACCAAATGAAAGAAAATTTCGCAGTCAGGTTCTTTGTTTTTCTGGTAAGACTCTACCAGAGAACCGTTTCCCCTATGCTTCCCCAGACCTGCAGATTCCACCCCAGCTGCTCGGCGTATTCGATTGAGGCTCTCAGGGAACACGGAACTCTTAGGGGAATATGGATGACCCTTAGAAGAATATTGCGGTGCCATCCGTTAAGCGCGGGGGGATATGACCCCGTAAGGAAAAAAAAGCAATAAGCTTGAGGGCGCAGGAACAAAAACGGTCTATTGCTATTCAAACTTATCGTGTATCATTGCCTTTATGAATTCTTACTCTTTAATTCCCTGCTACGTACTAAAACCACGCGCGGAAAACGGGAGCGGTTTTACCAGTGCTTCGCGGAAATCACGATAGCGCTCCACATCCTCGATAAAACCCGAAGAAACAACATATGAACAGCGATCTCAAGAAAAACTACATTTTATTTCTGGTATTGTCGGTACTCGTAATCGTCGCTTACTCGGCGTTTTTCACAGAAGCCCCGAAGGAAAAACAGCCCGCAAAAATAGATCAGCCCGCATCCGCGCCCGCCACCGCAGGGGATCTTTCTGGAGGAACAGGTTCCATTCGAGAGCTCCCTGCAGAATTTGAACCGATAAAATCTTCCTACGTTTCCAAGACAATAAAAGTCAGATCCGACCTTTACACCGCCGAGATAGATACTCTCGGAGGAAAAGTAGTCGGCTGGAACCTTGCGGAATATAAAAAGACGGTCGACACAGACTCAGTGCCGGTGGGAGTCATAAATGAAGGGAAAAAATCGTTTGACACCATATTGAGAGTCAAGAATGAAAAAATGCCGGAACTGATTCCGTTTTCCTACAAGGGGAACACAGATCTGGTCGTAGGTACCGAGAGGCTTGACGTCAATCTTGTCTGGAAAAAGCCCGGCGGACTTGCGGTACGCAAAACCATCTCTTTTTATCCAGGAAAATACTTCATCAAGGAAAACCTCGAGATCTTTAACGGGACGAAGAGACAGATAAACCAGAAAGTCCACATCGGCTGGGAGAATACGGTATATGAGAGCGGTTCAAACAGCCTGTACGAATTCGTCTCCATGGTCGGAGGGGAGGTCAAGAGAACCAAAAAGCCTCTTAAGGAAACCAAGACGTTTAACGGAGAGACAAACTGGTTTGGTTTTGGCGATAAATATTTCCTCAGCGCATTTCTTCCCGAAATAGGAGGAGACCAGGGACTTTACCTACAGCCCCTCGATGAAAAAGGCTTCGCCGGAGCGGGCTTTTCCTATCCGGAGCAGAGAACGGCCGCGGGGAAAAGCTACAAGGTCGGGTGGAAATCGTACTTCGGTCCGAAAAACGAACCGGATCTTAAGGAAGCCGGATACAGCCTTGAGAAATCCATTGACTACGGCTACGTGGGAGGACTCACCAAGATTGCCGTCGTGCTGCTCAAGTTCGTCAACAACTTTTTCAGCAATTTCGGAATCTCCATAATAGTGCTCACGATTTTTCTCAGGGTGATATTCCTTCCCCTTACCGTGAAAAGCATGAAATCGATGAAAGGCGTGCAGAACAAAATGAAGAAGCTGAAACCTGAAATCGACGCTCTAAAAGAAAAATACAAGGACGACAAGTCAACCCAGCAGGCTGAGATGATGAAACTTTACACGAGCAACAACATAAATCCTCTCAGCAGTCTCGGGGGATGTTTGCCCCTGCTCATACAGTTCCCCGTCTTTATAGCTCTTTATTTCGCGCTTCTGTATTCAATAGACTTAAGACACAGCTCGTTTCTCTGGGTAAACGATCTCTCACAGCCCGAACACCTGTTTGACGTGATGGGGATACCGTTTCGGGTACTGCCCCTTTTGATGGGTGTCTCATGGTTTTTCTCGCAGAAACTTACCCCCATGACTACTCCGGGGAGCGAGACGATGGAACTGCAGATGAAACTCATGCAGTTTATGCCTATAATTTTTACCGTAATGTTCTGGGGCCTGCCATCCGGTCTGATACTTTACTGGACCGTGAGCAATATTCTTTCCGTCGGTCAGCAGCTTTACATCAATCGACAGGTTCCAGAAGAAGGAGGATAACGATGGCCAATGTAATAGAAAAAGAAGGAAAAACTATTTCCGAAGCCGTAGTAAACGCCTGCGAGGAGCTCGGAGTCTCAAAAGATGAAGTGGAAATCGAAGTTGTCAGGGAAGACTCCAAGGGGATTCTGGGTATAGGCAGCAAAAAAGCCATAGTCAGGGTGGAGATAAAAACCGGCGGGTTAAGCGAAAAGGCGTTTCGGGCGAAAAAAACTCTTGAAACCATACTGGGTTTTCTCTTTTCAACTCCGCAGAACGTAAAAACCGAGGAGACCGAAAACAGGATAATACTTGAAGTATGGCCCGTTAAAGACAAGAAATTCCTTATAGGAAGAAACGGGGAGGTAATAAAATCCCTTGAGTACATAGTCGGGAAGATAGCTTCGAAAAACAGCAACGAGGGCAAAAGCAAGCGCGTTGCCATAAACCTTGCCGGATACGATGGCAAAAAAAAGAACACCGACACCGACGTACCGAAAAAAGTCGCAGAGACTGTGCAGAAGGTAAAACAGAGCGGAAACCCTCACTCAATCGAGCAGCTCTCGTCCTACGAAAGGAAAATGGCCTATATAGAACTTAAAAAGCAAGAGGATATAACGTACGAAACGGTTCCAAGCAAAGGAAACTCAAAAAAAATCGTCGTTAGCCCCAAGCTTGAGTTCAGGAGTTCCGAAGCGTCTTGAAAAAATCCTCAAGAATGCGGGTGCATCGCTCGCCGCAGACTCCCCCCAAGAATTCCACTCGGTGATTGAGCTCCCCTCCTGTGCCGATTCCAAAGTTGCTTACGAGCGCCCCGCCCTTGGGGTCGGGAGCGCCGAACACCACCCTGTCTATTCTTGCGTTAACTATGGCTCCCATGCACATGGCGCAGGGCTCTAGGGTAACGTAGATAGAAGTGCCGGAAAGTCTCCAGTTTCCGGTAACTTCGCACGCGCGGCGTATAGCCAGAATTTCGGCGTGGGCGGTAGCGTCCGAAGCTGATTCTCTCAGGTTACAGGCGGCCGAAATTACGGTTCCACCCCTATCAACTATGACCGCCCCGACCGGAACCTCTCCTTCCGAGGCGGCCCGCTCGGCCTCCCTAATAGCCAAGACCATAATGCTTTCATCGGACTGCCCTGCCACGGATAAAAGGAAAATCTACTTTCTGGCACTGAATTTGAGGCCCGTCTCGTTTCTGTCCCAGGTATTCTCGGTGATTTCCTTTATTTCGGCGACCTTGACCTTCTGGGTCGCGGTTACCGGGAATCCATCTTCGTAAACCTCTATGAACCTAGGCACCATGGCCACTATAACCCTTTCGGCCATCCACTTGGAGAACTCAACCGGATCGAACTCCTCGCCCGCCTTGAGCGTAACGCAGAGCTTGATCTCGTCATCCGAAACGTTCGGGAGCCTTATACCGACCGCAATGGCTTCCTGAATCGCGGGATATTGCATCGCCTCGTCCCCGACTGCTACCGGATCCACGTTTTCGCCTGAAACCCTGATGCGGCTGAACCTTCCGACAAAATAGTATCTCCCATCGATACCTCTAGCGAAAAGATCGTCCGAATTGAAGAAGCCTTCATCGTCAAAGGCCTCTCTGGTCCTTCTCTCATCCTTGAAATATTCATTCAGGGTCGTATGCGGAACAAGAGGCTTTACGAAAAGAAGTCCCTTGGCGTCGTCGGGAGGAGTAATGTCGTCGGTAGAGTCCCAAAACGGTCTTACCACCGCATCGATGTCTTCGGGATTTCTGAGCTCGACGTAATATCCCTCCATGGGGAAACCGGATGAACCCGGGCGGTGATCCTCGGGGTCTTTCCAGAGAACCATACCCATCTCGGTCGAACCGTATCCGTCTATCACCCTGACTCCGAATCTTTCCTGGAACTCTTTCAAATTCCTTGGAGCCGGGGAACCCAGCAGTATTCTTATGTTGTGCTTCTGATCCCACTCGCTCTCAGGCGCAGCCCAGAGATACTCGGCTACCGCTCCCAGCATGTTAACGCATGTCGCACCACACCCGGCCGCCCACTTCCAGAAATTGGAAGCTGAGAACCTCGGGAAAAACACGGCAGTCCCACCGGCCGCCATGGCACTGAAAAGGCACATTACCTGAGCGTTCGCGTGACCAAGGGAAAGTATGCTCATGAGCACGTCATCGCTCCTTATTCCCTGCTGCTGCAGATAAGAGCGAACCGTCATGATCACTCCTCCGTGATCTCTGGCAACCCCTTTTGGCATCCCTGTGGTACCGGACGTGAACATACACCTCTCCATGTCGGCAGTGGTAACGTCCACCCCGGGATTAGTATCGTCATAATTATCAAATTCTGAAAAAGGAAGCGCCTTTATGCCTCCGATTTTTTCGGGGGGACTGTCAACCGTTACAAAAACCACTTCAAGATGCTCAAGGCTGTCACCGATTTCTTCTATAAAAGGAATGCTCCCCTCATCAATAACAAGGGCTCTCATGTCCGAATAGTTGATCACGTAGGCCAGTCTCTCGCCTTTTTCGTCCTTGTTTACCGGAACCTGTACACCACCGCACTTGTGTATGGCGATAATAGATATCACATGCTCAGAACAGTTAAGCATGTACATACCGACCTTGTCCCCTTTATTTATTCCGAACCCTTGGGCAAGACCGTTTGCCACCCTGTTGGCCCACGCGTTGGTTTCCGCGTAAGTGTAGCTCTCGACGATGTTTCCGTCCCTGTCTCCGACCTTGAACATTGCCTTGTCGGGAAACATCTCGGCCCCTTTTTCAAGGTTTCTTGTTATCGGTTCCCACTGCGAAGTGTCTTCAAATTTGCCGAAGGGAAGATCTCCGCTTCCTAGATAGGCAGCATCGCGCGGTTTGAATAATAATTGCATTTATGTAACCTCCTGAACTGTCTTATAGCGCTTGGAAATGAAAAGGCGCTGTAAAAATCCACACTATTATAGGTTAATCGGTGCTTCATTGCAAACCTTAGTCTTTTCCTGGTTCCTGAAAAAATCTCTGGCCTGCCGTATGCGGCCTGAATCCCGCTTCTGACCTTATGGAAATTTTGAATCTGCTGATTTTTGCCGCGAGTTTTGTGGGTCTCTGGAAGGGGGGGGATTTCCTCGTTAAAGGCGCGTCGGGAATCGCAAGGTTAACCGGCATGGGTACTTTTTTCGCAGGGTTCACCGTGGTTGCCCTTGGAACTTCCATGCCCGAATTTATGGTCTGCCTCGTGGCGGCCTTAGAGGGCTCAAGCGACTTAGCGATTGGAAACATGATCGGGAGCAATATCGCCAACATCGGGCTCATTTTCGGCCTTACAGCCCTTATAAGCCCCATAGTGATAAGCAGGGAAGCATGGAAAGAACAGAGGCTTCCACTTGTTTTTTTAGTGCTTATGACTTTTGCCGCTTACGGACTTAGTCGCACCGGATTCTCCATCGGAATAGGCGAAGGAGTGGTGCTGTTTGTTCTGCTCGCCCTCTTTTTGTTTGTTCCATACAGAAGGTCGAGGGAGGAAAAAAACGAGGCTTTGTCCGCAGCGCAGGGAGACGGGGGATGGAAATTTCTTTTCTACGTGATTTCGGGCTCAGTGCTTCTGGCGATCAGCGCACATTTTCTGGTTAATAGCGCAATAGAAATCGCCGTACAGATTGGAATAAGTGAGCTATTCATAGGCGTAACGGCGGTTGCTCTTGGAACTTCACTTCCGGAACTCAGCGCCTCTCTTGTAGCCGCTTTGAGAAAAGAACAGAACATAGTCGTGGGCAATATAATAGGAAGCAACTTCTTTAATCTCGGGTATCTGGGTCTCGTGGCCTCCATACGACCTATACAAGTAAAAGAGCAGATGCTGTCCGGAATTACTTCGGAATTCGGGTTTTTCATTCTGCTTACAGTTCTTTTCGTGTTGCTAATCGGAAAAACCCAGATTAGTAAAAACAGGGTCGGAAAAAAGAAAGGAGCGCTTTTGCTTATCGTTTACGCAGCATTTCTCTATTTTATCTCAGGCTCACTTTCTTGATCTTAGCTTGAGCCCGCTTTTGTGCCTGTCCCAAGTGGAATCGGATATGTTCTTTAGTTCTGAAACCGCGATTTTCTGCGTTGCAGTAAGCGGGAACTCCTCATAGACTTCAATGAACCTGGGAACCATGGCCACCATCACTTTCTCGGCCATCCACTCGCAGAATTCGATGGGATCAAAATCCTCTCCTTCCTTAAGTATCAGGTTAAGCTTAATCTCGTCATCCGATATGTCGGGCAGTCTCAGGCCTACGACCACAGCATCCCGAACGGAGGGGTATTCCTCCGAAACATCGGCCACGGCTACCGGATCCACATTCTCCCCAGACACCCGTATCCTGCTGTAGCGACCCATGAAGTAGTATCTGCCGTCGGTTCCCACGGCGAACAGGTCATCTGAATTGAAAAAGCCTTGGTCGTCAAAGGCGTTTCTCGTTCTTTTTTCATCCTTGAAATATTCATCGAGGGTAATGTGCGGAACCAGAGGTTTTATGAAAAGAAGACCCTTTTCCTCTTCGGCGGGAGCAGGGTTTTTATCCACGTTCCAGCGTTTTTCTATGATTTCGTCTGTGTTCATAGGATCTCTTATTTCAAGGTGGTATCCCTCAACGGGAAATCCGCATGAACCCGGCTTTTCGTCCTCGGGATCTTTCCAGAGCGGCATTCCCATCTCAGTGGACCCGTAGCCTTCCACTATCTTCGTGTTGAACCTTTCCTCGAACTCGCGAAGCTTTTTCGGTGCGGGCCCGGAAAGCATCATCCTTATTCCATGCTTCGAATCCCACTCCGACAGCGGAGAAGCCCATATGTACTCGGGCACCGCTCCCAGCATGTTTGCCCCGGTCGCCCCGCAGCCGGCGGCCCATTTCCAGAAATTGGAAGCCGAGAATCTCGGGAAAAAAACGGCGGACCCGCCGACGGCTACCGAGACGAAAAGACACATCACCTGGGCATTTGCGTGTCCCAGCGAGAGAACCGTCATCAAGACGTCCTCGCTTCTAAGGCCCTGCTGTTGTATGAAGGAGCGGACCGTCATTATCACCCCTCCGTGATCACGGATAACACCCTTGGGCATCCCCGTGGTACCGGAAGTGAACATGCACCTTTCCTTATCAGCGATCGTCACGTCGACTCCGGGGTTTTCGGATGAGTACTGCTCGAAAACGGAGAAAGGAAGCGCCCTTATGCCCCCTATGTCCGCCGGAGCCTCATCTGAGACGAGAAAGATCGCCTCAAGGTTCTCAAGCTTGTCCGCTATTTCACTTATATAAGGGAGGCTCTGGGTATCGACCACGAGCACCCGGATCTCCGAGTAGTTTATTACGTAAGCCAGCCTATCACCTTTTTCATCTTTGTTTATCGGGACCTGGACGGCGCCCGATTTGTGCGCGGCGATAATCGATATGACGTATTCGGAGCAGTTGAGCATGTACATACCGACCTTGTCCCCTTTTTTTATGCCGAACTCCCCGACAAAACCGTTTGCTACCCTGTTTGCCCAGGCGTTGGTTTCCCCGTAGCTGTAGCTTTCAGCTACGTTGCCGTCTGAATCCCCGAGGCTGAACATCGTTTTTTCGGGGTATGACTCAGCCCCCGCCTCAAGGTATCTGGTTATTGGAAGCCACTTGTCGGTGTCGTCTAAGGGGCCATTGGGAAGAGCCCCTTCCCCTATGTATTTTTCGTCTCGAGGACGCAAAGGCAGTTTCATTTTTCCCTCTTGGATATTTCGGTTTCAGAATATAATCTGGTGCTTTTGAAAGTCTCCAGCCGTTGTCTATTCTAAGCGTCCTAGTTTACCTGAAAAGCATCTGACTGGAACCTGATATCTTCATGCCTGTGGTCTACCGGAAATTTTGTACAATTTGAAAATGCTACTTTCAAATTGTACAAAAGGCCCTAGTACCGCACACTGACTCTTCAATTAAAATAGCCTGTATCGGCCGGCATGTCCGGGTTTGGGAAAAAGGCTTATCATGGTTTCTTTTCGGTGCGGAGACTGGTTTTTTTGTCTTCCTTGAACAATTCCTTTAGCTCCTGCGTCGTATCAAATACATCTTCAGGAAAACCGGTTTTATCGTGGTAAACCGCCACCTGGCTATCCAGAGTTTGGGCATCATGTTCCCGAAACGCCTGAATTATCCCCGCCGCGTCGGCCCGTGGTAACCCCAGATGTTCTAGCAGTTGGGTTGAAAGAGCAAGGCTTGAAAGCAGAGTCTCGCGAATCACGGAGGTCACTCCCAGCTCCCGGAGCTTTATTTCGTGAAAACGGTCCCTCGCACGGGCCATGATTTTAAGGTTTGGAAAGGTGCTAGATACCTGGCTGACTATTTTCAGAGACGCTTCGACATCGTCAATCGCCACGACGATCGCAGGAGCCCGGTCAATATGAGCGGACAGCAGAACCCGCAGGTTCGATGCGTTGCCATAGTACGTTTCACTTGCAAACTGACGAACAAACTCAACTCTCTTGGCATCAAGTTCAATCACCGTAAACGGAATTTCAAGTATGGTCAGTATTCGGGCTACGGTCTGGCCGAACGGACCAAAACCTACGATGATAACGGAATTTTGCGATCCATGGGTTTCCTCTACCGGCGCAGGTGCGCTGTCCTTGTCAGCACCTAGCCGGGCAACGAACGCAACGAGAAAAGGTGTTGCCGCCATCGACAACGTTATCACCAAAACAGCAATATCGACAACGAATTGATCTACAAGCTGCGCCGAAACGCCCACGGTAAACAAAATAAAGGCAAACTCCCCGCCTTGGGAAAGCACAAGCCCTGTCCGTACCGCTTCATCATGCTCAAGACCCTGCAATCTGGCAAGCGGGTATATAATGAGCGATTTTACGACCATGAGAACCACGGTCAGTCCGACTATCAAAAGCGGCTTGCTGATCAGTAAACTCAGGTTGGCCGACATGCCGACCGCAATGAAGAAAAGACCCACAAGCAGCCCCTTAAAGGGCATCACGTCCGCTTCAAGCTGGTGGCGATACTCAGAATCGGCAACCATCACACCCGCTACGAAAGCCCCAAGCCCCATTGAAAAGCCAATGCTGTGCATCGCCAAGGCGGCACCTGTTACGAGAGTAAGCGCAGCGGCCGTGAAAAGTTCATGAATTCCCGTGGAGGCAACAAAACGCAGGGCGGAGCGAAGCGTAAACCGAGCAACCACGAATCCAGCCACAACAGCGACAAAAAGCAGTAAATTCAACGACACCGAATCCCCAGGCTTAGAAGACAAGATGCCTACTAAGACTATTGCCGGAATAACGGCGACATCCTGCATGAGCAACGTGCCGAAAGCCGCACGTCCATGGGGCCTGTTTAATGCCCTGTGCTCCCCGAGCCACTGCACGACAAATGCCGTGCTTGAAAGAGCAAGCGAAAATCCGATCAGCATTGACGCAGGCGAGCCCATCCCCAGCAACATGAAGCAGAACACCGCAATGACGACTGAAGTTATGAGTATCTGGGTTATGCCAAGCCCGAAGAGAAATCTCCGCATGGTCCACAGACGATGCGGACGAAGCTCAAGCCCGATGAGAAACAGCAGCAAAACGATTCCAAACTCAGCAAAGTGCAGGACTTCCGTTGCATTGCCTACAAGCCCGAACACGCTCGGACCGATCAGCAATCCAACCAACAGGTAACCAAGCACGCTGCTCAATCCGAACTTACGGCATACAGGAACAACGACAATAGTCGCCAGCAGAAAAATGAAAGCTTCAACCAGAAGGCTCATCTGACCTCCTTCGAAACAAATTCGAATCCTGCTCCCTTAAAACCTCTCTTTGTTTAACTAACTCAGACATTGCTTAACAGACGTAACTCCTTCGGGACCTTGGGCTCACACTAAAATGTGGGCAAGTAAAAGCAGACCGTAAACCACTTTCCGGGTTCAGGACGGCATTTGCGGAAAAAACTGGTTAAAACGCAGTCCTATGCTCTAAATATGTTAATAAGGTCGGAAGAGTTTCTCAAATAGGAAAAAAGAAACGGTTCCTCCGTGGTTTGCAAAATGGGATGAAAGATTCAGAACTTGGTGATTTTCGGGGATACGGAGTTATGAGGAAAAAACGAGGAAGCCGTATCGGCTTTATCCGTAGTAGTCGATAAAGTTTCTGAGAAGATCCTTTCCGCACTCTGTAAGGATGGACTCGGGGTGGAACTGAACGCCCTCAACTGGAAGTTCTTTGTGCCTTATCCCCATGATTTCACCCTCCTCGGTCCAGGAGGAGATCTCGAACTCAGGCGGAAGGGATTCCTCTTCAACGAGAAGTGAGTGGTATCTTGTGGCTTCAAAAGGGCTGGGAAGATCTTTATAGATGGTTTTTCCGTCATGGATAATCGGGGAGGTTTTTCCGTGCAAAAGCCTCTCAGCCCGTACTATGTTTGCCCCGTAAGCGTAGCCAACCGCCTGGTGACCCAGACAGACGCCGAGAATGGGTTTTTTCCCGACATACCTTTTTATCATGTCAACAGAAAGCCCTGCTTCCTTGGGTGTGCAGGGCCCAGGGGAAACAACTATCATGTCGGGATCAAGTTTGTCCACAAAGTCAAAGTCAAAACAGTCGTTTCTTCTCACCTCAATCTGCTGACCGAGTTCCCCGAGGTAGTGAACCAAGTTATAGGTAAAAGAATCGTAATTATCAATCATCAAAATCATTTTCTTTTTCCCTTCGGTCATCAGAGTCCGTCCTCGGCAAGTTCAACGGATTTCACCAAAGCCTTTACCTTGTTAACCGTTTCCTGATATTCGGTTTCGGGATTCGAATCGGCCACTATGCCGGCTCCCGCCTGTATGTAGATTTTACCGTCTTTTATCACGAATGTTCTTATGGTTATGCAACTGTCCATGTTGCCCGAGAAGCTGAAGTAGCAAACGCAGCCTCCGTAGGCTCCCCTCGTGCCCGGCTCAGTCTCCTCGATTATCTCCATAGCCCTTACCTTTGGCGCCCCGGAAAGTGTGCCCGCGGGGAAAGTCGCCTTTATGACATCAAATGCGTCGGCCCCGTCAGCAAGCAGTGCGGTTACGTTGGAAACTATATGCATCACGTGAGAATATCTCTCCACGATCATGAACTCGTCCACCTTGACCGAGCCAGTGTCGGAAACCCTTCCCAGATCGTTTCTCGCGAGGTCAACGAGCATTATGTGTTCCGCCCTTTCCTTGGGATCTGCGATGAGTTCGGCCGCTAGACTATCGTCCTCTGAAACGGTTTTTCCTCTGGGTCTCGTCCCGGCTATCGGCCGGCTAGCAATTCTTTTCCCCTCGACCCTCACCATTACCTCGGGAGAGGATCCGGTGAGTATCTCATCTCCCATTCTCAGGAAAAACATGTAGGGGGAGGGATTTAATATCCTAAGGGCCCTGTAGAGATCAAAGGGATCGACCCTGAGGTCCGTTTTCCATCTCTGGGATATGACCGCCTGTATTATGTCTCCCGATTTTATGTAATCCTTGGTCTTGAGGACTGCGTCCTTGAATTCTGCGGGCTCAAAATTGGACTCAAGCTTGAATTCTTCCTCGGAAACGCCCCCAGAAACACCGTTCGTAATTGCCCCGTCAAGCGAGCTTTTAAGCTTGTTTTTAAGTTCGGCTATCTTCGCCAGAGATTTTTCGTATTCTTCCTTAGCATTCTCCACGTCGGGAACATAGGCGTTTGAAATAATCTTTATCTTGCTCGTGACGTTATCGAAGGCCAAAACAGTATCTATTATCATGTAGATGGAGTCCCAGAGCCTAAGCTCGTCGGGAGAGGTGTCGGGAATATTCTCGATAAACCTGACCATGTCGTAACCGAAATAACCGACCGCTCCCCCGTGAAATCTCGGAAGTTCCTCCGAGGAAACTGGCCTGTAGCACGAAAGCAGGTCCCGCAACGCCAAAATCGGGTCGCCTGTGAACGTTTCGGTTTCCCCGCCAGAGCGGACTATCTCGATGTTGCGGCCCTTAGAGCGGAACACCACCGAGGGTTCCGTGCCCAGAAAGCTGTAACGCGCCCACTTGTCTCCGCCCTCAACGCTTTCAAAAAGAAAGGAGTAATCGGGCGTGTCTATCTTCCTGAAAACCGAAACCGGGGTGTCGTAATCGGCCAGAACCTCTTCCCACACGGGTACAAGATTCCCGTGTTCGAGGCTCTCAAGAAATTGCTCATAGGAGGGAGAAATCATGAGAGGAAATGATAAGACCCGGAAAACTAAAGTCAAGAAAGGTGCCTTTTATAAATCACTAGGGACATTATAATTAAGGGCTTAAAAATAACGGAGCGAGTTAACATTGATTCTTGATAAAGCGATATTCAGAGAATACGACATTAGGGGCATAGCGGGAGAGAGCATCACCGAAGAGGTGGTCGAGAGGATAGGAAAAGCCTACGGAACCGTGATAGCCGAGGGAGGCGGAGCGGAAGTCTCCGTTGGATACGACTGCAGGAAATCCTCACCGGCATTTCGCGACGCGCTCTGTGAGGGAATAACCTCGACCGGCGTGGGTGTCGTCGACATAGGAATGGTCACTACTCCCATTGTTTATTTCTCCACCTTCACCTCGGGCGTTGACGGCGGGGTGATGGTGACCGCCAGTCATAATCCCTCTCAGTACAACGGGCTTAAAATGTGCGTCGGTCAGAATTCACTTTTCGGCGAAGGCATACAGGGAATAAGAAAATCGGTCGAAAAAGGGAAATTCAGAACGGGGAAAGGCAAAAAAAGGCAGTTGGATATAATCGATCGGTACCTGGAATTTCTTGAGAATAATCTTCATATAGAACCGGGGATAAGGGTCGCGGCCGACGGCGGCAACGGAACCGCAGGGGTTGCCTGCCCGCAGATACTCAGAAGATTCAGTTGCGAAACTCACGAACTCTACATGGATCCCGACGGGGATTTTCCGAACCACCACCCGGACCCCACAGTTGAAGAAAACCTCTCTGACATAAAGAAAAAGGTGGTGGAGGCCGGCCTTGACGTGGGACTGGCGTTTGACGGGGACGCGGACAGGATAGGAATTGTCGATGAGCAGGGAAACTCAATGAGCGGAGACATGCTGCTCCTTGTCTATTCGCTTGATCTTCTCGAAACGAACCCTGGAGCTACCATAATAGGGGACGTCAAATGTTCGGGGAACCTTTTCTCCAAGATCCGGGAAGCCGGCGGAAATCCCATCATGTGGAAAACGGGCCATTCAGTGATCAAGGACAAGATGAAAAAGGAAAACGCCGAGCTCGGGGGGGAGATGAGCGGTCACATCTTCTTCAAAAACAGGTTTTTCGGATACGACGACGCTCTTTACGCAGGGCTTCGGTTTCTTGAAATCCTCTCAAAGACGGGGAAGAAAGCCTCGGAACTGCTGGTCGGGCTTCCCAATACCTTTGCGACTCCAGAGATAAGAATAGATTGTCCTGATGAAATTAAGTTTCAGGTTACAGAAGCGGTAAAGAAAAAGCTCGGGGAGCAAAATGAGGTGATTGACATAGACGGAGTCAGAGTCGAGTACCCGGACGGCTGGGGGCTTCTCCGGGCGTCTAACACGCAGCCAGCCCTAGTGCTTCGTTTTGAAGCTCAGACGGAGTCAAGGCTCGCGGAAATAAGGGAAACCGTGGAAAAAACCCTGAAAGAAACTATTGACGAGATATCCTGAGAAGCCAATTTAACCCCACACCGAAAAGCTACATTCTATCAGGCAGGTTCGTAGCGTTGCACAGTGATCTCATTTGCGCGGGCCCGAATTTGCGAAGCATCATACCATGCCTGCATCCGCAATAGCATTTCCATTCCCACCCCGAAAGCTTTTTCAATGCGTAGAGCCATTTCCGGCGACAGGGAGGTTTTGCCGTTCAGCAGATCAGAAAGCGTTGCCCGGCGAACTCCCAGAATCTCAGCTGCTTTAGTCACGGTCAGGTCCAATTCTTCAACGATTTCCGTACGGACGAAGTCGCCCGGATGCGAAGGAGTCATGGTTACCTTGGTATTTTTAGCGGCCATTTAATGATAATCCTCCAAGTTCAAGCGGTAAATATAACCATCGTCTTCTTCAAACGTGATCCGCCAATTGCCGGACACTGAAACGCTCCATTCACCTTGGCGACCACCTAAAAGCTGGTGAACACGCCACCTAGGTGGTGCATCAGCTATAAAACCGCCCATGTGGTCAGCCAGAATAAGTGCCGTCAAGATCTTGCGTACTCGATCCACCAAGTCATGTCCTATAAAGCGGGGATTGTCATCCTCGATCAACCGACGCAATCCCCTGTGGCGGACAGAACGAATGACCATCTTTATTTAGTGTACGGTATCACAGTACGTTGCGCAAGGAATTTTCGAGGGTGATCTATTTCCAACTACTCAAACAGACCCCTAGATCCTTGAAAGCGGAAAGATGTCAGTAATATAAAGAATAGGAAATTCCGTTGATCAGGAATTCTCCCTCACCGGGATAAACTTGTAGGATCTGATATCCGTTCCGTCAGGCGCCTTCTTTATCACCCCGACCGTAACGGCCATCTCCTCACCAAACTCAAGAGAGTCGGGATCCTCAGTTTCAACCTGCGCCATGACTCTTACGCCTTCTGGGAAATCGACAAGAGCGAGAACATAGGGCACCTTGAATTCCGGCATGCTTCTTCTCACGACCGTAAAGGAATGCAGAACGCCGGTGGGACTTAGAAACTTCTCTTCCACATCATCCGTAAAACTCACAGGGTCCGCTAGGTATCTCGGAAAGGTCCAGTTGTCGGATTCCTCGCAGTAACCCGCAATCAGCCTAACTCTGCCCTCATCGTCCGTTGTGAACAAATCTTGTCTGAAAATATCTTCGCTCATGACACCCTCTCCTTAAACAATCGTTTAGCGTGAAGGGGAATTATATACAACTGAAACCAGTTTTCAATTCCCGCAAACCCCGCAACGGAGAAACCAGCACCCGGGTTTGTAAAAAAACGGATGAATTTGTAGAATCCTTAGGTGCCGGAAAAAATCCCAAGAGCGCTGACCGTCGCCGGGTCTGATTCAAGCGGAGGGGCTGGAATCCAGGCGGACCTGAAAACTTTTACCGCACTCAGAGTATACGGTCTTTCCGTGCTCACCTCAGTTACCGCCCAGAACACATTGGAAGTAAGCGGCATGCATGACCTGCCGGAGCAGTTCGTGGGACTCCAGATAGACGCCGTGATGAGCGACATAGGTTGCGACGCGGCTAAGCTCGGGATGCTTTCCAATGAAAAAATCGTCGAGACAGTAGCTGAAAAAATAGATAAATACGCAATCGAAAAACTGGTTGTCGACCCCGTGATGCATTCAAAAGGCGGAACCACTCTTTTAAGAAACTCAACGGAGCTTCTAAAGGAAGAGATTATCCCAAGGGCGCTCATAGTTACTCCGAACATAACCGAGGCGGAGATACTTAGCTCTGTAAGCATAAGCAACATAAGCGACATGAAGATCGCCGCTGAGAAAATTCACTCGCTTGGAGCGAAGAGCGTTCTCGTAAAAGGGGGGCATTTAGCGGGAACCCTCCCCGCAGTGGATATTTTTTTCGACGGGGAGACATTTGAAGAACTAGTTAGCGAGAGGATCGAAACGAAAAACACCCACGGGACTGGCTGCACTTTTTCGGCAGCCGTATGCGCTTTTTTGGCGAAGGGGATGTCTCTTTCAGTTTCCCTGGAAAATTCAAAAGCCTTCATAACAGAGGCGATAAGAAATTCTCTCGAAATAGGGAAGGGGCACGGGCCTCTTAATCACTTCGGGAAAACCTGAAACCCAAGGTTGACTGATTTTGACTTCTATGCATCGTTACAGTTTTCGCGCCTCTTTCCACAGATTCTCTTTACCCACTGACTGATACCATTTCTCAAATTCCAAACGGTACTTCTGGAAAAGTTCGGAGAGGTCCGATCGGGGATCCTGACTAAGCGAGTAAGCCATTCCTTCCTTGAACCAAACGGGGCTGCGCAACTGCTTTAAAACACCAAGCCGTTCTGCCTGTAAATGGTGAATCATCTCGTGACGAACGTAGTAGTTTTTCCACCCACGCGGACCAATAACAATACCGGACGTGCCTACGGTGCTTGCAGCCGCTTTGCTAAACCCAAAAGATTGAAAACAAGCCTGAGAAGCACAAAAAATGACTCGGGGTTTCTTTTCGAGGATTCCAACCGACGAATTTACAAATTCATAAGCTTCCTCATATAACACAATTGCTTCTTCGTAGCGCAACGCATTGTCAGTGCAAATATCCTCACCGATACATGAAACTCCATTTAATTCAGGGGCAATAACTCGCATTGGCTTGTAGAGCATCCAGGCAGCCACGGGAAAGCATAACAGGCCGATTAGCAGAAAACGTTTCAACATATGAATCCCAAGATGTATAGCCACTGATTACCTCGGACTTTCCACAAAAAAGTAGAGTATAGAAATATTGTATATAATTTCCCTATCAAAAGTGCCCGTACGGAGTGCGACACGTTTGTCCGGGGCATAGGACGCTCCGAAGGGGACAATGCAGCGAGCCGTAACGCCGGACTTTTTGCGAGGATCAGAACACATGCCCGAAAACCGAAGCGACCGAGCACACTCCAAACCCGAGGCACACCGGGTCCGACTGGGGATTTCGGCGGTGCTGTTCACGCTGCTGGTTATCGCAATTCTGACATTGGCGGGAATTGGCGCGCGTTACTGGACCCGCGGGGATTTCAACGTTATTCATGCCCTGTTGATTCTGTTCCTTTCGATTAACCTAGTGATCTGTTATTGGGAGGTGTGCCTGTTTCTCAGACGCACCTATATCGAGCGGCGCACCGAATACTGGCGCAAGCGCTGGCGGGAAACGGGCCGAAAACCGGCCACCGAATTCCTTACTACAAAGATTCCGTTGACGAGGGTGTTGTCGCCGACGGTATGGGCAGATGTCTGGGCTACGTACTCCCAGTTCGACGGTTCCTACGCAGACCGGCGCACATATGGTTACAACGTGGATATTGCCAACGGCTTCGTGACCCCGGTCCCGACATTGATCCTCTACGCAACCTTCACCTTCGATATTTTGTCCGCCCTCGTCGCAGGCATCATCGGAGTGATACTGTTCTGGCAGCTGACGTACATAACCTCAGTTTATTGGGTCAGTTTCTTCTCGGCCAATCGACAAACCCGGATCAGCCGAGGGGATATGTACATCTACATCTGGGGGATGAATTCTCCATGGGTGCTTTTCGCGCTACTGGGACTCTACGTCTCGATTCGTCTGATCGTGAACGGCGACTACAGCGTTCTGGGTTATTGATAACGCTTCCCAAGGTTCGACTCTGACCGAGCCGGCTTCCCGCGGGGCGTTGCAAGGACTTCTCTGGCAGACACTATCTAGATAAATCCGGTCCAATGTGGATTAACCCGCCGGAGTCGATTATACTAACAATTTTCCAACCAGCCATCTTTCGAAAAAAAGGGAACTGAACATGTCTAAAATCATGGATGGCAAAAAAGTCTCTCAAGACATCAAGAAATGGATCATCCGAAGGACCAAGGAACTTAAAGACCGCACGGGAGTAGTGCCCGGTCTTGCTTCCATTCTGGTCGGCGACGATCCCGCGTCCGAAATATACGTGAGGAACAAGAGAAGGGCCTGCGGAAGATGTGAAATGTTTTCAGAAGAATACAATCTTCCAGAGGAAACCTCACAAGAGGAGCTTCTTTCGCTGATCGAGCGCCTAAACCTAAATGAAAAGATTCACGGCATACTGGTACAGCTTCCCCTCCCGATCCATATGAATCCGGAAAAAGTGATAAGAAAGATGTCTCCTGACAAAGATGTCGACGGGTTTCATCCCGAGAACACCGGAAAACTGTTCCAAGAAAACCCTAGCGCCATCTCTTGCACCCCGTACGGAATAGAAAAACTTCTCGATTACTACGACATAGAGATATTCGGCAAGCACGTAGTGGTCGTGGGAAAAAGCAACATAGTTGGAAAACCCGCAGCGGCCTTGATGCTCAACAGGGACGCCACCGTCACCATAGCCCATATCGAAACTGAAAACCTGCCGTCCATAACCACCATGGCGGACATACTGATAGTCGCAATAGGGGATCCGCAGTTCATAAAAAAGGAGATGATAAAGGACGGAGCCGTTTTAGTCGACGTTGGAATCAACAGGAGCGAGAGCGGAAAGATCGTCGGCGACATTGACTTTGAGGACGTAAAGGAAAAGGCCTCCTACATAACCCCCGTTCCCGGCGGGGTGGGACCGATGACCATAACCATGCTTCTTTGGAACACGCTTGAGGCAGCGGAAAAATTCGCGCGGGCCAAGTAGCCCCAAACCAGGGTCAGAGAAGCACCTCAGGGCCGTCGGTTTTCGAAATCGCCTGCGAACCCCCGAGCCCGGAACATATATCTCTTACCGTCATGTTTTTCACAGGATGCCAGGCGGCCGGTTCTATCTCGAGCAAGGGTTCAAGGACAAACCTTCTTTCGTGCGCCCTCGGATGGGGTATAACTAGAGAGTCGGTAGTTATTACCAGATTCCCGTAGAAGATTATGTCAAGATCGATTACCCTCGGTCCCCACCTTCTTGTTTTTTTTCTCCCGATTTTCTCTTCGATTGCCTTCAGGCACTTGAGAAGCTCAAAAGGGGAAAGTTCCGTTTCCACTTTGACTACGGCATTTGTGAATTTCGGCTGATCCTGCGGTCCCACAGGTTCTGACTCGTAAAGAGAAGATACGGCCGCCACGTGCGCGTACTTTTCGATGCTTCTCAGGGCGCGGATGAAATTCTCACGCACGGGGCCAATATTGCCGCCGACACCTATGAAAACAGCGCTCGGTGAAGCTTCAGGTTCGTTCAATGGAATACTCACCCCGGTTAATATATAATGAGAAAATATATGGCACTTTTAACCGAAAAAGAAATTTCTTCCGCGCTTGAGGCTCTTGACGGCTGGCAGAGAAAGGGAGAAGAGATAGAAAAGACGTTTGTTCTCAGAAATTTCGTCGATTCCATGGGGTTTGTGAACAAGGTCGCGCTTCTTTCAGAAATGGCCGACCATCACCCGGACATCCTGATCCGGTGGAACAAAGTTTCCATCACGCTTTCAACCCACAGCGAGGGAGGAATCACGGAAAAAGACCTGAGTTTGGCGGGAGAAATAGAAAAGGCGCTCTGACACGAGTTCCGCGCGCCATCCGGGGAAACTAGTCCACATCCCTTATTTCGTAATCGTCCTCCCCAAGGGTAATGGTATCTCCCTCGGGTCCACCCACCTGCGAACCGCCTTTTTTGTCTTTGCTGGGAAACAGCTTCCTTAAAATCGAGGCTCCGGCCCCCAGCACGCCAACCGCAACCAAGGCCAAAACGCCGAAAAACGCAAAAAGACAGATGGCTACAACCACGAAAAGCGCAATGAAAGGAAGAGAGAAAAGAGAGGCTCTACCCTTGCGAATGTAAATTTTTCCTGCCATTAAAACACCTTATCCCTATATTGTTACCGGCCGCAGCACCTTTTGTATTTCTTGCCGCTGCCACAAGGGCACGGGCTGTTTCGACCGACTTTTTTCTGCGTTCTCCTGACCGGGGTCTTGGCCTTCTCTTCCGAACCCTCTCCCCGACCGAGCACCATCTTCCTCTCCTCAAGCTCTCTTTTGCGCTCAAGTTCCTCGATCTGTTCTTCGCTCGCAGGCTGTATCCTGAACAGATTGGAGGAGACGTCCGTCTTGAACTTGTCCATCATTAGAGTGAATATGTCAAAACCCTCTTTGGTGTATTCCCGAAGGGGGTCTTTCTGCGCATACCCTCTGAGCCCGACCCCTTCCCTGAGGTGATCCATGTTAAGAAGATGGTCCTTCCAGAGATAGTCGATGTGCTGAAGCATGACGTAGCGTTCAACCTGCGTTAGGTGCTCAGAACCTATACGCTCTTCCTTCTCGCGGTACGCCTCAATTAGCTTCTCGATGACTTCATCCGTTATAGCTTCCCCGTCCGCCTTTGCAGAAGCCGCAATCTCAATCTCCGTTCCGAAAATTCTCCCGAGAACTTCGCGAAGCTCAGAGAAATCAAACTCCGCGCTGTCGTCCCTCTGCGCCAGGTAACTGTCCACTACTTCCCGCACAACATCTTCTGAAAACGAAAAAAGCATTTCTCTCAGGCTCTCGCCGCCTTCTAGGATTTCGCGGCGCTGCTTGTAGACAACGTCTCTCTGGGTATTGAGCACGTCGTCGTACCTTAGAAGGTGCTTGCGTATGTCGAAATTCCTGCCTTCAACCTTTTTCTGCGCGTTCTCAATTGACTTGCTTATCATCGAGTGCTCGATCGGCTCCCCTTCCTGCCACCCTAGCTTATCCATAACCCCCGTTATCCTCTCAGAGGCGAAAATGCGCATCAGGTCGTCTTCAAGCGAGACATAGAATCTCGAAGAACCGTCATCCCCCTGCCTTCCCGATCTTCCCCGAAACTGGTTGTCTATCCTTCTCGCTTCGTGTCTTTCGACCGAGAGGATGTGAAGTCCTCCGAGTTCCTTCACTTTCTCTTTTTCCGAATCGCAGATCGATTTCGCCTCGAAAAGCGCCTCCTCGTATTGCTTCGGATCCGCTTCCTCGGGCTGGACCCGAAACTCCTTCCTGAGAATATCCCTCGCAAGAAACTCCGGGTTTCCGCCGAGCAGTATGTCCGTTCCCCGCCCCGCCATGTTTGTCGCTATGGTTATGGCTCCAATCCTGCCCGCCTGGGCGACGACCTCGGCCTCTTTTCCGTGCTGCTTGGCATTTAGGATGTTATGCCCAAGACCTATCTTCTCAAGGTATTCGCTCAGTTTTTCCGACTGCTCGATCGAGGAGGTACCGACAAGCACCGGCCGGCCGGCGGAATTCATTTCCTTTATCTCTGAGCACGCGGCGTTGAACTTCTCGCGCTCGGTCTTATAGACAACATCATTGTAATCTTTCCTTATAAGCGGCTTATGGGTCGGTATCACGGTAACGTCAAGATCGTATATGTGTTTGAACTCAAACGCTTCTGTGTCGGCGGTACCGGTCATCCCGGCAAGTTTTCTGTACATCCTGAAATAGTTCTGGATGGTTATGGTGGCCATCGTCTGGTTCTCGCTTTCGATTTCCACTCCTTCCTTAGCCTCGACCGCCTGGTGAAGCCCGTCGCTCCACCTGCGCCCCGGCATGAGCCTTCCCGTGAACTCATCGACTATCACCACCTTTCCGTCCTGCATCATGTAGTCCACGTCGCGGCTGAAAAGGGTGTTGGCCTTAAGGGACTGGTTCACGTGGTGGAGAGTCTTGAGGTTGATGGGATCATAGAGGTTCGGAACATCAAGGGCTCTTTCCACCTTGGAGACACCCTCTTCGCTGAGGTCCACCTGTCTTGTTTTCTCATCCACGGTAAAATCGCTTTTCCCGGAGAGCGTCTTCACCACTTTGTCCACATCGTAGTAAAGATCTGTGGAGTCTTCTGAAGGTCCAGAAATTATAAGCGGGGTTCTCGCCTCGTCTATTAGAATGCTGTCGACCTCGTCCACTATGGCGAAATTGTGGCCGCGCTGAACGTAATCCTCAAGGGAGAATTTCATATTGTCGCGCAGGTAGTCAAAACCGAACTCGTTATTGGTGCCGTAGGTGATATCCGCCCCATAGGAATTCTGTCTTGAAGAAGGTTCCAGGCAAGTCTTGAAGGAATTTATGATCTCGAGGTTTTTTTCGGGAAGAATGTCGCTTGCGAGGTACTCGTTCGGCCACGCGGTCAGGTTTTTCTCTATGGACTCCTCAGCCCGCCCAGGATCCTCCCAGGCAAGCACGTAGGATGCGTCATGATTTATAACCCCGACTTTCATGCCCAAAACCATGAAAACCGGCGACATCCACGCGGCGTCCCTGGCGGCCAGGTAATCGTTTACGGTGATCAGGTGGGAACCGAGCCCAGCAAGGGCGTTTAGGTAAAGGGGCAAAACGGCCACAAGCGTCTTTCCTTCCCCCGTTCTCATCTCGGCTATTCTGCCCTTGTGAAGAACTATCCCCCCTATCATCTGGACGTCGAAATGCCTCATGGCTATAGTCCTTCTCGACGCTTCCCTCACGGTCGCAAAAGCCTCGGGCAGAATTTCCTCTAGAACTTGCTCCATCTCCGTAAAGTATTTCTCGTCGGCCATGTCTCCGTTCGGGCCTAGGCGGGAGTGGACCAGTTCCCGGAACTGCGCGGTCTTCGCGCAAAGATCCGGAGTGGGCACCTCGACCAGCGTCTCTTCAAGGGCGTTTATACGCTCGGCCAGAACGCCGAGCTTTTTAACTTCCCTCTCGTTCTGAGAGCCGACTATTTTTTTTAGCACGTAAGAAATCATGTGCCGAAGCAGTCTCCTTTCCTACCGAGTCCTGAGACATCCAGGAACAGTCCTCCTAAAACAGTGTAATAATCCGTGGGAAATAGACAAGGAAATTTCTCTCGGGGCGACTTCAGGCGTCAAGCTTCACGCTTACTACTCTTGATGCGGCGGTGCCGTCTGTAGTTATGCCTATAAGCGCGCCGGCTTGCTGCATGGTTGTCCTGTTATGCGTGATAACAGCCACTTGGGAGTGGGTAGATATCTGGCTTAGGATCTTGTTGAACCTAACGGTGTTCAACTCATCGAGCGCGGCGTCTATTTCGTCGAGAAAGATAAAGGGGACGGGTTTTACTAGGCATGCGGAGATTATGACTGCTATGGCCGAGAGCGCCTTTTCTCCTCCCGAGAGCAGATTTATGGGCTGGAACCTCTTTCCTCCGGGCCTGATCATGACCTCCACTCCGGTTTCAAGCAGGTTTGTGGGGTCTGTAAGCTCAAGGCGTGCCTCCCCATTTTCGAAAAGCTTGCCGAAGGTCTCGCTGAATTTCCTGTTCACGGTCTCAAACGCCTCCCGGAACCTCGAAATCGACTCCCTGTCGAGTTTTCTTATTGCGCTTTCAAGGTAATCAAGCGCCCGGGCAAGATCGTCGGTCTGGCGCTGGAGAAAACTGTTTCTTTCCTCAAGCTGCTCGTATTCCTCGGGCGCAAGAAGATTTACGGGACCGAAATTCTCTATGCGCCGCCGAAGGGTCTTAAGCTCCCTCTCCCTCTCGGGTATCGAAACACGGGGGAGATCCGGATCCTGCGAGGCATCAGGGGAATCTTCGCCGAATGCTTCCTGGTACTGTTCACTTAGATACCCAAACTCGTCCTCAGCGCGTTCAAGCTGCGCCTGCGCCGTGGCAAGCTGTTCTCTTCGCGATGAAAGTTCTCTTGAGGCGGTTTCAAATTCCTCTTCGCTTCTCTGGAGATCCTCCGCGTAGCGCGATACTTTTTCCCTGAATTCCCCGAAGGACTCCTCTCTTAAGCCGAGATCGCGGCATATCTTTTCAAACTCCTCTTCCGCCTCCCGTTTTGACACGGAAAGCGCTTCCTCTTCGCCTTTTTTAAGCTCCACGTCCTTTCTTCGAAGTGAAAGCTTCTCGTTTATAACCGCCTTTATTCTTTCGGCTTCCGATTTCTCGTGTTCAAGGGCCTTTTCCCTCTCAAGAACCCCGGCGTTATCTATCCTGAGTTTCGTGATTTTCTCCTGAAGCGTTTTTTCCTCCTCAGCGAACTCAAGTGCCCGTTTTTCGATTTCCCCGTATTTTGACTCGAGAGTGCTTCTTTGACCGTCAAGCTGCTCTATAAGCGATCCCATTTCCTCAATGGTGCGGTTCTTGCTCCCGAGCTTGCGCTCAAGCTCATCACGCTGTGCACTGAGGTTGGCGATCCTTGTCTCAAGGTCCTCTATCCTGGTCTCCGCGTTTGAGCGGTCCTTTACGTTTTCAACCGAGTTTATCTCGCAGCGCCGAAGAAGCTCCCCAACCTCAGTACGGCGGCTCTCAAGCGCATCCATCTCCTCGCGCAGCGCCTTGCAGGACGCCTCCAGTTCCGTGACATGGACTGAGAGGGTTTGTGTCTGTTCCTCAAGCTCCTCTATTTCTCTTTTTCTCTCAAACACGCCCGCAGAGGATTTCCCCCCTGTTATTGCTCCCTGGGAATCAATGTAGTCCCCTTCAAGGGTGGCGAAGCACGCACCGTTGCCCGTCCGGTTCTTAAGGCTGATGGCTTCCCGCAGGTCGGAAGTTACGTAGACTTCCTGGAGCATGGAATCGACGAGGTTCTTTTCTATAACCTTCACGTCGAGGAGACCGTTAAGGGAGGTTGCCTCCGGCTTTGTGTGACCGTTTGCCCCGTTTCCATTGCCCGCGCCGTTTCTTGCGAACCTGTCCGTGGCCGGTATGAATGTTCCCCTTCCCGCGTCAAACTCCCTCAGAAGCTCAACCGCGGCAACCGCCTCCGTGCTTCCCTCGACCACTATCCAGTTGAGTTTTTCCCCGAAAGCCGCTTCGACCGCTCTTTCATAGCTTCTCGGAACGGAGACGAAATCGGAAACGACCCCCAGCACGCCTCTTTGCTTGCGCTCAAGCACGAACTTGCGCGTGGCGTCGGGAAGCCACTCGTAATTGCTCTGTATTTTGTTAAGGGCCTCCATCCTTGAGACGCAGTCTTTTTTTCTGCCTTCAAGGCCCCTCAGTTCCCCGAGTTTCTTCTCGTGCTCGACCCTGAGGTCGTAAAGACGCGAATCGACCTCCTCTTTTTCCTTGGCGGCCGAGGTGAACTCGTTTTTTATTTCACCTTCCCGGCGACGAAGTGAGGCAAGCCGGTTCTCGCACTCGAGTTTTTCAAGCCCCAAAGCGGAAACTTCCCCGTCAAGCGCTTCTTTTTTCTCCGCAAGTTCTTCAAGCTCCTCAGAGAAAGCGCCTATGGTACTTCCAAGCGAACTTCTCCTTGTCATCACGTCAGAGAGCAGGTTCCCCGTTTCCTCAAGCTCCTTTTTGCCACGCTCCCATTCGCTTTTGAGAGACGCAAGATTGTTTTCCTCGCGCGAGATCTCCTCGGAGGCCGATAGACGGGTGTTTCTAAGCTCTCCTGACTGGTGCTCGGCTCGGCTGCTTTTCGCCTCCATCTCAGAAATTTCTTGCCCGAGGCCTTCTATCTCGGCTTCTATGTTCGCTACGTAGCCCGAAATTCCGGCGATCTCCCGTTCAATCGAGCCTCTGCGGTATTCGTTTTCCTTTTTCTGCGCCTGAAGCTCGTAGATTTCTTTCTCAAGAGACCCAAGCTGCTGGCCGGAAACAGAGTTTTTCTCTCTGGCACTTTGAAGCAGCCCTCGACGCTCTTCCACTCCGGCGTCTGCCGAGAGGACCAGCTGCTCTATTCCGAGCTTTTTTTCAAGAAGCGTTTTTCTCCGCTGCTCCGAGTTTGAGAGTTTGGCCGAGAGGACATCGAACTCAAGCGAGCGGGCGCGTTTGGTAAGCTCTCCGTACTGCCTGGCGCGGTTTGCCTGCAGTGCCACAGCCTCGATGCGGTCTGACACCTCACGCTTCATGTCCAGAACGCGAGAGAGGTTCTCCTTGGTCGACTCTATTCTGCTCCGGGTTTCCTTTCTCCTGAGCTTGTATTTCTCAATTCCCGCGACTTCCTCTATGAACTTCCTTTTCTCTTCGGGTTTTGACATTATGAAGGAGTCGATCTGGCCCTGCTCGACGATCGAATAGGCCCTCGCGCCCACTCCGGTGTCAAGAAGCATCTCGGTTATGTCTTTGAGGCGGCATTTAACCCCGTTTATGCTGTATTCGCTTTCTCCCGAGCGGTAAAGCTTCCTTCGGATTCTGACTTCCTCGAAACCGAAGCCCTCCACCCCTTCGAGAATCAGGGACACATCGGCCATGCCCAGTGGCTTCAGTTCGGCGCTTCCGTTGGAGATAACGTCTTCCATGCCCCCAGCGCGCAGCAGTCTCGGGTTATGTTCGCCGATTACCCACTTGATGGCGTCAAGAATGTTGGACTTTCCGCAGCCGTTGGGACCGACTATGGCGGTTATGCCCTCGGAGAGATCTATCTTTGTTTTCAGGTAAAAAGATTTAAAACCTGCTATTTCAAGCGCTTTAATTCTCATGGGAGAACCGCAGCCCGGCATCGTGACGTTCACGTGTGCCGCCGCCTGTTTTGCGCAAAATCCTTGCCCTAACCAGGAAATTAAAATTCCCGCATCAATTTTTAGAAGCCCTGACGGGGCCAGAATCTGAAGAAAGCCGCCGGGATACGGATTGGGCGGTATGTGAAAAAAGATTCCTTGTCGATCATGGTCTTCCGGTCAATAACCATTATACCATAAATCCCGGGTTCTTTCAAATTCCCGCGCGGGAAATTATCCTCCCCGGGGAAAGAGGTTCTTGTTGGGTGAGATTTTGGAGTTTTCCCGAAGGTTCTCAAGCAGCCCTTCGATCACGCGGGCCTTTCGCGCCGAGACCTCACGCCGCCTGAAGGAATCCTTCTCAAGCCCGAAGGCACCGCTGTCAACGGACTTTGTGTTCGCAAGCGACACTATGTAGAAAGTCTCCCCAGACCTGTAAACGCGATCTGGGGTCGACCGGTTGCTTCTGAGCCCGAAGACGTCGGAGACGAAATCCCCGGATTCGGCCCCTAGAGGATTCTCAGCCCTTGTGAAAAAACCGGTCTCCTCAACGAAAAGACCCAGAGACTTTGCGGCCGCAGCAAAACTCTTGCCCGAGGCTTTTATCTTTCCGAGATTGTCCCCTGCGGCTTCCCTTGCACTCTCGACGGCCTTTTCCCTTTTAAGGGCCCCGAGAATCTCCCCGCGCACGGACTCAACCGCTGAGCGCTTTGAGGGCTCAACGCCGGTCACTTCGAAAAACCAGGTAAAATCCTGAAGAACCACGTTTGAAAGCCTTTTTTTCTTAACGGAAAAAGCCTCTCTTCTTATGGCACCGGGAACGTCTCCGCTCACGCCCCCGAGAGTAAACCCAGCGGTTTCCCGCACATCAAGAGAGCTTTTTTCGGAAAGAAGGTCGGAGAAGGAGCGTTTTTTGCGGAGGAACTCATCAAGGAACCGGTCGTAAAGAAGCTGGGACTTGCCCTCGATGAGCTGCTTTTTTATCTCCGGCTTCACTTCATCAAAAGGTTTCGGGGTCCCTTCGGAAGCAAATTCTTCCGGGTAAGTCCTGTAGTAAGCCTCGATTTCCTCATCGGAGACCTCAGCATCCGCGGCAAAATCCCCGGGAGCAAGCTTTACGTAGCGCGCCTTTCTTTTCTCGGGTTCCCAGAAAAGATCAGTGTTTTCTTTGTAATACCGGGCTATTTCCTCTTCGCTTGCCCCCTGCCCCTCAAGGTAGTCTTCGGCCGCAAACGAGACGTAGTGGAGATCGATTTTCTCTTCGCGAGTTCTGTAGATGCTTAAAAGCTCCTCGTCGCTTGCCGTTACCGAACTGTCAACGACCGAAACAAGTTTAGCCACCAGGAGATCCTCCCTGTAGGAATCCTCAAAATCCTTTACGGTGCGGTTAAGTCCCCTTGAAATAAAATCCCTGTAGCGCTCAAAACCGACGAAAGCGCCGTCTATCTGGAAACCGGGATCGTTTCTTATAGCGTCTGAGAGCTCCTCCTGGCTTACCCTGATTCCGAGCTCGTCCGCCTTCTGGGCAAGCAGCTTCTTGTTGACCAGCGAGTCGATCACGGAAAAGTTCACATATTCCTGAAGCTCATCCGAAATTTCCTGGTCGCTCTGGCGCAGGCGGTCAAGCATCGAGTCCCTCAGGTTATAGAACTGCGCGGTGGAAACCTTATCCCCGTTCACCTCGACCGCAATTCCGCCGCTTGGGCCCCGCCCTCCGATACTTATTCCTCCCACGTATCCGAAACCGATAACGAAGGTAAAGGCAAGCAGGAGAAGCAGCCCCCTTGTGAGAAGATTCTGCTTGTTTTTTATGATATCAAACGGCAACGGGATTTTCCTTGGAAAAACGAATAAACTCTATACGAGGCGGCATCAACTTTCAAGCTGCCCGCAGGGGCCGTACCAGTCCCTCGGCTTGACACTGATAAGGCGCTTAAATAGCTTACAGGTGAAATGCCCGGGGGCATAACGAAACTCAGATGATAACAGCACTTGGCGGCGGAAGCGGAGCCGCGAAATTCCTTAAGGGACTCACGGGGGTAATTCCCCCATCGGAACTCACCGTAATAGTGAACACGGCGGATGACATGGACCTCTACGGAATGAGGGTCTCTCCGGACATAGATACCATAATCTACAGGCTTTCGGGAAGCATAGATGAAAAAAAGGGGTGGGGACTTCGCGACGATACGTTCGAAGTTCTGAGCGCTGCCGCGAGGTTCGGCTTTCCGACGTGGTTTGGCCTCGGCGACAGGGATCTCGCCACTCACCTGTTCAGAAAAGCCGTCACCGACGCGGGCGGAACCCTTAGTGAATCCACCTCCAAGATAGCACAGCGCTTCGGGCTCGGAGAAATGCGCATACTGCCCATGAGCGACGACAGGGTCGAGACATGGATAGAGACGGACCAGGGGGAGATGCATTTCCAGGAATACTATATAAAGCACGCGATGCGCCCAGGGGTTAAAGGCGTTAACATAAAAGGCGCACGCGAAGCTTCTGCCGCTCCGCTTGTCCTCGACTCAATAGACGGCGCCGATCTTGTGATCATATGCCCGAGCAACCCCATAATCAGCATAGGACCCATACTCGAGATAGGGGGAGTGATGGAAAGGCTCGTTGGCGCGCCGGGACTCAAGGTGGCCATAAGCCCCCTTATGCGCGGAAAACCCCTTAAGGGTCCCGCCGACAAGCTGATGAGAGGATTGGGGATGGAGGCTTCCTCGACACAGGTGGCAAGGCTCTACGCCGATTTTCTTGACATTCTGGTGATTGACCGCTCGGATGCGGCAGAGGCAGCTAGCATAAAATTGCTTGGAGTAAACGTTTTTGTTACGGACACGGTGATTCCCGACGAGCAAAGTTCAAAACGCCTTTCGCGGGAAATTCTTGATTTTGTGGAATCTCTGGGGCAGCGGCGCGCTTCGCCCTAGGGAGCAATCAGGAATCCTCTTTTTCCCCTCTCTGGGGCTCATAGGGAATTATGCTGTAGAAAAAAAACTGAGGTATCCCCTTTACTTCCGGTGAATCACAGCTGGTACGGAGCTTTACGCCACTGTTCATGACCACCGTGTTTATGCTGTAAACCGTGGTTTCCCCCTCCACCCCGAATTCGGCCGCGGTGTAGTCCTCGCGGTCCTTCTCAAATTCCCACTTTATGTCGTAAATACCGAGTTTCCCTATCTCTTTTCTCAAAAAATAGTCAGAAACCTGCGAAGTCTGGGAAAAACAGGACCTTCCCCTGTAGCAGTCAAGAAAAATCTCGCCGCGCAGATGAGAGGAAACAACATCCTCGAGATTCTCTCCGTTTACCCTTCCGTAGTATATGCCCTCGGGAAGCATAACGATGTTGGCGGCAAAGCGGTGGGCTCCGACATGGGTAGTTCTCCACGCGCGGAGCCCCTCTTTTTTGAGAAGTTCCTTGTAAACCCCCGACCCCGCCACCGCGCAGCACCCGTCGCGGGCTCCGTGGGTGCAGACCAGAGCAAGTTTTTCTTCGCAGGAAAATTTCTCTATTTCCCCGGTCCGAACAAGTTCCCCAAGATCTACCGAGAGAAGATCCTCGTATTTCTCTATCTCGAATCTGTAGAGTTTCGGGGAAAACTCAGAACAGTGCGCGTAGTAAAAAGCGGGATTGCCCTTGCCTGGGCCCGGACCCCCTATCAACTGAATTCTGGATTCCTCAAAAGAGGAAAGGAATCCTTCAAGATGCTTCTTTACCTCCTCTGGCAGCACACTTTGCGGAAAAGCGTCTCTTTTCCATACCCCGGAGTACTCGAGCAAAAACCAGTTCTTTACCTCGAGAGCGGTTCCATAGAGATGTTCTCCGCCTTGAGAAGACATCTGGGAACACGTAAGCGTTTTTTTGTCGGTCATCTTATCCTCCTGGGCTCGGCCCGCCGTTTTTTTGCCTGAGTGTCACGAGAAATTCCCCCTTCGGCACCAGATAGAAGAATTTTCCCCAGTTTTTCATCACACCCGCGTGACGGGAGGCATCTTTTCCCTCCCCCCAGAAAAGATCGACGCGCCGGGCGCCCTTTATGGCTCCTCCGCTGTCGTGATTTATGACGAAGCGGGAAACCGGCTTCCATTGCGACGGCTCAACTGAAGAGGAAGTTTCAAAAACCGGGCTTTCAAATTCCATAAATGCCAGAGACCCCCTGGGGAAAAAAGCCTTGTCCGTCGCTATGGTCCGTCCGTCTATGACTTCCGTTCCAAAAGAGGTCTGGGGCTTGCCGGGAAGTCCGCGGAAGAAGATGTAGCTCGGGTTTTTGTAAAGGACCTTCATCCTCTCGGCATAGGAGAGGGATCTCAGGTGGTTTTCTATGGCCCACAGGCTCATTTTTTCCTTCGGAATCCACTCGAAAAGAAATTTCCCTATAGCCACGTAATCATGTCCGTTCTGGGCGGCGTAGCCTATGACCCGTTCTTCTCCGTCAGCGAATCTTATTTTGCCGGAGCCCTGAATCTGAAGGAAAAACGCGTCTACAGGGTCAACCCACGCGATTTCAAGTCCTTTCCCCCTGAGCCTTCCCCCGGAATCGATTTCGGTTCGGGAATAGTAGGGAACCAGCTCGGACATCCTGCCAGGGCCCCTGCGATCGACCCTGCCGTAAAGGGACTGCAACTTGCCCCGGGCGATTTTGTCCTCCTCAAGAAACGAAAATCTCTCAAACTGCTTAATAAACCTGTTTATCCCCAGGTGCACGAGGTCGCCGGGAACTCCGTAAAGGGCCTGGGTATGCTCCGGGGTCCTTGTGCGGGAGGCGGAAAGCACGGGAGAAAAGTAAGAGGTTATGAAGACTTTGCCCCAGGGCTTTCCTGGAAAGCCGTAGAAATCAAAATTCTCCTTTACCTCTTTTATGAACTCATCCTTGGTCACCCCCGCCTCGAGCCTGCCGAGAAGATAACTGAGGGCTAAAGCATAATCCCCCGAGGAGATGGTCTTCTGTCCGAAAACGAGCCGGGAATCCTTTGTTCGGGAAAGTTTCTCAATGCTTGCGCCGATAGATTCCTTCAATCCCGCGGGGAAAAGATCGTCGTCCATCTGGGGAACGACGGGAACCATGCGCATTGACTCGGGGCCTGGAACCTCGGGGGGTCTTTCGCAGGAGAGGTAGAGAAAGAGAAAAAAAGCGGCTGATAGAATACTTGCGGTTCTTCGGTTCATCTCAAGCTGTCGGTTTTTCGCAGGAAAACATACGACGCAAACGACCGTGAATGAGAATAATTTATACCCTGTTATACGCGGCTTGCGCAAAAAACCCGGGTGGCGGGAAAGAATCCTGTGTCTTTGACCACCGCGGTGGTCGGTATTTTTCCTAAAAGACAGGACTTCCTGTCTTTTATCAAGCTTAAATTTTATGTATATAGCGAATTTCTTTTTTTAAGATTTCTCCCTGGTTTTTCTTCTTTAACATTTCCTTCTACGTGGCATCCGGAAGAGGCTTTCTGAACTCCTTGTCAAAGAGCTCTCCTTTTTCCAGGATGACGCGGGCGACGAACAAAAGACGGTCGCACACAGTACGAACGGATCTGCAGTAACCATGACCTTTTCCCCGAAGCTCTTCGTACCTGGCCCTGCTTACCGGATCATGCTTTACGGCTACCCCTCCCAGAACATGAAACGCGGCTGAGAGGCTCTTGCACACAGCCCTTCGCTTTATGACCAGCTTTGTCTTGCCCGATTGTCTCGTCACCGGAGCCGTACCGCCGAGACACCGAATTGCCTCGAAGTCCCGACGGCGTACAAGGTCCCAGGCCTCGGCCACAAGCGTCGCGAGCACTACAGTCCCCACGCCCGGAATGGATCGGAGAATCTCAATATCGGTCGACCCGCCCCCCTCGGCCTTAAGCTTTTCGTTCATGGTCTCTATAATCTTATCGATAGAGTCTTTGATCTCCTTGAGCTGACGATCCGCCACCTTCAGCCGCTCAACAACCGATGTTATATGGAAGATGCAGCTCCGCACGGTCGCGTCGCTCACGTTTATTTCCTCGGCCCTCAGTATCTTGAGCGCCTCCTCCGCGCCAATACGCCTTACTCTGTTGCGTTTGAGAATCTTCTGCACTGTGGAGGCTCTTTTCCCCTTTGCCGCACAAGGACAAGGCATAAGCTCCCAAAGCTCCAGATGCCATGGCCTTACGGTACTGCCGAGAAGTTCTTCAAACTGGGGGTAATACCTCCACAGCAGTGCGCGAAGACGGTTTACAAGACGCGTACGCTCCGATGTGAGCTCCTCTCTGGTTCTGTTGAACTCACGCAGAGCTATGACATCGCAGTCCTGCGGTTCGACGTAGCGGAAGTGCTTGCGGTCCGTGCGGAGCGCCGAGGCGAGAACCAAGGCGTCTTTTCTGTCATCCTTGGCTCCTGAGACGCAGAACCTGTCCCTGAAGCGGTCAAGCTGCTTCGGATTTATGGAATAAACCATAAATCCCTGTTCACAAAGACTTTCCACCACCGGGCCTTGGTTCACCTCTATGGCCACGGCCATGTCGCAGTCCTCAGAGCCTGACACTTCCCTCATCCACTGAGACATTTCAAAAAGACCTCCTCCGGTATGCTTGAAGCTTTTTTCTCCGACGACGGAACCTTCCTGGTTGACGACGCAGACCTGGTGAGAGTTTTTCCCCCAGTCAATGCCTGCAAAAAATAGAGATTTACCATTCTTCATGTAAATTAATACCTTCATATGTATTCGGGTTTGCCGTGATGCTTGACAGAACCAGTACCGGCGCTCGATGGCGCAAACTTCCTGTTGGGCATTTATCACGGCGCTTGACCGAGGCGCTTGTCCTGACTAGGTGCTCGATGGCACAGGTAAAATTAGGCAGCTCTCGGTCAGGCAACCTGTGAATTAATTATAATTTCGATTTGATTTTTTCGCTTGATTTAAGCTTTTAGAAGGGTACTGGGTAAAATAGAAGTTCCGGGGTGATTCGGCCTCAGGACCTGTGCTCCTCACAGTTTAGAAACAGAAAATGAAGCGGAAATTTCTCGGCATAGATATAGGGGGAACCAATCTCAGGGGAAAGATCATATCCGAGGGAGGAGATGCGCTCGGGGAAAGAAAAACCCTCTCAGAGGCCCACATGGGCATCTCCAGACTCATGGAGAACCTAGCCGGTTTCATAGAAGGATTTGCCGGGGAAGAAATATCGGCAATCGGCATAGGCATACCGGGAACCGTTGACCGTCGAAACGGCACCTTAGTCCAAGCCCCGAATATAGCCAATACAAAGGATTTTCCATTTACCGAAGCCCTTTTAGACAGAATCGGAACGAAAACCCCAGTTTTTGTTGAAAACGACGCTTCCTGCGCGGCTCTCGCAGAACACCGTGCTGGGGCGGGAAGAGGTTCAAACTCAATGGTAATGATAACCTTGGGAACCGGATTCGGAGGCGGAATAATCCTCAACGGCAGGCTCTGGTCGGGAGAAGACGGCTTCGCCGGGGAAGTGGGACACATGGCGATTGACCCGTCGGGACCCCTCTGCGCCTGCGGGGCAAGAGGCTGCGTTGAGACCTATGTTTCGCAGGTAGCGATAAAAAGAATCGTCCACGAGCACGCAGAACTCCGCGAAAAGCTCGCCGGTACAAAAAAATCGACTATCCCCGAACTCCTAGCGGAGCTTGCGCGTGAAAAAGACCGGGCGGCCATCTCCGTATGGAACGACTTCGGGACGAATCTGGGAGTGGGAATATCGATTCTCGTAAATGTTCTGGACGTAAAAACGGTGATCGTGGGCGGAGGACTCTCAGGTGCATGGGAACTTTTTATAGAGAAAACGCTTGAGGAAGCCGAAAGAAGGTGTCTTGGCGGGGCTGCCAGGGGGCTTCAGATAAAAAGAGCAGTTCTGGGAGATGACTCTGGAGTGCTTGGAGCGTGCTACATGGCTAAAAGCGGGCTTGGGGAGAGTTCCTAGGACTCCTGAGGATTTTTAACCACAAGGTCGAGCAGTTTCTGCGAAGAACCGCAAATTCTTATCCTTAACCACGGCCCTTTCATCTTATCCGCCCTGAACCTGTTATCCGTTCTTAGCCCGCCCACCCAGATTATTCCGTCTTGAGTCTCAAAAACCGGTACTTTTTTTCTCAGGAATCTCGGTATTTTTTCGTCAATGAAAAAATCCTTCAGTTTCTTGGCTCCCTTCATTCCGAGCGGAACGAACCTGTCACCCTCGGAAAAGCTCCTAAGCGTTATGGGGAAACCGACTTTTTCGGGCGCAAAGTATCCAACATCTGCCGCGCCCCAGAGAGAAACGTCGTCTGTAAGTTCAACAGTGATTTCAAGATCCGGTGAGATGCGGTGGGTTCCGTGGCTTTTTATCTCGGTTGGCGGAAAGTCGCGTAAATTCTCCTCGCGCGTGAAATAGAAAACCCCGTGGCCCGCATGAAAAACAACTCCATCGGGAAGGTTCACCTCAACTGAAGATTCCCCCGAGCGCACCACTTCATCAATCGAGAAAAGATGCTTGGCGGAAACGGAGTTTAAGTCTCCTTTTACGGCCAAAATCGATTTTCTCATCACGGAGAATCTGATTGCCGGAGGTTCGCGAAGAAGTTTTTCCGTGTCTCCGAGCACGCCTCCGGCCACGGCACGGGCAAGTTTAGCGAATCTCCTCTCGCCCTCGGCCGAAATAAAATCCGCTTCCGCGGCACAGACAGCCGCCACCCGGGAGAGAACCTGCTCGACGGCCGGATTGTAGCTCTCAAGCAGGGGAACAAGTTCGTTTCTTACCCTGTTCCTTAGAAACTCATCAGAACTGTTGGTCGAATCTTCCCTCCAGGACACCCCTTTTGACTGAAGGTACTCCCTGGCTTCGAGCTTGGTAACGTTTATTAGGGGACGTATTATGTTGCCGACTGACGGTCTTATCCCGGCAAGACCCTGAGAACCGCTTCCCCTTATGAATCTCATTATGACGGTCTCCGCCTGGTCGTTAAGCGTGTGCGCCGTGGCGATTTTCTGAGCCGAGCGTTTCGCGAGAATATCTTTGAAAAAACCGTAGCGAAGCTCCCTGGCAGCGTCTTCAAGGGAAAGTCCATGTTTTTTCCTGAAGGCCTCGGTGTCGACCCGTACGCACTCGAACGAAAAGCCGAGTTGTCGTGCCGCTTCCCTCACAAACTCGAAGTCTTGGTCCGATTCGGCGCCCCTGAGCCCGTGATTGACGTGGGAAACCACCACGTCCGTATCTGGATAGAACTCCCGCAGATCCCAGAGAGCGAACAGAAGCGCCATGGAGTCCGATCCCCCGGACACTCCCGCAATAACCACGTCCCCGGGACTAAGCATCCCGAAAGAATCAATCGTTTTTTTTATCTTGCCCAGAAACATCGGAGTCGCTTTGAGAAATCCCGGCGGAAACTATAAGCCGAAACGCGTCTTCCACGGAAATATCCAGTTCCTGCAGTTCCTCCTCCGGAACCATTATGTAAATACCGCTTGTCGGATTCGGCGTGGTGGGAACGAACAGGCTGACGAGTTTTTGGTCGGTGGTGTTGTGGCCTCTCCCGGCCTCCGTAACTCCTGTTACGAAAGCTATGGCGCGAATCCCCTTTCGAGGGTACTCGACCAGCACGACTCTTTTCATGCTCTGCATCTGGGAGGTGAAAAAAAGCGTCTGCACTACCTGCTTCACGCTCACGTAGAAGGTTCTCGCAAGCGGAATCTTCGAGATAAGTGACTCGCCGAACAGAAGCATCCTTCTGCCAACGAAGTTCCGTGTCACAGCGCCCAGGAAAATGATCAGCAGCAAAGTGGCCGCTATTCCTATGACGAAAGATATTCCCTGAAACACGTAAGGCGGGACATCTATGAAGTGGCCGAGGATTCCGGCGGGGCCGGTGCTGAAAAAGAAGAGCATCCACTTTATCAGCTTGTAGAGGACAAAAATTGTTACCCCGAAGGGAACGATAATCAGGATGCCGGCAATGAAGCTCTGCTTGAGAAAAGAAGATTGGGGCGGTTTTGAGTCTGGTATTTTAATCCCCCCGTTTCTGGTCAATCTTTTTCCTGAGAAACCTGCTGGGCTTGAAAACGACCGTGAGGCGGGAAGGTATGTCTACTTCCTCCCCAGTGGAGGGGTTTCTTCCTATCCGTGATTTTCTTCTCGTGACCCTGAAGGTTCCAAAACCCGGGAGTTTTACCTCTTCCCCGGCCATAAGCCTCTCTCTCATCAAGTCGAAAAAAAAGTTGACTATTTCCGCAGATTCTCTTCTTGAAAACCCTATTTCCTCATACAAAACGCCTGCCAGATCCTTTTTTGTCATGAAAAGCCCCCCTCTTTTAAACTGAACGCAATTCAGCCCCTATTGTTTTTTCCAAACTTTTGAGAACGTCCTGCTGAACCCTGTTAGCATCCTCGTCGGTAAGAGTCCTTTCCCTGTTTCGAAGAACAAGGGAAAGTGCAACGCTCTTTTTTCCCTTCTCAAGGGAGTTTCCCTTGTAGACGTCAAACACCCATACATTCTCTATTATACCAGAATCCGCCTTTTTTATAACCGAAAGAATCTCCCGCACCGGAACTACGTCATCAACCACAAGCGCTATGTCGCGGCGAAGAGAGGGAAACTTGGGAAGGGGGGAAAACTTTCTCTCGAAACTCGTGTAGACGGCAGAGAGAAGGGATAAATCGAGCTCAAGCACGTACACGCTTTCGCTTATCTCGAGTTTTTCCAGAAGGTGCGGGTGAAGCTCTCCGACCACTCCCAGAATGTTTCCGTCAACCAGCACGGCGGAAGATTTCCCCGGCCACAGAAATCCATGGTCGGAGGAAATGGACTCGAAGTCTATCCTGGAATCGACGGAAAGGACCTCAAGGCTCCTTTCAAGCACGCTTTTGATGTCGAAGAAATCGAATTTTTTCCCGTCCCATATCTCGGGTGCCCTTTTTCCAGTCGCAATCGCGGCGAACTTTTTCACTTCGTTCGGCAGTTGGTCCATGTCTTTGGGGTAAAAAACCTTTCCGGATTCGAAAAGCCTTACGTCCTGGTTCTGCCTCGAGAGGTTGAGTCTCACGTTTTTCACCAAAGAGGGAAGAAGGCTCATTCTCATTTCCGAAAGCTCACGCGATATGGGGTTCATAACGCGGATCGACTCTTCAAAGCCGAAAGTCCTTAGAAGTTCGGGAGACTCGAAACTGTAATTTATGGCCTCGAGAAAACCGTAAGAAACAAAAATGTCCCTGAGCCTTTTTTGCATAACGGTTATCACGTTGGGTTTTTTGGCTACCATTGGAACTTCCGGCAGGACGGAGGGAATGTTGTCATAACCCAGAAGACGAGCGACTTCCTCAACGATATCCACCTCACGCTCTATGTCCACCCTGAAAGTCGGGACCCGGAGCAAAAGCGCGTCTGTGGAGAGGCTGAGAACCTCAAACTCAAGGCCTTCGAGAAGCCCTGCTATCTCGTGGGAATCGGTGGATATGCCGACTAGGCCGCAGACCCTGTCAACGGAGAGAGAAATCTCCCTTGAGCTCACGGGGTCGGGATAGACGTCGATAAGGCCTTCGGCTACTGTTCCTCCGGACAAACGGCTTATGAGCTCGGCTGCGCGATCAAGCGCGAACGAAACATTGTTTATGTCAATCCCTTTTTCAAACCTGCTCGAGGATTCGCTCTTAAGGCCGTTTCGCCTAGACGTTTTCCTTATGCCCACGGGAGAAAAGTAAGCGGCCTCAAGCAGAACGTTGCTCGTTGCATCATCTATTTCGGAGTCGGCGCCGCCCATGACTCCGGCAAGCGCGACGGGGCGATCTCCGCTGCAGATAAGCAGATCCTCTCCGAGCAGTTTTCTCTCCACACCGTCAAGCGTTTCTATCGTTTCTCCTTCCCTGGCCTTTCTGACCGAGATACTGCCCTTATCAAGCTTGTCGCAATCAAAAGCGTGAAGCGGCTGCCCCTGTTCAAGCAAAACGAAGTTCGTAACGTCAACGACGTTGTTAACGGAGCGGATTCCGCAGTACTCAAGCCTTTCCTGAAGCCACGCGGGAGAGGGTTCAATTCTGACTCCTTCAATGAGCCGGCAACAGTACCTGGGACACGCCTCCGTATCCTCAACCTCAAGCTCGACCCTTTCCGAAATGTTCTTTCCTTCCTCTTTTATGGAAAAATCCGGTTTCTGAAGATTCTCGCCCAGTATTGCCGATACTTCCCTTGCAATCCCGAAAATACTCATGCAGTCAGGACGGTTGGGAGTAATTCCAACCTCGAAGATAACGCCGTCGTAGCCGATCTCGTCGCTCATGCTGGTTCCAAGTTCGGCCTTGGGAGAGAGAATCATTATTCCATCCTCATCGCCCAAGAGGCCCATTTCATCGGCTGAGCACAGCATTCCCTCCGAATCTTGACCGCGGATTTTAGAGCGCTTTATCTTGACGCCTTCGGGGAACTTCGAGGTAACGGGAAGAACCGTTCCCGCCTTGGCAAAAGCGACCTTGTCCCCCTCTTTCATGTTGTCCGCCCCGCAGACAACTGTATAGCGGGCTTCTCCGTCCGTAATCTCACAGACACTCAGCCTGTCAGCGTTCGGGTGCTTTCCGATGCTGTTTATCTGGGCGACGCAGACATCCGCAAGAGCCTTGCCCTTGTCTTCAAGGGCCTCGAGTTCCAAGCCTGCCATGGTAAGCATTTCTCCCAGCTCTTCTGCGGAAACGTCGATTTTCAGGTAGTCAGTAAGCCATCCAAGAGGAAAAATCATAAGTTCACCCGGCAAGGTAGGTTACACGCTATAAAAAACTGGTCAACAGTTAACCCGCTGAAAATAAAAGACTATTTAAGAAAACGGAAGCAATACCCAAACGACCCCGACGAGAATCCGACCGACCGCAGGATCAGTTCCGCCGACACACGGGGCTTTTAACCGCCCGTGGAGACAAAACGCTGACTCCCCGGGAGGCAAACAGGGGGATCCGCGCATGAAATCCCTGTAGGAGGCTCCTCTATTGTTAATAAATCATTAAAAATTCGTTTTAAATTTCTTAATTAGCTGATATGAAACACTTTTTCCTGTTGATAGATTGTGAATGAAATCCTGCGAATGTTGCGGGCTAGAGTCTAACTATCTCGAATTATTGAATAATTTTAAAAACAGCCTCTCTTCTGTTTCGTCCCAGACTAAACGCTCTGTGAAATGTTTCACGTGAAACATTTTGCCCTTTCCATTATTTTCCAATGCAAAATCTGGAGAAAATTCTGCCCAGAAGATCTTCCGTGGTTATTTCTCCTGTAATCTCGCCGAGCGAGTCCATGGAGTTGCGAAGCTCTATCGAGAGGATTTCCGGATACTCGTTTTGCTCAAGAAGCTCAAGAAACATGTGCAGCTGGCCGCAGGCTTTTTCCATCGATTTTTTATGGCGGAGGTTAGTCAGCACAAATTCCGAGGCCTCCGTGCCACGAGCCGAGCCCGCCAAGGTCTCAAACATGGTCCGTCTGAGCCGCTCTATTCCCTTCTTTGTAAGAGCCGAGGTTTTCACCGGCTTTTTCCTCCCGAAAATCCGCCGAAGCTCCGACTCTTCAAGTTTTTCCTCAAGATCCGTCTTGTTAATGACAACAAGATGCTTCTTTTTGGCGGCGGTTTCGAGGATTTTTCTGTCCAGGGCATCAAGTTCCGTGCTCTGGTCCAGAACAACGAGCACAAATTCGGATTCCTCGGCTTTTTTGAGAGAAAGTTCCACTCCGAGTCTTTCTATCTGGTCTTCCGTGTCTCTTATGCCGGCCGTGTCCGTTATAACGAGGGGAATCCCTCCGACATTTATTTTTTCCTCAATAAAATCTCTCGTGGTTCCAGCTACCGGGCTCACTATAGCCCGCTGGGTCTCGAGCAGGCAGTTAAGTATGCTCGATTTCCCGACGTTAGGCTTGCCCAGTATTACCATCGTCACTCCGTCTCTGAACAGTCTGCCCGTATCGTAGCTTTCGATTAGGACCGAAAGTTCTTTTTCCACGGATTCAGATGCCTCCTTGAGACGGGTTTTCGCAATAGGGTCTATATCTTCTTCGGGAAAATCGAGATTCGCCTCTATTTCCGCCAGAATATCGAGGATTTGATCTTTAAGTGCGTTCACCTTGTACGAAAGAGCCCCCTCGAGCTGTGCCTCAGCGTATCGAAGGCTCTGTTCAGTCTGGGCGCTTATGATATCCGAAACCGCTTCGGCCTGGGTCAAGTCCATTTTTCCGTTAAGAAACGCCCTCTGGGTAAATTCACCCGGAGCGGCAAGGGTCGCTCCGAGGCCAATCAGGATCTCAAGGATCTTCCTGGGAACCATATGTCCACCGTGAGAGTGTACTTCGGCTATGTCCTCCCCCGTATAGGTATCAGGAGAACTCATAACGACGCACAGAGCCTCATCCACCGTCTCACCGGTTTCGGGGTCGATTATTTTCCCGAAACAAAGCTTTCTTTCGGAAAAACCTGAATTTCCCACGGGAACAAAGATTTTCCTCGCAATTGCGTGAGATTTTCCGCCGCTTATGCGGATTACGGCCACTCCTCCCTCTCCGGGCGGGGTTGAAATGGCGGCTATAGTACTTCCGTGCTCCGGTGTCAGTAACGACATGAAAGAGAATCTACCATATAAAGCCACTTCTAGTCAGGGAAGGGCAAAAAAGAACCCCTGAATGTTTCACGTGAAACATTCAGGGGAAATGAGGAGGAATTTGAAAGGAACTGTTAAAATTATTTTTCGAGACTCTTGAGCGTTTGCATGGCGATGCTGGTGTGCGCATAACATGAACCGGCGGTCATGACCATAGCGACGTTTATAGCTTCTGCCATCTGCTCGGCGGTTACACCGTCGGTGTGGGCATCCTTCACAGTTCCCCTTATACAATAGGGACATTTCGTCGCGTGTGCACAGGCAAGACCTATTATGCCCCTTTTCATTTTTTTACTGAGGGCTCCGTCGGCAAAAATCTTTTTGTGAAGTTCCATGAAATGAGGAGAAATATCACCGCTGCATTCCCTGAAACTGGCAATTTCCTTTGCTATGTCTTTTTTGAAAAAATGGCCCTCGGTAAGTGGGGTTCCACTCTCCAGAGTGTCCCAAGCCTCAAAAGCCAAGCTTGAAAAGGCAAAGGGTCCCCCCATGTTGAGCCTCAGTCCCACGTATATAGATTCGACTATCTCTTGATCGCTCGCTCCTTCTTTTTTGCTGGCGCGGACCCTTGACCTTATGCAGTAAGGACAAGCTGTAATATGCGCCACTGCTACCGCAATGAGTTGTTTTTCTTTTGCGGTAAGTGCTCCGTCGGTAAACACCGAATCATGATAAGCCATCCAAGAGTCGTAAAGATCCGGGTTCAGTTTTCTCAGATAAGCTATATCCCCGCCGATTTGGGCCTTCATTATAGTATCAGACATCTCGGTTGTACCTCTCCTCGATTATTAGTTTCCCCGTCTCTCAAAGAATTCTGCTTGATCAAAATACAGAAACTCCAAGTCCTCAGGCAAAGCGTAACTACTCCAAGGCGGAAAATCAACAGGTTGAGCACCAATGGAAACAGGCTTTATCTAGAGGGCAAGTATGCGGGTTAAATTTCGTCGGCTAAGTGCATATGCTCTTCTCTGACAAGCAGCTTCTTGCTCTCATGCACAGCTGTTTCTATAGGACGAATAGACTTTCTGGTTTTAGCAATGAGTATAGCTCCTTCGAACTGACAAACCATTAAGCAAGCCGCTCTCTTCGGATCAAGCTTCTCGTTAAAAAGACCCTGTTTTACTCCTTCTCTCAAACATCCCTCAATCAAGGCTTCGCATTCTTGGAAATACTTGTCCAGAACGGAACTTCTCGTTTATGGAACTTTGTTCTAAGGCCAAGTTTCCGAAAAAAAAGCCTGGGTATATGGCCCCCTCGAAAAGAGCACGGTGAGAAGAAACTAAGCTCTTGTAACATTCCACAAGCTTTTGAACAGGATTGAGACCAGTCCCCACAATTTTCGAGAACTCGCGGACTTGGTTATCAGCAAGGTTTGTGAGAACATTCAATCCCAATTCTTCTTTGCTTTCGAAATAGTAGTAGAAATTGCTCTTGGAAACGTCTGCTTTCTTTATGAGCATATCTACGGAAGTTCCGTTATACCCGTAAAGATGAAAAAGCCTGATAGCAGCCTCCACAATTTTATCTTTGTTGCTCATGAAGTTTAATTGATTTTAGTACTAAATCCTTAAAGACCCCAGTTGTCAAGAGCAATTAAAATAAATTTAGAAGTGATTACAATATAATACGGAACGGTCGGTTCTTTTCGAGTCCTCTGAGTTTTTCCGGTGAAAGGCCCCTTGACTGAAGCAACACCTTGAACTTTCTCCCCATGAATTCAGGCATAAAAAGAGTCTTGGCCGCGAGACGGTCTCCCTGATTCTGAGGTTTGTCATACGTCTTGAAAATCTCGAGAATGCCCCAGTCAACAAGGAATTGGCCCTGTGTAGTATACTCGACGGTGGCAAGGCCTAGGATATCACCAATCCTCATAAGTTCTGAAAAGTTAACGTCGGCGGTTATATCCTGCTCTCCAACTCTTGTGTAAGGATCGGAACTCAGCTCATGGCGATAAAAACATCTGAATGTGCTTTTCCGTCTTCCGGGCGAGTAAAGCTCGGGGGCGAGGGAACCGTAGTCAATGCTTAGAACAAACCCTTTCTGAAGCGCCCCTCCCACCTCGGCAAGCCACTTTCCCGCCAGCAGGCAAGCTTCTGCCTCCTCGCCTTGAGAGTACCCATCCAAGTACCGTTTTGAAAAATCATAAATCCCTTCGATTTCGGGGTCCCGCAGAACTTCCTCGATTTCCCCGTCTCGAAGGAAAAGAAAAACCTCCTGGATCTTCCCATCGTACAACTTAAGCCTGTGAAATGGCAGGGAATCAAGAAATTCGTTTGCAATCACCACTCCGCAGAAACCGCCTTTTCCGAATTTCTGAAGGTCGTCTATCCACCGAACCCTCCCGCGGTGTCTCTCAAGTCTTTCCTTGGCCGTCCGGACCGCCGCCGGGCTCGCCTCACTCATCACGTAGCTGGTCTTTGAGTAAAGCTCAGGGTGATTTCGGCTAAGCGCCCCGAGTATGTCAAAGGCGAGTTGACCGCCAGAGGCCCCGAACTCCACGACGGTAAAGCTCTCCCCCTCCAGCAGAAGCGAGGCCTCGGCAAGGAACCGCGAGATAGTCTCCCCGAAAGAACGGTGAACCGAGGGGGCGGTGTAAAAATCGCCCCTTTTTCCGATCCTTGCCTTTCCCGATGAGTAGTAGCCGTGCTCCGGGTGAAAAAGGGAAAGTTCGACAAATCTGCGGAAGGAAATCGGGCCGGATTTCCGTATCTCCTCTTTTATAATTTCCAAAAGCGTACGCACTTTTCCTCCGTCGCAGGAAATAACAGCACAGAGATAAAATTACACAGGTTTTCTTCGCTTTAAAAACGAGCCGAAATTCTTCCTAATTGCCTGAAAAACAAGGCAGAAAAAGATATTGCAACAGATAAAAAAGTTTAGTATCGACCAGAAGCATTTCACATAAGGCTAAAAGGGACCTTTGCGGGTCGCGGAAAATTATCAAAGAATTTCAGGCAGTTATACCTAATCGGGCTATTCAACATCAAAGCATTCCACAATTTATCAACAGTAAAAAATTGTTTGATATCAGGCAATTACAAAAACACAAGGTGCTCTATCACTTCCCGCCGCGCCACGAGGCACAATAGTCGCCACCGAGGATAACCGCGCTTGTATTGATTATCAGTTGAGGGAGCAGGAAAAACACCCGAGAACCGGCAAAGTACTGTATTATCTGCCGATTTACTTGCTCGAAGGCCTTTTGCCGATGCTGGCGAAGGCATTATGGCTGTGGATGCTTTCGTAGTTAAGAACCCGGAGCTCGTAAGAGTCGAAACTGGGGTTGCCGTGGAGTTCCGAGGCTATGTTCCTAACAACATCCTCGACGAAACACGGTTTGTTGTAGGCGCTCATGGTGACATGGCGCTCGTCTTCCCTTTTTAAAAGCGGGTAAAGCGGGGAAGACGCCCCTCTTTCCGCGATCCCTATGATTTCCTCAAGGCATATGTCTATCGGGTCATTTTCCTTCTTGCTTTCGTGCGTGATGCTTATAAAAACCTTGGAACGCTGGTTGTGGGCCCCGTAATCGCTTATCTCCTTACTGCAGGGACAGAGGGTTTTGACCGGAACCACCACGCTCTGGGTGAGGCGTATGCCCTCCGGGTGCATTTCGCCGCGGTACGTGCATCTGTACGGCTGGGGAGATATCTTGCCGCTTACCGGGGCATGCCGATTAAAAAAGTAATCAAACTCTATTTTGACGTCGGAATCCTCCGAACCCTGCCTGTCGCAGAGAGCAGTCAGGAAAGAAGCCATGTTTTCCAGAGAAAAGGATCCGTTAAAATCAAGAGCGGTTTCAAGCAGCCGGCTCATGTGAATTCCCTTCTGGTCGGGACTCAGGTTAACGCTCAGGCTCAGGGAAGCCTGAATGCTCTGATCCTTCTCCGAATCGGCCTCACAGCCCTTTATCTTAAGCGGAATCTTGAGGTCGCAGACGCCGACCCTGTCTATGGAAATATTCCTGTAATCCTTTCTCGCCTGTATGTCTTCAATGGGTTTTTCTTCAAATTTCATTTTCAAAGCATTCTTCCTCTTTCTTCTGATAAAGTAACTGCCGCTAATCAAAGGCGAATTCTTCTCAGGACGGGGAAGGATACCACAACAAAAGACCTTTGCAACAACTGGAGCAACAGTAAGGACCTTCAGCGAAGTTTGGGATTATCTGCATGCCGTTTCCCGTCCCTATGCGTTTTCTTCTCAAAATTCTTTCTCAAAACCTCCGTAAGATCAACTCCCGTCTGGTTCGCTATACATGTCAAGACGAAGAAAACGTCGGCAAGCTCATCCCCGAGTTCCCGGTGATTTTCATCTCCCTTGAAGCTCTGCTCCCCATATGTTCTGGACATGATTCTCGCGACTTCGCCCACCTCCTCGACAAGCTGCGCGAGATTGGTAAGCTCGGAAAAGTACCGGACTCCCACTTCTCTTATCCACTCGTCAACTTCTCGCTGATACTCCCTTACCGTTATCTCACCAGGCATAAAACCTCACTTGTCTCCTTAGCGTCCGCAAGCAAACTCGAAATTTTCTACGCTTCCTTAATTCTACCACCCGAATTCCAAAAGAAGCGATTTCCTGATAACCTCGTAACTCCGAGGAGCGGAATGCATCTCTTCGCCATCCACCCCGCTTACGTAAACAATACCCGCAACGGCGTTGGTAAGAAAAGCGTAATCGCTTGAGAGAAGCTCCTCAAGGGAAAACCCCCCGCACACGGACTCGTAGCCAAGCCGCTCTGCCGAGCGCAGAACGATTTCCCTGGTTACTCCCGGCAAAACGGGACACTCAGAAGACGGAGTGAAAAGTTTTTTCCCTTTTACCCAGAAAACATTATGGCACGAGGTCTCGGCCACCCTGCAGTCTGTATCGAGGAAAAGAGCCTCGTCAAACCCTTTTTCGCGGGCTTCTCTCTTCGCCAAGACGTTTCCCAGGTAGTTAAGGGTCTTATGCGAAAAAAGACGGTTCTGCGGGGGTCTTCTCTCTCCGCAGACCCAAAGAGAAACGGCCTCAGGGCCCTCCGCTCGGGGTTTTACCGATACAAGAAGCGAGACCGTACGGGGTCGCGAGTGAAAAACCGTGTCTCCTTCACCGAGAAGACACACCTTTACATGCAAGTCTTCCCCCACAGCTTTTCCCACGGCGTCTTCGATCCCGAGCCTCACTCGGGATTCCGCGGGAAACGGTATGCCGAGGAACTCAGCTCCCCTGCGCATTCTCTCAAGATGCATCGAGAGAAAAACCGGAGGGGACCTCTTCCACCTGAAGGTTTCGAAAACCCCTTCTCCGTAAAAAAGAGCACGAAGCGCGGGCGGGTCCTCAAGCTTTTTTCCGTTCAGAAAGAGAAGTTCTTCCATGGTTGATGATTATAGCATCTGTCGAGACGCAACCGACGTAAGCGCCTTTGCCTTAAGCTCCGTTTCGCGGTATTCCTCGTCCGCCCTTGAATCCCACACGATTCCGCCTCCGAACCAGAAATCCGCACCCTCGGGGCGGTTCACCCCCGTGCGGATCGCGACGCTCATGGTGAAATCTCCGCTCGGGGGAAAAAGACAGATCGCCCCGCAGTAAGGACCTCTGAGGTGAGGCTCGAGACTGTCTATTATACGAAGAGCCTCTCTTTTGGGGGCGCCTGTAACGGATCCCGGGGGGAAAGTGCTGGCGATTATCTGGGAGAATCCGACGCCGGGGCGCAGGCGTCCCTCGATTTCAGATTCCATCTGGAAAAGTGTGCTGTAGGACCTGACGGCGAAAAGCTCCCTTACGTCTATGGAGCCGTACCCGCATATTCTCCCGAGATCGTTTCTCATGAGGTCGACTATCATGAGGTTCTCGGCGCGCTCCTTGGGGTTTTTTTCGAGGGCTTCGGCAAGTTCCCTGTCGCGGCGGGGGTCCGGATCTCTCCGGGCGGTCCCCTTTATAGGTTTCGTGGTAATCCTGTCGCCCCTTTTCCTGAGGAAAAGCTCCATAGAGCCGCTTACAAGCTCAAAACCCGAAAAACCGATAAGGGCGGCGAAGGGAACGGGCTGGGCGCGGTAAAAATCCGCAAACCATGAGAGCGGCTCAGCCAGAGAATCAAATCGAAACATACGCGAGAGATTCACCTGGTAAACGTCCCCCGCGGCTATATGCTCCTTTATCGCCGAAATTTTCCGGGTGTACTCTTCCTTTTCAATGTTCGAGCGCGGGAGACCTCCGGGACAGACACCCTCCGAGGGGGCGGTCTCGAGAGCCTCTTCCCAGGGCGCTGTGTAAAAAGCGTCTTCTTCGTAAAAGTTAAAAAACAGGAAAGGAAGCCTCTCCCCTTCCTTGGCATCTGAGGTCTCAATCCCGGGAGTCGTGTAGCTGAGGTAGTCGTAGCTTATGTAGCCAAGTGCGGTGTACCCTTCGGCCGTGAGCCTCTCAACGAAACAGAGAGGGTCTTCTGTGAAAGTCTCCTCCCCGGAATCGGAAAATACCTTGGTTCCGTCACCCGAGAAGCAGAGAGTGAGAGCGGGGTCGCCGAAAACTCCGGCTGTGGGAGAGGAACCCGAATCGAACCATCCTCCGCCCGAGTCTATCAAAAGGGACCTTGGTCTATCAAGCTTCATCGGCTGCTCCTTCTGAGACTCAAAGCCCGGCCGGGCGCGCAGGAGTCGGTTTACGACGGGGGAGGCGCATCCGTTTTAACAGAGCGGTTAAGGATCTCGGCTATGTCCTGTATGCCAATATCCTCCTCCTTTCCCTTGAACCGCGCGGCATCGTCAAACATCGTGTTGCAGAAGTAACACGCCGTCGCCAAGGTATCGGGGTTTGTCTCCGCAGCTTCGTCAAAGCGGTTCCAGTTAACCCTGGGAGCTTCTTCCTCCATCCATATCTTTCCGCCTCCGGCTCCGCAGCAGAAACTCTTGGTCCTGTTCCTTTTCATCTCCACCAGATCAATCCCCGGAATGCTCTTAAGTATCTCTCTGGGGGAGTCGTAGACGTTGTTGTAGCGGCCTATGTAGCAGGAATCGTGGTAGGTTATCTTCTCCTCGATCGGGGCGTCGGGGTTAAGCTTCCCTTCCTGGATGAGCTGGAAGAGAAAATCGGTGTGGTGGACGACCTCGTAATGCCCGCCGAACTCCGGATATTCGTTCTTTATGGTGTTGAAGCAGTGGGGGCAGTTGGCGAGAATCTTCTTTACTTTAAGCTCGTTCATAGTCTCGATGTTCTGGACGGCAAGCATCTGGTAGAGAGCCTCTTCTCCTAGCCTCCTTGCGGGATCTCCGGTGCAGGTCTCCCCGGGACCCATAACTGCGAAGTTAACCCCCGCGATTTTAAGCAGGGTCACTATGGCTTTTGAGACTTCCTGGCCTCTGGGATCATAGCCCCCGAAACATCCGGTCCAGTAGATCACGTCAAATTCGCTCGCGTTCTCGGCGGAGACGCCCAGGATCGGAACTTCCATATCCGAGAGCCAAACGCCGCGGTCGGCCTCGGGGAATCCCCAAGGATTTCCATTGTTCTGAAGCTTCTGGAGTGTTCTAGTGGCGGTTCCGCTCAGGCGGCCCTCAAGCGTGAGGAACCTTCTCATGTCCATTATCTTGCCCATCTGGTCAATGAAAAGCGGGCACTGCTCAACGCAGGCATTGCACGTGGTACACGCCCAAAGCTCCTCTGGCGTTACCCACTCGGGGTCGGGAAGGTCGGGCTGCTCTTCCTGGGGTTTTCCGGCGAGTATGTCCTTCCCCTCGCTTGAGACGTAATGGCGAAGCTTAACGACGATGTCCCTAGGGGAGAGAACCTTCTCGGTGTTCCACGCCGGGCAGTTGTCCGTGCACCTTCCGCACTCGGTGCATGTATAGGCGTCAAGTATGTCCTTCCAGCTGAAATCTGCTACTTTCGAGGAGCCGAAGTGGTCAAGATCCTCGGGGATCTCCTCAAAATCAAGCTTCGAGAGCTGCCCGCGGGGTTTTAGGCTCTGGAAAAAAACGTTAAAAACAGCCGTAAGAACGTGGCTGTGCTTGGAGTAGGGAAGGTAATTGAGAAAAGAGAGCACTATCAGGACGTGGAACCACCAGAAAAACTCCTTCCAGAAAAAAGTGCCTCCTGAGCTCATACCCTCGTAGAGTCCGGAAAACGCCCCGGACACCGGCAGCATTGCGGGGCTTGCTTCGGCAAGCGCTATTTTAGCTCCCGTGGTCAAAAAGGCGGTGATCATGAGGCCGAAGATAAGACCCAGTATCACGACCGCATCGGGTCCGTTGACCTCCCTTCTCCTGCCTATGGTAAGCCTGTTTATTATGCCCATGGCTATCGCAACCAGAACCAGAGCCTGCACTACGTCGAGAACCAGCTCGTAGATTTCCCCCGGAAGTCCCGGGAGAATACGGAACCCGGGAACGACACCGCTTATCAGCATCTCCACCGTTCCCACAGTTATTATGACGAAGCCCCAGAAGATCATGGCGTGCTCTATGCCAGCGAAACGGTACTTGAAAAGTCTTCTCTGCCCGAACACATAGACGATGACTTTCCTTATCCTCTCGGGAATATTGTCAAACCTGTTGTCTTCCTTCTTGCCGAGGGTTACAAGCCTCAGCAGCAGACGGATGTTGTAGGCGAAAAAACCGAAGGCTGCTACAAGCACCAGAAGCATTATCACGGATTTGGGATTCATCTAGTTTCTCCGAAGCAAAACAATGGAAAAAAGCAACATGAATTATATTGAATTTGCAGGGTTTAATCAAGCCGGGCGGAGAGTGCGGCCTCATTTGCTATTCAAGCGCCGAGGCACACTTGCCGGGAATGGAAACCGTCTCTTCCACGGTGCCAGAGAGGTAAGAGTTGACTCTGTCCGGCAAAAAAGAGATTCCCTGTTTCGCTGCCCGCGGTATACTCTCTAAGACAAGGTTAGCCTTTGCGGCCCCTGTCCTTCCGCCGCGTCCACAGGCCCCAAGCCAGAAGCTTCGCGCCCGGGCGCCTTCCCCGTGAGGTCGCCAAAAACAGAACCGCTGTGATTAAAAACAGGTTAAAAGCCATACCCTCAAGCTCGTTCCCGCTCCCGGGAGCAATCGCACATCCTCCGCCTCCGCCCCCTCCTTGCGGCTTCGGATAAATACCGGAACCGACAACGTAATACGTTTCCCCTATGCCGAAGTTTGTCCGTATGAAGTATCCACGCTTAACCGATGTGCCGGGGGAGCGGCCGGGAATAGGGTTCCCCACCTCACAAAACACTTCTTCGTCCTCAGGGAACGGGCCGGAAACGCGTCCTGTCGTCTCCTCGCAGACCACCTCATCACCCCTAACAGCCGGATCATCCCAAAGGTAAGTGAGGAAACCCCGGTTCGGGGTATTGTCTTCCTCGCGCACTTCTTCTAAAATGCGTTCGGCAACTTCAACTCCGTTGTCGTCTCTGAGACGCAACGTCTTATCCTGAAGTTGCGGACTGTTCCCGTTAAAAATCCCGAACATCTTCTCCGTATCCGTAACTATATAGAAATATATGGAACCCGATTCCCAGGGTTCATCCCTCCAGCACGGCATAAGAGGAGACAGCAGTTGAATCATTCTCACCAGCGAAACGCCGCCTGACTGCTGCCCGGAGGCAAGCTGCTCAGAAACGTGCTCTACAACCCCTTCCAGATAAAGCACCAGGCTGTCCTCGTCATCCACCATGTCGGCGCTCAGCCATCCCCTGTTCCGAAGGTCTTCGGCGGTGAACTCAGGACATGCGTCTATCGCCTTTTCACGCCGTTTATGATCAAAGCCGGCAATCTGTATAAAGGAACTCTCGACTCCGGATTCGGTCGCATCGGAATCTTCAGCGGCGCAGATATGGTTGCCGTATTCCCCGGTGCTGTCCTGAACACATACCGGTTCTCCGTCTTCTTTTACCATCGCTATCAGTTCTCGGAAAATCGGGATGTCTCTCAAGGACCTGCTCACGGCGCTAGGATATTTCGCATGAAAAAATATGGTATCGCCTGCAGCAGAAGTGCCAGGTTCTTCTTTGTTAACGGTAATTACGTACGTGTCGCCATGCCTCCACACTCCGTTATCGGTTCTCAAGGCGTTTCGGAATTCTATCTGGCTGTCGTCACCCTTGACCAGCGCCTGGTGGCTTTTGAGGTGCAGCAAAAAATTCCTCATATCCTCCATGTCTCCCGCACTCGCCTCCTCGGCGGTTACCCCATCATGCGCCAAAACGGGCGGGACAGCGGAAAAAACGATTATACAGAAGAAAAACAGAACGGCGGCTGCGGCTTTTTTCATGATTTAAAATCCCTCTCTTTTTGCCAGTTAAGATACGAGCTTCAATTAACTGCGGGTTTCTATTCCTTACCGATTGATAATACCCAAGAACATTGATATATTACAAACCATGTTGGTTACGGTGATTTTTGGGGAATGAGTATCTGAAGCCCAAGCGATAAACAGGAGCAACAAACTAATGATTCATAAGTCTTATGAGACAATTAATCGAGTCATATCTTGGAATATGATTCTCGCACTGCTTGTCCTGGCGGCAGGCCACTCTATAGCCTGGGATGCAGCTGCAGAAGAAGAGAAATTCGTTGGTAATCGGCCGTATTCCGAAGCGATTTCCGGCAGCCTGCACCCCGTGAAAGTTATCACCCGGCGGGACATTGAGCTCTCAGGCATAAAAAGGGTAACTGACCTGTTGGGTCGGTCGGCTTTTAACAATTTCGGTCTCGAAAGACCGCTTGTTCTTGGAAGCGGTCGCGCTCTGATCCTAGTTAACGGGCGGCGAGTCAAAGACTCCGGGATTGACACGGACACCATTCCGATCTCGGCTGTCGAGCGCATTGAAATCTTCAGTGACAGTACAAGTGCCCTGCACGGCGGGGAGGCAATCGGCGGCACCATAAATATAGTTTTGAAAAAAGACTATGAAGGCCTTGAGATCCAGTTAAACGCCGGGCGTCCACGCGGTGAGGGCGCCGATTCCGAGCACTTAAGCGCTCTCTGGGGCACAAGCGTCGGAGAGGGAAATCTGACTGTCGGGGCGGAGATATTCCGGCGGGACGAGGTACGTGACGCCGACCGCGATTACAGCCGCGCCAGATATGAACCCGGAGGTTCCTTCGCCGATACTGAAGGGGTGTCACCTCTCGGTAACACGGTTTTCCTGAGAAAAAATGACGGGGGATTTGTCTCGGCACCGCTGGGCGACTGCGATGAAAGCGTTTATACGGGAGAACTCACGGATCCCCCGGGCGGATTTTTCGGTACCGTCTGCGGATTTGCCTATGCGGATATCGCGTGGCACTTGTTGCGCAGGCAAAATGACAGCGCGTTCATAAATTTCAGTTATCCGGTAGGCGATGCAACCGATATATACATCGAGGGGCGCGCGACCAAGGAAGAATTAAGGCTCATGTATGCGCCGGATCCGAATATTTTCCGCCTTGCGCCGGACGAGACGCTGAGAAACAGCCTCATTGAAAGCATTGAAGGACTTGACGAGAGCAACTTCCCCGAGTTTATCACGGTCGGCCACCGCTTCCTGGGACACGGAAACCGCCAGTGGGATTCGGATCTTGAAGAATATGACATTGCGCTGGGGCTGCGGGGGGACATTAAAGACAACATAGGATATGACGGCTATATCCACTACAACCGCTACGACTATGCCGTAGCTGGCCGCACGTTCATTAACGAACCCATAATAAACGCCGCTATTGAAAGCGGAGATTACGACCTCCAGAATCCGCTTTCCGACAACGAAAGACATAAGGCTGCAATCAGCGAAAGCAGCGTACGGAGCGAAGAAAAATACGAAAGCGACTATGTTGAGGCGGGGCTGGCACTTGATGGCCCGTTGTTTGAGCTTATGGGCAACAAGCTTCGCTGGAGCGCAGGTCTGCAGGTCGCCAAAGAAGACGTAAGCTCTTCGGAGGAAAATTTTAATCTTCAGAGGGAACGGGTTAACGCGGATGATGTCTTGGGGGGATCTTCGCTCTCGTTGACGGCCGATCGCCGGCGCTTGTCAGCTTTCGGCGATATTCTGGTGCCTTTGGGGGATGCGCTGGACGTGTCGTTTGCACTTCGCCACGATGACTTTGACGATGTCGGGGGAGCGTTTTCCCACAGGATAGCGACGCTTTACCGCGTAATACCCAATGTTGCGTTGCGCGCATCATGGAGCGGGGGAGCACGAGTGCCTGGCTTTGCAGCACTACACGCAGAGGAATTTGTTTATTACCCGTTTGTCTGCGACGCGGATACACCGACTCCCGACTGTCCCAGAGACCAGGTGCGGGTGGTAACAAGCGGTAATCCGGAGCTCGAACCGGACGAGGCTGAAAGCTTCGGCGCCGGCGTCTCGGCGGGCTGGGGTCCGTTTTCAGCCGACTTCGACTGGTTCAGGCTTCGTCTTCAGGAAACACCGACCACGCTGAACTCGCAGTTCGTCATCAGCCTGGAGAGAAGCGGAAGGCTTAATGAGTATCCGGGACTGAGCGTGACGCGTTCCGACGGCCGAATAGCAGAAATACGCAACCCGCTTACAAACAGCGGAGAGACTGACATGGACGGGTTCACGGCCCGGCTTGGCGGCGATTTGAAAACCGGCTTGGCGAATTTCATGCTTGATGCCAACTGGATCAGGATAACGAATTACGAAAGACGCGTAGGAGGAGAGACGCAGCCCGGAGACATTCCGCGCAACCGTATTCATGTTCTGCTCCGCGCAGACCGCAACGACTTGACAGTGCAGTGGAACACGCACGCGGTCACGTCTTTTTGGAACGACACTGAAACCAAACGCTTCAGAAGGTGGGTAGGACACGATGTCGCGCTTAGCTGGAAAAACGCTTTCGGTTTTAACTGGTTTGAACTTACGGGAGGCGTTCTGAATATCGGAAACGAGGGCCAGTCCCGCCCTGAGTCCGATGAGAATCACATATTGTATCTGGATTCGATCCTGGGGCGCACATTGTTCCTGACAGCAAAGTTTGAGATCTGATGCGTGCGGCTGGTTTTTCCCGGAAGTGAAATTTCCTTCGCTGCTTGGGTCTGCGGTTAGTATGGAAACCAAGTTTCATGCGTAACCCTGCCAGTTCCGGGTAAAACGGACTGCTGAAAGAAAAAGACCTGACCCTATAGAAATCTTTCCGAAAAAACTGCGGTTGTGTATCCTTAAAAACGCGTGAAGATCCTTCTCTACTACGACTATATCTGTCCTTTCTGCTTTCTGGCCACCGAAAGGGTGCTCAGCCTCGCAAGGGAGTTTAACCTCGAAGCAGAGTGGGTCGGGGTGGAAATCCACCCGGAATACCCGGCCGAGGGGAAAAGGCGCAGAAAAACGGAGAGAACCCTCCGCGTCTCGAAGACCTTGGAGAATGTGGCCGCAGAGGCCGGGGTGGAGATAAGGCTCCCGGGATTCGTTACCAACTCAAGGTTGTGTCTTGAGGGGGCCGAGTTCGCGAAGGAGAAAAACAGGTTCATGGAGTTTCACAAGGCCTGCTACGCCGCTTACTTTCGGGAGGGGAAAAACATAGGTCTTCTCGAAACCGTCCTCGAGGCGGGCGAGAGGGCGGGGCTTTCCCCCGAGGAACTTTCCGAGTCTCTTCGGAAAAGAAGCTTTTCAGAAAAAATAGAAAAAAACATGGAAAGCGCCAAGGAAAACGAGGTCTTCGGCGTCCCTACCCTCTACCTGGGAGAGCTGAGGATACACGGAATACAGCCAGTCGAATCATACAGAAAGCTGATAGCCAAGGAGCTTCTGCGGAAACAGTCTCTTCACTGACGTCAGAAGCTTTGCTTATCACTTTTGCGGCGGGGCAAGTTTCTTGGCGCGCCACAGATACCTCTCCGCTTCTTCGTGGCGACCCATCTTTTGCAATGACTGCCCTATTAAACTATAAAGCCTGGGTGCCATCGGCAGACCGGGTTGCAGGAAAAGGGCCCGTTTCATGCTGGAAACGGCCTCTTCATAACGCTTAAACCCGAAAAACAGGTAACCCATTGCGACATAGGGAAGCGGGTAATACGGGTCTATCCTCAGTGCGGAGCGATAGGCTTCAAGCGCTTCCTCGTAACGTTTGCGATTCCTGAAACTCTCCCCGAGGTTCAAAAAAGCCGGCGCGTAGCGGGGATTGAGCTCAATAGCCCTGCGGAGAGGCTTCTCCGCTTCTTCGTCCCGGCCCAAACGCACCAAGGCTATCCCCAGAACATTATGGGACCTGTGATAAAAAGGGCGATTTTTCACGGCAACGCGGGCGGCGGCAAGAGCTTCTTCCGATCCGCCCTCGCTACGGAGTAGCGCAGAGGCAAAGTTAAAGTGAGCCGTATGGGCCAGCGGATTAAGCGAAATAACGTGCCTGAAAAAAGTAACCTCATCCTTGTAAATTCCCGCTTGATTCCACGTTGCCACACCCAACGGGAGAAGCAGCGCCAAAGCGGCACCCTTTGCGGTCTTTCTCGGTAGGTCCGGCAGTCTTTGCACCCCGTAGACCGCTACGGCAACAAAAAACAGAATTACGCCGATGCCCCCGAGATACTGGTAGCGGTCGGCGACAAACGAATACCGCATGTAGCCGTAGTCAACAAAGCCGAGCGTGGGTGAGAGCATGACGGCGAAAAACAGGGCGCAGGCCAGAGGTCCCCGCCCAATCCTACCCCGCAGAAACCAGAGCGTTGCGGCTACCGCAACCGCCGCGACGATGTATAACCAACCCACGGGATCCACGATGTTAACGTCCCAGTGCGGATAGATGACCGCTAGTTCCATGGGCCAGAGCAGTTTGCCCACGTAGAACCAGAGCGCGTGCGCCGCTATAAGGACCCTCTCAACTATCGAATAACCAAAAGAAATAGGCTCTATATTCCGGTAGAACCGTACGCTACCAATTGCTATGGCAAAACCCACGAAGAAAAACGGCAACACCCTCAGCAGTTTCTCCCGGGTTACGCAACCTTTTTTCCACCACTGCAAAATCAGAAAAGTTGCGGGAAAAACGACCACAACTGATTTTGAAAGCATTGCAGCTACAAACAGCAGAAGAGCCTTAGCGTACCACCCCCCCCCGGCTGGGTGACTCAATGAAGCGAAGCCACACGAAAAGCGCCATAAGACAGAACAGGGTTGCGAGCATGTCCTTTCTTGCCATTATCCACGCGACGGATTCTGTGTGTAGCGGGTGCACGGCAAACACTGCGGCCGCAAACCATGAGCCGGGAACCGCGAGGCGGGCGAACAGGCGCCAGAGCAGCACGGTGTTTGCGAAGTGAATCAAAATGTTGACTATGTGATAGCCTGTCGCAGAAAAACCCCAGAGCTTGTGCTCAAGCCAGAAGGTTGTATAAAGAAGCGGCCAGTAGTGCCCCTCATACCACTTGTTTCCCTGCTTGTAGGCACTTGTGGGATTAAACCAAAAATCCCAGATTCCTCCCCAGTTTGAAATGGCTTTTAAATCTGTAATTATGGAGTCGTCCCAGACGAATCCCGCCTGAGTAGCCGGAAAATAAATGACGGTTATCAGTACACCGAGAACCAAGAAGGCGGGGGCGTTCCGCCGTGAGATCCGCGGAGACATCTTCTGTACCCTTTTTTTCCTTCCGGTAGTCATTTATCCAAGGAAATATACAGTTTCCCCTCCTGAATCCGCTTTCATCCCTCGCCGTCGTCCGCCTCGCGAAATGTCCACCGGGAGTTCAGATAATAGTTAAGCAATGCCCCCGGAGCAATCGCGCACGCCTGAAGCAGCACCGGGAAAACGCGGGGAAACAGCGTTGAGAGAGCAACAAAGACTGAGTAACTAAGCAAAAGCGTCATAAAAGAAACCATGGCGAACTTAACCCCTCTCACAGACTGACGGCTGATCATTACGCGGTCGCCGAAAGTCCAGTAGTTGTTCATGATGAAGTTTGAAAAAATGGAAACCAGTATCGCCACGGGCGAGGCAACAAACTTATGAATACCAAGTTTGAGCATCAGGTAAAAAGAGCCGAGGTTAACAATCGCCCCGCAAAGCCCCGTCACGCAGAATTTAATAAAGGTAAGGTGGTGTCTCAGGCGAATCCAGAGGATGTTGAGCAAAAACTCAAGCATGCTTGCCATGCCGAGTTTTGTTTCCCCGCGCTCGCGGTCGCGGAAATGGATCGGTTCCTCTACCACCCGTGCCCCGCAGCTGATCAGCCTGTGTAAAAGCTCAACCTGAAACACATAGCCTCTCGCCTGGATATCCCGCAGTCCCGGCGGCAAACTCCCGGACCAGACGCGCCGTGCCATCGGGGCTCCCGTCGTCAACGACAAGAAATGTCAGATTAGAGCCTTCGTAGAGCTGCGTGAGTTGCGTAAGCAGTGAAGTGATGTTCAGCGCCTCGTTGTACGTGGGGATAACGAAGCACACTCTTTCGTCGCGGGAACTCAATCAAGGCCCCTCCGAAACGCAAAAGTGGCTCGAGAGGCCCCACTTCCTTTAGATATGGTTTCCCCGTTCAATGTCAGCACTCTCCGCAACTATTCTACCAAACCAAGGAAAGGGAGGTTACTTTTCCACCCGCAGGCGAACTTCGCTAATCGTTCTCGCGGTCGAAGAGACCACGGTGAAAGTTTTTCTCCCGAAAGCTATCACGGTTCCGGGAGCAGGAATCGATCCGTATCTGTAAAGAAGGAATCCCCCGAGCGTCTCGTAATCCTCACCCTCCGGAATGGCGAGACCAAGGCCGTCGTTAAGCCGCCCTATCTCGACCGTGGGGTCTATGAGGTACTGCCCGCCGCCAAGCTTCCTCCACGGGGTCTCCCCGGCGTCGTACTCATCCTCTATTTCCCCCACCACCTCCTCGATTATATCCTCCAAGGTGATAATTCCGACCGACCCGCCGTACTCATCGACCACGACGGCCATTCCCGCGCGCCCCCCTTTCATCTCGTCCATGAGCTCGTTTACAAGCTTTGACTCCGGAACATAGAAGGGAGGACGGGCGTACTGCTCCACGCTCTTGTCGAGATCCTGCTCGCCGAGAACGTAAAACGAGTTAAGCATACCGGTTATGTTGTCGACCCGGTCGCTGAAAATCGGGATCCGGGAGTGGCTTTTCTCCGCTATGAGCCTCCGTACGTCTCGAAGCGTGGATCTTCTCTCAAGCGCGTCCACCTTAACAAGGGGAATCATTATCTCCCCGACGGTGGTTTCGGAGAACCCGAAGATCCTTCGAAGAACCCTTCTTTTGTAATCCGCACTCGGCTTGTCCTCGTCCTCTTCCATCACGTCCTCAAGCTCCTCGCGGGTTATGGAACTCATTTTCCTGCCCGGGCGGCTCAGTATCCCCCGGGTGAAAAGGTTGACGAAGAAAAGCACCGGGTAAAAAAGCTTCGAGAAAACCCAGAGCGGATAGATAATCCATAGCACTATGGAATTTCTTTTGCTTTCGAAAACCGCCTTCGGAACCACTTGGCCGAAAACCACTATGAGCGGGGAGAGTACAGCCACAGTGTAGAGACCACTTCGCTGCCCGAGAGTCTCCTCGAAATAAAAGGTAAGCACCAAGGTGTTTATTATGAGCGAAAGGTTGACCCCTATGAGGGTGGTGCCGATGAAGCTTTCGATCCTTGAGTGGGCGTCAAGGACGAGCCCCGCCGCCGCGGAGCCGCCCTCGGCAAGGGATCTCATCTTTATCTTGTCGCAGGAGATAAGCGCTATTTCCGAACCGGCGAAAAAAGCCTGCAGGACCAGAAACAGCAGGATCAGAACAACCACAAGTTCAATGGAAATCACCCCGCACCTCCCTCTCGACGTCAACTCTTATCTCTGAAATCCTTGTTCCCTCCTTGCCCTCCACCGTGAAAATCAGTCCGCCGAAACCTATTTTCTCCCCTTCGGCCGGCAGCCTCCCGAAAAGGTCGAACACAAAACCTCCCATCGTCTCATTTTCCATTCGAAGCGGGATCACGGCTTCCTCCAGTATCTCTCCCAGGTTCTCAAGTCCCGCAGAACGGGCGACCGAAAAAAGATAGTCTTCGTTAAATTCCTCTATTCTCATTCCCCCAGGAATCGTAATAGCTCCCCCGCGGACCGCGGGAGCGGCTTTCTTGAGCACCGACCTCTCGTCTTCTATCTCTCCGAAAAGCTCCTCCAGTATGTCTTCCATGGTCACCAGTCCGTCGAATCTTCCGTACTCGTCGACCACTATAGCTATGTGGATCCTGTGCATCTGGAACTCGCGCAGAAGCGCCCCGGCAGGCTTGGAGCGGGGGATAAAATAGGGCTTCCTGAGGCACTCGCTTGCCGTGGCCGCGGAGTTATGCTCAGTAAAATTCCACTTGAGAAGATCCTTGCTGTAGAGAACGCCGGCTATGTTGTCCCTCTCCTCCTCGTAAACCGGGATCCGGGAGTGGCCCATCTGGCGGACCTGACCGACGGCAACCCCTACTTCGATGTCGTGGGGAAGCGTGAAGCAGTCTATGGCGGGGGTCATTATGCTGTGTGCGGGCAGGTCCTCAAGCTTGAAGAAGCCGTCTGCAAGATATTTCTCCACCTCGTTAAGCACTCCCTCGTCCCTCCCCATGCCCACGAGAATCTCGAGTTCGTCAGAGGAGATGTCGTTTTCCCCCGCGCGGTGGCCCAGGTCAGCCCCGAATGCCCGTATGAAAAAGCCTGAGACGAACATTATTCCCCACCTAAGAGGAGTGACCGCCACGTGAAAGAAATAAAGGGGAAGCGCGACCGTCTTAGAGATAGTTCTCGGGAACTTCACCCCGGCGGTTTTAGGAACTATCTCCCCGAACACAAGAAGAGTCGGTGAAGCTATGGCCAAAGAGATAAGCGCGACTGTCTGCTCCGGGGTGTCCCGCAGATATTGTCTCGCGGTAAGTCCTATGACGCTTGAGTAGGCTATGTTGAAGACCTCGTCGGCCAGAAGAACCGTGGTTATGAGCTTGTGGGAATTTGAGAGAAGCTTCTCTATTGCCGCCGAAACGTTGCCCTGCTGCTTCGATATGCTTTCTCTCTGCGGGCGGCTGAGGGAAAAAAGCGCGCCCTCACTGAAGCAGAAAAATGCCGAGCAGCACAGAAGAAAGAGAATCAGTATAAAATTTTCGCCCAAAAGAATCTTACCCCCCGCAGGAGTCAGCAGAAATGCTCAAACCCCCCGGTATCGTAAAAAACCTCCTCTCCCCCCTCGTCAAAAAACTTTATTTTCCCTCCGCTGGTAACGGACCCGATTTTCGAGATTGCTACACCGCAGAGGCGGGAGACTTCCTCTGTTGCGGCATGCTTTTCCGCAGACGAGGTGAAAAGAAGCTCGTAGTCCTCTCCCCCAGAAACCGCAAGGCGGTAAGCATCCTCGGAAAGCATGCCGGAGAGGGAAAGAAAGCCGGGGGAAAGCGGAAGATCCGCGAGGATGATTTCTGCACCCAGTCCGTGCTCCGAGGTAAGTTTCCGAAGGTCGCAGAAAAGCCCGTCGCTTACGTCTATCATCGACGAGGCGATGCCGCGCTCTGCTACCATCCGGCCCACTGCGAGGCGTGGTGTGGGTTCAAGGTGCCTTGAAACAAAACCCTCACCCCCGTCGATCCCAGAGTCACCTGACAGTATCCTGAGACCAAGGGCGGAATCTCCCAGGGTTCCGGTCACGTATATGTCGTCTCCCTCCGCCGCTCCGGAGCGAAGGACGGTATTGCCCCTTGAGACCTCTCCAAGTGCTGTCATGCTTATGAAAATGGTCTGTGATTCCGAGAGGTTCCCCCCGACCAGACAGCCCTCAAACTCCCGGCAGCCATCTTCCACCCCCTGCGAGAGACCCTCAATGAACTCCATTGAATCCGTGCTGCGACAGCCCAGGGAGCAGAGCAGGTACCTCGGCACCGCCCCCATCGCCCCTATGTCGCTTATGGCGACGCAGACCGCCTTTTTACCAAGCTGTCTGGGGGTCTGGGTCTCCAAGCGGAAGTGAACGCCTTCGACCAGTGTGTCGGTCGAGGCAACAAGGCATGCTTTGTCTCTGAGTTCTAAAACAGCGGAATCGTCCCCTATCCCCGTCAAAACTTCTTTCTGAGTAGCCCTGAACCTACCGGCTAAAAATCTCAAGGCATCTTCTTCACCCATTTGCAGTTAAAAATTGTATTGCAAACACGGTTGCGTGTCAATTGAGCCTGGGAGCCTGAAAAAATTTTTTCTCCCCTAGCCACGGACTCAGAACCCGGGTTTCGACCAAGGAAAAATTGGTTTTTCTTGACACAAAAAGCCGATGTAATTAGAATTAATTTCCACTTCCCGAGGGTGGGTTGGGGTTTTTTCTAAAGTACCTGTTTTTAGGTCGTTCTTTGCTTTTCAGGAGAAGCGCTGTTGAAAAAAGCAGAGGAAGTTGCGCACGGCAATCTTGCCACTGAAACTGACAGATCGGAACAAAAAATAGAATTTGAATGGGACGCAGTTCTCGACTGCGTGAAGAGAGACCTTTACTTCCCCCCTTCCTGGCTATTTTCCATAAAAGTCGCAAAGATTGAGGGCAAGATGGTTACCCTTGAGGCAAAGACTCATTTCCAGGCCCTCTGGGTGAAAAACCACTACCTGCAGCTGATAAACGACACATCCCGAAGCCTCTACGGAAAAGAAAGTTTTGTAGTAACCATAGACGCGGGCGAGAAAAACTCGGTGGCTAGGGAAACAAAAAAGACAAGGAACGGGGATAAGCAAGAAAGAGCGGAATCCCACGATCCCCAGGCGGCCAGTTTCTTCAGTTCAACTAACACTTTCGAGAACTTCGTCGTCGGGCCGAGCAACCAGTTCGCTCACGCCGCATCCTACGCAATCGCCGAGAACCCGGGCATGGCATATAACCCGCTTTTCATACACAGCGGCGTAGGACTTGGGAAAACCCACCTGCTCCACTCGATAGGGAACCACATACTCAAAAAATATGGAAACCGCCTGAACACCTTCTGCATCTCTGCCGAGCACTTCACAAACGGGGTGGTACAGAACATAAAAACGGGTTCGATGGATAAGTTCAGAAACCTCTACAGGTTCAACTGTGATGTTCTGCTCATAGACGACATCCAGTTCATCGCCGGAAAAGAGAGCACCCAAGAAGAGTTCTTTCACACCTTTAACTCCCTTTACACGGCAAAAAAACAGATAGTAATAACCAGCGACAAGCCCCCGAGCGTGATGAAAAACTTCGAGGAGCGCCTGAAATCTAGGTTTGAGTGGGGACTTACGGCAGACATACAGCCACCGGAAGTGGAAACCAAGATAGCCATTATAGAGAAAAAGGCCGAGGAGGAAAAAATCGAGATCCCGGGCGACGTGGCCTCTTTCATAGCCCAAAACGTTCTCTCCAACATAAGAGAGCTCGAGGGCTCGGTGAACAAGCTGTTTGCCTACTCGAAGATGTTTGGAGAGAGAATAACCCTTGAACTGGCAAAGCAGCTCCTGAAAAACCTGGTAAAAAAAGAAACCCCCAAGATAATAAACATAGAACTTATCCAAAAAGAAGTGAGCTCCTTTTTCGACCTTACTGTAAAAGAGCTGAAATCAAACCAGAAGCAGAAAAAAGTCTCTGAGCCCAGACAGATAGCAATGTTCCTTTCAAGAAAATACACTTCCTCCTCGTTCCCGGAGATTGGAAACAGGTTCGGGGGGAAAAACCACTCCACGGTGGTCCACGCGGTAAAAAATGTTGAAAAAAAGATCAGCAAAGATCCCTCGGTCTCAAACGCCGTCGCGGCAATTTCCACAACCCTAGAGAAGTTCATTACCTCTTAGATCCCAACTGAATTCCAAAACTCTTAGCCTGTCAAAAAACCCTAAAAAGGCTGTGCAGGAATTTTTGTTTCCTCGCTAAGGGGCCCTAGGGCGGGGAGAGGGGTGTGAATATCTGTCGGGAAAAAGAAAAACCATGAACACATCTCAAGCCACAGAGCCCCTTTGTTTTGGGCAATTTCACTGATTTCACCTTTTTCACAACAACTACTGTTACTACTACGGGTAATGTTTAAAACTTATAAAGAAAGAAGTAACAGCAGTGTAAAACCCAGCAACTGTGGATTATGGTTTTGTCTTGGAAAACAGGTTATTATCATCGTAATAAGCAATGTTTAGATATAATGGGAAAAGAGGTGCTTTTCCGCTTTTTCCGGAACTGGAGGTTTTTTTCTTAACATGATGTTTAAAATCAAAGGTGGGGATTTTTCAAAGAAGCTCGGAATGATCCAGGGAGTTGTGGAAAAAAGGACCACCATGCCTATTCTCTCCCATGTTCTTATGAGTTCTACCGATAAGGGCCTTCTTCTTGAGGCTACGGATCTTGAAAACACAGCTGTCGTTTCGTGCGACGCGCAGACGGAAGGAGAATTCAAGATGGCGGTTCCCGCCGGGATACTGTCGGACCTCGTCAGGGAGATCAGGGAGGAAGAGGAAATTTCGGTTACCGCTACCGAGAACAACTGGATCGAAGTTGTTACCAGCTCCGGTTCTTTCAAGATTGCAGGGCTGCCGGCCGATGATTTCCCTAGGATTCCAGAAGTTTCTTCGGATGATCTCTTCCAGGTTTCTTCCGAGAGGTTTGAGGAAATGATATCCAAGACGGTTTTTTCTGTATCGGACGATGAGATGAGAAGAAGCCTCTCAGGGGTGTTTTTTGAAAAAAGGGGAGAGCAGACACTTAGACTGGTCGCTACCGACGGTCACAGACTAAGCTATGTCGATCAGAAAATAGAAGGCCTTAAGCTCTCAAAGGATATTCTGGTTCCTAAAAAAGCCGTTATGGAGATAAAAAGGCTTCTTCGTCTCTCAAAGGAAGTCAGAATTGGCAGTAGCGGTAATTTCTTCGTTTTTGAGCTCAAAGATGAGAACCTTGTTTTCATCTCGAGGGTGATTGACGCCGAGTTCCCGGACTACATGCAGGTGGTGCCGGTTTCAACGAAAAACACGGTCAAGGTCGACGCCGCAAAGCTGCTGCTCGCGCTTCGGAGGGTTTCCCTTTTCTCCGCCGACAACGTAAGGGGCGGGGGGAGGTTTGTGGAAATGGCTTTTGGGGAGGGGTCTCTGCTTCTCGGGGCCTATCTGAACACAGGTGAAGGGAGGGAAAGCATGCCTGTTGACTATTCTGGGGATGAAGTCAAGCTTGGTTTTAATTTCACTTACTTTCAGGATGTTCTGGATGCGGTAGGGTCATCTGAGGTTATAATCGGTTTTTCCGGTCACAAAAACCCTGTGTACGTGGTTCCCTGTGAGGAGGGAGAGAAGCAGGACGGCTACGTGAATGTGATAATGCCAATGGAGCTTGATGCCAGGGCGGCGGAGGGGCAGGCGGGAGGCTAACTCTCGTACCTTAAGATGCTAGGTGGAGTCATCGGTGTTGATTTTTCCGGCGGAAAGGTCAGGACTGTAACTGTAAGAAGGGGGCTTAAGGGGACCGAAATTCGCAGGGCCGCCTTTACGGGAGAATTTGGGAGCAAAGACGTAGCGGGCTTTCTCGGAAACGAAATTTCCCTTGGAACCCGGGCAGTTACAGGAATCAGTTTTTCTCCGCTTCTTCTGCGGGTTCTCAAGTTTCCTTTCTCGGATTCCAAAAAAGTGAGGCAAGTCTACCGCTTCGAACTCGAGAACTCGACCGGTTTCACATTGGGAGAAGATGTGCTCTCAGACTACCATGAGATGAAGACGCCGGAAGGGGCCGAAGCCATAGTTCCAGCCTTCGAGAGAAAGGAGTTTGAAAGCTACCTTGGTTCCCTGCAGGGGTCAGGAGTGGACCCAGAGCAGGTGACTTTCTCCCCGGTTGCGTTTTCCTCGTTGGGAGAGTTTCTTGAAGGGCCGAGACCGCTTCTTCTGGTGGACGCCGACCAGGACCATCTCAATTTCTCCCTTTTTGACGAGCGGGGACTCACCAGGGTGAGAAACTGTGACTACGCCGTTGAGAGAACAAAAGAGTCCCTTGCCGCAAGCACTCTTGATTTCCAGCAGATAAACAGCGACGGGGAAAGAAAAAAGGCCTTTTTTGAAAGTTGCCGCCTTATCGCCGAGGAGATAAGAACCACAGCCCGCTATTTTGAGGGTGAAGCTGGAGAGGAAATAAAGAGCATTGTTCTTACGGGCGAGATATGCGGGGTGGGGGGAATCGCGCAGCAGTTCACGGAGCATGTTGGCCGAGAGGTAAAAACAATTCTTATACCGCTTCTTGGCCCAGAAGACTCCCCTTTCTTCGCAAGGGCTTACGCTCTTGCGCTTTACGGAAGATCTTCGGGAGGGGGCGGAAGGCTCAACCTGAGGAGAGATGTGTACAGGCAGCGTGGAGTTAAAAGGGGTCTGCTCAAGGAGTTTCGGGTTCCGGTTGCCCTGTGCGCCGCTCTGCTTCTTTTGGCGGTTTTCGGGCGCGCGACCGAGGTAGTCTCCGCTAAAGGCAAGATCAGTTCCATACGCTCTGAAATGGAAAAAGACCTTAGGGAGGAATTTCCAGAGGTCGCCGGGACTCAGGATCCGGTCGCTTTTTACAGCGGGAAGCTTGAAGTCATCAACCGCAAGCTCGATATACTGAAGCAGGTAAGAGGAGCTCACAGCCCGCTTGAGGTGCTGACAGCGGTTTCGGCTACCGTTCCCAAAGACGTGAGTTTCTCGATTGAAGAGATAAGGATCGAAGACGGGGGCAAGGCCAAGATGTGGGGAAAATGTGACTCCTACGAGGAAATAGCGTCCATAGAAAAGACCTTCTCTGAGTCCGGGAATTTTACCCAGGTGAAAATGGGGCAGGTAAGAAAAGCTGTTAACGACAGTTTAAAATTCGAGATTTCCATGGTTGTCAGGTGAAGATGCGAAAACTGATCGAGAAACTGAAATCGCTTCTGGGGGTCATCGGGAAAAGAACCGAGCCCGTGGTGAGAAGGGCAAGGGATCTTATAGGAACGAGGGACTTCTCCACAAGGGACATCCGCGCCATTCAGATAGGTGCTGCGGCTCTGGCCATCTTCCTCATCTTTTCTGTCTACAGGGCAGTTCTTCCAGGGGGGTCGGCCATAAGAAGCGAAGTCAGCCAGATGAGGCTTCAGTTAAACGAGATAAGGGCGCTCAAGGAAGAGTACCGCTATTCAAGGGATCTTCTCTCCAAGGTGAGCGGTTCGATGAAAGAGGAAAAGGAAGCGCTGATTTCGGTGGTTGAAAAGACGCTTATCAGAAACGGAATAGACCGCCGTTCCTTTTCAATAAGGGGAACCAACCCGTCGGTTAGGGGCAAGGGGATAGAGCGGGAAAGGGCCGTTCTGGTCAAAATAAACAAGGTGTCTGTTCCCAGGGTGCTGAACGTTCTCTACGTCTTTCAGAAAAGCAAGACCATACTCAAGGTCTCAGACCTCAGAATAAAAACCAGATTCGATAATCCTAACCTGACAGACGTTTCATTCCGCCTGTCGACTTTTTCTTTCAGCAAGTCGGGCTGAGCGGGGAAAAATGGATATAAAGACCAGAATCAAGATGCCGGAAAAAATCTCCACCCCTCTCTATGTCGGGGTTTTCTTTGGGTTTCTTCTGATTTTTCTTCTCCTGGGGTTTCCCTGGGATTCCGTTGAAAGAAGAGCAGTCTTCGAGATACAGAGCAACTCCCCGGTTCCGGTCCTTATAGGCGACGCGGATATGAAGGGTCTTTCCTCGATCGAGCTAAGCGACATCCGCGTGATACTCGGGGACAGGGAGCCGCTTGTGATTGACAGGGCCCGAGTGAGTGCCGGGCTTTTCTCCGTTATTTTTTCTGACGATACCAGGGTCTCGTTTTCTCTTAACGCCTACGGAGGGGAAATAGAGGGTAAGGTTTCGCAGAACATGAAGAAAAACAAGGTCACAAGCGCCGAAGTGGACGTAAATTCCGTTGAATCCTCGTCCGTTTCCCGTCTTTTTCTCGGCAACAGCGGGATTTCGGTGAGCGGGAAGGTTGAAGGAAGCATAAAGTTTCTTGGAGAAGGGGAAAGCGGCGGGATTTCCAAGATGGAATACCTTGTATCCTCTCCTTCTCTTTCGATTGCGGTGGACAAGGTGCAGGGGTTCGAGGTGAAAGAGGAGTACAAAAACCTGAGCGTGGTGCTTCGCGGCACCGCGAACCGCTTTGAATCGCGCATAGAGAGTTTTTCCCTAACGAACCCGCAGATGTCTTTGCAGGCGGAGGGAAAAGCCCCGTCCCCGCTTCGTTTCAGAAAAGGGGCCGCCCTTGACCTATCCGTTACATTCAAGCCTTCTCCCGAGGACGCGAAACTTGCTCTCGTCGGCGGTTTTCTGGGTCCCAGGGGGACCGACGGCGTCTTCTCCGGCAGGATTCAGGGAACGCTGTCAAAACCCGAGATCATAAGGGCGGACGGGGGCAGCTAACAGTCCCGTTTTCCCAGCGCCGGGGTATTTGACTTTGCCCTACCCCCTCGCTATTCTTCTCGAAATATTCTCCTTAAGACTGCATAATGGCTCCCAACAAAGAACTTGCCGCCGTAAGAAGGGAAATAGACTCCCTCAATTCCAAACTGCTTGAACTTATAAACAGGCGGGCCGAGCTTGTGATAGAAGTAAGCGGACTCAAGAAAAAGGATTCTCTGGAAGTTTACGACCTGGGCAGGGAAAGGGAGATAGAAAAAAAGATAACGGGAAGCAATCCCGGCCCGCTTTCAAATGAGGATATTCTTTTTGTTTTCAGGGAGATAATATCGCGCTGCAGGTCACTTCAGCACGATGAGAAAGTTGCCTACCTGGGACCCGAGGGCAGCTTTTCAAACCAGGCCGCGTTTCGAAAATTCGGCGCATCCTCCGAGTTTTTCCCCGTATCCAGCTTTGAGGACGTGTTCGAGGAAGTGCACGGCAAAAGGGCCGATTTCGGCATAGTGCCCGTTGAGAACTCGGTTGAAGGCTCGGTGGGAGACGTGCTTGACATGCTTGTTGAGTGGGACCTCATCATTTCTGCAGAGTGTTTCGAACGCATTGAGCACTACCTGCTTTCACTCAGTGGAGACATCAACGAAGTAAAAACCGTGGCTTCCCATCCCCAGGCGCTCAGGCAGTGCAGGAAATGGATAGCCGCGAACCTCTACGGCGTCGCACTTCTTGAGACCCCGAGCACGGCGGCCGCCGCCAAAATGGCCGCGAGGGATAAGAACGTCGCCGCGATCGCAAGCGAGTTCTCGGGGGCGATATACAACCTCAGGACGATACAGAGCCACATAGAGGACAGCCCGCGCAACACGACCCGGTTCGTAGTAGTGGGAAGGAAAAACCCTCCCCCGAGCGGAGAAGACAAGACTTCGATCGCCTTTTCCGTTAATGATGAGCCGGGGGCGCTTCACAGGACATTTTTTCTCCCCTTTTCCGAATCCGGCATAAACCTCACCAAAATCGAATCCAGGCCCTCGCGCGACAGGCAGTGGGAATACGTGTTTTTCGCCGACTTCTCGGGGCATCGCGAGGAAAAAGCGATAAGGGATACCCTTGAGAAAGTGGAAGCCAACTGCGTTTTCCTCAAGGTGCTGGGATCCTATCCCGCCGGAGCGCCGGGCTGACAGCGGTCGACCGGACAAAACCCCAATGGAACCGAAAGCAAGCGTAAAGAACCTTATTCCCTACGTTCCGGGAAAGCCGATAGAGGAGCTTGAGCGGGAACTGGGAATCCAGGGCGCGGCCAAGATGGCATCGAACGAAAACCCCCTCGGCCCCTCTCCGCTCGCGAAAAAAGCCCTCAGGGAACACGTCTCGAAGGTTAATCTCTACCCAGACGGGGGCTGCTTTGAGCTTAAGCGGAAGCTCTCGGAGAAGCTCGGGGTTCCAGAAGACACGCTAATAATCGGCAACGGCTCAAACGAGGTGATAGAGATCGTCGCGAGGACATTTCTTGAGCCCGGAGACGAGGCCATATACGGCCGCCACGCTTTTATCGTCTACCCGATCGTAACCCAGGCGCTCGGATGCTCGCACGTCATCTCCGAGATGCCGGATCTCACCCACAACCTCAAGGAGATGCTTTCCCTGGTCACGGAGAAAACGAAAATCATCTATATAGCGAACCCTAACAACCCCACCGGGACGATAGTTAGAAGGGACGAGTTCGAGTGGTTCCTCAAGCGGGTTCCGGAGAACGTGATAATACTAGTGGACGAGGCCTATTTCGAGTATGTCGACGATCCGGAATACCCGGACACGCTGCGTTACCACTCGGTTCGCGAATCGCTCGTGACGGTAAGAACCTTCTCCAAGATTTACGGGCTTGCGGGCCTGAGGGTCGGTTACGGGGTGGCGTCAAGCGAAGCGGTTTCCTACATGGACAGGGTTCGGGAGCCGTTTAACGTGAACTCGGCCGCCCAGGCTGCGGCCTGCGCCGCGCTTGACGACGATAGACACGTTGCCCGCTCAAAGAAGCTTAACCGCAACGGAAAGGAATATTTCTGCGAGAAGCTGGCCGGACTCGGGGTCGGGTACACTGAGTCTCACGCGAATTTCTTTCTCGTGGATCTGGAGAAGGATCCCATGCCGGTCTACGAGGCGCTTCTTCGCGACGGGGTGATAACGAGGCCCGTAGGCGGCTACGGACTGAAAACTCATCTCAGGGTAAGTTTCGGTCTTGCTCGGGAAAACGAAAAATTCATTGAATCGCTTGGGAGAATTCTCAGAAGATGACTTTTAAAAAGGTGGTGGTGGTCGGTTTGGGGCTAATAGGAGGCTCTTTGGCCGCGGCTCTTCGAAAATCGGGGGAAGTGGGGGAGGTCTTCGGGGTTGAGAAGGATGCGGAGTCACTTCGCTTCGCCCTTGAGGGCGGAGTTGCAGATTCGGGCTCTTCCGAGATAGGCTCCGGTATATCCGGATCAGAGATCGTCGTCATTGCCACATACGTTGACACCGTGGCGCAGGTGGCCAGGGAGATTTCCGGGTTCGTTTCCCCGGACACGGTCGTTTGCGACACGGGGAGTGTTAAGGCTCCGATAGTGAGGGAAATGGAAAAGGGACCCCGAAACATCCGCTTCGTGGGAGCCCATCCCGTGGCGGGAAAGGAGACATCCGGCGTAAGGGAATCTGACCCCGGCCTTTTCTCCGGCAAAAAATGCGTGATTACCCCAGTGGAAGGCACCTGCCCTGAAGCCCTCTCCATGGTCAAAACGCTTTTTTCGCTTGCGGGAAGCGAGCTAGTCGAGATAGATCCCGAGTCCCATGATGAGGTTTTCTCGCTCGTAAGCCATCTTCCCCACGCAGTGGCCTATTCGCTCGTGAGTGCCGTGGCTTCTTCCGGGGGGAAGGAAAATCTTTTTGGTTTTTCAGGCGGGGGTCTGGCTGATTTCACCAGGGTCGCTGAGAGCTCTCCTGAGATGTGGGCCGGGATTTTCATTGAGAACCGCGACGCGCTTCTCCGCGCCATCCGAAGTTTCTCGGGCAAGCTCGGGGAAATTGAAAAAGCCGTCGCCTCCGGTAATGTAGAAGATCTGGAGACCCTTTTGGGGGAGGCCCGGGATTCCAAGAGGGATCTTGGGAAATGAGCGCAGAATGTCTGAGAAGATAAAGAAAACGGATGAGCAGTGGCAGGATGAGCTTTCTTCTGAGCAGTTTTTGGTTACGAGGAAAAAGGGCACGGAGAGAGCCTTTACCGGAAAGTATCACGACCATCACGAAAAAGGCATGTACACCTGCGTTTGCTGCGGACAGGAACTTTTCCGTTTCTCCGAGAAATTCGATTCCGGCACTGGATGGCCGAGCTTCTGGGAACCTGTTTCACAAGGGAGCGTAGCGGAGAAAGCCGACCGTTCCCACGGAATGACCAGAACCGAGGTGCTTTGCTCAAAGTGCGACGCTCACCTCGGACACGTTTTCCCCGATGGCCCCCAGCCCACGGGGATGAGATACTGCATAAATTCCGCTTCTTTGGATTTTGAAGAAGAAAAAGAGGAGTAGGAAAGTGGCGACGGGTGGGTTCGAACCACCGACACAGGCCTTATGAGAGCCCCGCTCTACCCCTGAGCTACGCCGCCACGGTAAATCGAAAAGCAGCAAATTATACCGGAAGTCCATGAGGATTCAACGCATGGACCCGGGAGTTTGGGCGATGAGTTTTCTCCTGTTTGTTTTTTCTTTTTGTCGTTTGGTTCGGGGTTTCGGAGAAATTTGTCGCGACCCAGGCTCCTCACGAATCAGCTGGCAGCCGCGCCGTTTTTCCCCGTTTTTTTACTGATCAATCCGAGCTCCAGAAGTTTTTTGTAGGTCTTGGTGTGGGAGCCGTGGAGGGAGAAGGTTTCTATGTCCTGGGGTTCGTCGATGTCGATGCTGATGTTAAAATTTCTGTAGATGTCGCAGGGCACATATCTTCGCTCGGCTTCCTCCCTGTGCTTTCTGAAACTGTCGTTGCCGAACATCGACGGTATGCTGTCGGGAGGTTTTCTGAGTATGGCGTTTGTGCCGAGCTCGTCTTCTGAAGGCACAAGTATCACGGACTTGCCCTTTTTTTCCTTCTCCAGGACGAAATCAAGGTCCTCGCCGGTTATGAGAGGGGCGTCGCCCGGGATTACGAGCACCGACTTTGCGCCCATTTTCCTGCAGACCTGCATCGCCAGATCAACCGACGAACTCTCCCCGAGCTGGTTTTCCTCCCTTATGACGGCAAACCCTTCCTCAAGAGCCATTTTTTCTGCTTTCCTGTCAACCGTAACAATGACTCTGTTGTCTGCAAGCTTAGAGTCTCCAACAGCGGAGAACACGTCCTCGAGCATCACGTAGGCAAGCTCGGTCCTCTGTTTCTTGCTTAACACCGAGGCAAGCCTTTCGTTTGCCCTTGAAAGATCTTTTACTGGAATCAGTATGAATTTCAAAACCACTACCTCACGGTGACGGGTTCTTGTCCCCGCACTATTCTATCCAATAAAAACATTGCTTGAAAAACAGAGGAGACGAGTGGCTCTTGGCAGTCCGGGTTTCCAACTGCACCGACTCAAAGGTTCGTTGAAAGGTTATTATGCCGTTTCAGTCTCTGGTAACTGGCAGGTCACGTTTCGTTTCAAAGATGGCGATGCCGTAGACGTAAATTACTTGGATTATCATTAAACATGGTCGATTATAGTTAGAGGAGAAAAATTATGGCAATGAAGAATCCTGTGCATCCGGGCGTCATTGTACGCGAGGATTGCATGAAACCCTTGAATCTATCGGTTACCGAGTGCGCGAAGCTGCTCGGCGTTGCGCGCCAGACGCTTTCCAATCTTGTCAACGCAAAGGCATCGATTTCCGTTGAGATGGCCTACAGGCTATCAAAGGCGTTCGGTTCGACTCCGAGAACCTGGCTTGGCATGCAACTGGCCTTTGATCTTGTCCAGTCGCAGGAACTGGAACGAAAGATCAAGGTAAAACGCATTCCCATGGAACGTCAATCGACGTGAAGAACAGCCCCATAGTCAAGGCAAAGCGGAGAATTCGGTTCACAACCTGTCTCTCTTTGTTGATCGGGGTTTTCGGGACTTCCTTTTCTCCGGTTTTAAGCCAAAACAACAGTGTCCTTGGAAAAATTGAATCTACATAGGCCCCCGCGTTGTCCGGGGCTTCATTGACAATAAAAGACGCTTCTATATACAATGATTAGCGCAAATCCGCCGACAGGCCGCAAAAAAAGGAGCCCGGTTTAACAATGACCCGCAAAGCTGTTTTGAAAAGAGAAACGTCCGAAGTCAGCGCCAGCGTCGAGCTTGATCTCGACGGAACCGGGAAATTCGATATCTCGACAGGGGTACCGTTTTTCGACCACATGCTGAGCCAGTTCGCAAAGCACGGCTACTTTGACCTCAGGGTTAAGGCCGAAGGAGACATTGATGTTGATTTCCACCACACCGTTGAGGATGTAGGGATAGCTCTCGGGGAAGCCTTCTCCGAGGCTCTCGGAGACAAGAGGGGAATCACAAGGTATGGACACGCTGTAATTCCTTTTGACGACGCGCTTGTAGTAGTGGCTGTCGATCTGAGTGACCGACCCTGCTTTGTTTTCAAGGGGGAAATTCCCGCAGGCAAGGTCGGGGATTTTGACTCAGAGCTTGCCGAAGAGTTTTTCAAGTCCCTGACGAACTCGCTTCGCTGCAACCTGCACATCGAGTTTCGCCACGGAACGAACCTGCACCACATAATAGAAGCTATGTTCAAGGCCCTTGGAAGATCCATGGACACGGCCTCGGCGCTTGACGGCCGCCGTGACGATATCCCCTCGACCAAGGGGACACTCTAGTGATTTCCATAGTGGATTACGGGATGGGGAACCTGAGGAGCGTTGAGAAGGGTTTTACCTCTCAGGGGATCGATGTACGCGTAAGCGCGGACCCGGGCGACATAGAGAGCTCAAGCGGTGTAGTGCTTCCGGGGGTCGGGGCTTTCGGCGACTGCGTGAGAAATCTTCGCGGGCGTTCCATGATTGAGCCCATAAAGGATTTTATCGAAAGCGGCCGGCCTTTTCTTGGAATATGTCTCGGTTTCCAGGTGCTGTTTGAGTCAAGCGAGGAAGCTCCGGGGGAAGAGGGGCTCGGGGTCTTCAGGGGGAAGGTAGTGCGGTTCCGCCCCGAGGAGAAGAGAATGAAGGTGCCCCACATGGGCTGGAACAGGGTGAGCGTGCCCGAGCAAAGCCCCATACTGGATGGGATACCGCAGCGGAGCTGGTTTTATTTCGTTCACTCCTACCACGTGGTTTCGGAGCAGCCCGGGGTAGATGTCCTCCGCTCTGATTACGGAGGCGAGTTTGAGGCGGGCGTCATATCCGGAAAACTCTCCGCTTTTCAGTTTCACCCTGAAAAAAGCTCAGACTACGGGCTCATGATCTTAAGGAACTTCTCGAAGCTCTGTCTTGAGAACTGATCCTTTTCCCCTCCGTAAACAGCCTCGTACGCGGCGTAGCTTCTCAGGATTTTCTTAACGTAGTTTCTTGACTGCTCAAAAGGGATTTCCTCTACGAACTCGTCAATGTCGAGTGAGCCGTTTTTCTCATACCATACCTTTGCGCTTGTGGGACCGCCGTTATACCCGGCCAGGCTTACGGCGAAGTTGCCCTTAAAAATTTCGAGCAGCCAGTTCAGGTAATAGCAGCCGAGATTTAGGTTGGTGTCTGGGGAGAAAAGCTGTGAGGTCTCGAAACTCGAAAGACCAGCCTTAGGCGCCGTCTCAAGCGCAGTCGAGGGTAGAAGCTGCATAAGCCCCCTCGCGTCAGAAACCGAAACCGCCTCCTTGTCAAAATGGCTCTCCTCCCTTATGACTGAATAGACAAGAAACTCGTCGAGGGTGTATTTCTGCGAAAAAAACTTCACCCTTTCCTCAAAACCCTTCGGAAAAGAGAAGGGGAGCGCCTCGGGGGACCTGAGACCGTTTGCCAGGCTGATGGAACTTTTGTAATCCCGCACCTGCAGGTAAAGCGAGGCGAGATGGAGGCGCTGCGCGACCGTTTTCGCCTGGGGCCGAAGCAGTTCGGCTTCCCTGAGCGCAAGATCGTATATCCCGGCCTTTGCGAAGAAGAGAAATTTCTTGAGAGCGGGGTTTTTCCCGAAAGAATTCTCTGGGTAAGCAGCAGGAGGTGGGTTAGGAATCAGGGTTTTTTTGAGCCTTAGCTTCGCGAGAAACGAGTAATAGGTGATTTTCCGCGAGTCCGCGAGTTTTCCAAGCGCGAAAAGCGCCCCGGGTTTGTCTCCCGCCCTCTCGGCCGTCCTTGCGTACCAGTAAAGAAATCGCTCCCGCTCGGCGCCGTACGCCCAGGCGCGGTCGGAGAAAACTTCAAGTGCTTTTTCGTATTCCTTTTTCCTGTAGTGGACCCACCCGAGGTTCCAGGCGCTTTTCCGGGCCTCTTCCCTTTTGGGATATTTCTCGATGACGAGGCTGTAGAGGCGCTGGGCTTCCTCGAATTCTTCTCGCAGATGGCGAAGCCTCGCGGCCTTAAGAAGCGATTTTGCCGCCCAGGAGCTTCCGGGGTTAAGCTTGTGGAGAAGCTCGAAGGTGACTATGGCTTCTTTCTCCTTCTCCATGCTCATCAGGGTCACGCCCTTCCAGTAAAAAGCCTTTGGGGAATCGATCCCCGAGAAAACGTCCAGAGCTTCCGGAAACCGAGAGAGCCTGTATAGACAGATACCGGTTTTAATTCTCACAGCGCTTGTCTGGGCAGCCCCCGAGAAAGCCTCAAGCGCTCCCTCCCAATTGCCGGTCTTGAACAAAACCTCCCCTCTTTTTGCGAACTGTTGCGGCGAGGGAGCGAAGGTCTTTTCGTTTTTTTTATGAAGCTCGAACACGTAATCAGAGAAGCTTACTTCCGGGTGCTCCGCCCATATCCTCTCGAACATCCCCGAGGCCGCGTGGAACAGTCCCTGTTTTTCCTTTATTTCGCCGAGGTTTTTCAGATGAACGGCCTTTTTCCACTTGCTGTCGGTCCTTCGGGCAAGATGGGAGTATATTTTCTCCGCCTCCGCGTGCCGATCGCTCTCAAGGTGGATTTCCGCGAGCCGCTCGTGGGTGTCATGGCCGACTGCCGAGTCCGGATGGTGTTTCAGGATCTTGAGGAAAAGCTCCTCGGCTTTTTCCTTCTGCCCGAGGCCGAGCGCCGCCTCCGCTTCGTAGTAAAGAATGTAGTCTTCTATGAAGACAAGCTTGTCATTTATCTCGGGGAGGATCCTGTGCACCTCGGTGTGCTGATTGTTTTGAGCGTGGCAGTGAAGCTTCAGAAACCGCGCCTCAAGGGTTTTTTCGGCAGACAGCAGCGCTTTTTCGCAGTCGGCTTGATTGGCGCGCGCCCCCTGCGCCGCGGCGGCGAGAAGAAACAAAGCGAAGAGAAAAATGCTGAGTGCCGACTTTTTCAATCCCGCTACCTCGCGTTCTCAGAAGCCAGAAGGTCTCTTATGCCTTCCCCGAAAAGGTTGAACGAAAGCGCCGTCACGAAAATCGCGAGACTGGGGAACACTATAAGGTGCGGAAAAGTCCTTATCCCCTGCCACCCGGTGCTTGCAAGCGTGCCCCAGCTCGCCTCGGGCGGGGATATGCCGAGGCCGAGAAAGCTAAGGGTGGATTCGGTGAGAATCGCGTAGGGGACAGAAAACGTGACGGTGACTATGAGGGGACTCAGCGTGTTCGGAAGTATGTGCCTTGCGAGAATGATCCGAGGCGAGGCCCCAAGCGCCCTTGCCGACTCGACGTACTCAAACGATTTTATCTGCAAAACGCTTCCCCTCACTATCCTCGCAACCCTCATCCACGACATTATCCCCAGCGATATGACGATGCCCGTCACCCCGGTTCCGATGACGAGAGTGAGCAGCACGATCAGCAGAAGGTCGGGAACGGCGTAGAACACGTCCACCGTGCGCATTATGAGTTCATCCGTTTTCCCACCGGCGTATCCCGAGACTGCTCCCAGCACCGTTCCGATTACAAGGGCCATAGCCGCGGTCCCCACTGCGACCATGATTGATATCCTCGAGCCGTGGATGACCCTGCTCAGCAGGTCGCGTCCCTCCTGGTCCGTTCCCATGAGGTGCACAGAGTCGGGGGCGCGAAGCGCGTTTGGGAAATTCGTCTGGTCGTACTCATAGGGGGAGAGCGCCGGCGCGAAAATCGCTACCAGAATTATGAGGAGTATCAGCGTTCCCGTGATTATTACCTGGGTTTTTACGTACATGCTGCCGGGGCCCGGGAAGTTCAGGCGTCTTTTCTGTGCGCGGCCCGGACGACCGTTTTTATTCCGCCGCGGACGTTGAAGTCGCTCGTGACCTCAACCGACCTCGGGTCGCACACCGAAACGAAGTCGTTTAGAATCCTGTTTGTCACGTGCTCGTGGAATTCGCCCGCGTTCCTGTAGGAAAACATGTAAAGCTTAAGGGACTTAAGTTCCACGCAGAGTCTGTCGGGGACGTATTTTATGGTGATAGTCGCAAAGTCCGGCTGCCCCGTTTTGGGACAAACGCAGGTGAACTCGGGACACGATATCTCGATTTCGTAATCCCTCTCCGGGTTTTTGTTCTCGAAAGTTTCTAGGATTTCCGGATTCGGTTCGTCCATGGGCAGAAAACGCCGCGCGGCCTTGCTGGCGCCACCTCCGTATCCGCCTAATTTATCAGATGCCCCGGAGTAATCAACCCCAACAGCGGGAATTTCCTTTGATTAATGGAACCAAGAGATCACGAAAGCACGAAATGTGACTTCTGGACCTCAAGTATTTTTTATTAAGTCAACTGATATCGAATGCGAAGAACTTGGTTCTTGACACTTGGCACGCAATGTCGGTAATCTTGGAAAATACCTGAAGATCTACAAAGAGAAATTGATCTGGAACAGAAATCTCCAAGAATTGGAGAGACTGAGATTTTAGAGGGAAGGACCGGTCATGGATTTTTTTAAAATCGAAGCGGAATGGGACGTTATTGAAAACAGATGGGTTGCCACCAGTGAAGACATCCCTGGACTCGTTGCCGTGGGTGACAACATTCCGGAACTTGTAGATGTTCTTAAGTCAATCGTTCCTGATTTGCTTGAGGCTAATTCTCATCTTATAGAGCGTGAAGGTGCCAGCAAGCAGAGTTCACAGAGGAACCGTTGCCATCTGGAGATAGACTGTCACCACTTGGAGACGGTTTATATATAGTGAATGGCCGATTACGCTGCGGAGTTAAAGCGGATACTTTCGGCGGAAGATTGCTATTTTGTGCGACAGGGTAAGGGTTCTCATGAAATATGGTACAGCCCGAAACTGGACAAGCGTTTTGTTGTAGTTTCAAAAGGGAATTATGTATTTAAGTTGACAGGCAATTTAAACGGCTGATAAATCGGGTATAATATAGTAATGATAAGGACTTACAAGTGCAGAGTGAAGTTATCCAAGTCGGGGCATGAGACGCTGTCTCAGATATTTGGGATGAGCGCCGAGTTGTACAATGCAGGACTGGAATCCCGCATTGACTGCTACAGAAAGACAGGCGAAAGCCGCAGTCTCTATGACCAGTACAAGGAACTTGTGCAGGTAAGAGCGGAGTTGCCGGAGTTTGAGGCTGTATCCAGTATCGTGTTCCGAGGCGTGCTATCAAGGCTTGACAAGGCGTACAAGTCGTTTTTCCGCCGGGTGAAAGCAAAAGAAAAAGCCGGATTCCCCCGTTTCAAGAACCGGAGACGCTGGCGAACCATAGAGATAAACGATCAGTGCTGGCGAATGCTCAAGCGTGAGGGAAACAAGTTAGTTCTCAAAGTAAAGGGGCTTCCCCGCATTGAAGTGAAGCCTTCCCGGGAACTGCCGCCCAGCTCCATGCTCAAGGCGATCAGAATTACGAGAAAGCCTGTGCGGACGGAAGTAGCGTTATCGTATGAATTGCCGACTCCCGAGGTAAAATCAGTCAGCAATCCCGTCGGGATAGACATGGGCATATCGAAGCGCCTTACCTTGAGTAATGGGGAGACAGTGGAGAAGCGGGAGATAGACAGAAAGAAACTGATACGCCTCCAACGCTCCGTATCCCGCAAGGTGAAGGGAAGCAATAACAGACGCAAAGCAGTATCTTTGCTTGCAAAGGAGTGGCAGAGGGTATCGGATAAAGAGAGAGATTATCTCCACCGCCTGACCTCGGAGATAGCGAGGATGTACGACTTTATAGCGGTAGAGAAACTCAGGACAAAGAACATGTTGCGCGACGGGGATTTGGCAAAGAGCATACAGGAGCAGACCTGGGGCAGGTTCATCATGCTGCTTAACGAGAAGGCTGAGAGCGCTGGCGTTAAGATGGTGGCAGTGAATCCCAAGGGAACCTCGCAGAAATGCTCAAGTTGCGGAGCAACAGTGAAGAAAGACCTGTCCGTAAGGACACATAAATGCGACTGTGGTTATGAGGCGGACAGGGATGTAAACGCAGCGATAAATATCCTTTATCGGGGCTTAGCTTCGATTGCGGGCGGGAATGTCCCCGCATGGCCGGAAGGATTGGAGAGAAGCAAGGGGTTGCCCTTGCTCGGCCAAGAACAGTGTATGGAAGTGTCAACTTAAATACATAATTCCCTAAATAATCTTTTTTCCCTCTGGGGCATCGTATAATGGCAGTACAGCGGACTCTGAATCCGCTAGTCTAGGTTCGAATCCTAGTGCCCCAGCCACTTGAAGAGTTAAGCTTTAGCATGTCAGAAAATCGAATTTAAATTTAATCACAGATTATATTCTGCAATTTTATTCTTGACTTACAGTTTTTATTCTGTTAACCTAGCTTCTATTTACAGAATATAGGCTGTGATATGACAAACAAATTTAAGTATATGCAATTGCAGATGCTGGATGATCACCTCTCCAGAGTGAGTGTTTGCGACCGTCCCTCTGGCGGCTGGATACGCGCTGTCCGCACCTCGCTTGGTATGAGCGTTCGTCAGATGGCAGAACGTATAGGTATTGCGCAGCAATCCGCCGCTCGTTTGGAGAAAAACGAGATCAATGATGCGATTACGCTTAGGTCGCTTCGCAAGGCGGCTGAAGCATTAGATTGCAGGCTCGTTTATGCTTTTGTTCCAAATGATGACTCCTTGCGGAACATCGTGCGCAAGCGGGCGCTTAGAAAAGCCAGAGATATTGTCGCTCCTGTGGACCACAGTATGATGCTTGAAGCGCAGGATGTAGGCGACAGGCGGGAGAAAATCGCCCAAATCGCCGATGAGCTGGCACGCAACCCTGACACCAAGCTGTGGGACTGAAATGGTTCAGTACCATTACATAGAAGCTCAGACGCCGCTTGATGAGGAAGAGAAAAGATATCTTATTCCTGCAATATTAACGCGAGAAGATCTGGACCGTTTCGAGCAGGAGAATATTCTTGAAGCCCGAAGATGGGTAATGCGGAAATCCGTTTTGGCGTCAAAACAGGATATTTTTACGGAGAAATTTATCTTGGATCTTCATAGGCGCATGTATGGTCGTGTCTGGAAATGGGCAGGGCAATACCGAAAATCCAACAAAAATATCGGCGTTGACTATTCCCTCGTCCGGACCGAATTTCGCAAGTTGCTGGACGATGCTGCTTATTGGCTGGAACACAATACCTACAGCATTGCTGAACTGGCCGTTATTTTTCATTACCGGTTAGTGAAAATTCACCTTTTTCCGAACGGCAACGGTCGACATGCGCGTTTGTTTGCCGATGTGATCGTCGCCAAATATGGTGGTGAAAAACTGACTTGGGGCAGTAACGCTGACCTCACGACTCCTGATGAAGTCCGCAAGCGCTATATTGCCGCACTGCATGAGGCTGACGCTGGAAGCTATGATTCCCTGATTTCTTTTGCCAAATCATAATTTGTTTTGGGTGCAGGTTAAATTCGTAGTGAGTTGTTGGGAAAGTGCATTGGGGGCTTGGACGAACAGGGCAGGAATACGGGAAGCAGCAACTGACAAAATTATGCGCAGGGAAACGGTGTGATGTACGAATTTACTCGTCCTTGCCGTCAACAGAAATTTCTGGCTATATTTTTGGCTACAAACCGATTGAGGTTGTTTGGTTATGTCCATCGTCAATGTTCACCAAGCCAAAACCCATCTGTCCCGCCTTCTGGTGCGAGTTGAGGCAGGCGAGGAAATCGTGATAGCCTGCAGAGGGAAGCCGGTTGCACGGCTTGTCGGCTGTAAGCTTCAGGGCAAACGGCAACCCGATGTTCTCAAGGGGAAGATTGTCCTGCTCGAAGGTTTTTTCGAGCCATTGTCAGAGAACGAACTGAGGACGTGGGAGGGAAAGTAGGGGAAATAGTGTTGCGGGCGTTTACGAAAAACCCGTGATTTGCGAGTCGCAAACCATTTAGAAATTAACTATGTGAAGAGGTTTACCATAATGTCTGAACACAAGCCATTACCTGAAACCGGGGAAAAACAACCTGCTCGGGTCAAACCTAAAGGTAAGCCCGAATCCGGTTTTTTCTCACGCATTTCCGGTTCGTTAAAAGGCACGGTCACCGTCTCACCAGGGGTAGACTTGACCTTGCCTGTCGGTAGGGAATGGGATGTCGCTGAATAAATGAAAGCGAATTGGCCGAAGCAACGTCACTCCATTATTTCAAAGCGAAATATGTCGGGCCTTGAGAAGTGCCCCACGGAGTCTATGACGGTCTTGGCCCTTATTATCTGGTCAAGCTCGATTTCGGCGTAGAGGATTTCCTCCTTTCCGTATACGGGACCGACGATGTACTGTCCTCTCGGGTTTATTATGCCGCTTCCCCCGGGGTAATCCCAGATCGTATGCTCCTTCAGGGGAAAAGAGTCGGGAATCATGCTCTCTTCTATGAAGCCGGCTGAGATTATGACGAACACCTGTCCCTCAAACGCGTACTGGCGGCTTGCAAAATCCATCGTGTCCTTAACGAACGAGTGCCCTCCCCAGAGGCCCACGTGCACCTGCTCCCCCTTGGTGAACATCGCGTACTTCTCAAGGGTCATGTGGTGCTCGTAGCAGAAAAGCCCCCCTATTTTTCCGACGGCGGTGTCAAATACCCTCACGTCCTCGGCGGTTCCGTTGGCCCAGACACATTTTTCGCTGTCAATCGACATGAGCTTTCTGTGCCTCCCCAAAAGGGTGCCGTCTGTGCCGAAGTAAAGGATGGTGTTGTAAAGAGTTCCTCCCTCTTTTTCATTAACCCCTATTACGACGCACGTTTTAGCCTTCCTTGCCGCCTCGCCGATTCTTTTCGTGTCCTCCCCGGGAACCTCGACCGAGTTTCTGTGAAGCTCGACGTGGGCGTCCATGGTGAGCTTTTTCTCGGCGCCGAACCCCATATCCTTGGGCCAGTAGGGATAGGTGGGTATGAAAGCCTCGGGGAAAACCACAAGCTCTGCCCCGTTTCCCGCGGCCTCCTTTATAAGCCTGAGGACTTTCTCGACCGTGCCTTTTTTGTCGAGAAAAACCGGAGCGGCCTGCACCGCAGCCGCCGTAAAGGATTTTCCGTTGCTCATAATAGTTATTATATGAAGTTATATACAATTTTACCATAATCAGGTGCAATATACTGCGATGACTAAAGAAATACGTTTGGTAGAATTTGTTGTCCTGCCCGTTACGAAAGCTAAGGCGAGGAAGATGTTTCAGATAGCGGGGGCTTGCAGGTTTGTCTGGAACTACTTCAGAGAGAAGAATCTTGGCGACTACCAGAAATTCAGGGACGCCAAGGGTGACAGGCCGCAAACCAGCTTTTTCAGCTTGGCATTGGAGTTCACCAAGCTGAGGCATGAGACAGATTGGCTTAGGGAACTTCCCTTTGCTCCAGTCAGGTACACCCTCAAGCATTTCACTGATGCCCTGAAAGAAGCGATGCGGGGCAAAAAGGGTTTCCCGAAGCCGAAAAGCAGAGCGAGAACCACTCCCAGTTTCACGCTTCCCGATACGGCCCGTTTCAGGATAAGGAATCTAGACAAAAAATATTCTTTGCTTCGCATTCCCTCGGTCGGCTGGGTAAAACTGACCCGTAGGGGAGGCAATCTTTGGGAGAACGGTGTACCAAAACAGGTAGTACTTCGCCATGACGGACGGAGGTGGAGGGCTTTTGTTTTCTACGAGGTCGAAGTGGAAGAAAAAGGGGATAATGGCAAGATCCTCGGCATCGACATGAACGTATGCCAGATTGCTACTTCGGACGGGCATTTTTACTCTCTCCCCGACTTGAGCAAGAAGGAAGCGAGGAGGAAACGGTACCAGAGAAGAATGGCACGACAGGTCAAGGGATCAAATAGGCGGGAAGACACGAAAAAGAAACTTGCGAAAGTAAGCAGGAAGATTGCTAACATGCGTAAGAACTGGATTCATAAGACTACCGGCGATATTTCTCGCAAATGTGGAACCGTGGTGGTAGAAGACCTTAAGGTCAAGAACATGACTGCTTCTGCTAAGGGGACGGTTGAGAACCCAGGAAAGAACGTGAGGCAGAAGACGGGGCTTAACAGAGCAGTGCTTAATACTGCCTTTGGCGAGATAAGAAGGAATCTGGAGTACAAGTGCGGGAGACTGATTAAAGTTAATCCCGCATACACAAGTCAAACGTGTTCTGAATGCGGACATGTGGATAAAGAGAACCGTAAAACCCAAGCACGGTTCCAATGCGTTTGCTGTGGCTTTGCGTCCAATGCGGACACTAACGCCGCAATAAACATACGGCGTCTGGGAATGGCGCAACTGCACGAGGAGGGATCTGGTATTAGCACAGCCCCGATGAACCGTGAAATTGATGCGAGGCTTCCTGTCTGATGGTAGAATCGTATACAGTTTCCATATTATATAATGAAAGTTCAGAAAAAGCAGGGTTTTAACCCGAAGCAAGGGGGATAAAAATGGGAAGACTTACTGGAAAAACGGCGCTCATAACGGGCGGGGGAGAAGGAATAGGAAAGGCTACCGCGCTTCTGTTCTCAGCGGAGGGAGCCGATGTGGGCATCATGTCCAGGACCGCGGAGCGGCTTGACGAGGTGGTGGCCGAGAACCCGGGACCCGGGGAGATAAGGGCCTATCCCGGGGACGTTTCAAAGGAAGAGGATGTAAAGAGGGTGGTCGAGGCCTTCTACGGCGATTTCGGAAGGGTTGACATACTGTTTAACAACGCCGGGATTTTCGAGGGCGGAACGGTAGTCACCACTACGGACGATGTCTGGGAGAGGACGATCAACATAAACGTGAAGGGGGTTTTCCTCGTCAGCAAGTACGTCGTTCCGCTCATGGTCGAGGGGGGCGGGGGCTCCATAATCAACAACTCAAGCGTGCTCGGCATCGTGGGGATGGAGGGCTGCGTAGCGTACAACGCATCCAAGGGTGCGGTGAGGCAGATAACGAGAAGCATGGCCCTTGATCACGCGAAGGACAACATAAGGACAAATTCCGTCTGTCCAGGCTACATAAAGACAAAGATGGACCCCGAGTTCATGGGAAACCCCCCGGACGCAGAGGAGCAGCTCGACGCGATAGCGGCTGAGATGGTTCCGCTTGTGAGAAGGGCGGAGGCCGAGGAAGTGGCACACTCGGTGCTCTACCTGGCTTCTGACGAGGCACGGTACGTTACGGGCTCCGATCTCGTTATAGACGGGGGCTGGACCACGCTTTAGTCCGGGAGCGGAGGCAAAGGAAAAACTTGAAAAAACAAACTAGAGACAAAGGAGGAATTTACAATGGAAGTTTTTGAAGCTATGGGAACGAGAAGAAGCTTTCGGTTCTATAAGCCCTGGAAAGAGGTTGAAGACTGGAAGATACAGAAGATGCTCCAGGCGGCGCGGTACTGCTCCTGCCAGGGCAACTGCAACTCTACCGAGGCGATAGTGATAGACAAAAAAACCTATCCCCCCGAAAAGTTCGAGCAGATAGTCGAGTGCGGGTCTCCGTTTAACGAGATACACCTGCGCCAGGCCCCGATTATCGTGGCGTGGCTTATAAACATGGACGCCTGGTACAAGGAGCTCATACAGACCTTCCAGGTGCTGTTTCCCGCAAGGGCCATAACCGCGGCCCACGGCTGGACCTACAAGATACTGACCGAGAGTACCTACCCGAGGCTTATGAGTTTTCCCAGGGACAGGGCTGAGGACCTCCTGAGAGTCGAGTCGGGCCAGGCTATAGCGAATGCCATGCTCGCGGCGACGGACATGGGTCTTGGGTGCTGTCTTATCGCCACGGGGAGAAAGCCGGCCGAGTTCCCGAAGGTGCTCGGGACCCCTGAGAACATAGTCCCCATCTGGCTTATGACGGTGGGATACCCGGCTGAGGATCCCGGGCAGAGACCGAGGAAGAGGTTCGACAGGCTCTATCACTCAAACGAGTACGGGACTCCGCTTGCCGAGGATCAGGACGTGCGGGCCGAGCTTGAGGAGCAGAAGCTTATACAGCCGATGGATCCGCTTCCCGGAAGGGAGGAGGAGTTAAAGCATATATGCAGGATGTTCGGTTTCACAGAAGACATGTGCGACATGCCGAAGGAGAGGGTTCTTGAGATGTACGAAGAGGACTCTCCCTACTACGGGGAGCTTCCCCCGGGTCTTGAGGAAAAGGGAGTCTGAAAAAGACGTATATATAATAAGGAAAAGGGCGCGGCCCCCGCGGGAGAACCCCGCAGGCAGCCGCGCCCTTTTTGCGTCTTTACTTTTTGTACTCGCATTTGCAGAGGTTCTGCCTTATGTGCGCCACCACGTTTTCTATGTCTTCGGGGCTTACAACTCCGCCCCAGGGAGGCATTGCAGGGGATTTGTCGACCGCCATCCCGCCGTTTGTTATCACGTTAACGAGATACTCGTCCGTGTAACCCTCAAGGATCGCGGCACTCGACAGGTCTCTCGGTTTGGGGTCAAGCGCTGCAGCACCGACTCCGTCGCCAAGACCCGTCGGACCGTGGCAGAGAGCGCAGTAGGTGTCGTAGACTTCCTGACCTTTTGCGGCGTCGGCAGCTTGGGAAGGCTCCGACGCGAGGAAAAGCGCGCAGGAAAAAACAAGCGTTGCCAGTAGAATTCCGTTTTTCATCTCTTTGGTCTCTCTCCGGGAAAAAGTCTGATTCGGGGAAAAGCTCCCTTGGTCTTTGAATATATCCTTTTAGCCTTTTATAATCAAACGAGGAGGCGGCTTCACATGGGCACCTCAGGCAAGGGGGTAAAGGCTAGATGGTAGAGATAAAGTACTGCGCGCAATGCGGATGGCTTGCGCGATCCGCATGGATGGCGCAGGAGTTGCTGGGCACTTTCGGGGAGACTCTGGAAGGGGTGTCGCTTGTTCCCTCAACCGGCGGGATCTTCGAGGTGCGTGCCGACGGGGATCTTGTCTGGTCGCGGAAGCAGATGGGAAGGTTTCCTGAGATAAAGGAGCTTAAGCGCGCGGTGCGGGACGCCGTGTGCCCGGACATGGATCTCGGACACACGGATTCGCTCTGAGGGCCGGGCGCGCGCGCGGCGGAATTGTTTTTGACAACTGCGCCGGGCGCGTGTAAATACCTGCCTTTACGGCTAGGGCAAAGAGTAAGGTTTAAGAATGTCAAGCAACTACATACACATATTCGACACAACGCTTCGGGACGGCGAGCAGGCCCCGGGATGCAGCATGACCTCAGAGGAGAAACTCAGGGTCGCCTATCAGCTTGAGCGCCTGGGGGTTGACATAATAGAGGCCGGGTTCCCCATATCCTCAGAAGAGGACTTCCAGTCCGTCAAGAAAATAGCGCAGAAGATAAAGGGCTGCCAGATAGCCGGGCTCTGCAGGGCTAACCTGAAGGACATAGACCGCGGCTGGGAGGCCGTGCAGCATTCAGAGAGCCCGAGGATCCACACCTTCATCGCCACATCCGAAATACACCTTAAGTACAAGCTTAGGAAAACGAGGGAGCAGGTCCTTGAGATGATAAGCGGCGCGGTTAAGCACGCGCGAAACTACACCGAAAACGTAGAGTTCTCCTGCGAGGACGCGACGCGCACCGACATCGACTATCTCTGCACGGCCGTAGATGTAGCCGTCCGCTCGGGAGCCACCACGATCAACATTCCCGACACGGTCGGGTACACGATTCCCGAGGAATTCGCTTACATAATCTATACGCTGGTTAAGAAGGTCCCGAACCTAGACGACGTGATCCTGAGCGTTCACTGCCACAACGACCTCGGCCTCGCTGTCGCAAATTCCCACGCGGCCATAAGCGAGGGGGCGAGGCAGGTTGAGTGCACGATTAACGGACTCGGGGAGAGGGCGGGCAACGCCTCGCTTGAGGAAATAGTGATGGGTCTTAGCGTAAGAAACGACAGGAAGCCCTATAGCTTCGGGGTAAACACAACCCAGATATACCCCACCAGCAGGCTTGTTTCCCAGGTTACCGGGGTTAACGTGCAGCCTAACAAGGCGATTGTCGGGGCGAACGCGTTTGCCCATGAGGCGGGCATACACCAGGACGGGGTGCTAAAGGAGAGCATAACCTACGAGATAATGACCCCGCAGGAAGTGGGAATTCCCTCTAACCAGATAGTGCTCGGCAAGCACTCGGGGCGCCACGCGTTTCGCGACCGCCTCGAGGAGTACGGATACGTTTTGGAGCCGGAGGCTTTTGAGAACGCGTTTACGAAGTTCAAGGCGCTTGCCGACAAGAAGAAATACGTTTTCGACGAGGACATAGAGGCCCTCATAAACCAGGAGTTTCTGCGTTCCTCTGATTATTATGAATTCACGGCCGCAAGCTACTCAGGCGGCACGGACACATCTCCCGAGGCAAGCGTCACGATCATGGCGGGGGAGGAGGAGATCTCGGTTTCCGAGACGGGTTCCGGGCCTGTTGACGCGATTTTCAAGGCCGTAAAGAAGGCGACGGGGCTTGACCCCAGGCTTGAGAATTTTTCTGTATCCTCGATAACGGGCGGAACCGACGCTCAGGGCGAGGTCACGGTCAGGATCTCGGATGAGGGAGTGATATCGCAGGGCCAGGGGGTTGATACTGATATTTCAGTCGCGAGCGCGAAGGCTTTTGTGAGTGCGCTTAACAGACTTCGCTGGAGAAAGGAGCATCCGCGCCGAAGTTCGGCGTTAAAGGGGATTTAACATCTCTCGGGTCGCGTCGGCAACCCAGCCCCAAAGAAAATGACTGGCAGTCTTTACGGGAGCCATGACTGGTCTCCTGTCCATTGCTGTTTTATTCATGCAGCGACAACTTGTCTCTATCGAGAAATTCCCCAATGTTTCTGCCCGTGCCATGCGCTCACGCAGATCCCTGACATCTCTGCGGACTTCCTTTGCCCTTTTTTATACCAAAAGCACTGAGCGAGCCTACGATTACCATTAATTACTACGATGGCGAGGGCTAAGACATCTCTTGTCTGCATGAAGTCTCCTATCTATATCCGCTGTCCTCTCTCTCATTCCGTTTCACTGAAGGCGGGGACGTATTCAATACCTTGGTCTGCCAAGCCTGCCTCCGACTATAACCAGCCCCCTCAATGGAATATCGGCACGACATTTCTTGTACAGTCCCTTGGCTGAAACCGAAACGCTGATAATAAGCCGGGTCGCCTAGTACAGCTGCTGCTTTCCACCCTTCCTGCCTTGCCCGTTTAAGTCCAGCCTGAGTGATTGCAGTCCCGATTCTTTCTCGCCTTTGGCTTTTTGTAACTGTTGCTGATCCCAATGCAAGCACTTCAGCCGGTGTACAAAGCTTATGGAAAGGGGCATGGCCAAAAGCCTCGCCACCCCTAAACGGCGATCAACGAAAACACTGCGTTACCGCTTATTGATTGAGCTCTCACACCAAACGAGATTCAAAGGACGCGGGGAAAGTCCCAAGCAGAAGTTTCGCAACTTTATTCCAGTCTTCCGCTGTTTCAGGTCGAAGTTGAAAATCGCTCATTAGTTTAACCTTACTCGTTAACCTGACTGTCAATACAACCTCACTTTAGTGTTTTTTGTTTAGCTTGATCCCAGAGAGAATAGAGGATTTCCCCTTGCGATTCTTTTCGCAATCGGCTAGTCTTACGCCTGTTGTCAATCGAGAAGACCCGATGTCGGGCCCCCGCGAATAAAAGATCCTTACGGGAAGTAGGCGGTAGGTTCAGATCTTTACAGCAGGACCCGGCGCTTGTCTGCCGGAATACGCTGGACTGGGAGGATGATATCAGTTGACCCTCTTATGCTTTTTATTTCAGCAAAAATTTCTTGACATTCTTCCGGGTATCGGAGTAATATATGTACATGACAACGATTTCGGTTGGGGATACTTGCCTTACCTCCTATGAACCATTTGTGAGCTATGGCTTTTTAGGTATTCTCGTTCTAGTATTACTAGGTTAATATATTGGAAATTACTTTTCTTAAGGAGGATTTGATATGAAGTTACGTAACTTCTTTATGATTCTGCTGTTATGCATGACAGTGGGAGTATTTAGTGTAGCTTGCACTGGGAGCGATGGCGCAGACGGTAAGGACGGCGCTCCAGGACTTGACGGTCAGGATGGCGCAGACGGTCAGGATGGCGCAGACGGTCAGGATGGCGCAGACGGTCAGGATGGCGCAGACGGTCAGGATGGCGCAGACGGTCAGGATGGCGCAGACGGTCAGGACGGCGCTCCAGGACCTAAAGGTGATAAAGGTGATAAAGGTGAGGACGGTGAAGATCTGACCCAACCTGATCCGCCTAACCCTAACAACTGTACAGAGACCGCAACTGGTTCGGCGACCGATTTTTACGAAACCGGTGACGGAGATAACATTGTCTGCGGAACCGCCGCGGCCAACTTCATAGATGGCGGCGAGGGTGACGATACTATTTTCGGTGAAGGCGGGGACGACACGCTCCAAGGCGGGGATGATCAGGATACGCTGCATGGTGGAGAAGGAAACGACACGCTTAGAGGTGACGAGGGCCGAGATACGCTTAATGGCGGACCAGGCGATGACATTCTTGAAGGTGGCGAGGACCGAGATGTGCTTAATGGCGGACCAGGCGATGACACGCTTACGGGCGGAGAAGGCGACGACATTCTTGATGGTGGCGATGGTTCTGACACAGCTAGTTACGCTGGAGCTACAAATGCGGTGATGATAACTATCGGCGATGCGGAAGTAGATGATGGCGAAGGCGATGAAGATAATCTTATTAGTATTGAGAACCTCATCGGCAGTTCAAACGATGATATTCTTACAGGTAACGACGGTGACAACGTCATCGACGGTGGCGGAGTAGTAGGAACCGCCGAAGAGCTTGATGGTGCTGGGGGAATTGACACTTTGAGCTACAGGTCCTCAACTAGTGCCGTGACGGCTACTGTCGATGGCGGTATTGCCGACCAAACAGTTTCCAACTTTGAGAATCTTACTGGGACCATGGGGGTGGATGACGACAACTTAACTGGAGATACTGGAGATAACGTTCTTGATGGGCTCACCGGTAATAACACCCTTCGGGGAGATCCCAACAATGCAACCACCACAGGCAACGATACATTTGTTATCTGGAAAAGAGATAGAGGCAACGCGGAGGATACCATCTCCGATTTTGAATTACGTGGTGCCGATGGACAGGTAAGGGATGTTATCCATCTGAGGGGCTTCTCGGCTGATGCTATAGCTACAGTGGGCACAGGTTCAGTTATTAATGTAACCACCCCTGCCACCCCTGGAACAACCGATATTCCTAATGTAATCACGCTTACCGGTGTTGATAGAAGCGTTCTTGGTGTCATGGTAGGTGATGGAAGAGGTGATTCAGAATTGATGATATTCGTCGACTAAGGCTATAACTCTAAACTAACAGAGCGCGGCATTCGGTAATCCCGATTGTCGCGCTTTTTTTTTTCGGGCAGCGTCGATATGGAAACTACTTGCAATACCAGAAAGGAAAAACTATAATCGAGTTATGGCTTCTGAGTGCAGCCTGCACCGGCATGCATAACGACCAATAACCCTGACCTAACATTACATTTCTGTGCACTCCTTAGAGTAAGGTGGCGATGATCGGGATACACTGCATGGCGGTGCGGGCAATGATACGCTGACTGGGAACATGGGGACAACATTCTTGATGGTCGTGCTGGCGAAAATACACTTCAGGGAAATTCTAATGATGCGGCAACTACGGGTAAAGACATCTTTGTTGTCTGGGGATCGTATAAGACCGATTATCCAGCAACAGGACGGTCGGACACGGATGCCATAATTATCGGTGCACAGAGGATCGCCCTTGAGAACATTACTGAAGATCAGATTGACGACATAATAGGTAGTGACGGGAGAGGGTCGAGATATTTGGTCTTCATGGACTAAAAGACTCGGGAGAATATTCATTTGTCTCTGGTCGGGTTGTTTCCATAAAACAATTTAACATCGTTGCTGACTGGAGTTGCCTTCCGAACTATACTATTTTCCTTAGAAAAAGCCCCGGACTTGAGAAATCAGGTTCGGGGCTTTTTTTTGGAAGCGGAAGTTAAGGTAGATGGCGTAAGGGTTGCCTTGGTTGCTGATGATGGTGCTTTATGAAAGCGCCACAAACCACCGTAGCATCTCTTAGAGGGAATAACAGTAAAGGTGAAACTAAAAGCTAGGTTCGTTTTTTTCTTCGAAAGCGGGAAAGATAGTTCTCAATGAACGAACTGGTGCAAATCGACCTGTAGATTCCGTTTCCGCCTTGCTGAAGAGATTGAATCTGTAAGCTGGTTGCTGCCGAAATCAAACCGCCGGGCCGATTATCTGGCAAAGATAATCAGTCCGGCATTTTTTATGCTGTTTCCCTATCTCCGAGCAATTTGAGACTTCGATTTTATTTTCTTCCGGAACGGAAAATAACGGCTCCTCTGTCGGCGATTCTAAGGTTAATTCAGTATAATATGCTTCCATGAGTTCGCGGACCCCACTGATGAATCAGTATCTCAGCATAAAAAAGGAGTATCCGGGCGCCATACTTCTTTTCAGGCTTGGGGATTTCTACGAGATGTTCTACGACGACGCAAAAACCGCGTCGGAAATACTGGGTATAGCCCTCACCTCGAGAGACCGTTCGAAGAAGAATCCCGTGCCTCTCTGCGGCGTTCCCTTCCACAGCGCCGAACCCCACATATCAAAGCTTCTTGGAAGCGGGAAGAAAGTGGCAATCTGCGAACAGGTGGGCGACCCAAAGGGAACCAGGGGGCTTATTGAGAGAAAGGTAGTGAGGGTACTTACCCCGGGGGTTGTTCTTGATTCTGAGAACCTCGAATCAAAAAGCAACAATTTCCTTGCGTGTGTCTCGGGGGGAGAGGAAGAAGGCTTCGCGCTCTCTTTCTGCGACATTTCAACCGGGGAGTTCAGGACCTCTTTTTTCCGCTTGGAGCAGGACCTTCTCTCGGAACTTGCTCACTTGGGTCCGAGGGAGATACTCATCCCGGATCAAGGAGCGGACCCTCCCTGGCTTAAATTCCTGCTCGATGAAAACCTAAACGCGCTTGTAACCAGGGTGGATTCCTGGAAGTGGGAGTTTGAGCGGTGCAGAGAAACCCTCACCGACGGTTTTGCGGTACTTACCCTCGAAGCCCTCGAAATCGATAAAAACCCCGGCTGCGTCCTTGCCTGCGGGGTGCTTTTCGATTACCTTCGGGAAACGCAGAAGGATTTTCTGCCGAAAATAGAGTTTCCCAGATTCTACGACACGGTCGACTACATGAAAATAGACGAGTGGACAGCGAGAAACCTCGAACTCAGAAGCTCTACACAGGGCTCTGTGAAGCACTCGCTGCTGGGAGTAATGGACGAGACCCGCTCTCCAATGGGCGCGCGGCTGCTTCGCCGCTTTATGAGCTATCCTCTGCTTGACGTCGGAGAAATAAGAAAAAGACAGGAAGCGGTGGCCGAACTTGTTGAGAACCTCTCCGCAAGAGAAGACCTGATGGAGGCGCTTCGCCATATCGGGGACCTTGAGAGACTTATCCACCGAATCGAGACCCCGTCGGCCAGGCCAAGAGATCTTGCCTCCCTTAGGGATTCCTCGTTTTACATAGAAAAACTCCGTGACGCCATGTGGGACCTTCACTCGGAGGCTCTCGTGTCCCTTCGGGAGAGGATGGATGATTTCCGGGACCTTCGCGATTATCTGGAGGACGCCCTGGTTGAGACTCCGCCTGTTTTCGCGCGGGAGGGAGGGGTGATAAGGGAAGGGTTCTCCCCGGAACTTGACCGGCTTCGCAAAATCCAGAGCGACGGGAGGAAATGGATATCGGAACTTGAGGCAAGGGAGAGGGAGAGAACGGGGATAGCTAACCTCAAGATCGGCTACAACAGGGTATTTGGCTACTACATCGAAGTAACGAACTCCAAGCTTTCCCTGGTTCCCGAGGACTACTCGAGAAGACAGACCCTGGCGGGAAGCGAACGCTTCACGTCACCTGAGCTAAAGGGGTACGAAGAGCAGGTGCTCACGGCCGCGGAGAAAATAGTTGAGCTTGAAGCCTCGCTTTTCGAACGGGTGCGCAAGCGGGCGGCCGCGGAGGCCCCGCGCGTAAAGGCGACGGCGTCTTTGGTAGCTGAGACCGATGTTTTCTGCTCCATGAGTGAGATCGCCTCGCGCTACGGTTACTGTAGGCCGGAATTCGTCTCTCATTCTCTTGTTGAACTTCGCGACTGCCGCCATCCCGTGGTTGAGAGGATGAGCCTTGAGAGCGGCTTCGTTCCAAACGACGTCACGCTTGATTCCAAAGGGGACCGATTCATGATCATCACGGGGCCCAACATGTCCGGCAAATCAACCCTGATAAGGCAGGTGGCGCTTGTATCTCTAATGGCGCAGATGGGAAGCTTCGTTCCGGCCCGGGCGGCGCGCCTGGGGGTCGTTGACCGGATATTCTCAAGGGTAGGGGCGTCTGATAACCTCACGGCGGGACAGTCAACCTTCATGGTGGAGATGGTCGAGACGGCTCACATCCTGAGAAATGCTACCCCCAAGAGTCTTGTCATACTGGATGAAATCGGGAGGGGCACAAGCACCTTCGACGGGATGAGCATAGCGTGGGCAGTATCTGAGTATCTGCATGACCTCGGTCCCCTTGCCCTTTTCGCTACCCACTACCACGAACTCTCAAACCTTGCGGACATAAAGCCCGGGGTCGCCAACTCGAACGTGGCGGTAAAGGAGGAGGGAGGAGAGATACTGTTTTTACGGAAACTCGTCCCTGGAGCCACGAGCCACAGCTACGGGATACAGGTGGCGCGCCTTGCAGGAGTGCCCTCGAAGGTTCTTAACTCGGCAAGGAACATCCTTTTTTCCCTTGAGAAATTCAAGGCGGGTTTTTCCCAGTCGATGCTCGGCGGCCAGCTTCTTCTTTTCGACGCGGAACCGGATAAAGACTCCGAGGCTGCGTTTAGGAAGGAAGAGCTTCTGGCGGAGGACCTCGCGGCCCTTGACCCCATGAACATGACCCCCATGGAGGCTCTGGAGAAGCTGATCGAGCTTTCTCGGAAGGCGAAGAAATAAGACGTGCGCTTTACGGGCTAAGAGCCGCTCTAGGGCCCCGGTCTCGACATTCGATCCTGCAGGCGCGGTATTATGTACGTCAGCTCATCTGCCATGCGTAGAAGGAGTAACGAGGTTGTCCCGTCCCGTCCGCCGACGGCCTCAAGCTTTTTAACTCTCTCCCAAGCCGCTTTCAGGGCTTCTTTTTTCCCTAATTTGCACAGCCATTCTTTTAATTCGGGCGGGCACCTACCGCCAGGAGACACTTTTTCCGTTATAAGGAAATTCAAAACCAACGAACGAGGTAAGAGTGGTCCGAGAAGTGTTTACCCTCGATTCTGCATCCACTCACTTATAAGCCAAGCTCAGCTGGTTTTTTGGAGTTGGCGTTCATTTTTGCCGGAACAGGCAAGCGTCGTGTCCTAGGGCCTTGAAATCTGCCTATCTAGTGATTACAATATAATTACACAAGGAGGCAAATGCATGAAGATCAATCTGATATCTATCGGCAACTCGAAGGGAATCCGTATTCCTTCGTCGATTATCAAGCAATGCGGTCTCGGCAACGAGCTTGAGATGCGTGTTGAGAACGGAGTCATCATGCTTGCACCGGTGCGAAGCTTGCGTGAAGGCTGGAGTGCGGCTTTTGAAAAAATGGCGGCAGCCGGTGACGATGCGCCGCTGGTTCCCGATGTGCTTCAAAACGACTTCGATGCCGAGGGCTGGACATGGTAAAGCAGGTCCGGCGATATGATATATATCTGGTCAACCTGGATCCCACGCGGGGATCGGAAATCCAGAAAATGCGGCCATGCGTAGTGATCTCGCCAGATGAGATGAACCGATACATCCGCACGGTCATAATAGCACCCATGACATCGACGCAACGAGACTATCCCAGTCGCGTAAGTGTCACCTTTCAGCGTAAGAAGAGCCAAGTGGTTCTCGATCAAATCAGGACCGTGGACAAGTCTCGCTTGGTCAAGCGGCTGGGCGTCTTGCCTGACGCACGAACGCGAGAGGTGGCGGGTGTGTTGCAAGAAATGTTTGCCTACGGCGGCTGACGAAAAGGGCGGCCTCAAGCTTTTAACTATCCCGCTTCAGCCCCTATTTTTTCCCTCTATCCCTTGACACTCGCAAAAACGTGCTTACTTTATAGTTGGCACTTGGCAGACAGGAGTGCCAGACAAGTTTTAAAAAGTTAAAAAGGAGGTATTTGAGATGAAGATGAGACCGCTACATGACAAGGTCTTGATAAAGCGTCTTGATATGTCTGAGACGACGGAAGGGGGAATAATAATCCCCGACACCGCGGCTGAGAAACCCCAGCAGGCGGAAGTTGTCGCCGTAGGGCGTGGAAGGCTTATTGAAACCGGAGAAATTCTTCCGCTTGACGTAGAGCCCGGCGACAAGGTCATATTCGGAAAATACGGTGGAAACGAGGTCTCCCTCGGTGGAGAGGATTACCTTATTATCAGCGAACACGAAATACTCGCTGTAATAGAAGATTAACCAAGGAGGAAGCAATAAAATGGCAAAGGATCTGTTATTTGACACCGAGGCAAGAGAGAAGGTTCTCGAGGGCGTTAACAAGCTCGCGGCCGCGGTAAAGGCGACGCTGGGTCCCAGGGGACGCAACGTGCTGATAGAGAAAACGTTCGGAGCTCCGGTCGTAACCAAGGACGGGGTTTCAGTGGCCAAGGAAATAGAGCTTGAGGACAAGTTCGAAAACATGGGAGCCCAGATGGTGAAGGAAGTCGCCTCAAAGACTAGCGATGTTGCAGGAGACGGCACCACCACAGCCACCATACTGGCCCAGGCCATATACCGCGAAGGTATAAAGCTTGTGGCCGCGGGACATGACCCCATGAAGCTTAAAAGGGGAATAGACCAGTCGGTCCAGGTTGTTACCGACAGCATAAGGAAATCAAGCAAGCAGGTAAAGGGACGTACGGAGATAGCCCAGGTTGCCACGGTTTCCGCAAACGGTGACAGCAACGTCGGAAGCATCATAGCCGACGCCATGGAGAAGGTAGGAAAGGACGGCGTTATAACCGTTGAGGAAGGAAGAAGCCTAGATACCGAGCTTGAGGTGGTAGAGGGAATGCAGTTTGACAGGGGATACCTAAGCCCCTACTTCGTCACCGAGCCGGAGAAGATGACGGTTGAGCTTGAGGATCCGCTCATCCTGCTTTTCGACAAGAAGATAGCCAACATGAAGGATCTTCTCCCGCTTCTTGAGGAAGCGGCGAGAAGCACCAAGCCCCTTTTGATAATCGCCGAGGATGTTGAGGGTGAGGCCCTCGCGACTCTCGTCGTTAACAAGATCAGGGGAACCATAAAGGTCGCGGCCATAAAGGCTCCCGGGTTCGGGGACCGCAGAAAGGACATGCTCGAGGACATAGCCGTTCTCACCGGAGGACAGGTGATATCCGAAGAGGCAGGCATGAAGCTTGAAAACGCGAAGATAACCGATCTCGGAAGGGCAAAAAGAGTCGTGATAGACCGCGATGACACCACTTTGGTCGGAGGCGCCGGCACCAAAAGCGGCATAGGGGGTCGCATAGGCCAGATCAAGAACCAGATAGGGATAGCAAGCGGTGAGTACGACCGCGAGAAGCTCCAGGAGCGTCTCGCCAAGCTCGCCGGAGGCGTTGCCGTTATCAGGGTTGGAGCTGCCACCGAGACCGAGATGAAAGAGAAAAAGGACAGGGTTGAGGACGCCTTAAACGCCACCAGGGCTGCCGTCGAGGAAGGAATAGTTCCAGGCGGAGGAGTTGCCTTCATAAGGGCCGTAGGCGCGGTCAACAAGTACGGCGGCGCGGACCCAGAGGAGCAGGCGGGAGTCAACATCGTAAAGAGGGCGCTTGAAGAGCCCCTTAGGGGAATAGCTTCTAACGCCGGATGGGATGGTTCCATAGTGGTTGATAAGGTAATCAACCAGAAGGGCTCAAACGGCTTTGACGCCGCGAAGCTTGAGTACACGGACCTCATAAAGGCCGGTATTCTCGATCCCGCGAAAGTGACCAGGACTGCCATGCAGAACGCGGCAAGCGTCGCGGGCCTTCTGCTTACCACAGAGGCTCTGGTCGTCGAGATTGAGAAAGAGGACCCAGCTGCGGCCATGCCTCCGGGCGGACCGATGGGCATGGGCGGCATGATGTAAGAGTCTCCCTGAACTCAGGAAGATAAACCGAAGCGGGCATGGCGCACAGGCGCCCTGCCCGCTTTTTTTTGCTGTTTTTAATTTTTTTAATTTTCTCTTGACAGTTTAAGTAAATTACTTATATTTTATAACAGTGTTGATTAGGAACATTGATCAATAACTCATCCTTCATCCTCCTTTTTGTAATAGAGAGCGTCTCGGCCCCCCTGAGGCGCTCTTTTTTTTGGTCTAATCGAAAAGGTGGTGTATATTTTTTGCCCTGACCTGTTGGGGAGTCATTTGAAATGAAAAAATACTATCTGCCTTTAGCTGCCTTGGTCCTGATCGCTCTTGTGTGGTTCGGGGTCCTGGGGTTCCTTGGGACGGGCAATGGAACATTCCACGGGGATGAGTACCGCCGCCCCGCCTTTGATTTTTCGCTTACCGACCACCGAAGCCAAAAGTTCTCTCTTTCCGACCACACGGGCAAGGTAATACTGCTTAACTTCGGCTTTACCAACTGCCCCGATGTATGCCCCACCACGCTGGGAATGCTCGGAGAGGTGCTCGATCTCGTTGGAGACGAGAGGGCAATGGCGCTTTTCATAACCGTTGACCCCGAGCGCGACACCGTCTCGAAACTCGGGGACTACATACCGTTTTTCCACGGCAGCATAGTCGGGCTTACGGGCTCTGAGCAGGCGATAAAACAGGTAAACGACGCCTGCGGCACCCTTTATTCAAAGGAGCAGGAGACCTTGGAGGATGACTACCTGGTTATCCACTCCCCCGCGGTTTACCTGATAGGCCCGGGTGGGGAGATCATGCTTCGCTACCCCAAGGAAAAACTCGATCCGGGGAAAATTGCAGACGACGTAAAACGCCTTCTTCTCTGAGCGCCCATGACCATGAAAAAGACCCTGCTTGTTTTTTTGTTTTTCCTGCTTGCCGCTCCCTTCGCGCGAGGTGAAGCTGGGATCTCGGTAAAGGATCCCTGGGTAAGGCAGAATCCCCCCGGCACTTTGGTAACCGCCGCCTACATGGTTATAGAGAACCCGGGCGCAACGGCAGACGAGCTTTTGAGCGTGAGCTGCGACTGCTCCGCCGAGGCATCGATTCACGTAATTGAGATGGGGGAGGATTCCATGGTGATGAAGGAGGTTCCTTCGATCGCAGTTCCCCCAGGCGCTTCCGTCGGGCTTTCTCCCGGAGGCTCCCACTTGATGCTCGAGGGACTCTCGGGCGACATTAAAGATAATGTGGTTTTGGAGTTAAAGTTCCGCTCTGGCGCGCGGATATCGGTTAAGGCGCCTGTTCTTTCGCCCCAGGCCGCACAGAAGCGCAGCCACCATCACTAGCAACCAGTGTTGAGACGGTTTCCCCTTTTCTTTTGATCTTTTTAATATCAAATTAGACATAATTACGTAAAACCCATATATTAATTATGTGATTCACGTTAAATTGTCACTTAACTGAGCTCAGTTCTATAAAAGCAAGTCACTAAATCCATATATTAACTATGGGAAGTGCGGCAGGGAGTCAAGCATGGCAGTCATCAAACATGAAGCATTTTTCCGGAGGCACTCGATTTTCACCGGAGAAGAGCTGGCAGCGCATCTAGCGTCCCGCGGCAATGTGGGAAAAAGAGGACAGGAAGCACTGCTAGCCTACTACACTAAAACCGGTCGCATCATTCGCGTCCGAGGGGGGCTGTATGCAGTTGTCCCGCCGGGGTCTGATCCTGCATCCTATCCTGTCGATCCCTTTCTGATCGCCTCCAGATTAACCAAGGACGCTGTCGTGTCCCATCACACGGCGCTTGAGTTTCACGGAAGGGCTTATTCGGCTTGGCGAAACCTTGTCTACTCCTCCTCCCGGCCGGTCAGGCAATTCATATTCCACTCCGGTGTTTTCCGGGGAGCGAAATTCCCCGAAGCGCTAATTCGTTCCGCCGCGGAGCGGTTCGGCGTACTTACAAGGGAGCGTTCCGGTTTGACACTCAGCGTCACGAGCCTTGAGCGTACCTTGGTCGACGTCCTTGACCGTCCAGACCTTTCGGGAGGATGGGAGGAGATCTGGCGTTCGCTTGAGTCAGTTGAATTTTTCGACTTGGACAAGGTGGTGGAGTACGCTCTTTTGCTCGGCAATGCTACGACAGCTGCAAAGACAGGTTTTTTTCTCGATCAGCACCGCGAGGTTTTCTCAGTGGAGGAATATCATCTGAAGGCTCTTCGCAGCCGCAAACCCCGGCAGCCGCATTATCTTGATCGCGGCAAGCGAAGGAATGGGTGTCTCGTGGCAGACTGGAACCTGGTTGTTCCAAGAGACATACTTGAGCGGTCATGGGGTGAGGTGCTATGAGAATATCTCCTGAGAGATTAGAGCATGGAGCCGAGTCTACAGGGTTTAAAATGGATGTACTGGAAAAGGTCGCCCTTCTGCCTGGAGGGCACTTAACGTGCAACGCCATAAAAGATAATGGGGTGCTGATTTCAGGTTTTCTTATTTTTTTTCGTTTTGTTCGGAAAAATCAGTGGCAGCATAGTCCGGATACATGCCGGTATACTACCCAAAGCCGCTTGGCTTACTGCTTGGAGTAGGAGACGGTCAGCACCTGGTCATCTGAGTCTCCTGCCTTCGCGGGGCTTTTCATTTCGCACTTGGCGCTCATGACGCCCCCTGCCTCGGTTATCAGCGTCTCGATCAGGATTTCTCCCGTTATTTTCCCCGTGCTTTTGATCTCAAGCGATCCGGCGTCTATCTTTCCGTTTACTTCACCGAATACGATGACCCCTCCGGCGTTGATGTCCCCGGTGACCGAACCATTAGGACCGACCACGAGCGTGCTGTCGACTTTCAAGTCTCCCTTGAGGATCCCCTCGACCTTTATCGACCCCTCGCACGATACGTTTCCCTCAAACACCGCCCCCTCGCCCAGAACCGTCTCCATGGCGCCTGAGTTCTTTCTGTCTTTCTCTTTCTTGTACATGCGTCCCTCCCCCTTATCTCATGTATTTGCTGGGGTTGACCCTTCTTCCATACCTTATTATCTCATAGTGAAGATGCGGCCCTGTTGAGCGGCCGGTAGATCCTATCTCCCCTATCTTCTCTCCGGCTACGACCTTCTGTCCCTTCTTGACCTCTATCTTGGAGAGGTGTCCGTAAAGAGTCTTGTAGCCCTTTTTATGCTTGATGACCACATGCTTTCCGTAGCCCTTAACGTACTTGGCCTTGTCGACCACCCCGTCTGCCGTGGTCACGACCTCGGTTCCCACCTTCCCCCTGAAATCGATTCCGGCGTGGAACTCCCTGGCTTCTGAGAACGGGTTTTTCCTGTAGCCGTAGCGGGAAGAAATGCCTCCCGAGGCGGGTTTTCCGAAAGGAATGACCGCAAGGGTGTTGGCGAGACGATCTATGTCCCGCTCGACCGCGTTGAAGTAATCATCGCCGATATTGCCTGTCCGGAACCCGCTGCCTCCTATAGCGGGAGTCTTTCTCTGCCTTTTAGTCGAAAGCTTCTTCTCCATGGAGGCAAGCTTTTTCTCAAGCCGCAGAACCCTTTTTATGAACTTGTCCTCAAGCTTCTTGTCCACGATTATGTCATGCGACATCCCCGCGACAACGTCCAGCAGTTCGTTTATCTCAGCTTCTTTCTCCGCCCGGACAGCCTCTGCATCCCCGTAGAACCTGTAGGACAGGAAAAAGGAGAGAATCGCGCCCAGAACAAAAAAGCCCAAAGCGCCCAGCACGAGATGAAGCCGTTCCCTGCTGATGCCCCAATATCTGGTCCAGCCGAACTTGTTGCAGGATACTATAAGTGATAATCCGTCGTTTCTTTTGTCCACCCTTCACCTCTTTGCCGTCCCGTAGGCGGGCCGGTCACAGTACAAACGCTCGGATAAGGATAATCGATAAGAGCCCCTTGTCAAAGAATCCCAAGTGACGGCAGCGCCTTGCGGCGGGGCCGGGGAGCGCTCAATTTCCCGAATAGCCAGAGATCCTGCCGAGCTGCTCAAGCGTCCTTACACCCTCGTGGAACTCTCCGCCGATTTCCCAGGTGGGGTAGGTCCTTATCTTCTTCCTCGCGCAGAGCGCGGGGTTGGGATCGGGACCGCTTCGGCTGCACTCGATGTAGGTTACGTAGCCGAACGCGCTTCCGAAAAGCTCCTTCTGCTTCTCGCAGTGAGAGCATTTGTAAGAGCCGTACATGGTCGCTCCGCTCTCAGATAGATATCTCGCGAGACTCACCTGGTAAAAGGTGGAGGCAGACGGCGTGGCCTCCTCCGGGGAGGGGGAGTGAATCGAGTAGGAGACAGCGAAAACGAGGACAAACACCGCTGCCGCGCCGCCGACTGACTTTACGGCTGAAGAGCCCCTGGATTGTCTTTTAGAGGCCGCGAGCAAAAATAATAGCACCGCGATTGCGGCCGAGGCTACGCACCAGGAGCAAAGCGCATCTATTATGAAAAGCTCAAGGTAGGTGAGATATGCAGAAAAGCCAACCGCCACTGCCGAAAGCCAGAAAAGCAGGCTCCATTTTGTCTTTCGTCCAAGCGGCGAGACCATCGCCGAAAGCATCACCGTGTATCCCAAAACGCCGAACAGGGAAACCGGGATGCCGCCCATGCTTGAGTACCGGCTCTCCCTCACCACATCGCAGCCCGCCCCCGTGAGGCAGAACTCGGCGCCCCCGAGCACGAAATCCGCCACGAGCAGGTAAACTGATATAACCGCTCCGAGCGCGCAGAGAGCAAGCGCCGCCGCTCCCGCCCCGCCCCGAAGAAAGCTGTTTTTCCCTTTTGCCATCGCCGAAACCGTATTATACAGCTTATTTGCGGCTTTTAGAAACCTGCGGCACCCGGTAAGTTTAAGGCGGTGTTAACGGTTTTTAAAAGGGCGGTTAAAAAAGAAAAAACCTTTAATCTCCCCTTGTTTTTTCCGCTCCATGCGGTTTTTATTGTATACAGGGTTCAGGGAAGATGATTAACAACGACAACATAGCTCAAAAGGTCACGTTTCCGCGCCCCGCGGAGGGCGGCAGGACGACGGGCGCGGCGAACCTCGTCTCCACGGTTTTTTCCCCGGCGCTTGTGGTTTTCTACGCCGTGATTCTCTGCTCCTACTCAATCGCCCACTCCTCCAAGCTTCTCTGGACATCCCTTTTCGTGCTTCTTTTCGTTCTCGTCCCGACGGCCTACATATTCTATCTCATGGGCCGGGGCAAGGTGACGGATTTTCACATGAGCGTTAGGGAGGAGCGGATAAGGCCCCTCAGCATTATTTTCATCTACTCCGTCTTCTCGCTTCTGCTCTACGGTTTCGTCGGAGGACCGGGCGCTCTGGTCACGCTTGGCTACTCATGCCTCGCGCTTACGGGCCTCTGGATACTGGTTTCGCTTTACTGGAAGATAAGCGGTCACTGCGCCGCCATGGGTGCGCTCGGGGCGATGGTGTTTGCCTATCCGCACGAGAGCCTGGTTTTCGTTCTCCCGCCCCTTGCTCTGCTGGTCGCGTGGTCGAGGATAAGGCTCGGGTGCCACAGCCTGTCGCAGACTGTCGCGGGACTTACCCTTGGAGTGGCTGTCTTCTGGTTTTTCCTTTCCTGATTTTCCCTCAGAGAAAAAGCTCAAGCAGCCCCTTTTTTTCGGCGTCTTCGATGGGCGAGCCGCTTGGGTGCTTGAATTCCTCTTCGCCTCCGTAGCGCTCGGCAAGGGCAAGTATGGTTTCTGATATGTCGGGAACGACGTCGCGGTAGGGCTCGGGTTCTGCGCGGGGAAGGTCTACCCATCTCTCAAGGGTTTCTCCGAAATCCCCGTCAACCCTGTAGAGCACCTCGAATCCCATCTGCTCAAGCGCCGCGCCGTTGCATTCCTGCTCGTACTGTCCCTTCATCGGCACCGCGAGCAGCTTCTTGCCGAGGAAAAGCGCCTCGGACGGCGTTTCAAAGCCGGCGTTTGTGAGTATCCCCTCGCTTCCCGTGAAGCTCTCAATGAATTTCTCGTAGCTTACCGGGTACACCGTGACGTTCCCCTCGGTGTAGGGCTCTCCCTTGTAGTGCTTTGAGAAAAGTTCCCACCGCACGTCGATTTTACCGAGGTGCCTGATCAGGGTGCGCTCGTCAAAGCTCGGGAGGTAGACGGTGTAGTGGCCGTTTTGGCGTACGTCGTAGTTTCGGAGATCTCTTCTTATTATGGGGGTTTTTATGAAATTGTCGTATTCACGGAAATGAAGCCCAAGCGGTATGCAGACAGGGGCGTACCACTTTATTATGAACTCCATTATCTTGTTCGGCTTCTCGGGCCTCGGGGTCTTTGGGGACGCAAACGATGTCTGGTGGGAGAGGGAAACGCAGGGCCTTTTCTTAAGGCGGCACGCCCACGAGGATATGGGCTCGAAGTCGCTTACCACCATATCGTAATCTGCCACGGGGAGATCGTTAACGTCCCCGAGCAGCTTGTCGAAGCGGGCCTTCTTTATGGAGGCGTAGTAGTCGATTCCGCCGTTTTTCCCGAAAACAAACCCGAGTCCCCGGAGGTTGTACTTGACCTCGAAGCCGAGATCTATCTCGTGCTGGCGCTCGCTTACCATTATGTCGACCTCGGCCGACTTGCGGAGTTCGGCTATCACATCCCTCGAGCGGCTTATGTGACCGTTTCCGGTTCCCTGTATGGCGTAGAGTATCTTCATCGCTTCACCTGTGCGCACAGAAGTAATTCTAATCTTTTTTGCGGGTGTTGTTAAACCACGATCCCCGGAAAAAACCCGCAGAGGATAATATTTATCCCCTGCTCTTGTCAAGGAACCGTAAATGCGCCATTAAGGCGCGATTAACGGTTCGGACGGCGCGATTTCCCCCGCACGAAAACACTTGCCCATTTGACACCATTAAGTTAACCTAAATGCTCCGTTGGGGCCTATCTGTCCGCTGGAGGATTTTACATGGAAATCAAATGGGCAAAGAGAATCGAGGAGCTTCCCCCTTACCTTTTCGCCGAAATCGACAGGAAAAAGAACGAGCTTATCGAGAAGGGGGTCGACGTGATCGACCTCGGGGTGGGGGATCCTGACATACCCACGCCCGACCATATAATAGAGTCGCTTCGCGAGGCCGCCGGGCGGCCGGAGCACCATCGCTACCCATCTTATGTGGGAATGCTGTCTTTTCGGGAGGCCGCGGCCGAGTGGTACTCGCAGCGCTTCGGAGTAAGCCTCGATCCGGCAAAGGAAGTAGTCACGCTTATAGGCTCAAAGGAAGGGATAGCGCACGCGCCTCTCGCATTTCTTGACCCGGGGGACATTGCGCTTGTGCCAGACCCCGGATACCCCGTGTACCCGGTTTCAACAACATTCGCGGGAGGAGTTCCCCATCCCATGCCGCTTCTTAAGGAAAACGGCTTTTTCCCCGATCTTGACGCCATTCCCGCGGAGGTGGCCGAGCGGGCAGTAATGATGTTTCTTAACTATCCGAACAATCCGACCACGGTTCTGGCAAACGAAGGGTTTTTCAGTGAGGTGGTCGATTTCGCCCGGAAAAACAACGTACTCATCTGCCATGATGCGGCCTACACGGAAATAGCGTTTTACGGGAAAAATCCCCTTAGCTTTCTTGAGATACCGGGGGCGATGGACGTCGGCATTGAGTTCCACTCGCTCTCAAAAACCTTCAGTATGACCGGGTGGCGCCTGGCGTTCGCGGCAGGGAACGAAAAGGCCATAGCGGGCCTCGGGAAGATAAAGACGAACATAGATTCAGGAGCTTTCCAGGCGGTCCAGGTGGCGGGCATAACGGCGCTTGAGAACAGCTCGGTGGGACTTGAGGAGAGAAAGGAAGTCTACAGGGAGCGCCTTGAGATATTCTGCCGCGGCCTTGAAGAAGCCGGCATAAGTTATACGCAGCCCGATGCCACCTTCTACGTGTGGTTTGAGGTTCCCGAGGGGATGACGTCTTCAGATTTCTGCGCGAGGATGCTTTTTGAAGCCGGGGTGGTGGTCACTCCCGGAAACGGTTTCGGAGACTGCGGCGAGGGGTACGCGAGGGTGTCTGTGACCTTTGATACCGAGAGGATAAAGCAGGCGGCCGAGAGGATAGCCAGTTTCAAGCCGTAGTGGCGGGTTTTTACCTATAAGAGGTTTTAACAGTGTTTGATTTTCTCAAGTATTCTTGCACCCTGCTTTACGTTGTCTCTTCTGTTTTTCTCTGCATATTCGGCCTTCACCGCTACTACCTGGTACATCTTTACTCAAGAGCTAAGGCGCGCCGCGCCTCGGTTCCCAAGGAGGGGGGCTTTCTTCCGCGCGTTACGGTGCAGCTCCCCGTCTATAACGAGATGTACGTTACGGAGAGGCTGATGCGGGCGGTCTGCGAAATCGACTACCCAAGGGAATTGCTCGAGGTGCAGGTGCTTGATGACTCAACCGACGACACAAGCCGCATAGCCGAGCGCTGCGCCGCGGAGCTTCGTGCCGCAGGCTTTGACATAAAACATATCCGGAGGGGAACCCGGGAAGGGTACAAGGCGGGGGCGCTTGCCGCCGGCTGCGCGCAGGCAAGCGGGGAGTTCCTTGCGGTTTTCGACGCGGACTTCGTTCCTCCAAGGGATTTTCTCAGAAAGACCGTGCCGTGCTTTGAGGATCCGCGGGTGGGGATAGTGCAGACAAGGTGGGGGCACCTTAACCGCGATTACTCGCTTCTCACAAAGGCCCAGTCGGTGCTTCTTGACGGTCATTTTGTCATTGAGCAGGCCGCGCGCCACGGAAACGGCCTTTTTATCAATTTCAACGGTACCGCCGGGGTGATCCGCAAAAAATGCATAGAGCTCTCCGGTGGGTGGCAGCACGATACCCTCACGGAGGATCTTGATCTGAGCTACCGGGCGCAGATAAACGGGTGGAGTGCGGTTTACCTGCCCGATGTCATATCGGACGCTGAGCTTCCGGTGGACATGAACGCCTTTAAGATACAGCAGCACAGGTGGGTAAAGGGAGGGATACAGACGGCCGGCAAGCTTCTGCCCTCGGTGCTTCGCGACGCGAACATTCCGTTTAAGGTTAAGGCGGAGAGCGTGTTCCATCTCCTCGGCAATTTCAGCTACCTGTTCCTGCTTGCTACGATAATCCTCATAATACCCATGAATTTCCTCTGGGAGCGGATCTGGCTTAACGATCTTTTTATTGCGAGCGTTACGGGAGTGGCAGTCGGCACTTTTGCGATAATAAGGTTCTACATACTTGCCGTAAGCGAGGCCCATGGCCCCGGGGCGCGGGAATTTTACAAGTACATACCCGTCGCGCTGAGTGTCGGGGCAGGTATAGCCGTTAACAACGCCAAAGCTGTCCTGGAGGCGCTTGCGGGCAGGACGTCAGGTTTTGTGAGAACGCCCAAGTATGCCGTTGTGAGCGGGAGGGACCGCTGGAGAACCTCGGCGTATGTTTCCTCAAAAGGGATGACGACCTTTTTCGAGGTCGTTCTCTCGCTTTTCTTCACGGTTCAGGTGGCGTATGTTCTCTACATGGGATTTTTCATCTGGATTCCCTTTTTGCTGCTAATGCAGTTCGGTTTCACCTACACCGCTTTTCTCTCCATATATCACGGTTCGTGAGCGGTCTTCATCTGGACTGGGGAAACCGTCTTTTCAGCTTTTCGCGTTTCCCGATTCCTGATAGGTTTCTTGCGTTAAAGAAGCATGTATATACCTTTGACATATCCCACTAACTGGCTACTATGTATATACGTTAAGTATATTCCTGTCTGGAGGTAGAGATGGAAAGGGTAAAAGTTTTCAAAAACAATAAAAGCCAAGCCGTGCGGCTTCCCAAGCCGGTTTCTTTGCCGGATACCGTAAAAGAAGTGGATATAGTTCGCCTGGGACGTTCCCGCTTGATTACTCCTGCTGGAGAAGCCTGGGACAGTTGGTTTGAGGGAGAGGGCGTTACGGATGATTTTATGAATGAGCGCGATCAGGCCGGGGAGCAGGAGCGGGAGCAGTTCTGATGCTCAGATACATGCTGGATACCAACATAGTTATCTACACTATAAAGAATAAGCCTGAGAAGATTAAAAAGGCGTTTGTCGCTCATTACGGTCAAGTATGCATATCAACTGTCACTTTGATGGAGTTAGTTTATGGAGCGGAAAAATCCGCAAATCCCAGACGTAATCTGAACGATATAGAGGGGCTTGTCGCCAGGTTGGACGTGTTGTCCTATGATTACGGCGCGGCGGTTCATTCCGGTGAAATCAGGGCGGAATTAGCTGGATCAGGCAAGACAATCGGACATTATGATCTGATGATTGCCGGGCATGCCAGATCGCTTGGGCACGTTTTGATTACCAACAACACCCGAGAATTCGAGCGCGTCGCCGGTTTGCGCTTGGACGACTGGAGCAAATAGGCTCCTCTCGTTCTGCGGAACGGAAGATGCTAGGTTAGCAGGCGGAAGCTTGCGGGCAGCCCATGTTACGTAGAAAATATCCTTGCAAATCAAGCAGTCATATGCACAATTTGCAAGGATAAAGGTGAAGCAGTCGGCTTACGACCGGTTCCAGACTGTTCCGAAAGGAACTGCCCACAGCCCATCACCCATGGAACCCGCGAGCTCTCCCGAATAGAGCACGATCCCGGTAAATTTTCTGTCGCGCGCGATATTTTTCTTAAACCAGCTCAGGTTCCTGAAATCGTTCGTTCCGATGGCCGAGCCTGCCTTGATCTCAATTCCGAGCAGTGCCCAGTCATCCCTTTCGATCAGGAAGTCGATCTCGCGCTTTTCGCGGTCACGGTAATGGAAGAGGCTGTATTTTCCAGCATTGGCTTCCGCTTGGGCGGCTATTTCGTTGAACATGAAGGTCTCGATCAGCTTGCCCGAGCGGTCCGCATCCATGCGGACCTGCTGCCTGCCCCAGCCAAGAATCGAAGACATAAGTCCTGAATCGGTCATAAAAAGCCTGGGGCGCTGCCCAGTCCGTGCGTAATCGGTGCGTTTCCACGCCCTTATGCGTTCGACCACATACAAGGCTTCCAAGGCGTTTATATATGTCTCGACCGTGGAGCGGGCGATGGAAAGTCCGGAGCCTATGGATGAGATGTCCATGAACTTACCCGACCATGCTGCCAGGGTGTGTATCAATTCGCTCATGGCGTCGCGTCGCTGGATACGCCCGAGATCCCTGAGATCGCGCTCCACAAGCGCGTCCACATAGTCCCGATGCCATAGTTTTCGTTCCGCGTCTCCGAGCAGAATGGCTTCCGGAAAACCACCTCCAAAAGAGATGTCCAGCATGGTATCACGGTCGTAAGTGCGGTCGGGATGCTCGAAATCCTGTCTGAAAGCCCGGTCAAGGAAATCCGGAGATGCCCCCAAAATCTCTCCATGCGTAAGCGGACGCAGCCGTACTTTTCTTATGCGTCCGGCGAGAGATTCCCGTACCCCCGGGGAAGACTGTATATCAGCCGAACCCGTCAGCAGGTATTGTCCGGGTCTTGTATCTTCATCCACGCTTATCTTGATTGCGGAAAGCAGATCAGGAGCACGCTGGACTTCGTCGATGATGAGGGTTTTCCCCGAGTGCCTCACGAAGCCTCGCGGGTCGGTTTCAGCAATCTGCCGTACGGACAGATCATCTAAAGTACGGTAAGCAATACCCTGTGAAACCAGTTCCTTGGCAAGAGTGGTCTTGCCGCATTGCCGCGCTCCGCAGAGCAACAGCACGCGGCGCGTTTTCAGGGCTTTTTCCAGAGTGTTCCGCTGCCAGCGGACATAAGAACGTGACATGATCCAAGACTCGCTGTATTGTTATTTCCGTATCCGCGTTTTTATAGAAACTATACCCGCGTTTTTATAAAAGACAATGCCCCCCGGTTGTATCATTCGGGCCCGTTTTTTCGCTGCTGCGCCCGGCTGCTCTCAATTGCCTTTGCGATTTCAGACATTCTCCGTTCCCGGGAGATGCTTTCCGATCTGGCGTTCTCAAGCCGCTCCCGCACCCCTTTAGTCGAGCGGCGAAGATGTTCCCTGCCTTCCCGTATCTCTGCCCGTCCGGCTCCGAAGTCCTCTGAGGTCTTTGTTTCCCCTGTCTCGATCTTTCCCCGGGACCTCTCCCGCGCCCGGTCTACCTGTTCTCTCACCGCGGCGGAATCCTGCTCTATTGAGCTTTGTGTCTGCTCGATTCCCCCGCCGCCTGCCCCCGCGACTGACTTTCTGTATTCCCCGAAGGCCTGCTCTGTATCAACCTCGAATCGCTGGACATCCCCGAGGCCGTAGCCGTCTGAGGGTATCGCGGCGACCGATTCCCTGGTCCCGCTCCCCGCACCGACGAGCCCCTCGAGTCCCGTGACTCTGTGTATCGACCCCGAAACCGCTTCTGCCTCCTCGGTGTCGTATCTTCCGTCGCGAAGGTCCGTAAGTCCGCTGGCCGTGTAGCTGTCCGAGTAACCCCGCCCTCTCATGTCGGCAAACACCGTCTGGGTGTACTCCCTCTCAAGACCCGCCCCGAACGAACTTTCCCCGGAGAGGACTTCCGAGTACGCCTGGGCCTTTTCCCGGTGGGAGGAGTAGTCCCGAAGGGAGCTTCTGGCGGAGCGAAGCTCGGCCGTTGCCTCCTCCGAGCCCCGGGCGGTGAACCGGAGGCTCTCTTGCGCCTGCTTCGAAGTAAGCGCGCTTTCAAGCTCGGAAAAAGCATTTGTGAAGCTCACTCTGGAGTTAGAACTCGAGGCAAACTCCCGGGCCTCCTCGTACCTCTCTGCGGCACTTGTGTCTGTCTCCCGAACTCCTCTTGTCTTTATTCCTGCTCCGACTGAGGGCCCCCCAGATCCCCCGCCCGGGAGGCCAACGGAAGTCCCCGCACGGGCTCCCGCCTCGTAGACCATCGCCGTGTCCCATGACATCTTAAGCGACTCCTGGCGGGAGAGGCCGAACTTCTTCTGGAGACCCTCGGCCGTCTCGAGCACGGTTGAAAGATCCTTTTTCTCCCCCGTTTCGCTCGAGAGCCCGAGGATCTCGGAGTAGCTTCTCTCGTCCGTTGCCGCCCTGGAGGCTCCGAAAACGCGCGCGGATGCCGCCGCCGCGGAATCCGTAACCGCCTCCCTGCTCGCCTCCATGTTTCGCGCGGTGTCGGCAAGCTCTTCCCTTGCCGCGAACCTTACCCCTTCCTGCCCCGTTATGCGCATCCCTCCCACCCTCGAGGCCGCCTGCTCGTAGACGTCGTCGTAGCGGCGGGTGAGATTCCCCGTCACCGACTCGCGCGCGACATCGGATTTGTTGGCGGTTAGGGTGTCGTAGCGTTCCGTCGCGACCGAAACGTTTCCAAGCGATATGTTTCCCGCGGCATGCGCCCCCGCCGTCTGGGTCGAGATCGACTGGGTGGGTCCCATGAACTGCTGCACGGCTCCGACCACGGCGTGCTGGCTTGCGGAGACCACGTAGTAGGCGATCATGGGGACTATGGTGGCGGCAAGTCCCGCGACCGCCATGGCCATGTCGGACTCGTGAACGACTGACCCCCTCGAGATCACGGTGAGGGCGCCGTCTGTGTAGGGCCCGAGTGCCCTTGCGAGCTTAAGGCTCGAGAACAGGTTCACTATGGCGTATATGGGGTTCCAAAGTTCTGTCCACAGCATGGCGATCAGGTAGGCGGGAAGTATGCGCGCCGCAAGTGGCGTCATCGCGAGGAAGATCACTGCGGGGAATATGCCGTAGAGCATCCCCTGGAGGAGCCCCCTTATGTAGGGAAGGGTGTGGCGGGCCATCTCTCCCAGGACTAAAAACGAGTTTTTCTGCCTCGCCCGCGCTTCGGCGATCGAGAGACTGAGAAGCGAGGCCTCGGAGCCTCCTGCGACCGCGAGCGACTTAATTGAGTGAGAATAGCTGTTTATCATGGCGTTTTGGATGATTATCTTTTTTGCCGACATCGAGATTCCGGCAAGTTCCCTGTACGATTGCCTAAGGGCTTCGGTGAAACCGGCGGTGTCAACGACATTTGTCTGGCGGTCGACGAAGCCCGATTCCTCGGCAAGCTCCGCCGCCCACCCGGGATAGTAGGCGTTTACGCAGGAGTTTATTCCCGGGTGCGCTTCCCCGCAGTAGGCGAGTATGGGTCTCGGGGCCGCGGAACAGTCCCCGGCGCTCGGAGGGGAGGCGTACGCTCCCGGGGGAAGGGCGACGTTTGTGTGAAGTTCGACGAAACGGTAGTTGGCTGCGCCCATGGAGGAGAAAAGATCGGCAGACTTCTCAAGGCCGTCCGGGTGTATAAGTCCCGAGGTTATGCCTTTCAGGCCGCACTCTCTCACAAAAGAGCTTATGGTGTTTGCCAGGTGCGGTTCCGCGACCGTGAACGCGGTGGAGCGCTTTATGAGTTCAGCGCCGCGGAGCAGGCCGTTTTTCGAGTAGCGAAGCGCGTCGGGGAGGGAAAACGCGGTTTCCATCACCCGCGTTAGGCCGCTTCCGACCCCTGAGGTCGCCCAGGCGAACACGCCTACCCCTGCCGGCACCGCGGATATCACTCGGGTGTACGACGTCACTCTGTCGTAAACCGCCACGTCGACCCTTACACCGAAAAGCATCATGTAGATCAGCAAGGAGAGGGCGAACTGGTGGCCCGGCATAATTCTTCCGCCGAAAAGCGAGGACAGAACGGCAAGCAGTATGCCCGCGACCAATCCCAGGCGTATCAGGCCCAGAAGCCCCGAGCCCGCCAGAATCGCTATGGAGTTAAGCACCTCGGCTATGAACTGCCCGTTTCCGTATGTGTCTATCTGGAAAGTTCCCTGGGCCCAGGCCATTTCCGGGAAAGAGGAAATTCCCGCCAAAACGATAATCCCTAGCGGGAAAGCGGGTTTGAAAAAGCTGCCGTGTCCGGTTCTCCTGCGCATGGTTCTCTCAGTTCGCCCCCTGAATCACTTCGTCACCCGCCTGGTGGTAGCTTTTTCTCTCGAAAACGACCGGGGACCGGGAGTCAAGGTGCTCTATTATGGAGAGGGCGTAGACAAGCTCCTCTACCTTGGTGTTTTCCTGTTCCATCATCAGCGAGATCTCCTCCCGGAGCATCTCCATCCTCTCGGCGATCTTTTTGCGGTCCATGGCCGAGAGGGTCCCCTTTCTCTCTGAACTTCCGATGCCGCTCCAGAGGTTGCGCATGGCCCGCTCAAGCCACGCCGCCGTTGAGAACACGGCTATCGGCCTTGCAAGGGCGGAGACGTAGGTTTCGCCTATCTCCGGATCGACTGCCCCGGCCGAGGAAAGAAGCTTCCATGCGGGAAAGGGGAGAGCGTCAAGAAACCTTACGGTATTGTCCTGCGGGCGGCGATTATTCACTATAGCCGCGTGAGCCTCGAGGAGTTTTTCAGAGATAAGCTCCAGAAACGGTTTGAAATTGGCTCCGACGGGCACCGCCGCGGGCGCCGTGCAGTCGGGGTCCGTCCCGCAGCTGTATATCGTTGCCGTGCCGCCTCCGCCCGCTAGATACTCGAGGCTTATGGTCGGGGGCTTGTACTCCGCCGCGGTCTGCGTCGTTACGAAGGTTCCCGTAACGCTCATTATCTGTTCTTTTTGCTCCTTTGAGAGGGTTTCCGAGGGGATGGCGCGAAGCGCCTCCCACACCGTGTTTCTCATGGGCTTTACAAGTTCCTTGTCCTGCGCCACGGAGCCTGCGTTTATGTCCGCGACGGTGCTTGTTATTCCGCTTTGGGTGCGGCACTCCGAAAGCCCTTCCGCGGGATCTGTGAAAAGGGACTGCTTCACTCCTACAAATGCACATCGCCCCGCCTGCTCATCTCTGATTACTCCCCCTTCCCCGAATATTCCCTCGGCCAGGCTCTCTCCCGCCCTGCAGGTATTGACGCTCAGGGAGTTTGCGGCCCGCGAGGCGGCCTCGAGTTTCTCCATTATGTTTTCGCACGGGGAGCATAGCGTCTTAAGCGCCATCATGAACGCGTAGCTCGCGAAGGATGTCCCTATGGTTTTCATCTTGCGTATGAGGTCGTCCGCGCTTATGTAGGAGATCGCCCCCAGGAAAAGATCCACCCCGCCGCACCCGGAGCGCAGATGGGGCAGGCTCACGGAAAGGGGCTGTATGGTTTCGTTTGGAAGCCTGACGGAGACCGAGCCCCCGGTTATGAACCCCCTTGACTGCCCTTCGTAGACCCCGGCCGGGGTGGCGGCTCCCGAAAGCCCGAGGCGGTCAAACATGCCGCGAACCTCGCTTCCCAAATCAGCGAGGCAGACCCCGGGTGTGAGGGTTAAAGCGAAAAGGAGAGCTGCGGCGAGGGAAATTCTTCTCATTTTTGTTCTCCGCTCAGCAGGAAAAACTCTTTCTGCGTGTTCCGTCCCGTCCCGAGCACTTCCTCTCCCACCACGTGGAGCCTCCGCCTTATTTCACCGAGCGTGAGGTAGCCGGTGCCTATCCGGACAATCTTCGAGCGCGAGGGAACGAAGAGGAAGATGGCCGGCACTTTCTCAACCCCCAGGCGCGCGGCCTGCGCCGCGCCGTTTACAAAATGCGGGTAGAGAGGGTGAAGTCCCCTTCCGTCAAGCGACGCCGCCAGGACCCCGATCCCGTGCCTTCTCTCAAGCGTTTTTATTATTTCCGCCTGCCCGCGGCAAAATGGGCAGTCCGAGCGGAAAAAGAAAACGAGCTTTGCGACACGGGATATTTTCTCGATCACCCCGTCGCGCGCGCTTTTTCTGAGGCTCCTTGAAATCTCGGCTCCCGCGGCGCTCACCGGATGATCGACTGTTGCGTCAAGCGCCGGAGTCTCCCAGAGGACCCGCTTCCACACCTGCGCGAAGCGCTCGCTTCGCTCAAGCACCCGCTTCTGATGCTCCATGTACGCCCTCACGTTTTCCCTTGTCGGAAACAAAAGCGCCGTCTCAAAAAGCCTCTCTCCCTTTTCTCTTATTTTCTCCACCGTAATCTGTTTTTCGGGGTTCCCGGGCCGCGGCGCATCCTTGCGCGCGGAAAAAGGCTCGTACCAGAACCACCCCCTCTTCCTCTGGTCAAAATAGGGTTCTCCCAGCGCCGCGGGCAGCGTGGAGAGAACAAAAAACATGGCGGCAAGCGCCGCAAGGACAGCTCTCACTGCTCCCCCTCCCCGCCGCAGCTAAGCGACTCTGAGTCCTCCGGGCAGAGTTCACCGATGTCCTGTTCCGTGCCCCGGGTCGAGCCGGCAAGGTCCGGGATATCCGCCGCGTCGAGAAAGTCTGAGTAGACCTCTGAGAAATCCACCGCGTCAAAGTCTATTTCCTGGAGCTGCTCCGCGGTCATGCCTCCGCAAAAAGGATTCTTGGCCCGACCCCAGCCGCCGTTTCGGGACACGCCCCAGAGCCCTTTTTCTATCAGCTGTCCTCTCGCCTGTTCGTGGATTACCCTCGCCATCTTGGAATTGAAGCAGCAGTACACCTTCCTTTTCTTAAGGGTGACCCCCAGCACTTTTTTCTTGTGAATTCCTACGTAATGGCAGGCCCGGGCCCCGTCCCTCCTCGCGCGAAGCTCCTTGGTGCTTCGGGGACACGCGCCTGAGAAAAGCCCTTTTTTCCTGCAGCAGTTCTGAATGAATCCAGCGAGATTGAGATCGCAGCGGTAGCGCTTCCCCTTGAATATGGTCACTTCTCCGCCCGAAGTGTCTGTGCAGTCAATCGGTCCTGCAATTGTCCCGGCGGCGCTGTCAACTTCGATGGGTCCGTAGCCCTCAGCGGAACTCTCACCGTCCCTGGTTGTCGCAAGACACCTCTCCATGTCCGCGAGCATGGCCATTCGGGAAGCTACTCTGGGGAAATCAACGCTTTGCTCCGCAGAAGTGTCGAAACAGTCGTCCCCCGAAGCGCAGCGGATTTCGCCACCGCAATTAAACGCGACGCTTTTTCTGCGGCAGAGGCTCACGTTTTTCGGACAGGCGTAGCTGTTTTCGTGGATGAGGCACGCCCCAAGGTTCGTTCCCGGCGGATCCGGAAGCTCCGGGTGTTCACGAAAGCGCATGACGCAGCGCGCGCCGGTCTGGTAGCAGCCGTCAGCCCGAAGCTCCGCGCAGTCGGGGCCTTTCACCAGGGGGCCGGCGCAGAGGTAGGTGTGCTCCATGTTTTCACAGACGGTTTCTCCGTCCGGGGTCTGCGTGGTTTTCAGGCAGCGGCTCCCGGCAGGTTCACAGTTTCTGTTCCCTTCGTAGTCCCCGCAGCGGTTGTCGGTCTTGATATCTGTTGCGTAAGTGGTTTTTGTGGCCGTGTATGAGGCTCTCCACCCGTTTCCGTCGCCGTCTCCCGCGCGGCATCTCCTCGCCCTGTTCCATCTGGCTCCAACAACCCCCGTTGCCTGCGAACCGGAAGGCGGAGGGAATTTTGTTCTGATCGCAGAAGCCAGAACGTTTTGAAGGTTCGCATTCTGAGCGGCGCTGTCTCCCAAGGGAAGTCTTCCTGTGCTTGCCGTCGGCCCGAAGGCCGATACGCATGTCTCATCCGGCGCCGCGGTGAAACTTCCCGAGCCCGAAAGCGTGAAGCACCCCCTCCAGTGGGGTCCGCCCAGAGTGAATCCTCCGAAATCTCCCCACACGTCGCCGCTTTTCCTGTCAAGACATCCCGGGCCGTAGAGGCTTGCGTCCTGAGAGCCGTCGCCGTCTGTGTCTATGCTTGCGGAGAACCCCACCCCGCCGTCGTTTCGGTCTATCTCAAGCGTCATGTACTTCCAGGTCTCGGTGTGCCGGGTTACGGTCACGGTTTTTATTACGTTGCAGGAGGCCCTGCGAAGAGTCGCTTGGTCGTAGCACTCCTCCCGCTCGTTCCAGGAACTCTCGGCGTACTCGGTGCACACTTCTTCTTTTTCGCACTCAGACAGGGGGCGCTCGATTGCGTCCTTTGAGTTTCGGATCATGGGGTCAGTTTCGGGGTCAATGGTGAAAACGGGCCTTTGCGCGGAACTTCGTTTCAAAAAGCCGGGAGCGTCGGAAGTAGGGGGGTCTCCGCCCTGTATTGCGCCTTCCGCCTCGCTCCTCATCCGATCTGGATTTTCCGTCCAATGGGATCCTTTGTGGCGAAGTTCCTGCTGGCTCTGTGCCCCGTAGCCGGGAAGCACATCGGGCTCGACTTCCGAAGGGCTAAGAGCGCTTGAATGGCCGGAGAGCATCTCTGCCCCATGTTGGCGGCCTTCTTCGAGCCCAGTCTCGAAATCTTCCCCGGCGCGCACCAAAATAGCTGGCAGGAGCAGAAGGCTAATTGTTATAAAAGCTGTTTTTCTCGAGCCGTTTGATAAACATCCCGGCATTTGCGTCCTCCTTTTCCATGAGCCCGAGGGCGTAGGGAAGCGATACGTCTCCCGAGACCTTTACGTGGCGAAGGCCCTCGCAGTCAGCTCCCGGAAAGTGGTCATAGACAAGCACGAACTGCGGCACCGCTCCGACCGAGAAGCAGTCGAAAAGAAGTGGATCTATCCACACCTTCGCCTCGGCTTTCCCGATTATCTCCGATATCCGCGAGGCGGTTTCCCGAAGATCCTCTCCCGAAAGTCCCCGGAGAATCATCACCGCGCCGGAGGTTGCGCTCTCCTGTGCCGCCTCGCGAAGCGAGGAGCGGGGCATCGAAAATGAAAAAAAGTAAAAAAGTTTAGGCTTTTCTTTTTGCGTGACTGCGTTTTTTTCAGGGAAGACCGGCGCGGGCTCGGGTTTAACCGAAAGAAGCTTCATTATTTCTTCGGTTTCCCCTTCCGCGGGGAAATTTCTTTTTATTCCTGAAAGCGTTTTTTCCGCTCGTGCCGTGTCGGGTTCCTTCAGTTTGCCGAGAAACTTCTTCGTGCGGGAAAGCTCTTCTTCGTCAGGATTGGTCCTTACTCCCCGAAGCAAAGCGGGATCTTCCGCTAGCGATACGGCCGCTCCCGAAATGGCCAGTATCGCTGCTATCAGAGCAGGCAGCAGTCTTTTTTTCTCCATAGCACCCATACCCAGTCTTCTCCCCGCGCGGGATACCACTTGCCGGGGGCCCAGCGCGCCGTCACTCTTCCTATCGGAAACGCCTGTGTGTTTTTAGGAAACGCGAGCTGAAGCTTGTACTGGTCTTTAACTATCACGCGATGGGGCCGGGCTGCGCACAAAGAACCCTCCCCCGTGGTTTTAAACGCCAGAAGTTCGTTGTGCAGTTTCGCGAGCAGCTTTACCGCCGAAAGCGCGTAAACTGCCGGAAGGTCCCCCGTGGCTCCGTTGTTCCCCGTATGGGGGTAGACGCTTCCCCAGGACCCGGCGCACCAGAAAAGCTCGTTTATGCCGAAGCTCCCCGCGGCAGCCACGGCGTCTGTGGCGCACGAGGCCTGGGCCGCGGGATTTGCCACGAGTGCTATTTCGGGGTGGAGCAGAAACGAAAGCTCGTCGTTGCTCCAGAGAGGGTCAAAAGCCGTGAGATAGGCTAGATCGAAACCTCCATGGGTAATGCACCCGAAACTTGAGAAAAGGTTAAGCACCGAGAACACCGGGTAGAGAAAGTGGTGGACGTGAAGAAAGGATGTTCTGTCCCCCCGCTGCCCGCCTCCTTCCCCGTACGTTCCCGCCATGGCGAAGGAAGGAAGGGGGAGCTTGCGGCCCCCGAGCGAAGGGAAGCACCCCGGATGCCTTACGACCTCAATGAGCTTCACCGGCTCCCAGAACGAAACTTTTATCCCGACCCGGGGAACGGGGAAGCCGCAGAAACAGAGCGGGAAATGACTCACCGTGTCGGTTCCCTCCCCGGGCGTTATGGCCACTCCCCCTATCTTTATCGGGAACATCGCTCTCCAGTCGACATCGGAGACCGGATTGAAGAACCTCCCTCCGCATTTTGCCCCGGCCGTGGCATCCTCCGCGGCGGCTATGAGCAAAACTCCCGCAAGGATCGAGAGAACCCTTTTTTTATGGTACATAATAAAGATAATGTAATACAAAATGAGAGATAAGGCAAGAACGAATGTTTTCCGGGGGTTTTAACCGGTTGTCTGGTTTTTTCCGCGGTGCGCTTCAGCCTGTCAGGCGGCTTTTGCGGAAGAAGACCGGAAGCAGAACCGCTATCGCAGCAAGCAGGTGTGCGGCTGCGCTTTTGGTTCCATGGTCCGCTGCCGCCCCGACCGAACATCCGCCACCACTTCCTGCGGCGGTGTTGACAGGGGGTTCTGGATCCGCAATTGTTACCGTGGTCGAGGGCCGCGCACCCCTGGAGACTCTTTGGGGAAGCGTTCCGAAAGCAAGAACCACCACCTCGCTATCATCGTCCACATCATCATCCGCGGCAGCCAGGGTGATGTTCTTTGAGGTTTCTCCGCTTGCGAACGTCACACTTGTCGATTGCAGCGAATAGTCCTCGGTTGCGGCCGTGGTTGCCTCGTCGATCGTAATCGGGATCGTAACGGTCCGCTCGGGGTCCGCGCTCAGCATTACTCTCACGACCACTGCCTCACCCTCTGTGACGCTGTAGGAAGATGAACCGAACGATATCGTCACGGCGGGAGGGGGTTCCGGATCCGCAATTGTTACCGTGGTCGAGGGCCGCGCACCCCTGGAGACTCTTTGGGGAAGCGTTCCGAAAGCAAGAACCACCACCTCGCTATCATCGTCCACATCATCATCCGCGGCAGCCAGGGTGATGTTCTTTGAGGTTTCTCCGCTTGCGAACGTCACACTTGTCGATTGCAGCGAATAGTCCTCGGTTGCGGCCGTGGTTGCCTCGTCGATCGTAATCGGGATCGTAACGGTCCGCTCGGGGTCCGCGCTCAGCATTACTCTCACGACCACTGCCTCACCCTCTGTGACGCTGTAGGAAGATGAACCGAACGATATCGTCACGGCGGGAGGGGGTGGTTGCACAGGGTCTTCATCCTCGATTCCCGTAGGTTCGCAGTCGGGCGGGAAGCCGTCGGCTCTTACGCTCCAGCCCATGTCCTTGAGCATGCCCAGGGTGAGATACATGTTTTTCGGGGCGGGGACGAAGGCCTCCATTATGTCTTCTGTGTTTGCGTGAGTGTGTATGACGGATTCGCCTTTCTTGTAAGTCGAGGGGGCGTGGAGCCTGGGTTTTCCGTCCTGAGACTTTGCGGAACTGGGTTTGAGTTCGGCAATGCGTTTGCCGTAGCTGCAGCTGTTTCTCCCGTCGTCGGTTCCTTCCCAGAGAAGGCCGGTGCCGGAAGTGATAGCCTCCGCTCTCTCGCTGCTTGTGAGATTTATGAGAAGATCGTCGTCCGTTTCCGAGTACAGCTGCTCGTCGTAGATCGTCCGCGATCTTATCGTGGCTCGTCGCCGGTCGACAACTTCACCGTTTGACGTTTGCGTGACCATAATTGTTCTCAACGAGAAACTGCCGTCCTCATTGATCTGCTTGGAAAATCCGAGCCCGTGTATGGTCTCGTGCAGGGACAGCTGAACGAAATCTATCTTCTTCGCCGGTGCCGGTTCCGTAAGTCCGTAATAAAACGGAACGCACTTGCTGAAACTTATTAAGATATCGGTGTTCTGTCCGTTGAGATCTTCTCCCGATAGGGCTTCGAAAAGCGCGTAGGGATAGCCCGTTCCGCGCCCCGGGTTGCTTGCGTCCCCCTCAACAAGCCTGTCGCCGGGATAGGCTTGACCTCTCTGCCCCGCGACGGCGACTGTGAAAATTCCTCGAGGTAGCTCCCCGCACTTATCCGGATCGTTCGGATCTTCCTGGCCGGAGAAAATCGTGAATTTCGCGCTTACCCTGATCGTGCTGGTGTTGGCAAGCCTGTTTTCAAGAATGGAAGTTGCGTGCTCAAAGGCGTTTTTTCTCGCTTCGCCTACGGTATCCGCGTCGTTTCCAAACTCGGCGAGAGAGGCCTTCTCAGCCTGCGTAAGCGCGGTTTGGTCAAGGAACCCCTCCCCGGCGTCATCGTCGTATATCTCCACGATGGTAACCGCCAGGCAGCGGGGCAGAGGAGAGAAGACAGCCAGCAGGAGAAAAAGAATCCCGGGGAAAAGCTTTTTCGCGACGCTCAGTGGTTGCATCTGATATGGGCCTTTCCATTCTCGTCGAACCATGCCTCGGTTTCGACCAGTTCCGAGTCGGGGTTGTCCACGACTATTACGTAGTCCCCGTTTCCAAGATCGATCTGTCTGCCCTGAAGTACAACTGGGGCATCCTGAGAGACATCACTGGAACGTGAAGTCGCATCAGCTTCCCCGTTTTCGATACCTAGGGACTGCCATTGCTCGCGGGTCAGGATTTCTCCTGTGTCGGGGTGGATAAAGGCCTTTGCCTTTGCCGTGTCAGAGGACTGCGAAACCGTTTCCGGCTTACTTGAATGGTTCCTGGGAGCGGACGGGTCGCCTGCAAAGGCACCTGTAGACCAGACGCAGATCAAAAGCGCGGTGATGAGCAGAACTGTTTTCATATCAATGGTAATTATAAATGAATTTGACCTTGGAGGGCAACCGGATTGAGCGCAGGGGGATCGTTGCGAGCAGGATTCGGAGCGCATCGCCCGGTTATGTCGGGGAATCGTGCGCGGAGGGATATTTCAGTATCTGCGAGGTCCGCGACGGGTGGGGAATTTCATCAGGCTTCTTAGGTTGTTAATATTTAATAATATATCAATAACAGTATATTATATAGATTAACATATTAAGTCTTGCCTTTCTCCCCCAGTAGAATATATTAATATGTATTAAAAACTGATTTTAATATAGAGTTAAGTATCAAGATGAACTATACAACTGAACATATCGCCCGCACGCTGAGAAAGGCCCGTGAGGCAAAGGGGCTCAGCCAGCGTGAACTGGGCAGGAAGGCGGGAGTACCGCAGGGTCATATCTCGAAGATTGAGAACGGCGCGGTTGACCTCAGGCTTTCAAGCCTGATAGCGCTTGCCCGCGCTCTTGATCTGGAACTCGCGCTTGTCCCGCGCAAATCTCTGCCTGCCGTAAAATCGCTTGTGCGCGGCAGCCTTGCGGAAGTGATTGGGGATGCACGGCTAACACCTCGGCCGCTCTACAGCCTTGATGAGGAAGGCGATGACTGACGTACATGTCCTGGATGTCCTGCTTCATGGCGACCCCGTTGGTACGCTTACCCGCGTCGGTGACGACCGCGCCTTATTTGGCTTCAACGACTCCTATATTGAGGATGCCGCAGGGCCCGTGACCAGTTTGGGATTCAAGGACCGGTTCGGGGGGTTGATTACCGAGTTTCCGCCCACGCAGACGCGGCTGATACCGTTCTTTTCAAACCTGCTTCCGGAAGGGCGCATGCGCTCCTATCTTGCGCAGCGCGCCGGTGTGAAGCCCGTCCGTGAATTTTTCCTGCTCTGGGCGCTTGGTGCGGACTTGCCGGGAGCGGTCGCCGTCAGATCCTCAGGCAGTGAGATGTGGCCGCAGGGCTCTTCCGATGATGACCTTGTCGACAGTCGGCGCGAGAACGTGTTTCGGTTCTCCCTGGCGGGCGTGCAACTTAAGTTTTCAGCCGCCGAGGACCCTAGAGGGGGCCTTTCCCTGCCTGCCAGGGGCGTCGGAGGTTCATGGATAGTCAAGCTGCCCTCGCTTCATTTTGCGGGTGTGCCCGAGAACGAGTTCTCGATGATGACACTTGCCCGGTTCGTCGGCATAACCGTGCCGGAGGTGCGCCTTATCGGCGTTGACGCGATCGGGAACCTGCCTGAAGATATTTCCCGCTTAAGTGGGCAGGCGCTTGCCGTCAAGCGCTTTGACCGGTCAGATGACGGTGGCGCGGTTCACATTGAGGACTTCGCGCAGGTTTTCGGCGTCTACCCGGAGGATAAGTATAAAAAGGCCAGCGCGCGCAATATTGCCGCAGTGGTCGGGGCCGAAGGCAGTGAGGGGGATGTCGCCGAGTTTATCAGACGCTTGACCTTCAACACGCTTATCGGTAATGCTGACATGCACCTTAAGAACTGGTCGCTTATCTATCCTGACAGGCACAATGCGGCGTTGGCGCCAGCCTATGATTTTCTCTCGACGGTCGCCTACATAAAGGACGACCAAGCCGCTTTGAAATTCAGCCGGACCAAGCGCTTTGATCGCTATTCGGAAGACGAACTTGTCCATCTTGCCGCCAAGGCACTGCTGCCGGAGAAACTTGTTCTGAATACGGCGCGTGAAACCGTTGCGTTGTTTTATCAATACTGGAATGCGGAGAAGACGAATCTTCCGTTGTCGAGCGAGGCTGTTAAAGCCATTGAGGATCATCTCAAGACAGTTCCCTTGGCGGTATGATGGTGGCAACCGGGAGAACCCCCCCCTGGGATTATTTTAGAACCATTTCTTCCACCCTGAGTTTTCTTCCTGGCACGATAAAGGCAGTTTAAAGAGATTTTTTCTCTTTTATATTGGCTTTTAAGGTTATTTTGTGTATATTAGCAGTATTCAATGAGCTGATATCATATAAGGAGATATCAAATGATTATAAGTTTTTCAATAGAGAACTGGATGTCTTTTCGTGATTCCGTTTCTTTCTCAATGGTTGCCAGCCGAGAGAGACAGCATGGAGACCGGATTCCCAAGGTCGAGAAATACCAGATGAGGATTTTGCCTGTTGCGGCAATCTACGGCGCCAACGCGTCGGGCAAGACGAATTTCTTTAAAGCTCTCAATTTTGTGAGGAAGCTGGTTCTTGAAGGAACGGGCCCTGATGAGCTGATTCCCGTGGAACCCTATCGACTTGCCAATGGGTATATGGAAAAACCCTCCCGCTTCAGGATAGAGTTGCTGATTGACGGAACAATCTACGAATTCAGCTTTGCCGCGACCAGAAGGGCCGTCGTCGAGGAGAGGCTCGTAGAGATTACCAGCACAAGCGAGAAGACGCTGTATAACCGGCAGGGGAACGAACTGAATCTTCACAGTTCACTCAGCAGAAAACAGTTTCTCCTTTTTGCTTTTCAAGGCACCTGGGACAATCAGCTGTTCCTGACGAACTCTGTATCCCAGAAGGTTTACGACTTCAAGCCGGTTTATGACTGGTTCGGGAACTCCTTGGGGTTGATTGCTCCGGATTCGATATACCAAAGATTCGGATATCTGCTTGATGAGAACCATCCGATGCGCGGCGCGATTAATAAAATAATCCCACAGCTTGATACGGGCATCTCTCATCTGGATTTCGAAAAAATACACTTTGACAGCATCCCTTTCGAAGATAGTTTCAAAAATGACCTGAATGAAAAAATTGAAGAAGGCGGATACATTGATGCCCGTTTCGGCAACGAGCGTTTTGTCTTTACGCGAACGGGCGGAGAGATCGTGGCAAACAAACTGGTCGCGTTTCATCCCAGACCTGACGGAACGGACGCTAAATTTGAATTCCATCAGGAATCAGAAGGTTCTCGAAGGGTAATTGATCTGCTGCCCGCCTTTCTGGGCGAACCGCCTTTCGGCTTGAACAGGGTATATGTCATTGATGAGCTGGATCGAAGCCTGCACCCATTGTTGACGAGGAAACTGATTGAAACCTATCTGGCTGGCTGCAACGCGCGGAGCCGCGCGCAACTGCTGTTCACCACGCACGATGTTTCCCTCATGGATCAGCATTTGTTCCGCCGCGACGAGATGTGGGTTACCGAGAAAAACTCCGAGGGAAATTCTGACCTTTTTTCCTTTAGCGACTACAAGGATATCCGCTATGATAAGGATATCCGCAAAAGCTACCTGCAGGGCCGATTAGGCGGCGTTCCCCGGTTCTCTTTAAGCGGTACTGAGATTAACGAGGATAGCAAGTAATGCCTCCGAAAAAACGGAGAAGATTTGTACGTCCGCTAGGCGAGCGCCGTTACAGGAAGATGTTTGTGCTTGCTACCGAAGGCAGCAAAACGGAGTCGCAGTATTTTTCGATTTTTAACGACGCAAACCTGACTGTGCATATCAAATTCCTCAAAGGAGGGGACAGAAGCGCACCTACACAAGTACTTAAGAGGATGAGAGGCTATCTGGAGGAGATCAATCTTGGAAGCCCAGACGAGGCGTGGCTTGTTGTGGATAAGGATCAATGGACGGATGAGCAACTTCTGCAGCTTCACGAGTGGGCAGAAGAAGCTGGCAATTATGGTTTCGCTTTGAGCAATCCCAAATTTGAATTCTGGCTGCTTCTGCACTTTGAAGATGGAAGAGGTGTCAGCAATTCTCAGGCTTGTTCTCAAAGGCTGAAACTTTATATGCCCAATTACAACAAGGACATCAGCAGAAAAAACATATCCAGAACCATGATTGAAAAAGCTGTAAACCGAGCAAAAGAACTGGATACGCCGGCTTGTTCCCATTGGCCACTCAGCAGCGGAACGACTGGTTACAGATTAGTTGAAAACATACTGAGAACACAATACGTGGATATTGCGGCTGGAGAGGAACAGTAATCCCAAAGAAAAAGGGATCATTTTAAAATTATTTCTTCCACCCTGAGTTTTCTTCCCTCCTGCGTTACGAGCGAAGGCACTTTTTCAATCTGAAGCCTTCTGAGCATGAAAGGACTTGCCTTGTATGCCGGTCGCCCCGCAATCAGAGAAGCTTCACGGACATTGCCGTCTGTAAGCAGCAGGATCGGTTTTTCACTTCTTTTGCCTATTTCCTCGAGCGCTCTTTTCACTTGGTCCTCTCTCAGCACCAGGATGCTTTTTGAAAGCGATACGTGATCAAGCGGATTTACTACCCCCGCGGTGGAAATCATTTTTCCCGCATGGTCGTAGAGAGGATTCCGCACTGCCACCGAAGGGTCGACGTAACGCACCCGCTCCTCCGTGGCCGATGGTACGTTAAGCGAAACGGAAGAGTGTTGCGCGTAAGATTTCTCTACTTTTTTCGAAATGCTTTCATGAAGGGCCTGCATGTCAATTTCTCCCGCCTTCCTCTTTACGTAGGAAAGCATGCTCTCCTCCTTTATCTCGTAGAGTTTTCCGTGGACTCCGAGATCTTTCCCGGAGGCTTCAGCTTGTATGACTGGAAACAAAAGCAGAAGTGCCAAGGCTAAAGCAGGGGAAAACCCCGCCCGACTATCCATGATCTCTTAACGAACCCCCAGTATCTTGAATCATAGCTTTTTTCGCCGTCGCCCAGAACAAAGTAGCTGCCGGCGGGAATCACCCCTTCAAAGCGAAAGCTCGTGACGGCGATTCCCTTGGAATCATGCCCTCTCGCCAAAACTATTTTCTCGCCGTTCAGGTAGAACTCCGCTCCTTTAGTCCGAAGCGTATCGCCCGGGCAGCCGACAAATCTTTTTGCGAAAACCGTCCCGTAATCCCAGTAGGGATTGCGCACGTTAAGGCGGAAAAGCCCTATGCTTCGGGGCCCGCAGGAAATCTCCTCGCTTCTGATCGTAAGGAACACCCGGAAGGGAAGGGATCCCGAGATGTTGAATGAAATGCGAATTCCTGAGAAATAAGCTGCCGCAAGCAAGGCGCAGGCGCAAATAACCAAAGCGGTGCCCCGCACTCCGAGGCAAAACCCAAGGAGCTTACTCATCCCCCTCTCCCCGCACGGAAATCTCCTCGAGTATTTCGCCGGTTATGTCTCGCCCCCCTCCCAGGACCGATTTTGAGTCAAGCACCAGGTACCCCCGCTCCTCGTACTTGACGAGAACCTCCCCGAAGCGTATGAAAAACCGCCCGACCCGCTCTTCGGCTTCCTCCCGGGACAACTCCCCCCGAAGCACCCTCGAGAATATCCTTTTCTTCTCCTCGGAGATCACCGTCTCAAGGTCTATGAAAATCACTTTCTCCTCCCCTTTATCCGTAGCGCATGAGAGAATCGCAAGCGGGAGCGGAACCAGAAAAACCGCCAGCAGAACGCAAACCCTGATTTTTCTCACCTTTTCCCCCTAGAGGTCTCGACGCATCGCTCTATCGCCTCGTGCACTTCTAGGCCCTCCGAGATAAAGCCGTTAAGAAGGGAGACGTCGTCGGGATTCGTGGTATATGTCCAGTAGGAAAAAGGATCTACCACCAGTCGCCCGAGGCCCATCCCGCGCTCGCTGTTGTATATGAACACCTCTGAGAACTCCCCGGGGCGCGTGGAAAGCGTAGAGACAAGCTCCCCGAAGTAGTCCCCCAGAAGAAGTTTTCCTCCCTTTTTTATCTCCTCTACGCTCTCACCCTTCTGGCGTAGCATGAACATCCAGGCCGAATTCTCAAGCACCGATTCCCCGAGGTCTCCCGCCCTGTAGAAATCAAGCAGGCTCTGGGTGACGGAGACAAAGGCGCCGTTGTACTTTCTCGCCCTTCGGTATCCGTGCGCTATGAACTCGCCCGAGAATCCCCCGCCGAGAAGATCCCACGCCTCGTCTATTATCGCTAGCTTTCGCCGCTCCCTGCTCCCGAGATACATTTCCCTTTCTATGTGCCAGATGATCATGAGCACCACCACGGTCTGAAGCTCTGGCTTTGCCTTAAGCTCCTCTAGCTCAAGCACGCTGAGGTCGTTCTCAAAGGAGAGGTTAGATGGTCCCTCGAAAAACCGCCCGTACTGCCCGCGGGAGGAGTAGGCGTAGAGCATGTGCGCGAGGTCTTCTGACCTGCGGTGCGGATCTGAGATACCCGAGAGCGTTTCCACAACGTCGTCTATGCGCGCCTCGGGGCCGCGTTTTTCCCAGGCTCCCTTAATCGCCTCCTCAAGAAGCGATTTCCCGAGGTCGCCTATTTTCTCAGAAGGAGAAGCCATCTGGGCGAAAAGGGGCTTTAGCAGTTCCATGTCTTCGTCTATGTCTGTCACGCGGGAGAAGGGGTTAAGCGAGATTCCGCTTTTCTCATCGAACACCACGAACTCCCCGCCCACAAGGCCGCAGAGTTTTTCGTAGGAGCGGCCGATGTCTATTACGAACACCCTCGCTCCTTCCCCCAGATACCCGGTGATCATGTCCGAGGTGAGAAAGGACTTTCCGGAGCCCGACTGGGCGAACACCGCGCAGTTATAGTTGGAGGCCGAACTGAAAAGATCAAGCTTCATTACCTGTCCCCTCCTCGATATGAAGGTAAGCGGCCCGGAACCCGTACCCTTCCAGTCTGACATCACGGGAAGGATGGAGGCGCCAGCCGAGGTCTGCATGGTTGAGTTTCGGCGGAGAAGACGGGTAAGGGCGGAATCTGCGCCGAGCGGAAGGCTTTCAAGGAAAAGGGGAAGCAGTATGTATTTCTCCTCGCGAAGATCGAAGTTCCGGGCTCTCCATATTCCCGTCACCATCTCCTTTACCCTCTCTGCTTCCTCGCCGCTTCGGGTCTTAAGAAAAAGGCTGAGCGACCCCATGACCAGACCCTCATCCTCAAGGGCGTTCACCAGGAAATCGAAATTCTCCGCCTTTTTCCTCAGCCTCGGTATGAATCTCGTTACGAGCCCGAAACTCTGCTGCTTTACCATGACGGCCTTTGCCCTAACTTCCGAGGCTTTTTTTCTCTCCGGGATCACGAACCCCGCCTGAAGGAAAAAGTACGCGGGCACCTGCGAGAGTCCCCGGATGGGGTCTCCCAGCAGCTCGTGGAACTCGTCAAGCGAGAAGTACTCGGGCATGGAGGCCGGGGAATATCCCCGCAAACGCGCGTCCCCGAGCGTTATCTCTCCCGCCCGCACCTCTATTGCCGTCTCGCGGTCTATTACCTGGTTTCTTATCTCCTCGCTCTGGTCGTAGGGGCCGGCGGGGCGCGCGAGATAGTAAGGGTCATCGTACCAGCGCGCATCGGGGTTGAGAGCCTCGCGAAGGATGAGGATGAGCTCCCCCGGGGGGAGATCCCGCGGGTAAAGCTGCGCGGAACTTAAAACGCCCGAGACATTGGCCCCGAACTTGCGGGCCTCTTCAGTATGTTTTTCCCATATGGATTCCGCAACTTTGTTTTTCCCGTAGCCAGGTGGAATCCTGACCGATACGAGAAACCGGAAATCCCTTGCGGGAACCCCGACCCTCCCTCGCATCTCCCGTGTGTAAAGATGTTTTCTCTCGACGGCGATCTCCCGGCAGATCCTGTTTTTGGCCGTCCCTTCCTCGTTAAAAAACGGGGATATGAGCTCCGAGGCGAACACGTGGAATTTGACCGAGGTTCCCGGGGGAAGCACTCGGTCGCCGAGCATTCCGCCCAGTATCCTCCTTGTGTCCTCCCCGGCAAAAAGAAGCGGATTTATCTCCCATACGAAACCCAGGGACGCATCGGCAAGCACGTACATCCCGTCCTCCCAGGCCACGTAGGGAAGATAGTCGGAAAGCGAATCCCTCGCGGCAAGCTCCCGCAGGCGCTCCTTCGCCACGCCCATCAGGGAGCCCTCCCGGTTCCCCGAAGGCGGATGTTCCCCGGATACCCTCCCTCGGGTTCTCCGAGCGGAACGGTTCTCTCCCCGATCTTCCACCGTCCCTTGCCCGTGAGCACGTACACGTATTTTTCAGAATGAAAGACGCCCCGGGCATCCTGCCACGGGGCTATCCAGAGGCGTATAACGCGCGGGGGAATATAAACGGGCATCGTGTCCTCGACCCGTCTGGACTCCCCGTCTTCCCGCGTACTTTTTTCCGCGCGGAACCCCGCGCCCTTGGGAAACTTTTTCTTTGCCCGCGCGCTTTTTTTACTTTCCCGGGGTCTGCGGAGAGGATCCGATGCACCCGAAGTCGTCTCGGCGTAGACCTCGGAGACGCTTTTGCACGAGTGGCCCGATTTAGCCGGACAGCCGTAGCGGGACGACCCGCCGGCGCATGCAGCCGCAAACAGGATGAAAAACAAAAAGAGCAGACAGGATTTCCTCATCCCTTCTCCTGCCTCTCGCCGTAGGAGGTTTTCCTCGGGGCAAGTTCCGTTCCCTCGGTTATGATCACGTCGACGCGGCGCCCCGCGTCTATCTCTATTACCGGAAACACCTCTTCGGCAAGCTTGAGGTAGTACTCCGCGAGAAGCCTTCCCGCTTCCCCCGTTCCTCCCCCGATCCCCGTTTTAACAAGATCCCGAGAACTCTTATGGCTCACGGTAAACGTTCCGCCCGCGACAACCCCGGAGGTCGAGTTTGAGCTCTGGACGGCTTCGCCGAAACCGGAGGCAAATCCGGCCAGAATCCCGCGCGAGAGTATTTTCCCCTGTTTCGAAACGAGCCGACCCCGGATCCCCGTCTTTCCGTCCTCCCCGGCCACGTACCCTTTTATCCCGGTGTCTATCACGTCTCCCGAGCGAAGCACGCATGCTATTCTTTCAAGCCTCACGTACGCCCTTTCACTTGCCAGCTGTCCGTAGCCTGCTCCCGTCACGTGGCAGCGGGCTATGTCCATCCGCCGCAGGCTTGGGAGGCGGGAAGTTTCCATAAGATGTATAAGCACGGGATGGGGATTTCGCGAGGAGGCCGTTGCGGTGGGGGCGTCGAGGCCGCTTATGAGCACCCCGGGGATGAAACTTCCCGAGGGAATCCAGTTAAGAAGCGCCGGCTCTCCCGCGGGCCCCTCGGCCGGGCCGCCCCCGAGAGGGGAGAAAACCCGTATCGGGCTCTGCATTTTCGGGGGCTCGGGTGGCGCCGCCGCACCCGGCCGGGGCGGGAAGGGAGGAAACTCCGCTCCGGGGGAGGATTCATCTCCGGGCAGTGGAGGCGGGTACGGATACGGTTCGGGAGGTTTCTCCTCAAGCGCTCCGAGCGCCGCAGAGACAGCTTCGAGTTCTTCTTTTATCTCTCTCTGTTCAGTCTCAATCATCCCGAGGCGCTTTTCCCCTTCTATGCGCCATTTCTCCCGGGCAAGGTCCACTCCCCGCAGGATTTTTATGCTTCCCTGCGGTTTCTTCTCCCCGAGGATTCCCTGCTCTTCTCCGCCGAGGAGGAAAAGAACCAGAGCCGCAAGAGAAAGCCCTGCAAGAATCGCGGCTGCGGCAAGCGTCTGCCGTTTTCTTTCGGCGTAGATTTTCCGGATCCTTCCGATCATCGCCCCGGCTCCTTTTTCGTGACTACGAAGATTCGCGAGGATTCCCCCGGCAAAAGCTCGTCCCGCTCCATGCCCACGGCAACCGTTTGGGGATCAGAGAAGAACATTCTCTCGGCGAGCGCGGCGCTTTGGGAACTGCCGTTTCTTACCACGTAGAGCGAGGCGAAAAAAGGGGGTGAGGCCGCTTGCCCGCGGCGCGCGAGGAAAAGGGAACCCGGGAGCTTCTGCTCCTTTTCCGAAATTCCCTCGGCGGGGGCGTTTTTCGAGGCGAGCGAGACCACGAGATCTGTTATGGCTTTTTCGTAGGGAAGGGCTTCTCTTCCCCCGGTTGTTTCCCTGCCCGGTTCAGGGGGCGGTTCATCTCCCGCCCTCATTATGACGGTCCGCGAGGGTGCGTCCTCCGGCACAAGCAGCAGGGTGAGCCTTCTTTTTTCCGTCAGGATTATGAGTTCCGCCGGATCCTCCGCTCTCAATAGCGCGGAGCGGCCGATTATCTTTACGTCCATTAATTCGCTTGAGCTGAACGCATTTATTATGGTTTCGGGAAGCTCGATCCGGTTTGCGTCGGTGCGCGATATGCCAAGCGATATGGGCTCAGAATCACGGGTTTTCCCGAGGTCTATGGTGAGCGCGTTTACGGCTGTGGTAAAAATAAAAAACGCCGCGCCCGCAAGCGTAAGGACCCGCGAGGGGAAATCAGGGTTCATCTGAGTTTTGCGCTCCTTCGTCTTCTGTGAGTTCGGTTACGAGCGGGCGGTTGTTCGCCCCGAGTTCGAAACCGATCCTGTAGCTAACCTCCCTCTGGTCGGTCACCACGTTTCCGACCACCCTGGTGCGCTGCCCGCTAACCACAACGATCGCCCCTTCTTCCTCTACGGCAACGGTTTTCGGGAAAAACGCCTGGGCGACACCGCTTGCTTTTATCTCCTTTGATTTTTCAAGCAGGAATCCCGATATGGGGTGATAGCTCTTTGGGTGCACGTAGAGAAGAAACTGCCTTACGTTAAAATCGACGGTCTCGGCGGTAAAGGACGCTATGAAAGGAAGGAGGCTAAGCGCCCACTGCTCGGTGTAGGTGAGAGAGGCTTTGCCCGTGGCGGCGATGGTGAAGTCCTTCTGCATGTACTCGGGCACGTGAACGTGGACGGTCGTGCGCTCGGAGAGCTTTTTCATGTGGCAGCCCTGGAGGGCGACCGTTATGCAAAGCGCCCCCACGGCGAAGCGGAGCAGTCCGTTTTCCCGGGCGAGGTTAAGCCATCTTTCGCGGAATGTGCGTATGAGCATCACTCAAAAAACCTCTCTTTATGGCTCTCGGGTCTCACGCCGGAGAGCCCGTACCAGTAGGCAAGGTGAAGGAGAAACGCGCTTCCCCGCCCTGATTTCAGGCGCTCAAGCAGCCAGGACAGGGCGAAACCCCCGAGCAGTCCTCCGAGCGCCTGGCCCCCTAGCGCCCCGATCACGAACGCGCCGCTGAAAACCGCCACCTCGTCGATTTCCCACCAGAATATCTGCGGGGGGTCGTCTATGTATCTCGGGATTCTCGTTCTCATCTAGAACGTTCCCGTGGCTATTCCCTCTATGAGCGACGGGCCGAGCGAGACCACGAGCGCCACGCCTATTCCAGTAAGTGCCGGGAAAAGCGTCTGGCGCATGATGGAAGCCCCGAGTCCTATTATGAACGTGCAGAGGGCCAGCAGCCTTCCAAGGTATCCCGTCGACCATCCCTTCACCTTGGTGTATATGCCTTGGAACTCGGTGCCGGTGGTTCCTCCAAGCGCGGTCTCCGGGTAAAAAAGCGCCAGCGCCAAAACGACCAAAAACGCTGCCGTGGCGGCGCGGGAAAAATTTCCGGATGTTTTCATCTTAGCCTGCCTCCTTTTAGTGGTTTTTGCGTACTGCGAAATTTCCTTGTCCGTTTGATTGCAAATGCGGTATATCTCCGCCTGTTTTTATTTTGTCATACAGATCCTGTCGCTAAGCCGCTTCGGGGGAACGGAAGTCCCCCTTCTCTCCCGTCCTAGGATGAGGACTGTTCAAGAGAATTTCCGCGTCTTTGCTCCTCCGGCCGCTTCCTTTCGCTCGGAAAATCAACGCCTCCCCACGCTTCCACCACGGCGTCGAAACCTTCCCTCGAAAGCGGTCTCTCGGGAAGCATCTCCGCCGAGAGCCCTATTATCATCTCGGCGGTTTCTTCCGTGTCGAACCCGACTTCCTCCGCCTCCTGGCGGAGAAGGGAGTAGTGTTTTTCGGAGATGGCAACGGCCATTCCTCCATCCGGACCGTACTCCCTGCCGTTTGAGATCTGATCCATCTCTATCAGCATCTCGAGATACTCTCCCGGCGGAAGATGTCTCTTCTTTGCCTCCAGTTCGAGTTTCTCGTACTGGGCCTTGTTGATAACCATCGTAACGTCACGTCTTTTTTCGGTCTCGTTTTTCATTTGTACTCCTCCATTTGGTAGATTTTTTAAACGGACATATACCGCCCGGTTGAGTTTATTTATTTTTTTCGCCCCCGCCCAAGACACAGTTCTATGGAAGTGATTTGGCGAAGCTCCGCGTTCTTTCTTTTCTCGAGTTCCGAAAGCGAGACCTCGAACGCCTCCGCGAAGACGGGTATCCAGAACCCGCCTTTTCTTACCTTCTTTCCCTCGTATTCGTAGTTCCAGAAGGTGGCGTAGTACCTGTCTCCTACCCCTTCGGCGACCCAGTTGCGGGATTTAAGGGAGTTTGTGACCAGAAGCTTGGCCCGAAGCTCCCCGGGACGGGATGAATCGAAAAACTTCATGTCCGCTATCTCTTCCCGCTCCATGTGCTCACGCACCCCGTCGAGAAGGTAGTGCGGGTCGACGTAGACGATCCCGTTTGTGGAGGAGATTGCACGGGCGAACGGTTTTTTCTCAAGCGTGGGTGCGTTTATCGCGGGTTCCACGTGGTTGTTAAGTATCCGGGGGATGTCGCGAAGCAGCCACCCGGGCGGCTCGGCGTCCGTCCCGTCAGAGGGTGCAGTAACCGTGCGGGGGTTTTTGCGGTTGCCCGAGAATTCCTCTTCCCGCGCCGCCGTGTCCGCCCTTTTGAGGTTCTCGAGGATGCTGTCGGGTTCGTTTACGCTTCTGTGGTGGTTCCTTACGGCATCGACCACGGCGCGGAACTCAAGAGCGGCTTTCTCTCCTCCGCACTCCATTATCCACTTGTTAAGCATCCGGGCCGAGGCCGCCGCGTGGTTATCCTTTACGTAGCGGCCTTCCTCAGGGCGCAGGTGCTCCATCTTTCCGATATCATGGGCAAGGGCGGCAATAAGATGTTTTCCATAAAGTACTTTCTCCGTGTAGACCGCATCGTGCATTTCCCTCATGCGTCGCGCGACGCGAAGCGAATGATCGAGCAGGGTGACGCGCGAGAACCGCCTGGCCGTGGGCGAAAAGGCGCTTTTCCCGTCCCCCGAAACGACGCTTGAGCAGATTCCGTGTTCATCCAAAACGAGGAGAACCTTTTCTATTACCGGAAGTTCCCGGCGGCGCTCAAAAAGGCGGCGGTGAGGCTCTATTTCCTCTTCCCAGAAAACCCGGGTCTGGAGATGTCTGAATGCGGGTGCGGCCTCGGGCTCTGAGTCTGAAAGGACCGAAACCTCGGGATTGCTTCTAAGCCACAGGCTTTCTGCAAGGGTCCCTATGGTGGTGGGCTCCGCGCCGTTTTGCCCTTGCGCGGATTGCCTTACCACGGCCGTTTTGAACTCTATTACCGCGGATCCGGCCTGTTTTTCCCTTCTGCCCCTGAGCGCAAGGGCGCAAAGGGCCGCGCCAAGCGAGAAGCAGAAAAGCGAAAAAACGGTGGCTGTCTCCCAGCTGATTGCCATTTGCGGCAGGTATTTCATCTTTGTTCTTTCTCTCCCCCTCATCAGTTTTTTATCTCCGGGAACCGTATTTCCTCGCACGGCCGCACATCGAGAGTCCTCCCCCTGTATATGCCGTCGAAGGTAAACGCGTAGAACTCCCTGCGGGCGAGCCTCATGAAATTCTCTGGCGCAACCCTGTTCTCTTCTATCTCCCTTACGCTCAGTCCTCCCCCGAGACTCATTATGGGGGAGAATCTTTTTCTCATCCCCGCCATGCGGGAGGCATAAGCTGCGGTGTTGGGGTCGTTAACGCGGAAAACTATCTTGGTGTTCGTGTTGTCGAGTATCTTGGCGGCGTAGGGGGGACCGAGCTCGGCCACGAGATCCTGCTTGCTCTGGGTGAGCATGTGAAGCCACACTCCTGCTCCGCCCGCCTTGTTGAAAAGGTCGTCTATTCCGAAGTAAAGGACGTTAGACGCCTCATCGGCGTATACTGCTAGGGGAGGGTCGATCTTTCGGTGGGAGCCGAGTGTCCTGCCTACGAAGCTTTGAACCATGGAGAGCAGCACCCGCGCCATTATGTGGGCCGTTTTCCTGGTGAGAAGCGAGCCTGTCTGCACCACCAGTATCACCCCTTCTCCGGCCTCAAGACGTTCTATGAATCTGTTTGCGGGATCCTTTCCGATGATTTCTCCAACCGACCCCGAACTAAGCGACGTTATCACGGTGCGGAGGCTCGAGGAAACCTTGGAGAAGTAGTCCTGGGGAGACGAGAGAATCTGGTCGAGGTTCATGAGGGTTTCCTCGGCTTCGGGGCCCTCTATCTCCGCTACCTGGGCGCGCAAGCCCTCAAGCTCCCTGTATCCTATGTTCTCCTTTATCCTTTGAAACGTGAACACGGGCCGCTCTCCAAGCGATTTCGATATGAGGATGAGGCTCTGCACCACAACGAGCGTCACCTCGTAGGCTATGTTGAAGTAGAACTCCTCGCGCACTCTAACGCCCGAGACTACGTGGTTAACCACCTCTTCCGGCATGAAGTAGTGGGACAGGGGATCTATCCTGACCGAGTAGCGGGGAAAAACGGGGGAGAAGAAAAGAAGGTCGTCCTCCCGCCCCGTTTCTCTGGCCACAGTCACTATCTTTGAGAAAATTCCGTTATCCCCCTTGGGGTCTACCCAGAGGATGCTGCGCCCCGCCCTTATGTCGTGCTCTATCATGGCTTCTGCGAGGCGGGTCTTTCCGCTTCGCGTGGCGCCCATGGTGAATATGTGCCCCTCGCGGTCCGTGTCGGGGACGATTATCGGCGCGGGCTTGGTTTCAGGGTCGCGGTCAAGCGCGACGCCCGCTCCTATAGCAGACCCCTCGGGCGGGGGAGTTTCGTGAAGCTTCTTTGCGCCGAATCCGATCAAGGGGTTTTTCTCCCGGGTTTTTTTCTGGCTTCGCTCATCTGTGCCTTTATTCTTTTTTGTCCATATTTAGACATTTGAAATACAATGTATTACATTTAGCACCGAATGTCCATTACTTTTTTCAGAAAATTTCTAGGGACGGAGGATCCGGCTGGTCTGCTGGGTAAGAAAGAGTTGAGTTTCTCCTTATGGTGTTACGGGCTGTTGGGGATGAACCAAGAGGAAAAACATTCTGGTTTGAGAATGCCGATCAGGTATTTTCCCAAGCTAATTTACTAATTTTTTAGTTCAATCAGTCGCCTCTTCTTTTTAACGGTAAGGGCGTTGATTGGAAATAAGTGGAATTCGATTAAGCACTGGGACGGATATCCAGTACGACTTCCCCGCTTTTTACAATTCTGCCGGACTGAGCGGGTCTCGTGGCGGGAAGAGCAATATGACACTCTACACTTACATTTTTCTTGATGAGGCGGGCAATCTCGACTTCAGCACCAACGGTACGCCTTACTTCGTACTGACGAGCGTCAGCATGCGCCGACCGTTTCCGATGTATCAGGAACTTGATGCCTACAGGCATGATTGTCTCGAGTACGGATTGGAAATGGAGTATTTCCACTGCTCAGAAGACAATATTCACGTCCGCAACAGTGTATTTGGTCTGATCGCTAAAAATCTTCAAAACATGCGTATTGACTGTCTTGTGGTTGAGAAAAGAAAAACCGGACCGGCGCTTCAGGATGTGAAGCGCTTCTACCCGGAAATGCTCGGATACCTGTTGAAATTCGTTGTTCCCCAGGTAGACGACACCAGTAACGATGTCATAGTAATCACTGATACGGTTCCGGTTAACAAGAAGAGGCAGGCGATTGAAAAAGGCGTCCAGCTCGCACTGGCGAAAATGCTGCCGCAGGGGAGAAAATATCACATTCTGCATCATTCATCTCGCTCGCACTATGGGTTACAGGTTGCGGATTACTGCTGCTGGGCGGTGTTTCGGAAATGGCAGAGAAACGATATGGACTGCTATGATCTCATAAAGGAAGGAATTCAAAGCGAATTTGATATTTTCCGAAATGGAACGAAGCACTACTACTAGAGAGTAAATCTGAAAAAAACGACCTCCCCAACTACTCCGTTAACCGGAGAGAACCCCTTGGGTTCTTGTCATCAGGGAGGAACCTTTGATCTTCATTCTACACGTTTGAACTCAGAATTCAAGCTTGCGCGCAATTTTCGAACCGCTATTTTAACTGCCCAATTCATAGGGAAGAACAAACCTTTGCTAGTCTAGTCATGGTCATTTGGACATTTTGAGTATTCAGTATTACATTTTCTCTATGATGTCTATAATTTTTTTCAAGAGTTTCTTCTGTACAGCGGAGCCGACGTGCCTGGGGAACGGAAAAACCCTGGGGTTTCTTCCTCTTATATATAAAGGAGAGGATCTGTGAGTGACGGGAAAGGAGGTTTCGTTCCCATATCATCTTCACCCCACGCGTCTCCCCGGAACCTGATAGACGCGATATCGGAAATACAGCAGTACCATATAATAGAGCGCACCGGGCAGGACATACCTTCTGACTTCCTCACGATGAGGGGGATGCTCACTTTTTTCTTAGTGGGGTTTCGAAGCGGTTTCTGGGAGGGGGCGTTTCTGGGGCTTCTTCTTCCGCTTGCTTGGGGGGTGTGGGAGGAGGTGATCCCGGCTTTCGGCGGGACGGCCGATCTTTTCGGGAAGTGCCTGGTTTTTCTTTTCGGTTTCGGGATAAGTCTCATGATGACGGTCCTTCTCGGGGGGATACTTGCCAGGTACTATGGGGGCAACCTCACGAGAAAGGCCGTTAACTCGCTTGTCTGGGGAAGGACGCTTAGCTTGGTGGCGAAGGGGCTTTTGATATTTTTGGTGTTTAACCTGATTGTGTTTCTCTGCAGTCAGAAAAACGTGTTTCATCTCTCGCAAGCGGCCGGGGGTTTCATCGGGGATCCGGCTTCGCTTTACTACGGGATAATGGGGATGAAAGAGCCTCTTCGGAAAAGCGCCGCGACGCAGCTTGCCCTCTCGCCCGTACTCAGCCTGATCCCTTTTATCACCCTTCGCTTATTCGGGCGGGGGTGATAGTAAACGGGGGTTTTGGCGGGGATTTGTGACGGCTGCGTGCCGGCCGGTGCAGTGGAGGATTCTTGCGCCGCTTGCGGTTCTGAGCAAAGACAAATTGGCAACGCTTCGAAAAACCCCTGCGGTTATTCGATATTTGGACTTTTCAGTCAAAAAATCTTGACATATCCGCCTTTGTACTTTATTGTTAAGAGCGTATTAAGGAAGTGGGAGGATTTCCGTTAAGGAAAAAAACACTTGAATTAGGCTTGCGTTTATAGTAAGCTTGTAGAGAGTTTGATCGTATTCTGTGTCCGTTTTAGGGGGAGCAGGAATGATCGTTAATTTTGGAAACATAAATTTTACAGGAGGTAAGGAGAGATGATTCAAGCCAGATGGCTTATAATATTTTTTGCTGTTCTCGGTATGTCGATCCCGTCATTTGCCATAGACTGGTCGCTTGGTGGGTTTCCGAGTTACTTGAGAACGAGAACTCGTGTCATTGACAATGCTACTGTCAGCGGTGATAGGATTAATGTTACTGACACGACACTCAGGATTACCCCACAGTTGGGCTTAAGCGACGCGGTTACCGTAAGGGCTCAGGTTGATGTTGCGAGCAACATGGTATGGGGTGGCTTTACCGATGGTTTCTTTGGAGACAAGGACAGCGTGGTTCTGTCTGATCTTAGGCCGGACGATCGTTTCAGAGGAGCTGTTCTGACAGGGAGTAAGACCTTTGACCAAGATTTTGGATTTTTCAATGTGCGCATGCTTCATGCGGACATTGTTCTTCCGAATAACCTTGGTTTTGTAAGGATAGGACGCCAGCCTTTTGACTGGGGTCTCGGCATTCTTGCAAACGGCGGACATGACCCGCATTCCGATCTTGGTTTCGTGGTTGACAGGTTGCTTTGGCTCAAGTCCTTCCCAGCGGGTGCAGGAACCTTCACTCTGGTTCTCGTGTCCGATGTATTTACTCAGGGGACCAGTCTGTTTGCCAGTGCAAGCGGTACAGGCTATGACATACTTGCTGCGGCAGGTATCTATAACCAGCAGATGGGAGACGTGAATGTTACTGTTGGGGCTTATGGGTTTCCCTACCTACATCAGCAGAATGTATTAGAGAGTGTTTTTGGGACTGACACTCTTGATGTTGATCGCACTTCTCTATACGCCGGTCTTCTCGTACTTAAGGCAGCGAACTGGAGTGCCACATATGAAGTCCAGATGTTTGGAGGAGGGGAGTTAGAAAATTTTGCGGAATTTGAGTATGCCTTCGACATGGCGGGCCGCCTTGAGATCTATCCTTCAACGATGGCTCAGGTAAGCATGATAGGTCTTGAAGCCGGTTGGGCACAAGGGGATGACGCTACTACTCCAGAGGTTGAAGGTAACGCCCTTCCGTTCAGCCCGGCCTATAACGTAGACAACCTTCTCTTCAAGCATGTCATTCCAACTATTTATGACATAGAGGGAAGCGTAATAAACGCTATCTACGCCAAGGCGTATGCGAACATGAAGCTTAGCGATAACCTAGGGTTCACTCCTCAGGTTCTGTTTGCCTGGAACGATGAGACTAACGCAGTCTCAGCTTTCGATCACCCTGGCGTTGGTGGTAACGGTATTGCCAATGATGGAACTGTTGAAGTCGACTCATATCTCGGAACAGAGATTGAAGGAACGCTCTCTTGGACGCTTCATCCGGGCGTAAACCTTGACTTCATCGGAAGCTTGATACTCGCCGGAGACGGTCTTACCGGTCTGCTTGAGCAGCAAGGTGCCACCGATCCCGATGATACGATCTGGGCGTTTCAGTCAAGGCTGATGGTTTACATCGATCAGTTCGCGAAATAAAAATAAATAATCAAAGCTCACAAAGCTTGAATGAAGCGGGCTCCCTAACAAAGGTTGCCCGCTTTTTTTTTGCCCTTTTTGAAACCGGGAGGAAATTTCTCCTAGCCTACAATTAGAGTTTTTTCATCGTTGTTCCCAATAAACCCAAGAGAAAGAAAAAGCGAAGAGCACTTCAGCAGAAATAAGCACGCGCCCTATCAGGCTCGCTTTTCTCGTTGACCCGAATAATTCCGAACAGGCGGGGGAGGCAACTCGGTTGAGTTCGACTCTCTGGGGAGAAGTTTGTTTTCTGATCATCGAGCTTTGCAAAAGGATTCCGGTAGTCTGGAATGTTCCATCGCCTCTTAGTCGCCGCGCGCTGTTCGCGGCACCATTGCCCGCAAATAGCTGATTTCATCTTCTGACAGCGGTTCTTTGCGCAATCCTTGCGTGAGCCAGAGGCCGCTTTCTCGAATTTTGCTTTTTGGAGAGCATCTGCCCAGCCATTGCTCCGACGGTCAACAGCCGTCGCATAGTGACAAGGTGGATATAATCCTCGATTTGAGTTCGAACCGGGCATCCTTGTCTTCTACGGAGAATGGGACAAAGGAAAAGGTTCTCCGGATCCGGTCCGTCACGGCCTCCTCAATTACCCTCTGTCGTTTGAAGTCGATGAGCGGGCCATGTTTCTGTCTCGCTTCTCTTGAGGTGAGATCAAGGTTCCATTTCTCAAGAAAGGGATCATTGCTTTCGCGCAAAAGGGCCAGGCCGATATTCTTTCTCAATATGCTGCGGTCCTTGTTGGGACTGTCGTGTTTCCGGAGCCTTGACCTGAGCCGCCGCTCCCCCGAGTGGATTCCGACCTGAACGATTCAGTCGGTTCCGTGGGCGGTTTCCCCTGCCTCAAAGAGCAGATAGATTCCGTTTTCGGGAATCCCTTCGGGTTCGAAAGGAAATTTATGCCTGTCAAACTTCCCCGCAAGATCATGTATGAATCGGCATGCGTCGCTCATAAGGCACGCTCCTCAACATCCCCGGGAAGTTTGTCGATACTCCCCCGCTTCAGAAAGTCTTCCAACAGTTTGCCGTGTGTCTGCGGTGTCAGCCTTGTGCTGCCGCCAATGACATGATACTGGATCGCTTTTTTAATCAGTTTCTCTTTTAAAAGGGCTCCCACGGCGGCTTGAGCCGCTTTCAGATAGTACGTGCTGCTTCCGAAAAAGAGGTGAATCTCCTGAATGCCGTTTGAAAGAGCATAGTTCCGAAGAAACCCTGGAAGGCGCTTCTTCCATGTTCTGTAAGCGGGCTTATCGCTCATCTGCAGGTTGTATAGTCCTGAATGCGAACTGGAGGAAGCTTTGATCCGCCGTCTTGAGAGTTTTCTGCCGAGTCGATTTTTTAATATTTTGTCCCGCGACTGCAAGTTTTTCATCCATCCAATTTAAAAGACAATGCTGCTCAACATAAACGGTATCATTTCTTAAACTCATGTCGTGCATGTCTCCCTCGCCCTGGATGTTGAAGATCAGTGTTCTCTTGTCGCAACTCATCGAATTTCTGGACCTGTTGTCAGAAAATGGGATATACGCTTTCACGAACGGGATGATCCGAAATATTTTCCCGGGCGAACCGGAAGAGAACCTGAAAAAGACGTTGTCAAGGGCCGTGTCGGGCCGCGTAATCGAAAGAGCCTGCCGGGGCGTGTATCTGTATGCGCGCGCAAACTCCGTCAATGTCTACAAGCTTGAATCCGTAGCGGCCGCGCTTCGCGGCGGAAAATACTCTTACGTAAGCCTTGAGACAGCTCTTTCGGAATACGGCATAATAAGCCAGATGACGCTTGGCCACCTGACGGTGATGACGACGGGAAGGAGCCAGAAATACGCCACGCCCCATGGAACCATAGAGTTCACCCATACTTCGCGGCCGGGATCCGAGATTGTCCGCAACACCTTCTGGCAGGACGGAAGGCCGCTTAGGGTGGCGAACCCCGAGACGGCTTTTGAAGACCTGAGACGCGTGGGGCGCAACATTCACATGGTCGACATGGAAGCTTATCGCGAGGTGATCCGTGACCGCGATTCCATTGACTGAAAGGGTGAAAAGAATTATCGAAAACGGCGGCTAAACCGGAATTCGTCGCTTCGCTGAGTGCGCATATCGCAGACACGTTAACAAGTGTTCATGGGGCCCTGTACTTTTAATAGTTCAACGGGCGTTCGGTTACGGAGCTGAGTCAGTCCGAAATTGTTCAGGCCGTAGATGACACCGTGAAAACAGCACCGCTGGAAAAGAAACCATAGCCTTGCGGATTGTATGAGTCAGATAGCGTTGGATATAACCCATGTTTTGCAAATATAATATGGAATAGCAGGTTTGCAAAAAACAACAGGCTTCAAAGCGTTTGCGCTGAAACGGTTTTTGCAGGGGCTCCCACTACGTATTTCTTAAAAATGAACGACTATAGTGCGACAAACAGGATGAGAATTTCATGTCGTAGCGAAAGAGACAGTATCTTCGGTAATAGTATCATTTCTACGCAATTTTGCGGATGGAAGCGGGAAATATGCCGGTTCAGTTCTTTTAAATGTCCGGGACGTTTAATCAGCATGTGGGATTATAACTATGAAAATTGGAAGTCTGCCGTCCAGTTTTCATGGTTGTTGAAAGATCGCGGAAGAAAAAAGACCGTTCTCTGCGCATAGATAAAACGATTTCATGTCAATGTTTCTCTCTGCTCTTGGTTGTTTTTCTCTTGAGAGAGTCTGACAATTCAGTTATTCTAAACCCATAAATAATGGAGTTTGAACACCTGATATGTCAGATAATGAGTTTCCAAGAGAAATAGCCGCATCAGTCAGGCGCATGGCAGGGCACTTTCCCGCCGTTGTCCTTACGGGTGCCCGTCAGACGGGCAAGACAACGCTTCTGACAAAACTGTTCGGGGATTATAACTACGTAAGCCTCGACCTTCCGGCAGAAGCGCAGTTGGCCGAAGAAGATCCTCAATCTTTTCTGTCGCGTCATCCCGCGCCGCTGCTCGTGGATGAGGTTCAGTACGCTCCCAGGCTGTTTCGCTATCTCAAGGTTGAAATAGACAAGCACAGGGAAATGAACGGGCGCTTCATTCTGACGGGGTCGCAGAAATTCAGCCTGATGCAGGGAGTCTCGGAGTCTCTGGCGGGACGTTGCGGCGTGCTGGAGCTTGAGGGCCTTACGATTGAGGAACTTGGATCTGTATTTTCCCGCATGGAAGAGAATGAAGGAATGGCCGAGATTCTCGGTCGCGGGTTTATGCCGCAACTCTGGAAGGATCCGGCAATGAGGCCCGCGGACTATTTCGCCAGCTATCAGGCGACTTATCTTGAGCGCGATGTGCGCCAGCTTTTGAATGTTTCGTCGTTGCGGGACTTTGACCGCTTCATGCGCGCCTTGGCTCTTCGCAGCGGGCAGCTGCTTAACAAGTCGGAAATTGCCAAGGAGACGGGAATAAACAGCAAAACCGCCGACAAGTGGCTGAATGTGCTTGTGGCTTCCAATCAGGTTACCCTGCTTGAACCCTGGTTTGCGAATCTCGGGAAGCGTCTCGCGAAGACGCCCAAGCTTTTTTTCAACGATGTCGGGTTGCTGTGTTTCCTCTTGGGACTTAGCGGAGAGGCGGTGACCGGAAGCTATCTGGTCGGAGCGATATGGGAGACTTTTATTTTTGGCGAACTGCGAAAATACTTGTCTCTGGCGGCTCCGGAAGCAACCATATGGCACTATCGGGACCAGTCACGCGAGACGGATTTCATTATTGAGAAGGACGGCCGTCTGACTCTGGCGGAAGCGAAATGGAAGGAACTTCCGACGCCACGTGACTTTGCTCAGGCCCTCAAGGTTCACGAACTGCTCGGACCGCGGGCAAGATGGCCCGTTATGGTGCTTTGCCGCACCCGCCAGAGTTTTCCGGTTGCAGAAAAGCTGCTTGCCGTAAATGCGTTCAGACTTCGGGAACATTTGCCATGAGAAGCTGGAAACTCCCTCCGGCCCTAAATTAGGCTTTTTCCGGTTTTCTCAGTAAATTTTTACGGCAGATTCGGGGAGGATAATGAAGAATCAAGACCCAAAACCCAGAGATTCGGTTTTGGATAACGGAATATTTTGATGTCGAAACACTTAAAGATCTTTGTGGTTTTCATTGCGTGCTTTTTCTTTGTCCCAGGCGGGGCCACGGCCCTTACCCTCACGCAGGCAAAGATAATGGCCCTTGAGAAAAACCACGACATAAGGGTCTGGATGCTGGGTGTCGACGCCGCCCGCGGAGAGCACAAGAGCAGGAAGGGCACATACGATCCCGAGATAAGCTTTATGGCCTCATACGCAGACACCAAGACCCCCACCTCAAGTTCTCTCATAGAGGACGGAATAATAAACGCCGAAGTTTTCTCCTTTGGAAGCGAACTCTCGGGCAAACTTCCCACCGGGACCTTCTATAAGCTCTACGACCTCGAGGTGTCGAGAACCGAGACCGATTCCCCAATCGATAGCCTTAGTCCGTCATGGGCCGCGAGCCTCGGTTTCAGCGTGGGGCAGGAGCTTCTCCGCGGCTTCGATATCGCTTCTAACAGGGTATCGCTTGTGCTTTCAAGAAAAGACAAAAACATATCCGTGTACGAGTTCGAGCGCGTGGTGGCAAAGACGCTTTTTGATCTTGAGAAAAGTTACTGGGGAGTAGTGGCTGCTGCCCGCGACCGCGACCTTGAGAAAAAAGCCTATGATCTGGCGCTTGATCTTGAGAGGAGAACCGGAATACAGGTAGAAGTCGGGGTTCTGCCAAGAGTGACTCTCACTCAGGCGCGCTCTGAGAGCGCTGCCAGGAAGGTGAGGATGATAAACGCGGAGAATGCGTACGAAGCTTCCATGGACGCGCTTAAGAACCTCCTTGTCATTCCCCTGGAGGAGAGTGTTGAGCTGCTTGAGATAACCGATTCCATGCCGACTGCGTATGCCCCAGTCTCTGAGCTTGAGGCGGTGCTGCAGGCCTTTGAAAAACGTCCCGAGATGCGCCGGACGGAGCAGGAGATGGAAAAGGCCCAGGCGCTTAAGACCTTTTACTCCCGCCAGAGGCTTCCCCGCCTAACGGTCGAGGGCCGTCTTGAATATCTGGGTCTCGGAGGCTCCGAAAACCCCGACAGGCTAATTTTCGAGGGGCTTGACAGCGTGTCCCCGCGCTTTGCCGATTCCTCGCATGCCTATGACAGCATCGTTGACCGTGATTTTCCGAGCTGGAGCGTTACGGGGAAATTAAGTTTTCCCGTTTTTGGAAGAAAGGCCGGGGGGGACTACGCAAAAGCCCGCGCCGACTATGACCGGAGCGCTATAAGCTACCAGAAACAGAAAGACGCCGTGCGCCTCGATGTTAGAAACGCCATAAGGGAGATCGCAAGCAGCCAGAAGAAAATGGAAGCTGCACTGCTTTCCACCAATCTTGCCAAGGAAGTGCTCAGAAACGAGGAGGAGAAGTTTAAGGCGGGGCTTTCTACAACGAGGGAGATTCTTGAAGCGCAGAGGGATCTAATAAGCGCAGAGGCCGGCTACATAGGCGCCTTCGCAAGTTACCGGATTGCTCTGGCCGATCTTGAACGCGCAAGGGGGACGATGATTGAAAGCAACTCCTTTCTCATAGAGAACCACTCGGACATCGCATCTTATCTTGAAGCTGACTGATGTGCAGTTGAATTATCTCACGGGGCGATAAGTTTTTTTCCCCAGAGACTCAGAACAACATCCATCTGGTTGTTTCCGGTTTTCCTGTTTCCCTTGTGAACTTTGTTCCAAAGTTCTTTCTTGTTATTCGCGAGCGATGGATCCGAGCGAAGCAACCGAACCGCTTCGACAGCCTATTCCTTGTTCAACAAGGATGGTTTTACGTACCTGCCCGGCGGCACCTCTTTGATCATTCCTTCTGAGCACAAGCCGAGGTACGCAACCTTAGGATAGCTTTTTTCCTGAGATGTTTTCTGCGAGGGGAACTTGTGCGTGACAGTTGTTTCCTATGCGTCTTTTGGAGAATTTCCGTGCAGTCGGATACGCTCTGTGGCTTCTCCCGCCGCTTCTCCGTATTTTTGCATGACAAAAAGTTGTCTTTCTCTCAGAGATTCCACAAATTATCCGTAACTGTAGCTAAATTTTTCCGAGGTTCGCCATATCAAGAAATGTCAAATAAGAACAATTAATTGTTCTTATTTGACTAAGAGGGAAATAGTTCAATGATGACAGCAGGTTGTGGGTGTCAAATAGTACTGCGTGTGGCTAATTGTCCTTAAGGTTCCAGATTCTGCCAGAGTTCTTGAATATTTCGCGGAAAAGTCGGGTCAGGAAAATCGTCGGCTTTACCTTTTGCTCTTGACTTGCTTTTACGTTTTATATACCTTATTGGTATACAAAACTGAAGCTAAGCGACTCATTATCCCAGCGAAAGTTGACCTACACTCTGAACTTGGATTCTCATGAATGGATATAAGTTTTCTCGACTCGGACCTAAAAAAGCTGTGCGAAGACCCGAAATATGCAAGTAGAAAACTCGGCAGCGCCTCGGCTAGAAAATTACAGACTCGACTGGCGGACCTTGATGCCGCAGCGAAACTAGGTGATGTGACCGTGGGTCACCCGCACTCTCTGAAAGGCGATAGAATCGGAGAATTTGCTCTTAATCTGTCAGGGGCGCGACGTCTGGTATTTAAATCGTGTGATGATCCAGCACCCCTGAATATGGATGGAGATATGGAATGGAGAGAAGTTAAGTCAATACGTATTGTATTTATAGGAGACTATCATGACTGAGAATCTTGATCGGTTTTGGCCGAAGTGGCCGTTGCCGCCCCCTGGAGAGACTATTCTTGACATTCTGGAAGAAAAGAACTGGACGCAGGCTGAATTTGCTGCCCGCGCCGGCTATACGACAAAACACGTAAGCCAACTTGTACGTGGAAGGGTGGCAGTTACGGAGGATACCGCGCTTCGGTTGGAACGGGTACTCGGGGCCAGTGCGGAGTTCTGGATGTCAAGAGAGGCAAAATATCGCGAGGCCATAGCGCGTGCGGAGGAAAACGAACGCCTTGAGAACGAGACCGGATGGCTCAAGGAACTCCCGCTCTCGGAGATGATTAAGTTCGAGTGGATAGAAAAGTGTTCGGGAAAGATTGAACAGGTTTCGGAGTGTCTCAAGTACTTCGGTGTCGCTTCTGTATCGGCGTGGCGTTTAAAATATCCTCTGCCTTCGCAGCTGGCTGCTTTCAGATCTTCGGAAAAATTCGAAAAGAAGCCCGGCGCCGTGGCGGCTTGGCTTCGCAGGGGGGAGCAAATAGCGGAAGGCCATCCTTGCAAGAGATATGACAGGCAGGGCTTTATAGCGAAGCTGAGGACCTTCCGCGAACTTACGAATGAGGTCGAACCAGAAGTATTTGTCCCACGACTGATTAATGCATGTGCGGAAGTCGGCGTCGTTGTTGTTTTTGAACCGGCCCCCAGGGGATGTCCTATGACAGGGGCAACACGTTGGCTGACTCCGGACAAGGCCCTGATAATGCTCAGCCTGCGGCATAAAAGAAATGATCATCTGTGGTTCGGGTTTTTCCACGAAGCGGCGCACATACTTTTTCACGGAAAGAGAATGCTGTTTCTCGAAATTAACGGAGGTATGAGAGACAAACATGAACGAGAGGCAGACGATTTCGCTGCCAATTTCCTAATTCCGAAAGAGGAGGCGAAGACTCTTTGCGATCTTCCACGCACCAGATCGGCTGTAGAGGCGTTTGCTCAAGAGATCGGCGTGGCTTCTGGTATTGTAGTCGGCCGAATGCAACACGAAGGATATCTGCCTATGAGCCACCTTAACGGATTGAAGGTGAGTTACAGGTGGAGAACTGAGCGGAGTTAGCAGGCGAGACCTGAAGGAAAGGCTGTCTATATTAGAGTTTCCGCAAGGAAAAAATTTCCCGGAGCTTTTTAAGTCGGTACTCAGTGCTTAAAGTGTCTCTTCCCGGTAAAAACCATCGCTATTGAGTGCTCGTCCGCAGCAGCTATGACTTCCTGATCCCTTACCGACCCGCCGGGCTGCGCTATTGCGGTTATTCCCGCCTGCGCCGCTTCGTCAACACCGTCTCTGAAAGGGAAAAATGCGTCAGAAGCTAGTACCGAGCCGTCGGTCGGCGTACGGGCCTTCATCCCCGCGATCCGAACGGAATCGACCCTGCTCATCTGTCCTGCTCCTATGCCTACCGTCCGGAGATCCCTCACATAGATAATCGCGTTTGATTTTGTGTGCTGGCAGACTTTCCAAGCAAACCGAAGATCTTTCATTTCTTCCTCGGTAGGTTTTCTTTTGGTCGGAATTTGCAGGTCTGAAAAATCATCTCCCCATCCCCTGTCGCTTTGCTGTATGAGCGCCCCGCCCGTTACTTTCTTTATGTCCCAGACTCCCGCCTCGCCGATATCCATGCCGCCTGTGAGAAGCACCCGGAGGTTCTTCCTTGCGGAAAGCAGCATGAGTGCTTTTTCTGAAAAACCGGGTGCTATTATGACTTCGGAGAACATGCCGGCTATTTCCTCGGCCGCGGTTTCGTCAACCTCTCTGTTAAAGGCGATTATCCCCCCGAAAGCGCTTTCCGGGTCACACTCCCTTGCCCGGGAGAACGCCTCTACGGGAGTATTTCCCAAAGCTGCTCCGCAGGGGTTGTTATGCTTCACTATAACGCAGGCGGTATCACTAAATTCCCTTACGAGTTCGAAGGCGGAGTCGGTGTCGTATATGTTGTTAAGCGAAAGCTCTTTCCCCTGGAGCTGCTTAGCGTTTGCTACGCAGTGCGCCCCGGAGATCTTGCTTTCAGTGTAGAAAGCTCCGAGCTGGTGAGGGTTCTCCCCGTAGCGAAGATCAAGCTTTTTCTCAAGGTAGAGGGTGTAGGTTTCGGGAAGCGGGTTTTTTCCGCCATCGGGTTCCAGGGACGAGAGATAATTGGATATCGCCGCGTCGTATCTCGAAACGTAGGAGAAGGCCTTTGCCGAGAGGCGGAAATTTGTCTCGGGGGAGATTTCCCCCTTGTTTTTCCGAAGTTCCTTAAGCACCGCCCCGTAGTCTTCGGGATCGGTGAGCACGGTTACAGAAGTGTGGTTTTTGGCTGCGGCCCGCAGCATTGCCGGCCCTCCTATGTCTATGTTCTCTATCGCTTCAGAAAACGTAGTTTCTTCTTTTGCGACCACTTCCTCGAACGGGTAGAAGTTGACCACGAGCATGTCTATCGGCTCTATTGAGTTCTCAGCCATCTCCTCTACGTGGCGCTCATCGTCCCTTATTCCCAGAAGCCCCCCGTGTATTCTTGGGTGAAGCGTTTTAACCCTTCCCCCGAGTATTTCGGGAAACCCGGTGTAATCCGAGATCTCCGTTACCTTCGCTCCGCCGTCGCGAAGCCTCTTGGCGGTTCCCCCGGTTGAGAGTATCTCAACACCAAGCTCTCCGAGACCCTTTGCGAGCTTGGCTATTCCCTTTTTGTCGTAAACGCTTATTACCGCTTTTTTTATCCTTGTCACGAATGAAACTCCTTTTTTGGAATCGGAAGCGGCCGCGCGGGCCACACCGATCGGGCGAGACCTTTTTTCGCCCCAGGCGGAATCAAAATACTAAAACTATCACAGCCGCTCGGATTTTCAATTCCGTGCTTACAAACAATTTTGTTTTTCGGTACAATATCAAAGATAAAGTGTGCCAGTCGCGCTGGAGAAGCACAGATGAAAAAAGAAAGATCCGCTCAGCTCAAGGTAGGGATTTTCGTTCTGGTATCGATCGCTATTTTCGTTTACGGAGTTTTCACGATAAGCGGCCAGGAGGAACTCTTTGAGAAGGAGTACACGGTAAAGACCTACTTTGACAACACGGCCGGGCTCCTTGAAGGCGCCTACGTGCGTCTCTCGGGCGTGGGCGTGGGGTCGGTTTCCTCTATCCGTTTCTCTGATGACCCCTCACTGGGGAAGGTTCAGGTGGTGATGGAGATTAACAAGCGGGCGCTTGCCAGGGTCTCAGTGGACTCTCACGCCACGATCAAGACCGAAGGGCTTCTGGGAGCGAAATTCGTCGAGATCATTCCCGGTCAGGGAGAGGGTATAGGGAAGGCGCGCGACGGGATTGTGATCAGGGGCTACACGTCGCCCGAGATGCAGGAGATAATAAGCCAGTCAGAGGAATTCGTTACGAACCTCACGGCTATCTCCAGGAATCTCGACAAGATAGTGGCGGCGTTTGCGGATGAGAAGCAGGAGGGTTTTATGCACACTCTGATATACGACGAGCAGTTCGCAGCGGACATGCGGAGCTTCTCCTCCAACTTGGCCGAGGTTTCCCGAATGATCAGGGAAGGGGAAGGTTCTGTTGGAGCGCTTGTAGTCGATCCATCGGTTCACGACGCTCTGAAAGGAGTGCTCGGAGAGGCGGAGAGAAACAGGTTTGTCCGCTCCGCCGTGAGGTATATGATAGAAGAAAAGGAAAAAAGGGCGTCGGAAGAACCTTAGGGTTCCTGCCAGAATCGGGCTTTGCTTCTGGCGATGCCTTAATATTGAGTTAGAAAGTTTCAAGGAGGTAATAGAAATGTCAGCGAGAAGATTTATGGTTTTTTTAATTGCTCTTGTTTTCTGCGCCGTTCCGCTCACGGCTACGCACGCGGATCAGTGCTCGACCAAGGCGTCGGGCAGTTCCACTTCGCTTCCGGGCCCGCAGCTTGTAACCGGTGCGTGGATGTTCATTGCGGCTTACAAGGCCGACCCGGAGGTTCTGAAATCGATGCTTCCGGCGGGTCTTAAGCCCCATCCGAACAACCACATAGTCATCAACATGTACACGGTTCCCGACAAGAACCAGACCTCGGGATTCGGGGCGTACACGCTCACCTATCTTACGGTCGAGGTTGACGGGAACGACTCGTACGTGATGGATGCGGACATAACTTACCCTGGAAGGTATTTCGTCCACTACTACAACAGCTCCCCCAAGATGAGAGAGTTCACAAAGGCAGTCGGCATTCCCGTCCAGGAGGGAATGACCACCACGGTGGTAAAGGACGGAGTGCTTACGACAAGGCTTGAAGTCGGCGGCAAGACGATGATCGAGGCCACGGCCGAGGTCGGAAGCGAGCTCGGAGGTTTCGGCGGAGGGCACCTTAACTACTTCGGCTATCTGAAGGAGAAGGGGAAAGTGGTCAAGTATCCGATTCCGTGGAACGGGGGAACGGTGTCCATGGCTAACCCGAAAATAATGTTCAAGGCTCCAAAGGGTCATCCGCTTAACAAAATCAAGCCGCTTGGACCTCCAACCTGGGCCATCTGGACCAAGGGAAGTTTCGTCTATCCCCAGTACCAGGTAATGAACTGAACGTAGAGTAAATATGATTTTCAGGGGTTGCGCTCCGAAGCCTCCCGCTTCGGGGAGCGCCCCTTTTTTTCTGAAGCCGACATGACCAGATCGGATTACCCCGTTTTATTCGTAATAAGCGAGATAAACGCGTTTTTCGTACTGCTTCTTTTCTTCACGCTCCGCGCGGAGATACCCGGCGTGCACTCCACGCTTGCCGGGGTGCAGTGGGGGCTTTTCATACTGAGTCCCGTGATTCACTTTCTTTTTCTCCGGTTTTTCTCCCAGTGGTCCTCGCTTGTCCAGTTCGCAAAGTTCTGCATGATAAGTTTTTCAAACCTCGTGATCGACTTCGGGATACTCAACCTGCTCATTTATTATTCCGGGGTGGCCGAGGGGGTTCTGTACTCGGTTTTCAAGGCGGCTTCCTTTATCCTGGCGAATGTTAACGGGTACGCGTGGAACAAGTTCTGGACTTTTCAAAGCAATGAGGCCGAGGGGTGGATGAACCAGCTCATAAAGTTCTTCGGCGTAGTGGGCGTGGGGCTTGTGATAAACGTTACGGTTGCTTCCTACGTGGTCGCCGAGTTCGGAGGTTCGGGGGGTTCTATTTCCTCCACCGTCTGGGCGAACATAGGAGCCGCGGTGTCTCTCCTAATAACGCTTTTCTGGAACTTTTTCGGTCTCAAGTACCTGGTTTTCGAGAAAAGGTCTTAAAGAAATGACGTCGGACATTTTTCAGTTCATGTATTTCAGGGCATTAAGACACAGTACTCCACAGCGTGCTAACCGGCAAAGCGAAGATGCCGTTTCCGAAGCTGAGCTTTTCCTGCCCGAGATAAAATACCAACCCCGTGACTTTCTTAGTGGTTCCAGGGCCTTTTTCCGCAAACCATCTTAGGTGCTTGAAATCCTGCGCCGAGACAGTGGTTGAAGCCTTTACTTCAATGCCGATCAGTTGGGTTGCGGATTCAGCCAAGATGTCGATTTCGCGTCCGCGGCTGTCTCGCCAGTGATAGAAGCGAAAATTCTCATCCTGATACGGTGCGGAACGCATCAACTCGGAATAAACGAAACTCTCCATAAGGCCGCCCAAGGCAGCAGGGTTCGCGTCCGCGCGGAAACTCTCGGATGTCAGTCTGCGAAGCGCACAGGCAACCCCCGTGTCTACGAAGTGGCTTTTCGCGTTTTTGATTTCCCGTCTGGATTCACCGGATGCCCACGCACCCAGCTTGGCTACGACGGACAGGCGCGAGAGCACCTCGAGGTACCGGTCGAGCGTATTACGCTGAACGCCGACTAGTTCGCAGATTTCGGACAAGTTCAGTTCCGTAGCGGTTCTCACGGCCAACTGATTGATAAGTCGTCGAAGCGCGTCCGTTTTCCGTACGGGTAGAACATCGGCCACATCTCTGTCTACTATGGCGTCAACATAATCCCGATAATATTCTTGTCGTTCTTCTGCCTCCAAGGGAAAAATTTCCGGAAAACCCCCCCGCAGAATTATATCGATGTAAGCCTGACGGTCTGTTTTTTCGGGTGTTGGTAGCACAGCAAGTTTCGGTGCGGGTGACAGAGCCCACGTTAGTATCGTTGAAGGGTTGCGCTTCCTGATTTCCGAAACAGTCAACGGCCATAGCTTAAGAACTCTCATTCGACCAGCCAGAGAATCGGCGACTCTAATAGACGTGAAGATGTTTGAAGAACCTGTCAAGATAAACTGACCTTTGCGGCGATTGCCGTCGACTGTCTTTTTGATCGTGAGAACCAGTCCCTTCGAGCGTTGGACTTCGTCGATTATCAAAGGTTCTGCGTCAAACCCCGTCGTCAGGCTTTCGAGTTGTCCACTTGGGTCATTTTCTATAGCTGTAAGCACCGATTCGTTGTCAAGCGTGATAAATTTGCCGTTTTTATACAAATCTCGCACCAGCGTGGTTTTCCCGGCTTGCCTAGGACCGACAATGTTTACTATTCTTGCCGAACCTAGGGCTTTATCGAGTTTCTCCGACAAATGACGCGGCAAAATGTCTTCTTGTTCAATCATCGTTTTTCTCCGCGTGGGTTGCTAAGATATTATTGAAAAGGGCGAAATTGTCAATAGAATATAGGTCAAATTGTTAATAAAAGACAGGTGGATTTATTGATAGAAATCGGGCGGATTTAATATTAACGTGAGAACCGGAATTCAAATACGGCCTGTGGAGAGTGAGAGCGGGCGACGGGATTCGAACCCGCGACCCTTGGCTTGGGAAGCCAATGCTCTGGCCAGCTGAGCTACACCCGCAATACCCAAAGGACTCTATACGGATATCGCCTACAAATCAAATCTGCCACTGCGGACAGTTCCACGGATAACCGCGGCGGGTTTCAGATATAATGTTGTTTGTGGAAAAGACTCGCCGTACAGGACACCTGCTCACAGAAAAAGTAAACCCGAGAACGATCAATATTGATGAACTTTCGTGCTCGGAGATCATTGATCTCATAAGCGGGGAGGACTTGGAGGCCTTTAACGCAGTCTCCAGGGAGAAGGATTCCATTTCCCAGGCAGCGGAGATGGTTTTCTGTTCGCTTAAGCGCGGCGGCAAGATTTTTCTCGTCGGGGCGGGAACGAGCGGGCGGCTCGGGGTGATGGAGGCCGCCGAATGTCCTCCGACCTTCGGAACGGATCCAGAGATGGTTCAGGCAGTTATGGCGGGAGGGCGTGATGCGGTGTGGGAATCGGTTGAGGGTGCTGAGGATTCTACCACCGCTTCTGTGGAAGCCCTTCGCGGCAAAGAACTCTCGGGCGACGACGTGGTCCTTGGAATCGCAGCCAGTTCTGGTACGCCGTTTGTGGTATCCGCTCTTGAATATGCCCGGACAGTAGGCTGCGCTACCGTCCTTATATGCTGCAGCGAACCTGAGAATGCCTCCGCCGACTTGGTCATACCCCTTCTTGTTGGTCCGGAGGTGATAGTGGGTTCGACGAGACTTAAGGCTGCGACCGCGACCAAGATGGTCCTTAACATGATTACGACGACCGCCATGGTGCTTCTCGGAAAAACTTACGGAAATCTGATGGTTGATCTTAAACCCACATCCTCGAAGCTTGTTGACAGGGCGGGGAGAATAATAATGGACATATGCGGCGTGGGAGAGGAAGAAGCAGCCTTGCTTTTCCGGGAAGCTGGCGGGAGCCTCAAGGTCGCCGTGGTAATGAAACTCAGGGGCCTCTCGCTTGAAGGATCCGTTAGTCTGCTAAGAGAGAACGGCGAATCTTTAAAAAAAGCTCTTGCAACCATATCCCGCGAGACAGAGAATCCATGACTGTCGCAACTTGCTTTCTAGTCCCGGTTAGGCGTAATGAATCGGGGATGTTACGCGGGCAAGATCCTGAATTCGGCATCGAAAGGCAACGCGATTCCACTACACGGGAAAACTTTTAACGGGTGAAGGTGATGCCCGCAGGCTCTTTCATTTGTCCTGAACAATCCGATTACTTAATGTCCGCAAATGTAAGCAGAGGTTCATAATCGCCTCCATCCGCTGCTCGTAACGCCTGAACGTAGGATTTTCTCCTGTCCCCCATGGAATGGATGTCTTGCCCCCCTGCCCAGTCGACCGCAGGTAATCTGTACAGTTTGATAAGCAACGCGTCCGCCATAATTCTGGCGTGGCGCCCGTTGCCATTGGGAAAGGGATGAATTGCCGTCAGGCGGTGGTGAAAGCGAATTACCGCTTCACGCGGCGCGTAGGTTTCATTGTCGAACCAATACTGCATATTGTCCAGCAGGGTGCACAACTCCACGGCGATGCGGGGTGGGTCAACCCCGATCTTTTTGCCCGTCCGCCGGAATGTTCCCGCCCACGACCAGACTTCGCCGAACAGGCGTTTATGCAGTTCGCGTACGTAGCTTTCCGACAGCAGGTCAGTGCGCCTGCTGCGACGCATCCACGCAATGCCGCTTTGAATGTTGGCTTGTTCCAGATGATTCAGTTCGCTGCGTGTGGTTATATGTTTGAATTTTAGCCCTTGTGCCTCGTCGGGATCAAGCTGCGTCGTGTCTTCTTCGGGATGATTCACTTTTGTCAATCCTCATCATTCCACAAATCGCCCGGCTGTTCTCTGAGAATTTCCTCCGTGAGACGTTCTATTTCAGATTCGATTTGGCTTTTGGAAAGAGTCTGTTGCTCAAGTGCCATGTGTATGCCGGCTTCCATCACTCGTCGCTCGGCTTTTTCTCTGGCGCGTCGCCTGATAAGGACTTCCGCACTTTCTTCTGGCACAAAAGCGTAAATAAAGCGACAGTTTGCTGCCTCCGCCATGGAACGCATGGTTCTGAGGGTCACTGCGCCATCAAGTTCGGCCTTTTCCGTGTTAGAGACGAGGGCTCGAGTTTTTCCGATACGTCGACCTAGCTGCGCTGCGGAGATGCCGAGGGCTTTTCTGGCTGTGCGGATCCAGCCTTCGGGAGGTATGGCGAAATCCCGAAACTTCGACGCGGCCTGATTAAACTTCCCGCGGTACTGTCTTGTAATGATCGGTTCAATGCTCATTGTGTATTCTCAATGCTTACGCGGATAATTTATTGTATAGTTATATATATACAAAGTAATTAAGAATGTCAAGATATAAATATACACAATATGTGATAGAAAATGCGCCGTTAGGGAGGTTATAAAGTGTTTGATTCGTTCAGTCTGCCTGACAACCTTTCCCGTAAGTTTTCTAAGCTGGACGATTAAGACATCTGCCTGCTAAATCCCTTTCTCATCAGGTAACTTTTTCCCCGTGAACTGGCTTCATCCGATAATTTCGAAGAAGGAAAAACTGGTCGTCGGTCTCATTTCCGGGACTTCAATGGACGGTATTGACGCGGCGCTGGTAAGAGTTTGCGGTTCGGGAGAAAATACAGAAGTACGGATCGAGGACTTTGTCTGCCGGGAATACTCTGACGTTGCGAAGAAGCTTCTTCTCTCGGCCGGTTCCCTGAACGCAGGTTCGCTCTCTGATTTGAATTTTCTGCTCGGTCAGGAGTTTGCCGCCGCAGTCTTTGATCTTCTCCGGAAAGCCGGGATGAAAACGACCGATGTGGATCTGGTAGGCACCCACGGCCAGACGATTTTTCACAACCCGCCCTCTCTCGGGGGCAACATTTCCTCGACCCTCCAGCTAGGCGAAACTGACGTTATCTGCGAGGCCACGGGAGTTACCACGGTGGGAGATTTCAGAACGAGGGACATGGCGGCAGGCGGAGAAGGTGCCCCCCTTATTCCTTACGTGGATTACCTGCTCTTCTCCAGAATCGGGAAAAACATAATCGCCCAGAACATAGGTGGCATTTCCAACTGCACTCTGGTTACGGGAGAATTCGGAGAGCTTCTGGCGTTCGATACGGGCCCAGGCAATTCCCTGATTGATTCGGTGGCGCATCTTGCTTCAGGCGGCAAAAAGAGTTTTGACGAGGACGGCGCGATAGCGAAGCAAGGTTCGGTCAAGGAGGACCTTCTGCGCAGTCTTATGAAAAACCCCTACTTTGATATAAAACCTCCGAAATCGACCGGCAGGGAGCTTTTCGGAGAGGAAATGGTCACAAGACTTTTCTTGCTTACAGAAAAAAAGGACATTCCCCTGCCCGACCTTCTACGCACGCTTGTCGAATTTACCGTCTGCTCCATAGTCTCGGCCTACGAAAGATTCGTTTACCCCCATGCAGATGTGGGAGAAGTGATACTGAGCGGCGGCGGCGCCCAAAACCCCGTCATGGTCACAAGGCTTCGCGAAAAACTCGCCCCGAGGCGGCTTTGCCTCTCAGGTGAATACGGCATTCCCGCAGATGCCAAGGAAGCCGTGGGATTCGCCGTGCTCGCGAATGAAACCGTGTGCGGGAACCGGGCAAACGCGCCGGGAGTCACGGGAGCCCGCGACGCTACGATTCTGGGGAAAATCTCAATCGGGAAGAACATAGTAAATGTATGAGAGTCCGGCCGTTTTTTCGTCAAAAGATCTCTCCGCGCCCCGACGCGCGGCGCAGTTTATTATGCCGAGGATCGATTTTCGAGACCCCGACTCCGTCAGAAAAGCGGAGCTCCTCGCGCGGGATTTCTGCGTCTGCGGTTTCATAGTGTTCAACGGGGAGGTTGAACAGGTAAGGGAAACCACTCGGAGGCTTGCTTCTATCTCTGAATCCCCGCTTTTTTTCGGCTGCGACGTCGAAAGGGGCCTTGGTCAGCGTGTTTCGGGAGCGACCCTTTTCCCCTTCGCGATGGCCCAGGGGGCGATAGACGACGAGGAGGTTTTAAGACGCCAGGCCGTTATAACCGCCGGCGAGATGAAATACTGCGGTCTCAATCTCGCCTTTGCCCCGGTTCTTGACGTGAATACCGAGCCCCGAAACCCGATAATAAACGTAAGGGCGTTCTCAGATGACCCCGGGGTCGTTTCGAAACTGGGAAGTATCTTCGCGGAGACTCTGCAGAAAGAGGGAGTGCTTGCCTGCGCGAAGCATTTCCCCGGCCACGGCGCCACCTTGGAGGATTCCCACGCAGATCTTCCTCGCGTCGAAAAATCCCTCGAGCGCCTCATGGAATCGGATATTGCGCCTTTCCGGGAGGCGATTGCGAAAAGGCTTCACTGCGTGATGCCGGCACATGTATGTTTTCCCGCCCTTGACCCGCTCGGACCTGCCACCCTCTCGGGGCCGATTCTGCGCGACTTCCTGCGCGAAAAACTCGGATTCAGCGGCTTGGTCGTCTCGGATTCCTTCAGGATGGATGCACTTGGGGGAGAGGAGTGTGAGAAAGAGAATATTCTCGCCGCCATTGCAAGCGGGGTGGATATCGTTTTGGATCCCAGGGATCCCGAGGGTTTCCTCAAAAGACGCGCGGAGGAAGATTTTTTTAAGGACCCCGCTCGTGGAGAGTCTCTTTCCAGGATATTCTACGCGAAAAAGCTTTTCGCCTCGGGCGTAGAAGAAGTGCGCGCCCCAGATTTTGAGAGAAACGCCGAGGAGGCGGGGGAAATCTCCCGCCGCTCGGCCTGCGTTTTGCGAGGAAGCACTCTTCGCAGCCGGAAAGTCTCGGTTTTCCACTTCGGCACGGAAGCCACAGAAGATCTTCTCGGCGGACTTCGCGACGGGTTCTCTGGGGGTGAAGTGGCGGTGGAGAAGAGCCTTTCCTTGTCCGAAACACTTGAGCTGCGCAACGACTGCTCGCTTGTATGCGTTTTATCAACCGCTCCGGCGGGCTGGACGGAGAACAGCGTTATTCCCCCAGCGATAATGGATTGCGTAAACAGTTTTTCCTCTTTTTCAGGCGAAAAAATCCTGCTTACCTTCGGTTCCCCTTATCCCACTGCCGGGTTCCCGTTTTTTGATACGGTGGTATCGCTTTTTGATTCCTCTCGTGCCGCGGGGAGAGCGGCTGCCGGGATTCTTACGGGAGAGCAGATACCGGTCGCGAGGCTTCCGGTAAAAACAGGCCCATGAAACTCTATGCCGTAGACTGGATACTAGTTGGTCTCTACTTGGCTTTTTCTCTGGGCGTGGGCTTTTATTTTTCAAGAAGGGCGTCTGGGAGTCTTTCAGATTATTTCGTTTCGGGACGCGGGCTCCCCTGGTGGCTTCTTGGAACCTCTATGGTTGCCACCACTTTCGCCGCCGACACTCCCCTTGCCATAACGGGGTGGATAAGAACCGAGGGTATATGGAAGAACTGGTTCTGGTGGAACTACATCTTCAGCCACGCGCTCGTGATAGTGGTTTTCTCAAGGCTCTGGAGAAGGGCGGAGGTGATAACCGACAACGAGCTCATAGAGCTTCGCTACGGGGGCCGCCCCGCGGCGTTTCTCCGTGGCTTTAAGGCGTTTTATTTTTCGACGATTTTCAACTTCATAGTCATGGGCTGGGTCATTACCGCTATGACCAAGGTGTTTGAGGTCTTTTTCGGAGTCGGGCAGATATACGCCGTCTCCCTCTGCGTGGGAATCGTGCTCGTCTACACGGTTTTCTCCGGGCTCTGGGGAGTTGTGATAACGGATTTCGTGCAGTACGCGATAGCGCTCGGCGGCACGATCATACTCGCCGTCGTGGTCATAAATTCTGACGCGGTCGGAGGGTACAGCCAGTTCGTAAGCAAAATAGCGGAACTTCCCCCGGAGCAGACTTCCATGTTCATCACCCAGCCCGCCGCGGGGCAAGAGTTTTTCTCCTCCGACTTTTTCACCTTTCTTGTCTTCATGACCGTCGTCTGGTGGTCTTCCCACAACGCAGACGGGGGAGGTTATTTCATACAGCGTCTCTGCTCTGCGAAAAACGAGAGACACGCGCTTGCGGGCACTGCTTGGTTCGCGGTTAACCATTACGTGCTTCGCCTCTGGCCGTGGGTTCTTGTGGCCTTGGCATCAGTCGTAATATTCCCCGAAGCGGCAGGGGTGGCAGGCGGGGATGATGAGTCTGTGTACCTGGTTATGATAAGAGATTTTCTCCCGCCGGGTCTTCGGGGTCTTTTGCTGGTTTCCTTTCTCGCGGCGTTTATGTCCACTGTGTCGACCCACCTTAACTGGGGGGCCTCGTACCTTGTGAACGATCTTTACAGGAGGTTCGTGCGTCAAAGCGCCCCGCAGGGTCATTACGTGCGGGTCTCGAGGATTGCGACCGTTGCGCTTGCCGTTATCGCGGGCGTGGTGGCGCTTCAGATAAAGAACATAGGGGACGCGTGGATATTTCTCTGGGCGATGAGTTCGGGAATTGGGCTTGTGCTGATACTCAGGTGGTTCTGGTGGAGAATAAACGCCTGGAGCGAGATAGTAGCGCTTGCCTCGTCGCTTGCGACCATACTGGTTCTGGTTCTCTACACCGAGGCGAAGGGAGTTCCCTTGGAACTGCGCCACCAGATACTTGTCGTTCCCGTCTCGATAGTCTGTTGGGTTGTGGCCACTTTTGTCACCGCCCCCGAATCTTCAGAGAAGCTTTCGGGCTTCTATGAGAGAGTGAGACCCCCGGGTTTCTGGTCGCCAGTTCGCAAGAGGCTTGGGGTTGTGCGGGCATGGGGAGGTTTCTCCTCGGTTCTTTTAAACTGGTCGCTTGTCGTGTCTTTCCTGCTCTGTTTCATGATAGGGGTGGGCAAGCTCGTTCTGGGAGACGGCGAAAACGCGCTCTGGCTTCTTTTGGTCTCGCTGGTTGCGTTTGTCCTCATCCTTCGCCGCCGCCACAGTTTTTTCCTCTAGTGGTTTCAGTATTTCTCTTTTCTGTGGTATATAGTTGGTTGCTATGGCGATTAACGTAAAGGTACTTGAGCGGCCGCGGCTTTCCTTCTGGGAGAAGCTTTACATTCCCCAAGTGCTGAAGGGTCTTATGATCACCATAAGGCACATCACAAATCATCAGCCCATAACCGTGAAATACCCCGAAGAGGTAAAGGCGCTTCCCGAGAACTACCGGGGGCTTCACGTGATGCCTGCCGATGACGAGGGGGAGATAAGGTGCGTCGCGTGCAAGCTCTGCGAGGTTGCGTGTCCCACCCAGGCCATCTCCATAGTTTCGGAACCCGCAGACGACTACGGAATCGAGAGAAGGCCCAAGGTGTACAACATAGATTTCATGCGCTGCGTTTTCTGTGGCTTCTGTGTCGAGGCCTGCCCGTGCGACGCGCTCAGGATGGGAATGAAATACGAGCTCGCTTCGTATAACCGCGCGGGACTCGTTCACACCAAAGAGGTTTTCTTCGACCCCAACGTAAAAAGCGATGCCCCGAGGGACAATGCGAATTTTCTTTACAAGATGGGCAAGGGGGAGATACTTGATTCTCCAGAGGAAATTTCAAAAATAACGGGGATGGACGGCACCTACTCCGAGAAGCCCGACACACCCCCGGTCGCATGACACGCAACGCCTCCGGGCTCCTGATCAACCGCATTATCCGGTTTCATACTATTATGCCCGTTTGATAAATCCCCCTCTCGTATACAGGAATTACGTCTCTGTTTGCATGTTTTTTCTCAATTTCGTAACGTAAGGATCGAAATTTGCCTTTGTATCTGGACGAATTTTCAGTAGGGGTCTGTGCTTCTACGACAACTACAGCCAGTCATCTTCAAAGGCATCGGTTGGGCGTTGGTGAAATGTCCCGGTGTCCAGGCTGTTTTTAAAACCCCTGAATTTAAGCAGTCCGGAGATCGCGGGTTTTATCTGGCTTCTTTCGACCACCAGGTGAACCCCGCCGTGTTCCTCGTAGAACTCAGAGGACATTATTTTCGGGTCGACCCCGCGGCCGCCGCTTGTGAGCTTCACGACGCGGTCCCCGGCGAAAGCTATGGTCGCTTTTTTCTCCGCTATCAGGAAGTCTCCCTGCACCGCGTAGCTTGCAAGGGCCCCTCCTGTTGTCGGGTGGCCGAGTATGGAGATGTTCGGAAGTCCATGTTCCTTGAGTCTCATGATTGCGGCTATGGTTTTCGCCATCTGATAGAGCGCCACGGTTCCTTCCTGCATCCGTGCGCCTCCGCTTACCGTTACAGTTAACAGGGGAAGTCTGTGCTCTATGGCGTAGCTTATCACTATGTTCATCTTTTCGCCGAAAACAGAACTCATTGACCCGCCCATAAACCGGAAGTCACAGACCGCCACCGCGACGGGTATGCCGAACATGGTCCCGTAGCCTGTCACGAGGGAATCTTTCGAGTCGGTTTTCCCGGCGAGTTTCTGCCTGGAAGACGAGTAGTTAAAGAATTTGTAAACAGGGTCTACGTCCTCAAGCGAAAGGCCGGGTTCTATTTCATGGAAAGAAGCCTCGTCCAAGAGAAAGTCCAGATAGTCATCGGAACTCAGCGCTTCGGGGCGGTTGCAGTAAGGACACGAGGAGTGGTTCGCGTGGAGCTCTTTTTTCGTGAGCTGCGTTTTGCAGCCGGGGCGTATGATTTTTCCCTGGCCATCCTTTTCGTCGTTGCAGAAATGGGGTTCCGATCCGTAGATGGCTATCTGCATTTCGGATATATCGGGATTCTCTTTTTTTCCGCTGAAGTAATGGGGAAGCCAGGCCTTTATTTTCTTCGAGATTCCCTCGTACATCCTGCGCTGCTTTTTTATTCGTCCGCAACGCTCGATTTTCCTTCGCAGTTCCTCGCGCAGGTGCCTTACGTCGTAGCGGTCAAGCTCTTTCGAGGCGGCGGTGAGGGACGCCTGCAGGTTCTTAAGCGTCGAGGGGATGTAGTTGTTTCTTCCAAGAGGGGCCTCTTTTACCACTTCGTCTATTATTCCGTATTTCTTCATGTGATTTGCCGTGGGCTGCAGCACCTCGAGGGCTTCTGCGACTTTGTCCGCGCTTCTGAAAAGAATGGCGGAGCACCCCTCGGCTGTTATCACGGAATATTCGGCACGCGAGAGCATCAGTCTTTTATGTCCGAGCTGTATAGCGATCGCACCCCCGCTTCCCCCGAGTCCGAGCACAGTGGTTATCGTTTTCGTTCTTATGGAAATCATCTTTGACTGGCAGTAGGAAATAAGCCAGGACTGGAGTTTTTCGGCCGAGTACTCGTAGGGGTCTCCGCCGACGGTATCGATGAACGTGAGGAGCTTGAGACGGTTCTGCTCGGCGTATTCCATCATGCACAGAGAAAGCCCGTAACCGTCGGCCTTCACCATTCCGTAGTTAAGCTTCGTCCTTTCCTTTTCGCTCGAAGGGGTCTGCTGGGCTATTACGGCCACTTCCTCTCCGGTGCCCTTGAACACAGCGGTGCCTACTATGACGGCGGGGTCGTTAACGAACTCAATCTTCTTGCCCGAGGGGGCGTGGAGAAAGTTTCTGAACCCGTAGAGCTTGTTCCAGGGAGTAAAGTCGGTAAAGAGGGTTCCGATCAGGTGCTTTGACTTTATCCTGTCAAAGCTCTTTGCTTCCTCGTGGGCCTGAAGTGTTTTTGCCGTTGATGCCATGGTATGTTCTGCGGTAACTGCTTAGCGAATCCGCCAAATATAATTATATAATCAAATCCGTTTACGCGAAAAGGAATCCGTTTTCCCGGCCTACCAGCGCCTAATAAACACTCCGCGCGAAGATTCGCCACGGGGCTTAGCAAAGGTTTTGTTGGGAAAAGTCTGAATGTTGTGGATTCTTTTTCTATGCGGTGAAAGACTGTCCGCAGCCGCAGGAACCGGTCGCGTTCGGATTTTCGATCGCAAAGCCCGTTCCGTTAAGACCGTCCTTGAAGTCCAGAACCGCTCCGTCGAGATAGGTGTAGCTGATCTCGTCAATGGCGACTTTAATACCTCCGGATTCAACCATGTTGTCTCCCTCATCGGTCTCGTCGTCAAATCCCATTTCGTAAGAAAACCCGGAACAGCCGCCGGGTATTATCCTCACCCGAAGAAACGCGTCCTCAATATCATCTTCGGCAAGAAGCTTTTTTATTTCATCTACGGCTTTGGGGGTTACGGAAAACATATTTCCTCTGCCTCCTCGCAGTGTAAATTTCTTTTACCATTCCGCTTAACAAAATACATCTGCCGGAAACAATTGTCAAAGCAGGACCGCGGGGCGGACCGCCTGTGCGGCGATGGCACTTTCCTCGGTTTGCCCGCCCGCCCTGGTTTGCTGTATAGTTTTCGGCGTGAGCAGAACCGCCTACCTTATAATCGATTCAAGCGAGCGCAATTCCGACCTTTATCACAGAACCGGTTTTTTCGTTCCGGATCCCGTTATTTTTTTCGAGCACGACGGTGAAGGAACGCTGGTTCTCAGCGATCTTGAGCTTGAGCGGGGAAAAAAAGAGGCAAAGGTGGAGCGGGTCGTCTCGCTCGGGGAGTGCATTGCCAGGATTCGCGGCGGCAAAAGAAAGAGGCCCGGCATTGCCGAGGTGGCGACAGTCCTTCTCAGGGAAAGGGGAATAAGAAGCCTGATTGTCCAGAGGCACTTCCCGGTTTTCTATGCTGACGCGCTTCGGGGAGCGGGTTTTTTCGTCCGCAACGCGAAGACGGATTTTCTTTTTCCGGGGCGTCTCAGGAAATCCCCGGTGGAAGTTTCATTCATAAAGAAGGCGCTTTCCGCTACGGCATGGGCCATGAGGATTGCTGTTTCAATTATATCGGATTCAGTGGTGAAGGGTTCCGTGCTTTACCGTGACGGCAAGCCCCTTACCTCCGAGACAGTGCGCTCCGCCGTAAGCTCCTATCTTGCCGCACGTGGATACCTGGCTTCGAACACCATAGTGGCGGGAGGGGTTCAGGGCTCCATGCCCCACGAGAAGGGCTCAGGTCCTCTTAAGGCCGGATGGCCGGTGGTGATTGACATTTTCCCGAGATCCCAGGAGAACGGCTATTTCGGCGACATGACGAGGACGGTTGTTAAGGGTGAGCCTTCGGCGGAACTTTCAAAGATGTACGATACCGTTTTGCGCGGTCAGAAAATCGCGCTTTCCATGATAAAGGACGGCGTGAGATCAAAAGACGTGCACGGCGCGGTAATGGATTTCTTCACGGAGCGGGGGTTTCAGACCACGGCTTCGGGCTCCGGAAACCCAGAGGGGTTCATACATTCCACTGGGCACGGCCTCGGGCTTGACATCCACGAGCCGCCGCGCATCGGTCCCGGAAAGGAGATTCTCAGGGAAGGAAATGTCGTGACAGTCGAACCTGGTCTTTACTACAAGCGCCTGGGGGGAGTGAGGATAGAGGACGTGGTTCTGGTCACCCGGGACGGAAACGAGAACCTTACCTGGTGTTCCAAGAGGTTTCGGGTCTGAGCCGCGCCAGGGGAGTCTTGATGGAAGAGAAAAAAACTTTTGGAGATGTAGTTTCGCTCGCCAAGCGCCTTCGCGCTCCCGGAGGCTGCCCGTGGGACAGGGAGCAGACGCTTGAGTCGCTTCGGGCGTATGTTCTTGAAGAGGCCTATGAGGTGATACAGGCAATAGAGCTCGGAGACACAGACGAGCTTATCGAGGAGCTTGGAGATTTCCTCTTCCAGGTCGTTTTCATTTCCCAGATAGCAAGCGAAGAGGGTAAATTCGATATAGGCGATGTTACGCAGAGACTCCACGACAAGCTCGTAAGAAGACACCCTCATGTGTTCGGGGAAAAAAAGGCCAAGGACGCGGCCGACGCCATAAGAACCTGGAACGCCGAGAAACTCAAGGAGAAAAAAGGGGAGACCTCTCTTGACGAAATACCCAGGGCCATGCCCTCTTTGATGAGAGCGCAGAGGGTCGGGGAAAAAGCAGCCCGCGCCGGGTTTGACTGGAACGACACCTCCTCGGTTCTTGCAAAGGTAAAAGAGGAGCTGCTTGAGCTTGAGCGGGAGATGGAAGCCGGCGAGAAGAACAGGTCCCGGGAGGAGTGGGGAGACCTCGTTTTCTCCGTCGTGAATCTCGCAAGGCATCTTGACATTGACGCCGAGACCGTATCTCACGGGGCCGTCGCAAAGTTCATAGAAAGATTCTCCCGGCTTGAGGAGAAGGCGCAGGCTGAGGAAAGAGAGATAAAGGCTCTTTCCATTGAGCAGATGGACGAGATATGGGAAGAAGTAAAAAAGGTGTAGTTTTTCCCCGTTTTTCTGGTACCGTTTAAAGGGAATCGATAGCAAAGGAGGAGATAGCATGAGATACATAACGGCAAATGCGGGGTTTTGGCTAGTGACGGTACTTTTGGCGTCCGCGTTGTCGGTGACGGATTCCGCGGCGGAAGGTTTTTACGTAGGGCTCGAAGCGGGTTTCTCGAGGTCCGGCGATCTGGACGTTTCCCAGTCTTTCATTGATCATCCGACCCGATGCGATTCGTTTCTTTACCCCTCCGGTGCGACTCCGCCGATGGATGCGGAGTGCACCACCGATAGAATATCCACCATTGCAAACGTGTTTGCCCCCGGCGCGGGCTTTGCAGGGGGTGCGACTCTGGGTTATGCTCTCGGCAGCGGGCTGCGTTTCGAGGCGGAGTACCTTAACCGCCGCCAGGGTTCGCAGAGAAGGCTCGTGCTCCTCGGTTCCGGCGGCGGCGAAACGTTCGATCAAAAGAGGAGCGAATGGGACGAGAACGATCCTCCTTCCGAACGCGTATATGACTTAAGGGCCCATCATTTCTTCCTGAATGTCTACTACGACCTGCGCAACAATTCGCCTTTTACGCCCTATATCGGAGGGGGCGCAGGCTTGGGTTTAACGGAAATGCGTTACTCGGCTAGATTCCTGCGCGGGAGTGCCTTAGGTACGGAACCGTGGCAGGTGGCCGTAGCGGGCACGGTCAGTTCCATAGACACGGAGCTGGAAAAAACCAGGTTCGGTTTTCAGGTCGTGGGCGGAGTCGATTATGCGCTTGGCGATGATCTTTCGGCCGGCGCCAAGGTCCGCTGGACGCTCCTCAGCGGTTTTGACCGCGACGACGTGTCTTGGACGCGGGTCAGAGGCCACGAATCCATACGTGCCGACGGCGTTACGCCGCTTACGGCCGATTTCGAAGTGAATGACACAGACATTTGGACCTTCACGGTCGGGCTGAAGTATTATCCCTGATCCGCCTTGCTCCTATCTGGCGACAAGCGTTCCCATGAGCCTCCAGCCTTGCTCGACGAAAACTCCGCTTGCGGCTGCACAGTCCTCGGTGTAGACAAGCGAGTCGTCTTTTATCGAGGAGTTTGCGGAATCGAGTATGGCGAAGGGAACTGGTTCGTTTGAATGGGTTCTTAGGTCTATGGGGGTGGGATGATCGGAGAGCACCAGCACTCTGTATTCGCCGAATTGCTTCATTCCCTCGAGGGCGGGTCTCACTACCTTTTGGTCAAAATCCTCGACTGCCTGGATTTTGAGGCGGGCGTCTCCGACGTGGCCCGTTTCGTCCGTCGCTTCTATATGGATCATTGCGAGATCCACGCGCTGCAGCGACTCAATCGCGCCGCTTACCTTTCCCGCGTAGTTGGTGTCAAGGTACCCGGTTGCTCCCGGAACCTCGATTACCTCCATCTCGGCAAATATGCCTATCCCTTTTACTAGATCGACCGCCGATACAACGGAGCCGGTGATTCCGTAAAGCTTGGAAAGAGAGGGCATCTCGGGTCTTGTCCCCTCACCCCAAAGCCATATGGAGTCGGCGGTGTTCTTCCCCTCGGCCCTTCTTTTCGCGTTCACTGGATGGTCTTTCAGTATCCTGCGGGATTTATCCATTAATCGGGTGAGTTTCTCCGCTCCCTCTCCGGAGGGAAGCCAGGGGGCGATTTCCTTTCCCGAAATGTCGTGCGGCGGAGTCGTGCGGATACCGCTGTTTCCTCCGCGCCAGAGCAGAAGATGTCTGTAGCTTACTCCCTGGCTTAGCGAAAACTCCTCTCCATCAAATTCCCTTTTGAGATCTTCGATTATACAGGCAGCGTCATCGTCCGTTATGTGCCCGGCGCTGTAGTCCTCCATTACCGTCTGCCCGTTTCTCTCAGCGAGGGTTACCAGGTTGCAGCGTACCGTGACATCCGTTTCCCCGAGCGTGACTCCTATGCTCGCGGCTTCAAGCGGGGATCTTCCCGTGTAATATTTTGTGGGATCATAACCCAGCACCGCCAAGTTTCCCACGTCGCTTCCAGGAGGGAGTGGATCGGGAATGGTCTTTGCTATCCCGAAAATCTCGGCCCGCTTTGCGATCGCATCAAGATTCGGTGTGCTTGCGACCTCAAGCGGAGTCCTGCCTTCAAGCTCAGGGAGCTTGTGGTCAGGCATGCCGTCACCTTGTAGAACGAGGTATTTCACAGAACGAAGAGGGTATACGCAAATCCCGGGGAATCAAGACTCAGGATATGTCGGCAGCGTATTTTTTAAGATCGGAGAGATCAATGATGCTTAGCACGGATTCGTGGGTCGACTGCAAAAAGACCGGGGGAGCCACGCCGCCGTCGAGGGCCTCTTTCCAGCGAAGCGCGCAGAGACACCACCTGTCTCCAGGTTGAAGCCCCGAGAAACCGAACTCGGGACGGGGTGTTACAAGGTCGTTTCCCCTGGATTTTGAAAACGCGAGGAACTCCTCGGTCATCTCCGCGCAGACCAGATGAAGTCCCACGTCCTCAACCGCCGCCCTGCAGCAGCCGTCCCTGAAAAATCCTGTCATCGGGTTCGTGCTGCACTCTTTCAATTCTTCGCCGAATATGTTTTTCTGTTCCGCTTTCATCGCGCGCGTTTGTTAGGAGCCCCCCAGCGGGCTGTGCCTTACAAAAATATTATATATTGTTACTAGGTTAAGTATATAATTCTGAATCAAAAGATGGCCGATTTCATTCTGAAGGAAAAATCCCGCGCGTTCAGAGGAGAGATGACCCCTCCCGGGGATAAATCCATTTCCCACAGGGCGATTATCCTGGGCTCCTTGGGGAAGGGGAAAACCAGGGCGAACGGGTTTCTGGCTTCTCAGGACACCCTTGCTACCGTGAACGCTTTTAGAAGCATGGGGGTCGAGATAAATGTAAACGCCGGAGAAGTGGAAATTTCGGGCAATGGGCTTTTCGGCCTCAGGGAACCCCGAGAGGCAATAGACGCCGAGAATTCGGGAACGACGGCCAGGCTGCTTGCGGGGATTCTAAGCGCCCAGAACTTCCGATCCACCATCACCGGGGACTCCTCGCTTCGTCGCCGTCCTATGTCCAGGGTGACCGTTCCGCTTCGCATGATGGGAGCCGGGATATCGGGAGAGGGGGAGACCCTTCCACTTCACATAACGGGCTCGGAACTTCGGGGGATAGATTACGAGTCCCCCGTGGCAAGCGCGCAGGTGAAATCGTCGCTTCTGCTCGCGGGGCTCTATGCGGCGGGGAGAACCAGCGTAACGGAGCCCGAGAGAACCCGGGACCACACGGAAAGAATGCTCCGCCATTTCGGCGTTCCGGTGGAGGCAAGCGGAACCCGTGTTTCGGTAAGCCCGACTGGGGAATTTCCCGGAACTGAGCTTGAAATCCCTTCCGACATCTCCTCGGCGGCCTTTTTCATCGTTGCCGCGCTTCTAAACCCGGGATCAGAAATCATGGTAAAAAACGTGGGGCTTAATCCGCTTAGAATGGGGGTGCTTGATATTCTGCGGGAAATGGGGGCCGATATCTCGGTTGAGAACCGCCGTGAGCGCTGCGGAGAACCGGTAGGGGACGTAATCGCCCGCCACTGCGCCCTAAGAGGCGTACGGGTAGAGGGAGATGCCGTCTCCCGGGCCATAGACGAGCTTCCGGTTATCTCCGTAGCCGCGTGTTTTGCTGGGGGGGAAACGGTGATAAGCGGGGCCGGGGAACTTCGGGTGAAGGAAACCGACAGGATAAGCGCGATGTCCGGGGAACTTTCAAAACTCGGCGCGGACATACGGGAGACACGGGACGGCATGGTTATAAACGGGACGGGGGAGCTTTGCGGCGCGCGCTGTGAGAGCCGCGGAGACCACCGCGTCGCCATGTCTCTTGCCGTCGCGGCCACGCAGGCCCGCGGAGAGACGGTGATCGGGGACGCCGGGTGCGTTTCCATCTCGTTTCCAGAGTTCTTTCCGCTTTTCGAGGCGCTCGGAAAACCGAAATGAAGCGAGACGGGGACAACATCGTTACCATAGACGGACCTTCCGGGGTGGGGAAAAGCACCATCGCCAAGCGGGTCGCCGAGCTGCTCGGTTTTTGGTGTCTTGACACAGGGGCCATGTACAGGGCCGTAGCTCTCAAGGCGGATGAAGCGGCGGTGGATTTGGGTGATTCCGCCGCGCTCTCGATGCTGCTTTCCGAAACTACCGTGGAATTCGATCCGGCGGGGAGCGTTCTGCTTGACCGCCGCGACGTCTCCAAGCTTATAAGGACGGAGCGGATATCATCCCTTTCATCCAGGCTTGCGGAACTTGGTGAAGTGAGGGAATTTCTCGTCGGAATCCAGAGAAAAATCGGTGAGGGCGGAAACATAGTGGCTGAGGGAAGAGACATGGGCACGTATGTTTTCCCCGGGGCCAAGTACAAGTTCTACCTTGACGCCACGGTTGTCGAGAGAACGAAAAGAAGGTTTCATCAAAGCGGGCGAGGTGACTCCGAGGCTTCTCTTTTAGATGTTGAAGCCGAGCTTCGAGAAAGGGACCGCCGCGACACCCTTCGCGCTGAGAACCCGCTTCGTCCCGCCCCCGATGCCGTGATAATGGACACCACCCGCATGAGCGCCGAGCAGGTTATCTCCAGCATAGTGCTTCGCGTAAAAGACATATCACTTCTTCACGACTGAGAACAAATTTTCTTCTGAAGTCTCTTTTTATTTTCGGCAGTTTTCATGTAACCTTGCCTTTATTAACAAATGACAGCGAAGGCGGCTAAACAAAATGATTCAGGATAATGATACTACGGATTCAAATGAAAAAAGCTTTGAGGAGTTGCTTGATGAAAGCATGGAATCGCGCTTAAGCGAACCCGAGAACGGGGAAATAGCGAAGGGAAGGGTTATAAGGATTGACTCTGACGCTGTTTTCATAGACCTCGGGTTCAAGTTCGAGTGCATAGTTCCCATAAACCAGTTTCTAAACAAAAACGGCGAATATGAAGTCTCGGTGGGCTCGGAGATAGAGGTGCTGGTCGAAAGACCGAACCCGAACACAGTCAGGGCCTCCAAGCAGAAAGCGGACCAGCTCAGGGAAAAAAAGGAGATCGAGGAGAAGTTCAAAAACAAAGAGCCCGTCGCCACAAGGATTCTAAACAGAGTGAAGGGCGGTTTTAACTGCGATATAGGACAGGGTAGCCCTTTTAAGGTTTTTCTTCCCGGTTCTCAGATCGCTCTGCGGCCGGTTGCGGATTTTGACGAGATGGTTGGCCAGACGATCGAAACCCGGATTATCCAGAACAACGATAACGGCATAGTCGTATCAAGAAGGGTGATTCTCGAAGAGGAAAGGGAGGAGAAGAGAAAGGAGACTCTTGCTACCATCTCAGAAGGCCAGACCGTTTCCGGAAATGTCGTCAAGATAATTGATCCCGGTGCTTTCGTGGACATAGGGGGCATAGAGGGGTTTGTTCCGATAGGGGAGCTTTCCTGGGGAAGAGTTAGGCACCCGGGAGACGTTCTCAAGGAAGGTCAGGACGTACAGGTCAGGATTCTTAAGCTTGAAATTGAAAACGGGAAAATAACCCTCGGAGTGAAGCAGACCACTGAAGACCCGTGGGAGACCATACAGCAAAGATACGATGTCGGCGGCAGAGTCAAAGGGAAAGTGGTTTTCGCGGCTGAATTCGGCGTGTTCGTCGAGCTTGAACCGGGAATAGAGGGACTCGTGCACGTAAGCGAGCTTTCCTGGGTTAAGAATTTCCGACATCCAAGCGAAGTTGTTTCCGTCGGAAGCGAAATAGAAGTCGCTGTTTTGGGAATAAAGCCCAGGGAAAGAAGGATTTCGCTTAGCCTCAAGCAGATACAGGAGAACCCTTGGGATGAATTCAAGCGGAACAATCCTCCGAATACCAGATTGAGCGGAACCATAAGAAACGTCACTGAACTCGGGGTTTTCGTAGAGGTTGCGCCGGAGATGGTCGGGCTTGTGCGTCCCGAAAATCTAAGGTGGGAGGGGGAGGTAAGCCCCCTTGAGGTTTTCTCAAGCGAAGACGTCGGAAAGGAAATAGAGCTTGTGATACTGAACGTTATCCCGAGGCAGAGAAAAATCGGACTCGGAATAAAGCAGCTTACCCCAGACCCCTGGAACAAGGTGCTTCGGGACTACAAAGTGAACGAGACGGTGGTCACTTCCAAGATAGAGGAGATTTTTGATAACGGAGTTACCGTGGCGCTTGCCGACAACGTGAGGGGCTTTTACTCTATCCGTGAATTTCAGGACGATGAGTTAAGCCGGGGATCTCTTAAGGTCGGCGACGAGATAAGCGGCTTGGTCACGGGCTTTAACAAGCCCAAACACCAAGTGAACCTCAGTCGCAGGAGGCTTGAGAAAAAACAGGAAAAAGACACGATGAAAGACTTCGCGTCGTCCCGGCAGGAAAGTTCCTCCAAGCTGGGTGACATCCTGAATGAAAAACTCAAGGCCCTTGATTGACGGGTGGTGAAGTGAAAGTCCCTGACCTGAATTTTTTTCTTAAAACTTTCCTCTCCCTTCTGGTCATCTTTATTATCTGCTTCACCGGAGTCCTCATAGGGGTGCTGATCTTCGATCAGGCCCATAGCCCCGGCGGGGACGGTGTGGCGGTAATAAACGTTGACGGCATAATAATCGACACCGACCCGTATATTAAAAGCATAAGAAAGATACGGGAAACCGATTCCGTAAAGGCCGTTGTGGTGAGAATAAACTCCCCGGGGGGATCCGTTGCCACTTCCCAGGAAATATACGAGGAACTCAAAAGCCTTGGTGAAACGATGCCGGTTTTGGCAAGCATGGGAACGGTCGCGGCTTCTGGGGGTTATTATGTCGCCTGTGCGGCCTCAGCGATTTATGCGAATCCCGGCACTGTGACCGGGAGCATCGGCGTGATAGCGCAGTTCGCAAGCTACGAGCAACTGCTTAAGTGGGCGAAGTTGGAGGTCGAGGTGATAAAGAGCGGGGAATTCAAGGATCTTGGTTCGCCGCTTCGAAAGATGCCCGAGGCGGAAAAAGCTTACCTGCAGACATTAATAGACAGCGTCCACTCCCAGTTCAAAGACACGGTTGCCGAGAGAAGAAACCTGTCTCCGGAGAAAGTCACCTCGCTTTCTGACGGAAAAATATTCACCGGAAGCCATGCGAAGGAACTTGGCCTAGTTGACCGCATCGGGACTCTTGAGACGGCAATAGCAGAGGCGAGGAGGCTTTCGGGTCTTGATGAGGATTCGTGGATAAAGGAATATCCAACGAAGAAAAAGACGCTGTTAGATTTCGTTTTTCCTGAGGCTTTGTCTGAGCACGCAATTTTTGCCTCTCCCGTAAAAACCGGATTCGGTCTCTACTACATAGCGGACGTGATTTACTAACTTGGATTTCCGTTTCTGATTTCCGGTTCGGCGAAATGATTTCCCTACGCGCATTTTGTACGGAACCGGTCTGCGGACAACACCGAATGCTTTGCATTTTGTAACCGGTCGAGTAAGTCCCGATTCCTATCATGTATCTCTTGTTTTAATCCGATCTACAATGTGTGATGTAACTGGTATTTTCTCGAAAAACCGATATTCTACAACATGTTCCCGCTAGGTGGGTTGACTGGTATAGCAAACCGTTTTTCAGACAACCGATGAAACACGTAAAAAGATTTTTTCTGTTGGTCATATGCTGTTTTCTAGCTGTTTTCTTCATCCAGAACCTCGAGATAGCAACGGATGTGTTCAGGATCGAACTTGGTTTTTTCTCCTATAAATACACTGGGGCAGTTTACAACGCCGGTATAATAGGGGTTTCATTTCTTCTGGGCGCGTTTGTTTTCTTCCTGCTGAGTTTTTCCAGAGGCTGTTCCAAGAAGTCTGAGTTGAAACGGAGCAGGGAAACTGTAAAGAAACTAGAGGAAAAAATCGGGAAGCTTGAGGTGGAACTTCTGCAGAACAAGTCTGCCGGCTACCAAGGGCAGTCTTCTCCCCATGAGATGTTCAAGACGCCGAGATGAGATCTGTCATCACTGAAACCCAGGCGCCTGGCCGAGCGGGAATTCGCAAAAAACCCGAATGGATAAAGGCAAAAATCCCGAGTGGCCAGAATTATATGAGCCTCAGGGGTTTGGTACGCGAACTCGGTCTTCACACCGTGTGCGAGGAGGCTAAGTGCCCCAATATAGGCGAGTGCTGGGGGGCCGGTACGCTTACCTTCATGATTCTTGGGGATGTCTGCACGAGAAGTTGCGGTTTCTGCCATGTAAAAACGGGAAAAGGGGGTGAGCTTGACTGGGAGGAACCCGCTAGGGTGGCAAAAGCTGTTGAGGAGCTTCAGAAAAACAACGCGCTGGTGACTCACGTAGTCATAACTTCGGTAAACAGGGATGACAGGAATCATGAAAGCGCATGTATATTCGCGCAGACCGTTAATGAAGTGAGGAGCAAGGTTCCGGGCATAAAGATCGAGGTCCTTATCCCAGATTTTAAGGGGGAGGCCGAAGCGATTGAAAAAGTGATAGAGTCGTCTCCCGATGTTCTGAATCACAATATTGAAACTGTCCCAAGACTTTACTCCCTTCCGCAAAAAACCCAGTCGGGAAGGACAAGATCCGTAAGGCCTCAGGCGGTTTACCAAAGATCTCTGGAACTTCTTTCGATGTCCGCGGGCAGGGGAAATCCCGCAATGCTTACCAAATCGGGCATCATGGTCGGTCTTGGAGAGAGCTACGAGGAGATTATCGAAACGCTTACTGACCTTAAGTGTGCAGGATGCGACATAGTTACCATAGGACAGTATCTTCAGCCTACGGTTGACCATATACCCGTATCAAGGTTCTATCATCCCGTCGAGTTCGAATCTCTTAAAAACTACGGGGAAAAGATAGTCGGCATCCCGCATGTGGAAGCCGGGCCTCTTGTGAGAAGTTCCTATCACGCCGAAAAGCAGGTTCTCGAACTTTCACGCAACATGATGACTGGAACGTGAAAAGATATTTCCCCTTCCGGACTGAGAATCAGTGGGGAGCTTGCTGACCGCTTCTTCTTAATAACGAACCTTGATCCGAGAGGAAGTGTTTTAAGTTTTACGGAAGGCGTACAAGTGTCTTTGCGGGGTGGAGAGGGCGTTTCGTTCGATAAAGACTTCTTTGCTCAGGACACATCCCGTATACGTGTACGGTGAGAATCACTAGAGGGTTCACTGTTCAGTTAACGAATTTTCTGAGCTCTTCAGCGATCGCTTCCAGCTTTTCCTCGGAAACCCCGTATTCCTCAGAAATTCTTTTTATTTCTCTTGAGGATATCTCGGGAGGAGAAGCAGCGGTTTTCTCCACTACCGGCTCTTGCTTTTCCCTGTCAATGAGAAGTTTAGCCACATCCCATCGTGAATAGTGGCCTAGGGAATCGAAAATGGCTTTTACAGCTTTTATCTGGTTAGCATAGCAGTCGGCGTAGAGTATCGCATCTTTTTCGAAATGGGGTTCAAAGAGATATCTGCCGGCGGGATTGACGATTGAGCTTCCCCCGCGGGCCCAGTTACAGTTCATGTGATCCCCATCGCGCACGTAGTGCCATCTTTCGGGAAAATCATCATCGTCAAGGTAGCCACAGGCGCTCAGCACGAATGCCCCCGACTCAAACGCGTGAACCCTTATTAGCGACTGCACTGTGCACCCAGCTCCGGGATCTTCTGTTTCGGCGGCGAGCAGTTTATCATCTCCCCTCCTCCAGTTCCCCGGCCAGACCGCCACGTGAAAATCCTGCCCGCTGTAAACCATCGCGGCCCTTACGAGCACCATGTGGTTCTCCCAGCAGACAAGGCCTCCTATCCTTCCTATGTCTGTGTCGTAGGTGGCTATGTCGCTCCCGTCCCCCTGGCCCCAGTAAACTCTCTCGGTGTAGGTCGGCATGAGTTTTCTGTGTCTGCCGAGCACTGTTCCTTCGCGAGATATGAAAAGAAGGGAGTTGTACACGGTGCGGCTTCCCTTGCGGTCGTCAAGCTCGTTGCAGCCTATCACAACATGGGTGTCGGCTGCGCGGGCGGCTTCCGCGAGCATCTCGGTGTCGTCCCCGGGAATCACTATGGAGTTATCCTGAAGCGCGATCATGAAGTCGGTCCAGTCATGCGGTGGAGTTTCGTAGCCAATTGTGTAGTAGGCCGGATAGCCGGGTATGAAGGCCTCGGGGAAAGCGACGAGTTCCGCCCCGTTATCCCCCGCTTCCTTTATTACGAGGCAGGCCTTCTCAAGAGTCCGCTCCTTGTCCATGAACACGGGAGCAGCCTGGGCAACTGCGACTTTTACTTTTTCCCTACCACCTAGAACTTTTCTCATAAGCCTTGGGCCACAAATGGGCTCAGGTTATTATCCTGCTTCCGCCCTGAGATCCCCCTTCAGCTTGCTTCTGCTGGTTTTCCCTAGCCCTCGCGTAGACGAGGTCGAAAAGCCTCTGCTTGAAGTCATTGTCGAAAGCGCACACCCCTGGGATTATGTATCCCATAAGTGCTATCTGGAGAAAATATTCTGTGTTTGCCTTGAGAAAGGACTCGTTTATCTCGCCGCCGTATGCCTGTGCGAAATTCTGATATATCTGGTTTCCGAGTTCAGTCGCTATCTCTACGACGCTTTTTGACTGACCTGACGACTGATGTGCTGCTACTCCTAGGTTAAAAGCCATGTTTATGGAGTTCATGAAGTTGTCTGCAACCGTTTCTTCCGAGTTTGTTTCCTCTTGCGGCTTTGTATCTTCTTCTGACATTTTATCTCTCCCGTTATTTTGTATGGTTAAATCATCCAGCCGTATTATACTATATTGCTGGTTTGATTTTAACAATTTTGCTGGAGGAAAATCATGAAAGCAGACCACCTTATACAAAGACTCGGACTGAAAAAACTTCCAGGGGAAGGAGGATACTACAAGGAAACTTACAGAAGCGACGAAATGGCTGGAGACGACCGCAATCTCTCAACCGCTATTTATTACCTGATAACTTTCGAGGCGAATTCCAAGATGCACAGGGTGAGTTCGGACGAAATTTTCCATTTTTACTTCGGCGATCCTGTCCAGCTTCTTCTTCTATATCCGACGGGGGAGTCGAGGGTAGTGGTCATGGGTGACAATATCCCCTCAGGTCAGAAACCCCAGCTAATCGTTCCCAAGGGGACATGGCAGGGCGCCATGGTGGTGGAGGGGGACTACGGATACGCTTTTATGGGGGCTACAATGGCTCCTGGGTTTGAGTTTAAGGATTTCGAGCTCGGCGCGCAGGATAGTCTTATGCTGAGGTTCCCCCAGCACGAAACCCTGATACGGGAGCTTACCTAAACGGGAGAGAGAGATTCCAGGGTCTGAAAAACCGGTCATTTTCTTCGACGGGGTGTGTGGTGGCTGCAACAGGTTCGTCGATTTTGTCATTTGGGCAGATGTCCGCGCGGAAATATTTTTTTCCCCGGTACAGGGCGAGGCTGCCGCTGAGTTCTCCCTCTACCAGAACGAACCCCCGCGCGAGTGGAAGATCGCCTATGTTGACGAAAAGGGAGTTTACAAGGGCGCCGACGCCGTTTTGCTAGTTCTTAAAAGGCTTGGGGGGCTGTGGAGGCTTCCCGCGCTCTTCATATATATTCCCCGGCCTGTAAAAGATTATTTTTACGGGATCATATCAAGGAACCGCTACCGCATTTTCGGAAAGAAAGAAACCTGCCGGGTGCCATCCCCCGAGGAGAGGGGAAGATTTTTGCCCTAAAGTGTTTTTTGATAAATTCCCCCGTATATGTATATTGAAGCGGAGGAGAATTTTCATCTCAGATGCCTTCACTTGAAGAACTTGTTTCAGCCGACGAAACCGCAAGCGAGATAACCCGCGCGAGCGAAATCGCCCGCGAAGAATGGGAAAAGATAAGAGTTTCCCTGGCTCTTTGCGGGGATACGGGGGATTTCTGCGGGGATGATTTCATGCTCGGGACGATTTCCGGGGAAACGATAACGCGCGAGCCGCTTGGGAGTCCGACGAAATCCGTTTCGTTTTACTCCCCCACTTATTATCCGATGTATCTAGTGAAGAACCTGCGCGAGTTCCGGGAGAATTTCCCGGAGAAAAACTACCGCACTACTGAAGCCCTCTACGTTTACGTTGAGCTTGCGAACGCGGCTGCGCTGAGACTCGGCCTTGAGGGGACGCTGGCGATGGGGTTTGCCAGTGGCTACGCGAACGTTAGAACGGGATGGATAGCGGAGAAGGGACTTCCGGAGCAAAGCGCCATATTCTCCGAAATGTTTTTCTCCGACAGGCCGAAGAAATACGACTGGGATTTTCACTGGACCTCGGTAAGGCGGAAATTCGGGGAAATATACGAAAAATTTGTCGCCTGGCAAGACTCCCCTGCCCTCTATCTCGACGAGTCGAAGTCCAAAGCGGTCGTAAAGCCCTTTATAGTCTAGGCGAATCCCTCTTCGAATTCGTCGGAAGGGTTCTCGAAGCTCGGAACCCCGTTTTGCTCCAGAAACGCCAGTTTCACCGTGCCCGTGGGACCGTTTCTCTGTTTCCCGATTATGAGTTCCGCCATGCCGTCTTTTTCCTCGGGATTTTTCCTGTATATGTCCTGGCGGTGGATGAAAAGTACGACGTCAGCATCCTGCTCTATGGCGCCGCTTTCCCTCAGATCCGAGAGCTGGGGACGACGGTCGGTTCTGGTCTCGGTCTGGCGGCTCAGCTGGGAGATCCCTATTACCGGCACGTCAAGCTCCTTGGCGAGCGCCTTGAGCGCGCCCGAGATCTCAGCTATCTCCCTTTCCCGGGTTTCATTTCTCGAGCCGCCCCTCATAAGCTGCAGGTAGTCGACCACGATCAGGTCAAGGCGGTTGTCTTTTTTTAGCCGCCTGGCCTTGGCCCTTATCTCGAGCACCGTTAACGCCGGGGTATCGTCTATGAATATGTTCGCGTTTGCGTATCTTTCGGCTGAATCAAACAATCTCTGAAGGTCGTCGTCCCTTATGTATCCGCTTCTCATCGCCGAAAAACTGACTTTCGAGCTTATGGAGAGGAGCCTTAGCATGAGCTGCTCCTTAGTCATCTCAAGGGAAAACATTGCAACTGAGAGGTCTTCGTTCACCGCGGCGTTGCTTATTATGTTGAGGCTAAGCGACGTTTTTCCGGCGCCCGGGCGCGCGGCGATTATGACGAGATCTGATTTCTGGAGACCCGATGTGAGGTGGTCGAGTCTCTCAAAGCCGGTCCTTATGCCGGTTATGAGTTCTTTTTTCTCGTGGAGCCGCTCGATGTTCTCTAACGCCACCGGCGCAAGATCCCTCGAGTGCCAGAAGCTTGGCTTTATCTTGTTCTGGGCGATGTCGAGAATCGACTGCTCCGCCCTGTCGATAAACTCGTCAACCTCAATGTCGGGTCCGTATCCTCGGTGCGCTATGTCGGTCGCGGTGAGCACCAGTTTTCTCAGGACTGATTTGTCTTTGACTATTCTGGCGTAATGAGCGACGTTTTCCGCGGTGGGGACGGTCGAGACGAGGTAGGTGAGGTAGGCGGCTCCCCCGACTTCCTCTATGATTCCCCTCGAACTCATCCACTCATACAGAGTAAGAACGTCGATGGCGTTGCCTTCCCTGTCAAGGTCTATCATGCAGCTCATTATCTTGGAGTGGTTCTCGTTGTAGAAATCCTCGGCTATCAGGATTTCAAGAACCTGGTTTATCGAGCTGTTTTCAATGAGTATGGAGCCCAGTACCGCGCGTTCCGCTTCCTCGTTGCTTGGAAGAGGGGCTCTCGTCAGATTTTCCATCGTTTGAGGTTACCTTATGTTCCGCCTGTCCGATGGTCTCTCATTCCGCTATCAGAACTACTCCCACGTCCATGACGTTTGTCCCGGTGCTCCCGGTTTTTATAAGATCTCCAAGGGTTTCAAAAAAAGAGTAGGAATCGTTGTTGGAGAGATGGTCTCTCGCGCTTATGCCCATCGATCTTGCTATCAGGCGCGACTGTCCGTCGCATATCGCCCCGGCGGCGTCTGTGGGACCGTCTATTCCGTCGGTTCCGGCGAAAAGCCCCACGATTCCCTCGTTTCCTATTATCTCAAAGCAGAAGGAAAGAGCGGTTTCCGTGTTGCGCCCGCCGCGCCCCCTCCCCGTCACGTTCACGGTCGTTTCTCCCCCGAAAAGTATGCAGGCGGGTTTCTTAACGGGCCTTCCGAACCTTTTTATGTCAAACGAGATTCCCGCGAGCACCTTGGCCACTTCCCTTGCCTCTCCCGATATCTGGGAGGAGAGGAAAAGCGTGTTATACCCCATTTTCTTCGCCATCTTCTCCATCGAGATTATAGCCTTGTGATTGTTTCCGACGACGACTGTAGTGGCTCCGCTACGCTCGTACTGCTCGCGGTCCATGGTTGGAGAGACGGTACTTCTTCTTCCCTTCTCAAGGTGCACCACCACCCTCGGAGGTATTTTATGCTCAAGTTCAAGCGCTTCTATGACTCGCCATGCGTCTTCGTGGGTGGTAGTGTCGGGAACCGTGGGTCCCGAGGCTATGAATTCGAGCCGGTCGCCCACAACATCTGAAAGAATCAGGGTGATGACCTGTGAGGGAAGAGCCTTTTTAAGAAGCCCCCCTCCCTTTATCTGCGACATCTTTTTTCTCACGGTGTTAAGCCCGTAAGTGTCAACCCCGTTGAGCATTAGTCTCTGGGTCACCGCTCTTTTATCCTCTATGGTGAGTCCCTCGCTCGGCATCGCGAGTATCGAGCTTCCGCCTCCCGATATAAGGAAGATTACAAGGTCCCGTTCTCCCGATCTCTCGAGAAGCGAAACTACTTCTTTTGCCGCCTCGACGCTTCTGTCATTTGGCACCGGGTGGGAGGAGAGATGAAAATTCATTTTCTGAAACACTTGCTCCGAGCGAGCATTCGATACTACTATTCCTTTGGTTATCCGCTCCCCGAGAAGCCCCTCAAGCGCCGCGGCCATGGAGGACGCGGCCTTCCCGAAGGCTACGACGTAGAGCGATTCGAAATCGGAGAGATCGAAGCTTTCCCCTCCGACCTTGAGCCGTTTCCCCTTCAGTTCAAGGTGTTCCAAGACGCATTTTCCCGGATCAGCCTCCTTGAGTGCGTGATCAAAAAGTTCCCTTGCGTCTTTTCTCAGTTTTTCGTTCATCAGCTTTTCTTGATCTCTTCAACTATTTTGTCAACTGCAGACTCAGTAAGATTTTCGTAAAGAGTGTTGTCTACGAGCATTGCGGGAGCTGTTCCGCAGGAGGCGAGACATTCCGCTTCGAGAAGGGTTATTTTCCCGTCGGCCGTCGTTCCCCCTGTTTTTACCCCGAGGCGGTCACAGAGGTGGTGCTCCAGACCCTCGGCTCCGCGAAGCGCGCAGGACAGGGTTCTGCAGAGCCACATGACGTGAGTTCCCACGGGTTCTGTGAAAAACATGGTGTAAAACGACGCAACGTTCTGAACCGAAGAGGCAGGGATATCGAGCGTTTCGGCGACTTCCTCCATGGATTCGGTGGAAAGCCAGCCGAATTCGTTCTGCACTTCCCGCAGGACGGGAATAAGCGCCGAAAGCCTGGTTTCGTGGTCGTCCGCTATTTCTTGTATTTTATCTCTGAGCTTGGGGGGAAAAGGCACTCCGAACCTCCTCGCAGCTTAAAACCGGAAATTAAAAACTAACATGATTTGCCGCTACGGGCAAGGTAAGCAGGTGGCTTGACGGATAGTAAATCCATGTTCTGGACGAAAATCGAATCGTTGTGTCAGCTACAGGTGTCCGGAACCATCATCGTTGCCCTAAGGCCCGGAATCCCCATTATAGATCAGTTCGATCCAGATAGCGAATATCCCAGAGCCCGTACAACTGCTCCCATGTTCAAGCTCCAGATCTTATGCTGACAGGAGACCGCTTTATATGCTTAAAGTATTAAAGATTGAAAAGAACCCATGATCAAACTGGATAAATGCATCCAACTTTTAAGTAGGGTTGGATATGGTTCTAGTCGATATTGGACTCTCCGGTCAGTCTCAATAAACATTACGCGTTGCGTTATATTCGTCAAGTAGGGTATAGGCGGCCCGAAGGAATCCTGTCTGCTGGTTTGTTTACTTCATCGAGATTATGGACCAGCGCGTTGTTTTTAGCAAATGATTAAGTCGCAATTGAAGCTCCCACGAAGGCGGTTAGAATTTTCCACGTGTCGAAAAAAAGAATAACCACAGTTTATACGGGCCTTGGGGATGACGGAAAAACTTCTCTTCTCGGCGGAAAGAGGGTGAGAAAATCGTCCCTGAGGGTGGGGGCGTACGGCGAGGTGGACGAGCTTAACTCGGTTCTGGGAGTTGCCTGCGTGAAAACAAGCGACCCGAGAGTTAAAGAGCTTTTGCGGGGAATACAGAACGCCCTTTTCACCGTGGGAAGTGATCTCGCGACCCCGCAGGATTCAACTTTTTCCCCGCCGAGAGTCACCGCGCAGATGGCTGAAAAACTTGAGGCGCAGATAGATACATTTTTGCCCGAGGTCGGGGAACTTCGGGAGTTCGTTTTGCCCGGAGGGTCTGAGGGTGCCGCTTACCTTCATCTCGCCCGCGCGGTCTGCAGAAGGGCCGAGAGAAGCGTTGAGGCGCTTTTTGAGGGATCAGAGGAGGGAAGAGAGATTCTGGTTTATCTTAACCGCCTCTCGGATCTTCTTTTCGTCCTTGCCAGGGTTGAGAATAAAATCGCGGGGACCGGGGAGATCTTCGTCGATTTCGGGCGGAGCGAGGACGGGTGATGGACGAAGGCGCAGTCATAACAAACCCCGAGATTGAGAACTACATCCGCTCTCTTTACCCACGAGTCCATGAGGTTTTCTATGAAATGGAGAAGCGGGCCGAGGGAAGCGACGTCAAAATAGTGGGACCCATTGTGGGGAGGTTCCTTTCCCAGATATGCCTTTTGCAAAAACCGCAGAGTATTTTCGAGATGGGTTCCGGGTTCGGTTACTCGGCCCTCTGGTTCTCGCTTTTTCTGGGCAGTGAGGACATGATAACCTGCACGGACTGGCTTGAAGAAAACGGGGAGGCTGCACGCGATTACTTCAAGCGGGCCGGGCAGATTCGCAAACTCCGCTTTGTCTGCGGAGACGCTCTCGATATACTGGCGAATTCGGACCGTAAATTTGATATGATATTCAATGATATAGACAAGGAGAACTACCCGCGGGTTATTGAGCTTGCGCGCGAGAAGCTTAATTCCGGGGGTATGCTCATTACCGATAACGTGCTCTGGGGAGGAAGGGTTTTAGGGGGCGCGGATTCTGAGAGTACCGAGGGGATTTTGGAGTTTAACCGGCTTTTGTTTTTGGACCCGGGGTTTTTTTCCACGGTGGTTCCCCTTCGCGACGGGGTGGCGCTCAGCGTTAGGATTTAACGGATATTTTGTTTCCCAGTGAGAAAACCTGAAACCACAGAAAAGGATCTTCTGACTTTTTTTACCGATTCCTACGAACATATACGCAGGCGCCATTACGCGAGGACCAGGAAAAACAAAGCCCTCATAGGCTATGAACTTGCGCGGGAGAGAACCACAGTTGTAGACAGTTTCATCAAGCAGGCCCTTTCACAGTACGGTTACCCGGAACTTAAAGGCGTCTCCATAGTGGCTCTCGGGGGCTACGGCAGGGAGGAGCTTTCCCCATACTCTGACATAGACCTTCTTTTTCTTCATAAGAAAGGCTCAAAGGGCCTTGCCGAAGAGATAATCGAGCAGCTTCTTTATCTTCTCTGGGACACAAAGATGGATATAGGAAACTGCACGAGAAGCGTTGAGGAGTGCAGGGAACTCTCAATGGATAAAAACGATGTCACCATCCTGAGTTCGCTTCTTGACTCAAGATTTATCTGCGGGGACAGGGCTCTTTACGACGAGCTCGAAAACGAAATCTACGGTGAGGTGCTCCCCAAAATCTCACACGATTTCATAAGGAGAAAGATAGACGAGAGGGACAGCAGGGGGGAGAGATACGGAAAGACCCTATACATCCTCGAGCCGAATGTTAAGGAGGGAAGGGGAGGGCTAAGGGAATTCCAGACGGCGATGTGGATAGCCCAGGCGAACTACAAGGCCAAAAGTTTCGAGGAAGTGCTCCAGAGGGGTTTCGTTTCGGAAAAAGAATACAGGGTGATGCGAAAATGCCTCAACTTCCTTCTGCTGGTGCGTGCGCAGCTGCATTACCAGGCGGAAAGAAGAGAGGACAACCTGAGCTTCGAATTTCAGTCTCAGGCGGCAAAATCCTTCGGCTACAGGGAAGGAAAACTCCGCGCGGTTGAGAAATTCATGAGGATTTACTACCTGCGCGCCGCCGTGGTGGTGCAGCAGTCCCGCAGGCTGACGGAAAAATGCACAAGGGCCTACACGCGGAGAAGGCTTACCAGGAAAGCCGTTCATCTTGACCACGGGTTTACGATACAGGGCAAGTACCTCACCGTGACGAGCAGAAATGTTTTCAGCGAGGATTTCTGCAATTTCCTGCGCGCGTTTGAGTATGCTGACCGCTACTCGGTCGAATTCAGCGAATACCTTGAAATTCTCATGAGCGAGCAGGTCTTCCGTGTAGATGAAAAGGTCAGAAATGACCCGGAGTTCAACAGGATATTCATGAGGCTTCTGCGTTTCGGAAAGGATGTCTCGAAAATGCTGCTAAAGATGAACGAGATACGCCTTCTGGGCCGCTTGATACCGGAGTTCGGAAAAATAGTCTGCATGGTGCAGTTTGATTCCTACCATGTCTACACGGTCGACATACACTCCATATTCATGGTCAGGGAAATAGAAAGGCTTATAAACTACGAATACGAAAAGAAATTCCGTTTTCTTACCAAGGTCGCTGAGAGCCTGGTGAAAAAGCATGTTCTTTTCCTTGCGTGTCTTTTCCACGACATGGGGAAGGGCCAGGGGGGAAGCCATGCGCAGAAAGGGGCCGCCATGATCCCGAAGGTAGCGGCGAGGCTGGGTCTTGGCGCATCCGACACAGAGCAGCTCGAATTCCTGGTGAGACATCACTTGGCCATGGTTCATTTTTCCCAGAGAAGGGATCTTGAAGACCCGGTCGTTCTGAAACGGTTGGCCAAGTCCATTCCCAACGAAGAAACACTCTCTCTTCTCTACCTGCTGACTTTCGCGGACATAAGATCGGTCGGTCCCGATGTGTGGAAAGACTGGACGGGAATGTTGCTCCAGGAACTCTATATAAAGACCCTTCGGCAGATGTCGGCGGGTACGTACCGGCGTAAAACCGACGAGGAATGGATGGAGAAGATGACCTTGGACATAGTGGCCGACGCCGAAGGGGAGATTCCCGAACGGAGGGTGAAAAAAATACTGAAAAAAATGCCGGTTTCCTACTTCGGCCAGTTCTCGAGGCAGAACATCTTCCGCCACGTTAAGCTCTTGGATTCCATGGAGAAAAAGTTTGCGACGGAAGTGATTCGCTACGAGGAACATGACGAGTTTACGGTCTGTGCTCCCGACAAGAAAGGAATATTCTCCGTTTTCTGCGGGATCCTGAGCGCAAACGGACTCAATATCTTGGGGGCAAGAATCGTAACCACGCTCGACAAGAAGGCATTCGACGTCCTCTATGTGGACAGGGCCGATCACCTGATCGAAGAGGAGTATGGTGAGGTGTGGAAAAAGGTCGAGAAAAACCTCAGCGGAGTGCTTGACGGAGATGTGGATGTTGACGAGCTGGTTGAGAGGAGGAAGAAGAACTATTCCTCCTATGGAAGAAAGATTCCTGGATATCCTCCGGAAATCGTTTTTGACAACGAGTCTTCCGACAAGGCGACCGTGATAGAGGTCTACGCCCACGACCGAGAAGGGCTTCTCTACAGCATCACGAAAACGATTGCCGAACTGGGTCTCTCGATTGACTACGCGAAAGTCTCGACCAGAGCGGATCAGGTCGCAGATACATTTTACGTGCGTGATTCGAGGGGACGCAAGATAAGCAGCGTAAAGAGACTCACAAAGATAGAGGATTCCCTGATATCCGCGGTGAGTTAGAGAGAGAAGGCGGTTTTAATGAGCGGAAAAATTATTGACGTTGAGTGCGATTTTCTCGTTGTAGGCGGGGGGCTTGCGGGTCTTTACGCCGCCGTGTGCGCGTCGTCTTTTGGCCGGTGCGTGGTGGTAACCAAGCAGACGTTGGTGCAGAGCAACTCATACTGGGCTCAGGGGGGAATTGCAGCAGCCGTCGACCCCGAGGATTCACCCGTTTTTCACAAGGAGGATACCATTACTGCGGGAAGAGGGCTTTGTGATGCCCGCGCCGTGCAGGTTCTGGTTGAGGAGGGGAGGGAGAGGGTCACGGACCTTATAAATCTCGGAATGAAATTCGATTCCGACGATAGCGGTCTTCTGCTTGGCCTTGAAGGCGGTCACTCGAAAAGAAGGGTTCTTCACGCGGGAGGGGATGCCACGGGAAAAGAAATGATTGAGTTCCTGATCTCTTATGTAAGCTCAAGTGAATCGGTAACGATTCTTGAGCTTGTCACGGTTACCGACATAATCTCGGACGGGGAAAGATGCTACGGCGTCTGGGGTTATGATGAGGGAAAGGAAAGCTATGTGAGGATCTCTTCTCCTTCCACAATACTCGCTACCGGCGGCGCGAGCGCCCTTTACAGAAGGACCACTAATCCGGAAGGAGCCTCGGGGGAGGGCATATCGCTTGCCTGGAGAGCCGGGGCGGAGATATCCGACATGGAGTTTGTGCAGTTCCACCCCACGGTTTTCAGCGGCAAAGAAGGCGACGCTTTTCTTCTCACCGAGGCTATAAGGGGAGAGGGGGCCTATCTTCTGAACGCTCAGGGAACGAGATTCATGGAACGCTACAGTCCCCTTCTTGAACTTGCGCCGAGAGACGTGGTTTCAAAGGCAATTCACAGCGAGATGAGATCCTGCGGGGAAGACTATGTCTATCTCGATCTCTCTCACATGGATCCTGCATTCGTCAGAAAAAGGTTCTCCACCATAGAGAAACTCTGCAGGGACTCGGGTTTCGATCTCACGGGGGATCGTATCCCGGTGGCTCCCGCCGCCCATTACACCATAGGGGGGGTAAGGACCGGCCTAACAGGGGAAACCAGCATAGGAGGGCTTTATGCCTGCGGCGAGGTCTCAAACACCGGCGTGCACGGGGCCAACCGCCTTGCGAGCAATTCGCTTCTCGAGTGCATGGTGTTTGCCAAAAGATGCGTCGACGGCGCGGCGGGCGGGCAGCATCTGGGCGGCATCGGCGGGGATTTCGGGGGTTTCCTGCTTGCCGACACCAGGCAATCTGACGCTGAGTTCTTCAACGAGGCTCGAGATGCAATAATCAGTGGGATGAGCACGCATCTAGGAATAGTGAGGGACCGGGAGGGAGTGGAGCGGTTCCTCGCGCAGCTTGAAGAGATTTCCTCGGCGAGCGAGGGTGTTGCCGGGTGGTTTGGCTTTAAGCTCGGGACGATGCTTGATGTATGTTCACTTGTCGCGCGGGCAGCTCTTTTGAGAGAGGAGTCGCGGGGAGCCCATATGAGATCCGATTATCCGGAAGAGGACTCGGGTTATGAAAAGCATTTAGTTTTCAAAAAAGGTATGGAACCCTACGGAGACAACTGATGAAAATCCGCGAAAACTACCCCTCGGAAGTAGATGCCGTTTTGGAGCTTGCCCTTCGGGAGGATATAGGAAGCGGGGATGTTACGACCGAGAGCATAATTGCCGAAGACGCAGTTTTGACGGGAGAGATGCGTGCGAAAGGGGTCGGTGTGATTTCGGGACTCGGTCTTTCCGCCGCGGTTTTTCGTAAGCTTGATCCGGACTGCGAGTGGGAGGAGGTTGTCTGTGACGGAGACAGGGTTTCTCCTGGAGATGTGATCGCTCGCGTTACGGGCCGAAGCAGAGCGATTCTTTCAGCAGAGCGGACCGCTCTTAACATCCTTCAGAAAATGAGCGGTATCTCGACTCTCACTTCTTTTTTCGTTGAGATTGCGGCGGACTCTGGAGTCAAGATAAAGGATACGAGAAAGACCCTTCCGGGACTCAGGTGGATCAGCAAGTATGCAGTGGCCGCTGGCGGGGGACATAATCACCGCGCCGGGCTTTACGATGGAGTGCTCATAAAAGACAATCATATAAAAGCAGCCGGGAGTATAACCGTTGCTGTCAGGAGAGTAAGAGAAAGCGCAGGAGAAAATTTCTCAATTGAAGTCGAGACGAAAACAATGGAACAGGTAAAAGAGACAGTTTCCTGCGGTGCTGACGTCATAATGCTTGACAACATGGACGTCCGGGAAATCGAAGAGGCTGTGCGTTTCATAGACCACCGTGCGCTTGTCGAGGCCTCCGGCGGAGTCACTCTTAAGAACGTAAGCGAGATAGCACGAAGCGGGGTCGATTTCATATCTGTCGGTGCCCTAACCCACTCGGCTCCGTGTTTAGATATTTCTTTTGGTGTGTTAGACTGAAAGTTGCGGGACATATGATGGATGTCCGGCTGTTACAATGGACAGTTTACGTGACGTTTCAGAAGAAATAGACAGGCTGAGAAAGGAAAAAAATGCGGTAATTCTGGCCCACAACTACCAGATACCCGAAATCCAAGATCTTGCCGACTACACTGGAGATTCTCTGGGCCTCTCACAGAAGGCTTCTGAAACCGACGCGGAAATCATTATATTCTGCGGGGTTCACTTCATGGCCGAAACCGCGTCCATAATCTCCCCCGACAAGAAGGTGCTCATCCCGGACCCGGAAGCCGGCTGCTCCCTTGCCGAGACCATAAACCTCGAACAGCTCAAGAAGTGGAAATCGGAGCATCCCGACGCCCTAGTGGTTTCCTACGTGAACACCTCGGCCGCCGTCAAGTCAGAGACCGACTACTGCGTCACTTCCTCAAACGCCGTCAAGATAGTGGAATCCATTCCCAAGGACAGGGAGATACTTTTTCTGCCGGACATGTTCCTGGGCGCCTTCGTCTCCAAGGTTACGGGCAGAAAGATTCACATCTGGCCAGGGGAATGCCACGTGCACGCGGGAATACGGCCGAAGGACATAAGGAAGATAAAAGAATCCTATCCTAACGCGGAAATGATAGTTCACCCCGAGTGCGGATGCACCACATCTTTTCTTCATTCCGCGGCCGGGGATGACGAACTGGCAAAGGAGATAAAGTTTTTCTCTACGGGAAAGATGATCGACTACACCCGCAATTCCGACACTCCCGAATTTGTGGTTGCAACTGAAACCGGCATTCTTCATACGCTAAGGAAGCAGAGCCCCGAAAAAGAGTTCTACCCCGCCAAAGCCGATGCGATCTGCGAATATATGAAGATGATAACGGTTGAGAAGGTCCTGAACTCGCTAAGAGAAGAGGTGCATGAAGTCAGGGTTCCGGAGGACATCGCCCGCAAGGCTAAAAAATCGATAGACAGGATGCTTTACATCTCGGCTCAATAACCACCTGCGGGTTGGGTTTCGAATTGCTGCTTGCTTGTCGGCTGAGTTCCCCTCTTCCTAGAATGTTATGCGCGCTCCGACACTGAACTCGTGGTTGAGTTTAGAGTCGTTGCCGAATCGCCCCGAGTAGCCGACAAAAGTTTTCGTCCGGCTGCCGATGTTGGCGATGAGGCCGCCGCCGGCGTTTACCCATTCCTTGGGCGGCTCAAAACCCGAGAAAGTAAAGCGGCCGGACATGGTGTTCGATCCCGCGGTGACCGAAACGGGATCGTCGTTAAGCTCTCTCTCGTAAGAGACGCGGAAGTACGGGGACAGCCTTTCGCTCAGCCCAAGATTTCCTTTGAGCTGGTAACCCGCTCTCGCGACTAGGGAGTCGCGTTCAAAGTCCGAGAAATTCATTGAGGTGGACGTGCTGCCGTTTTCACTGTAGCCGTCGATTTCCTGATTGAGCCACCCGAGCCCCACAAACAGATTGTGTATGTACCCCTCGGATCTGCCTAGAATCCAGCCCGCTTCAACATCGGTTCCGAACTGATAAGAGCTTGTGGAACCGTGCTCCGTGCGCAGCGCCGACCCGAGCCGGATCGAACGGTTGATGTCAATAGATGCTCCGCCCGCGTTGAGGGCGCCGCTTAGGTAAAAAATGTCGTAAATAAGGGTGCCGTGCACCGAGCCGGTCACAACGAGGCTGTCGATGCTTGCACCCGGGACATCGCTGTCATGGTTCCCGAGGGTAAATGCCGCGCCCAGATAGAGCACGTCCCCGATGCGGTAGTCGGTACCCAAGGTAAGCGCCCGCGTTTCGGCCTTCGTTTCACCCACATGGAACAGGGATTCGAGTTCGTATTTGCCTACATGGCCCCTCGCGTAGCTGTGCCATTTCCCGGCCGAGCGGCTGGACCCGAGATCAAGCATCCGCTCCGTAAGTACGGCGTCTCGGTGCACCCTGGCAACTTCTACTCCTCCCTCCCCTCCAAGCGATACCTGAACTGGGGCCGTGAGGGTGGAGATTACCGTATTTGCAACCGCCGCGTGAACCGCTCCGCTGGGATGGGAGCCGTCCGCGAAAAGGTAAGTCTGATGATCGGTTTTGGGAGGTGAAAGGTAGCCTGAGTCGGTCGGACCGCACACGATTGACTCCAGTCCCCCATCAGGGCGCAGGGGATTAGAACCTGGAGTACAAGCTATATCATCTGTGTTGCTAAATCCGTAGTTAGCGGGGGTTTCAATTATCTCGTCCATCAGGGTGGAGACATTTACGGGAATGATTCCGTGTTCCAGAGAAGCAAGACCCGTGTCGAGCGCCTCATTATAGTCCCGAGTTAGACGTGAGAGCCCATCTGCAGCTTCGGCTCCGGCGCGCTGGGCGTTTAAGGTCTTGCCGGCGTCGGGCAAGTTGAGCACCACGACGTAATGAGCGCCGGCGTCCTGAAGACCTCGGATCTGATCTATGTACGTTTCTGCCGCCTTCAGGGTGCTGTCGAGAGCACCTTGGGGATCAGACTGATTTTCCCTGGCGATGGCGCTTATATCGTTTACGCCGCCCGAGATCATATAAAGCGTATCGGGGTCGGCGCTTGCGCCCGAGAGATGCTGGTTAATCTGCTGCTGCGTTGTAGGCACAGGGTTCTCACAAGTAACGTTCGGGTCTACGCAGGCGCCGCCCCAGGAATAGTTTGTCCCGCCGTCAAGCGAATTGGTTGCCGATGCTCCAAAGGCTTTGGCCACTATCTCAGCCCAGATCGGGTCGGGATTCGTGGTGAAGCTTGTACCGGCCGGGAGACCGTTAGTCTGGGCGATATTTCCGGAGTCCGTCAGGCTGTCGCCGAACACAACGACGGAATTAAACGTTTGAGACCGAACATTGCCGGCAAATGTGAACAAGATTGCAATCGCAAGGAAAAAACGCAGATATTTGAACATTAAAAAGCTCTCTCAGGATTGTGTTTTAAAAAGAATTTTACCATCCGTATACGTATCTGCCACAGGGTAGTGGTTTTTGAAATGAATTCGCGGCGATTTGCTTTCCTTCAGTATCCCTGCGCCAACCCTCCCGGGTGTCTGGAATCGGCGGCTCCGTGAAAAAATCCGTTGACTCTGGTTACGCTCTGTGTACTTCCTATCGGGCCGGTTCTTTTTACTTCGTACCCTTTTTTCCGTAGCGCGGCCGCCAGACCCTCTCCAGCTTCCTTTTCCACGTACAAGGTGTCTGGGAGCCACTGGTGATGTATTCTCGGTGCCGCCACGGCTTCGCGGATACTCATTTTGTGGTCGATCACGTTCAGGATGACCTGGAGCACGGACGTTATTATCCTGCTTCCCCCGGGGCTTCCCGTCGCTAGAAAAGGTTCCTCATCCTTCAGCACTATAGTCGGGGTCATGGAACTCAGCATTCTTTTGCCGGGGGCGATGGAGTTTTTTTCGCCGCCGATAAGGCCGTAGGCGTTAGGCGTTCCGGGTTTTGCCGAGAAATCGTCCATTTCATTGTTTAGGAGTATTCCGGTTCCCGGAACTGCCAGACCCGAACCGTAGGAGAAGTTGAGCGTGTACGTGTTTGAAACCACGTTTCCGAACCTGTCGGCGACGGTGAAGTGGGTAGTGTTGGTGCCTTGTCCGGGGATGGGTGAACCGGGCTTTATGTATTTGCTAGGAGTCGCTTTTGCGGGATTGATCCGGTTTGCCAGGCGTTTAGCGTACTGTTTTGAGATTAACTGTTCCGTGGGAACGGGGGAGAAATCCGGATCGCCGAGATGTTCTGATCTGTCCGCATAGGCAAGCTTCATGGTTTCCGAAAGAACGTGTGCGTATCGGGTGGAATTGTGCCCGTATTGCGATAGGGGATAGTTCTCAAGGATGTTGAGCATCTCGATGAGATGCACACCGCCTGAGCTTGGAGGCGGCATTGAAAGGATCTTGTAACCTCTGTAGCTTCCGGTCACGGGTTCTCTTATAACGGCTTGGTAAGACGCAAGATCCCGTTTGGTTATCAGACCTCCCGTCTTTTCCATGTAAGCTGTGATTTTTTTCGCTATCGCCCCCCTGTAAAACGCCAGGGGCCCGTTTCTGCCTATCTCCTTCAGGCTCCACGCGAGATTTTTCTGTCTGAGGATTTTTCCTTTCCGCGGCGGTTCCCCGTTGTTTTTGAAAAAAACATCCATACTCTCGGATGATTTTTTCATCCGCTCCTTTGCTTCGAGAAGCGATTTTCTAAGTTCCGCCGAAACCGCAAATCCTTCTTCCGCCAGTTTTATAGCTGTCGCGACAGCTCTTCCAAGCGGTATGGTTCCGTATTTCTCAAGCGCCAGCGAAAGACCCGCGACCGTTCCCGGAACCCCGCAGGAATAGACGCTGTGCCGCGACCGCTCGATATCTACATTTCCGTTTTCATCGAGAAACATTCTGCGCGTGGCTTTAAGAGGGGCCTTTTCCCTGTAATCTATGGCGACGGTCTTCCCCGTTCCGCCCAGGTGAACCAGCATGAATCCGCCGCCCCCGAGATTTCCGGCCCTTGGGTAAGTGACCGCAAGTGCAAATCCCATGGCGACTGCGGCGTCGACCGCGTTTCCGCCCTCCTTGAGCACAGAAAGGCCGACAAGAGTCGCTATCTTATCTTCGGATACGACCATGCCGTTTCGAGAGGACGCGGGTTCCGTAGGATCTCTGCTTAAAGAACCCGACTCCGCACGGGCGGAAGTGGCCGCGGCGGATAAGGATAAAACGAGGCAGAACGCGAAGATGTATTTAAGGATTGAGTCCGCGGGCATCTTGAGCGGCTGGGGAGTGTTTAAAAGGAAACTCCATATCTGTAGCGCTTCGACATGTTCATTCTGTCTTCGCAGATCTTTATCTTTTTGGAATAGAACGCTTTTTCGAAAGATCCTTCGGCAAGGCCGATTGCGCGGTTGAAATTCGATATCGCGTCTTCATAACTGTGAAGCTGAAAATGAAGATTCCCGAGAGTCGAATACAGAAGGTCGTGCGACGAGAGATCCTCAACCTTGCGTATTCCCCTTATGGCCTCAAGACCTTCCTGCGGTCCCCGGGTTTTAGAAATGGCTATTGCTTTTTGAAGTTCCACGAGCGGACAGTAGTTGCACGCCAGATACTTGTCGTAAAGGGAGATAATATGGTCCCAGTTCGTGTCCCCGTATTTTTTCGCCAGGGAGTGCACGGCGTCGACGCCAGCCTTTAGGTGAATTTCCGTAACCTCTTCTCCTTCTTCGGCTGAGAGGGCAAGGTGCTCGAATCCTCTTTTGATCATGCTCCTGTCCCAGAGTTCCCTGTTCTGCTCTTTTATCCCGAGCGGTTTTCCGGTGCCGTCGTTCATGGTGCGAAGCCTTGAGGCGTTTAGCAGCATGAAGGATACAAGGGCGTGAACCCTCGGTTTTTCCGTCGCCGGGAAATCAAGCAGCATTTCGCCCAGTCTTATCGCGGATAAGCATAGAGAAGCGACGGGAGGAGTCCCTTTTCGCAGACCGTTTTGGCCGAGACTGAAAATCTCGTAAATGTTCTTGGTTACCGCCCCGAGATTTTTCTCCGCTTCGGCCTGCGTCAGCTGAACGGCTTCTTTGTTTATCTTCTTTTTTTCAGAAGCGAGCTGCTCTTCGAGAGCTTTTTCGTTTCTCTCAAGTATTCTCGCGAGGGATGAACTGGAAAACCCGCAGAGGACGTTCAGTACGAGGTATTTCTGAAGGGATCTTTCAATCCGGGGGTCACACAGAGCGAAAAGCAGTTCGACCCGATTCTTCGCTACTTCCTCTTTTTCCGGGAAGGGAAGGTGAAATTCCGATACGTCGATTCTTTTCTCTTTCTCGGTTACCTTGAAGAGATAGTTTATTTTCCTGCAGAAAAGCTTGTTTGAGTTCTCCGTTACGTCAGCCCAAACCGCACCTTGGGGATCCTGGGGAATTCCGTCTTTTCCCCACCTGGTCCTCATTTTTTCAAAAGAGTTGGCGCACACCCTCTGCACGTGCTCAAGGCTCTCGTAGCCGAAAACCTTCACAAGAGTGGAAACGATTGAGCCGTAATCGTTTATGAGCTGTTTTGTAATTTGCCTGTTTACTTCAGGCCGGTTGTACTTTATTCCCAACTGTCTGCTTCCTTTCCCCTGATCTTGGAGAACTCTTTAATCTACAAACCGACTAAAATACATACCGGAACCTGAAAGTAAAGACTGCTGGAATTTTTGCCTGAAGAACTCGGAAATATCGAGGCGGTTCCCTCGTGACAAAAATTACCTGGCAGCGAAGAAACCGCTTTGTTTTTGCTTATTCTCCCTCTCTTACGGCGAGTTCCCTGTCGAGAATCAGAAGCGCCGTCGGGTTGTCCTCGGCGAGTTTCAGCTGCTCAACGACATCCTCGGCACTTTTTTCCTCCTCGACCTGCTCTTCTATGAACCAGTGGAGCATTACCAGAGTCGCCTGATCGTTTTTCGAGGTGGCAAGATCGTAAATATTGTTTATCATCCCCGTCACCTCCCTTTCATGCTCAAGAACCTCCTCGAACATCTCAAGAAATGACCCGAACTCAGAAGCGGGCTGCTCTATCGAATCAAGAACCACCCTGCCACCCCTGTCTAGCAGGTAATCGAAAAACTTCATCGCGTGCACAAGCTCCTCTTCGCTCTGCTTGCGAAGCCAACTCGCGAAACCCGAAAAGTTTTTGGATTCGCAGTAGGCAGACATTGAAAGATAGAGGTAGGATGAATAATATTCGTTTCTTATCTGCGTGTTTATCGCGTCCTGTATGTCGCTGTCAATCATTTTGATTCCTCCTTGGTTTCCTGTTTTGCATTATTAATGATAACCTGCTTGTTAAAAATTACTACTAAATGGTAATTATTTCCAACAAGGGGTTTTGCTTCGGATTATGCTTGACCCAATACATGCTGTATAATAACAGGGTTGTAAATATCCGGATCTGTATTATATATTCTAAATAGGATTGTGTATCGAGGAGGAGAAAATGTCAGATTCCGTAAACGCTAACGAGAAAGTCCTTCCACTCCTTCCACTTCGCGACGTAGTTATTTACCCCTACATGCTGGCCCCGCTTTTCGTGGGCAGGGAAAAATCCATAAAGGCCCTTGAAGAAGCGGCGAAGGGGAACAAGGAAATATTTCTTTCTGCACAGAAAGACGCCAAAGTAAACGAGCCCGGAAACGAGGACATGTACAAAATCGGGACCATCGGAACCATAGTTCAGATGCTCAGGCTTCCCGACGGCACGGTGAAAGTTCTTGTCGAAGGCAAAAAAAGGGCATCCATATCGGGCTTCCTTCCCCACAAGGACATGTTCGTTGTAGAGGTAAAGGAGATAGAGGAGCTTTCGGGAGAGAGCGTGGAGGTTGAGGCGCTCATGCGCTCGGCGACCAAGCTTTTCGAGGATTACGTCAAGCTCAACACCAAAATTCCCTCGGAGACTCTCGTCACTTTCATGTCCATTGACGAGCCGGGCAAGCTAGGCGACACGGTCGCTTCGCATCTTAGCATGAAACTCCCGGACAAACAGGAGATTCTGGAGGTACTCGATCCGCTCGAGAGACTTGAGAAACTCTGCGAGAAGATGCAGTCGGAGCTTGAGATACTCCAGATGGAAAAGCGGATAGGGAAAAGGGTCAAAAAGCAGATGGAAAAGGCCCAGAGGGAGTACTACCTGAACGAGCAGATGAAGGCCATCCAGAAGGAGCTCGGCACGGGCGATGACCTTAAAAGCGAAATAGACGAATTTGAGGAAAAACTGAAGGAAAAAGAACTTCCCGAGGATGTGGAGCAGCGGATTAAGAGGGAGATAAACAAGCTTCGCATGATGTCCTCCATGTCGGCTGAGGCGACGGTGGTGAGAAACTATATCGACTGGCTTCTGGATCTGCCGTGGATAAAGGAGAAAACCGAAGACCGCCTTGACCTCAAGGAAGCCGCGGAAATTCTTGACGAGGATCACTACGGACTTGAGAAACCCAAGGAGAGGATACTTGAATATCTCGCGGTGCGCGTTCTCACAGAGAAGCTCAAGGGACCGATACTTTGCTTCGTCGGACCTCCGGGAGTCGGAAAGACTTCTTTGGCCAAGTCTATAGCTCGCGCCATGGGCCGCAAGTTCGTCAGGACTTCTCTCGGCGGAGTGAGGGACGAGGCCGAAATAAGGGGGCACAGGAGAACCTACATAGGAGCTCTTCCCGGAAAAATAATACAGGGAATGAAAAAGGCCGGAACCGTGAATCCGGTTTTTCTCCTTGACGAGATCGACAAACTGGGAATGGATTTCAGGGGAGATCCGGCTTCCGCGCTTCTCGAGGCCCTGGACCCCGAGCAGAACTCAAGCTTCAACGATCATTACATCGAGGCTGACTACGACCTGTCAAAGGTAATGTTCATAATGACGGCCAACATTCTGCACACGATTCCCTGGGCGCTTCAGGACCGCATGGAGATAATCCGTCTTCCGGGCTACACTGAGCAGGAAAAAGTCCAGATAGCCAGAAAGTTTCTTATAGAGAAGCAGCAGGAAAACCACGGTCTCAAGGAGCACAAGGTGTCCATAAAGAACGAGGCTCTTCAGCAGATCATAAGAAGGTACACGAAGGAAAGCGGTGTGAGGAACCTTGAGAGGGAAATAGCGGCGCTTTGCAGGAAAGTGGCAAGGGAGATCGTTGAGAAGAAAAAAACCAAGGGCGTCAACATTACCGCCAAGAGCCTTAACAAGTATCTCGGTACTCCCAAGTACGAGTATGGAGAGATTGAGCAGACCGATCAGGTAGGAGCCGCCACGGGACTTGCGTGGACCGAACTCGGAGGAGAGCTTCTGACGATAGAGGTCTCGATCGTTCCCGGCAAGGGAAATTTCACCGTTACCGGCAAGCTCGGGGAGGTGATGCAGGAGTCCGCGCGCGCGGCGATGAGCTACGTAAGGAGCAGGGCGCAGCGCCTGGGGCTTGAAAGGCTTTTTTATCAGAACGTGGATATACACATTCACGTTCCCGAGGGGGCTACTCCGAAGGACGGACCGAGTGCCGGCATAGCGATAGCCAGTGCCATAGCGAGCGCCATCACGAGAAAGCCCATAAACAGAGAAGTCGCCATGACGGGTGAGATCACGCTTCGGGGAAGAGTGCTTACAATTGGAGGGCTCAAGGAGAAAATCCTCGCTGCTCACAGGGGCAGGGTGAAGGAAGTGCTGATTCCGATGGACAACAAAAAAGACATTGAGGATATACCGGAGAACGTGAGGAAAGAGGTGAAGGTAACCACCGTGGAACATATGGATGAGGTGATCGACAAGGTAATTCTCTCGGATGAGCCGGTGCTGAAAAACTTCGTTGTTCCCAAGGCCGGTTACGCTCTCGAGGCCGACCCGGTGCCGAAGAACATAAACTGAAAGTAAGAGTTATTCAGTGTTTTAAAAGCCCCGAGGCGGCCGCTGCCGCTTTGGGGCTTTTTAGTTTAGGGAGACTCAAGAAGTGAAACCTGCTATAAAAGGAAGGGGATCCCCTGAGAACCCGGCGGGAAGGTTCGAGCGGATCGATTTTGTCGCGGACGAGGATGCGCCGTCCACAGAAGGTGTTCCCAGGACCGTTTACTACAGGGACCGGACAAAGACAATAATCTCCTACAACCAGAGCCCCGACGTTTCATTTGACGCGAGCATCAATCCCTACAGGGGATGTGAGCACGGATGCGTTTACTGCTACGCTAGGCCCACGCACGAGTATCTGGGGCTTTCTGCGGGGCTTGATTTCGAAACGAAGATCTTCGTCAAGCAAAACGCCGCGGAGCTCCTGAGAAAGGAGCTTCGGTCGGTGAAATGGGTTCCGAAGCCGATAGCGATAAGCGGGGTCACGGACTGCTACCAGCCTGCTGAGAAGCATTTCCGGATAACGAGAAAATGCCTCGAGGTTCTGCGTGAATTCCAAAACCCGGTCGGGATAGTGACCAAAAATTATCTCGTTACCCGCGATATTGATATCCTCTCCGACATGGCTGAAATTGGCTGCGCGGGCGCAGTCATCTCCGTTACGACCCTCGACGGCGAACTCTCGAGGAAAATGGAACCCAGAGCTTCGCAGCCCGAGTACAGGCTAAAGGCCATATCCAGGCTTGCGGATGCCGGCATTCCCGTGACGGTGCTTATAGCTCCGGTGATTCCAGGGCTAACAGACCACGAGATTCCGGCCATAATGAAAGAGGCTTCGGCCCGCGGGGCGGTTGATGCCGGTTACGTAATGCTCAGGCTTCCCTACGGTGTGGCCGATATATTTTCCACGTGGCTCAAGCGCCACTACCCCGACAGAAAGAGAAAGATCCTAGGGCGAATCGAGTCGATGAGGGACGGAGCCCTTAACTCTTCTGAGTATAGCGTCCGGATGAAGGGCAAGGGAATTTTCGCAGAGCAGACCGAAAGAATCTTTCGCGTGGCTTACGGGAAATTCGGCTTTTCGGGAAGGAAGGCGCCTCTTGATGTCTCCCGTTTCAAAAGAGGCGGAGCTGCCCAGCTTGAGCTTTTCTGATTCGACGCCGTGAAAAATGGCTGTCTATCTTGCCTCTTCAAGCTTTACAAGCAGTTCCTTTATTTCCTCTGACTTTATTTTCATGCTCACCTTGTTAACGACAAATTTAGCGCTTATTTCCGCCACCACTTCCACTATCTCAAGATCGTTTTTCTTAAGAGTTTCTCCACTTGCGGTAAGATCCACTATAGCGTCGCAAAGGCCTATTATGGGTGCCAGTTCAACTGAGCCGTAGAGTTTTATGACTTCCGTTGTTATACCCTTTTTGTTGTAGAAATCGCTTGCGATCTTCGGATACTTGCTCGCGATCCGCAAAGAGGACTTGCCCGATTTCTCAAAGCCCCTCGGAGCGGCGACCACCATCTTGCATTCTCCTATTCCGAGGTCAAGAGGCTCGTAAAGATTGCAGTCCTGTTCCATCAGGGTGTCCTTCCCGACTATTCCGCAGTCCGCGGCGCCGTACTCGACATAGGAGGCGACATCTGTGGGTCTCACTATAAGCAGCCTGATTCCCTCCTCTTCAAACTCGAATATGAGCTTTCTCGAATCCCCGATTATTTCCGTTATGTCTATCGAGGCTCTTTTGAAAAGCTCAACGGTCTCCTCAAGCAGTCTTCCTCTGGGTGTCGCTATCGTTATCACTCTTTTTCCCTCCAGATGCCGGCTCCGACCGAGCGAAGCTTTTCATCAAGTTTTTCATATCCGCGGTCAAGATGATAGATCCTCGATACTTCCGTCCTGCCGGTGCCGCAGAGCCCGGCCAGTACGAGCGAGGCGCTTGCACGAAGATCGCTTGCCATAATGGGAGCACCCCTAATCTCAGCCACCCCCCTTACCACGGCGCTGTTTCCCACAAGCTTGATGTCCGCACCCATCCTCCGCAGTTCGGCGGTGTGCATGAACCTCTGCGGAAATATGTTCTCCGTAATCACGCTCATTCCGTCGGCAACGCACATGAGTATCATCATCTGGGCCTGCATGTCGGTCGGGAATCCCGGATAGGGAAGGGTGGAGAAATCTATGCTTCTTATCTCCCCCGAGCCCCGCACCCTTATGGAGTCCCCGTTTTTCTCTATTTCAGTTCCTGTCTGGAGCAGTTTTCCCGTAAGTGCCCCTAGGTGCTCGAACCGGCAGTCCTTTATCACGAGATCGCTTTCATTTAGGGCGCCGGCTATCATCAGGGTTCCCGCCTCTATCCTGTCGGGCATTACCCTGTAGTCTCTCAGCGGACCGAGCGAACTTACCCCCGTTATCGTTATTATGTCTGTCCCGGCTCCTTCTATTTTTGCTCCCATGAGGTTGAGCGCATTTGCGAGATCCACCACTTCGGGTTCGCAGGCGGCGTTTAGGATCACGGTCTCTCCTTCGGAGAGGCTTGCCAGCAGCATTATGTTTTCGGTTCCCGTGACGGTCGAGAGATCGAAGGGCACGGTGGTTCCCTCAAGTTTTTCCGCGGCGGCGCTCACGTAGCCGTCTTCAAGCTGCACAGAAGCTCCCAGGATGCGCAGCCCCTTTATGTGCTGATCTATGGGTCTCTCCCCTATCGCGCAGCCCCCGGGAAGCGAGACCTCCGCTTTTTTGAACCTGGCCACAAGCGGTCCCAGAACCAGAACAGAAGCCCTCATTGTCTTCACCAGATCGTAGGGGGCCTTGTAGCGGTCAATGGTCTTCGAGTTAACGAACAGCTCTCCGTCTGCGTATTCGCATTTCGCGCCCAGAGTTTCGAGCAGCTTCATCATCGTCCGGACATCTGCCAGATCCGGCACGTTCGAGATGGTGTTTTCCCCGTCGTTTAGTATGCAGGCGGCTATTATGGGGAGCACGGCGTTTTTCGCTCCGCCGACATTCACTTCTCCCGAAAGTTTCTTTTTTCCTTCTATTACTATCTTTTCCAAGTCGCTTTCACTACCCTTTTTATGCCGCCGATATCACGCTGGAAGCGTATATTCGAAAAGCCGTTTTCACGAATTATCCTCTCCGCGCCTTCCGCCTGCCCCGCCCCGATTTCAAGAAGCAGAAAGCCTTCTTCTCGAAGCACTCTTCCTGCCGTGGCCGCTATTTTCCTTATGTACTCAAGCCCGTCTTCTCCGCCGAGAAGCGCCGTGCGGGGCTCATGGCTCCTTATCTGCGTGGAAAGCTCCGCGTATTCAGCTTCCGAGACATAAGGTGGATTGGAAATTATCATGTCAAACGAAGATTTTGCAAAGCAGTCAAGAAGATCCGAGTTCACAAACCGCACGCACGCACCGTTTGCCCGGGCGTTTCTCCCCGCTACCGAAAGTGCTGCGGCGGATATGTCCGAGGCAAAAACCTCGCAGTCGCGCGTCTCAAGAAAGAGGGTTACGGCGAGACACCCGCTTCCCGTTCCGAGATCCAGGATGCAGGGACTTTTCATCTGCCCCGCGGTTTCTACCGCAAGTTCCGCAAGCGTTTCGGTTTCCGGTCTCGGAATCAGAACGTCCGGGGTCACGACAAAGGGCCTTGAGTAAAATTCCCGCTTGCCAATCACGTACGCGAGGGGTTCTCCCGCGAGGCGTCGGCAAAGGAGCTTTTCAAACGTCTCCGTGCGCTCGGGACCCACACGTCTTTCCGGATGCGCGTAGAGTTCCATTGGGTCCGTGCCGAGGCTTTTTGCGATTATAGCTCTTGTTTCGATTCCCGGGCACTCGAAACCGTTTTTCTCGAAGCTTTCTCTGCCTTTCAGGTAAAGTTCTCTAATCTCCATTTGAGTTTGAAACGATGAGTGTATACGCAGAAGACGCGTTTTCAAGTTTCAGACACTGGCCCGGAGGGGTTTTCCTTAGATGCTTAAGAACAGAAGCTTTATTCTGGCGTCCTCTTCTCCGAGAAGACGGGAGCTGCTCACAAGGGTGGGTCTTGATTTCGAAGTGATTGAGCCTGGGGTGCGCGAAAGTGTCCGGGAGGGAGAAGCGCCGCTTGATTTCGCAAAGCGCATGGCCAGGGAAAAGGCGCTCAGTGTCTCAGGAAGTGTGCCGCGGGGGCGAATCGTCGTGGGTAGTGACACGATAGTATCCGTTTCCGGAGAGATTCTCGGCAAGCCCAGCGACGTGGAAGATGCGTTTTCGATGCTGCAGAAACTCTCCGGGAAAACCCATGAAGTCATAACCGGTTTCTGCGTGGCGAGATCCCCCGGGGAGATCCTTCACCTGGGAGCCACCAGTACAGAGGTGCGGATCAAATCCCTTGATAGCGAAGGGATGCGTCGGTACATTAAAACCGGGGAACCTATGGACAAGGCCGGCGCGTATGCCATTCAAGGAGCCGGGTCGTGTCTTGTCGAGTGGATAAGAGGTTCCTACACGGGTGTCGTCGGACTTCCGCTTTCTGAACTGGTTTCCGTACTCTCGGATATAGGTATCGTGGAATCCTGATGAACTTGAAGGACAAAATAGACGGGGTAGAACAGAGAATCAGGGAGGCGTGTGGAAGATCCGGAAGGAGCCGGGACGAGGTGCGGCTGGTAGCGGTTTCTAAGAAGTTTGCTCTTGCTGTGATTCTCGAAGCCAACCGGCTCGGGCTTCAGGATTTCGGAGAGAACTACGCCCAGGAGCTTCGCGACAAGCAGAGGGAGGCGGGAGACGGCACTGGCGGTGCGCTTCGCTGGCATTTCATCGGGGCTCTGCAGAGAAATAAGGTGAAGTACGTGGTGGGCAAGGTGGATCTTATACACGCGGTTGACAACATGGCCCTTGTTGCGGAACTTGATAAGAGGGCCGCGGCTTCCGGAACCCGTGTCCGGGCGCTTGTGGAGATAAACGGCGGGGAGCAGAGTAAGAACGGGATTCTGGGGGAAGACCTCCGGGAGTTTCTCGAGAGCGCTTCCCGATTCCAAAACGTTTCGCTTGAGGGGCTGATGATAATGCCTCCTTACTTTGAGGACCCCGAGATGAGCAGACCGTGGTTCTCAGGACTTAGGGAGATGAGGGACAAGATAGCAGGGGAGTTTCCCGGGATTCGGGAGCTTTCAATGGGCATGAGCAACGATTTCGAGGTGGCGATCGAAGAGGGGGCCACGATTCTCAGGGTCGGTTCGGCGCTTTTCGGTCCGAGGCCAGAGTGAGTTTGAAAATGAGAAAACCAGGTTTTATAGGAGCAGGGAATATGGCCGAGGCGATGGTAAGGGGACTTCTTGCCTCGGGGAGCTTTAAGAGAAAAGACATAACGCTCTCGGACATAGATCCCACGAGACTCTCTTACCTGTCGTCGCAGTACGGAGTCACGACTACCTCTGATAACAAGGAACTGGTAAAGACATCCGACATAGTGGTTTTCTCCGTAAAGCCTAAGGTAATCTCCTCGGTCTGCGGAGAAGTGCGAAACGTTGCCACCAGAGATAAGCTCTATGTGTCAATCGCGGCCGGGGTTAAGCATTCTTTTGTAAAAACGCTTATCGGCAGAGAGATAAAGCTTGCCCGGGTTATGCCAAATACCCCGAGCCTCGTGCTTGAGGGAACTTCCTGCGTTTATTTTGGGGAGGGGTTTTCCGGGGAAGAGGAAGACCTGGTTCTCGGGATTCTCGGGTCTTTGGGAAAGGCCTTTCGGGTTGAAAGCGAGGGACTTATGGATGCTGTTACGGCCCTTTCAGGAAGCGGTCCGGCTTTTGTGTCGGTTTTCATTGAGGCGCTTTGCGACGGCGCGGTTAAAATGGGGCTCTCAAGAAAACTTGCCACGGAACTTGCCGCGCAGACCGTCTTGGGCACCTCGAAAATGATTCAGGAGGGCGTCGGGCATCCTGCCGAGATAAAGGATATGGTTACATCGCCCGGGGGAACTACGGCAAGCGGGATCCACTCGCTTGAGCGGGGCGGTTTTAGGGCAGCGGTGATATCCGCCGTCGAAGCTGCGGCCAGACGTTCCGCGGAACTTTCAGAAGAGGAGGACTGACATGGAAATACTAGGAGGCAATTTCTTAAGAGCCATAGCGGAGGTGGTGGATATACTCCTTAGCGTATACATATGGCTCATAGTGGGACGGGCGATACTTTCCTGGGTGAATCCCGACCCATACAATCCCATAGTGAAGTTTCTTTACTCGGCCACGGAACCGGTGCTGGGTTTTGCCAGAAGATACATTCCTCCTATCGGGGGCTCGATAGATCTGAGCCCCATAGTGGTTCTGCTTCTGATAGTTTTCATAAAGCGCGCAGTCGTTAACTCTCTTTTCCAGATGGCGGCCGGATTGTAATCACGTGAAGGGTTCTGGAAAGTGGAATCATAAGGCTGGAAACGATTTTTTGCCAAGGCCGCACCCATTTTAATACTAAATTAAACCAAATTAGTATAATATTAGTATTTCTATCTCTCTTATATTATTATATATTTGGTGATTCCCATTTCTTTTTCTTGTTAAATCCACATTAATAGTTATACTAAATTTAACTAAATTAGTATAACTATTAACATATATCTTGTACTTGTTTAAAGAGAGAGGATTAACATGAAGCTTCCCCTTAAGCCGCCACCGTTTGAAAAACTGTTCGCGGACTTGGTTCAGAGCGGGAAATATCTGGAGCTTTCAGAACGCTTTCAAGGAAACGCTCCTAAGAAATATCTGCACTGGGACCAACTGAGACATCGGCAGGTTCCCGATGGTCTTAACCTTGAGCAATGGTGGTGTTTCATAAAAGCTCAAAGGGTGACGGCTTCACAAAAAATTACGCTTCTGGACAAGGAAAGGAGTTCCTTTAATTACCACATAACCAGATCGATATCGGAAGAGTTGCATGGAATTGACATGAAGTCTGGAGGTTCAATCCAGATGGGGGATAAAAATATAGACCCTCAGGAAAGAAACAAATACATTGTCCGTTCCCTAATAGAGGAAGCCATTACATCAAGCCAGATTGAGGGTGCTTCGACAACTCGCTTGGTAGCTAAGAATCTTATACATACAGGGCGGAAGCCGAAAGACAGAAGTGAAAAGATGATTCTTAACAACTATAGAGCTATGGAGTCAATCAGGAAGTTAAGAAATAAACGGCTGACCCAGCAACTTGTGTTTGATCTTCACGAGATTATAACCAGAGAAACTCTTGATGAACCAACTGCGGCCGGGCGGTTTCGCAAGGAGTCCGAGGACATAAAGGTTTATTGGAGCGAGGAAGAGGATACCTTGGTGCATGTTCCTCCGCACGCATCGGAGTTGCCCTGGAGAATGAAAAAAATGTGTGAATTTGCAAACGCCGAGGACGGTCTGGGATTCATACATCCTGTAATCCGGTCTATTATTCTCCATTTCTGGTTAGCATATGATCATCCGTTTTTTGACGGCAACGGCAGAACGGCCCGGGCATTGTTTTACTGGTCCATGCTTCGCCATGGGTACTGGCTGTTTGAGTTCATATCGGTATCCGAAATAATACTCAAGGGCAAAGCGCGATACGTTAAGGCGTTTTTATATACGGAAACCGATAGAAACGATCTCAATTATTTCATCATTTACCATCTTGGGGTAATACAAAGAGCCATAAGGGCCCTGCACGATTACATAGCTAGAAGAACCGGTGAATTAAGAGAACTTGAATCGCAGATTAAATCTCTGGACCTGCTCAATCACAGGCAAAGAGATTTGATCGACAGCGCTCTCAGACATCCGAACCGTGACTATACGGTTAAAGGTCATCAAACGGTTCATAATGTCGTGTATCAGACAGCCCGAACGGACCTGCTCGAACTGGTGGAACTGGGTCTTTTTGAGAAACGGAGGCGTAGAAGATCATGGGTTTTTGAGCCGGTGTCCGGCCTCGAAGAAGCACTCGGGAAACTCTGACCGGTTCCGTTTTTTTAAACAATTCGTAAACCGGTGTTTGTTGCCTGGAGTGCCCCGGTATTTTATCGACTTATCCGATATCTATGAGCGACGGGGAACTGCCCTTGGGTCTTGAAAAACACTCCGCAGGCATATACGATAGAAGTTCTGTAAAAATTTTGGTGCAAGGAGAAGTTAGAAATGAAAATTTCACTTTTAGGCGGAACGGGAGACATAGCGGAAGGACTGGTTCTGCGGTGGTCAAGAGCGGGGCATGAGATCTACATAGGTTCTAGAAGCGAGGAGAAGGCGCTCGGCATAGCATCGGGTCACGTGGAAACGCTCGAAGGGCTCGGCATAGAATCGAACATACACGGCATGGCGAACGCCGATGCTGCCGCGGCTTCTGAGATAATAATAATAAGTATTCCGCCGGAATACGCAGCGGCCACGGTAGCCGGATGCGGGGACAGCATCACCGATCAGATAGTCGTAACCCCAGTGGTTTCGATGAAAAGGGAAGGCAAGACTTTTCTGTTCGATCCTCCTGCGCAGGGCTCTTCGGCTCTTGAGATAAAGGAGGCGCTTCCGGAGACGGCGAGGCTAGTGTCCGCATATCACAACCTTCCCGCAAATGAGCTTGCTAAAATAGACGAAGATCTTGATTACGACGTGGTCATATGCGGTGATGACGAGGGAGCAAAAGAAGTTGTCAAGAATCTTACCGAGGAAATGAAGAACCTTAGGGTACTTGATGCGGGTCCGCTCGAAGTCTCCTCGATGATAGAGTCGCTTACGCCGCTTATCGTTAACCTAAACGTAAGATACAAGCCCACGCACTTTTCGGTCAAGTTCGTCTGAGGCGGAGTCATTCTCCGATAATCTGGACAATCACCCTTCTTGTCCTAGGGCGGTTGTCAAAGTCAACGAGCACTATCTGCTGCCAGGTTCCAAGGAGAGGGCTGCTTTCCGAAAATGGAACCGTAAGCGAGGGGCCGAGCACCGACGCCCTTACGTGGGAGTGACCGTTTCCATCACCCCATCTGGCATTGTGCGCGTAGTGCATGGCCTCGGGCGCCATTCTTTCAAACGCGTCTTTTAGGTCGGAGAGCACCCCGCTTTCGTATTCTATTGTCGTGACTGCGCAGGTCGAACCGGCGACAAAAACCGTGGCCGTGCCCGAAGATATATCCGCCTGCCCAAGCTCGCGGCTCACGTCAGGGGTTATGTCCAGTATGTCGCAGTCACCCTGGGTGCTTATCGTGAATGATTTCGTTTCAACCGGCATTTTGTCCTCAGAAAAGCGCCAGCTGGCGCGGTTTTTTAAGTGCCGTTATGTTCCATCCATCCTTTTTGAGTTCGTTTGTGAGGCTGTCGCTGAAATTTCCCCTGATGATTATGTTCCCGGGCCTTGAAACATCAAGGTACTCTGAAATCTCGTCGTACCCCCAGTGATTGCTCAAGGGAAACGCCACCTCGGCCCTAAGGGCTGATCTCATAAGCGCTCCGTTTTCCATTGAGTGCCCGCTAACCACCGCCACCCTTTTTTTCTTGAGTCTCTCGACGACAGCCGAGTTTCTGTAGGAAAGAGGAGCTATCAGGACATTGTTTTTAAAATGCTTTCTTTTTATGCCTCCGTAGGGAGGAATCCTTACGCCGAGTTCCTCGTAGAGCCTGAGTGTCTTGGACATCGCGGGGTGAAGACTCATTTCGACTTCCCTCACGCCGAGAAAAATTATCAGATCCTGTGCCTTCCCCATGGGGTTTATCAGGATTACGGGGATGCTGTCCTCAAAAAATGTCCTGTTTATGAACTCGAATATGGATTCCATCACCGCTTCTGGCGGCGGGAAAATGAATTTCGGCGCCCCGTAGGCGCAGTCAACGATCAGCGTGTCGCATCTTCTGAGTTCCGCGTAGCCTGCCGTGCCGGTGTTTTTGAGCTTGAAGCCCCCCGCGTAAACGATTCTCTGTCCGTCTTTTTCAACAACTACCTGCGCCGCGCCGAGCATCTGTCCCGAGGGGATAAGCTCAATTGTGTAGCTGCCCAGGGTGAAGGTTTTTCCGTAAGGGGAAGAAAGAACCGCTGAGCCTTTCATCTTTTTCCCGAGAAGCTTTACAGTTTCAGGTGTGGCGATGATCTTTTCGCTTTTGGGAAGTTTCTCCACGTTCGCGCTTGAGACAAAAGACAGTGGCACGGCCCGTTTCGAATCGAAGTATATATCGGTGCCGGAAAGCTTTATTTCAGAGCTAGAATTGATCTCCAGCATACGGAATGAAATTTACTTTAGTTTTCCCTTCATAACAAGCGATTGGTCCCCACTTTGGAGACTCTCTCAGCGGATTTTCTAGCGGTGGTCGATAAAATACCCGCCTGAGGACTGGATCGACTGAAAACCAGTGTTTCAGAGCGGAAAAAGGCTTGAATCGCTAGACTCTTTAACCCACTGGTTGGTCAGGATTGCCGATTCTGCAGGAATCAGTGTTGTATTCTATCTGAATCAAGCAACTTGGCTGTCGAATTGCTGGGATGCGGGCTGATGTCATACCGACACTGCTCTCATTACGTCATTACGGAAGCCAGAACCCCGAAATCGTTACGGCGCAAATACCTGATTAAGAATTATAATTGAAATTGGAATTTCGATTTAATATACTCTGAATAGTACTGTATGTACCTGGCATGAGGAGGATGAAGATGAAAATCATTAAAAAAAAGAAAGTTTTCAGATTAGTGACGCTGACGGGGGTGTTTTTGTGCGCGCTTTTGCTTGCGGGAGTTTTCTCGGGCGTTTCGGCCTTTGCCCATGAGGCCATAACCGGTTCCCACAATGGTCCCTCTACAACGGCGAGCGAAGCGGCCACCGGAGACGCAGACGACATGAAAAATTTTCTGCAGCATGTGTTAAAGCACATAACCGACCCTGACTACAACTATCGGTCATTCTCAGAATTCCGTTCGGCTTTAAATGAAGATGGAGGAGTTTTTAGGTCTGGTTCCTTCTACGTGATTTCATTGGATCCGACAGACGGACAGGTGATTATACATGGAGCTGATAAAAGCGTTGAGGACAGAAGATTGCTCAGTTCGGAAGACACCGAAGAGGAAGATCTAAGAATGCTTATTGAAGATGCGAAGGCGGACACGGACCGGGAAGGGGTCTGTAGGGAGTATACGAGGGATGGTGAGACCAGGATGGCTTGTGCGGTTCTGCAAGCCGGTCGACTTTTGTCAACCCAGTTAAATGCTATAGTCGCTGGCTATGATATTCGTGGAACGGATCTCAGGAAGCTTGAATTTGGGGAACTTCTTGGCCATAACATTCTGCTTGATGTGTCGGCTGACCAGGTAGAGACTGCAGGTGATTTGGAAGCACAGAAAGATGCTCTAAGGGGCTTTGTGCACTCGGCGATTGAAGCCTACTTTATAGATTTTTTGCTCAAAGAATCTTGTAACTTCAGCATGGTACCAGGTTTCGAAAATATCAATTTAACTCCACTTACTAGGGATCAAATAAAAGGTCTAATCGAGCAGTTTTCTGCTGGAGGAGAGGGATCCACCAACCTGTTGAATGTTTGCAATACTCTTAAGAGTTCGTTATATCGATCTGTGATGAGGTCAGAAGATGGACCATGGAAGTCCGGTTCCATTTACCTTTTTGCTATGGATGATGATGTGGATGTACAAAGGGTGCTTTTTAACGGACTTGACGCGCAACTCGAGGACAAAGATCTCAAAGTTTTTGACGAGGCCGGACAAGATGTCGGGAAACTGATTATCAACGAAGTTAGGGATGCCCTTTACGGCGAAGGAGTTTTTGTTAAATATTGCTGGGACGATCCTGACTACGAAGGAGACGAGGTACGTGACGCGGACGGAAACCCCATACCAGGTAAAACTCCAGGTAAATCGTACAAGCTCAGTTACGTAGTAGATATGCTTGACTATATGGGGTTACCAGCTCCTTCAGGTTCCCCGAAATATATCTTCGGTTCCGGTATTTATCCCAAGGAAGGAGAAGGGGAGTTGCTGTCTGGGTGCGAGTTCTCTCGCGCGGGGAAGGCAGAACCGACGGACGATGACGGGACGGCAGAACCGACGGACGATGACGGGACGGCAGAACCGACGGACGATGACGGAGGGTGTGCAGTCTCGGGAATTGGTGATACGCCTCAAAGCACAACGTTCAACCTGTTCCTGGTAGCGTCCGTTCTGTTCTCGGTTGTTTTCCTTAGAAGACGCGCATAAGAGCTTTCTTGCGATACTGCCATTTGAACGCACCTTGTTGCTGACTCCGAAACAAGGCAGCGAGATCTCGAATTATTCCCGGCGGGTTCTTGTTTTCTCGGATAAGCATCGGGCAGTTTAGATTTTAGCGACGAAAAATGAAAGGGGAATGCTTCTTGGCACTCCCCTTTTTTTCTCAGTTCACTTCTATTTTCTTTGAAGGTTCATCCTGCTTTCTCGGCAGAGTAAGACGCAGGACACCGTCTTTGTAGTCGGCTTTTATGGTTTCCCTGTCTACGTTTTCGTCAAGGAAGAAAGTTCTCTCAAACACTCCATAGGATCTCTCAACTCTGAGATATCCTTCCTTTTCAGTTTTGTTCTCAAGCTTTTTTTCTCCCTTTATGGTAAGCCGGTTCTCCTTTATGTCTATGTCAAGGTCTTCCTTGCTTATCCCAGGCAGTTCCGCCGATAAGACGAAATTGTCTCCGTCATCGAAAATATCGACTTTAGGGCTCCGGCCTGCCTCCGCCGCATCGGGATTAAAAACCCCGGGAAAAACACTTGCAAAATTACGAAAGACGTTTGTCGGCTCCCACAAATTTACTGCGTATTTCATTGTTTTTACCTCCATTATTAATTGAATTTTTTATCCCCATTTCTTCTTCTGCAGTTCCATATTAATCATAGTTCGCGGGGACTCAAGGAAAAAATTTTTGCTCTCACTGGGTTGTATTTACCCCGAAATAATGGTTTGTTTGATTACGGGAGAATACGCATGGCGAGACGACAAGGCGGATACCTGGTAACAAAGGCTCTTTACGACCTCGGAATAAGGGATATCTTCACACTTGGAGGGGGACACATAAACCCCATTTACAGGGCCTGCACGGATCTTGGCATAAGGCTTGTCGACACGCACCATGAGCAGGGAGCCGCGATGGCTGCGGATGCCTACGGGAGGCTCAAAAGAACGCCCGGGATATGCTTGGTGACTGCGGGTCCCGGACTTACAAACGCCCTTACGGGGGTTTCGGGTTCCTACCTTTCCAATTCCCCAATGATATTGATTTCTGGCCGCTCGGGGATCGAGGAGAATGACAGAATGTCCCTTCAGGAAATAGACCAGGAAGCGATCGTAAGGCCCGTTACCAAGTGGGCCAGGACGGTTTATGAAGTGGCGAGGCTCGAAGAGTACGTCTCGGCTGCCTACGGAGCGGCGATCTCCGCCAGGCCAGGCCCGGCGTATCTTGGGATGTCCTACGAGATTCTCTATCCCAGTTGTGATGAGAAGGAGACTTCGCCCGCGAGGGCACCCGTTCCCGATACAGACTGCGAGCCGCCCGATCAGAAGGTCTCGGAATTTTTCCGGATGCTCTCAGCGTCGAAAAGACCTGTAGTTGTTGTCGGAAGCGGCGGATGGTACTCGGGTGCGGAGGAAAGTCTTTTGGAGTTCGCAGAAAGACTTGGGGCGCCTTTTTTCACGCTTAATATGGGGAGGGGGATTCTGCCCGATAACCACAAGTGCTGCTTCGGGGCGGCCTCACCGGCGAGTCCCGGGGGATTTCGGGAAATAAGCGCAAACGCGGATCTTATCATTCTCCTCGGCATAAGGCTCAGTATCTACGCCGGATTCGGAAACACCTTAAACCCAGAAGCCAGAACCGTGCAGGTGGATGTTCACCCCGAGGAAATCGGAAGAAACCGCCCGGCTGATCTCGGGGTTGTCTGCGACCTGGATTCGTTTCTTGCAAAAGCGAATCTTCACGCCCGGAAAAACAAGGTGAGTTTCGACTTCCACTCATGGATGAAAGAGGCCCGCTCCTCAAGGTCCCGCGCCCGCGCCGCGTTTCGCCGGATCGTATCCAGATCGAAGGGGATCCACCCGGCCGCAGTCGCGAAAACGGTTTCGGACTATCTCGGGGGAGAGGGGATAATTGCGGTTGACGGAGGGGACTGCCAGTCGTGGACCGATCTTTCGTGCGAGGTGAGGAAACCGGGACATTACCTAAAGGGAGGCCCGCTTGGCTGCATGGGGGTCGGAGTGCCTTTTGCATTAGGAGCCAAGGTAGCCTTTCCCGAAAAACCCGTGGTGCTTGTAACCGGGGACGGGGCTGTTGCGATGAACTTCATGGAGATGGAAACTGCGGTAAGGCACTCCATCCCCTTTGTGGTTGTGGTCTGCAACGATTCCGCGTGGGGAATGACGAAGCACCAGATAGAGATAACCTATCCCGAAGCGGGGGCGACCCAGGGAGTGGATCTCGGCTTCGTTAATTTTCACGAGATAGTAAAAGCCATGGGCGGATACGGGGAGAAGATAGAAAGCATAAAAGACCTGACCCCAGGACTGGAAAGAGCCTTTTCCTCGGAACTTCCCGCGGTGCTTAACGTGAGGACGGACCCCAACGCGGTAAGCAGCGCCACGCGCGTGATCACGGAGATGATGATGAAGGCGATGGACTGAAAGTCTCCGTCGGCAAGCTTCGCCGTCAGTCGTTTTTGAGCACGGCAAGGAAAGCTTCCTGCGGTATTTCCACCCTGCCTACCTGCTTCATTCTCTTTTTGCCTTCTTTCTGTTTCTCAAGAAGCTTTCTTTTCCTGGTGACGTCTCCGCCGTAGCACTTTGAGGTAACGTCCTTTCTCATCGCCTTCACCGATTCGCGGGCTATTACCCGGCTTCCGATTGCGGCCTGTATGGCCACCTCGTAGAGCTGTCGGGGGATGAGCGACCGAAGCTTCACTATAAGCTCCCTTCCCCTCTCGTATGCCTTGTCCTTGTGGGAAATTATCGAGAGAGCGTCAACCGGATTTCCGTTGACCAGGATATCGAGCTTTATAAGGTTTGAATCCTTGTACCCCGCGGGTTCGTAGTCCATGGAAGCATACCCCTTGGTGACGGATTTCAGGGTGTCGTAGAAATCATAGACTATTTCCGCGAGAGGGAGCTCGTATTCGATTATGGCCCTGTTTTCGGTCACGTAGCTTAGGTTTTTCCGTATTCCCCTTCTTTTTTCGCAAAGCTCAAATATCTGCCCCAGGTAATCCGAAGGGGTGTGAACGGACACGAGCACGTATGGTTCCTGGAGCCGGGCGGAGCGGTCGCCGGTTGGAAGTTCGCTCGGGTTGTCGACATGTACTTCCCTTCCTCCCGGGTAGATAGCTTTGTAAATAACCGTGGGGGCGGTGGTTATGAGGTTCACCTCGAATTCCCTCTCGACCCTCTCCCGCACGATTTCCATGTGAAGCAGCCCGAGAAAGCCGCAACGGAATCCGAAACCGAGCGCAAGCGACGTCTCCGGTTCATAAACAAGGGACGAATCATTAAGCTTGAGTTTCTCAAGTCCTTCCTTGAGCCTGTCGTAATCTCCCGTGTCGATGGGATAAAGTCCGCTGAAAACCATGGGCTTTATGACCTTGAACCCTTCGAGGGGGTCTTCAGTGGGACGGTCGGAAGCTGTTATCGTGTCTCCGACCCCGGCTTCGCCGATTTCCTTTATCGAGGCGGTTATGAATCCGACCTGTCCCGTTTCGAGCTCCTCAAGTTCCGTGGCCTGCGGAGCGAACGTGCCTATTTTCCTAATCTCGTATTTTTTGCCGGTAGCCATAAGCTTTATGCTCATGCCGAGTCTTACTGTTCCTTCGTATATCCTTACCAGCATCACGACCCCTTGGTATGAATCGAACCAGCTGTCGAATATGAGCGCCTTAAGCCTCGAATCCTCGGGAGTTTTCGGCGGCGGCACGAGTGCCACGATCGATTCCAGTATTTCCTTCGTGCCGGTCCCGTCCTTGGCACTTGCCAAAACGGCGTGTTCCGTGGAGATTCCGACTATATCCTCTATCTCTTTTTTCACCCTCTCGGGTTCGGCGGAAGGCAGATCTATCTTGTTTATAACAGGGAGGAGCTCAAGCCCGGAATCGGCAGCTAGGTATGCGTGGGCGAGTGTCTGGGCCTCAACTCCTTGAGATGCGTCAACGACGAGCAGCGCTCCCTCGCACGCTATAAGGCTTCGCGAAACCTCGTAACTGAAATCGACGTGCCCGGGGGTGTCTATAAGGTTGAATTCGTAGGTTCTGCCGTCATCGGCCTTGTACTTAAGCCTTACCGCCTGGGCCTTTATGGTTATTCCCCTTTCCCTTTCTATTTCCATGTTGTCTAGGAACTGCTCGGTTTTCTCGCGTTCGCTTAAGGTACCGGTGAATTCAAGGAGCCTGTCGGCGAGAGTTGATTTGCCGTGATCGACATGGGCTATTATGGAGAAGTTTCGAATAAGGTCCGTTTTCATGGTCAGGCTGAAAGTATAAAGCAATGTCCCTATGTTTCAAACGCCGAGAGGATGTATCGAATCTCAACGAAACCGGATCTTAATCGTTTAGTTTGCGATGGTTTTTACTAAGGCTCTGGAGAAATAACGATTGTTTCAAATTATTTATTTCCTTTAGATTACGGCTTAAACTACGCCGCGTTCTGTGTTATAATCGAAAATCCGTATCATTTGAACTAAGGAGAGATGAGATGAAAAAAGGAATTATTACAGGGCTTACAGTGCTGCTTTTCGCGGTTTTGCTAAGTCCCTTGGCGCAGGCTTTCGAGCTTGAAAAGCTAGTTGTCCTCGGCAGCCGTTTTGAGGAACGCAGCGTTTCCGACTCCCCGGTTCCCGTTGACGTCATAACCGAAGAGGAGATCGTCGCTACGGGCCAGACGGAGGTAGGACGGGTTATTCAGGAACTCATACCGTCTTTTAACTTTTCAAGTTCGACCATAAGCGACGGAACGGACGCTCTCCGTCCCGCCACGCTTCGGGGTCTGGGCCCTGATCAGGTTCTGGTTTTGGTTAACGGAAAACGCCGTCACAAAAGTGCCTTGATACACGTAAATACCTCAGTGGGGAGAGGCACAGCGGGTGTTGATATGAACACGATTCCTGTGAGTGCGATAAAGAGAATCGAAGTCCTGAGAGACGGCGCTTCAGCGCAGTACGGTTCAGACGCTATATCCGGCGTTGTAAACATAGTGCTCAAGGATGGCTACGACGGTAAGATCACGGCGTCTGCGGGACAGCTTTACGAAGGAGACGGAGAAACTCTTGTGGCGAGCATAAACAAGGGTTTTTCGCTCGGCGGAGAGAGTGTTGTTAACGTAACCCTTCAGGTAAGAGACAGGAAGAGTTCCAATCGGGCGGGGCTTATGGGAGATATTCAGTATCGAAATAGCATGTGTCAGGACAATATTGACAATAGTCCAATTGGATGTCTTTCAGGTGCATGGGAATATGATGATCTGAATGGCAATGGAGATCGGGATGACGGGGAACCTTATACGCGTCGAGCAAAAAGGCCGCTTACTCTTACGGATGATTCTGTGAACGATCCCGAGCGCAATATTGACAGAGATGTGTTCAGGGTAGGCGACGCGGAGTCGACGCACGTAAGTTTCGTTGCAAACATGAGAGGGCCGGTAGATTTTATGGATGGCGAGGTTTACAGTTTTTTTGATCTGTCTGTGAGGGACAACCAGGGCGGAGGTTTTTACAGACAAAACAGAAATGGCGGCAATCCTGCCGGATCTGATTTTCCGGACGGTTTTCTTCCCCTTATAAATACCCGCGTGAATGATTACGCGTTCGGTGCTGGTTTTGAAGGAGACCTTACCGACAGCGTTAAGATGGACGCAAGTTATGTCGTGGGTGGAAACACTTTTGCCTTTGAAATAACTGATTCCCAGAATGCTTCGTGGGTTGCGTGCCGGGAAAAAGAGGATAAAAGCGGGTGTATAGAAGGAGTGGATTACACAGGCAATGCCCAGACATCTGCTGACGCTGGAGAACTTAAGCTTTTTCAGCACACTATTAACCTTGATTTTACTTCCCCGTTCACATTCGGAAATCTTGCTTGGGGAGGCGAGTACAGAAGGGAAGAATATGAAATAGCAGCCGGTGAAAGATATTCATATGAAGATTATGATATGCCCGGAGGTTCGCCCGGTGGAATTCAGGTGTTTCCCGGTTTTAAACCCAGCAACGAGGTTTCGGAAACGAGGGATGCTTTCTCCGCTTACGCCGACGCGGAATTTGACGTGGGCAAGATGCTGCTTTTAAGCCCGGCTGTGCGTTACGAGAACTACAGCGACTTCGGGAATACTTTTAACGGAAAGCTTTCTGCCCGAGCGGCACTTTCCGATTCGTTTGCCCTAAGGGGTTCTGCAAGCACTGGTTTTAGGGCTCCTTCCATGCAGCAGATTTATTTTAACAATACCTCGACGCAGTTTAACCAGGGTGTACTTAGGACGGTGGGAACTTACCGTAATGACAGCGATCTGGCGAAAGCTATAGGGGTTCCTGAGCTTAAGGAGGAGACGTCGAGGAATTTCAGTGCCGGCTTTGTTTTTAACCCGATTCCCGCTCTTACCCTCACGACGGATTTTTATTACATAACGATTGATGACCGTGTTATTCTGAGCGGAAGGATTGAAGATGAAGAAGGTATTCCAGATGTCATAAGGGAGGCATTAAGGGCAAATGATGCTCAGGGACAGTTCTTCATGAACGCCGCGGATACTACTACCAAGGGAGTTGATATAGTGGCGAGCTTTGACCATTCCTTCGCCGACAGCTCCACTTTAAGGCTTGTTTTAGCCGGGACGGTAAACGAGACCGAGATCACGGACGTAAATCTTCCCTCGGATTTGCCGGCATCACTTTTCACCGAGCAGGACCGTTCGATAGTTGAAGAATGGCAGCCTAAAGACCGGTTTTCCCTTTCCGGTTCTTATTCAAAGGGCTTCGCGTCTCTACTGGTCGCGGTTCACCGCTACGGAGAGTATACAGTCCTTGACGATGGAAAAAGACAGACTTACGGTGCGAAGTACTTGACAGACGCGAGTTTCAGCTTGGATATCGGCAAGCTCGGCACGTTTATAATCGGAGCTAACAATCTTTTTGACGTAAAGCCCGACAAAAACAAGATTGGCCAGGGAAGGGGTGGTACCATATACGATCACGACGAACGCCTTGTAGTTGACTCTCCCGGGGTTTTCACTTACTCCAGACGATCGGCGCCTTTCGGGTTTAACGGCGGCTATTACTACCTGGCTTACGAGTACAGCTTCTAAGCCTGTTTCAATGCAACGATATTTTCCTGCCGGGACATAGCTTTTCCCGGCAGGAACTTTCCTTGGGGTCATTCATATTGAGGATGATCTTATTACCACCAGCTTCTCGTGGGTCATCTCGCGCATCGTGTACGGAATTCCTCCCGTTCCGATTCCTGAGTGCCCGGCTCCCCGAAAAGGCATCCAGTCGACCCGAAACGCGGTGTGGTCGTTTACAAGTACCGACGCCGCTTTTAGTTTCCTTACGGCCTCAAGGGCGGTGTCGATATTCTTGGTGAATACAGACGCCTGAAACGAGTAGGGGAGGCTGTTTGCGAGTTCTATGGCCTCTTCCATTTTTTCGTAGGAGTAAACGGCTATAACGGGTCCGAAGATCTCACTGCGAGAGAGCCTGCAGTCTTGGCGCGGGTTGAGGATTACCGTGGGCTCATAGCATGTTTTGCCGATCTTTTTGCCTCCGCAAAGAAGCTTCCCGTCTTTCCTTAAGGCCTCTTTTACCCAGGTATGGACTCTTGAGACCTCGCCCGGATTTATGAGAGGGCCTATCTGCGTTTCTTCGCTCATCGGGTCTCCCACTTTTGCCTCAAGGGCGAGTTCTTTTAGCCCTTCGACAACCTTTTTAACCACTGAACTCTGCGCGAGAACCCTCTGCACGGAAACGCAGACCTGGCCTGCGTGATAGAAGCCGCCTTTTGCCAGGAGAGGAAGCATGTCGGCTATGTCGGCGTCGGGCTCTACTATCACTGGAGCCGCGCCCCCGTGCTCGAGGGCGCACCTGGTTCCCGGTGCGAGTTTTGACCTCAGGTGCCATCCCACTTTCGCGGAACCTATGAACGTAAGGTAGTCGACCCTTTTATCCGTGGCCAGAGTTTCAGCGAGCGTATCGTCAACAATAACGGCGCGGGCCCATCGTTTCGGGAGGCCACTTCCGTAAAGAGCTTCGAGCAGGTTAAGGCAGGAGAGGGGCGTGTTGAGCGCGGGCTTGATGATTACCGGGCAGCCGACGGCCACCGCAGGTATCACTTGGTGAACGGCGAGGTTGAAAGGATGATTAAAGGCCGAGATGGCTACCACAACACCTATCGGTTCCCTGATGGTAAACGCCATCCTGTTTAGGGAAGCGGAGTTTGAGCCCATAGGTATTTCTTCTCCACCTAGGTTCGAGAGGGATTCGATCGCTACCTTTATTCCGTTTATAGCCCTTGTGACCTCCGCTCTGGTGTCAATGAGGGGTTTTCCGCCCTCCGCGGCGGCGTCCGTTACAATACGGTCGTAGTTTTTCTCGACAAACAGCCTCGTTCGCTCGAGGATCTCTATTCTTTTCGGAAGAGGAATTCTTTCTGAAGGATTATCGGCAAGAGCCCTTGCGTCAGAAAGCGCTTTTTCCATCTCCCTTTTGCTGGTCACGGGAATTTCTCTTATGAGTTTTTCGTCGTAGGCTCCAAGAACCTCAAGTGTTTTCGGCATGCTTTTTCCCTCCTCCGCCCTTTGGTGTGGGCTTTTTGCTTTTTTAGATACCTGATTTTAAGGCACTTTACATGCCGACAGAGGGTGTTTATATTGAGAAGTAGAGGTCGTTTTCATGATTATGCGCGGAATTGTCTTGATTATTCTTGTGATTGCGGTGCTTGTCCTTTCGCCGTTTCTGCCTGCGGGCGGAGAACAGGCTGAAAAACCCCCGCCCGAGGGGGTAATGGGGCTTACCGCGGAGCAGTGGAAAAAGAAACTTTCGCCCCTTGAGTACAAAGTACTCTGGAAAAAAGGCACGGAAGCTCCTTTTTCAGGCGCTCTGCTTTACAACAAGGAAAAAGGCACCTACGTGACTGCTGGTTGCGGACAGCCTGTTTTTTCCTCCGAGCATAAATACGACTCGAGGACCGGATGGCCAAGTTTCTGGAAACCCATAAGCGAAGATGCCATAAGGATAGTTCCCGATAATTCCTTCGGACTCAGGCGCTTTGAAGTGGTGTCAAGCAAATGTGGAGAGCATTTAGGACATGTTTTCAGTGACGGTCCCCCTCCGACCGGACTTCGGTATTGTATAAACTCGGTCGCTTTGGATTTTATTCCCTCCCGGTGAAACGGTCTGCCAAGGGCAAGTAAATAACCGAGAGTTCTTGCTCAACACCCTGTATTATCCCTTGACATTGAAGATACATCTGTGATAAAAGTAGAATTAGCGGTCCCTGTCTTGGGACCAGGAACAGTTATGATCTCATACAGGAGGTATGGTTAGTATGGTTCCAATAGAAGCTTTATTAGGTTACGTATTACTGCTAGTAGGATTCGTGTTCTTTGCAAACGGAATGACCCTTTTGGGTAAAACTGGAGCGAAGGAAGTGGGTGTGTTAAATCTTGGTGTCGGCATTCTTATAGCGATTGCCGCCTGGAAGCTGCACACTCTGGGTCTTACGGCAGCTACCGCGCTTGTGTCGGTATTTGCATTGATATATCTGATAGTTTACGCGGTATTCGTACACGGACATGACGCGAAGGGACTAGGTGTTTACTGTCTATTCGCGACGGTAGTGTTTGTATGGTACGGGGCTCATTTCCAGGCACTTGGGCTTGCGTATTTTGCGTACTTCTGCTGGGCATGGGCTTTGCTTGTACTTCTTTGCTTCTTTGCGTTCTCGCAGGGCAAGGATCTTGGCAAACCGATAGCCTATCTGTTTATAATAGAGTCGATAGTGACTCTGTTGATCCCGGGAATGCTTCTGCTTACTGAAAAGTGGAATCCTCTCGGTGGAGTACCAGGCTAAGATTTGACGCTGCCCGTGCTTCCCTGAACGGGAAGCATAGGTTTTTTAAGAATCTGTTTTGTTTCGGCTAGGCAGTCCGAAACTTTGCAAAAGTTTGCAAGGCGGCTGCAGCTTCAGATAATTCTTGATGCAGCGGTAGCCGAGCAAATAATTCCTTGTCCACAAGGCAAGGGAGTGCCGGTTTACAGGTGGTAAAAAAAAAGGGGACTTTCGAGTCCCCTCTTTTTTTGCTTTTTTCACTCCTCGTTAGTTCCCTGACTTAACTTGGGTTTTGTGTATAAGCCCGAGTCAGGAGATTCCGGAGTTTTTTACGCTTCTTCTTTTCTCTGGACGAGAATTACCCACTTTCCCTTCTGAACGGGCTTTTCAGCGTCTTTGTGGGTAAAGACGTTTACCTCAAAAATGAAAAATCCCATGTTCGGACGCTTGTGTTCCCTTTTTTCAACGAGATTTCTCGTTATGTGAATCGTATCACCCGGGAATACAGCTCCCGAAAATCTCCAGTCCTCAAGCCCCATGAAGGCGACAGTAGCGAGTCTAGGCATGGTGAACCAGAGGCCCGTGGCTATGGAGGTAACCAGCATGCCGTGAGCGACTCTTGTCTTGAACACGGTCTTTTTGGCGAACTCCTCGTCTATGTGCATATTATTGTAATCTGCGGAGAGTCCCGCAAAGTTGACGATATCGGCCTCGGTAATCGTTCTGCCCGAGCTTTTGTGCTCGTCTCCCTCGTTAAGGTCTTCGTAAAAAAGTCTTGGCATTTTTATTCTCCTTTTTATCCCGCGGGTTTGAATTTGGGGAGGGTGACCTCATCGGTAACGTCATCGAAGCAGACCTGAACGTCCATACCGATGGACACGTCCTTTGGATCAACGTCAACAACATTTGACATCATCTTCACCCCTTCTTCCATCTCAATAAGGGCTACCACATAGGGAGGTTCTCCCTTGTAGGCCTTAGAAGGTCCCATGTGATGTATGGAAAAAGTCCACACTTTCCCCCGTCCCTCACTCTCAACCCACTCTATGTCATCACTCATGTCCCCTCCCGGGGAAAGAGCTCTTGGGTAAAAGAAAAACTCTCCGGTTTCCCTTGACCTTGGGATAACCAGCCTGTGCTCCCTGGCAGCTTCCCAAAAAGGCTTTGTCTCCGGCCGGAACTCAGGCAAAGGCTTGTTGTACTCTTTTTTCTCTTCTGACATCTTCTTTGTCTCCTTTATGTGTTAATTAATCGGCTGGTTGCCAAGTACCACCGTGCTGTGAGCCGACACTATCCCGCCGTTTCCATGAACCACAGCCACCTCAGGATCCTCCACCTGCCTTGCCCCCGCATCTCCCCTCAGCTGCAGTGTAGCCTCAACCACATGATGCATGGCACCAAGATGCGCCTGGGAGAGCAGTCCCCCGTGGGTGTTAACAGGAAGGTCCTTCCCTATCTCCATTCTTCCCTCAAGAGCAAACGCTCCCCCCTCTCCCTTGGGAACAAACCCGAGGCCCTCAAGCTCAAGGAGCACTGTTATGGTGAAGCAGTCATAAAGAAACGCTATGTCAACGTCCCTGGGTTCTATCCCCGCTGTGTTAAAAGCCTTCTGCCCGGAACGTTCCACCGCGTTGTATATCTGATCCAGGTTCTCAAGAGTTGTTAGGTACTGGTGGGAGTATCCCTGTCCCATTCCCCAGAGATAAGCAAGATTGTTTGTTATCCCAAGCTCCTTGGCCTTGTCTTCTGTAGTAACGATGAAAGCTGCTCCTCCGTCTGAGATAATGGAGCAGTCATACTTGGTAAGGGGCTCTGCTATAACTCTTGAACCCATAACATCCTCTATGGACAAAGGATCTTTGTTCATCGCGTTTTCTTTGTCTGCTGCGTGCTTTCTCATTGTTACAGCTACCGCTGCAAGGTGTTCTCTTCGTGCGCCCCAGTCATGGAGGTATCTCTGTGCGGCAAGTGCGTATCCCCCCGGAGTAGTCAGTCCGTAGGGGAACTCAAACTCGGCGTGGCACATCTCCCTTATAAGGGCCAGCATCCCTGAAGACGATATCCCCGAGAGGGTGTTGTCCCCTCTTACGCAGAGTACCACTTCAGATTGTCCTGAGGCTATGGCCATTGCGGCTTCAGCCACCATCCACACCGCCGTTGCTCCCCCCACGGCAACCGAGGAGAAAAACCTCGGGTTCATGCCGAAGTAATCAGCAAAGGTAGTGCAGTGCATGAAAGTGTGCTCTACGAGCGAGAACGCAGTTACGAGGCCGTCCACGTCGTCTTTTTTTATCCCCGCGTCCTCAATAGCAAGCTTAGAAGCTTCGCTCAGGAAATGAAAGGAGCTTTTATCCGGGATTTTTCCCTGTTCGGTTTCGCCCACCCCGGCGATAACTATTTTTTTCTTCTTAAGAAGTTCTCGGGTTTCTTGTATGCCCGGAAGATTCTCTGACATTTTGGTGCTTCCTCCTTGATAAAACTTAACTCTTTGTATTAAAAATCCGTATCATATTACTATATATATACCGCGTTTGCCAAACTAAATTCCAAGTTCGCGCGAAATAACGATACGCTGTATCTCGGAAGTGCCTTCGGTTATGGAAGCTAGCCTAGCGTCGCGGTAGTATCTCTCCGCGTTGTACTCGACGCTATAACCGTAGCCCCCGAGCACCTGCAGGGCCTCTGTGGCTACCGACTGTACTATCTCGGCCGAGTACAATTTGGCCATGGAAGCCTCCTTCAGACACCTTTTCCCGTTGCTGTAGAGCCATGCGGCCTTGTAAACCATGAGTCTTGCGGTTTCTATTTTTACCGCCATGTCGGCGAGCTTGAAGCTTATGGCCTGAAACTTCGATATGGGCCTTCCGAACGCTTCTCTTTCCTTTGAATACTGAAGAGCGTATTCAAACGCGGCCTGTGCTATTCCGACGCTTTTTGCGGCGTGGGTTATGCGCGCTCCGAGCAGCGTTTCCATCGCTCCCGCAAACCCCCCTTCTCCCACGAGCAGGCTATCCTCGGGAACCTCGCAGCCCTCGAATATAAGTTCCGAGGTGTCCGCGGAGCGATGCCCAAGTTTGTGCATCTTTCCGCTGACGGAGAACCCCGGGGTTCCTTTGTCAACTATGAATATGCTTATTCCGTGCCCCTTTTTCGTCTTGTCGGTGTATGCGGCCACAACCGCGTAATCGCACATCGTGCCGTTTGTTATCCAGGTCTTCGTGCCGTTAAGCACGTAGCGGTCTCCCTTTTTCTCCGCCTGGGTTCTTATGCTTCGCGCATCGGAACCGGCGTTGGGTTCCGTGATTCCCAGAGAGCCTATTATTTTGCCCTCAATTCCGGGGACGAGATATTTCTGTTTCTGCTCCTCGGAGCCGAATTTGTATATGGGAAACATGGAAAGGCTCGTGTGAGCGTTGATGCACATAGCTATGCCAGCGTTAACCCTTCCCATCTCTTCCGAGAATATGCAGTCCATTATCTTGTCCTGAGCGACTCCCCCGTATTCTTCTGGGAAGGAGATTCCAAGCAGCCCGATTTCTCCGAGCATGGGAAACAACTGCTTGGGAAAGGTCTGGGTGGCTTCCGCTTCTTCGACCAGCGGCTCTATCTCGTTCTGGGCGAAATCCACTATCATTTCCCGAAACATGCGCTGCTCGTCCGTGAATTCGAAATCAATAGGCAATTTTGGCGTCCTCCCTGTGCCAATTCTCATTTAGCGAGAAAGTTTTTTCGGGAAGGCAGTATAGCCGTTTTAGCGCTCTGTGGCAAAGGAACTTTGCAATTATCCTAAAAACTTTATTGACATTTCTGCCAAATAGAGAGTACTATATGAACTGTTCCACCTTCCGGTTGCCGCCGTGGCTGTTTTTTCCCTAGCGGGATTAAGTGGCTTCGGCGGCTTTTTTTTTGCCCGATTGCAGATAAGCCACTGCCGGGTTACGGATGGAAAATTCCCCGTTTTCCTCGTATGAAATTACCATCCCTAAACTGATTAAACGGACGGGTATTCTTCGGGACCCCGGAGCCGGGGAAAAGTTTGATGGGATTGTCAAAAAAAGTACTTGACAAAGGGGTATAGGGTTTGATTTAATACAAATTGGGTGAGGTTGCGCCTTGTCGCATCCAACAAGGCTACCAACACTTTATCAACAGGGGCATTGGGGAGTGTGTGAGGTATGGGAGTGTTTGGTGAGTTTTGGCCCTAAACTAATTAAGGAGGCTTAAATATGAGCCATAGTCATTTAAACGTCCCAACGAAGTACTGGGAGTTGACGAAAGAGGTCCCGCCCCCTCCAATAGAGCGGGATATCAAGTCGTGGATCATAGCGAATCCGTCGGATCCGCTTTGGGACATAGACGTGCTGCCGCTGACTTACACGGACAGCAGGTGGTCGGCATTCATTATAAGATGCGACGAGGCGACTCGGAGCCGTCTGTGCCCGAATCCCCCGCTGCAGGTATGGGATGGTGAGAATGCAGACTTAGTAGAGTTTTGGTATGTGGATCACAAGCACACGATGTTAGGTCCATATCTTGAGTTTGGCGTAACGGTATCGGCGACTTACAGCGATCCTGATGGGAACGTATGGAAGGCGGGATACTATCCGTATATGTATCTTACGGGAGATGCGCCGGTGGATGCTGGTCGTGTACTTGGATTTCCAAAGAAGATGTCGTACATCAGATGTACGGTACATGGTGGAGAGAAAGGCACTGACTTCTTTGGATTTGCAATGAGTCGTAACGGGTACCTGCTGCACAGTGCGACAGGACAGTTTGACGACAAGCAGGTAACACCTCCGTATTTCTATGGTAAGACGGACTGGGGTAAGTTCAACATGAAGGTTATAACGCGACCGGACGTATCGAGTTCGGAGTGGCAGCTCACGTATCTGCCATCAGCGCTGCCGCCTCCGTTTGACACTATGATCCAGGGACACAGGTTCAAGATAAAGCCTGAGCACACGAGGACTGCAAGCGGAGACGCTATAAACTGGTTTATGCAGGCCACGCCGTTTGACAACATGGGAGCAGAGGTAAAGATCCAGGAAGTAACTGGATTGATATCGTTTGTGTTTGATCTCGTAATACCTCCGGCAGTAGTACTGTGGACGGAGACATACGAGAGGCCAGCGAGTTATCGTGGATATGCCACACCATACAAGTATGGATTGAGGCAGCAGTTCCCGATCAGTCAGGGTTCATAAAATAGATATAAGTTAAGGAGGTAATACCATAATGGGATTACAGGCAAATGAGTACAGTTATCCTTGGCTGGATGAAGGGGAAGTTCCACCATTACCATTGGACAGGGACAGGATCCACATAATCAGCCAGGGCGTAGCGGACCCCGTGTTCGACTACGATATCATACCGCTTACCTATACGGAGAGCAGGTGGATGGCCTATGTAATAAGGGCAGACATCAATGCGATGAAAGCGGTGGTACCGGAGCCGATCGAGGTCCAGGACGATGTAATAGAGTTTTGGTACGTAATACACAAGAACACGATGTTAGGTCCATACATGGAGATGGGCGTAACGTTCTCTGCGACAGTGGATGACGGGAGTGGGCACATATACAGGGCGGGATATTATCCGTACATGTATCTGTCGAACGACTCACCGATATTCGCGGGTAAGGAGCCATTCGGATTTCCGAAGAAGGCTGCATACATAGCAGGGTATGAGCATGGTACCAACAACAACTATTTTAACCATTTGATGGAGCGCAGGGGGTATATACTGCACACTGCGAACGGGCGTTATTCTGACAGGCCGCTGTCGGCGAGGCCAACTTTCTATGGCAAGACCGACTGGGGTAGGATGAACTACAGGATAACGACCAGACCTGATGTATCGAACAGTATCCATGAGATAACGTATCTGCCGTCGGATCTTCCGCCGGGATTTGGTACGGGACACAGGTTCCAGCTGAACCCAGAGAGTGTGAGGACAGCTGTAACTGAGGATGTACGTTCGTGGTTCATGTCAGGAACTCCGTTTGACTATATGGGTGGTCAGATACCAGCGGCGGAAGTAGTAGGGTTGATAAGTTTCACGTTCAACCTGATCATCCCGCCGGCGTTGACGATATGGACAAGGACGGTAGAGAGGGCAGTGGAAGACATGGGTCATGTAGTCTACTCCACACCGTTTGAGTACACGATGCGTCACAGGTTCCTGCTGCCGCAGTATAGCCAGGGATAATGACAGAAAGCATGGGTTTGCGTTAGTAGCGTAAGCTTGTGATGAATAGAAGAGGAGGGAGACCGGTAAACGGTTTCTCCTCCTCTTTTTTTTTTGTGCTTAGCGCCACAGGGGGCTGAATACGAGCCCGGAGAGAATTTTTGGGTAAAAGTAGGTGGTTTTGTGAGGCATTTTGGTTCCGTCTAGAACCACTTTGAATATGTCCTCTGATTTCAGTTTGGGAAGAAGAAATCCGGCATCAAACCCTCCGTTGTGCACGTTCTCAAATACTTCTTCAGGGAACTTGGAGTACCGCACGTCTGCCTTGTCTTCTTCTACCAGTTTTCCAAAAACCCGGCTGTGAAGAATTGTCACGGCGAGGTTCTCATAGTTTTTTTTATGTATCGCCTTTGGAGTGAGTCTGAAAGTTCTTCCGGGATCTTTGGTTACAACGGATATCTGGTCCGGGCCAAGATCAAGCGAGTCCTCAAGTGCAATTCTCTTGACTTCAAAATCTTCCCGCAGATCGTCAATAAGGTTCTCCCCGACTTTTTTCGCCATCCTGTGAGTGGGATTGATTATAAGTCCCTGGCCTTCTCCCCGCGAGAGATAGGTCATTACGTAATCCCAGGGCATTGGTCCTGAATTTTCGCCCGTCTCTTTCCTCTTCAGGTCTCTGAAGTTTATCGAGGTTTCGTAACGGTGGTGGCCGTCTGCGATCAGAATCGATCTGTCCGCGAGGAGGCTTTTTACCCGCTGTATGATTTCCGGGTCGGATATCTTCCAAAGAGTGTTTCTTATACCTTCTTCAAAGATAACGTCCACAAGCGGTTCCCCGATATTTTTGTCTATGTCTTTCTCGATTTCTCCTGAGGCGTCTGGGTAGATGCAGAAGATCTGGCTGAGGTTCGAATTGCAGGCGATTGTGAGCGCTAAGCGGTCTTCTTTGTGTTTTCTGAAGGTCTGCTCATGTGGCAGGACGATTTTTTTGTCGAAGTCTTCGACCTTTAAGTTCGCTATGACCCCCTTTCTCGTGTAGCGCTGTCCTTCAAACTCGAAATCCTGGTAGTAAGGATAGATTGACGGTTCGTCATCCCTTATGAGCACATTATCCCCGAGCCACTTCGAATAGGTTTCTTTCGCGTTTGCGTAACGCTGCTCTCCCTCTCCTTCAGGCAGCTCGATTCTCACTGCGTTAAAGGGACTTTTGGCTTGGAGTTCCTCGCGCTGCTGTGGACTTATGACGTCATAAGGGGGAGCGATGACTTTCGCGAAATCCCCGACCGCTTCTTCGTTATATCTTATTCCTCTGAAAGGTTCTATCTCAGCCATAAAGAATCTCCTCTATCTCGGTTAGGGAAAGGTCCCCTTCTCTGATAATCTCGGGCGACGAGGTCGTCAGATTGACTATTGCGGAACCCATTGAGGGCGGTAGGGTACCAGAATCCACCATAACATCAATTCCGCTCGGGAAATCCCTGCGGATATTGATGAACCGGTTTGAGGTATCCCTGCCGCTTATGTTCGCGCTTGTAGAGGTTATGGGCTCCCCCACGCGGCTAAGGATCTCTTTTACGAAAGGGGATGTGGAAATTCTTACCGCGACAGAGGCTCTTCCTCCTGAGACCTCTTCTGGAAAAGCGGATTTCGGGTGGAGTATCAGAGTGAGGGGCTTCTGGTTCCGGGAATATCTTCCAAGCAGTTCGGCAGGAATATGGAAGTGGCGATCCAGCATCTCCCCATCCCTTACGAGAACTATAAGCCCCTTGTCCCCGGACCTTTGTTTTATCCTTACTATTTTCCGGCAGGCCTCTTGGTTAAACGCAATACAGCCGATCCCGTAGAGTGTTTCGGTCGGGTATATAATCACTCCTCCGTTTCTAATGCACTCGGATGCTTTATCGAATACGAGTGGGTTGTCTTCTTTTATAATTTTCATCTCAGTTAATTTTTAGCGTCTGCCGGGTTCCGATATACTATAAGTTTAATGATGGGTTCGCAAGCAGCAAAAAGGACCGGGAGATGGAAATCCCGTATCGCTTCGGAACTTGTAGGGATACTGGGTGCCGAGGCGGTTATCTCCGCTGAGGATGAACTGATTGCCTATGAGAGTGACGGGCTTACGGGATACAGGGTAAAACCTGTTTTCGTCGTTCTGCCCTCAAGCGCGGAGGAAGTTTCTCGGGTCGTAAAGCTTTGCAATCGGGAAAAAATCCCTTTCGTTCCCAGAGGAGCGGGAACCGGGCTCTCCGGGGGCGCCCTTCCGAATCGTGAGGGGATAGTGATATCGCTTTCAAGAATGAACAGGATTCTTGATGTGGATATTCCGAACCGCGTCGTGGTGGTTGAGCCTGGAGTGGTGAATATTTCCGTGACCGATGCCGTAAGCGCCGAGGGCTTTTATTATGCTCCCGATCCTTCAAGTCAGATCGTGTGCACCATAGGAGGCAATGTTGCCGAAAACTCGGGCGGAGTGCATTGTCTTAAGTACGGAGTCACGACCAACCATGTGCTCGGGGTGGAGATGGTCTTACCCGACGGCGCCGTGGCTACGTTCGGGGGGATGACTCCAGAGAATTTCGGATATGACCTTCTCTCGCTCGTGGTCGGAAGCGAGGGCCTTTTAGGTATCGTCACCAAGGTTTTTTTGAGGATAATAAAGAAGCCCCAGGTGGTTAGAACCCTTTTCGCCTCGTTTGAAAGAATCGAAGATGCCGGGGCATCTGTTTCCGCAATTATCTCTTCCGGGGTGATTCCTGCGGGAATGGAAATCATGGACAATCTAAGCATAAACGCTGTCGAATCCACTGTAGGCGCCGGATACCCGAGAGACGCCGGGGCGATTCTTCTCGTGGAACTTGACGGGCCTGGGGCGGAAGTCAACGCTCAGGTTCCGGCAGTAATCGGAATACTTAGGGAAAACGGCGCGGTTGAAATAAAGCTGGCGGCGGATGAAAGCGAAAGGCAGCTTTTCTGGAAGGGGCGTAAAAGCGCGTTTGCCGCCATGGGGAAAATAAGTCCCGGGTACTATGTTCAGGACGGAGTAATACCCAGGAGCAGCCTTGCCAGGGTACTTGGGGAGATAGGAGATCTCGGCAAGCAGTACGGTCTTCGGGTTGCGAATGTCTTTCATGCGGGAGATGGAAATCTTCACCCACTGGTGCTCTATGATCCGGAAGTCGAAGGAGAATCTGAAAAAGCCGAGGAGCTCTCCGGAGAGATACTCAGGGTGTGCGTTGATGCCGGCGGCAGCATTACGGGAGAGCACGGCGTCGGGTTTGACAAGAAGAGGTTTCTTTCGCTTATGTTCAATGAACAGGAAATAGACACGATGAATCTCGTGCGGTGCGCTTTTGATGAGGAAGGACTCTGCAATCCTGGCAAAGTGTTCCCCACTCCGAGAACATGCGTTGAGCCCGGGATGCGAAAACACGGTTCCGAGGCTCCTTCGCCAAAGGAAATGGGGGAACTTTTCTAGTAAAGCTGGGACCATGTTCAGTGTTTAATGGCCCGTCCGTTTAAAAGAAATGTCTTACGTAACAGAACTTTCCAAGATGGTTTCAAGCTTCCATGTTCCGGGTTCCGGGGACGCGGTTCCAAGTGTCCCGGAATTCGGCTTCTCTCCCCAAATAGTGCTCTATCCCGAAACCGTTGAGGAAATATCCCGAATCCTGAGTTTTGCCTCGCGAAGCGGCATCCGTATTTTTCCTTTTGCGGGGGGCACAAAGCTTTTTCTCGGCAACCCGGTAGATGAGATCAGTGCGGCGCTTTCACTCAGGCGTCTTTGCAGGGTTCTCTTTCACGAACCTTCCGATATGGTTTCCACGGTCCAGTGCGGCATGGAGGTCAGGGAGTTTCAGAAGGTAATCGGGTGCGAGAACCAGATTTTTCCAGTGGATCCGCCCCTTCTTAACACTGGAGCGACCGTGGGAGGGCTGGTGTCGTCAAATCTTTGCGGTCCCATGAGCACCAGATACGGTACGTGCAGGGAACTTATCCTCGGAGTCAAGGCCGTAAGGGCCGACGGGGAGATCATAAACGTTGGAGGAAAGGTAGTTAAAAACGTAGCGGGCTATGATATTCCTAAGCTGATGGTAGGTTCGCTCGGAACCCTGTGTGTTCTGGCAGAAGCGACTTTCAGGCTCTACCCACGGCAATACTTCTCAAGAACCCTCGTTCTGGGCTTCGACAACCATGTCTCCTGTTCCCAGGCGGCTAGGGCGATACTTGCTGCAGATATCGTCCCCACATGCTTTGAAATACTGGATGAAAACCTCTCTTCGGAATTCGGGACGACGACACAGGGGGCGAAGAGGACTATACTGCTCAGATTCGACAGTTTCGAAGAGGCCGTAGTCGACCAGATAAAACAGGTGAGGGAAACAGCCTCGGGAGAGACCTCCTCTTTTGTTGAGATGGACGATGAGATCTCTCGGGACTTATGGGCTGCGGTAAGGGAGTTTCCGTTTTTGCCCGGGGTGAGTTTTTCCTCAAAGCTTACTCTTCCCGTAACGGCTTCGGTTGAGGCTCTTTCCGATATTGAGAGTAGCCCGGCACTCTCGGGGGTTGATGCGCTCTGTCTTTCAAGGCCCGCTAGGGGTGTTACGCTTGTTTCGGTAAATGGCGAGGACGAGCAGGCGGTCAGTGCGGCCCGCTTTCTCGAAAATCTTGCCGATTCGCTCGGGGGCCGTATCATGTTTTCGGGAATCCGCCGCGAACTCAGGGAGAAGGTAAGAGCGTGGGGAGATCTCGGGGATGCACTTTCGCTTATGAAAAATATCAAACAGCGTTTTGATCCCAGAGACATACTGCCCGGCGAAAAAATATTCGACGCGGACCGAGGGTAAGGATTATGATAAGAAGAAAATCCGGCGAAGGATGGACGCTTATAACGCAGCCAAGCCACGCTTTTCTTTCTTCAAGAATAATGAACTTTTGGGGCAATGAGCATTTCGCAAGCATTACACCCAGAGATGAGGTAATGCTGGCGATAAGGGAACATGACTGCGGATGGGAGAAAACGGATTCAGTAGCCGATTTTAACCCGGAAAACGGTTATCCGAGAAGCTTCATGGAAATGCGCTCCAAGAGCCAGTTTGAGATCTGGTCCGAGTGTTTCGAAAGACATCTCGGCAAGCATCCATACGCCTGCGCTCTTATAGCGCTTCACTTTTCTCAATTTAACGAAAGAAACATATCCAGAGATCCGGGCAACGAATCGGCCATCTCGCTTAGAGAGAAAATCAGGGAATTTCTATGCCAAAGCATTGGGATAAGCATAGGAGAAGGAAACCTGAACGGATATCTCCCCTCTGATATGCGGACTAATCTTAGACTTCTTCAGGTGGGCGATGTGATATCGCTTACTCTTTGCCACGGATCAAGATCAGCCACTATTCGGGATGTTCCGATCAATTACCTAGGCGAAACGGCAGAAATAACACTGTTATCAGAAGACGGGCTTAACTATACGATTTCCCCCAATCCTTTTTCACAAGACTCTCTTCGTCTTGATATATCCGGCAAAAAACTTGAGAAAAAATCCTTCAGCGCCGAAGCGGAACTCAAGGATGCGTTTCGTCGCGGAGGTGACGAGACTTTGGATTTTTCGATTTCTTTGGGAGTGGAGGGATGTAATGTCGCTTGAGACGGCTTTTGACGATACGGACCGCCCGAGCGGGAAGATAATACAGGACTGCGTTCACTGCGGGTTCTGTCTTTCATCCTGCCCTACATACCTTGAAACCGGAAACGAGCTTGATTCTCCGAGAGGCAGAATTCATCTGATAAAAGCTGCGGCGGAGGGAAGAATCCCAATGGGAACCTCGCTTGTAAAACACCTTGATCTGTGCCTTGGATGTCTTGCCTGTGAAACCGCATGTCCCTCGGGAGTCAAGTATGGAAGCCTGATAGAGATGTCGAGGGGACAGATTGAAAGAAGATTCAAGAGGGGGCTTGGAGAGAAAATCCTCAGGGCTTTTATCTTCAGAATTTTCCCCTATCCGAGGAGGCTGAGGCTTCTTCTGCCGTTTGTTTATCTGGTAAAGGTTCTCGGCCTTAAGAAAATTTTTCCGCCTGCTCTTCTAAACAGGCTAAGTCCATCGGCTTCCTCCATGTTTCATATGCTCCCCGAGGTCATCTCTGCTTTCGGGGAAACTCTTTCCGCTTTTTACCCCGCGCTTGGAGAGAGAAAAAAGAAAGTCGCTCTTCTGAGCGGTTGCGTTCAGGGGGTTTTCTTCCCGGAGATAAACAGGGCCACGGTCGAAGTGCTTTGCGCAACAGGTTGCGAAGTTTTTATTCCGCGGAACCAAGGGTGCTGCGGGGCCCTTTCTGTTCACTCCGGAAGACTTGAGGAGGGAAGGATGTTTGCGAGACGACTAGTGGATCTTTTCACTGTATTGGAGGTAGACGCCGTGGTCGTTAATTCCGCTGGATGCGGTTCGACCATGAAGGAATATGTCGAGATTCTGCGCGGGGACCCGGTTTACTCCGAAGCTGCGGCGCAGCTTTCAGCGAAAACCGTGGATGTCATGGAATTTCTTTCGGATACTGGAATAGGGGTGCCACTGCATCCGCTCGATATAAGGGTTACTTATCAGGATGCGTGCCATATTGTCCACGGCCAAGGGATACGGTCGGCTCCAAGAGAACTTCTGAGAAGTGTCCCAGGACTTAAGTTCACCGAAATGCTGCAGTCGGATCACTGCTGCGGAAGTGCTGGTATATATAATATCGTACAACCCGAGATGTCCGCCAAGCTTCTCTCGAGGAAAATACGCGAAGTAGAAAAAGCCGACGCTGATTACCTAGCCGTCGGGAATCCTGGGTGCATGATACAGATCCGCAAGGGACTGCTCAACTCGGATTCCAAGACCAAGATCGTACATCCCGTCGAAATTCTCAACTGGTCGCTGAAAGGCGGTATCAGTTGAGTGAAGTCGAGGAGGTGTTTTTAACCCAGCACAGAGTCCTTGCAGGCTTTTGCCACGCGAAACTTCAGGACTTTTCTTGCTGGTATGCTGATTACTTCACCGGTAGCAGGGTTTCTTCCCATTCTGGCACTGCGATTACTAATGACCAGTTTACCGACTCCAGGAATTGTGAACTCTCCTTTTGCTTTTACTTCTTCACACGCAATTGACGCTATAGAGTCAATAACGGTTTTGGCTGTCGCCTTTGTTATTCCCGCCTTCTCTGCTAGGCTGCTTGAAAGCTGAGATTTTGTTAATGGTTTTCCGTTCATTAACATCCTCCTTAAGATTTCCTTAATAAATTATCGGAGTATTTTGGCTAAAAGTCAATCATTATTATCGGGGATTACATACTTTGTTAACCAAGTAGGAAATAGAAATGAAACGCAAACTAATTATTAAATCGGTTAAGACTTACGAAACCCCAGGGGGACCTGTTTCTTTCTACGAGATGGGGGCTTCTTGGGCATCCTCCGACGATAAGAAATTTCAAGAGGAACTCTCGCCATTGGATTCCCGTTTAATTTCACGTCAAACCAATAGATTCCGGGTTGCTGAACCGGAAATTCCTCCACTTTTACACTGACATAGACTCGATGGTTAAGCGACTCTTGAAACTCTACCTCGCTGTAGTGAGGAGGTAGAGTATCTTCATTAGGAGAAACAGGCTGAATGCTTATTACTGCTTTGCCTGTGTATTCTCCAGCTACAAATCCAATGAACAGGATAATTGGGAGTTTAAAGGGAGACATTTTCTTTGTGTCTCCTTCAACATCAACTCTGTTTGGCAACCCCTCTACAGGCATTTTTCCATCTTCTGGAATGGAACCACAAACAAAAGCAATATGCAGATAAGGTGCTTGCATTGCGATTTAACCTCCGATTTGCAGAGAGTTTTTAGTTTTTTATGGGTTTTTTCTTTTTGTTCCTGTTGTTGGTTTCCCCGTTCTTTCCTCAGCTTTTTTCGCTTGGAGATAGGCCTTGTCTTTCACAAACATAGCGTCGGCTATCTGCTCAAGCGTTCCCGGAATGTGGGGGATGATTTTTGGTTTTCTGCCCATTAGCGTTTATATCTAGGTTTTTTCTTGCGATTGTTCTTCCGTACTCTCTTAGCTTTTATTTTTTCATTTTCCTTTCCTATCTCCTCTACGAAATCAATGCTATGGGATGATGGAACCTGAAAGGTCATCCACGTATTTTCTTTCTTGTGAGTAATTGCAAGATCGCCTTGGCTGATTATATCCATACCAATTAATATATCCGTATCAAGCAACTTTGCATCTATAACACGAACTCCAGGAAAAACAACCTTATTTGGAAGGTAGATATTTACGAGATACACACCTGCCTCCCGAGTGCCATTAGCCGTATTATTTATTACTTTATCTATCTCTGAAAAGTTGAGAGACTTAACAACGTTTTGTGAAATACAGCTACAAGACGCTCCTGTATCCCATATGGCTTTAAATTTGACAATCTCTGGAGGAACTTCTACAGATTCCAGATCGCATGATTCCGATATTCCCACTTCATTTTCGAGAACGTTGACTCTTTTGTTAAACTTAGTGGTAAATGCAAAACGACGAATAGGCACAATTAACCAGCGACCCTAGAATGAAATGTAGGCGTTTCTTCTTCTTCGGGTCTGAGGCATGGCCTAAGAAGAAATGATCCGGCCGGATATTTCTTCTTTGCAGAGGTGTAAGCTTCTAATTGGTTCTCATAGAAACCTTCTACTTCCTCTTCATGAATAACTACAAATTCTCCATGGTGTTCCTTGGCAAATTTCTCTTGGTTTTTTTTGAAGTACTCAAGAGGTCGTTCTAAAGACACAACTTTATCCTCCACCTGTTAATGCTCTTAAAAGTAATACCTATTCCTATGTTTCCTAGACAGTACCCAATGAAAACATTTTTACAAAGAAACTTTATTTGTAAAAACCGGGTTGATTGAACAAAGAACGCAAGGTCTTGTGCTTTCTAGTCAATAAGCTCTTTATACTTGAGTCTCTTTCCATTCATTCCCTTGAAGGTGATCTCTATCTGTTCTATCGTGGCAAGCGGCCTAATGTTATGCCTGCCTACATACTCATCTATGTATCTCTGAAGGTGTTTTGGACTCATCTTATGGTAAACCCCTGTATGCCCCCTTTTCAACATACTCCAAAATGACTCAACACCGTTAGTGTGAGCCTTCCCCCGGATGTATTCCCCTACTCCGTGATTTACTGACTCATGCTTGTAATTCTTTTTCACAAGGCCTTCATAGCTTCTATTCTGATCCGTATAGACTACAGCCCCTTCTTTCACGGTTTCCGTTACCATCCCTCGAAGCAACACACCGCTTGCCCTCTCTGTTACCTTCGCCTTAACTTTCCCGCTTCCCCTTTCCTTGATACCTACTACCGGCGTTTTGTCCTGCGGACCGGCTCCTACCATCCGGGGCTTTCTCGACTTGTGCATATTTGAGTACTTCCCGCCCATGTAAGTCTCGTCAACCTCAACATCGGAAACGAACTTGGCTTCCTGCTGATCTTCAAAAGCCTTCCGTATCCGGTGAGCGAGGAACCATGCCGTTTTCTGCGTTATCCCTAGATCGTTGGCGAGTTTAGTGCTTGGTACACCCTTAAGGTTTGTATTTAACAGATACATTGCCATAAGCCACTTATGAAGAGAAATATTGCTTTCCGCAAGTATGCTTTTGGTACGGACGCTGAAGAACTTCCGGCAGTCCTTACAGCGGTACGGCATTTTGTGTTTCATAGTTACTGTTCTTACACTTCCACAATGCGGGCAGAACCTCTTTTTGCCGTCTTTTCCCCAACGCCTTTCTGCAAAAAACTTCTCGGCAGATTCCTCATCCGGGAATCTTTTAAAGAATTTGTAAAAGCTTATTTTCTCCGTCTTTTTCTCGCTCATAACTGGTCTCCTTTTGTCTCTCTATGGTTAACATTCTACCAGTTATATTAAAACTTGTCAAGGGGTTTTTGGTTAACAAGGTATATAATCCCCTTATTATCCGTTGTGCTTACTAGCACACTACGTGAGGTTGTGAAGTTGCAGTCTCACATGATGAGAGAAGGGTTGTTCAGAAACTGGTTATTTTAATTTGCTGATATGATTTGACCGTCAATGATTATGTTTATATTGTTTCCACATGACTACCCAAATTTTGAGAAGAAACACACGCGAGTTGTAACGGCGAACTTGCTGATATACGTGGATTGAGTACCACTTGTCTTCACTGCGTTCTCCGTTTTTCCTTGACCTCTCAATGTCGTTTCAATATCTTTTCAAGTGCTGTGATTTGCGTTGAGACGAGGTGAGAATCATTCAGACTGCGACTGTGGCTTTTCATGCTGTCAAGCTGATATGCGTGGATTGGGTACCACCTGAGTTCACTTAAGTCGCGGAGCTGGCCTTTGACTATCAAACGGGGGTCACCGAACACTGTTTTGGAAGGTGCCTCTAAGCAAATGACAAGGGTTCTCCGCATCGGAGTGACCGCACCTCGTCTTAACGCTGTTTTTTTGTTCTCGTTTTTCATTTAATCCCAACAACTGTCACGCCGCCTCGTTTATTGCGCGCATTTCATGGCAGACTATGTCCCACACGAAGCCCAGAAGCTCCCTGGCGATGGCCACGGTAATCACTTTGGTGTCTTTACCTGCCATGGACATCTTCAAGTAGCGGCCGCATAACCGTTTCTGGGCTGTCCACGAGACCTGCTGAGCATACTCAGAAGCATCCTTGGCCTTTTGGCGGAGATGCTTGGTCCTGCGTGCGGGGAAACGATAGCCCCAGGCGCATTCCACCAGCATGCTCCGGGCATGTTTGTTTCCAGTCCGAGTAATTCTTCCCTGATGTCTCCTTGCTCCGCTGCTGTGTTCCGTGGGTACCAGACCGACATAGGAGAACAATTGCTCAGGTTTGTGGAAACGGCTTATGTCTCCAAGCTCCGCCATCAGTACAGTAGCAGAGAGCTTGTCAATCCCCCGGAGAGCCACAAGCGCTTCCACCACCGGAGCCAGCGACCACCGCTCCCTCGCGACATCTATCTGCTTTGAGACTTCAGACACTCTTCGATCCGCTTCTTTCACTGCGTTTATGTATTCCTGAAGCACGACCTGCTGTAGACGGTGGGCAAGCACCACAGACTCAAGCCAGTTGTAGTGCGCCCGGGTCCAGCGACTTTTTCCCGACCAACTGCAGCCGCGACGCAGCAGATAGGCGTTTAGCTGCTGACGTGCGGCATGTCGCTGCTTTACCATGTCCTGACGCGCTCTCACCAAATCTCGTACGGCTTCCTGCTGAGTGTCCGGAACCCACACCGGAGCCAGACTCCCCGCGCGCAGCATCTGCGCGAGCTTTAGGGAATCCCTTCTGTCGTTCTTTATTCTGTCACCTGGATTCTTGGGAACAAGGGATGGAGCGACAACTACGCAATCATGTCCCATCTCCACCAACTGCCTGTACAACACGTACCCGCAGGGTCCCGCCTCGTAACAAAACAAAACTTTGTCCGAATACTTCTCTTTCAGACGACATGCCAGCTTACGCACGGACTTCGGTTCGTTGGGGATCTCTCCCCAGTATTGCGGCGGACTGAATATCTCCCCGTCAGCTGTTGCAACGGCGATACTATCTTTGTGTACATCCAGCCCTATGTAGGCGGAGTAACGGCTTAAGGGGAAAGTCTCTTCCCTGTTTTTCTGACTCAGAACCCCTTCCACAGGCTCTGCCTTCGTGGTAATGTCTTGCATGATTGACCTCCTTAACCAGAAAATGTCTTATTGTCTTCAGCATAACCGCGCCCTTGAAGACTCGAAGGTCAAATCATTATGACTAACTACACAAGTCGCTGGATTCTTGATAATGTATAAATATCCTTTTTTATTGAATTTTTGGGTGGAAGGCTAAATGAGATCCTGGTTCAGGGAAAAGAAAAAGAGAAACTGGTTAGTTCTGCTTCTAATATTCTTGGGTTTCCTTCTAGTTCTTGTTTTGCTGTATGCGAAATTTCTTCATGAAAGGGAATCGAGTGTGCGGCATCACTCTGAAGAGAACATCCAAAGGTCCGTAAAAGTAATGGTGCCTGTTGCGTCTTCGGGTTTAATCTACACAGAGGTTCTCGGAAGGGTACGTGGCAAGCAGACCGTCTTGGTCCGCGCGACGGTTTCGGGATGGGTAAAGCAGATCAATTCCGGCCGGGGTCAGCAAATAGAAAAGGACGATACCATCCTTGAGCTTTACGATTACCGCGTGGAAACCCGGCTTGACGAAGCGAAGTACAATCTTGAGTCCGCCAGAGGAAAGCTTGCCGAGGCCGACAGAGTATACCGAAGAAACGTGGCTCTTTTCGAGAAGGGAATAGTATCTGAGGATGAGACCGAAGCGTCGCGGAACCTGCTTGAAACCGCCTCGGCCGGTGTAAAAGCACTTGAAGCTTTTTACAATAGGGCCAAGTGGAATTATGAAAACCTTAAAATCCGTTCCCCTATCCAAGGTCAGGTTGTTGAAATCGCTCCCGACATCGGACAGGAAACAAGGAACGGGGACGTGGTGGCTAAGGTTGTTAACCTAAGTGGCAGGAAAGTAATAGCTGGTGTAGACGTGTCGGTTGCCAGGAGCGTTAAACGTGGAGATGTTCTGGAAGTGTTCCTCGCAAGAGATGGAACTGTTGAAACCGTCGAGGGCGAAGTTGATGGCGTGAGTCCGGGTTCTGATGATTTCTCGGGAACCTATGATATTGAGATTGCCATATCCGATCCCTCAGTGAAATGGTGGCCCGGAGAAATAGTTTCCGTAAAAATACCGGTGCAGAAATTTGATAATGTCGTCAAAATCCCCAAAACGGCCATCTTGTCCGACAGTAAAGAAGCTTTCTCTTTCGTGCTGGTCGAGAAAAACGAAGAAGTTTCGAAGGTTAAGGTGAAACCCAGCTGGATTAACGATAACTCCGCCTACATAGCTTTTGATTCGCTTCCCCCGGATTCCAGAATCATAACCGAGGGGAACTTCGGTCTGCTTCCTGGTCAGATGGTAAGGATTGTCGATTGATTCCCCATGCATATTGCTGATTTCTCAGTAAAGAATTCCGTTTTGGTAAACTTTGTTATGGGGGCCATAATAATTATGGGGTTCCTGTTCACTCTTTCCCTTCCGGGGGTGTCCGGCCTCAGCGGGAGCGGTTCCTGAGAAGTTCGCATTTTTGCCTAATAATTTCCACCGCGGTTTCTATCTCATCGAAACTGTTTTCCGGGCAGAAACTGAATCGTATGCTTGAGTATGCATGCTGTTCCCCGAGTCCCATGGCGACCAGTACGTAGGAGGGTGCAACCTCGAAATTTGTGCAGGCGGAGCTTTGCGAACATCTTATTCCCGATTCATCGAGGAGAGAAATCAGCTCTCTTCCATCGATCCCGCCAAAATGGATGTTGGTGGTGTTGCATACTCTTTTTCCTCCGCCCCCGTTAATTGAGGTATGCGGTATGGATTCAATTATTGTTTTCTCGAACCGGTTACGAAGGTCTTCCATTTTCCCTATGACTTCCTCGAAGCTTGCGAGTCTTATATCGCAGGCGGCTCCGAGTCCTGTTATTCCGGGAAGATTCTCGGTCCCTGGACGAAACCCTTCTTCTTGGAATCCTCCGAAAAGAACAGGATTCACAAACAATCTGTCTTTTGCATAGAGAACCGCGGCGCCCTGGGGACCGTTGATTTTGTGAGCCGTGAAGGAGAGAAAATCCACTTGAAGCTCCTCTAGGTCTACCACGAGTTTTCCTACCGCCTGGGCGGCGTCTGTGTGGAAAAGAACCCCTTTTTCCCTGCAGAGCTTGGAAATACTTGCCATGTCCTGTATTACCCCGGTCTCATTGTTGACCCATTGCACGGAGACGAGATCGGTTTTCTCGGAAAGCGCGTCTTCGAGCCTCTGGATGTCAAGAATTCCTTGTCTGTCTACCTCGAGCATTTCAACGTGGACATCGTTTAGTTCGAGAAAACTGCACATCTTCATTATTGAGGAATGTTCAACCCCAGTTGTGACGATTCGGGGGTTTTCCTTCTTCCTCGTGCAGGAATAAAAAACCATGTTGTTTGATTCGGTTCCGGAACTTGTGAATATAAGGTCTTCCGGGGAACATCCCACAAGATTGGAGGTGCGCTTGCGCGCGAGTTCCATGTGGTGCCTCGCCCTCTTGCCTGCCGAATGGGCGCTTGAAGGGTTGCCGAATTGCTCCCCCATGGCTTCGCACATGGCCTCCGTCACTTCTGGGAGGGGTCTTGTGGTTGCGTTATTGTCAAAGTAGATTTCGCCGGAAATTTCCTCTGTACACCCCATTGTAAAGCTAATAATACATGATTTTACGGCTAAGGTGTCTCTTCCGGCAGGTCTTCCGGCAGAAGAAGGGTTAAGCAGGGTTCTTCGGAGTCTTTCGTTATCGGTCCTAGATAAGAGATGACCTGAAATTCCTGACCTTTTCCGCCTTTGGTAACCGAAGCGGTGAAATTGATCAGATTCGTTTTTTTCGCTTTTCTGGTTGTCCTTATTGACGAAACGAGCGGAGAAAGTATCTCCTTTAGCCTCGTGTTTTCATCCTCGCCGCGGGCCGTGGCCTCAGAGTCAGGCTCCATCATTTCCTTTTTAAGAAAGGAGGTTACGAATATGCGAATCATAAGGCCTGATTCTCTTGCAACCTCCGACACATCAAACTGCTTTTCCAGTTCGATGTCCTCCTCTCTTTCCATGTAAAATTTTTCCATTCTTCTTCCCGGTAATATCGGTAGTATATACTAGATAGTTCTGCCGGGATATACAAAAGCCACCGCAGCACAAGGAAAGATTTTAGATGGGAAAGACAGGAGAAATAAGACTTGTCTCCTTCGGGGGAATTCCAGAAGTAGAGGAGGGAGACAATCTCGGGGAGATGATCCTTCTCGCTGCCGCCGGGGAAGGATTTTCGTTTCTCGACGGGGATGTCTTGGTAGTTGCGCAGAAGGTGGTCTCGAAAGCTGAGGGCAGGGTCGTCAGTCTTTCTCGGGTCAAGCCTTCGGGTTTTGCGGTTACCGTTTCGCGGGAAGTTTCAAAAGACCCAAGGCTCGTGGAGGTAATTCTCGGGGAGACCAGGAGAGTCGTGAGAATGGACCAGAGGGAAGATGGCAAGGGGAGACTTATAGTTGAGACTACTGGAGGACTAATACTGGCAAATGCCGGCGTGGATGCTTCGAACGTTTCCGGAGGAGAAGACGTCACGCTTCTGCCGCTTGATTCTGACCGCTCCGCCCGGGTTATAAGGGAGCATATAAAAGGAGAAACTGGCAAGGATGTTGCCGTTATAATAACCGACACCGTCGGACGTCCCTGGCGGGAAGGGCTCACGGACATTGCGATTGGCTGTAGTGGCATGAGGGCGCTTTCTGACCGCAGGGGAGAAGTCGACGCCAAGGGGCTTACGCTTACCGCGACCGAGATGGCGACTGCTGACCAAGTAGCGTGTGCTGCCGGAATGCTGATGGAGAAGACCTCAGCGACCCCTGTGGTGATAGTGCGCGGGGTCGATTACATTCGGGCAGAGGGGGGATCGGGTGAACTGATCAGAGATCCGGCTCATGATCTGTTCAGATAGTTTCCGGGAATTTAATGAAAGGTTTTTTCGAAAAAGATTTCCTTCTCATTTCTCACCGGGGTGCGAGTCACTACGAGCCGGAAAACACGCTTCGATCTTTCCGCAAAGCCCTAGAAATGGGATCGAGTGCAATAGAATTTGACGTGAGAAAAAGTTGTGACGGCCGTCTGGTCGTCATTCACGACAGTAAAGTTGACAGGACCACGGACGGTAAGGGAGCCGTTTCTGGGAAAACGCTTGACGAGCTTAAATCTCTTGACGCGGGTTGTGGGGAGAGGATTCCGACTCTTGAGGAGGTGTTTGAGAATTTCGGGGGGCGTTGCGGACTCGTAATTGAGCTTAAGGAGAAAGGTACCGAAGAGAAAACGGTTTCGCTTATAAAAAAACATGGTCTCACCAAAGAAGTCGCGGTGGTTTCTTTCCGCGGAGACTATATTCGCTCGGTAAGGGCGCTTGATCCTGCCATCCCCACGGGGCTTATTACGGTTTTCGGCCTCGGATGTGTGAAAAAGGCTCTGTCGCTCGGCTGCCGGGTAGTTGCTGCGAATCACCGCTTCATGACGCGTCAGCTTGTCTTGGAAGCGCGGAAAAACGGTCTTTTTGTGTGCTGCTGGACAGTTAACGACCCGAAGCGAGGCGAGAAACTGGCTGGGATGGGCCTTGATGGGGTAATTACAGACAAGCCAGACCTCCTCTAAGACTTGCTTGAGGCTACGCGTCGCCGTGATTTACGCGGCCGATCGGTTATTATCCGGTATCAGATATGCTGTTTAACTGACGGTGAGGAGATGCCGCCTAACTCCATACGCTCGATATATCTTGACTACAACGCCACTGCGCCTCTTGACCCGCGCGTTTTGGAAGAGATGACTCCCTATCTCGCCGAAAATTACGGGAACCCTTCCAGCATTCACTCTCCCGGAAGCGTAGCGCGCGCGGCGGTTGATTGCGCTCGGGAAAGAGTATCGGGTTGTCTCGGAGCAAGACCGGGAGAGATAGTTTTTACTTCCGGGGGCAGTGAAAGCAATAATTCTGCTATAAAGGGCTTGGCCTACGCCCTTTCTGACGGGGGAAACCATCTAGTTACGACAGCGGTCGAGCATGCCTCGTGTCTTGAGACGTTCAGGTTTCTTGAGCGCATCGGCTTTGAGGTCACTTACCTCCCGGTGGATTCCTTCGGATTGGTTTACCCCGAGCAGTTTCAGGAAGCGATTACCGAGCGCACGATTCTTGTTTCCTGCATGTACGTGAATAACGAGACCGGGGTTATAAGCCCCATTCGCGAGATAGGAGAGATTGCCCGTGAGAAAGGAGTGGTTTTCCATACCGACGCGGTCCAGGCTTTGGGAAAGACCAAAATTGATCTTGGGGATCTGCCTGTGGATATGGCGTCTTTCTCCTCACACAAGATTTGTGGTCCCAAGGGGGCGGGAGCTCTTTACGTAAGAAAAGGAATCGGTCTTGAGCCTTTCGTGCACGGTGGGGGGCAGGAGAGGGGAAAGAGATCGGGAACGGAGAACGTAGCGGCCGTCTGCGGATTCGGTTACGCGTGCGAGCTTCTCCATGCGGAGTTTGAAACAGAAAACGAAAGACTGAGGAAACTGCGCGACCGTCTTTTCGAGGAACTTTCCCGGAGAATAAAGGATGTTTATCTTAACGGACATCCCAACGCAAGAGTCTTCAATACCCTTAACGTTGGTTTTCCCGGTACTCCGGGTGACTCGGTGGTAATGAATCTCGATACCGCCGGTGTGGCGGTCTCAACTGGTTCCGCCTGCTCCGAGGGAAACGTTGATCCTTCCCACGTATTGATTGCCATGGGACTTGAAGAACAAGAAGCGCTTTGTTCAGTCAGGTTCAGTTTCGGCCGCTTTACCCGTTCGGAAGAAATCGACAGAGTGATCGAACTTCTTCCTGCCGTAGTGGAGAGGATAAGGACACTTCGGGATTTCTGACGGGATATTTGGGAACCGCTTGCCGAGTTTTGTATATCGACAGGCAACATGTGAGTGTCGCCTGAATTAGGGATAAAGCGGGGCGGATTCAAGTCCGAGACTCTCGGGAAGGTCGAGCATAATATTCATGTTCTGTATCGCTTGGCCGGAAGCTCCCTTAACCAGGTTGTCTATAGCGCAGACAATTATCGCGGTTTTTCCCTCGGGGTTTGCCCTTGCGCCTATGTCGCAGAAATTCGAACCCCTGACGCTGGATGTGTTCGGGAATGTTCCCTCGGGAAGAATCCTCACGAAGGGAGAGTTCCTGTAGAATTGTCCCAAGACATCCAGAAGCTCCCGGGTTCCGTGGCTGTCCGAGAGATTTACGTATATTGTTGAGAGTATCCCCCTGCTTATCGGTATCAGGTGTGGCGTGAAAACTACTTCCACTTTGTCGCCGAGAAAATCCGAGAGTCCCTGCTCTATTTCAGGAGTATGACGATGCTCGCCGACTTTGTAGGCTTTCATCCCTTCTGAGATTTCGCAGAAATGAAGATCAAGCGAGGGGTTCCTCCCGGCTCCCGAAGCACCTGATTTCGAGTCGATAATGATCCTTTCTGTCTCGACCAAGCCGTTCTTAAGAAGCGGAGCAAGCGGAAGAATCGAAGAGGTAGGGTAACATCCTGGGTTTGCCACCAGTTTTGCCTCCGATATCCGCGCTGCACTCAGTTCAGGGATTCCGTAAACGGCGTTTTCGAGAAGATGGGCGCACGGATGGTCCCCGTACCAGTCCCTGTAGGTGCCTTCCATGAGACGGAAATCTGCCCCGAGATCAATTATTCTTACGTCCCTTTCGTAAATTTCTTCTATGAGCTTGGCTGATGCTCCGTGCGGAAGTGCGGCGAACACCACGTCGGTATCGTCCGGAATGAGCGAGGGGTCCGAACTGCTGAGTTCGAGATCGGCTATTTCTCCAAGGTGCGGAAAGACCTCGGCCAGGGCACGACCTACATGCCTTGACGCGGTTAAATGCGAAATACTCGCCTGGGGATGTCCATGAAGCAGCCTTATGAGCTCTGCTCCGGTGTAGCCGCTTGCTCCTAGAATACATACGTTAAATTTTTTCATTACGGTGAAACGATACTACGGGAATCGGGAAAACTCAATCCGTACTCGGCAATTCGGGCATTGTACGAAAGACAGAAGGAGAAACTTTACGTTGCTGATACCTTCTTTTGGAAATTCCGGTGTTTCTTCAGGGAATTAGGCGGCCCTACATTATCCGGTAGAATTATCGAAGGCGTTTTGAGGCTGTGGTTGACCGCAGACCGAGTGGAAATTCCGTTTAACAATGTAAGATACGGTTTCAAATCCGCAGGAGGAAAACCTGCCAATACCGAAAAGACATGCCGCTTGATCAATTTCCCCACTCGGGATCATAATCGAGCGCACATTAAGCATTATCGACTGATTTCCTATGCACATCGCCGATTTTTCAGTAAGAAATTCCTTTTTTGTAAACTTGTTGATGGGAGCCATAATATTTATAGGGCTTCTGTTTGCATTCTCTCTTCCTCTTGAGCTGTTCCCTTCCGTAAAACTCGAGATGGTGACGGTAACCACGTCTTTTCCGAGTTCTTCCGCCGAAGACGTTGAGAATCTTATAAGCGTCCCTATTGAGCAGCAGATAAAGAATGTCTCCGGCGTCAAGATCGTAAAATCCGTTTCTTCCGAAGGGTTCTCGCGGGTTATTGCTGAGGTTTATCCAGGTGAAGACACTCGAAGGATAGCTTGGGAGATCGATTCCAAGATTAACCTGATAGCAGACGATCTTCCTGAAGATGCCGAAGAACCCGTAACAGAAGAACAAAAGGCGAGTTTCCCGCTGGTGAGTGTTTCGGTCTCAGGGAATATGCCAAGAGATGTTCTCTATGATAGCGCCAGAGGACTGCGGGATGAACTTGCGCTTTTAGACGGTATTGACAACGTGACTTCCATCGGATTGCCTGACCCAGCGATATGGGTGTATCTGGATTACCCGAAGATGGTGCAGTTCGGACTGGGCATTGAGGAGGTTTCAAATGCCATCAACGCAAGAAATCTGGATATTCCCGGGGCGAATTTTACTCGGAACAGTGCTGATTTTCTGCTTAGAACCGAGGGAAAGATAAGATCTGAGGAAGATCTTCTCGATATTCCGGTTGCAAGGAACATCCAGGGTAAGCATATCTTGCTCCGCGACGTGGCGACGGTCGCTCTTGGGGAGCGGCGAGAGGACATGAGATCGAGGATAAACGGCCGTCCGGCGATTACTTTCTGGGTGGAGAAGCAGAAAAACATCGATATCCTCGATACAGTCGACCGAGTAAGGGAACTCACCGAGAAATACAAAAGCGAATTTTCAGAAAATGTAGAAGTAACCCTGGCGTTTGACAGGTCACACTGGGTGAAAAGTCGCCTTCGAACCATGCTTAAAAGTGGGGGTCTGGGGTTTGTTCTGGTAATAATCCTTCTCACTCTTTTTCTTGATCGCAAAGCGGCCTTCATAGCCGCCCTGGGTATTCCCGTTTCTTTTCTGGGTGCCGCGATATTAATGAAGATGACCGGCACAACGCTGAATGTCCTTTCCATGTTCGGTCTTATAATGATGCTGGGCATGGTAGTGGATGATGCCATAATCGTTGTTGAGAACGTCCAGAGGTATATATCAAGGGGAGTGGAACCGATGAGGGCGGCAGTAATAGGGACAAGAGAGGTCGCTTGGCCAGTGGTTGCAACTGTGCTGACCAATATCGCCGCGTTTACCCCCCTTCTTCTTGCCACGGGGCTCATCGGACAGTTCCTTTCCATAATTCCCAAAGTTGCGATCTTCGCTCTTTGCTTCTCCCTTTTCGAAGCTCTGCTGATCATGCCGTCTCACTGTGCCAACTGGCTTCCGGCAAATGGCGCGACGAGATCTCCTCGTGGAAACGCGGCGCTTCTGCGTGTGAGAGGTCTGTATCTGCGGGGGCTCCTGTTTGCGCTTAGAAACCGCTATGCGGTAATAGGGTGCTTCACAGGTGTTTTTTCTTTTTCAGTCTTTGTGTTTGTCCAGATTCCAAACGTGATGTTCTACTTTCACGATACCGAGGAAATACTGATAAGAGTTGAGAATTCCCCCTCATCCAGCCTGGAGCATACAGCTGCTTCCGTAGCCCAGGTAGAGGAAGCCGTGCGTCACAGCGTTCCTCCTCATGTTCTGAGGAACACGTTATCCATGGTGGGCATTGATATGTCTGATCCTGACAATCTGTTTTCCACGGGAAATCATGTGGCCACGGTTCTGGTTCAATACGAGGATTACTCTGCCAGAAAAGAAAACGCGGTTGAACTCTCTGAGCTTGCCGAAAAAAGGGTAGGGGAAACGGTTACGGGACCCAAGCAGATTGATTTTGTCACCACAACGGGCCCTCCTACCGGGAAACCGGTGGACGTCAAAATAAGCGGGGACGACATACCGGTGCTGATGGAAATAGCTTCCCGGATTCGGGAGTTTCTTAGTAGTCAGCCGGGGGTGAGTGCCGCGACTAGCAATCTTGCTTACGGAAAGCCTGAGGCGAGAGTTGAGATAGACGAGAGAAAGGCCGGGGTGTTCGGTATTGACAAGTGGAGTGTGTCGCGGGAAATCAAAGCTCTTGGGGACGGTCTAACCGTTGCGAAGACTAGGGTGGGCGAGGAAGAGGCTGAGATAAATCTGCGATACGGAAGGGGGGATTCCAGTGTTTTCTCGGTGAAATCGCACCAGATTCCGACTTCTCTCGGGGAACGGGTTCCTATCGGCACCGTGGCGGAGATAACGGACTCCAGGACACCGCTTGAGATAAGAAGAGAAAAGCTTCGAAGAACAGTCACCGTAACAGCCGAAGTGGACTCCCAAACGACCACTTCAAGGGAGGTAAACGCAAATCTTTCGCGCCACCTCGACAGTCTTCTAGAGAATTACCCGGGCTACTCGTTTAGGTTCGCGGGGGAGGAAGAACAGTACACTCAGGCTATAAGCGACATAAAGAAGGCGTCGCTTTTGGCTTTACTTCTCATTTATCTCATTCTCGCAAGCATACTGCGCTCCGGTTTTCAGCCCCTTATAATAATGAGTGTCCTGCCTTTTTGTGTTACGGGAGTGATCGTAGCGATTCTGCTGCGCGGCGAACCCATGACACTTCCTGCAATAATAGGAATGGTAGCGCTTCTGGGGATAGTGGTGAACGACAGTCTGCTGCTGATGAACTTTATCAACCGAAGGGCGAAAAGGATGCCGAGCAAGGCGATGGCCATAGTGTTTTCCGCGAGGTATCGATTCCGGCCTATCCTTCTTACCACGCTTACGACCTTCTCGGGGCTTTTCTCCCTGATGTTTGCCTACAAAGGTCAGGCGGGCATTCTCGCTCCGATGGCTGCTTCCCTCGGATTCGGACTTGTTTTCTCGACCTTCGTCATACTTTACCTCGTACCCTGTCTTTATCTGGCTCTTGACGATGTTGCCAAGCGGTTTCGATATTTCACCCATCTGAGAACATTGGGGCCGGGCGGAAGAGACTCTCTGCAGGTTAGTTAATGACTGATTACCCGGTACAATTACGGAAAGTGTTTCTAGGGGTTTAGCAACTGGAGATCGGGTGGGAAAAGGTCGATCAAGAACCGTTACGCTTGGTATTCGTGCGGCCGTTAGGGTGGTTCAGTCGCGCGACGAAATACCGTATTTCTTCTCAAATCGATCTTTCTATTGACTAACAGCGGGCAAGTGTATAGTTTTTGCGAAGTTCAAAGTCAAGTTTCGGAGGTTTTGCGATGTCCATCAAGGTTGGAATAAACGGGTTTGGAAGAATAGGAAGACACGTACTCAGAATCGGTCTTGGCAGAGAAGACCTTGAGTTTGTAGGCATAAACGATATTACAGACACCGAAACCTTGGCCCATCTTTTCAAGTATGATTCGGTGTTTGGCCGTTACCCGGGAGAGGTCGAGTGCGACGGCGGGGGAATAACCGTAGATGGAAAATTCATAAAGGTGTTTTCTGAGAGAAACCCCGCAAATATTCCTTGGGCCGACACGGGGGCGCAGGTTGTGGCGGAGGCAAGCGGCATTTTCAGAACTCGCGAGGCCGCGGCGGCGCATATGGGCGATACCGTTAAAAAGGTCATAATTACCGCGCCCGCAAGTGGCAAGGTGGATTTCACCACAGTAATGGGCATAAACGATCATGACTACGAGCCAGAAAGCCACGACGTGATTTCAAACGCGTCCTGCACGACCAACTGCTTCGGCATGCTGGTCAAGGTTCTTCACGAGAATTTTGCGATCAGACGGGGAGAGATGACCACGATACATTCCTACACGAACGATCAGAGAATACTTGACACTCCCCACAAGGATAAAAGAAGGGCAAGAGCGGCCGCACTTTCCATTATTCCCACCAGCACAGGGGCGGCAAATGCCATACAGATCGTCTTTCCCGAACTCAAGGGAAAACTCTCCGCGGTCGCGGTAAGAGTTCCTACCCCCAACGTCTCGCTTGTGGATTTTACCTGCGAAGTGGGAAAAGGGACTTCTACGGAAGAAGTAAACGCGAAATTCAAGGAAGCGGCAGAGGGAAGTCTCGGTAGCTACCTCGCTTACGTCGAGGACGAGATCGTTTCTTCCGATCTTGTGGGAGATACTCATTCCTGCTCTTTTGACTCCATGCTGACTTCGGTGGTGGAGGATAGCTTAGTCAAGGTTGTCGCCTGGTATGACAACGAGTACGGATACACTTCCAGGGTAGTTGATCTTATAGAACTTGTCGGGAGAGAGCTTTGAAGAAAAAGCTCCTTGTAACTGATCTCCCCGGCTCGCAGTACGAAGGGAAAAGAGTCTTCGTAAGGGTTGATTTCAACGTTCCCCTAAACGGCGGGAAAATAACTGAAGATTACAGGATAAGACGTACTATTCCCACAATCGATTATCTTACAAGATGCGGGGCTAGGGTAATACTCGCTTCCCACATGGGAAGACCTAAGGGACGCAGGATAGAAAGTCTTTCCATGGCTCCCGTGGCTGCCAGGCTTAACGAGTTTCTGGGAACCAAGATCTATTTTCCAGGTGCTGTTGTAGGCAGGAAAGTCGAGAACACCTCAAAAAGACTCAAAAACGGCGAAGTAATGCTCCTTGAAAACCTAAGGTACCACAACGAGGAACAGGAAAATGATGCGGATTTCTCGAAAAAACTCGCGTCTTTAGCCGACATCTACGTGAACGAGGCTTTCGGCACCTCGCACAGGGCCCACGCTTCCACTTACGGAATGACCGCCCACTTCGATAAAAAACTCGCGGGCCTCATGGTGGGAAACGAAATGAAGTTTCTTAGTCGTCTGATAAGAAGACCCAAGAAACCCTACGTGGTCATTGTCGGGGGAATGAAGATAAAGGACAAGATAGGAGCTCTCAAGAACATAATCAAGAAGGCGGACAAGGTTCTTGTAGGTGGCGGGGTGGCTTATACTTTCTTGGCGGCGTGCGGAATGAGTGTTGGGAAATGTTCTGTGGAAAACGAGATGTTTTACTGGGCCCGGGACGCTCTTAACACCTACAAGGAGAAGATTCTTCTGCCCGTTGACCACGTAATGGCCGAGGCTGCGGGGGGCAAGAAAACACTTGCGGTTACGGGTTCAGAGATTCCCGATGACATGACGGCTTTTGACATAGGACCGAAGACTGTGGAGAAATTCACCTCATATATAAAAGGAGAGGGGACGGTCTTCTGGAACGGTCCCATGGGGTTTTTCGAGGTGGACGATTTCTCAAGCGGCACAAGCGCTATCGCCAGATCGTTCGCGCTTGCTACATGGAGGGGAGCCATCACGGTTCTCGGAGGAGGGGACAGTGTGGCGGCGCTTAAAAAATCCGGGGTCAATTTTTCTGAAGCAACCCACGTTTCGACCGGGGGCGGTGCCTGTTTCGAGTTCCTCGGAGGATCCGATCTCCCTGGAATATCAATTCTCAGTGACAGCTAAGGTCTGATCAGGTATTTATTTCCGTAGAATCCGAAGTTTTCCGGGGGTGAACTCATGGCTATAAAGGAACTTAAGGGAATTGATAAAATACAGGCGTTGCTGGGAGAGGATTCGGAATATCTGCTCGCCCACAAGTGCGCGACTATAAGCAAAAAAAGCCTTTATCTTCCGGGCCCGGATTACATAGACGAGGTCTTCGTCCAGAACGACCGCTCTCCCACGGTGATAAGAAACCTGCAGACCATCCTTAACCACGGCCGTCTCGGGGGAACGGGATACTTATCCATTCTGCCGGTGGATCAGGGGATTGAGCACTCGGCGGGAGCCTCTTTCGCGGTGAATCCGCTCTATTTCGATCCTGAGAACATAGTTAAGCTTGCCATTGAGGGAGGGTGTAACGCCGTGGCCTCGACCGTGGGGGCGCTGGGTTCGGTTTCAAGAAAATACGCGCACAAAATTCCTTTCATAGCAAAAATCAATCACAATGAACTGTTAAGCTATCCCAATACTTTCGATCAGATTCTTTTCGGGAGCGTAGATCAGGCTTTTCAGATGGGAGCAGTGGCAGTCGGGGCGACGATATATTTCGGCTCCGAGGAAAGTTCCCGCCAGATCGAGGAAATATCCGAGGTTTTCAGCCACGCCCATTCCCTGGGACTCGCGACCATACTCTGGGCTTATCTGAGGAACCCGGCTTTCAAACAGGACGAGGCTGATTATCATGTGTCTGCTGATCTCACGGGGCAGGCGAACCATCTCTCGGTAAGTGTAGGAGCCGATATAGTCAAGCAGAAGCTTCCGGAAAACAACGGCGGTTTCACGGCTCTCTCCTTCGGAAAGACCCACGAACGCGTTTATTCAAAACTGACTTCCGATCACCCCATAGACCTTACCCGTTACCAGCTTGCCAACTGCTATATGGGAAGGATAGGGCTTATAAACTCTGGGGGTGCCTCAGGCTCGGACGATCTTGGAGATGCGGTGAGAACTGCCATTATCAACAAAAGGGCCGGAGGGATGGGGCTCATAAGCGGAAGAAAGTCTTTCCAGAAACCAATGAAGGAAGGTGTCGCGCTTCTGAAAAGCATTCAGAATATCTATCTGGAGCAAGAAATCACAATTGCCTGAGCGCCTGGGCTTACTTGAAGTGACCTATTACTTCCCCCGCGAGTGTGTCGAATGAGTACTCAAGATCGGGGCTGAAATCCCTGATTATGAAGTGAGTGACTCCGGCTTCTATGTATTCCTCGAACCTTTTTATCGCGTCACCGGCTGTTCCGTAAATCACGAAATCAGACAGTATCTCCCGGGTATAGTACGTTTCTCCCATCTGCCGGAACCTGGTTAGCATGTCCCGGTCGTTGGGCATTATGCTTGTGTAGGAAAGCCCCTTGTATTTGGGATCTATTTTTAGGTCGTACCCGGCCTCCTCTATGACATCCGGCCAGATTATCGCGTGCTTTATTCTGTCCAGAGTCTCGTAGGCTGTGTCCTTATCCCTGGCTATGGACACGAAAATGTATATGCACTTCTCAAAGTTCTCCGGGGCAACGGAATTCTTGCTCATGGCTTTTTCCACTTCGCCGAGCTTGCTCGAAAAAACCCATGTGGGCATCGCATTTGTCACCCAGCCGTTTCCAAGCGCCCCGGCAACCCCTAGAGCTTTCGGTCCGGTTGCGGCTATGTATACCGGAACTTCTCCGTTAACCGGGCTTATTCTTACCTCGGCTTCGCTAAGAGAGTAGAATTCTCCCTGAAAAGTCACTGTTTCCCCCGCCCATAACTGTCTCATAAGCGGTACGGATTCCCGCAGACGCGCAAGAGGTCTGTTCCAGTTTATGCCGTAGTAGTCAAGATTCATTTTTTCCCCGTATCCAAGACAGCTGAACGCTCTTCCCCCCGAGAGATTGTCTATGGTCGCGAGTCTGTGAGCGAACATTGCGGGGTGTGATCTGTGAGGATCTCCTATGGCTCCGAGTCGGATTCTGTCCGTTTTTACTGCCGCAGCCGTGATTACCGACCATACCTCCGGAGTCAGTTTTTTCGCCATGAACAGTATGTGGTCGGGAAACCATACGGCGTCGAAGCCGGCTGCCTCGCAGTTGACGGCGAAATCCACAAGTTCCGCAACCGGTTTGCCTGGAAGGGGGGCGGTAAGCCCGAAGCTTATTTTTTCACCCATTTTCACTCATCCTCAGATTCTTTGGTGTCTTTTAAGAAATTGAGAAACTTGCTTACCATGTTATAGGAACCGATATATATGGGGGCTCTCTGGTGAAGTTCCGTAGGCTGAATGTCAAGCGTTCTTTCCGTTCCGCTTGACGAGGCTCCTCCTGCCTGTTCCACGATGAAAGCCATCGGATTGCACTCGTAGAGAAGCCTGAGTTTTCCGTTCGGAGAGTCCGAAGTCCGCGGATAGAGAAATATTCCTCCCTTGAGGAGGTTTCTGTGAATATCGGCGACCATGGATCCGACATACCTGAGCGAGAGATTGGATCCGTTCTCTCCGTCCCTGCAGTGGTCGAGATACTCCTTTACCCTCTTGGGGAATTTGGAATAATTGTAGTAGTTAACCGAGAAGATATTGCCGTGGCTAGGAATCTTTATGTTTGGATGGGAGAGGCAGAATTCTCCTATTGACGGATCAAGAGTAAACCCGTTTACTCCATGGCCGGTAGTGTATACGAGCATGGTCGAAGAACCGTATATTATGTATCCTGCGGCCGTCTGGGCCTTGCCCGGCTGCAGGAAATCCTCCTTGAGGCACGGGGAGAACATTTTGGATGTTCTCCTGTACACGGAGAATATGGTTCCCACTGACACGTTTACGTCTATATTGGAAGACCCGTCGAGAGGGTCCATGGCTATTACGTATTTTGAGGTTTTCGATTTCTCGTCTGAAAAAGCTATGAAATCCTCGTTTTCCTCAGATGCCACTCCCGCACATTCGCCGCCGTGTTCAAGCGCGGTCAGAAACCTTTCGTTCGCGTAGGAATCGAGCTTTCTTACCTCTTCTCCCTGAATGTTTACCTGGCCCGTTTTACCTAGGATCTCCGCGACAAGACCGGCTTTGTTCACTTCTCTGTGAACTATTTTTGCCGCAAATCCTATGTCCCGAAGCAGTCTTGAAAGTTCCCCGGTGGAATAGGGAAATTCATACTGATTTCTTATGATGAATTCGTCAAGAGTAGTTATCGAAACCATGTTGCGAGTTGTTCTAGAGAACGGCCGCGGACAAAAACTTTTCCTTTAGGAGTTTAACTGAATCGGTGGAGTTAATTAAGGGAATATTGATTAACAATGATCGGGGAAAACCATTTCGACCTGGGAAGTCCACAGACTCGAGGGATTCTTAGATGGTGCCATAAAGAAGACAACTGTGAATATCAAGGGGTCATCCCGGTTCATTCAAAGTCTGACTCTCGTTTTCCTTCTCGCAGTTCTCGCAGTTTTTCCAGGCTTTCGTCAAGGTTATCCGGCGCCTGTTCCCTGATAATGTTATATCCGGTAACAACTTTGGGAGCCAGAACGGAATTCTTGATGAAAGGAGCATCCTCATCAACAAACTGCTTGACCCCGGTTACCACGAGGTAGCAGAGCAGCAGACCGATTATGAATCCCAGCGCCCCGCCGAGGAGGTGGTTAAACCACCCCATTTTAATTTTTTCCAGCAGGTCCGTCAGGAAATGCGAGAGATAGTGTATAAGCATGTATGCGAAACATGCTACGATCAGAAATCCCAAGATGTTCGCGATTTTCGGTTCGGCGATAATGTTTTTTTCAAGCAGAATAGCCCCCAGCGGCTCATAGAAAAAAAAGCCCAGCGCTACTCCCCCTATTATGGCGGTCAGGGAGAAAACCTGCTTTATAAGGCCTGATCTGAGTCCTGCCCCGAAACAGATCAAGATTATTAATAAGAGTAAGATATCGAACAGGTTCAAATCAGTTTTCCGTTACGTTTTTGCAGATTATTATACGAAAATTTCATTTAAAAAAGGAAACTTACATCAGGTTAGGGGTAGTGTCCAGTCTTTGACTTGTCGGGTTCGTTCATATAGTCTAACCGTCCGATGGAGTTCTCAGACATACTTGAGATAATTCACCCCAGCCTTGCGGAAACGGAAAGGAAAATCGATGAATCCATAAAATCCGACGTTCCGCTGGTTTATGAGATAGCCAAGTATCTGCTTGGTGGGGGAGGAAAGAGAATCAGGCCTTCTTTGGTTCTTCTCTCAAGTGCGGCCTGCGGGCTTACCGATGGGAAAAACCGGATTGCGGCCGCTGCGGGCATTGAACTTTTCCATGCTGGCACACTTTTTCACGACGACGTGGTTGACCAGGCGGAATTCAGAAGGGGAAACGCCTCTTCCAATATGGTCTGGGGAAACAAACCCACCGTGCTCGTAGGGGATTTTATGCTGGCGCGGGGTCTTGAACTTATATACAGCTGCGGCAGCCTTGAACTCCTGAGAGTCATTTCCAGAGCCTCATCGCGTCTTGCCGAAGGGCATGTGCTCGAGATCATGAGCGAAAGAAAGATGATTGAAATTTCAGAGGATTTCTGTTTTTCCGTAATTGATCACAAAACGGCGGCGCTCATTGAATGCTCGACCGAGACCGGAGCGCTTTTAGCTAATAGTTCGAACGGAGCGGTTAAAGCCCTTTCGCACTACGGCCATAACATAGGAATAGCGTTTCAGCTTATAGACGATGCGCTTGATTACTGCTCCGAGGAAAACAAATTCGGAAAAAAGACCGGCCAAGACCTGGCTGAACGCAAGATGACCCTTCCGCTTTACTATTCCATTGAAAATGCCCCGAAAGATGTAAGACGCAAAGTGATCGAAACGCTTGATAAGGAAGATGACCTCGATAGTTCTGAAATAGCGGAAATAACGGAAGTTGTAAGCCACTACCGGGGAGTGGATATTACCAAGCAGCGGGCAAAAGAGTTTGTAGTCGAGGCCAAAAAATCTCTGGATGCGATAGCGAAGAGCGATTATAAGGAATCCCTCGATAACCTTGCCGATTACGTGGCTGAGAGAAACTTCTGATAGTAACGGTCAAGCGCAAGACCCATGACATAGGCGTCTCCTCTTCCCCTGCCGTAATAGTTCTTGCGTGTTCTTATGATTTCGAACCCGAGTTTTTTATAAAGCTCGATTGCCGGGGCATTTGTCGTTCTTACTTCGAGAATAACGGAAAGGGCTCCCATTTTTTCGTAAAAATTAAACGTGTCGGAAAGCAGTTCAATCGCTACCCCCTTTCTTCTGTGGCAGCGTGACACGGCGATTTTAAATACGTGGATTTCATCGTAAATAAGAGTGGATATTGAATAGCCCGCAACCTCTTCGTCTCTTCCGTTTATAGCGATATTGCAGAAAAACCCCGACTTTTTAATGTAATCTGCGAGTATCTGTTTCGGCCACGGGGTAATAAAGGAATCGTTTTCGATTTCCACGATCTGGTTTATGTGCTTCGGTGAAACGGATTTTATGATCATTGGGACTTATATACTTGACTAACCATTTGGCAGCCTCGTATCAATTTCACGGTTCGCAGGAGTTGCCAATGCAGCGTCCTCCCCGTGCAGTTGCGCCATTCCCAGACGCCGGATGTTTATCGCAGCGTTTGTGTCCGCATTGGACGCAAACCCGCAATTTACACATAGGAACCGTGCTTGAGATTTACGGTTCTCTTCATCTGCGTGTCCGCAGTGCGAACACGTCTGACTTGTATATGCGGGATTGACCTCTATCAGCCTTCCGCACTTGTATTGAAGATTTCTTCTTATCTCTCCCCAAGCGGTATTGAGCATTGCTCTGTTCAATCCCGCCTTCTGCCTCACGTTCTTCCCCGGATTCTCTATGGTTCCCTTTGCGGTCGCCGTCATGTTCTTTACCTTTAGATCTTCCACTATCACGGTTCCGCATTTTCCGGCAATTTCTTTCGTAGTTTGATGAATCCAGTTCTTACGTATATTGGCTATTTTTCTGCTTGTCTTGGCAAGCTTCTTCTTTGTGTCCTTCCTCCTGTTAGCCCCCTTGACCTGCCGTGCCATCTTCCTCTGATACCACTTTCTACGCTTCTCTTTCTTCTTCAAGTCAGGGAGGAAGTAGAAATGTCCATCCGAAGTGGTGACCTGTCGGACATTCATGTCAACGCCTATAATCTCTCCGTTATCCCGCTTCTCTACCTCAACCTCGTAAGAGACAAACGCCCTCCATCTGTGCCCGTCATGGCGAAGCACCACCTGCTTGGCCTCTCCCTCGTAAGGGACGCCTCCCCTGCGGGTGAGCTCTACCCAGCCAATCTTCGGTATGCGAAGCAGGGAGTATTTTCTGTCGATATTCTTTATTCTGAAGTTCTCTTTGCTTGGTAGCGTAAAGCTGGGTGCGTGCCTGTTCCTGCTTCGAGGCTTCGGAAACCCTTTCTTGCCCTTCATTGCTTCTCCGAGTGCGTCCGCAAAATACTTGAGAGAATGTCTCACGGGAGCAAAAGGAAGTTCCTGCAACCAGTCCGTTTCATGCCTCAGCTTGGTGAACTCCACCCCGAGGGAGAAAAAGCTGGTATGCGGTCGTTTCCCCTTGCCGTTCCTGAATGCTTGATAGTCGGCAAGATTCCTCTCCCGAAAATGATTCCAGACGTACCGGCACGCCCCTGCTATCTGAAACATCTTTCTCGCCTTCGCCCTCGTAGTCGGGAAAACAACATATTCTACTGTGCGCATCTCCTTACTCATCTCTGCAGGTTGGTTATGTATACAATTCCCTGATCATTCTTCTTGTGCCGGCTAGGGCAAGCGAAGTTTTTCAAAGTAAAGGTCTAGCAGATTCGCGGCTCCGGTATAGGGATCCGTTTTCCCTTCCATCACTTTTTTCTCCACTTCGCCGAGCGTTTTTTTGACCGAAACGTTTTCGTAAAAACTGTCCTCAAGATTCTGGATCAGTGCCTCGTGCAGGCGGTATTTCGCCTGCTTTCTTCTTTTTTCCGCAAAGTATCCGTTTTCTCTGCAGAGTTTTTCATACTCCGTGACGCATTGCCAGGTTTCCCTTATTCCGTAGCCCGTGACGGATGAGCAGGCGTGAGCCTTGGGAATCCATCCGGATTCTGGCGGTCTGTGAAATCTCAGCGCCTCTTCCATCTCCTGTTTCATAAGTTCCGCTTTTTTCTTGTTTCTTCCATCCGCTTTGGTTATCAATACGGCGTCGGCGCGCTCGATTATCCCCTTTTTTATTCCCTGGATGTCATCTCCCGCCCCGGTAATCATGAGCAGCATGAAGAAATCGACCATTGAGTGGCAGGTAATTTCGGACTGTCCAACTCCCACTGTCTCTATAAAGATCGTGTCGAATCCCGCCGCCTCGCAGAGAATCACGGCGTCGCTTGTCTTTTTTGCAACTCCTCCCAGGGAACCGGCTGACGGGGAAGGCCTTATGTAGACGTTTTCGTGCCGGGAAAGTTCCTGCATTCTGAGCTTGTCGCCGAGAACGCTTCCTCCGGTTTCGCTGCTTGTGGGGTCAATTGCGAGCACCGCTATCTTTTTTCCGCGCTCGTGCGCCAGGTAGAGACCCAGAGATTCTATGAAGCTGCTCTTTCCGACTCCCGGTATGCCCGTAATTCCTACTCTTATGGATTTTCCGGACCGTGGCAGACACCACGTGATTATTTCCCGCGCAAGCTTCTTGTGCTCAGGCAGGGTGCTCTCGGCGAGGGTTATCGCCCTGCTCAGAACGGGTATTTCTCCCTTGGCTATGCCCCGGCGGTAGGTTTCCGCTTCTGTCTTTCTGCGCGACGTCATATTCGGGTTTGTATAAGTGACAGGAGTATAGCTTCAGCCGCTTCGGACAGCACGGTTCCCGGACCGAATATCTGCGAGACTCCGGCTTTCCGGAGGTAATCGTAATCGCGTTTGGGGATAACCCCTCCCGCCACTACCATTATATCGTCTGCTCCCATTTCATCGAGTTTTTTTATCAGTTCGGGGATGAGGGTCTTGTGACCTGCGGCCAGGCTTGATATTCCGACTACGTGGACATCGTTTTCAACCGCCTGTTTTGCCGCCTCTTCCGGGGTCTGAAAGAGCGGGCCTATGTCAACGTCGAAACCAAGGTCGGCAAAGCCAGTCGCTATTATCTTCGCCCCGCGGTCATGACCGTCCTGCCCCATTTTCGCGACCAGTATTCTGGGTCTTCTTCCTTCCAATGCGGCGAAGCGGTCGGCGAGTTCTCTTGCCTTGGCGAATCCGGCATCCTTCGAGATTTCCGAGGAGTATACTCCCGAAATCGTGCGCCACCCGGGCTGATATCTCCCCCATACCTCTTCACACGCGTCTGATATTTCTCCTAGGGTCGCGTCTTCCCTCGCAGCCTCAACGGCTAGGAAAAGAAGGTTTCCTTCCCCTGTCCTGGCGCATTCGGTAATTTTCTCAAGAGAGCGCTCCACTGCCCTGGAATCCCTTTCTTTCCTGAGTTTTTTTAGTCTTCTGATTTGATTCTGCCTCACCTTGCGGTTATCCACCTCAAGTATATCGAATTCTTCCTCTGCATCCGAACTGTATCTGTTGACTCCTACTATCACGTCTTTTCCCGAGTCTATTCTGGCCTGTTTTCGGGCTGCAGCCTCCTCGATTCTCATTTTCGGTAGGCCGGTTTCTATAGCTTTAGACATTCCGCCCAGTTCTTCTATTTCCATTATAAGTTCCCACGCTTTTCTCGCCAGATTGTGGGTCAGATATTCAACGTAGTAGGACCCCGCCCAGGGATCAATCAACCTGCATATATCGGTTTCTTTCTGAAGATAGAGCTGGGTGTTTCTAGCTATCCTGGCGGAGAAATCGGTGGGAAGGGCGATGGCTTCGTCAAGAGCGTTTGTGTGAAGCGACTGGGTGCCGCCGAGCACAGCGCTTAGGGCTTCAACGCAGGTTCTTGTCACGTTGTTAAACGGATCCTGTTCCGTAAGACTCCATCCCGAAGTCTGGCAATGGGTTCTGAGCATAAGCGACCCTGGGTTCTTGGGCTTAAACTGCTTGACGATTTTGGCCCATAGCATTCTCGCAGCTCTCATCTTTGCGATTTCCATGAAGTGATCCATGCCTATTCCCCAGAAAAAAGAAATTCTGGGGGCAAAATCGTCGATACTGAGTCCCGCCTCAACGCCCGCTCTCAAATACTCAAGGCCGTCTGCGAGGGTGTAGGCAAGCTCTATGTCCGACGTGGCACCCGCTTCCTCCATGTGGTAACCGCTTACGCTTATCGAATTGAACTTCGGCATGTTCTTCGACGTGTATTCGAAAATGTCCGAGACTATCTTCATTGAGAATTCAGGCGGATAGATGTAGGTGTTTCTTACCATGAACTCCTTGAGTATGTCGTTTTGGATCGTGCCGCTCAGTTTTTCCGGGCTCACTCCCTGTCGCTCCGCGACGACTATATAGAAAGCCATGATCGGCAGAACCGCGCCGTTCATGGTCATGGAAACCGAGATTTCGTCAAGAGGTATTCGATCGAGAAGAATTTCCATGTCCAGTATCGAGTCTATTGCCACACCCGCCTTCCCGACATCTCCCGAAACTCTGGGGTGATCCGAGTCATACCCCCTGTGAGTCGGAAGATCGAAGGCTATGGAGAGTCCCTTCTGGCCAGCGGCCAGGTTTCTCCTGTAAAACGCGTTTGATTCCTCCGCGGTGGAGAACCCCGCATACTGTCTGATGGTCCAGGGTCTTGTGATATACATGGTCGGGTAGGGCCCGCGAAGATAGGGTGGAATTCCAGAGACAAATCCCAGATGTTCGGAGTCGCTGAGATCGTCGTGGACATAAACCGTTTTTATGTCTATTTCCTCCGGCGATTCCCGTATTATATCTCCGGTTGCCTTGGCGTTACCGCTCGAACCGGCTCCAAGCTTTATTTTCGAAAAATCAGGTCTCATGGCTCGACCTCGTCTGAGAGAAGTGGTTCCTGATATCTTTCGAGCATGTCGAGGACATCGGAACCCGCGTGGATGAAGTCATCCGCCCCCGCCTGCGCGAGCTTTTCCCGCGTGCTTTGTCCGTCGCCTGAAACAACAGCTTTTATTTCCACTTTCCCGCTTTTGATTTTTCTTATCGTTTCCTCCCCTAGCTGCTCGTAATCTTTGTCGGAACCGCAGATCACTACCGCAAGCGGACTCTCGCGCAGAGCCGCTGCAACTCCTTCATCAACTCCCGGATTTTCGGCTCCGTCAACTACTGCAAATCCCCCGCATCCGAAAAAATTCATCGAGAAAACCGATCTTGCGACTGTCTGCGGAGAATCGCTCAGATGAAGCAGGAAAACTTTCGGTGCCTCGCTCGTTTTTTCCGTGTGTTTTTCGCTTAGAAGCCTTATTCTCTCAAAACCTTGAGCTGCTCTTGACTCCGCAAGGGGCGCTACTTTAGGGGCCGAGCCATTCATTTTTTCTTCTATGGGTGGGGCTTTCCGGATGTGCACTGACATCTTTTCCAGCAGGTTGGGAAACTCGTTTGTTCCGATGAGCGTTTTTTCCCTGCGTGAAATGTCGAGGAGTGTTTTTTTTCTGCTGTCCTCAATCGTCTTCTGTATGAACCCGCTTTTCAGGCACTCAAGGTAGCCGCCTTTTTTTTCTATTTCCTGGAACAGTTCTAGGGATTTCTGCGAAATGGACTGCGTCAGTTTTTCTATGTGATAGGAACCGCCCCCGGGATCGATCACCGCGCCGAGATGGGACTCATTTTTTATCAGAAGCTGGATGTTTCTCGCCACTCTCCTTGAAAGTTCATCGGGTTCGCTGTAGTGGGCGTCAAAGGGTTCCACGGTCAGAGAACTTGTCCCCCCGATTACCGACGCCATGGCTTCAAGTGCCGTCCGCAGTATGTTTACGTGTGAGTCGTAAATGGTTTTGTTGAAGGTCGTGGTGCGGCAATGAATTCTCATTTTTGTAGATTCGAGGAAATCGGGTGAGAACTGTTGCGCGATGTTCGCCCAGAGCGCTCTTGCGGCGCGGAGCTTGGCGATTTCCGCAAAGTAGCTTGAGCCGGTGGAAAAGGAAAAAACGAGGTGGCGGCAGGCACGGTCTGCATCAACGCCCCTTTGGCGAAGCATGACCAGATATTCGGCCGCGGCGGCAATCGTGAAAGCGAGTTCCTGGGTTATCGTTGCCCCTGAATTTTTAAACGTTGAACTTTTTACCGAAAACGCCGCGTAACCGGGCGCGGCATCGGATAGATATCCAATGGTTTCCGCGATCTTCTCCAGATTCTTTTCAAGTGCTGTTACTGAAGACCCGCCCGCAAGCATCTGGGAGAGGGGGTCGAAAAACACGGCGCCGTCAATTTCTCGGGTATCGATTCCTTTCTTGCTGCAGGCGGAAATGAAAAGCTCGGAAACTTTTTCCGGATCTGCTCTTAAGGCAAAATTGAGGCTGGTCTGCAATGGGTCTATATCTTTTACAAGAGCTTCGATGACCTCGGGTTTCATTTCTGTTTCCGGGATGAAGGTGATTGAATCCGCTCCACCCTTGATTGCCGCAAGCGCGTCGCGCGTCGCATCTTTCGGAGCGATAAGCTTTATCTCTTCTGTAAGAATCCAGCTGTTGTTTTTTTTGCCGGTTCCCCGGACAAACGGAAATTCTCCCGGAAGAGGATTTTTCCCCGTGAAAAAATCTCTTGCTTCTTCTTCGGTGTAGAAGGGTTCAACCGCTATACCGTCTTCAGTGGTCCATATAAGATCTTCGTAGGACCCCGGCTTTGCGATCTTTTTTTCAACTTCTTTTTTCCAGCTTTCCTTCGATATGCTTGGAAAATCATCGAAAAGAAGAGTCTGTGCGTGTTTTTTTTCCGTCTTACTCATAAAATCTGCGTTTTTCCTCTCAAGTCTCTTGGGTGAATAAGTATATAAGTCCCATCTGTTTCTGCCAACATACTGAAACCATTTAAGTTTCAATTTTTCCCGTCTGTCGTGACGGGAGGGGTTCGGTCGGGGAATTGTTATTTGTTTTTTTCGACTTTAATATTAAGAGGGTGTCTGGAAAAGCGGTTGTCATGGTTTCGGGAGGCGTGGACAGCTCGACTCTCTGCTACAAGGCGGTGCGGGAAGGTTACGAAGTCTTTCCTCTTACCTTTATATACGGACAGAAGCACGAGAAGGAGATCCGCTCCTCAGAGAATATATGCCGCCATCTGGGACTTACCCCCAACATAATCGATCTTTCCTCAATAAGGACTCTTTTCGGCGCCTGCGCGCTTACCGATCGGGACGTCGAGATTCCGAGAGTCTCCGCGACGGCGCGCAATTACGATACTCTTTCCGCCACAGTCGTTCCGAACCGAAACGCCATTTTCCTTTCTCTGGCGGTTGCCTATTCGCAGGGTATCGGTTGCGATACGGTGTTCTACGGCGCACATTATTCCGACAGGGGAGTATATCCTGACTGCCGCATGGAGTTTGTTTCCGCTTTCGAGGAGGCTGAGAAACTTGCGACTGGTAACGAACGACTGACGATAGTTGCTCCATTTGTGGATCTAGACAAATCAGGGATAGTCAGACTCGGTTCACGTCTCGGGGTTCCTTTCAAAGACACGTGGTCATGCTACGTGGGCTCCCGGATGCACTGCGGCACCTGCAGTTCCTGCAGAGAGAGAAAAAGGGCTTTTATCGAGGCGGACATAACCGACCCGACCGAATACGAGGCGTAATTGCGGTGAAGGTAAACGAGATCTTTTTTTCAATACAGGGTGAAGGAATCCATATCGGGCTGCCGACAGTTTTTCTCAGGCTCTTTGCCTGCGATCTCAGATGCAGTTGGTGCGATACCATGTACGCCGTGGAGGGAACCGACTTTCGGGAAATGGAAACCAGCGAAGTGCTGGGCCAGATTCTTAAATACGGCTGTTCCCGGGTCTGCATAACCGGAGGGGAACCGCTTATCCAGCGGAAAGCGGTGGAGGAGGTGACGGAATTTCTGCTTGATAGGGATTTTGTAGTCGTGCTTGAAACAAGCGGGAACAAGAAACCTCCCCGGATTTTCTCCCACCCCAATTCGGTTGTGAGCATGGACTGCAAGTGTCCTGGTTCGGGCATGGCCTCTAGAATGGATTTTTCTCTCTATGATGCCTTGGAGGAGAAGGACCAGCTTAAGTTCGTAATAGCCGATGATGCGGATTACGAGTACGCGAGGGATGTTATAGACAAGCATCGTATCAGAGCTTCAATGATATTTCAGCCTGTGTACGGCACAAAAGCGGACTGGATAGCCGAGAGAGTTCTCCGCGACGGCATGGAAAACATAAGAGTGCTTCCGCAGCTTCACAAGATATTCTGGGGAGAGAAAAGGGGGGTTTAGTCTGCTTCCGTCATCTCTGAGTATTGGTGCCGTCTTTAATTTTTTAACGTTTTTGTTGTCATTGTGTTAGAATTCAAGGTATAAATCATAGTTTGTGCGGTCGGGTTTAGAGCCGAGGAGAGATGCGCTATGGAAAAGCATGTTGAAGATTACAATTATGAGCCTTTTGCCGATACCGAAGAGTATAGAAAGGTAAACGGCGATATAACAAGAAACTGGGTCCAGATAATGGTCGACAGAGGGGTTGAGAGTCTTGACAGGTTTCTCGACATCGCTACCGGAGCAGGCACAATGGCGCAGCTTTTTTTCGATATGCTTCCTTCGAATTTTAAGGAGTCGGCGGTGTTCTGCCTTGACCAGTCGGCCGGCGCTCTTAAGCTTGCCAAAAGCAGACTTGAAAAAGAGATTGACAAGCTGACTCTTATCAATTCGTCCATACAGGAACTTGATTTGCCTGCGAAAAGTCTCGATGTGGCTATATGGGGTAACGGTATCCACTACCTTGACGAAGAGGAACAGATTAAAAGCCTTAAGGCGATCAAGAAAGCGCTTAAGCCCGGAGGATGGTTCTTTTTCAACACAGCTTTTTACGAAGAGGCAAGACCCGCAGAGACCATACCTTTCTACAGGACCCAAGTAAGAAACGCCGTCCAGTTTCTCAAGAAAGAGGGGGTAAAGAGAGTAAAAGTCGAAAGAAAAGCCGAAGCCGCGAAGTTTCACCCGCGTTCCTACTACGAAGAACTCGTGAGTAATGTTGGATTCGATCTTGTCGATGCCCAAGAGTTTGCCGCCGACCTTACGAAAGAAGCGTGGGAGTATATAAGCTCTTTCCAGCAGTATGCCTCCGGGGCCCTTCACGGCTATCCGGATGAGGCCGCTTCCGATGCGATGAAAAATGCGGTTGAACCTGCCATACTTCTCCACGGTGAAGTGAACAAAGACGGCAACCATTTTGTTACCAGAAAATGGCTCTCGATAAGTGCGCGGGCGTGATTCTCCTTCACGGAGATGTTATTCGGCCGGTACGCTGTTTTTCCTGAGAAAATCAAAGGTGTAGAATCCGGTTTCGCACCAGTTCTCACCTACAAACCTTATAGCGTAATTCCCGACGTACTCTATCCTCTCCGGCGCCAGGCCGGTTTTTCCGAGAGGGATCCGTTTTTTAAACGGAAGTTTTCCAGTCCTGCTTTTTTTTCTGAGCCTTCTGCAGGTGGCACAAGGGCAAATTCCCCTGAGTTCTTCATAAAAGAATATGCTCTCTTCCCCGTTATCCCAGATGACCTGAAGAGCTTTTTCGGTAAATTCGTTTATTTCTTTAGGTTTTATGCCCATGACACTATATTTTACCTGTCCGCTGGACAGCAATCGATCTAACAGATTTTATTGTGCTTACGCAAGCGGTTATAATCAAAGCCTGAAATGAGTGAGCAGGAACAGGACGCACTCTCGGCGACAGTAAATTGGGTCCGGGAGGCCTCCCAGATAGTTTTTCTTACGGGAGTCGAACTCTCCCTTGAGGTCGGGCTGCCGGACGTTTCAGATCTGAGTTTCAATCCGGACATAGGAAAATTCAAGAATCGGCTGGAGGTAAGAAAGGAGTACTGGCAGAAGATAAAGGATTTTTATCCCAGAATCTCCGAGGCACAGCCCTCTCCGGCACACGAAGCGATCTACGAGATGGAGTTTCTCTGCAACGTTGACTGCGTTCTTACCCAGGCAGCCGACGGTCTGCACAACAAAACCGGCAGCGAGAAGATAATAGAGATATACTCGACGATAAACTGGGTCCACTGCCACGAATGCGGAAACGATTACCGCACCGACGGGATTCTGCTTTCCCTTGAAGACAGCAAAACCGGTATTCCTAAATGCAAGGAATGTCAAAGCGACCAGATGAAGCCTCCGCTGTCTTTTCCAGGCCAGCCGCTTCCTCACTGGGAGATAAGAGAATCCTGGATGAGGCTTCAGCACTGCGATCTTTTCATAGTAGTCGGAGCGAATCTGGAAATCGAACCAGTGGCATCTTTCCCCTTCCAGGTTATGAACAAGGGAAACAAGGTCGTTATTATCGGAGAGAGAAAGACCCCGGCTGACGATTATGTAAGTGCCGTCATATACGGAAACCCGAGCCAAGTCATGCCCTACATAGTCGATAAGCTCAAAGAAACGCAAACCATCTCCTGAACCGCGGGAAGCCATGGGAAGGGAACCGGAGAGCAGGTTTGTCTGTCGAGATGAAAATGGATGAGAAAAGCGTTGCCCAGGAGATGGAACGTTACGTTTCTAATCTCGACAGGGACATCTATACAATAAGCAACATTCCCGAGGAAGTAGTTGCCGTCATCTTCGCCTATGTAAGCAGAAGTCCCAAAAGCTTCAGGGAAAACATAGATACCGTTATAAGGGAGCAGGAAATGGGGAGGCACAGGGCGGAGAAGTTCCATGAGAAATGGGTTCTTAACTACGGTCACGCTTCTGTTGCGGAGCACGCAACCGTGCATATGGGCATTGAGAGGGTTTCAAGGCTTTTCTCATCCCTGCTTGAATGTGCGAATGAATTTCTCTCGTTCACCGAATATTCCCAGAGATACCAGAGACCGCGCAAAGGCGACAATTACATACCGGAGGAGCTTGACTCACACCCGGTTCTTAAAAAGGAGTTCGAAGACCTCTGCGATTTTCAGTACGACGTTTATTCAAGGCTTAACACAGAGCTTTTCGATTTCCTGAAAACAAAGCTTCCCGTTCCCGAAGGCAAGGAGGAAAAAGCCCACTTCAGGGCGCTTGAGAAAATAGCGTTTGAGGACGCTAGGTATGCCCTTAACCTCTCCACACTTACGAATCTCGGCATGACGGCAAACGCAAGAGCCATAGAGCAGACCATCTCTGCGCTTCTCTCAAGCCGCTACCTCGAGGCGAGAAAAAGGGCCGAGGAGATGAAAAGCGAGGTCAGGTTCTCCGTCCCGACGCTTGTAAAGTACGCTGACGAAAATCCCTACATAGTCAAAACGCGCGAGGCGCTTGCGGAATTCTCACATGGTCTTAGCGGCACCGGGAAAAGCAAACCCGAAAACGGCTCTTCCGTTGCCCTTTTTGACTACACCGGACGGGGAAGGGAAAATCCCCAGGTCGAGGCTCTAAGAGAGATCGCAAGAGGGCTTCTTTTCGAATTTTCGGGGCTTTCAGTCGGCGACATAGAGAGGCATCTTTCCGAAAACACCCCGGCGCTTGAGAAAATTTTCTCAATCGCCGTCGAGGCGCTTGGAAAACATGATAACCCGGCCGGGATATTCAAATCGGTTAATTACAATGCGGAGTTTGTCCTGAGCGAGGCGGCGTGGCATCAGCTGCTAAGACACAGGAAAGTCAGTTGGACCGTGAAGGAACCTTCTGTTGAGGACGGCGTAACGGTTCCCCCGCACGTTACGGAATCGGGAACAGAGGAGCTCCTGCTAGAGGCCGTCGGACGAAGTGAGCATTTCTACGAAAAACTCGTCGACGCCGGTTTTCACGATATCGCCAGTTATGTTGTCACAAATGCTCATAACAGGAGGGTTTCAGGTAGTTTCGATCTCTGGGAGTTTTACCACCTGACGAATCTGCGGATGTCTGAGGGGGCGCAATGGGATATAAAGAATGTCACTTGGCAGCTTGCGCAAAGCATTGAAAAAGTGCATCCGGTCTTCGTTCGTTCCGCTTTGAAGAGGGTTGATTAAGAAAGGAGAAGAATAATCTGATGGCGCTTCAACCTGTCAGAAGATGTGAAGAGTGCGGTTACGAAACCACGGCAAAAACGGATATCTGCCTTTCCTGCGGAGAGAGGATTCGACGGAGGGCGAAAGGCGGTGTCAGGGGGCTTCTTCGAAGCTTAATACTTATAGCGATTGCGATTTACATTCTTCTGTCCGCGTTTAAGGTTTTTGGACTTTCATTGACCGTGGGATACTATGGCTGATTCCAATCACGTCTCGAAAGTAAAAGAGGGAGCGGCTGCATGGAACAAGTGGCGGAAGGAAGAACCCGATGTTATGCCGGATCTTGGCTGGGCGAATCTTAACGGGCTTAATCTTGACGGTGCGGTATTTGCGAAATCTACTCTCAAGCTTGCTTTCTGCAAGGGGTGCAGTCTGGTGAGTGTGGATTTCTCCGGGGCGAGCATGCGCGGAGTAAACCTTGAGGGATGTGATCTTCGCGATGCGGTATTCAGAGATGCTAACCTCGAAGGGGCTCACATGCTCGGGGCCGATCTTACGGGTGCCGATTTCACGGGAGCTAACCTCAAGCTTGCCAATTTCGACGGAACTATTCTTAGGGATGCCGATCTTACGGGTGCGAAAAAACTGCGGGCTTCCCAGCTCTTCAGTGTCAATGATCTTGAGGGTCTCAAGGTTTCAGAGAAAATTCTTGAGAATGTGAAAACCCAATCTCCGCATCTGTTTGAGTGAGATCTCCGCACGGTAAAGTTTTTTTGAAACTTTACCGGTACTCTATAATCCTTACGCGGTCCCGTGTCTTGCCAATGGTCTCCTGACCGATTAATTTACGTTTAACAATGAGCAGGAAAATCTACAGCGTGTCGGAACTCAATTCCTCGATAAAACAGGCGATTGAGCTTGAGTTCGGCGGGGAGATGATATGGGTTGCGGGAGAGGTCTCCGGTTTCAAGGGACATTACGCAAGCGGTCACTGGTATTTTTCCCTGAAGGATGAGCAGAGTCAGGTCTCCGCCGCCTGCTTCAGAAGGGACAACCAGCATATAAAGTTCACGCCGGAAAATGGAATGGATGTCGTATGCGGCGCGCGCGTTGGCGTTTACGAGAAAAACGGCATTTACCAGCTCTACGTAAGCGCAATGGAACCGAAGGGAGTGGGCGCCGACGCGCTTGCGCTTGAAAAACTTAAACAGAAGCTTCAGGAAGAAGGACTTTTCGACATATCGAAAAAACGTCCTCTTCCGTTTCTCTCCCGTAAAATAGGAGTGGTTACTTCCCCTTCAGGAGCTGCCGTTAGGGACGTTATCAAGGTCGTATACAGAAGGTCTCCCAATGTTGAGGTGATTATTTCCCCTGCAAGCGTCCAGGGAGATAGCGCCCCGAACGAGATAGAAAGAGCCCTTGAGAGACTCTACGACATGGAGGATCTTGACCTTGTAATCGTAACTAGGGGAGGAGGATCAAAAGAGGATCTGAAGGCATTTAACGACGAGGGAATCGCGAGAAAAATCGCCTCTTCCCCTTTTCCAGTGATCTCAGCCGTAGGCCATGAAGTGGACGTGACGATAGCCGATCTGGTATCTGACGTGAGGGCGGCTACTCCTTCAATGGCCGCCGAGCTTGCCGTAAGGGAAAAAAAAGAGATCCTGGAAGATCTCGCGCAGTTTCGCCGCCGCCTCGATTTCTCTCTCACAAGCCGTATTGACATGTTCTCCATGCAGCTTGACGGACTCGCAACCAGTTTCAGACATCACATGACATCGCGGATCGAGAATCTTGAACGGCGGATCGAGAATTACTCGGGAAAACTCACTTCTCTTAATCCTTTCGGTGTTCTGCAGAGGGGATACGCTATCGTATCAAAAGAAAAAAGCGGAGAGATAGTGCAGGATTCCCAAACCCTTGAGCACAAGGAAAAACTTGTTTTAAGGCTCGGCAGAGGCAGGGCATTTTGCAGCGTTGACGGTACTGAGAACGAACCGCAGGCCTGATCTTCAGGGGACAACCGAAAGATTTTTAAGTTCAACGACGGATATGTTCTGCGCAAGCAGAAGGTTTCTTGTTCTCTCAGGCGGCGGGACATCCGTGAGTAGAAGTCTTATTCTTCCCCCTAGGGCATTTCCCAGGTTCTCGCCCGAACCGTTTTCGCCTCCGAACCTGTTAACGACATTTTCAATCTCTGCACCCGCAAGAAAAAGCATGACAGGCATTATCTCGGGGACATCCGCGAAAAAATCTTCTGTATCCTCCGCTATGGCTCCCCTGGCAGCGGTCTGCAGGTTAAGCAGATTAGCGAATTTCGAGAAAGAACCGCTGCTGGGAAGGTAGGAGAATGTTTGATCTTCGATCGAAATCGCTCCCAGCTCCTGTTCCGAGAGACACAACAGATCGAGTATATCTCCATGGGAAAAGCTTCTTTTCTCAGCTGGGCCGGCCCCCGCATTGAATATTACGGCTGCGGAGCCTTCATTTACCGAGCTTCCGAGTGCGTCTATTTCGTCCTTGAGCTTTTTCCTGCTGAGAAAGCCGAACTTTACGACGTTTGAATAATTGACTGTTTTTTCCTCCACGGGGATTCTTTCGTTCACGCTGAGAAAGGCTTTTTCTATTTTCTCTCCGAGTGCTGGGTCATCGGCGAGTTCCCGTGCGTCGTCCGCGCTTGCGGAAAGAAAAAAGCAGTTTCCAGACGAATTCTCGAGGATCGCTCTTGCTTCCTTCATGTTCCTAGCAGGCATGGAGATTCCGCCTAGCGTAAATACCGCCAGTTCGAAAAAGAGACACGCCAGGGTGTTGGGAGAGAGAACGATTATCCTGCTTCCGGTGGAGAATCCCGAATTCAGAAGAAAACAGGCTATGCTTTCTACCTCGGTCGCAAGGTCGGGCCAGGTAATCTGTTTCCAGCTCCACCCGTCTTTTTTCTGAAACAGCAGCCTTGAGCCGTTTTCCTTTGTTCTTTCCCTGAGAAAATGATGGAAATTTCTTTCTTTCATATTTCTTCTTCGGACCGCCTTTGCGGATTGTGATTCGGGTAAAATTAAAAACTATAATTTAACCGGTTTACGCGCTATGGTGATGAATTTATGAAAAGGGAACTTGATTTTGAAAAGAAAAATTTCGCGGGGGCGCTTGAGATAGTAGAAGCTCTTGCGGAAAAGGGACACGAAGCCTTTTTCGTGGGCGGCTGCGTGCGCGACGCACTGCTCGGTGTTGCGTGCGACGAGATTGATATAGCCACAAGCGCGACCCCGGAGCAGGTGCAGCAAGCGTTTGCGAAGACCGTGGCCGTGGGGGAGAGCTTCGGCGTGGTGCTGGTCATAAAAGAAGACCTGAAATTCGAGGTCGCCACTTTCAGGCGGGAATCAAGGTACGGTGACGGAAGACATCCCGAATCCGTCGATTACACGAAAAGCCCCGAAGAGGACGTTCGGAGAAGGGATTTTACGATAAACGGAATGCTCTACGATCCGCTCTCAGGAGAGCTTTACGATTACGTGGAAGGTCTCGGGGATCTTGAGCGTGGGCTCGTGAGGACCATAGGAGATCCCGAGAAAAGATTCGGCGAAGACAGGCTGAGAATGATGAGGGCGGTGCGCTTTACCTCATGTCTTGGTTTCGAGCTTGACGGGGCGGCGTTTTCGGCCATCCGCGACGGAGCTTCCGGAATATCCGTTGTAAGCGGGGAGAGAATACGCGAGGAACTTGTCAAGATACTTACCCGCCAGAACCCGGGGGACGGACTCAGACTTCTTAGCTCCTGCGGACTTCTCGGGCATTTTCTCCCGGAAATCGAATGCATGCACGGGGTGCAGCAGCCACCTCAGTTTCACCCCGAAGGCGACGTGTTTAAGCACACCTGTTTGGTAATGGACAAGCTCTATGCCAACACGGACGGCGGCTACTCGGAGGAACTTGCGGTTGCCGCGCTTCTCCATGACGTCGGCAAGCCGCCCACTTACAGCGAATCCGACAGGATAAGGTTCAACGGACACGACAGGGTGGGAGCCAAGATGTCGGAAGGTATCTGCAGGAGGCTAAGATTCTCCAAAAAGCAGATAAGGAGAATTTCGGAACTTATCCTTGAGCATCTTAAGTTCAAGGATGTTTTCAACATGAGAGAAAGCACCCTCAAGAAATTTCTTTCCCTTCCGTATTTTGAGGAGCATATGCAGATGCATCTTGCCGACTGCATGGCAAGTCACGGAAAGACTGATGCCTACGATTTCATAAGGGAAAAGATGGAAGAGTACGGGCGTGAGGAGATAAAGCCCACACCGCTTCTCGCCGGGCAGGATCTTATAGATCTCGGCTATTCTCCAGGACCCGTTTTTTCAGAAATACTGGGGCAGGTTGAAGAACTGCAGCTTGAAAACAGGCTGTCCTCGAAGGAAGAAGCCGTAGAGTTTGTCCTGAAGAATTACTCCGACAACCGTGGCTAGCTGCTATCATTTAATTTTCACTTACAATAACAAGCCTTTGTCGCTCATTTTTGTTTGTTTGTGAGCGCCTAATCTGTTTGTGTCTAACGTATGAGCGACAAAACATACAAAGCCTTTATGGAGTGTTGAGGAAATGCTAGAATCTAAGACTCTTGCACCAAACCCATCACTGGTTTCTTTATATTGAACCGCAACTGTTTTAGGTACGAAAAGATTTTTGTGATACCTTTGGGCGAATAGCTGGTAAAAAGGCGGGAATCCACCATAAAAGAATTTTTCCGTACAAGATTTTGTCGGAAAAAACAGGTAAAAAAAAAGACGGGGAATGGCTCTTGTACTGCATTCCCCGTCCTTATTTTATTGTATACGAGTCAGATTTTTCCCTGAAGTAGAAACGCTATCAGCAGGGCGTAGATTACCAGAGACTCGATCAGCGCGAGACCGATAATCATTGGCGTCTGAATCTTCGCCGAAGCTCCGGGATTTCTGGCTATGCCGTCAACAGCTGAAGCCGTGGCGAGTCCCTGTCCTACTCCAGCAACTCCTGCTGCTATGCCTATTCCCACGCCGGCACCGATGCCAAGCCCCATCTTTGCCAAATCGCCTAGGCCCCCCTCGGTCGCAGCAAATGCATCAGGAACGAAAGCGCCCAGCGAAGCAAGCGCCGCCAGACCTATAAAAGAAAACAACCTTTTCATTTCTTACCTCCTAGATTTATGTCAGTGTTCATGCGCTTCGGCAAGCGCAATATATATGGTCGAAAGTATAGTGAATATAAAAGCCTGCAAAAAAGATACAAAAATACCGAGTCCTACAAAAGCCATGGGAATCAGTATATGTGTGAGGTTGGTAAACACCCCAAGCACCATGTGGTCGCCCGTTATGTTCATGAAAAGCCTTAGGGACAGCGACAGGGGCCTTACGAGATGGCTTATTATCTCGATGATCAGCATAAGGGGCGCGAGGAAAATCACCGGGCCCAGAAAATGCTTGATGTAACCCAGCCCGTGCTCCCTTATTCCGTAGTAGTTGTACATGACGAATATGAGAAGCGAGCACGCTACCGTGGTGTTAAGATTTCCGGTTGGCGGAAGAAAGCCCGGGACCATTCCCAGCAGGTTCGCAAACAGTATGAAGAAAAACGACCCGGCCAGAAGCGGGAAGTACTTCTTCGCCTTCTCTCGGGACCCGAAAACGTTTTCTATTGTGTTGAAAAGAAACTCAAGCCCCACAAGCTCGTAGAAAATGTTCATCGACGGCTTCTCTTCGGGGATTACGGATTCTTCTTTCGAATAATGACTTTTTATCCTCAGGCCCGTAAACAGTATGAACAGAAGTACGAGTACTCCGCCCAGAATATGGTCATATTTGATAAGACCGGCCAGTGAAAACCAGCTGAAATGTTCCATGTCTAGCCCTTCAAACCTTTACCTATTATTATGATCACCACGGAAGTTAAGCCTATCATTAAACCATATATATTCAGTTTTGCAAATACGAGTAGAACCGCTATTATCGCAAGCAGCGCGAGCATTTTCATAACCAGTATGAATATGGAAAATGAGAGGGAATACTTTTTTTCCGCAAGCGCTTTTACGACGAATCTTATGGCCATGTAATCCAGCAGAAAAAGCACTCCTGCGACCGCTATGGCCACTGCGACCTCTTTTTCCCCGATGGCGATGTTCACGGCAAAAAGAAGTGCCGTTACGGCCAGGGATAGTTTCTCAACTCCGAGATCAAGATTCTTCATCGTTGCCGGTTTCTTTTTCCTGTCTGAGTTTCAGGGTCCGTAAAAGCAGGGTGAGTCCCGCTACCACTCCGCACACAAGACCTAGCAGGGTAAAGAAAGGAAAAGCGGTGTCAAGTTTTCCGTCGATATAGTCGCCGAGGAAGAGCCCTGCTATGACGGAAAAGCCGAATTCAATGCCGACTACAGTAAAAAAAAGCCAGTTAGGATTTTTGATTTTTCTCTCCCTGAGAAATCTCCAGAAGCGATGCGCGGATGGCTTGGAGCGTCTGGTCTATCTGTTTTTTCGTGTGTGCGGCCGAAACAAATACGCTTTCGAACTGAGACGGGGGAAACATGACTCCGTTTTGAAGAAGGTTTCTGAAGAATTTTGCGTACTTTTCTGTATTGCATCCAAGCGCCCCGGCGTAATCTGTAACCCTCTCAGCGGTGAAAAACACTGTGAACATTGAGCCTACCGAGTTTACGGTGACGGCAATGCCGAGTTCGGCTACTATCTCCCGTATCCCGGATACTAAAATGTTGGTCAGGTTTTCCATCCGCCTGTAGGTTCTTGCGTTGAGCTCTTTTATGGTTGCAAGCCCCGCCGCCATTGCAAGCGGATTTCCCGACAGGGTTCCCGCCTGGTACATGGGACCTTCCGGGGAAACCATCCCCATTATTTCCCCGCTCGCTCCATACGCTCCCACCGGAAGCCCTCCTCCTATTATTTTCCCGAGGCAGGTTATGTCCGGGGTTACGCCGAACAGAGCTTGTGCGCCTCCCCTGGCGAGACGAAACCCTGTTATGACCTCGTCAAATATGAGAACTGCTCCATGTTTTCTGCATGTCGACCGCAGCTGCTTGAGAAAGTTTTTCTCCGGGGTTACCACTCCCATGTTTCCCGCCACGGGTTCGATTATCACTCCGGCGATCTTCTGGGGGTACTTAGCGAAGAGCTTTTTGATGGAATCTATGTCGTTATACCGCGCGAGCAGGGTTCTGTTCACAAATGATTTCGGAACCCCGGCGCTGCTGGGATTCCCGAAAGTCGTGGCTCCGGAACCGGATTTCACGAGCAGAAAATCCGAATGCCCGTGGTAGCATCCCTCGAACTTGACTATGTATTCTCTTGCGGTGACCGCTCTTGCGAGCCTTATGGCGCTCATCGTGGCCTCGGTCCCTGAGTTGGTCAGGCGAACCTTCTCAATTGAGGGAAAGCTTCTGGCTATCAGTGCGGCGAGGTCTGTTTCCAGTTCGCACGGGGCACCGTAACTGGTGCCAAGCGGGAGCCTTTTCTCAACGGCGCTTATAACCGAGGGATGTGAGTGACCCAGGATCAGCGGACCCCACGAGGCCACGTAGTCGGTGAACCTGTTGCCGTCCACGTCATACACGTAAGAACCTTCGGCTCTTGATATGAAAAGCGGTGAGCCCCCCACGGCTGCAAAGGATCTCACGGGGCTATTTACCCCGCCTACAAGAACGTTTTTCGCCCTGCGAAAAAGTTTCTCTGAATTGCTGGTATTCATAGAAAAATGGTTAGGCCTCAACCACAGATGGAGTTTTTATTCTACCGGTTCCGACAGGCTTTTCAGGTGTTTTTTCGCCTCGGCGGCTTCGGGTGACTCTGGGTATGCTTCAATCAGTGATTCGAAAAAAAGACTTGCTTCGTTCGGTTTTCCTATTTCCATAAGCGCAAGTCCCTGGTTGAGTTGGCAAATCGGGATTTTGGGGCTGGCGGGCCAAGTTTCGATTATGTTCTGGTATTCGAGTATGGCTTCTTCGTAAGACTTTTCCCTGAAGTAGGAATCCGCGATAAGAAACATTGCGTCTGAGGCCTCATCGCTTCTGGGAGCGTCGGCCAGGTATTTTCTCAGCAGTGTTCTTGCGGCCTCGTAATTCCCGTCGGCAAACTCCTTTAGTCCCAGGTTGTAATTCTCCTTGGGGTTCTTTTCTGGGGGTGAGGGCTCCATTTCGGTTTTCCCGGTTGGAGTCTCAGAAACCTTGCTGGGAGCCGTGGCGGGCGGTGTTTTCGGCCCGGAGGTCGCGTCTTCGGTTCCGGAGTCTGCGCTTATCGACAGCTTGTCTTCTATGCTTTTGAAGCGCCCCTCGATCCGCGCGTGTATTTCGCCTATTATCTGCTCAAGTTCCAGAAGCTTGTTTTCGAGTTCGAAAGTCTTTTCGTTAAGATCCAGTATGTTGTCTTCTTTTTTGACTTCAGCCTTCAGCCAGTCGATATCCTTCTGAGTCTTTTTTAAGGTTGACTCGATTTCCCTTTGCCTGGAGTAAAGAAAATCCGTGTCACCTTCCGATGCTACACACCCGTACATGAACATGGAGCCAAACAACACTGCGGCGACGGCCAGATATTTCTTTCTCATTGGTTTTCTGAAGAACCCTTGTCCGAGAGAGCCATGAAGTGTCCACGTCTGTTGCGGCTGTACGCCTCTTCCGACGTTCCTTCCTGCCATATTTCCGTTTCTCCCTTGCTGATAGAATGCAGCATGTCAGGAGATACCCCTTTTCCGATCATGTATTTTTTGATTTCATCCGCTCTTTTCTTTCCAAGGGAGAGGTTGTATTCCTCGGTCCCGCGGATGTCACAGAAACCGAAGACGAGAATGAATTTGATCTTGTCCCCGTTTTTTTCAAAGATGCTTATGTTGCGGTCGATTATCTCCATTACCTCTTTCGATATTTCCGCGCTGTCAAATTCGAAAAAGACATCCGAAGTGGGAAGGTTAATGAGATTTTCCTTGGAAAACGCATCGCTGAGCAGGGATTTCCGTATTTCCTGAGCCTCTTCGTCAAAGCCCTCCATGAAGGTGTCTTCCCTAGCGGCACCGATTGCCTGTGTGACCTTTAGTTCTGCCTGAGAAAGAACCTTATCTGCTTCCTCAATCTCTCCGTCGCTTATAAGATTTTCCGCTAGGTCGAAAAGCTTTTGCGCCTCTTCATACTCCCAAGTATCTTCGGCGCCCTCCGCGCGGGCCTCCTCAAGCTTTTCTGAAATCGCGAGAACCCTTTCCTGAATTTCTGCTGAAGGTTCCGCAGGCGGTGGAGGCGGAGTCTTCTTTGCGCACCCCGAAATGTGCAGAGAACCCACAATCAACAGGAAAAAGGCGACCGCCGGGATTATTTTTTTCATGTGTAGAATTCAGTATGTTTTAAAAGGCACCGATACGTTGCGACAGGTAAACTTAAGAACGAGATTACTTTAGCACAAGGGCAATGTTTTTTCAATTCTCCCGAAACATTTTGTGCTCGGGATAAAGAAGGGGTTTTTTCAGTGAACGACGCGTCTTCGGTTTCCGGGATTTTCTGGAACGACTCCCCGGTGGTGATCATAACCAGCAGGCGGGAAGATGAGATAAATGGCCAAGTAGCCGTAACGCTTGTTACTTCTTCCATAGTACATACCGTCCCCCGGCTCCTTGTCGGGATATGGAAGGGAAACCACACCCACGGGTTCATAATGAAAAGCAGGAACCTCGTGGTTCACCTTCTCACAAGGGATCAGATTGCCCTTGTGCGAAACTTCGGCTTTTATTCCGGCAGGGACAGAGAAAAGTTCCCTGGCATAGACCACTTTGAGGGTAAAAACGGCTGTCCGGTTTTGAGGGACGTGCATTCGTACGTCGAGTGTTCTGTGCTTAACGCCATGGACGGAGGAGATATGACGGCTTTTCTTGTAAGCGCCGATTACGGGGAGATAGTGAGAGGAGGAGGATGGATGACGCTTGCGGACTTCTACACCTTGGCTCCCGAGGAATGGGTGATGGAGTACGGACAGAAACTGATGGAGTCTGTTAGTTTCTCAATGCCGATAATCCATAAAATAAGCCACGAGCCGTTTGAGCCTTAAGCGGCCGCTATTTTCCCTTCAGCGGATTATTATGGTTGCGGAGCCGGAGTTTCTCTCCGCGTATTTTCTTAACCTGTTTTGAAGTTCTTTTTTGAACCAGTTTCTGGTGAAGGGAACAAGAAGGGAGAAGCCCAGAAGATCGGTAAGCAGTCCCGGAGTGAGGAGCACGACTCCTCCCACAAGTATCAGAAGACCGCTTATGAGGCCCTCCGTGGGGGCTCTTCCCTGGGCGAGTTCCGCTCTTATAGCGCCGACGGTACGCGTACCCTGGCTTCTTGCGAGCGCCGCTCCCAGCACTCCCGTCGCTATTACTATAAGTATGGTCGGCCAGAGTCCTATCAGGTTTCCGAGCTTTATTAACAGCGCAAGCTCGATGAGCGGAACCACGGTGAACAGAATTAGCAGTCTTACAAACATTTGAAGTCGTCTCGGATAATCCCGGTTATCTGTACGGTATAATAATACATCCGGGGGGAAATGCCGAATTGCCGATGGGAAAGCTGCTTTCGCGAAGAAGAATTCTCATATTTTTTCTCCTCATCTTGTGTCTGGGGGCGGGGGGATGCCGCCTCTTCAGGTTTCTTGAGGTAAAGGGCCAGCTTGGGAATTTCAGCGAGAATTTCAGCGTGAGCGACCACGACGGCCTGAGGCTCATCTTCAAAAAACCTGTCCTGCTCTCAGAAGACATGCAGTGGCTCATGGTCTACTCGCCGCCCGTAAAAACCCGCGTTTCTCAGGAAGCCGAGCTTTGGACCTACCACTTGGTGAAAAAGTATCCGGGCAGAAAAAGCGAAAGCGGAAACTTCGATCTGGCTTTGGGGATGAAGCTTTGTAGCGGAAAACTCTGCGAGGTCGCCTTTCCGGACCGTTTTACCAAGTATATAAACAAAGAAGTTCTGGGAAAGGTGATGAACTCGGTGGGCAGCGCCGAAGTGAAAAAGCTTGAAAAAACCAGCACAGCGGCCGTAAAATCCCTTGAACCCAAGGAAATTCCCAACTTCTCTGAAGTTATCGAGATTCTCGGCCGCCCGTACGCGAAGCTTAACGAAGACGGTGGCAGAGTCTTTGTCTACAAATACAGGCTGCGGGAAAAGACCCCCGAGGGGAAATACATCGTGTTCAGGCTTCTGCTGAGCTTTAACGAAAAAACGGACAAGCTAAAAAGGCTAGTGCTTCCTCTTAGAAGCGTGAAGCTCACGATGAACTTCGAGCCGGATGTGGCGCGAAGATGAGTTTTGTCAAGCTTCTTTCACCGGCGAAGGTAAACCTGTTTCTTAGGATTCTCCGAAAGCGCCCAGACGGGTATCATGAGCTCCAGTCCATCCTGCAGCCCGTAAGCCTCTTTGACGAAATAAGCCTTTCGGTAGAATCGGGAGAGGGGGTAAGTCTTTCTCCTTCGGGAAGGGATATGCCTTCTGGAAAGGATAATCTTGCCGCAGCTGCCTGTCACCTTTATCTTGAGGCCGCCGCGATGCGAAAAAAGGTTTCGATAGGAATAAAAAAGGATATTCCCCTCGGTGCGGGACTCGGCGGAGGAAGCTCAAACGCCGCGGCGATTCTCGTGGGCCTTAACAAGGTTCTTGGGGAATTTACCGACGGCCAACTGCTGCGGATGGCCGCATCTCTCGGAGCCGACGTACCGTTCTTTATAAGATGCACAGCTTCGTTTGTCGAGGGAGTTGGAGAGAGAGTGACTGTGCTTTCTGATTTTCCGCTCTTTCACTACGTTATCCTCTTCCCCCGCAAGAGCCTGTCGACCCGGGAAGTCTATACCAGGTGGGAGCACCCAGACCGCCCGCCCGAAAGGGTCGATCCCGCTTTTCTTGTGGAGCGGTTCCGCAGCGGCTTTCCTATTGAAAATGGCCTCGAGGAAGCCGTTTTCGAGATTTCTCCCGATATTCTATCCTTCAGAGAGATTTTCCGGTCGCTCGGAGCTCGCTCCGTGCTCGTGTCAGGAAGCGGATCGTCGGTTTTTTCCGTTTTCCGCAAACAAGAGGAAGCAGAGGAAATCTACGAATACCTGAGAACCTCTTCTGAATTTGACGTTTTTTTGGCCCAGGGAATAAGCGGCTGGCATTTTCTTGCGGACTGAACCTTCTAAACTGACTTGCTCGTCGGCAACCCGCGCTCCCGCTTTTGATACTTTGTTATTGTTAATCGTCTTATATTTTCCTGAAATGATTTAACTACCTGTTCTGCTTGCAAAAATAAGGCGGTGGGAGTAAAATGGATAAGAGCAAGAAAAAACTGCTCGGAACCGGAAAGCTGCCCTGATTTAAAATAGTTTTCAAAATGAAAATAACACGCCTGGGAAAACTGAGGAATCACCTTGGGGACAAGGGGAGTTATGTGATACGCATTGGGGAGGCAGTTGCTAGAGCCTTGAATATATCGCGTGTTTTTATCGTAGCTGCGGGGCTTTTGCTGGGACTTCTGCTTATGGGAGGGCCTGCAGAGGTCAACACCCAGGAAACCAATGTCGATGGTGACCTCAGGTTGGTGGACACGACTACCGGTAATGTAGTGAGCCTTGTTGTTGCTGCTGCGCCCTCGGGCAGGCTTGAAATGTTTGATGATGAAGATGGCGACGGTACCGGGGAATGGAAGGCAATATGCGATGATTACCTGGGAGTGTTGGGAACACAAGAAAAAGGAAACCTTCGGGTAGTCGGTAGGCAGGAGGCCGAGGTCGCGTGCCGTCAGCTGGGCTACTCGGGAGGTACCCCCATAACTGGGTTGACCTTGCCGGATGATATGGATTACCTGCTTGACAACCTCGAGTGTGCGGGTTCTGAAGCAAGAATCTTCGGAGAAGGCAAGTGCAGACACCAGCAGCGCGGAGAGCATGATTGTGAGAGCCAGAGAGCTTTTGGCGTCATGTGTGAAGCTGCCACCTCAAATGACGATGCCGTAGGCAGACTTGCAATCACGGGTGAAACTAAGGTGAGACGGACACTTACCGCGGATCACACGGGTATTATCGACGAGGATGGCAAGCCGACTGAGGAAACTTCTTTCAGCTATCAGTGGATCAGGGTTGATAATTACTGGAATGAAATCGAGATTCCCGGCGCGACGTCCTCCACCTATGTTCTTCAGGATGATGATGAGGAAAACTGGATCAAAGTGAAGCTTATCTTCACGGACGATGCTGGGAATGCGGAGGAGGTCTTCAGCTTTGAAGAGGGGCCTGTTTACACTGACAAGCCTGACGGTTCCCTCCGGTTAAGGCCACTTAGGCTTAGTTATGATCTTGATTATGGTGCTACGCTCTCCGTGGACTCGGATCAATTCACTGGTATGGTCGAGATATTTGATGAGCCGGGCAGGAAATGGAAGGGAGTATGCGATGATGGGGCGGAGGATGAAAACCTGGGGTGGGGCACGGAAGAAGCGCAAGTAGCATGTCGCCAGCTGGGCTATTCGGGGGGAATTCCGATCACCGAGATAGATGGGACCACTTCTCCGCCGACCTATTTTCTGCTTGATGGGGTAAAATGCGACGGAACGGAGGAAAAGCTGCTTGATTGTGAACACGCGGAACGTGGAATTCACGATTGCACCTCACTGGAATATGCAGGCGTCTTTTGTGACGGCCCGGATAGCAATTGAGCTGCTTTTCGACTCTTATAATTCATACTAAGTTCAATCCCTCTACAGAAGTTAGATATTAGGTGCGCAGATGTCGCCACCGTTGGTATTGATGTAGTGCTGTTGTACAGATCTGTAATGGTTATGCCCTCGCTTTTCCTGTGAGAAGCTTGCCTTAGAAGAGCACCCCAAAAGCTGGGCGGCATTTTAATTTGGCCGGTGTCTGCGATTTTGTTTTTTGCTTTAACAGTTACGCGAATGTGGTAACATAAAACTTCTTTCCGATTGGGGCGTCGTCTAACGGCAGGACACCGGGTTTTGGTCCCGGTAGTGGGGGTTCGAGTCCTCCCGCCCCAGCCAAAAAAGACGGTTCTAGCGCCCGTGCCAAAGAATTCTCTTAAAGGACTTAACTCTTCCCAAACCGAGGCCGTAAGCCATGGAGAAGGTTCCCTGCTGGTGCTTGCGGGTCCGGGTTCGGGGAAAACCAGGGTCATAGCCCACCGGATTGCCTACCTGCTGAACGATCTTTCTGTTCCTCCCGGAAATATTCTGGCTGTTACTTTTACCAACAAGGCGGCTGCCGAGATGAAAAAAAGAGCGGGAGAACTGGCGGGCGATCGGACGAGCGGCATCTGGATCGGCACCTTCCATTCGATCTGTCTTCGGATTCTTAAGATAGAGGTGGATTTTCTTGAGGGCTATACGAGGGATTTCGTCGTCTACGACCAGAACGATCAGCTCGGTCTCATAAAAAGCTGCATGAAGGAACTTGACTATGGGGAGAACCTTTTTTCGCCCAAGGGCGTGCTTTCCGAATTTGACGCCGTTGAGAACCGAGGAGACGTGTCTTTCAGGGATGATTTTTACGGTCGCGCCATGAAAGAGCTTTATGACTTCTGCAAAAGCGAACTCATAAAGCGAAACGCCATGACGTTTAACGATCTGCTTCGCCTTGCGAACAAACTTCTTTCTGAAAACGAGGGAGTCCGCTCCCGCTATCAGGACAGGTTTTCTCACGTGCTTGTCGACGAGTATCAGGACACGAACGTTGCTCAGTACCGCTTTGTAAAGACCCTCTCCCAGCGCCACCGAAACCTTTTCGTGGTGGGCGATGACAGCCAGTCGATTTACGGGTGGAGAGGAGCCAACATAAACAATATCCTCAACTTCGAGAAAGACTTTCCCGGGGCAAAGGTTGTGAAGCTTGAACGCAATTACCGCTCAACATCCACCATACTTGGTATAGCGAACTCGGTGGCAAGTAAAAACCTCGGGAGAAAGGAGAAAAACCTCTGGACCGAGAATTCAGAGGGAGAAAAAGCCGTGGTTTTCAGGGCTGGCGACAACGCGGATGAGGCGCGGTTTTTGGCGGAGCGGATTTCTCATTTGGTCAAGTCCGGGGATTTTACCTGGGGTGATGTGGGGGTTTTTTACAGGGCTAACTTTCAGTCAAGAGTGATTGAAGAGGGACTAAGAGCCGGGAGAGTCCCCTACAGGATAGTGTCGGGAGTCGGCTTTTATCAAAGGGCCGAGATAAAGGACGTGGTTGCCTACCTGCGGCTGATTCAGAATCCAAGAGACGACGTAAGTTTCGAGAGAATAGTAAATGTTCCACCGAGAAAAATAGGGGGAGCCACGCTTCAGAAGTTGCGCGGGGTTTCGGAAGTGGGTGGATTACCTCTTCTCGAAGCGATTGAATACTGCCAGGAGCAGAAGCTTCTCTCAAGTCGTGCGCTCGGCGCGCTCTCCCGGTTTCTTGACATCGTAAAGGAGCTTCGCTCGACGGCGGAAAGCCAGCCTGCGGCTGAGGTGATCAAGGGGCTTGTTGAGCGTACCGGTTATCTGGATTACCTCGGGGAGGATCACCAAAGGGCGGAGAACGTGAAAGAACTCTTAAATGCCGCTGAGGGCTTGGGGGATATGATCCTTTCTGATTTTCTCGACCTTGTACTGCTCGCTACAGATGAGGATAGGGAAGACTCCGGAGAGGAAAAAGTTTCCCTGATGACGATTCACGCGGCCAAGGGGCTTGAGTTCCCCGTGGTGTTCGTGGTCGGGGTAAACGAAGATTTACTTCCCCACTATAGATCCGCAGGCACCCTTGAAGGGCTTGAGGAAGAGAGAAGACTTTTCTATGTAGCGATTACCCGCGCCAAGCGCTTGCTTTACCTCAGTTACGCTTCGCAAAAGGTCGCTTCGGGGGGGACATACGGTGCTCGCGGATCGGTTTTCCTGGATGACCTGCCGCCGGAGCATGTAGTCTATGAATCCCGCAAGAAAAAAATTTCCGACCGGGATTCTGACCGCTCTGCCGGTTCGTCCTCAACCCCGCGCGAGTCTCGGGATGAAGGTAGAAGCTTAAAACTCGGCCAGAGGGTTACACACCACATTTTTGGTCCTGGGGTCATTAAACGGATCAATGGGAAGGGAGGTGAGGCTGTGGTTACGGTTGATTTTTTCGGCGCTGGTGTGAAAAAAATCATTGCGAGTTATTTTACTGCCTAGGAGAGACAGCTTATGACGAGGTTTTTGGCCCACTCGGGAGAATCTGCCGCGTAGCTCTCGCACCCGGGCTGATCCGAGAAGGGATTCTCGAAGATCCTTCTTACTTTTTCTATCTCCGAATAATCTCCCTGTTCCAGAGCCTCCCTTATTGCGGTCTCCATTATATGGTTTCTCAAGATGTACTTTGGATTGGCGGAATCCATACGCTTTTTTCTCTCGGAGTCAGAAAACGAATTTTCCCTGAGTTCCCCGGCGTACTCACGGAACCACTGCTGCCATCGCTCCGAAGTTTCGGAGAGTTCCAAGAGCCACGGGTTTTCCCCGAGAGAACCGTCGCGCCTTACATCCGAGATATTTCGAAGGAAGATATGGTAGTCGGTTTCGAATTCGGCGAGCATCCCGAGAGTCTTTTCGATGAACCGCAGGGATTCTTTTTTTTCCTTTTCAAAACCGAACTTGCGCAGCATGAGCTCTCTGTAGCTCTCGGAGAACGCCTTGTTGTAGGTCTCAATTACGTTCAGGGCCTGTTCTTCGCCCACGATGCCGTCGAGGCACTTCGTGAATTTCTCGAGGTTCCACCGTGCGATTGCGGGCTGGTTTCCGTAGCTGTACCTGCCGAAATGGTCCGAGTGGTTTGAGACGTGATCCCTGTCGAATGTCTCGAGGAATCCGTACGGTCCGTAATCAATGGTCAGGCCCGTTACGGACATGTTGTCGGTGTTCATTACGCCGTGGGTGAAGCCGAAAGCCTGCCACTTTGCGATCGTGGAAGCCGTTTTTTCGGCCGTTGCGGACAAAAAGAGCCCGTAGCCCTCCTCTGTCTGGCGGGGAATCTCGGGGTAATGGCAGGCGATTACGTAATCCGCAAGCGTCCGGACGTTTTCCGGCTCCCCCCGGTGATAAAAGCCTTCAAAGGAACCGAAACGCACGTGAGTTTCCGCGACCCGCAACATCATCGCGGCGGGTTCCTTGGTTTCCCTGTCGATTTTCTCAGTGCTCCCCACCACGCAGAGCGCCCTTGTGGACGGAATCCCCAGATGGTGGAGAGCCTCGCTTCCGAGATACTCTCTTATGGAGGATCTGAGCGTCGCTCTTCCGTCAAAGCCTCTTGAGAATTTTGTGGTTCCGCACCCCTTGAGGTGAAGATCCCATCTGCGGTTGCTCTCGTCGATTATCTGCCCAAGCAGAAGCGCCCTTCCGTCTCCAAGGTGGGGGTTATAGACCCCGAACTGCCACCCGGCGTAGTACATTGCGAGGGGGTCTGCGCCCGCAAGGGGTTTTTTCCCGCAGAGATACTCGGCCAGAAGGGGATTTTGTTTTTCGCCGGAGTCTATGCCGAGTTCGTCGGCCAGGTTTTCATTGAACGCAACCACATATGGGCTTTCAAAGGGGACAGGGTCTTTTTTCTGATAGAACTCTGACGGCAATTCCGCGTAAGCGTTTTCAAAGCGAAGGTTCGTTATTTTCCTCATGTCAGGGTGTCTTCTGCTGCTTCGTTACCAAATTACGGAGGATTGAGAAACCGGGAAAAATTCTCGCACCCGGCCGTGGGATACCCGTCGGTCTCTGTAAATGAAGTATAATGTTTTCTGGAGAGAGTATGAAATACAGAAAAAACAAGATAAAAACCGAACATTCGATAATAAAGGGACTTCGCCGTTTCCTTGAAGATAATGTCTCGGGTCTTGACCACGTGACGGGAATTATTCCCGGGGAGATAAAGGTGGGTCGCGCCACGGGGGAGAATCTTGCGGTGAGCTACAAGTACAACACCCTAAGCGGGGCCAAGCTCATAGCGAGAAGCGGAACCTCTGTGCAGGAGGTGTTCATTATCACTAAAAATCCCGAGGAGCTGAAAACGGTTATAGAGCTTTCAGGCAAATGAGCTTTCCCTGAGGGTCACCGCTCCTTGCCCGAGAAGACCTTCAACGTTTTCTATAAGCTTATCCCCTAAGTCGACCTTGCAGTTTCCGACCCTCAAAACGGCCTCTGAGCGGTCAGTTTTAATGTTTATTATCACGGTTGAGTCCCCTGGGAACTTCTCAAGAATTTCTCTCAGGCTGAGTATGTTCTGCTCGCTTGCGGATTCACGCGCGATACTTATGCAGACGGCGGAATTCGTTCTGGCTTCTTTTAGCGAAGAAATGTCGCTTGCGAGAAGACGCACCTTTTCATCCGAGATCTCGACCCTTCCTTTTACCACTACCGGCTCGACCTTCTGCTCCAGAAGCACTCGCGATCTCTGCAGGGCGTCGTTAAAAACTATTGCTTCTGTGAACCCGTTTAGATCTTCGAGGGTAAGATAGCCGATAAAGCTGGTTCCTTTCCTGGTGTTTTTGATTTCGATTGATCTCACCACCCCGGCGATTCTCACCTCAGAACCGTCTTTTGCCTGCTTTATGGATTCGGTGTCGTGAAGAGGGCTGTATTTTTCAAGCTCCAAAGAGTATTTTTGAAGCGGGTGGGAGGATATGAAGAACCCGAGCACGTCAAGCTCGTTCTCAAGCCTGGTGCGGTCGTCCCACGGTTCGCTTTCCTCAAGCGTCGGAGCGGACACGGAATTTGGGAGGTCAAACAGCATTCCCTGCCCGTTTGTCGGCGTGTGATGTTTTATGGAGTTATAGTCGAGCAGAGACTCGCGGGAAGCAAACAACCGCGCCCTGCTCGGTTCGAGGGAATCGAAAGCGCCCCCCATCACCAGACTTTCAAACGCCTTTTTGTTAATATTTTTCGAATTCACTCTGGCGCAGAAGTCGGTAACGGATTCGAACACCCCGTCTTTTTCCCTGGCTCTGACTATTTCCTTGATCAGGCTGTTGCCGACGTATTTGATCGCCGTGAACCCGAACAGTATTTTCCCTTCTGAAACCGTGAATCCCGAGCAGCTGCGGTTTATGTCCGGCTGCAGCACGTCAATTCCGAGTTTTCTGCACTCGGTTATGCCGGAGATCACCTTGTCCATGTTATGTGCCTCGACGGACATGAAGGCCGCCATGAATTCTGCCGGGTAGTGCGACTTGAGGTAGGCTGTCTGGTAGGTGATCATTGCGTAGGCGGCGCTGTGGCTTTTGTTAAAGGAATATTCGGCAAACTTCTCCAGGGTATCGAAAAGCTCGGCGGCTTTTTTTGGTTCAATACCTTTTTTCTCCGCTCCCGTGAGAAACCTTTTACGCTGGGCTCTCATTTCGCTTGATTTTTTCTTGCCCATCGCCCTCCGGAGAAGGTCCGCTTCCCCCATGGTGAAACCCGCAAGTTCGCTTGCCGTCTGCATTATCTGCTCCTGGTAAACGAAAAGGCCGTAGGTCTCCCCAAGTATTTCCCGAAGCGCGGGGTGTGGGAAATCTACCTTTCTCCCGTTTTTTCTCTTAGTGAACTCATCCACCATGCCGCTGTCGAGGGGCCCTGGACGGTAAAGCGCCAGAGCGGCTGTTATGTCTTCGAAGTCCGCGGGGCGGAGTTTCGCGAGAAGGTCTTTCATCCCCGCGGATTCAACCTGGAATATTCCCATAGTCGCACCTTCACGCAGCAGGCTGTAGACCTTCGGGTCGTCAAGGGGAATTCTGTTCAGGTCGAATTCTTTTTCGTTGTTTTTCTGGTTTTCACGAACGTACTTCACTGCCTTGTCGAGAATGGTAAGGGTCTTTAGGCCCAGGAAATCGAATTTCACGTAGCCCAACTTCTCTATGGAGCTCATGTCGAACTGGGTTACGACCTCGTTTTTGCTTCCCCTGTAAAGGGGTATGTAGTCGGCCAGCGGTTCGTTCGATATCACTACGCCCGCGGCGTGAGTCGAAGAATGGCGCACCATGTTCTCAAGCGATCTCGCAAGTTCCACCACTTCGGCGAGTTGCTTGTTCTCGGAAATACGCTTCTTTATTTCTTTTACCTTGCTCACGGCCTCCTCTATGCTGAACACTTTTCCCCGGAAAGAGGGAATCATTTTCGAGAGGCGGTCAACTTCCGCATACGGAAGTCCCAGGACTCTTCCCACGTCCTTTATCACGGCTTTTGAGGACATGGTTCCGAAGGTGCCGATCTGGGCCACCTTGTCCGCCCCGTATTTTTCCGTCACGTATCTTATAACTTCGTCCCTGTGCTCCCCGCAGAAATCAACGTCTATGTCGGGCATGCTTATCCTTTCCGGGTTCAGAAACCTCTCGAAAATAAGGTTGTGCCTTATTGGATCAAGCGCCGTTATGCCGAGGGCGTATGCGACTAGGCTCCCGGCGGCGCTTCCCCGTCCCGGTCCCACGGGGATGTCGTTTTTCCTGGCGTGGAATATAAAGTCGGAGACCACCAGGAAATAAGCGGAAAATCCCATTTTGCAGATGATGTCAAGTTCGGAGTGAAGCCGCTTGCGGTAGGTCTCGTGTGCTTCTTCGGGTATTTCGTTCTCCCTGAGTATTCTCTCAAGGTTTTTATCCGAGATCTCCCGCATGAATTCGTCAAGCGATTTCCCCTCCGGGGGAACGTATTCGGGAAACCTGTACCCGTCGTTTTTGAATTCGAAGTCGCAACGCTCGGAAATTCTCACCGCCTCGTCAAGAGCATCCTCAAAACCCCTCATTTCCCCGGACATCTCCTCTCTTGTCTTCACGTAGAAGTCGTCGCTTTGGAACCTCATTCTTTTCTGGTCGGCCACCATGCTCCCGGTCTGGATGCACAGAAGCGCATCGTGCGACTTGTAGTCCTCCTTGGTGAGGAAATGGCAATCGTTGGTCGCCGCAAGCTTTATGCCTAGGCGCTCGCCGATTCGTCTGAGTCCCCTGTTGATCCTGCGTTGCTCCTCAAGGCCGATTGCTTGCACTTCAAGGTAGTAGCGGTCCCCGAATATCTCCTTGTAGATCGACGCGATTTTTGTCTGTTCCTTTAAGTCTTTTTTGAAAATCGCCTGGGAAAGTTCGCTGCTCATGCACCCGGAGAGCACTATCAGTCCCTCGTTGTGCTCAGAGAGCATCTCGTGATCCACGCGCGGGCGGCGGTAAAACCCCTCGAAGTATCCCTTAGTTACGAGTCTTGAGAGATTCCTGTACCCCTGCTCGTTCATGCAAAGCACTGTAAGGTGGTAGTTTTTTCCGTCAGACGGCTTTTCAAGCTTAAGTGTCGGGGTTACGTAGAGTTCGCACCCTATTATGGGTTTTACGCCGCGGGCCTTTGCTTTTTCGAAAAACTCGTATGCGCCGAAGAGGTTTCCGTGGTCGGTACAGGCAACGGCAGGCATGGAATGGCGCTCGGCTCTCTCGATCAGCTCGTCAAACTTTATCGAACCGTCAAGAAGCGAGTACTGTGAGTGAAGATGTAGGTGAACGAAGGAGTCTGCCATCGCGGATTATGTTTTTAAATTATACATTTTCCTTCAGTTTCATCCAGTAACGGGGGAAAATGACAACCGGGGCTTAACCAAGTAAACTAGAAAGCTTGGGTGTGAACCAAACGGGTGGTTAAATCTTTACACGATGTACGAGGAAACGGAGTTCAAGCTGTCCCTCTCGCCCGCCGTGGCGAGCCGGATTCTGCGTTACAAGGGGATCAAGCCCCTTCGCAAGGGCCGCTGTGGCAAGCGTCATCTCGTAAGCACCTATTTTGATACTCCCCGCCATGCTCTTAGAAAATCCGACATAGTGCTTCGGGTACGCAATAACGGCAAGGGCAGGGAGCAGACTATAAAGGCGCCGTTCCAAGGCCCCGCCGGCCTTCAGAATTTCCGCGAATGGACCGTGCCGGTAAACGGCGACTGTCCGAATCTTTGTGCCGTGGACGACCCTGCGCTTGCGCACAAGCTCTCCCGCGGGCATTACGAAAAGCGTCTCGGCCCCGTGTTCACCACGGATTTTGAGCGCGAAGCAATTCACATTAGGACCAATGGCACGGAATTCGAACTCGCGGTCGACCAAGGGATCATTCGCGCCGAAACGCGCGAGGGATGCGTTGAGGAGCGTATCTGCGAAGCGGAGTTTGAACTGCTCTCAGGCGATCTGGAGCACATGTTCGACATAGCTCTTGAGCTCTGCGAAACTTACGATATACGACTCGGTCATCTTACCAAGGCGCAGAGAGGCTATGCGCTTGCGAGGCCGGCGCTCCGTCCCAGACCCTGTAAGGCTCCGAAAGTCGCGCTCACAGAGGAGATGAGCGTGGGAGAGGCGTTTAATTTCATTATAGCGGGTGCACTTGAGCACATGTTCGCAAACGAGATTCCGACCCTTGAGGGAAAGGCCGAGGGGGTCCACCAGACAAGGGTGGCGATGAGACGCGTGCGCGCCGCGCTCCGTGCTTTTAAGAGAATACTTCCCTACGACAAGCGAAAGGCGTTTAACGGAGAGTTCCGCTGGTTCCAGCAGCGCCTGGCCCCGGCTCGCGACTGGCAGGTTCTTTTAAGCGAGACGCTTCCAAAGATAGCTGCTGCCGCTCCCGAGCAGGAAGAAGCGATAAAGCGTCTTCGGCGCATAGCGCGCGCCGAGCGTCGCCGCGCTGTTGGAGATGCAGCCGCTTACCTTGAGAGCCGCCGCTACGCCCGGCTGCTTCTTCAGTTCGAGCGCTGGATTGCGTCTTTAGAGAAAGAAATCGGTTCCAAGGCTTTCAGTCAGCCTGTAAAGCCGTTTGCAAAAAGCGTGCTTAGAAGAACATGGCGCTATTTTCTTGAGGACAGGAGACCTCTTTCCCGTCTTCCGGACGAGGACCTTCACGAAGTAAGAAAACGCGGGAAAAAGGCCCGCTACTCTACTCAGTTTTTCAACTCGCTCTGGATCGGTTCTCAGGTCGCGCCCTTCATGAAACTCATGGCGCGTTTCCAGGACAGCCTCGGGAAGACAAACGACGCGATAGTCGCGCGGCACATCCTGGCGGCGGTTAAGCCCGGGAGACTTGATCCTTCAGTAATCCATCTTGTGCAGGAGTGGTCCCAGGCCCGGGTGAGAAAATGCCTTCGCACGGCGCAGCCGCAGTGGAGGCGCCTCGGGCGGCTTACGCCGTTTTGGGAGGTGGCGGAGTGAACTCGGCTTTTCACGTGGCGGGGAATTATGTAAACTCACGGATTGTGGGTGTTAAGACGCTGTATGTTATTTCCCCGGGAGGTTACAGATGGCTTCTTCTGTAACGGACATCTCAAGCAAGAGGATCTCGCTTCGTTCTTCGGCACGGTATCTTAACAGGGAGCTATCCTGGCTTGATTTTAACCTGCGTGTTCTTGAGACGGCGGCCAGCAAGAAGGTCCCCCTTCTTGAGAGGGTGCGGTTTCTCTCCATTTCCGCGAGCAACCTTGATGAATTCTACATGGTCAGGGTGGCAGGGCTTGCGGGACAGGTGATGGAGGGAGTGACTGACCGAACCAAAGATGGTCTTACCCCCTCGCAGCAGCTGGAAGCCATAAGGGACAAGGTCCGCTCCCTGCTTGATAGCCAGTACGAGTGCGAAAAGGAACTGTTTTCCCTCTGCAAGAAGGCGGGGATCAAGATCGTGACTCCCGAGAGTCTTGACCGTGCGGGCACGAAGTGGCTTTCCGAGTGGTTCTCGAAAAAGCTTTTCCCCGTACTTACCCCGCTTGCCATAGACCCGGCGCATCCGTTTCCCTTTATACAGAACGGAAGCCTTGTGTGCGCCGTGCAACTCGGCCGCGCCGAGGACGGAAAGCGCATGAAGGGTCTTATACTGCTGCCTTCACAGGTGGAGCGCTTCATAAGGGTTCCCGGAAAAAAGAAAACCCTGTTTGTCCCGATCGAGAAAGTTATCGAGCACAACATGAAATCCCTTTTTCCCGGTTTTGAGGTGGAGGACAGCGGAATCTTCCAAGTTGCCCGCGACAGCCTTCTGGAAATAGACGAAGACGCGGAAGATCTGGTTGAGACGTTCGAAACGGCGCTTAAGCTTCGCAGGGGAGGGTCTGTGATAAGGGTTGACGTCAACGTGGACATGCCGGATGCGATCGTTGATTTCATAATGGAAAAGCTCGAGGCCCGCGACGCGCATTTCTTCAGGATCAAGGGGATGCTCGGGCTTGAGAGCGTGAAACAGATAATACTCGATGAGCGAAGCGACCTTCTGTACAAGCGCATGAACATCCGCTACCCCGAGAGGGTGAGGGAATTCGGAGGTGACGTGATAGCCTCCATACAGCAGAAAGATTTCGTCGTTCACCATCCCTACGAGAGTTTCGATGTTGTAGTTGAGTTCCTAAAGCAGGCCGCCGCCGATCCGGCGGTCGTCGCGATCAAGCAGACGCTTTACCGCACCTCGGAAGACTCCCCCATAGTGAAAAGGCTCATAGAGGCCGCCGAGGCCGGAAAATCTGTAACTGCCATGGTGGAGCTAAAGGCCCGCTTCGACGAGGAGGCCAACATCCGCTGGGCGCACGACCTAGAAGACGCGGGAGTCCAGGTCGTATATGGATTCATCGATCTTAAAACCCACGCCAAGGTATCTCTTGTGGTGAGAAGGGAGGGTTCTGACATCCGCACCTACGCCCACTTCGGAACCGGCAACTATCACCCCGTAAACGCCAAGATATACACTGACCTAAGCTACTTCACTGCTGATGAGGCACTCGGTCGCGACGCCGCCAAGCTTTTTAACTACATGACCGGCTACGCCACTCCGAAGAAGATGGAGAAGATATTTTTCTCCCCCGTAACGCTTCGCCCGAAGATTCTTGAGCTTATAAGGGACGAGATTGATCACGCGAAGGCCGGCCGCCCCGCAGTGATATGGGCCAAGATGAACGCCCTTGTGGACAGCAAGATCATAAACGCACTTTACGCGGCGAGTTCATCTGGGGTCAGGATCGAGCTTTTCGTTCGGGGAATATGCTGCCTGCGGCCCGGTGTACAGGGGCTTTCCGAAAATATCAGGGTAAAGAGCATCGTGGGACGTTTCCTTGAGCACAGCAGAGTTGTCTGCTTCGGAGCCGGGGAGGGTCTCCCCTCGGACGGCTGCAAGGTTTTCATCTCATCTGCCGATTGGATGCCCCGCAATCTTGACCGCAGGGTGGAGTCGCTTGTTCCGATCGAGAACCCTACTGTAAAAAAGCAACTTGTTGAGCAGGTGATGGTTGCTAATCTCAATGACGTTGCTAGCAGCTGGGAAATGCGCTCCGACGGTTCTTTCCGCAAGCTTAAAAGGGATGCGGACAGTTTCTCGGCTCACAAATACTTTATGACTAACCCCAGTCTTTCGGGGAGAGGCAAGGCGCTTGCCGAATCCCGGCCGGTAATGCCGGCTGAGTTTGTTCAGGAATAACTTATGGCAGGAATTTCTTCTTCCGCTCCGCCGTTCGGTAAAACCGGAACCGTGGCGGTAATTGATGTAGGGTCGAACTCCACTCGTCTTGTTGTTTATAAGGAACCGAGACGTGCTCCACTTCCGATACTTGACGAAAAAGTCGCCTGCGGCTTAGGGCGCGGGATGGACAAAGAGGGCATGATGTCGCCGCAGAGCATGGATATTGCGCTTCGAACCGTAAGCCGCTTCGTTGACATTGCACGCTCGATGAGAGTTTCCGGCATAAAGGCTGTTGCCACCGCTGCGGTAAGGAATGCCGCAAACGGCCCCGATTTCAAAAATGCCGTTGAGCGGGAATGCGGGATTTCGCTTCGGGTGCTCTCGGGCATTGAGGAGGCGAGGCTTTCTGCACTTGGAACCCTCTGCGCTATTCCAGACGCGGACGGTGTAATGGGAGACATAGGGGGCGGAAGCCTTGAACTGGTCGAGATTTGTGAAGGAAGAATAAGAAATCATGCTACTTTGCCCCTAGGTACGATCCCGCTCCTTGAAAGCGGTATGAGTCCCGAAAAGGTCCGCAAAAAGCTTATTGCCCCCCGCCTTCAAGAACTTCCCTGGCTTGAGGATGCGAAAAAGAAAACTTTCTACGCCGTTGGGGGTTCGTGGCGCGCTCTTGCAAAAAGGTATATGGAGGTTGAAGACTACCCGCTTCGCATAGTTCACGGTTACAGCCTCTCCAGACCCCAGGCGTTTGAGATGGTCCGCGGGGCAACCGAAATATCTCCGGACTCACTTCGGGGTTTATGGATTCTTGGGCGAAACAGGATGGAATCCGCCCCGTACGCCGCGGCGCTTATGAAAAGTCTTCTGAAAAAAACCGGAGTAAAGAATCTTACGTTCTGCACCTACGGACTTCGGGAGGGATGCATATATGATGATCTCTCGCAGGAGCAGCGCTCTCTGGATCCCCTCATCGTCATGTGCGAGGAGATTGCCATTAAGATGGGTAGGTCCCTTGAGGACGGCAAGGCCTTCTGCAGGTGGATAACGTCGGCAATGCCGGATGAGCACTGCGGGAACCCGAGACTAAGACTCGCCGCCTGCCATCTCTCTGACATAGGGATTTCTGAGCATCCAGAGTACCGGGCCGAGCAGGTGTTTTTGAGAATACTGCGGATGCCGCTTGTGGGAATTAGCCATCCTGAAAGAGTAAAGGTAGCTCTTTCTGTGGCCTCAAGGCATGCGGCGATTGGAAACCTGATCCGGCGCTGGGAAGTTTCAGACTTTCTCAAGGAAAGTGATTTTGAGGAATCCAGAGTTACGGGGCTTGCTCTTCGCCTTGCCTACACGGTTTCCGGGGGAGTGACGCGGATTCTTGAGAGCACCAGGCTTGAGAGGGCTGGAGAAAAGCTCACTTTGCATATGCCGAATCAGATACCGCATCCCGAGACCGTGGGTCGTCGTCTCGGAGCACTTGCTAAGGCTATTGGATGCGATTACGAGACGATTGCGCGCGGGGAAGGCCGTGAACAAAGGTTGTTCAGGGCGTCAGATCTCAGGAGATAAAAACAGAAGGCGAAAAGAACAGTGGCGAGAGTCTGTATAAGTGGGGGAAGCCGGATCCCTCTTTTCGATATACTGTCTGGTTACCTTTTTAGCTTGTAGCCGGCTTTTACCATATCCCAAGTATCTTTTGTAACTCCCTGTTCGCGCAGCTTGTTTTTCTGGGTTCTCTGGGTGCCCGTCTTGGGAAAGGAATCGACAAACCTTATGAACCTGGGAATCATGAAGTAGGGCATCCTCGGCTGAAGATAGTCCATGAGTCCTGCAGTATCTATTTCTTTTCCTTCCTTCGGGATCACTAGTACCATGAGTTCGTCTTCTGCGTATTTTCCGGCTTCCGACTTTATTCCTATCGCAGCCGATTCCTCGACATCGGGATGAGAATTAACGATCTTCTCCACCTCGAAGGAGCTTATGTTCTCGCCCCTTCTTCTGATGTAGTCCTTGACCCTGTCGACAAAGTATATGTAGCCGTCTTTGTCCATTCTTCCCGCGTCTCCGGTGTGAAACCAGAAATTCCTGAAATCCTCAACGGTCTTCTCGGGCATCTTGTGATAGTAATGAAGCATCACGTTCGGGATTCTGGGGCGCACTATGATTTCCCCTATGCTTCCCCGAGGCACTTCTTCGTCCGTCTCTGGATTGGCGATCTTTATCTCGTAGTTGGGAGCCTCCTTGCCGCAGGACCCAACGCGGAAGGGCTCTCCCGGTCTCATCCAAGTGCATTGACCTATCTCTGTGAGGCCATAGCCCTCCATGAACTTTATCCCGAAGCGTTCCATGAACTCTTCTATCATGTCGTGAGGAGCGGGGGAGCCAAGAACTAGCTTTATTTTATGCTGCCCCTCTTCGGGCACCGGAGGGGTGTTCCAGAGAAAATACGACATGGTTCCCACGGTGTTTAGCTTGGTTATCCTGTGGTCAACCATCCATTTCCAGAAGCGGCTTGAGCTGTATTTTTCCTCGACTACCGTCTTTGCCCCCTTTATCAGCGCTGGGTAGACGGTCATCACCATGGCATTTGAGTGAAAAAGCGGAAGGCACGTGAAACAGATATCGTCCGGACCGACATCCATTATTTCGGCGTAATTCCTTGCGCTGCTGTAATCGGCGGCGGACGGTCTCATGACTCCTTTCGATCTCCCCGTAGTGCCCGAGGTGTACATGAGCCTCGCGTAGTCCATGAAAGTAACCTCAACGCTCGGCTCTTTGCCCGAACCCGAGTTCAGAAACTCCGAGTAGGAGATTATCTTGCGGAACCTGTATCCGTGTCTTTTGAATTTTTCACTCCCGCTTCTTGTCCAGACTATAACGTGGCGGAGCTTTGAGAGGTTTTTGGCTATTGGAGGCATCCGGTCCAGGTATTCTTCCGCTATGAAAAGCACCTCGGCGTCTGAGCTGTCGATTATGTATTCAAGAAAATCCATCTTGTAGGCCGTGTTTATGGGTACCATTACCGCTCCCGCTTTCAGGATTCCGAACCAGGTTATGACGTAGTCATCTGAGTTTGGCATGTACACGGCCACCTTTTCCGCCTTTGCTACCCCTAGAGAGGAGAGGGCGTTTGCCACGCGGTTTGCGAGACGGTTTGTCTGGTAGAAACTTAGAGGTTTTTTGTAGCCGAACTGAAGAAAGGGCTTTTTACCCAGCTTTTGCGCCTGTTCTCGAAGCACCTTTGGAAGCACCCAGTTTGCCCTGTCTTCCTTCATGTACCAGTTGACGTCGAATTTCCCGTTTTCACGCTTGTAGGTGACGGGGTGCATCAGGTCCTTAGGTTTTTTTCTTGCCATTTTTTCCTCCTTTTCTCTGCTGCGGCTAGGACTCTCGATTAAGGGTCAGGTCTTTTTTAGCCTAAATCTTCTTCAGCCATTTCTTCCTTGGATTTTCTCTTACCGAATATTCTAGCGATAACTATTCCCAGTTCGTAGAAAATGAAAAGCGGAATCAGCATGAACATCATCGACACGGCGTCTGTGGTCGGGGTTATGAAGGCGGCCAGTATGGCGTTTATCAAAAGCGCGTATTTTCTCTGCTTTGCCAGAAACTCTCCAGTTACAAGACCCAGCCTTGAGAGGATGAAGATTATGAGCGGAAACTCGAATACCACCCCGAAACCGATCATAAGCGCCGTGAGGAACGAAAGCGCCTCCTTTATGCTCGGAAACGCCTTTACGTATTCGGTTGTGTATTCGCCGAGCAGGAACCGAAGTCCCTGCGGGGCGGCGACGAAGTAGCAGAAAAGCGCGCCCAGAATGAAAAACAGAGTCCCGAATATAACGAGTGGGATAACCACTCTTTTTTCCCTTTTGTAGAGCGCCGGGGAAACGAAATGCCAGGCATTATAGAGAATAAAAGGAACCGAAAGGAAGAAGGAAAAAAACAGCGATACCTTTAAGTAGGTTAAAAATCCCTCGGCCGGGCGGGTGAATATGAGGGAGCTTCCCTCGGGGAGGTTCCTTATTATGGGTCCCATGAGCAGGTCGAAGAGCTGCTTTGAGAAAATGTAGCAAGGGATGAAGAAGACAAGTATCGGAATCAGGGAATATATGATTCTTTTTCTGAGTTCTTCTGCGTGCTCAAGAAAATTCATGCCGGTTTCTTCTTTCATTACGGCAGGTTAGGGTAACCCAAATCACGGTTTTTAACAATTTCCCCCGCATCCCTCTAGGGTCCTCTGCGCCCGTTTCCCGAACATGGCTCGACTGATTGACATTGTCTTTCCTTTAACTATTATCTTAGAGGTTTTTTATCCCGCCTTCCCGGAGGAATCTCTTGAAAATACTTATAACTGACGGACTTGCGAAGCAGGGGCTTGAACTTCTGAGGGCAGCCGAGGGAATAGAGGTTGATGAGAGAAAAGGCATCTCAGCCGACGAACTTACCGATATCATAAAGGACTACGAGGGTCTCGTTGTAAGAAGCGCCACGAAGGTTACGAGGGAAGTAATAGAGGCTTCCGGGGGTCGGCTTCGGATCATAGGACGCGCCGGCATAGGAATAGACAACATAGATCTTGACGCCGCGACCAGAAACGGGGTGGCCGTGATGAACACCCCCGAGTCAAATTCCATAACAACGGCTGAGCACACAATCACCCTTTTGCTTTCCCTTGCGAGAAGGATTCCCCAGGCCCACTCCTCCATAAAATCAGGCAAGTGGGAGAGAAACAAGTACAAGGGAGTCGAAGTCTACGGGAAGACGATCGGTCTTGTGGGACTTGGAAACATAGGAAAGCTGGTAGCGGAACGGGCAATGGGTCTTAAGATGAAGGCGGTTGCCTACGATCCTTACCTCAGCAAGGAAGCCGCGAAGAAGCTCAGCATCGAGCTTGTCTCTCTGGATGAGCTTTTCCTCCGCTCGGACGTTATAACGGTGCACACGCCCCTTACGGACGAAACCAGAGATCTTATAAGCTCGGAATCTTTCGCGAAAATGAAAGAAGGGGTGATAGTGATTAACTGCGCCCGAGGGGGGATAGTGAACGAGGCGGATATGGCCGAGGCTCTCCGCGAAGGCAAGGTGGGAGGAGCGGCGTTTGACGTTTACACCTCAGAGCCCATAGATCCTGAAAACCCCGTTCTCTCGGTCGATGAGAACATAGTGCTTACCCCGCATCTCGGTGCTTCAACGGAGGAGGCGCAGATAAAGGTCGGGACCACCATGGCGGAGCAGCTTATAGATTTTGCGCAGAAAGGGGTCGTCAGAAACGCGGTTAACATGCCGTCGCTCACAATGGAGCAGCTTGCCGTCATGAATCCGTATCTGTCCATATGCGAGAAGATAGGAAGTCTTCACGGGCAGGTCTGCAAGGGTGCGGTTCGTACTATAGAGGTGACCTACGAGGGCGAGGTGGCCGAGATGGATACGGGGTACCTGACAGTCGCCGTACTGAAAGGCTTTCTCTCGCACATAATGGATATCTCGGTAACCTACGTGAACGCTCCGTCGATAGCCGAAGAGAGAAAGATAAAGATAGTGGAGTCAAAGTCCGCGGCCATGAGCCAGTACACAAACCTCATTACCGTAACTGTTACGACCCGCGAGGGGACCAACGAGATTTCGGGAAGCGTGTTCGGCGGGAACCATGGCAGGATAGTAAAGGTAAACGGGGTTGAAATCGACGTCGTTCCCGAAGGATTTCTGCTTGTAAGCCACAACTACGACCGCCCGGGCTTCATAGGCTCGATGTGTTCTGTTCTAGGGAAAAACGACGTAAACATCGGCCGTATGCACCTTGGAAGAAAATCCGTGGGCGGGGAAGCTATAGTGTTCACGAACGTTGATACAAGGGTAAGCGAGGAAGTTATCCAGGAAATTTCTGCCATAGAGAATATTATTTCGGTAACCCAGGTCAGTTTTTCAGATGAATAAGTTTCTAACGCTGCCTCAGGGAGTGAAGGATTTCGGTCCCGTGAAGGCAGAAAACCTCAAGCGGATAGAAACCGTGCTCCTTGAGGAATTTTCCTACTGGGGCTACAGGAGAGTTATAACTCCTCTTTTCGAGTATCTCGACACCATGTCCGCGGGTATCGGAGAGAACTTCAAGCACAGGCTTATGAAGTTCGTTGATCCGCACACGGGCGAAGTCGTTGTTCTGCGCCCCGACATCACTCCCCAGATCGGACGCATGGTGGCCACCCAGCTAAGCGACCACCGCTACCCACTCAGGCTTTGCTACTCTGGAAGGGTAGTGAGGTACGAGGAGAAAGGCAGCGGCAAGGAAAGAGAGGTTTTTCAGCTTGGCTGCGAGCTTCTGGGACTTGATTCGACGGAGGGGGATTCGGAGATAATCGCGCTTGCCTTGAAATCCATTAACCGCCTAGGCCTTAAAAAAATAACCCTAAATCTCGGCCATACGGGAATTCTTGACGCGGTTCTTTGCGATGCGGGGGAAATAAGAGATGATCTTGTGGATGCTCTTTTGAAAAAGGATCAGGAACAGATAAGAAAAATAGTGGAGCCCTCCGCGATTCCCAATGACGTAAAAGATGTTCTTTTCAATCTTTCCGACTACTACGGCGACGCCGATATTCTTCACAGGGCCGCCCGGAATGAAAGATTCAGGTCCTGCGTGGAGGAAATTATCTCCGTGATCACCGTGCTTGAGGAATATAAGGTCGAGTGCGATATATCAGTTGATCTTGTGGAGGTCAAGGGGTTTGAGTACTACACAGGAGTCACTTTCGAGATAGTATCCTCCTCCTCTCCTGCCTCTTTGGTGACGGGCGGCAGATACGACGGGCTCGTCAGCCGCTACGGGCGAAGCGTCCCCGCCGCAGGCTTCGCTATAGACGCCGAAGCGCTTATGCAGAGCACCAAAAGTACCGATGGCGAGAATCAGGTCCATTTCATAATAGTGCCCAAAAACCAGGATCTAAGAGGTGACGCCATAAGGCTTGCCGAGTGGCTTCGCTCAAGCAGCTTCAAGGTCATACTCGACCTCAACGGAAGTTACGTGGACATGATCGATTCCCAGGATTTTTTCGAGGGGGACGGTTCGTTCGCGACATACGGGGTGATAAAGCTCGAATCCTCTTCCGAAATAAAGCTGGTTGAATCCCGGACCGGATCCATCAGGGAATTTTCTAACCTCGAGGAACTTCTTACCGGAGGAGGGCTCTAGGCTTGTCAAGCATAGTAGTCCTGGGTACGCAGTGGGGAGATGAGGGCAAGGGAAGGATAGTTGATCTCATAGCCGAAAGGGCCGATCTGGTCGTAAGATATCAGGGCGGGAACAACGCGGGCCACACCATCGTTGCGGACGGAAAGAAAATCATACTCCACCACGTGCCCTCTGGCATACTCAGGGAAAACAGCCTGTCGCTTATCGGAAACGGAGTGGTAGTGGATCCCAAGGTGCTAGTAGCGGAGATAGACGCGCTCAGGAGCGCCGGGTACCCGGTAAGTCCTTCGAATTTTCTCGTAAGCGAAAGGGCCCACGTGATAATGCCTTACCACAGGGAGATAGACCTGCTGAGGGAGAAGCGGAGCAGCAGCGGAAGAAAAATAGGCACGACCGGAAGGGGCATAGGTCCCGTCTACGAGGACAAGTACGCGAGAAGGGGTATAAGGATCCTCGATCTGACGGAGCCCGAGGCCTTTCTCCGAAGACTCCGGTCGGTTATGACCGAGAGAAACGCCTATATCGAGAAGGTCCTCGGAGCGGAGCCCCTTGATCCCGACACTGTTTATGAAGAGTACGTCGGGTACGGCGAGGTTCTCGGACCCTTTATCTCGGATGTATCCGCAATTGTCCGCAAAAGCGGCGATGAGGGCAAGAGGATTCTTTTTGAAGGAGCGCAGGGCTCGCTTCTCGATATAGATTTTGGCACTTACCCCTACGTTACGTCGTCAAATGCGGGTCTCGGGGGCGTGTTTTCCGGAACCGGGGCGGTCCCGGAGCTTGTGAGTTCCATAGTGGGAGTCGCAAAGGCATATACCACCAGGGTTGGGGAAGGACCTTTTCCCACCGAGGAATCGGGCGAAATACAGGAAGTGCTCAGAAGGGAAGGGGAGGAGTACGGAGCTACCACTGGGAGGAGCAGAAGGTGCGGGTGGCTTGACGCTGTCGCCCTTAACTACGCGCTTAGAACAAACGGTGTGACCGCTGTGGCTCTTACGAAGCTTGACGTGCTTTCGGGTTTTGAAAAGGTAAAAATATGCACGGGATACGGATACAACGGGTCGGTTACGAAAGAGTTTCCCGCGAGTCTTTCCGTTCTTGAGGACTGCGAACCTTCGTATGAGGAGATAGACGGATGGGATGAGGACCTGGCCGAGATAAAAAGCGCTGAACAGCTGCCCGAAAACGCCCTGCGTTTCATAAAGAGGGTTGAGGAACTGACCGGAGTCCCGGTCTGGATAGTTTCTGTGGGACCGCAGCGCGACAAGTATTTCGAGTTAAGCGACTGCGTATTTTCCCGGTAGTCAGTCCCCTTTCAGTACCTTGATTGTCTTTGCCGTAAGCTTGGGGTCAAACCTGTTCTCAGAAGAAATAAAATTACTGTCAAAAAGCCCTGCCACTTCCACTATGTTGCCCTCGGCGAAAGAGAGTTCTTTTTCCCAGATGACCGTTATGTAGTTTCCTTCACTGTCGGCTAGCTTGAAGGTTGTTGATTCTGCCGGTTCCTCTGTCGTTTTTATTTCCCATACTTTTCCCTTCACGCGCACTTCCTGCATCGTGTACACCGAGGGATTAAGCACAAGAACCACTACGGATTTGTCGGCCGACATCATGGAAGTTGCGGGGTTCTCCCATCGTGCGCATGCGGGGGCGAGCAACATGGCTGCCAAGAAAAAAACGGCGGTTATTCTCATCTGTTTTCTCCGATTACTGGGGTATGTGCACTCACATTATCCTTAATTCTTTCGTATGCGTCTATTATCTTCATTACTAGCGGATGTCTTATGACGTCGGTTTTCGAGAAGTTAATGAACTCTATTCCCTTTATTCCGGAGAGGATGTTCATGGCTTCGATCAGGCCGGAGTTCTGTTCCCTAGCCAGGTCTATCTGGGTGATGTCTCCCGTTATGACCGTCTTTGAGCCGAATCCGAGTCTGGTAAGAAACATCTTCATCTGTATCGCCGTCGTGTTCTGGGCTTCATCAAGAATTATGAACGCGTCATTTAGCGTTCTTCCCCTCATGTAGGCTATCGGAACGATTTCAATCATGTTTTTCTCAATCAGCCTGTTTGCCTTCTCAAACTCCATCATGTCGTAAAGAGCGTCAAAAAGAGGTCTCAGATAAGGATTCACCTTTTCCTGAAGATCGCCGGGGAGAAACCCGAGTTTCTCTCCAGCTTCCACGGCGGGCCGCGCGAGCACTATTCTGTTTACCTTCTTGTTCGTAAACGCCGAAATGGCCATTGCCATCGCCAGATAGGTTTTTCCCGTCCCAGCGGGCCCTATTCCGAACACCATGTCGTTTCTTCTTATGGCGTCGATGTAGAGTTTCTGGTTTATTGTCTTGGGGCTTATTATTTTTTTCCGGACGGATATGCAGACCGTATCAAGGAATATTTCTTCAAGGGATGCGTCTTTCTGGCTGAGAAGCCTCTTTGCTATTTTTATGTCGGAAGGCTGAAGAACGTACCCCTTTTCTATAAGCGAGTACATTTGTCCCATGAGCATTCCCGCTTCCGCGGTCCTCTCCTCGTTTCCCTTGAGAGTGATTTTGTTGCCCCGGGTGTGGATGCTTATGTCGAATTCGTTTTCTATTTCCTTGAGATTCGAGTTAAGCTCCCCGTAGAGGACTTTTACCGCTTCTATGTTCTCAAGTTCAATTTCCCTGATTCCGTCCATAGGCACTTAGGCTACCGCGCGGGAGAAATTGTGCTTCGCGTCTAGAATTTTTATGGCATCCACCCAAAAACAATATTGTACAAACTGGCTCTCCACTTCTTTTTATTTTCCCTTTTTTTAAGGTTTTTCTCAACAGTTTTCATGCCTCATCCAGTTATCCGCGGAGTCTTTACATTTCTCAAGGTATACAAAGCGGGTCCGGATAAATAAATGTGTATCCGAGCGTTTTTTTAAGTTTCTCGTTTGAGACTATTTTGTACTCCGGAGGATTTTCCGTTTCGAAAAGTGGTGGTGGGATTCCGTATTTTCGGGCTTCGCGCGAGTAATACTTCCTTCTGGTGGGATGCTCGTCGCAGGTGGCGTTGAGGATGGTGTTTCTTACGTCAAGATCTATTACGCTTCTGACGATTCCTATGCAGTCATCGCGGTGTATGAGGTTAAGAGGGCAGTTGGGGTTTAGTACGAGTTTTTTTCTTCTTATCGATTTTATGGGTGCCCTGTCGTAGCCTATGAGTCCCGAGAAGCGTATCACGGTCGTATCGGTTCCAGGGTGTTCCATGAGAAGCCTCTCCACGCGCAGAAGGGCCTTTCCCGACTGTTTGTCCGGGCGTAGGGAGTCCTCTTCTTTTACGACCCCGTTTGTGTTCGGATAAACGGAGGTCGAACTGGCGAAGATGACCATTTTCCCTTCGGGATCCGGTATCGCTTCGATGAGGTTTCTGATCTGTTTTTCATGGTAGGTTTCGATATCGTTTCTTCGCTCCGGGGGAAAATTGATGAAAAGAACGTCCGAGGAGAAAAATTCGTCAGTGTTCTCGCCGTTTACCTCTGGAGAGATGTCTATCAGGTAAGGCTCTATACCTTTTTCCAAAAGAGCGGGGAGCCTCTCTGGGTCCCTAGCGGATCCTCTGACCGAAAAACCGGCTTCCTTTAGGGAGGTTGCAAGCGGTTCCCCAAGCCAGCCGCAGCCCAGGATGCTCACGGTCCTCACTGGTCTCCCTCCGCCTCCCGCAGCGTTATTTCACGCAGAACTTCCGTCCTCTGCTCCTCTGAGTACTCTTCCCAGTTCGCTATCTCGTCGCTTGTGCGAAGACATCCGACGCAGAGTCCGGTGTCCTCGTCCATTATGCATATGCCGTTGCATGGAGAAGAGATTTTTTTCAAAGCCCTATCCTCCGCAGAAAAGCCTGAGCATCTCGAGGTACTTTTCGCTTGTTTTCCTGACTATGTCGGGCGGAAGCTCAGGGGCCGGAGGATTTCTGTCCCAGCCCGTCTGCTTCAGGTAGTCCCTTACGAACTGCTTGTCAAAACTTGTCTGTGGCCCGCCCGGGGCGTAACGATTCCGGGGCCAGAATCTTGACGAATCCGGCGTCAGGGCTTCGTCTATGAGGATGAGTTCCCCTGAGTCCCGGTCTATACCGAACTCGAATTTCGTATCGGCTATGATTATGCCTTTTTCTTCGGCTATACAGGCGGCGGCCGTGTAAATCTCGATGCTTATTTCCCTTATCCTGCCCGCGAGTTCCTCGCCTATCATCTCGCGCACTCTCCCAAACGTTATGTTCTCGTCGTGGGTTCCCTGCTCTGCCTTTGTTGACGGGGTAAAGATCGGTTCCGGGAGCTTCTGAGATTCAACGAGGCCTTCTCCCAGGGGTATGGAGCACACGGAGCCGGTTTCTCTGTACTCTTCCCACCCCGAGCCGCTTATGTAGCCCCTCACGACGCACTCTACGGGAAGGGGGTCAGTTTTCTTAACGAGCATGGAGCGGCCGGAGAGTGCTTCTGTGTGCTCTGCAAAGGATTCGGGGAAATCCGTGGGATCCGTTGAGATCATGTGGTTCGGGATGATATGTTCTGTCTCTTGAAACCAGAACTCGGAGATCCGGTTCAGCACCTCGCCCTTTGCCGGTATTCCGTTTGGGAGTATCACGTCGAAAGCTGAGATACGGTCGGTGGCTACCATCAGGATACGCTTGCCGAGGTCGTATATATCTCTTACTTTTCCCCTTCTGGGTTCTGCGAGTCCGATGAAATCCGTGCTGAGTATGGTTTTGCGAATGGTTCCGCCACTTGATTCCCGTTTTTTCCGGGACGCTTTGACTGAATGGTGAAACTACCCGAAACCACGGCTATTCTCAAGCGCCCCCGCCATTCTTGACAATACGCTATAATTAAAAGACAATATCGGGTTTTTGAGCACGTAGCTCAGGGGCAGAGCACTTGCTTGACGTGCAAGGGGTCGCAGGTTCAATTCCTGCCGTGCTCACCATGTATTCCAGGGGACGGATCGGTTGGAGATAGAGGTAAATATCGACGGGAAGAGGGGCAGGTTTTCTTCGGGAGCCACCGTGGGAGATGCTCTCGCGGAGCTTGACGGGGATAAACGTACCATAGGTGCCGTGATAGATGGCCAGATAGTTGATTTCTGGCACCGTCTTGAAGGTGACTGCGACCTTTTGCCCGTAAAAAGTAATACAGAAGCAGGTCTTGGACTCCTGCGTCACACGACTGCCCACGTTCTTGCCGAAGCCGTCCAGTCTCTTTTCCCCAAAGCACGGGTGACCATAGGTCCCGTGATAGAAAACGGGTTTTATTACGATTTTGATTTCGAAAGGGGTTTTACTCCCGAGGATCTTGAGAGTATCGAATCAAAGATGCTCGAGATAATAAAGAAGAACAGGCCTCTTGTAAGAAGATCGGTCACGAGGGAAGAGGCCGTCGCCACTTTCTCCGGCATAAAGGAGAACTACAAGGTGGAGATAATAAACGACCTTCCCGAAGAGGATGAGATAACCATATACGATCAGACGGACTGGTATGATCTCTGCAGGGGTCCCCATCTTCCTTCAACGGGTCTTATAAAGGCTTTTAAGCTCACGAGTTCAGCGGGGGCTTACTGGAGGGGCAACGAGAACAATCCTATGCTCCAGAGAATTTACGGAACGGCTTTCTGGGACAAGAAGGATCTGCGCAAGCATCTGCGCGACCTCGAAGAGGCGAAAAAACGGGACCACCGCAAGCTTGGCAGGGAGCTTGATCTTTTCAGCGTGAACGAGGAGATAGGACCCGGTCTCATTCTCTGGCACCCCAGAGGAGCGAAGGTAAGAAGCGTGATAGAGGATTTCTGGAAGCGGGAGCACATCTCCCGGGGCTACGAGGTGCTTTACACCCCGCATATGGCCAAGCTTGATCTCTGGCGAACGAGCGGCCATGTGGACTTTTACTCGCAGAACATGTTCTCATGCATGGAAGTTGAGAATTCCGACTATCAGATAAAGCCCATGAACTGTCCCTTTCACATACTAGTATACAAAACAAAGACGAGAAGCTACAGGGACCTGCCGATCAGGTGGGCAGAGATAGGGACTGTCTACAGGTACGAGCGCTCAGGGGTCCTCCACGGTCTTTTGAGGGTGAGGGGATTCTCCCAGGACGACGCCCACATATTCTGCCGGCCCGACCAGATACGCGAGGAGGTATCCGGGGTGCTTCGCCTCACTCTGGATTTTCTTAAGACTTTTGGGTTTGATAATTACGAGATTTTTCTTTCGACGCGCCCGGAGAAATTCGTTGGAAGCGAGGAGAACTGGGAGAGGTCGATAGAGGCAATAGAGCAGGCACTCTCAGACGTTGGTCTTCCCTACGGAGTGGACAGCGGCGGCGGGGCGTTTTATGGTCCCAAGATAGATCTAAAGATAAAGGATGTGATAGGCAGGGCTTGGCAGTGCTCAACTATTCAAGTAGATTTCAACCTGCCCGAGCGGTTTGACATGGAGTTTGTGGGTGATGATAACGCGAGACATACCCCGATAATGATACACAGGGCCATATTTGGTTCCATTGAGCGGTTCTTCGGAATCCTGATAGAACATTACGGGGGAGCGTTTCCGCTCTGGCTAAGCCCCGAGCAGGTAAGGGTGGCGTCTGTGGGACAGGGACAGGCCGAGTACTGCGAGGAAGTGTGCGCCGAGCTTCGGCGGCGGGGGATCAGGGTTGGCAGCGATTTGCGAAACGAGAAGCTAGGATATAAGGTTAGGGAAGCGCAGGTAATGAAAATTCCCTATCTGCTGGTTGTAGGAGACAAGGAGGTCGAAACGGGAACGGTTGCTCCCAGGAAATACGGTGGAGATGCCATGGCAGCATTGCCGGTAGAGGATTTTATCGAAATCGTCGTGGCGCAGAACGATCCCTACAGCTGGATGGAGGTAACGGTATAGCTAGGAGGAGAAGTAATAATTTCAGGTCCCGCACTCCGGAGACCCGCATCAACAGGAGGATCACCGCAAAGGAGGTCAGACTCATAGACGTCGAGGGGGAACAGCTCGGAATCGTAAGCATTGACGATGCCCTGCGGACTGCCGAGGAAAAGGAAGTCGATCTGGTTGAGATTGCGTCAAAAGCTACCCCGCCCGTATGCAAGTTGATGGATTACGGGAAATTCAAGTATGAACTTAAAAAGCAGAAAAGCGCTAAAAAACAGAAAGATCAAACGGTAAAGGAGATAAAATTTCGTCCCAACATAGGGGACCACGACCTTGAGGTCAAAGTGAACCGAATGAGAGGCTTTCTTGAATCGGGTCACAAAACCAGGGTAAGGATATTTTTCAGGGGCAGGGAAATAGTTCACTCAGACCTCGGTCGAAAACTCGCTCAGGATGTCTGCGAAGAATTGTCCGATATCTCCTCCGTGGACATGGAGCCCAAAATAGAGGGCAAGAATTTGATAATGGTGCTTACACCGGTAAAAAAACAGTGAGGAATTTGCAAGATGCCTAAGATGAAAACGAACCGCAGCGCGGCCAAGAGGTTTTCCGTTACGGGAAGTGGGAAAATAAGAAGAAACAAGGCTGGTAAAAGCCATATAAACGTAAAGAAGAGCTCAAAAAGGATGCGGAGGCTGCTGGAGCCGGATTTCATGGAAGGTTCCGCGGCCAAGAAGATCAAAACCTACGTTCCTTACCTGTGAGCTGATACAGACGGAGAATACTGATGCGCATAAAAAGAGGAGTTACTTCCAGAAAACGGAAAAAAAGAGTTCTTAAGCTTGCCAAGGGGTACTGGGGGAGAAGAAAAAACAATTTCAGAAGGGCAAAGGAAACAATACTGAGGGCGCTTGCCTATTCCTACAGGGACCGGCGCCGCAGAAAAAGAGATTTCAGAGCGCTTTGGATCATGAGGATAAATGCCGGCGTAAGACCATTCGGCCTTTCCTACAGCAGGTTCATTGACGCGCTCAAGAAATCAGGGGTCGAGCTTGACCGAAAAAGCCTCTCCGAACTCGCCGTAAGAAAACCCGAGAGTTTCAAGGCTGTGGTGGAGTTCGCTACTTCTAAGAAGAGATAGGCATCTTCCCCGACCGAAACTCCGGTCTTATTTTCCGCTAAATCGGGTTTTTCCCGGTATCGTGCGGATCATGCTCAAGCGGGCAGCCTTCGCAGCGGGGGGTTTTTGCGCAGTGAAGCTTTCCAGTTTTGACTATTAGCGCGTGGTATTCTCCGAAAACTTCCGCATCGTCCGGAAGGTTTTGTACAAAAAGCTCCTGTATTTTTGCGTAACTTGCGTCCTCGGGGATCAGACTGTGGCGGCTGAGGATCCTTCGCGAGTAGTTATCGACTACGAACACGGGTTTCCCGAGCGCGTAGAGCAGTATCGAATCGGCTGTTTCTTCACCGATTCCGTTTACCGAAAGCAGTTTCTCCCTGAGCTTGTCCGTATCCTCCGCGAGCATGTTCTCCATCTTTCCCCCGTAACCAGCGAATAGAAAATCAATAAAGTTTTTAAGCCTTTTGGCTTTTAGGTTGTGATACCCACAGGGGCGGATCAGGACAGCGAGCCGCTCAGGGGATATCGACCTGAGTTTTTCCGCCGAGAGCATGGAACTCTCCCTGAGTGCCGCTATGGCTTTTTCCACGTTTCTCCAAGAGGTGTTCTGGGTGAGTATGGCTCCTGCGGCACACTCAAGCCTTGTCTGGGCGGGCCACCAGTTCTGCGGCCCGTATCTTTCGTAAAGAACGGAATAAAAATTCCGTATTCTTCTGGATTCACTCGTATCGGTCAACGTGCCGCGTTCCCACCGCTATTTCGGTTAACGTGGGAGATAATTATGAAAAAGACAGCCGTAAGCGCATATCCCACGGCCCACTTGGCTCCCGTGGCAAAGCCCAGAGAATAAAGGTTCCCTTCAACCGAGATATCCCCCGCGTGTATAAAGCCGAAAAACGCCATCACGGCCCCCGCGCCCATCCACACCGCTGCCTGGGCAAGTCTGCGTTCCACAAGGCAGACAGCCGTTGCGGCCCAGACTACCGACGAAAGCATGAACCCCTGGGAAAGCGCCACCAGTCCCGGAAGCTGAAGCCCCGAAGAGATGAATACATCGAGATTATCAAACACGCGGTGGGCTACCGAGCCGTCTGACATCGCCACTCCCACCGCTCCTACCGTCTGGGAAACCACTATCGTTCCCCATGCAGCAAGAGACGGTACCAGTCCCAGAGCTACGGCGGGAGCATGGGAGCGGGGAGTAGTTTGGAACGCCTGGGATGTCATTACGAGACCTATCCATATCAGTATTACCCCGGCGGCCTCAATCGGCACCAGGGCTACTGCCAGAGAGCTTAAACCGACAAGTGACACTATGGCGTAGAAAACTCCGTTCATCATCGAGTAGCCTCCTTTAGCTCCCATTTCTTTCCATCCGGGATGACCTATGTATATGGTTGTGGGAAAACACGATCCGAAAAGGGATGCGGCTATGGATCCCGCTCCGTTAACCGCAAGGCACGGTCCCGTGGGATAGGGATCTCCGGCGGCCTCGGCAGACTCTATGTTCTGAAGAGATCCGAGAATATTGTAAATTCCCATTGGAAGTACGACTGGAATCAGTATCGAGCGGACCATGGGATCTGAGAGCCCCGCCAAAAGGTCGCCCAAAACCGGAACGGGCAGGTAAAAGCCCACATCGCTGAGTGCTTCACCCACAGCGGATCCCGATACCGATGTTTCCCCTCCGAATCCCGCTACGAAAAGAAACCATGCTGTGAACATTCCGAGGACGAGTGCCAGACCCACCCCGGGTATTCCGAGCGGGAGCTTCGTTCTTGAGAGCAGGGTAAACAGCAGCACTCCCAGAGGGAGCAGGGCGACCAGAGGATAGGCGAAGGATCTTGCGGCAAAGTCCATGCATAGAAATGCCACTGCTATTCCGGCAAGGGAAGTGAGCAGCGCGGCGCGGGGAGTTGCCTTTCTGATCTTCTCGGCCACGAGGGATCCCGCAAGTTCAATGATTCCGGAAAGAAAGCACGCTGCCACTCCGACGCGCCAGGCCACAAGCGCGGCTTCCTGCGGCGTGGCTCCTTGGCTCTGGGCTGCAAGCTTCGCTGGGATCATTACAAGAAAAATAAAGGCGAACACGGAAATCGTGTTAATTCCGTAGGGAAGAGCGGTTACGTCTTTTCTTCCCGTAGCTGCCGAGAGGCGCTGCGCAAGCCAGGCGTAGTAGAGATTGCCGATAATAAGCGATATCGCCACGGCCGGGAGAACAGATGAAATGACAAACTCCCTTTGCAGTCCCACAAGCACGGTAAGCAGTACCACGATCAGAATGTACTGAACGAGGTTATCTACCATGAGACCGAAAAATCCCTCGGCGTCGGAGAGGGAAAAAAGCGGCTGGGCGCCCGCGGGAAAAAAGAGGTTTCTCATATCTTGTCCAGGGGTTACGCGGAACTGTAAAAACAAGCGGCGAACCTAAGATTAACTATCGATTATAATGAAAAAGCCACCGTAGGCAAAACCCCACGCATTGCCCGTTACGCTTGCGGTAGAGTGATTTCAGGTGGTTGCCGGACGTTGTTTTGACAGTCCACTTTTTTGAATGTTTAATCATATTATATGATTCACACCCCTTTATACGAAACCCACAAAAGTTTCGGGGCACGGATGATCGATTTTGCCGGGTGGAAGCTTCCTCTTCAGTTCGACGGTATAAGGCAGGAACACATGGCGGTCAGAAGCGCCTGCGGTCTTTTTGACGTAAGCCACATGGGAGAAATAGAGATCAGGGGCCCCAAGGCGGAAGCTCTGTGCCAGAAACTTAACACCAACGACATGGCGAAGCTTCGCGACGGACGGGCCCGGTACGGTCTTTTCTGCTACCCTGACGGTGGTGCTATTGACGACCTTATAACCTACAGATTCTCGGCCGATCATTTCCTTATCTGCGTGAATGCGTCCAACACCGAAAAAGTCTACAGATGGATTGGTGATAACTGCGGGGGACTTGACGTTGAAGTGACCGATGCGAGCCCCGCCTATGCGCAGATCGCTGTTCAAGGACCTTGCTCTGTATCCGTAATGGAAAAGGCGCTTGGCAAGGAGAGTGTGCAGGATTTTCCTAGGTTTTCTTTCAGAATCCTTAAGGGGGAGGCGACGGGGGTTATAGCGGCGAGAACCGGTTACACGGGCGAGGACGGCTTCGAGCTGTTCGTGCCTGCGGGGGACGCAGTTGGCATCTGGGAGAGGCTTCGCGAAAGTGGGAGTGAATTCGGAATCGCTCTTTGCGGTCTGGGAGCCCGCGACACGCTTCGGATAGAAGCTGGATACCCTCTTTACGGGAACGAGCTCGACAAGAAAACAACCCCGATTGAGGCTGGCTTGGGGAGATATGTTAAGATGGACAAAGGTGATTTTATCGGCAGAGACGCGCTTTTGCAGCAGGTGGAGAAAGGAGTGGCGAGGGAAACCATCGGTTTTAAGATACTTGAGAGGGGGATTGCCAGACACGGCTACGGGGTGGTGAAAAGTGGAAAGAGTATAGGAGAGGTTACAAGCGGTACCATGTCTCCGGTTCTTGATGTGGGCGTTGGTATTGCTTCGGTGGCTTCGGGCGAAGTCAAGTGCGGAGATGAAATAGGAATCGAAATCCGGGGACACGTTAGAAAGGCGGTTTCTTCCGAATTTCCGCTTCATAAAAACTGAATTCTTATAGAGAGGTAACCACAAAGGAGTATTTGAACTTATGAGTGTACCTAAAGACTTGAAATATACTGAAGAGCATGAATGGGTAAGGTTCGAAGAGGACAGAGCCGTGATCGGAATAACGGATTACGCGCAGGAAGCCCTCGGGGAGATAGTTTATGTCGAGCTGCCGGTTGAAGGGGGGGAACTGTTCCAGGGGGATTCCTTTGGCGGAGCGGAGTCGACAAAGGCAGTCTCGGAGCTCTTCGCCCCGATCTCCGGGGAGATTGCCGAGGTAAACGATCTTCTCGTGGATTCCCCGGAACTTGTAAACGCTGATCCTTACGGTGACGGATGGATTATAAAAATCCATATTGAAGAGCTTGACGAAAATGAGGTCGAAAAGCTTCTTGATCCTTCAGATTACGAAGAGCTGATAGAAGACGAGGAAGATGCCTGATATGTTCAGGCGGTTTACTTACCCAAAAGACTGGGCGGTCTTCCTGAATTTTTCCGGGGAGTTCTGATTGCGAAGCGAAAACGGCATTTATGAAGAAGAGGATTTTTTCTCGGCAAGGCATATAGGTCCCACGCCGGAGGAAGCGCGCCGCATGCTTTTGAGTACTGGTGCGCAGAGTCTTGAGGAACTGGTGCGGGAGACAATACCGGCCGATCTGTTTTTGGGGACCGAGATGGATGTTCCCGCGGCAATGACCGAGAGTTCCTATCTTGACCACATAAGGGGTGTCGCGCGTGAGAATGCGATATTCAGATCGTACATAGGACTGGGTTATTACGACTGTGTGACCCCGGCAGTCATTTTAAGAAACATTCTTGAGAACCCGAGCTGGTACACTCAATATACTCCTTACCAGGCGGAGATATCACAGGGACGGCTTGAGGCCCTTCTTAACTTCCAGACCGTGATCTCGGAACTTACGGAGATGGAGCTTGCAAACGCCTCGCTGCTTGATGAAGCGACGGCGGCTGCCGAGGCAATGGCCATGTTTCACAGGCTGGGCGGTGCGAAGCGAGAGAAGGCGGATGCCGACGGGTTTTTCGTTTCCAGAAGATGTTTTCCTCAGACAATTGATATTTTAAAGACCCGGGCGGAGCCTCTGGGAATAAGGATCGTGGAGGGAGATGAAGAGGAGGTTTCGCTTGACGGGAGCTTTTTCGGCGCGCTTCTGCAGTATCCTGATGCCTTCGGAGAAGTGAGGGATTACTCGGAATTCATCAAAAGTGCTAACGGCCACGGTATAATGGTCGCGGTCGCGGCCGATCTCATGAGCCTCGTGCTGCTTACACCTCCCGGGCGCTTCGGCGCTGACGCCGTCGTGGGAACTTCGCAGAGGTTCGGAGTCCCGGTCGGCTACGGCGGTCCCCACGCTGCGTATTTTGCCACGAGGGAGGAGTTCAGAAGGCAGGTTCCCGGAAGGATAATAGGGGTGTCTGTTGACAGAGACAAAACCCCCGCCTACAGAATGGCCCTTCAGACCAGGGAACAGCACATAAGGAGGGAGAGGGCCACTTCCAATATATGCACCGCGCAGTCTCTTCTCGCCATAATGTCTTCGATGTATGCGGTCTATCACGGTCCGGCCGGGCTGCGGCGCATCTCCGGAAGGATAAACACCCTTGCGAAAATGCTTGATACGGGTTTTAGGGAACTGGGGGTGGTTCAGCTGAACGGGGTTTTTTTTGATACCTTGCTCGTGGATCTTTCACCATGCGGGGAAGGGGCCTCCGAGACGCTTCGCGCAAACGCCCTTAAAAGGAAAATCAATTTCAGGTACCTTCCGGATCAGAAAATCTGCATATCCCTTGACGAAACCGTCACCGAGAAGGATGTTGCGGAGATACTTTCGCTTTTCTCAGAATCTCTGGGACTCGGTGAGAAGGTGTCGGTTTCCCCGGACCGCGTTTCCGCCGTTGCGTCCGTGCCGGATAATCTTATGAGGAAGGGAGATTTCCTCGTCCAGTCGGTATTTAACCGTTATCACTCGGAAACCCTTATGCTGAGGTACATAAAAAGCCTCGAGGGCAGGGATCTTTCCCTGGCCAATTCCATGATCCCTCTCGGTTCCTGCACGATGAAGCTCAACGGTACGACGGAAATGATCCCGATAAGCTGGGAGGAATTCTCCAGAATACATCCTTTCGCGCCCCAGGACCAGACAGCGGGTTACGCGCGGGTGATCCGTGAGCTCGAAGAATATCTCTGCGAAATAACCGGGCTTCAGGACTGCTCGCTTCAACCCAATTCGGGAGCTCAGGGAGAGTACGCGGGCCTTATGGTCATACGCAGGTACTTTGAGGAGAAGGGAGAAACTGAAAAGAGCGTGGTGCTGATTCCTTCCTCTGCGCACGGAACCAATCCCGCAAGCGCCAGGATGGCGGGAATGGACGTTGTGGTGGTAAAATGCCGGAGGAACGGGGATGTGGACATAGACGACCTTCGCAGGTGCTGCCGGAAAAACGAGGGGAAAGTTGCGTGTCTTATGATTACCTATCCCTCGACTCACGGGGTGTTTGAGTCGGGAATAAGGGAGATATGCGACATAATTCACTCAAACGGCGCGCAGGTGTACATGGACGGGGCCAACCTTAACGCGCAGGTGGGTCTCTGCTTCCCTTCGTTTATCGGCGTTGACGTATGCCACATAAACCTGCACAAGACTTTCAGTATTCCCCATGGGGGAGGAGGTCCGGGAATGGGCCCTATATGCGTTGCTCCCCATCTTGCCGAGCATCTCCCCGGACATGCTGTTGTGGAAGGGGTAGGGGGCGAGAAGTCCTGTGGAGCCATATCCGCGGCTCCGTGGGGAAGCGCGAGCATATTGCTGATATCCTACGGATACATAAGACTTCTTGGGAAGGGCGGACTTGGTGAGGCCTCCCGGTACGCGATACTGAACGCCAATTACCTCAAGAGCCGGCTCGAGGAGCACTACGACGTTTTGTACGAGGGAGAAAACGGAAGGGTTGCCCATGAATTCATACTTGACCTTCGGGAGCTTGGAAAAAGCGCGGGAATAACCGCGGAAGACGTTGCCAAAAGGCTCATGGATTACGGGTTTCACGCCCCGACGATGTCGTGGCCGGTTGCGGGAACTCTAATGGTGGAACCTACGGAGAGCGAATCCATGGAGGAAATGGACAGGTTCTGCGATGCGATGATAAAAATACGCGGGGAAATCCAGGAAATCATCGACGGCGAGGCGGACCCTTCGGATAACGTGCTCAGAAATTCACCCCACACGGTACTGGATCTCGTGTCTTCTGACTGGGAGCATCCATACTCCCGTCTGCAGGCGGTTTTTCCGCTTCCGTATTTACGGATCAACAAGTTCTGGCCACCGGTGTCGAGAATAGACAACGCCTACGGCGACAGGAATCTGGTGTGCACTTGCCTTCCCACGGAAGCTTACGCGGCGGCGGAGTGAATGCGGGGGCTCAGATCTTTATCTCTATGTAAGAGTTTTTCTTGACGTCCTCAAGCCACGAGCTTATGAACTGCTCGACCTTTTCCATGTAGATCTGGTGCTTTATGCGGTCTCTGTAACGGGAGACCGAGGAATCTTCATCCTCGATTCTTTCAAGAACCTTTACTATGTGGTAGCCGCGGGAGCTCAGCACCGGCCCCGCAATGCCATTTACTTCGGTCTGCTCCACGGCGCTTTCAATTTCAGGTACCAGATCTCCCTTGACGAAATATCCCAGCAGTCCGCCGTTTTGCGCCGACGATTCGTCCATGGAGTATTGCCTGGCGAGTTGCGCGAAAGGTTCTCCGGATTTTGCGAGTTCCAGAACTTCTTCTGCTTTCGAGAGAGCGCCCTCCGCCTCCTTCGTGATGAGTATGTGAGCGATTTTCGTCTGCTTTCCGTAAGCGCTGCTGCCCTCTTCTCCGTAATGGTTTCTGTGATATTCTTCTATTTCCTCGTCCGTAACCGCTATGCTTCCCTGCGTGACTGAGTCAAGAAGCCTTCTTGAGACTATCTGGTATTTCCACTGTCGGTAGAAAAGCTCCTCCGTCATGTTTTGTTTTTTGAGTTCCTCGGCTATGGCTTCTTCATCAAGACCCATGGCCTCCTGCTGACTTCTTACTATGGCTTTTACCTCTTCGTCGCCTACCGATATCTTCCTCGCGGCTGCCTGCTGATCGAGCAGGATACGGTCTATCATCGCGTCGAGCACTTCACGAGCATCGATTTCCGCCTCCGGGTTCGTGACTACGTCCTTTATCTCCTGATTCAGTTCGCTAAGCGTTATTATTCTGCTGTTCACCACGGCCACCACTTTCTCCACGACCGCCGCTTGCGCCGCGTGGGCGGGCAGCAGCGTGAAAACCGCAAAAAGCGCCAAGACCGAAAGCCACCATGGTTTTTTCATCTGAAATCTCCTTGTAAACCGTTTTTTCTACCCCCCCCCACTCGACCCCGACTATACTATACATGGGCTTGGGCCGGTTTTTCCACCTTTTCCACCGCAGTTATCAGCGCCTCGTATCTGTGCTCGGACGGGAGGGGGATGCTGAGTTTTTTCTCCCGTCCGTGGTTCTCTGGGTCCGCAATGCTCAACGTTGCGGTGTTCTCTCCTATCTCGGCTTTCTTTATGAGTCTTTCCCCGAGTGCGATTCTGAGTTCTGCGATGATAATCAGCCGTTTCAGCGGATCGGGCATTACCCCGAACCTGTCTTCGATTTCCCCGGCGATTTCTCTTAATTCGTCGCGTCCCCTGGTCGATGATATTTTTTTGTAGTAAAAAAGCCTCTCTGAACCGCTTTGAATGTAGTGGTCGGGGATAAAGACATCATCCCGCGTTTTTATTTCCGGTCTGACTTCACGGACCCGGCTCTCGCCTGTTCTTTTGTTCTCTACAGTGTCCCTTAGCAGTTCGAGATAGAACTCAAGTCCTATATCCGCTATGTGTCCCGACTGCTTTTCTCCGAAAAGAGTGCCGGCTCCTCTTATCTGAAGGTCGGCCGTGGCGAGTTTGAAACCGCTTCCAAGATCGGTGAGGTGAGAGAGAACCTCGAGTCTTTTCCTGGCTTCCTCTGTGAGGGAGTGCACGGACGGTACGAGGAAGTAGGCGTAGGCTTTTTTGTCTGATCTCCCGACTCTGCCCTTAAGCTGGTAGAGATCCGCAAGCCCCATCATGTGAGCGTTGTTCACTATTATCGTGTTGGCTTTCGGTATGTCGAGTCCGGATTCAACTATCGCTGTTGTTACCAGCAGATCTGTTTCTCCCTCGGTAAACTGTTTTATGGTCCTTGAGAGCCGCGTTTCGTTCATGCGCCCGTGCGTTACCCCTATTGACAGTTTCGGCATGAGTTTTTCAAGGAGGTTCGCCTTCTCGAATATGTCCTCTATTCTGTTGTGTATGAAGAAAACCGTGCCGTCCCTTTCGATCTCTTTTTCCACAGCTTCCCGTATGACTTCGGTGTTGAACTGCTGAATGTACACCTCCACAGGCTGGCGCCCCTCGGGAGGTGTGTTTATTACGCTTATGTCTCTTACGTCGGCTAGGGAAAGCTGCAGGGTTCTCGGGATGGGAGTTGCGGAAAGCGTGAGCACGTCAACGGCGTTTTTCATCGATCTTATGGATTTTTTGTGGTTCACGCCGAATTTCTGCTCCTCGTCTATGACAGTGAGCCCCAGATTTTTCAGTTTTATTTTTTTTCCGAGAAGCTTGTGCGTTCCGATTATGAGGTCGAGAGAACCGTCTTCGAGACTCTTCAGGGTATCTTTTTCCTTCTTGCCCGTTGTGAATCGCGAGAGCATCCCGATACTTACGGGGTAATTCCCAAATCTCGAAACTGCAGTTCGGTAGTGCTGGCTTGCGAGAAGGGTGGTGGGGGCAATCACCATGACCTGTTTTCCGTCAAGGCATGCTTTAAAAGCGGCACGCAGGGCCACCTCGGTCTTTCCGAACCCGACGTCTCCGCAGATAAGCCTGTCCATGGCCTTTTCGGATTCCATGTCGGACATTACGTCCTCTATCGCCGCCGACTGATCCGGGGTCTCGCTCCAGGGGAACTCCATCTCGAATTCATTGAACATCTGATCTCTCGGGGAGAATCGAAAGCCTTTTCCGACTTTTCTCTCTGCGCACAGTTCCACAAGCTCGGTTGCGACTTCCTCCACTGCCCTTTTAACCTTGCCGACGGTTTTCTTCCAGTTCGCGCTTCCCAGTTTTTCAATTCTGGGTTCCCTTCCGTCCCCCGTGTATTTCTGAACCAGCCTGGATTTTTCCACAGGGACAAATATCTTGTCCCCGCCCTTATACTCGCACTCGAGAAAATCGCCTTGGTGGCTCTCAAACGAAAGTCTCTTGAGTCCCCTGAAAGTTCCTATTCCGAACTCTTTGTGAACTATGTAGTCTCCGGGTTTCAGCTGGCTGAACGAGGTAAGAAACGCGGAGGGAATATCGCTTCCTCCAAACGGCTCTCCTCGGCTCTTTGCCTTCTCAAACAGGGCTTTTTCCGTGAAGAGGGCGATTTTGAAATCGTGAAGAACGGTGCTTTCGAAAAGCTCTCCGACTATGTGCGTAATTCCCTTGTACGGGCGGTCTTCCGTAAGCTTGAGGAATTTTTCTTTTTCCGCCTGCGAATTGAAAAATATGAACACCGCATAACCGTCTTCGATGAGTTCTTCTGCCTTGTCGATAAAGACCTTGAGAGACGGTTTGGAAAATGATATTTCTTCAGTGCTGAACTTAAGACTGTTTTTCCCCTCAGCGCCTATTCCCATCGTGCCCGGGTATATGAGCCTTGATTGCCCGAGTTTCTCCGTAAGCTCTTTTTCCCGGAGATAAAGTTTTTTAAACGGGGGAAGGGATTTTTCGAGTTTCCCCAGAGATTTTCTTCTCGCCTCGAACTTTTCTTCGAGTTTTAACAGCAGTGCCCCCTCGTCAAGTCCGTGGGGAAGACTGACGATGAGATCTTCTTCCGGGTAATCGAGCACGCATTGTCGTGAATTCCAGAAAAGAGGAGTGAACCATTCGATTCCCCTGAAATACGAACCGTTTTCAAACGCTTCGACAAGAGGTTCCACCTCACTTGACGTAAGTCCCTTCCTGTTGGCTCCGGAGAGTATCTGCTTGATCAGGGCGTCTTTGCTTCTTTGGCGGTAAACGGCGAAAGAAGCCGGATTGATTGCGGCTTCTTTCGTTTTTCCGATGGATTTCTGGGTTGCGGGAGAAAACTCCCGGAGCGAATTCACTTGGTCTCCGAAAAACTCCACTCTGAGAGGATTAAGAGAGCCCGGCGAGAAAAGGTCCACTATGGAACCTCGGACGCTTATGTCCCCTCTTTTTTCTGTGAAATCCACTTCGCTGTAACCGATTCCAAGGAGTCTTTGCACGAGTTCGTCCCGTTCAACCTGTGTTCCCTTCTCCACGGTGAAGCTCTCAGCTTCTAGGGCTCGGGGCGGAGCCAGCACCTCGGCAAGTGCCGCCGCGTCTGTGCATAGAACTCCCGTTTGTTTCCATCTGAAAAGAGAATGAAGCCTCTCGGGTTCGGTAATTTCTCTTTTCTCGAAAAGGGAGCGGTTTTTCTCCATTCCTCTTGAGAGAAGAACCGGAATCTCTGTCCCCTTCAAAGAAGAAATGCTCCGCGCTGCCGTGGCGCACTCTTCTCTTTGCTCGCAGACGTGCAGTACTTTTTTGTTGGGCGCCTCGGAGAGAAGCGCCAGGAGAAAATAGGACGAGTTCCCGTAAAGACCGGCAAGGTCCGTCGGTTTTCCAGGCGGGTATGAGAAGAACTTCTCCACTAAGGGGTTTTCAAGGTGCGATGAAAGTTCAAACGTGGAGTTTTTACCGTTCACTTCTTGGGACCTGAGTCATTTTTTTCACAGTTCGCCGAGTATGAGAGATCCCATTTCCTCTGTGCCTACCCTTGCTTTCCCCTCTTCGTATATGTCGGATGTGCGGTAGCCCTTGTCTAGGACCTTTCTTACGGCTTCTTCGACCTGTGCGGCGGCCCCGTCCATGTCAAAAGAGTAGCGCAGCATCATGGCCATCGAGAGAATAGAGGCTATGGGATTCGCTATCCCCTTACCGGCGATGTCGGGAGCGCTTCCGTGAACTGGTTCGTATATCGCTCCTTCGTTGCCGACGCTTGCCGAGGGCAGCATGCCTAGGGAACCGGTGAGCTGGGCGGCTTCGTCGCTTATTATGTCGCCGAACATGTTTCCTGCCAGCATCACGTCGAAATCGGCCGGCCTTCTTATAAGCTGCATAGCGGCGTTATCCACGTACAGGTGCTCAAGAGTGACGTCTGAGAACTGGCGTTCGTGAAGCTCGGTTACGGTGTCCCTCCAAAGCACCATCGATTCGAGAACATTCGATTTGTCAATCGAGGTGACTTTGTTTTTTCTTTTTCTGGCGATCTCAAAAGCCATCTTCGCCACTCTTTCTATCTCGGAAGTGGTGTAATGCAGGGTGTTAAACGCCTTGCTCTCTCCCCCGCCGAGCTGCTCGTTTCCTCTTGGATGCCCGAAATATATTCCACTTGTAAGCTCCCTCACGACCATTATATCGACCCCCTCCACTACTTCCCTTTTAAGCGTGGACGCATCGGCAAGTGCCGCGTACACGATCGCGGGTCTGAGGTTCGCGAAGGTGTCAAGCTGCTTTCTGAGTTCGAGAAGCCCTCTTTCTGGTTTCAGGTGGTGCTCGATGTTCTCCCATTTCGGGCCGCCCACGGCTCCTAGGAGCACAGCGTCACTTTGCTTTGCTTTTTCTATGGTTTCTTCGGTTACGGGAATCCCGTGCGCATCTATGGCGCATCCGCCGAGAAGATCGTTCTCAAGCGTGAACTCAACCCCGTTTCTCTCGCCGACGGTCCTGAGTATGGACACGCTGACTTCGGTTACCTCAACCCCTATTCCGTCTCCTGGGACTACCAGTATTTTAGGCAATTTCCATTTTCCTCTGCATTTTCTGGTTTTTTCAGGGCATTAACCTACCTGAATGGTTGTTAATTCCGAACCCCCGCAGCCGCTTCGCAGGTAAATGGGAATCAGGCTTGTTACCGGGCGACGCAGTTTACGAGTCTTCCGATCCCCTCGATCTCCACTTCTACCACGTCCCCTGGGCTCATGGGGCTTATCCCGGAAGGAGTTCCGGTCGCTATTATATCTCCGGGAAGAAGTGTCATCACCTTCGATATGAAGCTTACAAGCTCAGGGACGCTGAATATCAGATTTTTCGTGCTTGAATTCTGCTTTACTTCGCCGTTTAGAAAAGTCTTTATGCGAAGCTCAGCGGGGTCGACTTCCGTCTCTATGAAAGGTCCGATCGGAGCGAAAGTGTCAAAACCCTTGCCTCTTGTGAATTGTATGTCCTTTGCCTGGAGGTCTCTCGCGGTCACGTCGTTTATGCAGGTATATCCGAAGACGTATTCAAGGGACTGCTCCTTCTCCACCATATGGGCTCTTTTCCCTATCACGACCCCGAGTTCTCCTTCGTAATCGACTCTGCCCGACATGTGCGCGGGATATTTTATGTCTTCTCCGTGCGCTATGACCGTAGTTGAGGGTTTCATAAACAGCATGGGGTCTTCGGGGGGAATTCTGTTCATCTCTTTTGCGTGATCTTCGTAGTTGAGCCCGACTGCTATGATTTTTGTGGGAAGGCAGGGGGCAAGCGGCGCTATATTTGTGTAATCGTGTTTTGTGTCCGTCACCGAGTATTTTCCAAAGATGTCTCCTTTGATCTCAAAGACCGATCCGTCGATATATTCTCCGAACACCAGCTTTTCTTCTGTATTTTTGAACCTGAGGAATTTCATTGTGCTTCCTTCAAATGCCTCTAATTATATACGGGAATTTCGTATAAGAGTATCGGTCTTTTGCGCGTTTTAGGATTCAGTAGATCACTTTTTTAAGAAAGAGTCCCTGCGGGGGAGCAGTGAAGACATTTTTTGTCTTCTGTCCCTCGGCGAGTATCTGCCCGAACCCTTCGGGAGAGAGTTTCCCCCTTCCAGTTTGCACGAGGGTCCCGGTTATCATTCTTACCATTCTTTTTAAAAATCCCTCCGCCTCTATTTTAACCAGGATTGTCCCTTCCCGGGTTTTCTTGACGTGAATCTGTTTTACTGTGCGTACGGTGGTCTTCACTGTTATGTCGGCCGTGGCGAAAACGGAGAAATCATGCGTTCCCTCAAGATATGCGGCGGCTTCCTTCATTTTCCCCGCATCGAGTTTCTCCGGGATGTGCCAGACCCTGTTTCTCTGCAGGGCGGGGCGATGCGGCCTGTTGAAAATCCTGTATTCGTATACCTTGCTTCGGGAGCTGAACTGTGCGTGAAAATCGTCGGGCACCTCTTGGGTTTCGATGATGGATATGTCCCGGGGAAGTGTGGAATTCAGCGCCTTTAGCAAGGTTTCGGGATCCATTTGCGTTTCGGTGAGAAAATTTGCCACCTGACCCATGGCGTGCACTCCTGCGTCTGTTCTGCCCGAACCCGTTATCTTCACTTTTTCTTTGGTAATCTGTTTTATGGCGTCTTCTATTGTTTCCTGTACTGTGGGGAGATTCGCCTGGCACTGCCAGCCGTGATAGTCCGTGCCGTCATACTCGATAACTATCTTTATGTTTTTCATTTCCGTCTGCGGTCGCCTCTGATCAGGCGAGCGGCTCCTGTTTTTTAAGCTCTATTCTCGGGTCTAGAATAGCGTAGAGAAGATCAACAATGAGATTAGCTATTACGAGCAGAAGCGCGTAGACGATTGTTATTCCGAGCACGACGGAGTAATCCCTGTTTGCCACGGCGAAAACGAAAAACCTTCCCATTCCTGGTATCGCGAATATGTGCTCAATGACGAACGATCCTGTCACCAGATAGGCGGTCAGGGGACCGAGCACCGTTACGACCGGTATAAGTGCGTTTCTCAGTATGTGCTTTGTGAATATCTTCGTTCTTCCGAGCCCCTTCGCCCTAGCGGTTCTTACGAAAAACTGGCCCGACACGTCAAGCATGTTCGAGCGGACGAGTCTTGATATATAGGCGAACGGAGCCAGGCTCAGCGTTACTGCGGGAAGGACTATGTGCTTGGGCTCTCCCCAGAGAGCTGCCGGCAGAATTCCCCATCTAACGGAGAAAAAGTATATGAGTGCCGCTCCGACGACAAAGCTTGGGATCGACACGAGGGAAGTTGAGATCAGCACCGAGGCAATGTCATGGATGCTTCTTGGAAACAGCGAGGAAATCATTCCCACCACGGTTCCCATGAAAAACGCCAGCAGCAGGGACACCAGCCCGAGTCCCATTGAGACCGGCAGGGTTTCCTTTATTATGTCGGCAACCGGTCTGTCGTCGTATTTGTAGGAAGGTCCGAAGTCCCCGCGGGCAAGGTTTCCCACGTAGATGAGGTACTGTTGGTGCAGCGGCTTGTCCATGTGATATTTTTTCTCGATATTCTCGAGTATGTGCGGGGGAATGCTCTTTTCAGTGTCAAAAGGACCTCCGGGAAGCACCCTGAGAAGAAAGAAGGTTATGCTCGCCACCACGAGGATCACAACCGCTCCGGTCAGTATTCGAAAGCAGAGAAATTTAAGCATTGCTTTGTTCCCGGGACTTCATACGCTTTTCTCAGTACGAACGCGATACATATTCGAAGTTCAGGAAATATCTTTTCTTATGGCCAGGGTTCTTTTGGACGTCATTCCTTTTTCGTCCTTGGCTACTATGGTGAAAAGATTCACTCCTTCCTCAAGAGTTAGGGGAAAAAGCAGGGGAACGTTGTTTTTCCCAGGTGTAAAAAGCTTTATCTTGTCATTTTTTTTCCACACCGAGATGCTCTCTACCCGGTTGGTATCCATGACCGATCCCTCCACCGTTATCTTGGAAGCTTCTGTGGAAATAGGGAAATCCGAAATCAGGATGAGAGGAGGTCTTTCAAAAATCTCCTCAAGAAGTGAAACCCCCTGTGCGGTGTTCTTGATTTCGTCAATGGTTTTCTCCTCCACCCACCCCGCAACCGAGTTCTCTCCCTCAACCCGCATCCATCGCCCTGAGGTGCCGAGAACTTTTACCATGGAATTTTTCTGTGCCAGAGCCACTGTTGGGGCTCCCGGAAAAGTTCCCCCCAGTATAGGACTTTTGTTTTTGAACACGGCAGTCTTGTTTGCCGAAGCGAGAGAAAAAGGTCTTTCCTGAGCGAAAACAGGCAGGGTTATTTTCTGTGTTTTTATTTCCCTGATGTCCTCATCCATTACAAGAAGCTCAAATTCCGTTTCACCGCCTTCGTCGCTTTGTCTGAAACGAAACGGTGCGAGCCTGGTTTCCCCTGGACGGAAGTTCTCAAGCTCGACCCTTCCTTTTTCAAGAAACACGTTATCGCCCGAGAGGTTCTTGAGAGTGGCGACCGTCTTTTCCGATATTCCGTCTCCGACATTTTTCAGTTTTACGTTGATTACTACCGTTTCTTCAAGTTCCGCGCGCCCGTTTCCGTTGCCTGTGCTCTCAAACCTTCCGTCGTCCACTACTTCGTGGTTATGGGAGTAGACGGGACGTTTGTCCGCCACGGTTTTTACGAGAAGATCTTTCTCCGTAAGGGTTTTGTTCCCCGAACTTGTGAAGACAAGCTTAAGACTGTCCTCTCTGGTGTTAGCCCACTTGGGTATGGAAAACTTGACTTTCGAGGTCTTGCTTTGCCCGGGGAGCAGTTTTCCGAACAGAAGTTCTCCATCTCTGTAAATTCGATTCTCACAGTCTGTGACGGCACTTAGCCTGTGTATCGGGTCGGAGCTGGAATTTGTCACCTTTATCTCGAGAAAACTTTCTTCTCCGGCCCTGAAAACTGTTTTTGAAGGAAGGGTCTCGACCGACAAGGAGAGTTTTTTCGTTTCACCGGCCGACCAGTCCACTCCCGTATCTTCGATCCGGGCTCTGATTTCTTCGAGCTGGGCGACGGAGAAATCGGCGGCTATGGAATACACTTGTTTCCGGGTCTCTGCCAGAAGCAGTCTGCTTGAGAGTTTCACGTAAAAATCATTTTCCAGCTTTTCAAGTTTCTGCGCTTTTGTAAGCGATTCGTCCGGCTGGATTTCATCTTCATCTTCTTCCTGCGGTACCAGACTGTCATCTATATACTTGATTGTGAGTTCGGGGATTGGTAGCTCTGCTTCCTCCGCGTCCTCTCTTTTCTCGGGCAGAGGATTATAGACTACTTTCTCTGCGGTTATTACGGATCCCTGAAGAAGAATGTCGGGGGTTATCCCGCTGTCCTGTATGGAGATATCGCCTGGAGTCAGATATTTTGCTATGGTGAGTTTCAACGCGGCACCGTCTTCAAACTCAAAGACTTTCTGGACCGAGCCCTTGCCGAAGGATCTTTTTCCTACCACAAGCGCTCTTTTGTTGTTTTTCAGTGCTCCTGCTACTATTTCCGACGCGCTTGCGCTTCCCTGGTTCACAAGCACGATTACCTCCCCCTTGTATTCAGGCTGTCTTGCCGTTGCCCTGTAGATTTTGGAATAGTCTCTTGCTTTCGTCGTCATTATGGTTCCGGAGGAAAGGAAGAGATCGGCTACTTTTTCTGCTTCCGAGAGAAGACCTCCGGGGTTTGCTCTAAGATCGAGGATTATTCCTTTGATTGCGTAAGGACGGCTTTTTATCTCTTTTTTTAGGTCCGAGGAAGTGTTCTTTTGGAAGTTTCTTATTCTCAGGTAAAGAATGTCGTTTTCGAGGTCGAACCCTTCAACGCTTTCTATCTTTATTGTGTCTCTCACTATCGAAAATTTCCGTGGTTTAGAGAAGTTTTTTCTGGAGATAAGGAGATTTATCTTGGTCCCCTTCTTGCCCCTGAGTTTCCCTACAGCTTCGAGAAGTGGCATGTTTATGGTTGATTCGTTTTCTATCTGTACGATCCGGTCTTTGGTCTTTATTCCTGATCTGTAGGCTGGGGTACCCTCTATCGGGGATATGACGGTCAACTGACCGTCTCTTATGCCGACCACTATGCCGAGCCCTCCGAAACTTCCTTCGGTGTCTATTAGAAACTCCTTGTAGATGTCCGGCGGAATCATCGCGGAGTGCGGGTCGAGGGCCTTCAGCATGCTGTCCGATATGGAATATTCTATGTTTTTGACGGCGCGCGCTTCGGCCCCCGTGTTAGAAAGGACGAAAGACACAACTTGGCCCAAGGCGCTTGCGACGTCGTTTGAGGACGGCAATTCTTTTTCCTTGAATTTTTTTGTTTTCTCTTTTACCTGAACGGCGAAGGTCCCGCTCCGGTCTTGCGGAAATTCTACTAGGACGTCGTCAAGGAAGGTTTCAAGGCTTGAGACCGCTTTTTCAAGCATCTCCGAGTAGTCGATCTTGCTTTTGTCCAGATAAAACTTGTTTACGTGCTTAAGTGCATCTTCGGCGATTTTTATGCTCTGATTGTTGTATTTTCGGTCAAGACTGACTGGCTCAGCGACGAGAAAGAAGGATAGGGCGATAATGATCCCCAAGGCAAGGGCCAAGTACCCGTTTCTGAGAAAACTCGGAATTCTTTCAGACAATTAAGATCACCGTCCCGGAAACTCTATTATCAATTATATGGCGGATTATATCAAACTGCTTTGTTGGGTAGAGGGGCGGCAAAAAGGGAAGAAAAACAAAAAACAACGGGCAGAGAGAATTCATTATGATTCCCGCTGCCCGTTATTATTTCAGCTAAAAAATATTAAATCTTAGCCTGGTACTCCACCGAGAGGATTCCACTTCTCAGTAAGCAGAAGCATTCCCGGGATCAACAGAGTCACTATCGACTCTATTATAAACAGATAGGCTATCGGTTTGCCAAGATCCTTGCCCTGCGAGAACGCAAAGAAGCAAAGAAGTACAAGCAAAGCCCATGCCCAGCAGAAGTACGCAAAATACGCAAGCCCAAGTGCTTGGAAATGAGCCCCGTACCATACAAACACTACCGTCGCGAATAGACAGTAAACACCTAGTCCCTTCGCGTCATGTCCGTGTACGAATACCGCGTAAACTATCAGATATATCAATGCAAATACCGACACAAGCGCGGTAGCTGCCGTAAGACCCAGAGTGTGCAGCTTCCAGGCGGCAATCGCTATAAGAATGCCGACACCAAGATTTAACACACCCACTTCCTTCGCTCCAGTTTTACCCAAAAGGGTCATTCCGTTTGCAAAGAACACGAATCCTACTAGCAGTAATACGTAACCTAATAAAGCTTCTATTGGAACCATACTAACCATACCTCCTGTATGAGATCATAACCGTCCCTAGCCCGCAAATCAGGGCTCATTACAATTTCTATCATAGACCAAGCCTCAATGTCAAGCATAATTTTCGTCAAGTGAGATCTCAGCATGTTGAGTTAACTTATGAAGTAAGTAACTTCTTATTTTCTTAAGTTGACACAATTTCGGGCTGTTTTTTATTGCCAGCACCCCTTTATCTTTGCTGAGCTGTCTTTGTATCTTAAAATCTAGTCGGCTATATTATATCCCCATGACTCGATTAGCCCCTAGGGACGGGGTTTTCCGTGGAAACCGAATAATCTTAGTCTGGCTCGGCAAGATCGGTCAAAGGGGATTATCGACGAGGTTTTAAGGAGCGGATTCTTTTTACTGAGTTTCGCTAAAATAAGAATCATGAAGTTCTTAACTTACGGTTTTTCTATGGTATAATTACCCCTAAATATTGCTTTTACAGAGGAGAAGCGCTATGGCGGATGAGAAAACGAGCAGTGGGGTGGACCCTAACATCTGGATAAGGCCGCCTGAGGAAAGAGATGGCAAGGACAGCATCAGGAGTACGACGCTGGGTTCAGAGCCCGAGACGCTGCCGAAATACAAGACATTTGACGTAGTTACGTTAAGGATAAGCCATGAGGATTTCGAATTTCTCCACAATCTTGAAAGGGAGATAATGAAAAATCGCTCCAGGGATAACAAAAAAGAAAGAATAACGAAAAACAGCATTATGCGGGCGATGCTCGGCTGTCTTAAGAACGTAAAATTCGACAGAAAAGATATCCCGGACGAAAATGAGCTTCGAATCAGGATCATGAGAGGTATAAAAGACCTCCCTCCTTGGCTGTTTTAGCAGTTTTCCCGCCTGATCTCAGTCGAGAATATTTTGTAAAATCCATGAATTTATAGGTTGTTACCACTGGAAACTGAAACTCTGGTTTAGGTGTCAAAAAAAGTACTTGACAAAGGGGTATAGGGTTTGATTTAATACAAATTGGGTGAGGTTGCGCCTTGTCGCATCCAACAAGGCTACCAACACTTTATCAACAGGGGCATTGGGGAGTGTGTGAGGTATGGGAGTGTTTGGTGAGTTTTGGCCCTAAACTAATTAAGGAGGCTTAAATATGAGCCATAGTCATTTAAACGTCCCAACGAAGTACTGGGAGTTGACGAAAGAGGTCCCGCCCCCTCCGATAGAGCGGGATATCAAGTCGTGGATCATAGCGAATCCGTCGGATCCGCTTTGGGACATAGACGTGCTGCCGCTGACTTACACGGACAGCAGGTGGTCGGCATTCATTATAAGATGCGACGAGGCGACTCGGAGCCGTCTGTGCCCGAATCCCCCGCTGCAGGTATGGGATGGTGAGAATGCAGACTTAGTAGAGTTTTGGTATGTGGATCACAAGCACACGATGTTAGGTCCATATCTTGAGTTTGGCGTAACGGTATCGGCGACTTACAGCGATCCTGATGGGAACGTATGGAAGGCGGGATACTATCCGTATATGTATCTTACGGGAGATGCGCCGGTGGATGCTGGTCGTGTACTTGGATTTCCAAAGAAGATGTCGTACATCAGATGTACGGTACATGGTGGAGAGAAAGGCACTGACTTCTTTGGATTTGCAATGAGTCGTAACGGGTACCTGCTGCACAGTGCGACAGGACAGTTTGACGACAAGCAGGTAACACCTCCGTATTTCTATGGTAAGACGGACTGGGGTAAGTTCAACATGAAGGTTATAACGCGACCGGACGTATCGAGTTCGGAGTGGCAGCTGACGTATCTGCCATCAGCGCTGCCGCCTCCGTTTGACACCATGATCCAGGGACACAGGTTCAAGATAAAGCCTGAGCACACGAGGACTGCAAGCGGAGACGCTATAAACTGGTTTATGCAGGCCACGCCGTTTGACAACATGGGAGCAGAGGTAAAGATCCAGGAAGTAACTGGATTGATATCGTTTGTGTTTGATCTCGTAATACCTCCGGCAGTAGTACTGTGGACGGAGACATACGAGAGGCCAGCGAGTTATCGTGGATATGCCACACCATACAAGTATGGATTGAGGCAGCAGTTCCCGATCAGTCAGGGTTCATAAAATAGATATAAGTTAAGGAGGTAATACCATAATGGGATTACAGGCAAATGAGTACAGTTATCCTTGGCTGGATGAAGGGGAAGTTCCACCATTACCGTTGGACAGGGACAGGATCCACATAATCAGTCAGGGCGTAGCGGACCCCGTGTTCGACTACGATATCATACCGCTTACCTATACGGAGAGCAGGTGGATGGCCTATGTAATAAGGGCAGACATCAATGCGATGAAAGCGGTGGTACCGGAGCCGATCGAGGTCCAGGACGATGTAATAGAGTTTTGGTACGTAATACACAAGAACACGATGTTAGGTCCATACATGGAGATGGGCGTAACGTTCTCTGCGACAGTGGATGACGGGAGTGGGCACATATACAGGGCGGGATATTATCCGTACATGTATCTGTCGAACGACTCACCGATATTCGCGGGTAAGGAGCCATTCGGATTTCCGAAGAAGGCTGCATACATAGCAGGGTATGAGCATGGTACCAACAACAACTATTTTAACCATTTGATGGAGCGCAGGGGGTATATACTGCACACTGCGAACGGGCGTTATTCTGACAGGCCGCTGTCGGCGAGGCCAACTTTCTATGGCAAGACCGACTGGGGTAGGATGAACTACAGGATAACGACCAGACCTGATGTATCGAACAGTATCCATGAGATAACGTATCTGCCGTCGGATCTTCCGCCGGGATTTGGTACGGGACACAGGTTCCAGCTGAACCCAGAGAGTGTGAGGACAGCTGTAACTGAGGATGTACGTTCGTGGTTCATGTCAGGAACTCCGTTTGACTATATGGGTGGTCAGATACCAGCGGCGGAAGTAGTAGGGTTGATAAGTTTCACGTTCAACCTGATCATCCCGCCGGCGTTGACGATATGGACAAGGACGGTAGAGAGGGCAGTGGAAGACATGGGTCATGTAGTCTACTCCACACCGTTTGAGTACACGATGCGTCACAGGTTCCTGCTGCCGCAGTATAGCCAGGGATAATGACAGAAAGCATGGGTTTGCGTTAGTAGCGTAGACTTGTGATGAATAGAAGGGGAGGGAGACCGGTAAACGGTTTCTCCTCCTCTTTTTTTTTGTGCGCAGACTGATTTTTCCGTAAACTAATACAACAGCGATGCCCTCCGGTACTCTCATAGTGTACGAACCTTTAGATTCTTTCAGAGAAAAGTCTGAATACTGGAGCAAGTATCTTAAGTTTTACGAACGTTACTGGGGTGGTCCCACCTCTCCTTTTGGGATATGGTTTGGCAATGAGTACAATGTGTTTCGCCAAGCCTTGTCAGACCATCTTAACCTTCCCCATCAGGACCTGCCCGACTGTCTTTTCATGAAAGATGAAGGCGGTAACTATTTTGTCGCGCCCACTTCTGACTCCCTCAACTGCTTTGCATCTGAAAACGTTATTCCGTTTGAGTGGTTTCTCCTTTTCTCGGAGGAAGGGAGGAAAAATTTCTATACTCACTGGGGCTTTAACTCAATTCATTACAATTCAACGCTGGAGCAATCAGAGAAAAAGCTGACTTTCTCACGGGAAAAGATCGAGAAAATGATGTCTGAAGAATCCACGAACCCCCTCAAGGTCTTTCTCCGCAATCTTGACCGAAGCCTTGAGGACCTCAGGAAATGGCTTGTGCAGTTTGACATGCAAAGCTATCTGATACTTAACTACGGCGACATCTGTAATTACATACATCCTTACACCCTGAAAAATGAAAACAGCGTAACGGAGGTTGCGAAGATTATGGACCTTGTTTTCTTGTCGGACTTCAGTGAAGCGGAGCTTGCGCTTAAGGTGTTTTTTCAGAAGTGGGAGGATATATCGAGCAAGTGCGCCGGTGGCACTGAGGATTCCCGAATCCAGTAAGGGTCCGCCCCCGATTGAGATGACCGCCAAACTTGAGAGAAAAAATATCGGAAGGGTTCTGGGAATACTGAGAAAGGAAGCCGCCGGATGGAACGTTCCAGTAGTTACGCTTACGGCAGTTTCCTCAAAAAGCCCTTTCAAGGTTCTTATCTCTACGGTGCTGAGTTTGCGGACCAAGGACGAGACCACGGCTGAGGCCTCGGCAAGACTTTTCCTCGAAGCATCCACTCCGCGTGCTGTGCTTGAGCTTGGGGAAAAAAAGGTACGAGATCTTATATACCCCGTCGGTTTTTACAGGGTAAAGGCGCAGAACATCGTCGGAATATGTGAAAAACTGATAGATGAATATGACGGCCGGGTCCCGGACAGTATCGACGAGCTTTTAAAATTCCGCGGAGTCGGGAGAAAAACGGCTAATCTGGTTCTTTCTCTTGGATACGGAAAACCTGCCATCTGCGTCGATATTCACGTGCACAGGATCTCGAACAGATGGGGTTACCTAGATACCAAAAATCCTTATGAAACCGAGATGGCTCTTCGGGAAAAACTGCCGCGCAGATACTGGATAGAATACAACTCTCTCCTTGTTGCTCTGGGGCAGCAGATCTGCAGGCCACTATCTCCTTTTTGCAGCCGTTGCCCCGTAAGTGGTTACTGCCCGAAAACAGGGGTTTTGAGAAGCAGATAGAACCTGTTTTCCGATTGACTCTGCCCGCATTGTAACTATAATTGGAAACTATATACTCGGTTACTCGTATACTGTTCTTGGCCGAACGGGAGCAGCCTCCCGTTTATCTCTCATCCTTCCGACCATGCGGGACTCTAAATCGAGTTTTCCACCCGCAATCAGGGCCAAGCCCCGATGAAGGATATTTCTTGCGGCGTTCATGTCTCTGTCTGCCTCGTATCCGCATTTGGTACACCTGTGGACACGAACTTGTAGGGATTTCTTTATAGTCGCTCCGCAGCTTGAACATTCCTGCGAAGTATTCTTGGGATTCACGCGCACCATCTTAACGCCAGCACTCTCGGCCTTCTCGCCAAGCAGCGTCATGAATTTGCCCCAAGTCTGCTCCCGTATGCTTTTTGCCAAATGCCTGTCACTAAGCATGTTTTTTGTCTCTAGCTTTTCTACTGCTATAAAATCGTACATCTTCACTAAGGTAGCGGTTAGCCGGTGAAGGCGATCTCTTTCCTTGTCCGTAAGTCTCTGCCACTCCTTAGCAAGGGCAGAGACGGCTTTTCTTCTATTATTAGAGCTTTTCTTCTTGCGGGATATGGAGCGTTGGAGTTGGATGAGATGGCGATAGTCTATTTTCCTCTTCTCCACGGTCACCCCATCGCTCAGGGTAAGACGTTTTGATACTCCCATGTCTATACCGACGGGATTAGTTATTTTCCTCGTTTGCTCTGGTTCTGGGAGTTCATAAGACAACGAGACCTCGGTACGCAAAGGTTTTCTTGTGATCCGTATCGCTTTTAGCAGTGTGCTAGATGGGAGTTCTCGAGACGACTTTACTTCAATACGGGGAAGCCCCTTGATCTTAAGAACAAGTTTATTGCCTTGGCGCTTAAGCATACGACAGCACTGGTCGTTAATCTCTATTGAGCACCAGCGTTTGCCTTTCTTAAAACGGGGAAATCCCGCCTTTTCTTTTGCCTTCACTCTGCGGAAAAAGGACTGAAACGCCCTGTCTATCCGACCCACTACCCCACGGAATATCTGAACGCTTATGTTGTCGTACTCCGGGTCATCCGCCCTCACCTCAGTCAGAGCCTTGCACTGGTCGTAATATGAGCGGAGCTTACCTGTCTTTTTCTAGCAGTCGATGCGTTCCTCAAGGCAGGCATTGTAGAGGTCGGCATTCATCTGAAACACTCGGGAAAGTGTCTCGTGTCCTGATCTGGATACCTTAGCACGGCATTTGTAAGTTCTTAGCATCACTATATATTATACTCGATAGTTCAATTGTCTTCACATTCTTGGGGCAAACAGGTATATAATTCCTCCGTAATTCATTGCCAAACCGTTTTCCGGAAAAACCCATTGTCTCATACTGTCCTTTTTTATATTTTTTCTACGCTTGCCGTGCTTGGAGCCATTATGGTCGTGAGCCATAAAAATCCTGTTTCAAGCGCTATTTCGCTCGTTCTTACTCTTTTTTCCACTGCCGTGCTTTTCGTTCTTCTCCACGCTCATTTCATCGCGGCGATACAGATACTGATTTACGCAGGAGCGATAATGGTTCTCTTCCTCTTTACCGTCATGTTCCTCAACATAAGGGACAGCGAGCTTAGGTTTGACAGTATGAACATACCGAAGAGGATGACGTTTCTTTTTCTTTTCATTGCTGTTGTCGGGTTCTTTGCATCGAAACTTTTTTCGTCTTCTCCGGTTGTTTTCTCGGAACTTAGAGATCCTGAAAATTTCGGTACCGTAGCCGATGTGGGAAGATCTCTTTTCAGCGACTACCTGCTTGCGTTCGAGCTTACCTCGGTTCTCGTGGTCATAGCCATGGTGGGCGTTCTGGTCATAGCCAAGGGGAGGGAATCATAAGATGGAAATCCAGGTTACTCACTACGTAGTTCTGGCTTCCGTGCTCTTTGCGATTGGGGTTTACGGGGTGATTACCAGAAAAAACATACTGATCGTACTTATGTGCCTTGAGCTTATGCTGAACTCCTGCAATCTGCTTTTCGTTGTTTTCTCAAGGCTCTACGAAGGCGCTACGGGACATGTGTTCGTTCTGATGTCGGTAACGGTGGCGGCGGCTGAGGTCGCGGTTGGTTTGGCGTTTGTCGTTTCGATTTACAGGCAGAAAGAGAGTCTTGACATTGATTTGCTGAAACTGCTTAGGGGTTAATTTATTCTCGGAGGTTTACCTGAGTGCTTGCTCTCATAGTTCTTGCGCCGCTTGCGGGGGCGATTTTCAACGGGCTTTTCTTTGCCACCGGTCTTTGCGGAAAGCTTACCGGAACCGCGAGACACACGAGTGACAGGATTGTCGGGACGGTGGCGTGCGCGGCCGTTCTGGTCTCCGCCCTTTTGTCCACGCGTCTTTTCCTCGACCTTCTCTCGCAGAGCCCCGCGGGAGCAGAGCCGATTACTACCGAGCTTTTCACCTGGATGCTCTCGGGCACCCTTAACGTTAGCTTCGAGTTCCTCTTTGACTCCCTCTCGGCCGTAATGGCCCTTGTTGTGACATGGGTTGGATTTCTTATACATGTCTATTCGATCGGCTACATGCACCATGACCGCTGTTACGCGCGTTATTTCACTTACCTGAACATCTTCGTTTTCTTTATGCTCGTCCTGATCCTGGGCAACAACTTCCCCATGATGTTTGTCGGATGGGAGGGAGTGGGCCTTGCCTCCTACCTGCTTATAGGATTCTGGTATGAAGACTCGTTTCGGGTCTATGCGGGAAGAAAGGCTTTTGTGGTTAACAGGATAGGGGACTTTGGGTTCATTCTCGGCATCTTTCTTATTTTTACAGTGTTCGGTTCGCTTAACTACCAGGATGTTTTTTCCCAGCTCGGAGATCCGGTTTTTGTTTCGGGGATCTCGCAGTCGCTTATAACAGCGATGGCCCTTCTTCTGTTCGTAGGCGCCGTCGGTAAATCGGCCCAGTTTCCCCTTCATGTCTGGCTTCCGGACGCGATGGCGGGTCCGACTGCCGTGAGCGCACTTATTCACGCCGCGACTATGGTTACCGCAGGGGTTTACATGGTGAGCCGCTGCTCGGCGCTCTTTGACCTGAGTCCCGTGGCTTCGGGCGTTGTCTTGATTGTGGCGGCGTTCACCGCGTTTTTCGCCGCAACGATAGCTATCACCCAGAACGACATAAAGAAAGTGCTCGCGTACTCGACCGTGAGTCAGCTCGGGTACATGATGATGGCCGCAGGGGCGGGGGCATATGTATTTTCTATATTTCATCTGGTTACCCACGCTTTTTTCAAGGCACTTCTTTTTCTCGGGGCGGGAAGCGTCATACACGCCATGGCCGGAGAGCAGGATATAAGAAAAATGGGAGGGCTTCGCGGGATGATTCCCGTAACAGCCGTTACTTTCCTGGTGGCGACGCTTGCAATCTCCGGCTTCCCTCTTCTCTCCGGGTTTTTCAGCAAGGATGAGATCCTGGCTTCGCTTTATAACGGCGGCCATACGTTTTTCTGGGCTGCGGGGCTCCTTACGGCCGTACTGACCGCTTTTTACATGACGAGGCTCTACGTGCTCACATTTGAAGGAGCGGCCAGGATGGATTACAAGACCAAAAGCCGCGTGCATGAATCCCCGGCTGTAATGACTATACCTCTTGTGGTCCTCGCTGTTCTGTCGATTCTTGGAGGTCTTCTCGGAGTGCCCGAGTTTATCGGCGAGAGCGTGGGTTTTCATTACACAGGACTTATTGAGAAATTCCTTTCCTCTTCCGTAGTTGTCCACCACGGCGCGGAACATGCTTCCTCGCACCATTTCGGCCACTGGACCCTTGTAGGGTTCTCGGTGCTCGCCGCGTTTGCGGGGATAGCGGGTGGTATCTTGATTTATTACCGCGGGCAAGGGAAAACTACTTTAGTCCCGTGCCAAGCGGCCACCGCGGTCCGCAGAGGATCCTTTAACAAGTGGTACGTGGATGAGATCTACGATGCGGTTTTCGTATCTCCGTTTAACTACATTTCGGGACTGTCCTCGGATTTTGACCGTTCCGTTATAGACCGTTCACTTGACGGGCTGAGCAATTTTGTAAAAAACCTCTCAAGACGGCTAAGCGCTCTTCAGACCGGTCTGCTCAGGTATTACGTGGCTGCTATGGTCGGCGGTGTCGTCGTAATAATAGTGCTTCTTTTCATCTACGGTCCCACCGCTTCTTGAAGGGCGGTTTTTTCCGCCCAGATTTCAACTCAGAAGGTTGTCTTCCCGAGGTAAAAATATCGTTTGAGGAAAAGAGTTTTCTCTATACTCTTGACAAATGACTTCCAATATAGATATTGATTGTCCAGAATATCTAAGTAATCCTATCTGTCTTACCTCAACAATCTGCCTGTCTTAATCCTTTATGGATGGCCCTGCTGATTCTTTATGCGGGTAGTTGTGAACCGGGGCGGGCGAATACTGTGTTCAGGTGGATTTACTGATGGAGGTATCGGCGATGATTGAAAAAACGTTAAAAAGGAAGAAGTTTCTGATAGCGATTTTTATTGTAGCTGCCACACTCTATTTCCTTTTTGGACGTTACGATGTTTCGGCGACAAGGCCACATCCGACAATCGTAAGCATGATTTTCCACAGCGTTACGGAGAGGTCGATACAAAGGAGTTCCGCGAGCCTCACCGTTCCCTACGACGTTGATGATGAGAACATGTATGTGAAGGGTTTTAAGGAATACGATGAGATGTGCGTTCAGTGCCATGGAGCCCCAAGTGTTGAAGCTTCATCGGCCGGCAAGGGGCTTTTTCCGAAGCCCCCCAAGTTCCCTGGAGAGGAATTTAATGAATATTCCCTGAAAGACATCTTCTGGGTCACGAAAAACGGGGTCAAGATGACGGGAATGCCCGCTTACGGACCCACGCACGAAGACGAGACAATCTGGGCGATCGCAATATTTCTTGATAAGTCCAGAGATTTATCTGAAGCGGAATATAGGAGCCTCAGGGATAAATATTCTGATACGCATCATTAATGTCCGTAGCTTGAACGGACCACTAAAATCATTTGAAAAGTGTTTCTTTGTCATTTCCGGTTGACTTTGTTCTAATACTGGTAATGATTACCAATTAGATAGCTATTTTATGGATATACAAAGTATACAATAACGTTATGCAGGTAAGCAGAACACTTGATTACGCCGTCAGATGCCTTATCCATATGGGAGGCAATCCGAAGGATAAATTCAGCATGAAGCAGGTATCCGAGACCCAGCATATTCCGCAGAATTACCTTGCCAAAGTAATGAGAAGGCTTGTTAATCGCGGAATACTCAGGTCGAAGGTGGGGCCTGAGGGCGGATACATGCTTCGCAAGCCCCCGCATGAACTCAGCCTGAGAGAGGTATACGAAGCCATAGAGGGGGAAATAAGAATAGTGGATTGCATGGACGACGACGGTCCCTGCGCCCTCTATGAGAACTGTGGGCAGCTTCCTCTTTGGGATAAGCTCAGAGTATCCATGATAAGGATTCTTGAAGATACCACTATCGGGGATATGGTGGATGAAACTCGGAGTGGCAGAAGTCACTAGCAGGAGGATATTTCTTAATGAGCGTTGATCTTGAAAAACTCGCCCAAGAGGAGTACAAGTACGGCTTCGTAACCGATGTCGAGCAGGAGATTGCTCCCAAGGGCCTAAACGAGGATGTCATCAGGATGATCTCCTCGAAAAAGAATGAACCTGAGTGGCTTCTCGAATGGCGCCTAGGCGCCTATGAGCGCTGGAAGAAAATGAAAGAGCCCCGGTGGGCTTTTCTTAGGTATCCGAAGATAGATTTTAACGACATAAGTTATTACGCGGCGCCGAAAAACAATCCGAGGCCGAAAAGCCTTGACGAGATCGACCCTGAGATAAAGGAGACCTACGACAAGCTCGGTATTCCGCTTGAGGAACAGAAGATGCTGGCGGGTGTCGCGGTTGATGCCGTTTTTGACAGCGTTTCCGTCTTCACCACTTTTAAGGAGAAGCTTGCCGAGGAAGGGGTTATTTTCTGCTCCATATCCGAGGCCGTTGAAGAACATCCCGATCTTGTGCGCAAGTATCTGGGTTCCGTAGTGCCCCGCGGGGATAATTTCTACGCGGCTTTGAATTCCGCGGTCTTCACGGACGGTTCTTTTGTCTACATTCCCAAGGGAGTAAGATGCCCAATGGAACTCTCGACCTATTTCCGCATAAACGCGGAGAATACCGGGCAGTTTGAAAGAACGCTTATAATCGCCGATGAGGGTAGCTATGTAAGCTATCTTGAGGGCTGCACGGCGCCTCAAAGGGACGAGAGCCAGCTCCACGCGGCCGTGGTTGAACTCATAGCCCATGATGACGCCACCATAAAGTATTCGACTATACAGAACTGGTACCCGGGAGATAAGCAGGGCAAGGGCGGAATATACAATTTTGTTACCAAGAGGGGAAGATGCATTGGCAGGGCCTCAAGGATTTCCTGGACGCAGGTTGAGACCGGTTCTGCTATCACGTGGAAATATCCAAGCTGTATTCTCGAGGGGGACAATTCGGTTGGGGAATTCTACTCCGTAGCCCTTACGAACAGGCTTCAGCAGGCCGATACCGGGACCAAGATGATTCACGTGGGGAAAAATACCACCAGCACGATCATTTCCAAGGGCATTTCCGCGGGAGAGGGGCAGAACATATACAGGGGACTTGTTGAGATTGGTAAAAATGCCGAAAAGGCGAGAAATTACACGCAGTGCGACTCGATGCTTATAGGGGACTGCTGCGGGGCACACACTTTTCCATACATAGAGGTAAGAAACTCTACGGCTCACATGGAGCACGAGGCTTCTACCTCTAAAATAGGCGAGGACCAGATGTTTTACTGTCGCCAGAGAGGGCTTTCCGCTGAAGACGCGGTTTCGCTCATAGTTAACGGTTTCTGTAAGGAAGTTTTCAAGGAACTGCCTTTTGAATTTGCGGTTGAAGCCGAGAAGCTGCTGAGCGTAAGTCTTGAGGGAAGCGTGGGTTAATAAAGGTTCCGCCGTAATTCTGAAAAAAAGATTTTTAGGAGGAGCAAAACATGCTCGAGGTGAAAAACCTGCATGTGCAGGTAGATGACAAGGAAATACTTAAAGGGATGAACATTACCGTGGCGCCCGGGGAAGTTCACTCAATAATGGGTCCGAACGGCTCGGGGAAGAGCACACTTGCCCAAGTGCTTGCAGGCAAGGAAACATACGAGGTTACCGAAGGGGAGATAACTTTTCAGGGTAAGGATCTTCTCGACCTTGAGCCCGAAGAGAGGGCATGTGAGGGAATATTCCTCGCTTTTCAGTATCCAGTCGAGATTCCGGGAGTCGCAAACACCTATCTTTTGCGAGAGGCTCTTAACGCGAAAAGAGAATACCGGGAGGAAAAGCCGCTCAAGCACGTTGAATTTGGGAAGCTTGCCAGAGATAAGATGAAAGCGCTTGGTATTGACGAGAATCTTCTTAAAAGATCCGTAAACGCCGGGTTTTCGGGCGGAGAGAAAAAAAGGAACGAAATATTCCAGATGCAGATACTTGAACCCACGTTGGCGGTACTTGACGAAACGGATTCCGGTCTCGACATAGACGCGCTCAAGATAGTGGCAAACGGGGTGAATTCGATGAGAGACTCCGGACGTTCTTTTATAGTGATAACCCACTACCAACGACTTCTTAACTATATAGTTCCCGATTTTGTCCACGTGATGGTTGATGGGAAAATAGTGAAATCGGGAGGAAAGGAACTTGCCCAGGAGCTTGAGGAGAAAGGTTACGCGGATTTTTAGGGCACCGGGTAACCGGCAAGGAGCATAATACGATGGCTATTATTTTTGACGGTACGCGCGAAAGTTATGTCGAGGGACTCTCTGAGTTTCTCGGTAGCGGGCAAGAAGATACCCCCGGATGGGTAGCTGACCTTCGACGGGAAGCGATTTCGGGATTCGGCGAGCTTGGATTTCCGACGCTTTCTGATGAAGAGTGGAGATTTACCAACCTTGAGGCGCTTCGAAGAGGTTCCTTTTCAATTGCTGAGGATGGAATCTCGGATGTTTCTAAGAAAACCGTGAATTCTTACGGATTCTCGGGGCTTGATTGTCTGCGCCTTGTCTTCGTAAACGGTCGTTTCGCCTCTTCCCTCTCAGATGCGGGGGATGCAGGGGAAGGGATTGTGGTAAAAGCCCTGTCGGAGGCGATTCGGGAGGACGGTGATCTTGTAAAGGGTCACTTGGCTAAATACGCCGATTATGAAAAAGACGCGTTTATCTCGCTTAACACGTCATATTTTGAAGACGGGGTATTTGTTTATGTTCCAGACCGGACCGTTTTGGAGAAACCCGTGCATGTTCTTCACGTATCGACGGATGAAGGCCGTCCTTTGTTCATAAACCCGAGAAACCTCATCATCATCGGGCAAAGCTCAGACGCCAAGGTCATTGAGCATTACGTATCGTTATCCCAGAGCGTTTATTTCTCAAACGTGGTTACGGAGGTTGTCTGCGGTGAAGACGCGAACCTCGAGCATTACAGGCTTGAATTTGAAAGCCGGAAGGCGTTTAATTTTTCCACACTGAGGGTAAATCAGCAGAAAAACAGCAATATCACTTCTCATTCAATTCTCTACGGAGGAGCTATAGTGAGGAACAACGTTCATCCCGTTCTGGCGGGAGAAGGATGCAACTCCGACATTTACGGCCTTTTCATGTCCGAGGGGCGCCAGCACATGGATAACTTCATGCGGGTTGAGCACGCAAGCCCTCATTGCGACAGCCGCCAGTTCTATAACGGCGTGCTTGACGGCCGTTCAAAGGGAGTTTTTCACGGAAGAATTCTGGTTCACGAAGGTGCCGAGAAAACGGACGCAAAGCAGACCAACAGGAATCTTCTTCTCTCCGACACGGCTCAGATAGACACGAAACCCCAGCTTGAGATATACAACGATGACGTCAAATGCACTCATGGCGCCACGATCGGACAGATGGACGAAGAGGCTCTTTTTTACCTGTGCTCAAGGGGAGTTTCAATGAGGAAGGCAAAGATCATAATGCTCCGTGCCTTTACTAACGAGACTCTTGAGCATATGTCGATTGATTCCGTGAAAGAGACTCTTGAGAACACTGTCATGAAATGGTTTGAGCAAAGGCTCGGAAACGGCGACGGGAGTTAGGTTTATGTCAGATTTCGAGAAGGTGGCTGAGGTCTCGGACATAGCTGAAGGAGAAATGGAATCTTTTTTCGTTGGCGGAGAACCAATTGCCATATGCAGGGTTGAGGGAAATTTCTACGCTTTTAAGGATGAATGTACTCACCAGTGTTTTACTCTTTCAGACGGTGACCTTGATGGAGAACGCATCACCTGCTGTTACCACGGGGCTGAGTTCAACGTCAGGACGGGCGAGGTGCTCTGTCTTCCGGCAGTAGAACCTCTCGAGGTCTACCCGGTAAAAATTGACGGGGACGACATACTTATAAAACTAGATGACTGAACATCCCCGCCTTTCTTTATCCCGCGGGTTTGAATTTGGGGAGGGTGACCTCATCAGTGACGTCATCGAAGCAGACCTGAACGTCCATACCGATGGACACGTCCTTAGGATCAACGTCAACAACGTTTGACATCATCTTCACCCCTTCTTCCATCTCAATAAGGGCTACCACATAGGGAGGTTCTCCCTTGTAGGCCTTAGAAGGTCCCATGTGATGTATGGAAAAAGTCCACACTTTCCCCCGTCCCTCACTCTCAACCCACTCTATGTCATCACTCATGTCCCCTCCCGGGGAAAGAGCTCTTGGGTAAAAGAAAAACTCTCCGGTTTCCCTTGACCTTGGGATAACCAGCCTGTGCTCCCTGGCAGCTTCCCAAAAAGGCTTTGTCTCGGGCCGGAACTCAGGCAAAGGCTTGTTGTACTCTTTTTTCTGTTCTGACATCTTCTTTGTCTCCTTTATGTGTTAATTAATCGGCTGGTTGCCAAGTACCACCGTGCTGTGAGCCGACACTATCCCGCCGTTTCCATGAACCACAGCCACCTCAGGATCCTCCACCTGCCTTGCCCCCGCATCTCCCCTCAGCTGCAGTGTAGCCTCAACCACATGATGCATGGCACCAAGATGCGCCTGGGAGAGCAGTCCCCCGTGGGTGTTAACAGGAAGGTCCTTCCCTATCTCCATTCTTCCCTCAAGAGCAAACGCTCCCCCCTCTCCCTTGGGAACAAACCCGAGGCCCTCAAGCTCAAGGAGCACTGTTATGGTGAAGCAGTCATAAAGAAACGCTATGTCAACGTCCCTGGGTTCTATCCCCGCTGTGTTAAAAGCCTTCTGCCCGGAACGTTCCACCGCGTTGTATATCTGATCCAGGTTCTCAAGAGTTGTTAGGTACTGGTGGGAGTATCCCTGTCCCATTCCCCAGAGATAAGCAAGATTGTTTGTTATCCCAAGCTCCTTGGCCTTGTCTTCTGTAGTAACGATGAAAGCTGCTCCTCCGTCTGAGATAATGGAGCAGTCATACTTGGTAAGGGGCTCTGCTATAACTCTTGAACCCATAACATCCTCTATGGACAAAGGATCTTTGTTCATCGCGTTTTCTTTGTCTGCTGCGTGTTTTCTCATTGTTACAGCTACCGCTGCAAGGTGTTCTCTTCGTGCGCCCCAGTCATGGAGGTATCTCTGTGCGGCAAGTGCGTATCCCCCCGGAGTAGTCAGTCCGTAGGGGAACTCAAACTCGGCGTGGCACATCTCCCTTATAAGGGCGAGCATCCCTGAAGACGATATTCCCGAGAGGGTGTTGTCCCCTCTTACGCAGAGTACCACTTCAGATTGTCCTGAGGCTATGGCCATTGCGGCTTCAGCCACCATCCACACCGCCGTTGCTCCCCCTACGGCAACCGAGGAGAAAAATCTCGGGTTCATGCCGAAGTAATCAGCAAAGGTAGTGCAGTGCATGAAAGTGTGTTCTACGAGTGAGAACGCAGTTACGAGGCCGTCCACGTCGTCTTTTTTTATCCCCGCGTCCTCAATAGCAAGCTTAGAAGCTTCGCTCAGGAAATGAAAGGAGCTTTTATCCGGGATTTTTCCCTGTTCGGTTTCGCCCACCCCGGCGATAACTATTTTTTTCTTCTTAAGAAGTTCTCGGGTTTCTTGTATGCCCGGAAGATTCTCTGACATTTTGGTGCTTCCTCCTTGATAAAACTTAACTCTTTGTATTAAAAATCCGTATCATATTACTATATATATACCGCGTTTGCCAAACTGCAGGGACCAAATACGCTTCGTGAATAGTTCTCTTTTTATGCTCAAAGAAAGTATAATGTTTCGGAAATGGAACTTGGATACTTCGCTATACCCCTTCATCCGGCTGGCTCCTCTTTTTCCGAGACGCTCGAAGCGGATATGGAGCAGATGGTTTTTCTCGATGAAATCGGTTTCAGGGAAGCCTGGATAGGAGAGCACTTCACCGCAGGTTGGGAGAACATTCCGGCCCCTGATCTTTTCATAGCCAAAGCCGCTGCCCTCACGGAGCGTATAATTTTCGGTACGGGTGTTTCATGCCTGCCTCAGCACGACCCTTTCATGCTGGCGCACAGAATCGCGGTTCTTGATCACCTGCTTAAGGGAAGATTTTACTGGGGAGTGGGAGCCGGGAGTTTCATCGGAGATTTTAAGGCATTCGGCATAAACCCGAAGACCGGGGAACAGAGAAAGCTTATGAACGAGTCCCTTGAGATGATACTGAATCTGTGGAACGATCCACGCCCAGGCGCTTACGGCAACTCTCGGTGGAATTTCACCGTTCCAGATCCCGTGGAAAAAGTTGGTCTTGGAGTGCACACGAAGCCGTATCAGAAACCCCATCCTCCTATAGCGGTTGCGGGAATATCGGAGAATTCCGCGAGCCTGAGAACTGCCGGGGAAAGGGGCTGGATACCCATGAGTATAAATTTCGTTACCCGTGACGTATTGAAATCTCACTGGGCGGGGTACGAGCAGGGGGCGGAGGCCGTCGGCGGGACAGCGGAGAGGAATAAATGGAGAATCGCAAGGGACATCTACGTTGCGGAGACCACGGAGGAAGCGAGAAAAGAGGTAATAGAAGGTACTCTCGCAAGAGATTTCCGGGATTATTTTTTCAAGATAGTTCCCCTGATAAGAAACAACCTGAATCTGTTTAAGGTCGACAAGTCAATGTCAGATCGGGAAGTGACCATGGATTACATGATCGAGAACATGTGGCTTGTCGGAAATCCTCAGGAAGTTGCCAGGAAGATAGTTGAGCTTCATGAATTTGTCGGGGGATTCGGGGTGCTTCTGGTCATGGGGCACGAGTGGAATCCGAAGGAGAAGTGGCAGAGATCAATGAGGCTGCTCAAAGAAGAAGTTCTTCCGATTGTGAAAAAGAACCTGATGCAGAGAACCTGAAATCCGCCCTCTGCTCTCTAAGATTGCGGTTCGTGACTGAAGTGGATTCCGCACTCTTTATCCGAGTCCTGCTCCCACCACCATCTGCCCGCCCTTGGGTCTTCCCCTTTCTCAATTGCTCTCGTGCAGGGAGCGCATCCTATGCTCGGGTAACCCATGTCGTGAAGCTTGTTGTACGGAACGTCGTTTTTCCTTACGTAATCCCATACCTCGTCAATGGTCCAGTCGAGAATCGGGTTTATCTTGAGCATTCTTCCGTGCAGGTAGTCAATTTCAAACTTTGTTGAGTCTGCCCGCTGCTCCGTCTGGTCCGCCCTTATGGAAGTAATCCAGGCGTCTAGGGTTTTCAGGAATACGTTTAGCGGGTTGGTTTTCCTCACCTGGCAGCAAAGCCTTCTGTTCTCAACGCTTTTGTAAAAAAGATTCACCCCGCGGCTTGTCACCATTTTCTCCACTTCGGATGTGTCGGGGAAAAGCACCTCGATATTGATGTCGTACTTCTCTCTTGTTTTCTCCATTGCATCGTACGTATGCGAGTGGAGCCTTCCTGTATCGAGAGTGAAAATTCTCGCTTCGGGGTCTGTCTTTGCGAACATGTCGACAAGTACCATTCCCTGGACCTGAAAGCTGGTTGCAAGGGCCACCGAGGAACCGAGGTTCTGCGAAGCCCAAGAGAGGACATCCTCGGGAGAACTTCGCTCAAACTCGCGATTTAGGCTTTTTACATCTTCTTCAGAGAAATTCATCTAACCCAGAAAACTCAGATACGACGACAGGCCGTACTTTATGTATATGAGGGATACGTAATAGCTTACCCCCACGGTTACCACAGGAACAACAAACCAGAAAAAAGCGATTTTGACAACATGACTGTTCTTGGAAGTCCGGGCGAACCCATGCTGCGCGCACGAGAAGCCTACCACTCCGGCCGTTACTATCTCCGCGATCGAAACGGGAATTCCGTATAGCGAAGCAAGCAGTATTATCACCGCGGCCGTAAACTCAACTGAGATAGCTCTTATAATGCATATTTCCGTTATCTTCTTCCCCAGCGTCTCAAGAACCCTGCCTCCGAGAAGAATTGCTCCCACTCCCATAGCAACGCCGGCCAAAATTGCACCCGGATAGGAATCTATGAGTCCCAGACTCACTATCGGACCTATAGCGTTTGCGGAATTGTTGGCGCCTCCAGAAAACGCGATGAACGTTCCGGATATGGTGATCAGCACGGTCAGGATCACGTTCACTCTTTTTTCCGAGAAGTTGCTCGCGAGATAGTGGACTATCTTGAAATAAAAGAACTTCGCCACGACGAAATTTATTACCCAGGCGACTATCGGGGCCACGATCCACCACTTTAGCACCCGGATGAAACTGTCGGAATTAAGTGTTTGGGTATAAAGACCGATTCCCACTATGGCGCACACTATGGCGTGGGTGGTTGCGATGGGCGTGCGCACTACGTTCGCCCAGGCGATGAAACCTATTCCCAGGAGCAGGATTATAAATATGAATCCTATGTCGGAGGAGAGAGTTTCGGCGGGCACTATTCCCTTGCCCACGGTTTCGACCACGGGAGCTCCAGCCGTAAGCGCCCCGAGAAGGGCAAAAATCGCTATTAGCCATACAGCCTGTCTTTTCGATCTTACCCCGGCGCCGTATGAAGTCGCCATGGAAGCTGCGGAATTGTTGGCTCCTATATTAAGGGCCAGGAATCCCGAAAGTACTAGTGTTACAACCAGCAAAACGCTCAATAAATTCTCTCCCCGCCTGAAATGTCAGCGGCAATAATTTACGTAAAAACCCAATAGCATTCCGGTTTGTGCGAAAAACAAAAGGTTTTTACGTGGTGTTTTCTAGAGAAGTTCCGAAACCCTGAATATGGAAAAAAGGCTACAGCCTCGCTCAAGGAAAGTTTTTTCCGTTTCCTCTCCCCTGTCAACGACGCAAAAAACCCCACGTACCTCAGCTCCTGCGGACTCGACAAGATCTATGGCCCTTAGCACGGAACCGCCGGTCGTAATCACATCCTCGATTATAGCTACCTTATCTCCCTGGAGAAGCCCGCCCTCTATCATGTTTCCGGTACCGTGTTCCTTTTCCTTCTTCCTTACTATGAATCCGCGAAGTGGCGTCCCTTTCTCATAGCTTTTGGAGATGATAGCTCCCACCATGGGGTCGGCACCCGAGGACGGTCCTCCTACGGCCGTTACGCCGCCCTGCGCGGCGATTTCGCCCAGAAATATTTCCGATATCAGGTGGACGCCTTCAGGATCCAAGGTTGTGTGCCTGGCGTCAATGTAGTAGGAACTCCGCTTTCCCGATGCTAGGGTGAAATTCCCGAGCAGGATTGATTTGCTTTTAAGAATTAGTTTTAATCTTTCTCTGCTCTTGTTCATCTTCCGGAATTCCAAGCCGAATGAAACTATATTCCTGTAATTGTACCCATTGATGGAAAAAATCAACAAGGCAAACCGGCTCCTTCTCCTGTGCGGAACAGTCGTTCTTCTCTTGCTCGGGGCTGTAGCGAAAATCTCCCCGCAGCTCTCCTCGGGGGATTTTGAAAAAGATCTGATACCGGTTTTCATCTTGCTTCTGGTTGCCGCCTCGGCCATTTATTTCGTGGCCGTGGGAAGTTTTAGAAAAAATCGCGCGTGCTCGCTTCTTCTCATAATTCTTTTCGGTCTCGGGTTCCGGGTTCTGTTTCTTTTTTCAACTCCGATACTTGAAGACGATTATCACCGCTACTTCTGGGACGGCGCCGTCGTGGCAAACGGGATAAATCCTTACCAGCACTCGCCTGAAGAAGTGGCGAAGGGTGTGGGGAGTGAGAAACTGAAGGAGCTTAAGCATCTCTACGGCGAGACCCTTGAGAAAGTAAACCACCCGCACGTAAAAACCATCTATCCACCGGTTGCGGAATTTTTCTTCGCCGCATCCTACAAAATATCTCCCATGAGTCTCACGGCGTGGAGAATTATGCTCATAGTATTTGACGTGGTCACGCTCGTGCTTTTGCTTGCGAGCCTCAAGAAACTTGGTATTTCTCTTCAGAACTCACTTGTCTACTGGTGGAATCCGCTTCTGGTGCAGCAGATATTCAACTCGGTGCACATGGACATACTGGCGTTCCCGTTCGTGCTGGGGGCGATACTCCTGTTCCTTTACGAGAGAAAAAGACTATGGACACTTGTGCTTTCCCTTGCTGTAGGAGTCAAGCTCTGGCCGGTGCTTCTTTTCGGAACGTTTTTAAAACCCCTTCGGGAGAAGCGGGAAACACTTTTGCAGACTCTTGTTTTTGCTGCCGCGATTTTAGTCATATTTCTTCCCACGGTTGCGTTTGAACTGGATTCAGCTTCCGGCATGGTGGCATATGGAAAAAGCTGGCAAAACAACAGTCCGTTTTTCGCGGCAATTCTTTCGGGGTGGGAGTTCGTTCTGGAGACGCTGGGCATTCACCCCGGACACGCGCAGAAGCATTCAAGAGCTGCCATCATTGTGATTCTTCTCATCTGGAAGTTTTATGTGGCGTTTGCAAGCGGGTCTTTGGGTATCCACAGGAAAGCCCTGCTCATAATAGGAGGCGCGTTTCTGCTGAGCCCGACGCAATTTCCCTGGTACTACGCGTGGCTCCTTCCGTTTCTCTGCATAGCTCCCAGTCCGGGTTTCTTGGCCCTCACCGCGTTGCTTCCGCTTTATTACCTTCAGTACTATTTCCCCCCTAATACTGAGGAAGGCGGAATATTCGGGGAAATGGTGGTATGGATAGAGTTTGCGCCCGTGTGGGCTCTGCTCGCTTGGGAATGGATGAAGTTTAGGGCTTCGAAAAAAACCCCGGCCGTTGGCAAAAGCTATGCCGACTGACAGCAAAAATCATTTGGGTTGGCAACGGATACAGTGGTTGCTACTGAACAGGAATTCTGCTTTGTATTGCGTCCCTGACGGCCTTATAATCGTTTGGAAGTTCTACCGGGATATTTCCTAGCTCAGACGATACCCCCTCAAGGGCCGAGCGGTGGTAGCCGGCTTTGAACTCCACGAATTTCAGCCCGTGAGCTGTGGAAACCACTACTATCTTTTCTTTGGGGGAAAGAACTTTTTTCTTAAGCAGTTTCAAAAGCACTGCAAGCGCGACTCCCGTGTGGGGGCAGTTAAAAGTGCCCGTTCTGTCTGCCATTGCCGAGGCGTGGGAAAGTTCGTCCTCTGATGCCTGCTCCACAATTCCGTCGAATCGTTTGAGAATGGAAATTGCTTTGTTGATGCTTACCGGGTTTCCGATCTGTATGGCGTTTGCAAGGGTCTTCTTCGCTGTTACAGGGTTGAATTCACTGAAGCCCTTGAGGAAACTCAGGTAAAGAGGGTTTGCGTTTTGTGCCTGGGCACAAACTATTCTCGGAAGTTTTTTTATGACACCGAGTTCGTACATCATCAAAAACCCCTTTCCAAGCGCGGACACGTTGCCGAGGTTTCCGCCCGGGATTATTACCCAGTCAGGAACTTCCCAGTCAAACTGCTGGCAGAGCTCTATGCTTACCGTTTTCTGTCCCTCTATGCGCAGGGAATTAATGGAGTTAGCAAGATAGATGTTATGCTCGCTGGTGATTCTCTGAACCATCTCCATGCATCCGTCAAAATCCGTGTCTAGAGAAAGAACCAAAGACCCGTTAGATATGGGCTGGATCAGCTGTGCAATGGATACTTTGTCTTTGGGAAGAAAGACTATTGAAGGAATGCCTGCTGACGCGCAGTAGGCGGCCAGAGCGGCCGATGTGTCTCCTGTTGAGGCGCAGGCTACCGCCGGGATGCTCACGCTGTCGCTTATCATCTGGTTTACGGCCGATACGAGCACAGTCATTCCCAAGTCCTTAAAGGACCCCGTGTGGCTGTTGCCGCACATCTTTATCCAGAGATCTTCGGTGCCGACCTGCTTTCCAAACCGCTCGGCCCAGAAAAGGTTCGTGCCCCCTTCGTACATTGAAACTATATTCTCGTTTTCAATCGAGGGAAGTACCCACTCCTTTTTTCCCCAGACACCGCTTCCGAAAGGCCAGGCCTGCTTTCTGTATCTGCTGTCAAAAAGCTCTTTCCATTTTTCGGGTGTCTTTCTGCCCAGAGCTTCCATGTCGTGCTGAACATCGAGAAGATTGTTGCACTTCCTGCATCTGTAGATGATATCATCAATGGGATAGGTTTCAGAGCAGTTCTCGTCTATGCATCTGAAATGGACTTGGTACTCATTCATCGAACTAACAAAATACATTTTGCCTTTTTCCCTGTCAACGCTGTGTGAACTCTCCTTGCCCACCCCGGGGGTTACTTCCGAGACCCCAATCCCCACTTTCATTGACACTGAAGGAGGCTTTCGGTAATCTGGGAGAGTCGGATGGAACGAAGAGTGCTTATCCTGGTGAAGGGAAGGGTACAGGGGGTTTATTTCAGAGCCTCGGCGGCGCAAACGGCGACTGGGCTTGGCATAAGGGGACACGTCGAAAACCTTGCGGACGGAAACGTGAGAATAGTCGCCGAAGGAACGACCGAGAGTCTCGAAAAACTGATTGAGTGGTGTGGCGAGGGCCCGCCCCGCGCAAAGGTGGAATCAGTTGAACTCAAGTGGCTGTTGGCGGAGGGCGAATTCGTCGATTTTCGCATAAACAAGACTCAGAGGAGATAAAATTGATAATAAAATGCGTTCCGGGCGGAATATTCATTGAAAACTGCTATATCATAGGGGATGAAGATACCAACGAGGCAATGCTCGTTGATCCCGGAGAGCAGATAGAGGAGATATCCGCGGAAATCGAAAAATCAGGGCTCGAGGTAAAAAAGATAGTCAACACCCACACGCATCTAGACCACGTGGCTGGCGTTGAGGTTTTCAAGAAAAAGTTCGGCATACCCTTTTACATACACCAAAAAGAACAGCCTGTGCTAGATGTGCTTCCCGAGGCGAAGATGAGGTTCCCCGGATTTGAATTCGTCGAGGTTCCCGAAGTAGACGGCTACGTTAAGGAAGGAGACACTCTTTCCGTAGGGAATCTCAGGGGAGAGATACTTCTTGTCCCGGGCCACACTTGGGGCCACATATGCTTTGTTTTCGAAGAATCGATAATAGCGGGTGACACGGTTTTCGCAGGGAGCGTCGGCAGGGTAGATCTTACGGGGGGAACGACCATGGAGGAACTTATCGGGTCGATACGCTCCGAGATTCTTAAATATCCCGACCACTACGAAATCCATCCGGGTCACGGTCCCCAAACGACCGTGGGAATTGAAAAAGGAACCAATCCTTTTCTTGTTGGGAGTTTCGTGCTGTAGAGGGCATATGAAACCGGAGAAATTCATCAGGCTGGCTGTATATTCGGTAATCGCCGTGGTGGTAGCCTTAATGTTTTTCAACGAAATTTCCAAGGTCTATTTTCTCAAGAACGAAAACAAGAGGATAGAGAAGAGAATAGAGGACCTAGAAGCGCAGAACAGTGCGTACAAAGAAGAAATAAGAGCCTTGAAGCAGGACGAAAGATACATTGAGAAAATACTGAGAGAAGAGCTGGGGATGATAAAGGAAAAAGAAAAGATATTCAGGTTCAAAGAAGAATAATTTTGAGTCTTCATTCTTTGCTTCCATACCCAAAAGCTGCTCTCAATTAGTATCCGTTTTAAGCGGATGGATGATATGAAGCGGGAGCAGATATTCCGTCAGACTAAAAGGCTTGGACAGAATTTTCTAAACGACCCCAACATACTCCGTAAAATCTGTGCTGCCGCAAAACTCCGCGAAGAAGACCAAGTGATTGAAATCGGGCCCGGCAAAGGCAGCCTCACGGAACATCTCGTGCTTGGCGCCAGTGCGGTCACGGCGGTTGAAAAAGACACTAGGCTCAAGACTTTTCTTGACGAGAAATTCGCAGAATCCGAAAACATCAAGTTCGTTTACGAAGATGTCCTTAAAATCAGTTTCAGCCGTTTTTCCACCGGGAAAAAAATGAAGCTAGTATCCAATCTTCCCTACAACATATCCAGCCAGATTCTTTTAAAGCTTCTTGATGAGAGAGAACTTTTTTCAAAAATAGTTGTAATGCTGCAAAAGGAAGTGGCACAGAGAATATCTTCTCCAAAGGGACGAAAAAGCTACGGTTCCCTCTCGGTGTTTCTGCAGAGCTGTTTCAGCGTAAAACTTGCCTTCCGGGTTTCTCGACATGCGTTTTATCCGGTTCCCGAGGTGGATTCGGCGGTGGTGGTTCTTGATCCGCTGAAAGATCCTGTGTTTCCGGTATCAAATGAGAAAACTTTCAGAGCTGTTACTAGGCACGCGTTTTCCTCTCGGAGAAAGACCATAAAGAATTCGCTGGGTAACTTTTTTGAGAGAGAGATGGTTGAGCGGGCGCTTTCGGATTCGGGAATCGATCAGGGAAGAAGGGCGGAATCGCTTTCGGTTGAGGAATTCGCGAGGTTAGCGGACAGTTTCCGCGAAATAAATCAGTAGACAAGCTCTCGCAGAAGCAGATTCTGAAGTTTTTTCACTCTTGCTCCCATGCCGTTTGATATGATGGAAAAAACGTAAACCCTCCCGTTTTTCCCGAAGACGTAACCGGACAGGGACCTGGCTCCCTCAAGATATCCGGTTTTTGCGTAAACTTTGCCTTTAAGATTGCGAAATCTTTTTTTAAGAGTTCCGTCAACTCCGGCGACCGGTAGGGATGCTATAAACTCCTCGGAAATATCCGGGTCTTCGTAGGCCTTGGCGAGCGCATGGGTTATATCTTCCGCCGAAACCATGTTCAGTCTTGAAAGACCGGAGCCGTCAGCCATGGAGAAGTTTCCGTTGAGGCCGATTCTCCTCAGGTGATTCTCAATTATGTAAGTACCGGATTTCCAAGAGCCGGGAGTACTTAGAAACTTGGCGCCGATTACCTTTACTATGCTTTCTCCGATTATGTTAACGCTTTCCTTGTTGTACTCATGGATAATGGTGCCCAGGGGCTCTGAATAATGGGTGAATATTTTGCCGGTCCACCGGGGCACCCTCCCGCGGTCTATGGGCCCGTTTACTTCGATTCCCTCCTCCTCAAGAACTCTCTTGAGTACAGCTCCGAAGTAAAAAAACGGGTCGGGCACTGAAAGTTCCAGGGTTTCGGCTTTTTTTCGGGAGGAAACGTATCCAGAAATCTTGAGTTCATTTCGTTCGTTGTATTCTGCTCTCACGCCTGACCTCTTTAGCGAGGCGGAAACCTTGCTTCTAATCGGGAAGGGGAACTCTGCGGGGTCTGTTCTCACTGTCACGGGCGCCCCCTGCACCCTAGAAGCGGAAATCTTTATCTTGGCCGAGTTGTAATTAAACGAAATCGCCGTCACGGGAGGACAGAAACTTTTGCCAAACCACTCAGGATCCCATCCTTCTCCATAATGGACATCGTCAAAATACGAACCGTCGAGGTGAATCCCGCCTTCGATCGCGGTTATCCCGAGGGCCTTAATCCGTCCTGCGATCTCCCGAATTCTCTCGATGTCTATCGTGGGGTCTCCGAACCCTTTTACGTAAAGACCTCCGTGGCCGACCCCGGAATGTATTCCTCCGCCCAGATAAAAATTCGTTTTGAAACGGAAATTCTTTCCGAGAAGGGAAAGCGCCGCTATGGAGGAGAGTATTTTGTTGTTGGAAGCGGGGATGAATTCCTTTTTGCTGTTATAGCGGAAAATCGTTCTGCCTGTATCGGCCGAGCGGACCATGATCCCGATTTTCCTTTGCGACGAGGTGTTTTTCGAGATGAAGGAGAGGATTTTTTTGTGGTTTACATCAGCATAGGAGGATGTCGCCGGCACAAAGGCGAAGAGTAAAACCAGCATACGCAGAATCAAGATCTTTCTTCCGGAATTTGTCATTGCTGTATTCTTCGAGCTCAGTGGGCTTCGGCCCAGTTCTCCGCGGCGCGCATCTCCACTCTGAGCGGCACCCTAAGCTCCCAGGCGTTTTCCATGTCGTTTTTTATATGAGTTCTCAGTTCTTCAAGTTCCGTTTCATGAATCTCGAAAAGAAGTTCGTCGTGAACCTGAAGAATCATCTTGGAAGAAAATCCCCCTTCTTCAAGTCTTCTGAGTATGCGGATCATGGCCAGATTTATTATATCTGCCGCGGACCCCTGTATCGGAGTGTTTACAGCTTCCCGCTCACCCCTGTTCCTCTCCACCCTGTTTCTCGACACAAGCTCCGGTATCGGCCTTCTTCTCCCGACAAGAGTCTCGGTGTATCCTCTGCTTCTCGCTTCTTCAACCGATGACTGCATATAGGTTTTCACTTCCGAATATCTGTCAAAATACCTGTTTATGTAGTTTCTTGAGACCGAGACCGTGGTGCCAAGTTGCTTTGAGAGTCCGAAAGCACTTATACCGTATATTATCCCGAAGTTTATGGTCTTGGCGAGATTCCGCATCTCGGAGGTGATCTGGTCTTCGCGTGCGTTAAAGATTTCGCAGGCCGTGGCGACATGCACGTCCTTGTCGTTTCGGAGTGCCTCAAGCAGGGTCGGGTCCCCCGAGAAATGGGCTAGCAGGCGAATTTCTATCTGGGAATAATCGGCTGACAGTATGACGCAGTCGTTTCTCGCCACAAAAGATTTTCTTATTCTTTTGCCATCCTCGGTTTTTATCGGGATATTCTGAAGATTGGGATCGCTTGAACTCAGTCTTCCGGTTGAAGTGCCGGCGGGATTAAAAGATGTGTGGATCCTTCCCGTGGCCGGATTGATAAGCCTTGGGAGCTGGTCAATGTAAGTGGATTTCAGTTTGGAGAGAAACCGGTGTCTAAGTATGAGGCGGGGCACCTCGTGGATTGTCGAGAGATCTCTCAGCACTTCTGAGTCGGTGGAAAAAGCGCCTTTCGCGGTTTTCTTCCTGGCAGGAAGACGGAGCTTCTCGAAAAGCACTTCGGAGAGTTGCTTCGTTGAATTTATATTAAACTCTCTTTCTGTTTTTTCGTATATCTCGGCCTCGATGGAACCGAGATCCTTTTCAAATTCCTCCGACATCTCCTCAAGAATTGCGGTGTCAACGCTCACTCCCGTAAACTCCATGTCGCAGAGAACCGGAAGAAGCCCCAGAACGTTTTCCCTGTAAAGATCCCAGAGACCCTCTTGTCTGAGAGTCTCGAGAAATTTCCTTGAGAGAAGAAGCGCCACGTCGGAATCTTCGCAGGAATATCTTGTCGCCGTCTCGATATCAACTTCGGCGAAACTCTTTTTGGACTTTCCCTTTCCCGTAACATCGTCGTAGGAAATCATCCTGTGACCGAGCTCCGTCCTCGAGAGCTCATCAAGCTTGTAGCTTGTCCGGGAGGCGTCCAGCAGGTGTGCCGCAAGCATCGTGTCAAAGTAAATTCCCCTGAGCGTGACTCCGTGATTTCTAAGCACGAGCATCTCGTATTTTATATTCTGACCTATTTTTTTTACGTCCTCAGATTCCAAAACGGGTTTAAGCATCGAAAGAGCCGTGTCAATGTTCATCTGTTTTCCGGCTTCCATAATGTCCGTGTGTCCCACCGGAACGTAAAAAGCGTGTCCCGGGGAGGAGCAGAGCGAAAAACCTACTATGCGGGCATTCATTGGCAGCTTTGAGTTCGTCTCGAGGTCTATTGAGAGCTCTCCCGCTTCCTCTATCATGCTTATGATCTGGCCGAGGGATTTTTCCTCGAAAACGGTTTCGTAAGAGTCGTATCCTACCGCTTCGCCGTCGCTTGAAGATGAAGAGTCTCCGATCTCATCAAGGAGTTTTCCAAACTCAAGTTCTCTGAATATTCCCCGGAGGTCTTCTGCCGCGTATCCTCCGTATCTGAAATCCTCGATTCCGGTCCCGATCTCGACGTCCGTTTTTATGGTAACGAGTTCTCGGCTCAGGTACGCGTCATCTTTATGTTCCCGGAGTCTCCGGGCGACGCTTGGGCGAAGCTCGTCGAGATTACCGTATACGCCCTCGAGGTTTCCGTAACTGGATATGAGGGCCGAGGCGGTTTTCTCCCCTACGCCCGCGACTCCCGGCACGTTATCGACCTTGTCTCCCACAAGGGCGAAGAAATCGATCATCTGTCCGGGTTCGATTCCGTATTTCTGCTGAACTTCCCGCACCCCGGTTACCCGCTCCCTCATTGTGTCAACCAGCGTCACGTTCTCGGACACCATCTGGCAGAAGTCCTTGTCTCCGGTAATCAGAACGACCTTTGATTCTTCCTGCGCCTTGGCTATAGTTCCCATGATGTCGTCTGCCTCGTATCCTTCCATTGCAAGCATCGGGATTGAAAACGCCTGTACCAGTTCGAAAATTTTCGGGAACTGAACCTTGAGGTCCTCGGGAGCCTCGTCCCTGTTGGCCTTGTACTCTGGATATATTTCGTTTCTGAATACCTCTCCCTTGGAGTCAAACACTATCCCCAGGTACCTCGGTTCGTATTCCCTGAGAAACTTAAGGAGCATGTTGGCAAATCCGTAGACGGCGTTTGTGGGAAACCCCTCGGAGGTTGAGAGATCGGCTCTTATGCCGTAATACGCCCTGAATATGTATGAACTGCCGTCGATCAGATAAAGCGGGTGTTGGGACATGAAGGAAACCGCTTACGCGTTATTCATTAAGTATACCCAACCGCCCTTGCGGTGGGGAATCCAGTTCGCCGATGCGGTCTTGGCTGCGCCGCGCGGGGAAAACGTTACTTCTTTGCGCTGTACACGAACGCGGGAGGAAAATTAGACCACACGGTTTTCGACTTGACGACGTTTGAGAATTTGCTTCGCAGGATTGAGCGGAATCTCCTGGCGTTTGGAACCATCATGCTGATTGAGTAACTGAAGGTAACCATTTTGCCCCCGGGTCTCAGCACGTCCCAGATAACGTCAAGCAGCCTGTCCTGGGTTCCGTGGTCAAACACCGCCCACGGAAGACTTGAAATAATGCAGTCACAGGAATCTTTTCCGTGCTGCTCAAGGTACTTTTTCATATTCTCCGCAGAATCCTTGTAGACTGTCGCGGAAGGACATCGGGATTTGGTTGCTTCGCAGAACTCGGGATTGATCTCTATTGCGAAAAACAGCGTTTCGGGGTTCTTCTTCTCTAAAATTTTCTCGGTAAAGACCCCGGTTCCCGAGCCAAGTTCTACCACGGTTCCCATCTCGCCGAGCCGGGCAGTCTGAGTGACGAGTTCCGACAGTTCTTCATTTGAAGGCGTTATTGATCCCGTGTTCTGGGGATACCTTAAGAACTGCTTTATGTAACCATACGCTCCGAGTTTCAAAGACGCCTCCGATAAAACACAAATTAGGCTAATTATAATATCTAGAGGTGTTTTGTCCATCTGCTTCTCCCGAAAACGCGGACCTTCAGGTTTCTTCGCTTCCCGACCGGGAAAGGATTGTATTCTGTAATTCCGGTATTATATAAACCGTAATCAGCACCCTTGGATGGTTTGAAACCGGCGGGCAACGCAGCGATGTTTGAAGGAATCTCGAAAAAACTCGGCACCACCCTCAAAAGGATAGGGGGATACGGAAAGCTGAGTGAAAAGAACATAGAAGACGCGCTTCGAGAGGTGCGCCTGAGCCTTCTTGAAGCCGACGTCAATTTCAGGGTGGTCCGCCAGTTCACAGGGCTTGTCAAGGAAAGAGCGCTGGGCCGCGAGGTGGAGAGGAGTCTTAATCCGGGACAGCAGTTCATAAAAATAGTCAAGGAGGAGCTTACCGGTATTCTGGGGCAGGAAAACGAGCCCCTGAATCTTAACGTTGCGCCTCCTGTGATAATAATGCTGGTCGGGCTCCAGGGTTCGGGAAAAACCACCACGGCGTCGAAGCTTGCAAAATTCCTTAAGGAGCGCCACGGAAAAACTCCGCTGCTTGTCCCCGCGGACATCTACCGCCCCGCCGCGATAGAGCAGCTCAAGGTGCTTGGAGAAAAAACAGGCGTGAGCGTCTACGATACCGTGGCCGGGACGAACCCGGTGGACGTGTGCGTGGACGCGGTTTCAGTTTCTGCGAAGCAGGGAGCGGACGTGGTGATCATAGACACTGCGGGACGCCTTCATCTTGACCGCGAGCTTATGGATGAGCTTGGGAGCATAAAGAAGAAGGTAAATCCCCATGAGATCCTTCTAGTCGCCGACTCGATGACGGGGCAGGATGCCGTGAACGTTTCTCAGGGCTTTGATGAAGCTATTGATCTCGATGGCGTGGTTCTTACAAAAATGGACGCGGACGCGAGGGGAGGTGCTGCCCTTTCGATAAAGGCTACCACCGGCAAGCCGATCAAGTTTTTCGGAACCGGGGAAAAAGCCGACGCGCTTGAGGTCTTTCACCCCGAGAGAATAGCTTCGAGGATCCTCGGCATGGGAGATGTCCTGAGTCTCATAGAGAAAGCGGAGGACGCTTTTGAAGAGGAGAGAACGAAAAAACTCGCCGAAAGAATATCCAAGAAACAGTTCTCTCTTGAAGACTACAGGGAATCGATAGTAGCCATGGGCAAACTCGGCTCGATAGAAAGCATAGCGCATATGGTTCCGGGAATGAAAAAGATCACCGATAACCCCGAAGCGATGGTAAAGGCCGAGGTCGAGATAAAAAAGAGTCTTGCGATAATCAATTCCATGACCTTGCCCGAAAGAAGGAACCACGCGATTCTAAACGGCAGTCGCAGGAAGAGAATCGCTAAGGGAAGCGGCACTACGGTACCTGACGTAAACCGCATGATAAAAAACTACATACAGATGCGAAACATGATGAAAAATATGGGGAAAATGGGTAAACTAGCAAAAAGAATGACGAAGTTCAGATAACGGAAGCATATCTTTAGCCCCGAATCTAGGAGGTAGTAGCAGTTTGGTTAAGATAAGGTTGAGCAGAATAGGATCAAAGAAAAGGCCGTTTTACAGGATAGTCGCGGCGGATGTGCGTTCCCCGCGCGATGGGAAATTTCTCGAAATACTGGGACATTATGATCCGAGAAAAAAACCCCACGAACTGAAGATAGACATTGAAAGAGTGAAAGCATGGATGGATAACGGCGCCAAAACAACCAACAGGGTGAGCAAGCTCATATCTCAGGTTGCGTAGCATATTTTCTTCCACGCGAAAATTTATACAAAAAATTTTTAGTTTCAGGAGGGATGCTCCTTATGAGTCAACTCAGAGAGTTTGTCGAGTTCATGGCTAAATCCATTGTCGACAGTCCCGAAGAGGTTCGGGTGACGGAAGTAGCGGGCGAGAAGACTACGGTTATTGAACTTAGAGTGGCCTCCGAAGACCTGGGGAAGGTAATTGGAAAGCAGGGAAGAACGGCAAAGGCGATTCGTAGCATACTGAATGCCGCGGCCGCGAAAATGAAAAAACGCGCCGTTTTGGAGATTCTTGAATAGCATTGCCGGAAAGTGCGAAACAAAGTCTTGTCCTCTACGGGAAAATAACGAAAAAACACGGCCTTTGTGGTGAAGTGAAAGTGTTTGCCTTCGGCGGACACCCCAAAACCCTCTCCGGAGTAAAAAAAGTCTACGTAGAGATTCCCGACCAGAGAGAACCTAGAAAATTTATCTTGTCCGGGATAAAGATCCAGAAAAACACCGCAATCCTGAAGTTAGAGGGCATTGATACGCCCGAGGCCGCAGACGGGCTGAAAAACCTGCACGTGCTGGTAGAAAGAAACGACCTGCAGCCCCCGGAGGAAGACGAATATTACTGGTCTGATCTCATCGGGCTTCGGGTCTGCACCTCCAGCGGAGAGAATATCGGAGAGGTAAAGGAGCTGATCGATTCGGGCGGACACGATATTCTTGTAATAGAAAGTGCGAGGAGGGAGCGGGAATTCCTGGTTCCGTTCGTCAGCAGATTCGTGACCGCAGTGGATCTTGACGGTTCGATGATTACTGTGGAAGCGGTAGAGGAGTTCCTCGAATAACCTCGTGATGTTGCAATGAAATTTGACATAGTGACAATTTTTCCGGGTTTTTTCGAATCCGTTTTCTCGTTCGGAGTGATAAGCAGGGCAGTTGAGAACAAGACGGTGGAGATAAACGTCCATGACCTGAGAGGCTTTTCAGGTGCGAAGCACGGAAAAACGGATGACACTCCGTACGGAGGGGGAAGCGGAATGCTTATGACCCCGGAGCCGATAGGAAACGCCGTCTGCGGTATAAGAGAGAAAGGTCTTCGTTCTGCCGTAATTCTCACTACTCCCAAGGGAGAGGAGTTTGACGACCGCAAGGCGCAGGAACTCTGCGGGTTTGAGCAGTTGATAATAATCTGCGGTCGGTACGAGGGGGTGGACGACAGGATAAACGAACTTTACGTCGACATGGAGATATCGACGGGGAAGTACATAAATTCCGGGGGAGAATACGCCTGTTCCTTGATAGTGGATGCCGTGTCGAGATATCTACCCGGGGTTCTCGGAAACACAGAGTCTCTTGCATCTGAATCTCTTAAGAACGGGCTTTTTGAGTATCCTCAGTACACGAAGCCCCGAACTTACAAGGGGAAGGAGGTTCCCGAGATTCTTCTTTCTGGAGACCACGAAAAGATAAGGAAATGGAGGAGGCGGGAGAGTATAAAAACCACTTTTATCCAGAATCCCGCTTTTCTTGACGACGCGCAGCTCTCCGAGGAAGAAGATGCCTTTCTAAAAGAGCTTAAGGTCCGCAATTCCCCGGGTTTTAAAGTTTATATAGCGCTGGTTCATTATCCGGCGTACAACAGCCGCCTCGAAGTTATCCCGACTGCTTTTAAAAGCATAGACGCGCACGACATATCCAGAGACGCCACTACGTATGGAGTGAGGAAATTCTATATGGTAAATCCCGTGGAGGAGCAGCGCCGCCTTGCAGGCAAGCTTGTTGATCACTGGATCGAGGGAGAGGGAAAGAATTTTAACGAGACCAAAAGCAGGGCCTTCGGCATTATAAGCATAATGAGCACCATTGAGGAGGTTGTGGAACAGATAGAGAAAATTGAAGGGAAAAAGCCGAAAATAGTAGCTACCGACGCCCGCTTCTCAGACGACATGACGGGTTACCGGGCGCTTCGGGAGAAAATATTTAAAAACACGGAACCCTTTCTGATCCTTTTCGGCACGGGGTGGGGACTCACGCATGAAACGGTAAAAGCGGCTGACTATGTGCTGAAACCCATAAGCGGTTACAGCGAATTCAACCATCTTTCGGTAAGAAGCGCGGCCGCCATAGTGCTTGACAGGCTGCTTTCCTGCGGAACCTGATCCGCTGAGGCCGGGTGGGGCAGGCGCTTAGAGAACTCTCCGAAGACAGTCGAAAAAAAAGCCCTTTTAATATTTTGACAATGCCCGAGAGGTTCTGTATATTCAACATCCCGCGAAAAGGAAGAGTGAAAAAATGGGAATTATAGCAGAAGTCGAAAAAAAGCACCTGAGAACGGACCTGCCGGAATTTCGGGCTGGGGACACGGTATCGGTCCACTATAATATTAAGGAAGGCGAAAGGAGAAGGATCCAGGTTTTTGAAGGTACCGTGATAGCCAGGAAAGGTTCGGGCTTCAGGGAAACTTTCACCGTAAGGAAAGTCTCCTATGGTATCGGCGTCGAGAGAATCTTTCCCCTGCATTCTCCTCTTATAGGGAAAATAGAAGTAAAAAGAAAAGGCCGCGTGAGAAGAGCGAAGCTCTACTACCTAAGAGGTCTTTCAAAGAAAGCCAGCAGGATAAGGGAGAGAACCTCCTAGTCCCCGGCTGTTCCAGTTCCGTCCGTCCCGCCATTTTCTGCTTCCCCTATCTTGCCCATTACGTGGGCTATTCTCTGTATTGAGGTGTAAAAGGAAAAGAGGAAGAGAATTATTATTGAGATCTTCAGAAGATAATCCCTGTTTCCAAGCCCGAAAAGGAAGGTAACTATGTTGCCAAGGAAGTTAAACGCTGAGAGTACTCCGAGGTAAACCATCCTCTCGGTTCTCTGCATTATTCCTACTTCGCAGTCGATTCCGAGCCCCTCTGCCCTGGCTTTCGTATAGCTGACCATCATAGAACAGCTGACTATCAGGAAAACGATGTAGAGGAAAAAAGTGTCTCTGAAAAAACTCAGAAGGCCTAGGTAGATGAGAACTTCTGAGTACCTGTCCACGCAGGAGTCAAAGAAAGCTCCCTTGGGTGAATTGAGTCCCTGGGCTCGCGCAACTCTGCCGTCAAAAATGTCAAAAGTGGAACCAGCCAGCAGCAACACCCCTGCTACGAAGATCATGCCCAGATGGAAAAAGTAGCCCGCAAGCGCGGAAACCAGAAGAGTGGTTATAGTGAGCACGTTGGGGAGGAACTCCCTGTCTATAAGAAATTCCTCTATGGGGCTCATGAGAAAAAGCCACCAAGACTTGATCCCGCCCGAGAGAAGCTTTGAGGAGTCCGGTTTTCTCCCGGTCTTCGATCTCTCGTCGGTTTCTTCGGAACTAGGTGAAGGCCATTGGTCTTCCATGGAAATAAATAATAACCTGTAATCTCCCTTGTAGTCTATTGGGGTAGAAAGTATGAGTCCGTGCTCTGCCGTTTAATCGTTAATAGTTATGTAGAACTTAAAGTCTCTTTCTTTTTCTTTTATTTCGTTTCCGTATTCCCGCGCCTGTTCCTTGGATTGAAAAGTTCCTATCCTTACCCTGTAGAAAGTAGTGATTTCAGAAGGCGAGTACTCTGTTATAAAAGCTGGATACCCTCTGTCTTTGTAGAACCTCACTGTCCTGTTGGCGACTTTTTTGCTAAGGAAGGAACTGACCTGAATGGTGTATTTGTGGTCGGGATTGATCATCGCCGACAGGTATTGATCACGGGCGGATGTTCCTTTGGGAGAGGTTCCATCCGATACATCGCCCGGTTTTTCCCCTTCACCGCCTGGAAGTTTCTCTCGCGACACAAACGAAAACAGTTTTTCCAGAAAACCGGGAGATTCTTCCGCCGAGACCGGCTCGTCCGGGGGTATGAATTTTTTCCCCACCACGACTCCCAGAGAAAACACCATTGTGAAAACAACGAGAAAAACTAGGGAAAAACGCAGTATCCGGGGATCTTTTTCTTTTTTTTCTTCAGTCATTTCTACATGCTTCGGGGAGCGTTTATTCCTAAAAGCCCGAGACCGTTTTCTATGACTACCTGTACGCAGCGGGCCAGGTAAAGCCTCGCGGATGCCGTATTGGCGTCCTCTGAGTCCAGTATTCTCGTCTTATTGTAATAAAAATGAAACCCGGCCGCCAATTCCTGGAGATAGTAGACTACCTTATGCGGGGAAAGCGACTCGGCCGCCGAGTGGACCACATCGGGAAACCTGAGAAGTATTTTCACTATGTTTCTTTCCTCATCGTCTGAAAGAAGGCCGAGATGTTCCTCCGAAGCGCCCACTCCCGCTTCCGCCGAGTTTCTTAACAGGCTTGAAATTCTCGCGTTTGCGTACTGAACGTAGTAAACGGGATTTTCGCTTGACTCCTTTTTCGCCAGTGAAAGATCAAAATCAAGATGACTGTCCGAGCTTCTCATCAGCAGGAAAAATCTAGTGGCGTCGCACCCAACTTCGCGCAGCACTTCGCGAAGCGTAACGAAATCTCCTGTTCTTTTCGACATCGGGACTTCCACTCCATCCCTTACTAGCCTCACAAACTGCATAAGAAGTACCTGCAGAGAAGATTCATCCAGTCCAAGAGCTTTCATAGATGATTTAAGGCGTGAGACGTGACTGTGATGATCGGCCCCCCAGACGTTTATTATCCAGGAAAAGCCCCTTGAATATTTATCCATATGGTAGGCTATGTCGGAGAGAAAATAAGTCGGGGCACCGTCTTTTTTTATTATTACCCAGTCCTTGCCGTCCCCGTAGAGTGAAGCCTTGAACCAGCACGCCTCTTCTTTTTCTTCAACCGCGTCAATATCTTCAAGTCTGGCCAGAGTTTCGCCGATTTTTCCCTTTGCCGCACCACGACCGTGTATTTTGGTTCTCTCGCTGTACCAGTTGTCAAAATCCACCCTGAGATCCAGAAGATCGGTCTTTATTTCCTCAAGCAGTTTTGAGTAGGCAAACTCCCTGCAGAACTCAACGGCCTCTGGTTCATCCCCGGGCACCTCCGGACATTCTTCCGATTCCCTTATTTCCCCCGCCAGTTCGGAGATGTACTCGCCGTGATACCCGTCTTCCGGAATCTCTCTCGCGAGTCCGGATAACCGCGCGAGAGCCGAGTACACCGATTCGCCGAGCATGTCCATCTGCCTGCCCGCGTCGTTTATGTAAAATTCCCTGGTAACTTCGTATCCGCAAAAGGAGAGTATTCTGCACACCGAATCTCCTACAACGGCGTTTCGCGCGTGGCCGAAATGAAGGTAGCCTGTGGGATTTGCGCTCACAAATTCCACTAGCACCTTCTGTCCGGAACCTTCACGGGAAGCTCCATACTGCCCGCCGAGACGCAGGATTTCCCGGAGTTCCGATTCAAACAGGGTTTTATTAACGAAAAAATTGATAAATCCCGGTCCCGCGATATCGAGCTTTTCTATGAAAGTGGACTGACGCTTTTCTATGGCGGCGACTATCCGTTTTGCAACTTCGCGCGGATTCTCCCCCGTCATGCTTCCTATTACAAGCGCCGTGTTTGTGGAGAAATCGCCGAATTCCTTTCTTTTCGGCACCGACACCTCAAACTCCGTTCCCGTGGGGATTCCGGGAAACTCAAGCGAATCTACGGACTCTTTTATGACTTTTAGTATCTCATCTTTCATGAATTTTCGTTGCCCTATTTACTCATCCTAAGAGCGCAAGTGATCAATATCGTTAAAGGATATTATAATGAACCTGTCGTCGTATATTTCAACGATGGTTTTTGAGGCTTCATCCACTATGTAGTTGCGTAATTTCTTAAGCGAGTTTCCGGAAAATCTGCAGAGAAGTGTACCTATTACCATATTGTGGCTTACGACTACTATGTTCTGCGACTCGAAACGGCTTTTGATATCCGCTATGGCGTCAAGGGCTCTTCGCTGAACGCCGCTTAGGGATTCTCCGCCCGGCAACTGCAGGGTTTCCGGGTCATTGCGCCAGTGCTCGAGCACGTGAGAATATTCCTCCTGTATATACGAGAAATCAAGGCCTTCGAAAATTCCCTGGTCCATCTCCTGGAGATCATCTCTGATGTTAACGTCAACAGAGTGATACTCGGCGATTTTCTCCGCCGTCGTTTTTGCCCTTGTAAGGTCGCTTGAGTATATGCGGTCGATCTTCTCGTCTTTGAGGGAAAAAGCCACCTTCTCCGCCTGCTCAATTCCGGCGGGATTAAGCGGAACGTCGCTTATTCCCTGGCATCTTCCGGTTTCGTTCCAGTCCGTCTTTCCGTGTCTTACGAGTATCAGGCGCATGCGAATCACTTCTTGCTCTCACATGAAATGATGAAAAATTCCGATTTTATCCTGTCCCTCAACTCATTTGGGGGAGGGGGAAGCGGCGAAGCGGAGTTCACGGCCTTTATGCAGTAAGAATCAAACTGAGTATTTCCGGAACTTCTCTCTATTCCCACGTCATATACCTCGCCGCTCTCTCTCATGTGAAAATTCACCTGGGCATTGAGAAGAATACCGGAATCTATGTTGAGGGGCAGAATAAGGTTTTTCTGTATACGTTTCGATATCGTTTTGTAATAAACGTCAAGCACAAGGGAGATGAGCCCCGGGCCGGCCTCTTTGGAAGCCGGTTCGGCCGGCGCTTGTGCGGTGGTTTTCTTGATGCTGCTTAAAACGGATTCCTTCTTTATGTCCCTGATTACTTCTCTTTTCCCGGATTCAAGGGGGTCTCTCTTGGCGGCGACTTCCTCTTTCTTCGTTTTACTCTCCGTGTTCTGTGCCGTTTCCTTGGGTGGCGGCGCTGCGGGTTCTTTCGGCTTCTCAGCTTTTGTTTTCGCCGGGGAGGCTTCGGGACTCTCTTTTTTCTTCGCCGCTACTGCGTCCGGGCCCGGTTTTTTCTTCTGCGGGGGTTTTGGCTTTTCCTTGGGAGGTTTGCTGATCTTTTTCTTCACATTTTTCTCAGGCTTCGGGGAACGGCTGGGAGCTTTCACGCTTGATTTCTTCTTGTCGGCGCGTGGAACCTGGGTAGAAAGTGATACTTCTATTGAGCGCTCGGGGGAAACTTGCCCGTGTCCCCCGACTCCGAGAGCAAGCAGACAGACGACCAGCAGATGAAGACCCAGGGAAATAAAAAGCCCTTTGCGGTAATGAATCTCTTCTCCCTTCATCTTTTTACATGTCCGCTCTTTTTATCCTTTATGTTTTTTGATTCCGTGACCAGGCTTAGCTTCTCAACGCCGGTTCTTTTTATCTCGTCTATGACTTTTACCAGGAATCCGTACTCAACCGATTTATCAGCTCTGAGGAAAACCCGGCCGCTCTCGGGTGTGGTTTTTCCCGTTTTCATTAATTTGGCGAGAGCGTCAGAGATTTCTGAAAGCGGGTAGCTTGCGTCTTCGAGAAATATGTTTTTGGATCCGGTCACGGTCACGGTTATCCGTTTCTGGTTTTGCACCGGGATCTTGGAAGATGCCGTCTGCGGAAGGCTCACCTTGATTCCCTGGTAGAGTATGGGAGTGGTGACCATGAAAATAACAAGAAGAACCAGCATTACGTCAACAAACGGAGTGACGTTTATCTCGGAGAGGACCGACCTGCGCCAGCCAGTATTGAATTTTCCCGTTGCCATGAGGCAAAATTCCCCGTTACCTGTTTAGATATCTTTCTGCCGTGTTAAGAAATCCGGCACAGAAATTCTCCATTTCCACTTCCATGGCCCTTACCCGGTTGACAAAGTAGTTATACGCTATTGTGGCGGGGATGGCGGCTGCAAGACCGATGGCGGTTGCTATAAGCGCCTCTGCGATTCCCGGAGCCACGACCTCAAGCGAGGGGACCCCTTTGCTTCCGGCGAGCCCTATGAAGGAGTTCATAATGCCCCACACGGTTCCGAACAGCCCTATGAAAGGGGCTGAACTGCCGGTGGTAGCAAGAAAGACCAGAGATTTCTCGAGTTTTGAAGCCTCTGCGGTCATTGCTCTGTTAAGCGCCCTTTCCACGAGGTCTACGGATTCGGCACGGGAAGAGTCTCCATTTGGCTGAGGGTCGAGTTCGCCCCGGTTTTTCTTCTTCTCCGTTTTCACCACTTCTGCGTAACCCGCCCTGAAAAGTTCGGCGACCGGACCGCCGACTTTCTCCGAGAAGGAAAGAAGCGCTCTCATGTCTTCGTTTGAATGATAGAGATTGAGAAACGCGGTCGATTTCTTGGAAGAACTCCTTAGAAGACGGAATTTCGTGTAGATAATTGCCCAGGAAAAAACGGACATGAAGATTAAAAGCAGAAGCACGACCTTGACCACAGGTCCGGTGCTTACAAGCAGCATTAATATGTTGTTTGATCCTTCCGTGAACAGATTCATAAAGGGTGCTTAGGTGAAATCCGAAAACACAGTTCCATCGGTAATTCTTTTCAAGCCATGTCGCGGGCGACACGCGGTCGGATAACCCGATACCGGGCAAAGAGGCAACCGCTGATAGAAATCAGACAGAAAGCCCTGATCCTTATATGATACCCGTTTTAGGGAATTAAACATAAGGGAATTATCCTTTTTAGTTGACATATCCAAGGACTGTTCTTGGCCGAGCAGGCCCTACATCAGCCTGCTTCTCTCTCATCCTTCCGACCATGCGGGTTACATTCCCGCCCGCAATCGTGATTCCACGATGAAGGATATTTATTGCCGCATTTAAGTCCCTGTCCGCTTCGTATCCGCATTCGCACTTATGCGTCCTTACGGACAGGTCTTTCTTTACCGTTGCTCCGCAACTTGAGCATTCCTGCGAGGTTTCCTTGGGATTCACCGCCACCATCTTAACGCCAGCACTCTCGGCCTTCTCGTTAAGCAGGGTTATGAACTTGCCCCAAGTCTGCTCTGATATGCTCTTTGCCAGATTCTCGTTGCGCAGCATGTTCTTTGTCTTCAGCTTCTCTACCGCTATGAAGTCGTACATCTTGACTATCTCCGAGGTCAGCCTGTGGAGATAGTCCCTTTCCTTGTCCGATACCCTCTGCCATTCCTTTGCGAGCATGGATGCGGCTTTACGCCTGTTGTTGCCCCCCTTCACCTTGCGGGACACGGAGCGTTGAAGGCGTATCAGTTTCTTGCGATCTATAGTCCGCTTCTCTACAGTCTCCCCGTTGCTCAGCATCAGACGCTTCGATATGCCCATGTCTATACCGACGGGATTGCTTACAGGCTTTGCCTCGGGTGTCGGCAGGTCGTAGGACAGGGCAACTTCGGTACGCAAAGGTTTCCTGGTAATTCGTATCGCCTTAAGCAGGGCATTCGGGGGAAGTTCACGGGAAGGCTTTACCTCAATGCGGGGAAGCCCCTTTACTTTGAGAACCAACTTGTTTCCCTCACGCTTGAGCATTCGCCAGCACTGGTCGTTTATCTCTATCGAACGCCACCGCCTCCTGCTCTTCCAACGAGGAAAACCGCCATGCTTAAAGAACCGTTTGTAGGCTTTGTCTAAACGGGATAGAACACCACGGAACACGATGCTGGATATAGCCTCAAACTCCGGCAACTCCGCTCTTACCTGCACAAGTTCCTTGTACTGGTCATAAAGGCTACGTCCCTTGCCCGTCTTCTTGTAGCAGTCAATACGGGATTCCAGTCCTGCGTTGTACAGTTCTGCGGATAAGCTGAATATCTCTCCAAGCCTCTCATGCCCCGTCTTGGATAACCTCACCCTGCACTTGTAAGTCCTTATCATCACTATATTATACCTGCTTTATAATTGGAACCAACCTGTCAACTAAAAAGGATAATTCCCAAACATAACCTTGTTGTCAGGACTTCCTGTCTTTTATCAAGCTTAAATTTTATGTATATAGCGAATTTCTTTTTTTTAAGATTCCTCCCTGGTTTTTCTTCTTTAACATTTCCTTCTACGCGGCATCCGGAAGAGGCTTTCTGAACTCCTTGTCAAAGAGCTCTCCTTTTTCCAGGATGACGCGGGCGACGAACAAAAGACGGTCGCACACAGTACGAACGGATCTGCAGTAACCATGACCTTTTCCCCGAAGCTCTTCGTACTTGGTCCTGCTTACCGGATCATGCTTTACGGCTACCCCTCCCAGAACATGAAACGCGGCTGAGAGGCTCTTGCACACAGCCCTTCGCTTTATGACCAGCTTTGTCTTGCCCGATTGTCTCGTCACCGGAGCCGTACCGCCGAGACACCGAATTGCCTCGAAGTCCCGACGGCGCACAAGACTCCATGCCTCGGCCACAAGCGTCGCGAGCACTACAGTCCCCACGCCCGGAATGGATCGGTATAGTTTAAAAGCTACTTTTGCCCACTGCTGTCCCGACGTTTTGAGCTAAGTGTGTTATAACCGGCTGATTACAAACATAAAACAGCCGTTAAGAGATGCGGCTGACTTGAAGTCCAAAATCCGTTTTCCCATGATATCTGTACCTATCAGCATAACAGGAGACAGATATCATGTACACGGGGAAACTGGTTTTCACACAGCTCATGGATCATCTTCCGTGGGACACTTTCCACAGATACGTAAAACGTTATAACGGCAATCACAAAGTCAAATCATTTTTCTGCGCAGAACAATATCGCTGCATGGCTTTCGCCCAGCTTACCTGCAGAGAGAGCCTTCGCGACATAGAAACCTGTCTCCGCGCCCAAGTCAAAAGACTCTACCACATGGGAATCACAAGCGGCATCTCACGCAGCACCCTCGCTGTCGCGAACCAGAATCGCAACTGGCACATCTACGCGGATTTCGCACAGCACCTTATCCGCAAAGCCCGCCTGCTCTATCGTGATGACGACAATGGGCTGGATATTCCCGACACTGTCTACGCACTGGATTCTTCCACCATAGACCTCTGCCTTAACCTGTTTCCGTGGGCCCGGTTCCGAAGAACAAAATCAGCGGTAAAACTCCATACCCTCCTTGACCTGCGTGGCTATATCCCCGCTTTCATTCACATTTCCGACGGTAAACTCCATGATGTCAATCTCCTTGACCAACTTGTTCCCGAACCCGGGGCCTTTTATGTTATGGATCGAGCCTACCTCGACTTCACTCGCCTGTATCGCCTCCACCAGTCTCTGTGCTTCTTCGTTCTGCGAACCAAAAAGAACACACGGTATCGCCGTACCGACTATCGCAAAGTGGACCGTTCCACAGGACTTGTCTGTGACCACACAATTAAACTGACAGGAACAAAGAGCATCAAAGATTTCCCACAACCCCTGCGGGTAGTAAAGTATCGGGACAAGGAGCGTAACAAGACCCTCACTTTCATCACAAACAATTTCTCGCTTCCTTCCATTACCATCTGCGAACTGTATCGGAACCGCTGGCATGTTGAACTGTTTTTCAAGTGGATCAAGCAACATCTTAGAATCAAGAGTTTTTACGGTCTATCGGAGAACGCCGTAAAATCTCAGATATGGATTGCGGTCTCGGTATATGTGCTTGTTGCGATTATCAAGAAGCGGCTTGCACTTGAGCAAAGTTTCCACACAATTTTACAGACTTTGAGCCTTACTCTGTTTGAAAAAATCCCGTTAAATCAGCTACTTACAACAGAACTGGATTTTTCTCCCGACCTCATGTATCGTAACCAACTGGAATTGTTTGATTAACATCAAGACACTAGTGATTTCCGGTAATCTCGCACTGACCGAAGCCAAAAAAACAAGTAGCAATTATATGGCGATTTTAGCGATTTTATAGCGCTTAAGAAATGATCTTGCCAAGAAAATCAGAGAAAAAACCCAGAAAAAAGCAACAATATTCAGGGCGTTAAGCGAAAATAACACGAGCGCCACTAAATCGCTACTTTTGTTTTGAAGGGACATTTTGAAGGGACAAGAAAACCAAGTAACTACAAGGAGTTATGAAGGGACAAGGGACAGCCGCAATTCTCAGGCAGCTTAAGTCAGTTACTTAATTTTTAATGTGAGACTACCACCTGAGGGCGGCTCATCTGCAGGACGAAGTATCGGTTCACCTACAATTTAACGAACTTGATCGTTAGAGACGCTTTTGTTGTCGGCACAAGCATTGACCACCCGCATTCCGATCCTGAGTCCATCTACGGTCTTGAGCGCGTGAGAGCCGAAGCCCCCGGCTACCGACCATCGGGATGGTTGTTTTTTTAGGGGCACTTAAGCTTTACGGAAAAGAAGAGAGGAACTTCGAGAAATTCTGGGAGGTTAACAGGGAGAACTACAGAGCAACCATTCAGCTGGTTGTGGCCCTAGTCTCAGAATCGACGCGCCTTAAAGCCACGAGGGCTGTGTGTATCCCGGTAACATTGATGAGAAAAGGTTTTTGAAGGAAATGGTTTGAAAAGGAACAGCAGGAATGCGTGGCCAACCACCAATAGAACAGGGTCCAGGCGGGCAGTTGTAACCTTTACTGTTCACGCTTGGCCACCTCAATCCACAAGCATCCAGAGGATGGTGTCTTTCTAGTCTTAAATGGCTGTTTAGAGACCCTCAAAAGACCTTTAAACGGCCATTAACTCCCCCTTGAAAATTAAAAATGAGCTGCTTATAATCCGTTTTTTTGTAACCACCCATCCTTGCTTTCGTGGGTTTTGTGGTAATTTCATGTTATAAGTTTGGCAAGATCATTTTTTCCGTTATAATTGAAGCGACGGGGGACAGCCCAGTTCAGACCCCCCTCCAGGTGCCGACCACCACCGTCGTAGGGGGCAAGGAGGATCTGAGCTCAGTGGACGACTGGCCGTACGTGGACGTATCGTTCCCCTCCTCTTATAACCCGCCGACGAACTTCGGCTGGCTGCGAATAGACGTGGATTTCCAGTATATGGGGCAGAGTGCGTACGAGCAGGTCATACACAATAAAGGCGCTGGGGAACGGGCTTAAAACAACCAGCGTCAGGCTGAGACCTGCTGGTGCTCCGAGCAACCGGCTCCAGCTCTCGATGCGGGCAGTCGTCACGATTGAGGTCAGGGCTGTACCGTCGGGAACCGCGTCTATTGAAAGAACCGTGACCACGTAAGAACACACCATTCTTGTTCAGCGCGGGGATTCGCTGGCTCCCCGCGCTTTTAATCAATCCATTATGCTTATCGCTTGCCTAAATCCTCAGATTCATCCTCAACAGATGCAATGCATGTACCAAAACTTGCCATGACTTCATCATCACCAAGCGTTCCGTCGCCATTTTTGTCAAAACCCACCCGCGTTGTAGTTCCGGTTAAACCCTCATCGCAGTTCTTGTTGTCTGAAAATACAGCCAAAGCTGCAAGCTCTTTCGATCGCTCTACTCCAGTGCCGCCTATTACGTATTCTTCCTTGCCATCGCCGCAAAGCCCTCTCGCGTCTGCTATAACCGCGGACTGGTCTTTCTGGTCGGCGCAGAAGATGACCTCACCGGCCAGTGAATCGCCAGCACCGATAAACGTCGCTAATACTGAAAACGTTAATATTGAAATTGCTATCTTTTTCATTTCTTATCTCCTTTGTTTTTTATTTAACGCAAAACGCCTCGTTGCTGTCCTCAGTTAACATTGGCGCAAAGAGCATATATAGTCGAGTAGCCGCTACCCTCCCACACACACCACCAACCTGGACTTTGGGTAGTAAGCTCATACGGCAGGGAGGCTCGTAAAGCGTTTCCACTAACCTGACCACAACCACCGCCAAAAACTTTTTTTCCGCTGGTGCAATAGACAATTACATTAGAAGCAGAAGAGCTGCTTGCGGATCTATACTCATATCCGGATACACCTGCGGGTCCGGTAGCTCCATCTTCTCCGTCAGCTCCATCTTCTCCGTCAGCTCCATCTTCTCCGTCAGCTCCATCTTCTCCGTCAGCTCCAGCCGGTCCCGTATCTCCGGTATCACCCTTATCGCCTTTATCCCCCTTATCCCCCTTATCCCCCTTATCGCCTTTATCACCCTTAGCTCCGTCAGCTCCAGTCGGTCCTGTGTCTCCGGTATCCCCCTTGTCTCCCTTTGGCCCTGTTTCTCCTTGAGGTCCTTGTGGCCCCTCCGGCCCAGGTATATCGGTCTGAACTGAATCCTCAAAATTAGCCCCCGTAAGATTAGCTCCGGACAATTTGGCCCCGGTAAAATTAGCGTCCGTCAAATCCGCGTTGCTCAAATTCGCTAAGCTCAGATCCGCTCCGCTAAAATCCGCCTTCGTCAAATCCCCGTTGCTCAAATCCGCGAAGGGCAACCGCGCGTTGCTCAAATTCGCTCTTGTTAAATCCGCCCCGCTCAAATCCGTATTGACCATATCCGCACTGGTAAAATTCGCACTCGCCAGATCCGCTCCGCTAAAATCCGCATCGTCAACTGTCGCACTGGTCAAATTAGCACCCGTCAAGTCCGCGTTGATAAAATCCGCATAGTACAAGGTCGCGGCGGCCAAATACGCCTTTCTCAAATCCGCGTTGGTCAAATCCGCACCCGTCAGGTCCGCACTGGTCAAATTCGCCCCGGCAAGATTCGCGTCGCCCAGATCCGCGCTGGACAGATTCGCGCTGATCAAATTTGCTTTTCTTAAATTCTCATCGTTCAAATCCGCGCAAATAAGATTGCATCCAATGCATTCACCTGTATCCTCAAGCTCATCTATCAAATCATCCAGATCCGGCGCATCGGAAGGACGCTGATAAGTACTGCAGTCAATTGTCTGCGCATGTGAAAACTCAGAGACCCCCAACGTAAACCCAAAAACAATTAAAACAACTCCCAACAATAAATACCTGCTCATAATTTCCTCCAGATAATCCTTTATAAATTCAGAAGATAAAACTCCTGCCCCCTATCGTAAAAAAAGAATATCGGCTTTTTTTAATCTGCAACCACCACCCCAGATTCTATTTTCCCTCCCCCCGACTTGTCAAGACATTTTTTCGGTAGTGCTCGGAATTTTTCGCAAATTTAAGTTTTCAGCATTTCTTCAGTTTGAGAATCAAAGACTCATGAGTCTTTGATTCTCAAAATCCGGTCTTTGTCCATTACCCTACCTCAACTTCCTCCTTTCTGTCCATTTCCCTCAGCAAATCCATGTCCAGATACCTCCTGCTTCCCCACTTGGTCCCCGATATATGCCTTAACCTCGCCGCGCACAACATCAACGCACTCTGCCCGTCAGGGAAGGCTCCCACAACACGGGATCTTCTCCTTATCTCCTTTATGATCCTCTCCATCGGATTGTTCGTCCGGACCCTGCGCCAGTGTGACGACGGAAACCCATAGTAACAAAGAGTCTCTTCAATGTTCTCCTCCACCCACTTAGCCGCCGAGCCCAGTCGCATCTCTTTCAGCTTCTTTATAGCTTCCCTTGCTTTTGCCCTCGCGACCTCCTTGCTCTCTGAAGCATGTATGGCCTTTAACATCAGACTCACCTCCCCAACCCTGCCCCGAGGCACGTAACTGAACACGTTGCGATAAAAGTGAACCACGCAACGCTGCCAAAGCGCCTCCGGATAAAAATCCCCTATGCTCTCAACCAACCCCAAACACGCGTCGCTTATGAACATCCGCACCCCACTAAGCCCCCTTTGCTTCAGATGACGCAGAAACCCGCTCCACCCGGCCTTGTCCTCTTTCGCCCCCTCCACAACCCCCAGAACCCTGCGATAACCATCTCTGCCCACCCCTATGGCTATAAGAACCGACACGTTGCCCACTTCTCATCCCCAGCTGCGCTTGAGACTCACCCCGTCAAGATAAACATAGGGAAACTCTCCTTCTATGGGCCTGTTTCTCCACTTCTCTATGTGCTCGTACACGCTACAGTTGAGCTTCGATACCGTGGCCGAACTCACCCGCGTGTCCCAAAGTGCTTCTGTAATATCCGCCACCCGCCGCGTGGATACTCCCGCAAGATACATCTCCACCAGGGCTTCTTCGACTGATGACTCCCTTCGCCTGTATCGCTCTATTACGGCCGTCTGGAATCTCTGCTCCCGAAGCTTGGGCACCTTCAGCGTTACTTCTCCAGCCTTGGTCTGGAGCTTTCTTGTGTAGCTTCCGCAACGATAGTCCTGGCGATCCGAACTTCGCTCGTACCGCGCTGCCCCAACCATCTCATCTGCTTCAGAGTCAAGAACCTTGTTCAATACTTCCTCTACCGTATCGGTGACTATGGAGCTTAGATGATCCCTAAGCTCCTCGTGGTTAATCTGAATTACCTTTTTGGGGCTCTTCGCTGTATAATCTCTCATGGCGGTGTTTCCTCCTGTTAAATAAATTTAAGAGCACTATTTATCTAACCGGATTCATGAAGAAATGCCGCCTTCCTTTTTAATTTGCGAAAGATTTAAAGCGTTATCATTTTTTCTCGCTGCTGGTATAGTTTGAGAGCTCATTTTGCCAAATGAATAAGACAGTTTTACCACTAAGAACTGACCCGGCTATCCGTCACACCTGCTTTGATGCAGGCTTAACTAAAATAGATATATTAGAAGGAGATTGAGAGGGGTTTTAAACCCGATTTAAAGCCCGTCGGAGCTTCTATAAAAGAGCCTTAAACAGCCATTAAATACCCATTAAAACTTAAGAGAATTACTTAATCTGTCGGCTTTTTTAGTTAACATAATATGCCCATTTCTGCGAATTTTGTGGCAATTTCATGTTATAAATTTGGCAAGATCATTTTTCACGTTATAATCGGAGAATCTCAATATCGGTTGGCCCGCCCCCCTCGGCCTTAAGCTTTTCGTTCATGGTCTCTATAATCTTATCGATAGAGTCTTTGATCTCCTTGAGCTGACGATCCGCCACCTTCAGCCGCTCAACAACCGATGTTATATGGAAGATGCAGCTCCGCACGGTCGCGTCGCTCACGTTTATTTCCTCGGCCCTCAGTATCTTGAGCGCCTCCTCCGCGCCAATACGCCTTACTCTGTTGCGTTTGAGAATCTTCTGCACTGTGGAGGCTCTTTTCCCCTTTGCCGCACAAGGACAAGGCATAAGCTCCCAAAGCTCCAGATGCCATGGCCTTACGGTACTGCCGAGAAGTTCTTCAAACTGGGGGTAATACCTCCACAGCAGTGCGCGAAGACGGTTTACAAGACGCGTACGCTCCGATGTGAGCTCCTCTCTGGTTCTGTTGAACTCACGCAGAGCTATGACATCGCAGTCCTGCGGTTCGACGTAGCGGAAGTGCTTGCGGTCCGTGCGGAGCGCCGAGGCGAGAACCAAAGCGTCTTTTCTGTCATCCTTGGCTCCTGAGACGCAGAACCTGTCCCTGAAGCGGTCAAGCTGCTTCGGATTTATGGAATAAACCATAAATCCCTGTTCACAAAGACTTTCCACCACCGGGCCTTGGTTCACCTCTATGGCCACGGCCATGTCGCAGTCCTCAGAGCCTGACACTTCCCTCATCCACTGAGACATTTCAAAAAGACCTCCTCCGGTATGCTTGAAGCTTTTTTCTCCGACGACGGAACCTTCCTGGTTGACGACGCAGACCTGGTGAGAGTTTTTCCCCCAGTCAATGCCTGCAAAAAATAGAGATTTACCATTCTTCATGTAAATTAATATCTCCATATGTATTCGGGTTTGCCGTGATGCTTGACAGAACCAGTACCGGCGCTCGATGGCGCAAACTTCCTGTTGGGCATTTATCACGGCGCTTGACCGAGGCGCTTGTCCTGACTAGGTGCTCGATGGCACAGGTAAAATTAGGCAGCTCTCGGTCAGGCAACCCGTGAATTAATTATAATTTCGATTTGATTTTTTCGCTTGATTTAAGCTTTTAGAAGGGTACTGGTATAATTGGAAAACGGACTCAAGTTTGCGAACATCCGTCAGTACAGCACTTAATGGAGGAATCAAGGTGTCAAGAAAACATTGTTTTTCGGTTGTTTTTATCTTGGTTTTTTCCCTCGTGACCACCACGGTGGCTCGCGCGGAAGAAGACAGATACACGGTCGTGGTAGAAGAGAGCTTCTATACCGTGGCGCCCGAGAACCGCGAGGAGTTTCTCAGGGTATACAGAACGCGTCTTTTTCCTTTCTGGCAGGAGATGAAAAAGATGGGTATCACCGTTGACGATTACAGGATGTATTCACAGAGAATACATACCGTAAAGCCGCTTTGGACCTACAAGACCGTAGTTAAATTCAAAAACTACGCGGCTATAGACAAGTGGCTTGAAATAAGAGACGAGGTATACGGGAAGATGTTTCCCGGAGAAAAGGGTTACAAGGAACCGAGAAAAATAATAGATGCCATTTCAGGGAACCACTGGGACGAGTTCATACGGGAAATTCCTCTTGACTGACTTCGGATTTTTGCGCGGCTCAGAGAAGCTTCGGCTGGCCCTCACTTGGGGTGAGTCCCATGTGCCTGTATGCAAGCTGCGTAGCCTTTCTTCCCCTGGGAGTTTTCTCCACAAGCCCCTCCCTTATAAGGAAAGGTTCATAGACATTTTCTATCGTATCTTTCTCTTCGCTTACCGCGGCTGAGATCGTATCTATTCCCACCGGACCGCCTCCGAATTTTTCGATTATGGCGGTAAGTATCGCCCTGTCGAGGTTGTCAAGGCCCATTGAATCGATCTCAAGCATCGAAAGCGCGTCCTTGACAACGGGTTCGGTTATACGCCCGTCCGATTTCATCTGAGCATAGTCCCTTACCCTCTTAAGAAGCCTGTTGGCTATCCTGGGAGTTCCCCTTGCTCTTGAAGTCATCTCGAGGGCGCCTTCGTCCGTTATCTCGACTCCGAGAATCCCGGAGGATCTTTTCACTATGGTTGAGAGCTCTTCGGTGTTGTAGTAATCAAGCCTGAGTTCGACTCCGAAACGGGAGCGAAACGGGGAGGTAAGAAGTCCCGTCCTTGTGGTCGCTCCTATGAGTGTGAACCTGTCGAGGTTTATCTTCACTGATCTCGCCGTCGGACCTTCTCCTATCATAAGGTCAATGGTGAAATCCTCCATCGCGGAATAGAGGTATTCCTCAACGACCCTGTTTATCCTGTGTATCTCGTCGACGAAAAGTACGTCCTTTTCGCCGAGATTGGTGAGCATGGAAGCAAGATCCCCGGTTCTTTCAAGAACCGGCCCCGAAGTGAGATGAAGATTTACCCCCAGTTCATTTGCGAATATGTGCGCGAGGGTGGTCTTCCCGAGTCCCGGGGGACCGGAGAGGAGAACGTGGTCAAGGGCTTCGCCCCTTGCCTTGGCGGCGCCGATGAATATGTCTACCTGCTCCTTTACGCTCGCCTGCCCGATAAAGTCCTTAAGTAAGGCGGGACGGAGATTTATGTCCGTGAGTTCATCTGTTTCCGTGTATTCGGGCGAAACGGTTTTTCTTTCGTTCTGCGACATCTAGTTTCTGATTACCTTAAGAGAATCCCGAAGCACGTCCTCTATGGAACCTGCGGCTTCAATGATTTTCTTGATCTCGGGGGTCTTTTTCTCCACCTCGGCCCTCGTGTAGCCAAGGTTAAGCAGTGCGGAAATCGTATCGTCAAATATGGTGCCCAAGCCTGGAGACTCTTCGTCTGTGGCTAAATCGTCAAGCTTGTCCTTGAGTTCGTTTACTATCTTGGTGGCGGTCTTGGCACCGATCCCGCGGATTTTCCTCTGCGCCAGGTTTTCGTTTATTATGGACCTTACAAGTTCCGGGACGGAGATGTTTGAGAGCACGTTCGTCGCGGCTTTCGGTCCTATGCCGGAGACGCCGATCAGTTTTTCGAAGAGTTTTTTCTCCGCGTTCGTGAGAAAACCGAACAGCTCAATGCTGTTTTCCCTGTGGCTTGTGTGTATTCTGAGTTCGACCTGCTCCCCTACGGCCCCCAGATCATAGTAAGTCGAAAGCGGAACGGTAATGCCGTAGCCGACGCCGTTTACATCGACGATGACGGTTCCGATTTCCTTACAAGCGATTTCGCCTCTAAGCAGATAGATCATTTGCCGTGAATCTCTTTTTCCTGCGCCGGTTACGCGCCCCGCCAAGCGTACCGTCCGGCAGTCCGTATTTTGAAAGGCTTAAGTGGCAGATTGCGATTGCAAGCGCGTCGGACTCATCCGTGCTCCCAAATTCGCTTATCCCGAGCATATAGGAAAGCATCTTCTGCATCTCTTCCTTGCCCGCCCTTCCTCTGCCGGTCAGGGCGAGTTTTACCCTCGTGGGCGCGTACTCGCTTACGGGGATTCCTCTTTGCGCGGCCGCTAGGATCGCTATTCCTCTTGACTGGCCGAGTTTTATGGCGCTTCTCGCGTTTTTGGCGAAAAACATCTCCTCGATTGATACGATCGATGGAGCGTAATCGTCAATTACTCTCAGGATACCGACGTAGATGTCGTTCAGTCTTTCGGGGGCGGAATTTCCGGGGGTGGGGGAGATCGTTCCGCTGGTTACGTAATTCAGCCGGTTTCCCGCGCCGTCCACGATTCCGTAGCCGCATGACCTTGATCCTGGGTCGATTCCCATGACCCTGGTTTCGGAGTTTTTATCCAATTGCTTCGAGTAACTGTTCGTCTATATCGAAATTGGCGTACACGTTCTGAACGTCGTCGCTGTCTTCAAGCGCTTCCATCAGCCTTATCATGTGCTCGGCATCCCGGCCTTCGATTCTGACGTTTGTCTGGGGTATCATGGTGACTTCGGCTGATTCATACTGGATTCCGGCGTCGGAGACCGCCCTCTTTACTGTTTCATAGCTCTCCGTGGGGGTTATAACCACGATATCGCTGTCCTCGGTACGCACGTCGTCGGCTCCTGAATCTATCACCAGATCGAAAAGGGTATCCTCATCGATCGAGTCTCCCGTAAATGCAATTCTGCCCTTAAGGTCGAACATCCACGCCACGCAGCCGTTCTCCCCGAGTCCCCCGCCGTGCTTCGTGAATAGTCTTCTTATTTCGGAGACGGTTCTGTTTTTGTTGTCAGTAAGGGTTTTTACGTATACGGCGCTTCCGCCGGGTCCGTACCCTTCGTAAAATATCTCGTTGTAGACTACTCCCTCAATATCCCCTGTACCCCGTTTTATAGCCCTGTCGATCGTGTCGTTGGGCATGTTAGCGCCTTTCGCGGTAGCTACGGCGGTGCGAAGACGGGGATTGGATTCGGGGTCGCCTCCTCCTTCCTTAGCGGCAACAGTAAGCTCCCTGATAAGCTTGGTGAATACCTTGCCCCGCTTGGCGTCAACCGCGGCTTTTCTGTGTTTTATGTTTGCCCATTTGGAATGGCCCGCCATCTCAGCTCACCCCCTTTAGTTTTTTTTGTCTTTGCATATTTTCTCCTCTCAATTATAACTGGAAATTCCCTCAAATTGCCACAACGATACGAAAACCACCGCGGTGGACGGGGAGTGGTGCGAAAGCCGAAGTCCTGTAGAGAGTACGTTATATGACCGGTTTTTAAGCACACGAGTTGAGACTGTGAAGTTATTCTAGGGCGGTGAAGTATTTACGAAGCACCGAGGCTCGACAGGATATTGAAAGAGTATTGTCCCTCCTCCCGATTCAAACCACCTAAAACAGCGTAATTATCTTTGTATTTCAGGCAGTTAGCCATTGATATCACCCCTTTTCCAAGGTACAATTATATCATTCATTCATACCGAGGTGGAACACAATATGAACCAACGCCGATACAAGCCCACGCTTGACCGTGAACAGAGACTGCTTCTGCCCGAGCGGGTGGAGGATTACGTGGGGGAGAACCATCAGATTCGGGCTCTGGACGCGTATGTTGATACCCTTGATTTGGCGGCCCTGGGGTTCAAGCACACAGAGACAGGTACCGTGGCGGGGCAGCCGCCATATAATCCCCGGGCACTGCTTAAGCTTTACCTGTACGGGTATCAGCAGGGGATACGCAGCAGCCGCAAGCTTGAGGCGGAAACCCGAAGGAACCTTGAAGTGATCTGGCTTGTGAAAGGGTTACGGCCCTCCTACAAGAGCATTGCGGATTTCCGCAAGGACCACGTGCGACAGTTGCGGGAGGTTAACCGGGATTTTGTTTTGCTGTGCAGGGAGCTTTCGCTGTTGGGCGGAGAGGATGTGGCGGTTGACGGTTGTTTCTTCAAGGGGGATGCGAGCAGGGCGAGCATAGAGACCGAAGCTTACATAGACAAGGCTTTGGAGGAGATAGACAGGAAGATAGAAGAGTATCAGCAAGCCCTTGAGGATACCGACGCTGTCGACGACAAAGCCGGTGCGGCAGATACAAGGGACGATGAGGTTTTATCGGAGAAGCTTGAGAGGATGAAGCGGAGGCAGGCGGAGAAACGGGATCTTAAAGGTCGTATTGAGAGAAGCGGGAGTTCACAGGTATCGACTGTGGATCCCGACGCGAGGCTGCTTAGGAAACGGGGACAGGTGGTAGCCGGTTACAACGCGCAGATAGCAGTGGACTCAAAGCACAAGCTTGTGGTCACGGAAGACGTGGTTCAGGATGGGACGGATACTCATCAACTGGCCGGGATGCTTGTGGAGACAAAAAGAAGACTTGGGGTTGAGGAGTTAACGGGTCTGGCTGACGGGGGTTACTACGAGAGCACAGGGCTCAAGGAGTGCGAGGAAGAGAATATCACGGTTTATGTTCCGGTTCCTGACAAAAGCGGGGGGATAAGAAGCAGGGGGCGCTACAGCCTGGATGAATTCACTTATGACACCGAAGGGGATCATTATTATTGTCCTCAGGGAAAGCGATTGACTCCCTGCAGAAAGCCTGTGGTTCGAAGCGGGAAGAGATACGTTGTATATCTCAGCAGAAGTGTTGAGTGCAAGGCGTGTTCGATGCGCAAGCATTGTATTGGCGACAGTGCAAAGACCAGAGTAATACAGCGCTGGGAATATCAGGAAGTGCTTGACAGGCACAAGGAGAGGATGGAGCGGGGAAGAGTCGTGGAACATCCGTTTGGGACATTAAAAGGCAGATGTGGTCTTCACCAGTTTTTGATGAGGGGGTTGGAGAAGTGTCGGGGTGAGTTCAGCTTGATGGCGATGGCCTACAACTTCACTCGGGTGCTGAACATCATGGGGGCACAAAGACTCAGGGAGCATTGCGTCGGGCGGAGGGTGTATGGCCTGCAAATGGCCTGAGAGGTGGAGAGAAACCTGCTGATTTGAGATTGTGGCGCCAGATCAGGGGTATTGAAGCATATCTGGAAGGTTTTTAACCTCTTCAATCAAAAAATACACGCGTTCTTGACGATCCGTTCATTTTTTAACAACCATCCCCTCAATAACTTCACAGTCTCGAGTTGTCCGGTTTGTCTAGGATAGGAGTTGACTAGATTTATCTCCTCTGGAGAAGGAGGAGATGGAGATGGATCAGCCAAGGTATTCGCAGATGGTCAGGACAAACCGGTTTGAGTTGATATACAAGAAGTGGAAGGAGAGGAAGCTTACCCAGGCGGAAGCCGGGGAGCGGCTTGAGATGAGCGAGAGGACCTTTCGCCGCTACGTGGTTCGTTACGAAGAGCAAGGCAAACAAGGGGTTTTGGACCGTCGCCTGGGGAAGCCCTCGCCTCGGCGAGCTTCACGGGAGGAGGTTTCAAGCGTGGTGGCGCTGTACAGGGATTGTTATCCGAATCGCAACATAAGGCACTTCTACGAGGCTTACGAGGAGACCCACGGGGGCGTTCGCGGCTACAGCTGGGTGAAGAGGTGTCTGCAGGATGCGGGGGCGGTTCCCAGGGGCAGGCGTCGGGGGCCGCACCGGGAGCTTAGGGAGCGGCGGGGGCAGGAGGGGGAGATGATACACCAGGACGCAAGCACTCACAGGTGGGTTCCCCAGGAGGTGTGGGATCTGGTTGTAACGATGGATGACGCCACGGGGCGGATATACAGTGCTTTTTTCGTTGCTCAGGAGGGCACACAGAGCAGCATGAGGGGTGTACGCGACGTATTGGAGAGCAAAGGCATATTCACAAGTTTTTACAGCGACAGGGGGTCTCACTACTGGAGTACTGCTCGGGTTGGGGAGCGGGTGGACAAGGAGAACCCAACGCAGTTCGGGCGGGCAATGAAGGAATTGGGCATTGAGAGGATTCCGGGTTGCTCACCGGAGGCCAGGGGACGGAGCGAGCGGATGTTCAAGACTTTGCAGGGGCGTTTGCCCGCGGAGCTTTGCGAGCGAGGGATAGTGGACATGGAGGAGGCGAACAAGTTTCTCTCAGTGTGTTTTGTAGAGGATTTGAACAGGCGTTTTGCGGTAGGGGCCAGGGAGGAGGGCAGTGCGTTTGTACCGCTGCTCGGAGTGGGGCTTGAAGACATACTGTGTTTGAAGCACCCAAGGGTAGTGGGCAACGACAACTGCGTGAGGTACAAGGGGATGAGTTTGCAGGTTCCACCGGTTAAGGATCGTTATCACTTCGTGAGGGCGAAGGTGATTGTGCATGAGTATGGGGATGGAAGGATGGCAGTGGTTCACGAGGGGAGACGGAAGCTTGGAGTTTATGACAGGGGTGGGAATTTGGTGGAACAGACGAAGGAGATAAGGAAGGCCGCGGCGGGGTGACGAAGCGGTTTCAAATCAGCCTCTTCGGGCTCGCCCTTTGAGTCTGATTTGAAAAAAAAATCAAAAGAAGAAACCGGTCAACTAATTAACTCAAAAACCGGTCAACTTAATTGACTCCTTACAGCGAAAGCCGAAGTCCTTGACATTTGTTTTGGTTCAAGTATTTTCCCTTTTAGAGGTAGCCATAGAGTTCTAGGCGTTAAACATGCTTGTCAGGCGGCAACGGGGTTCTCATCGAAAAGCGGCTTGGTTCTTCTGGGGAGCAAAATCCTTTTTCTTCTGACAGGTTCGGTTTTATATATTGACAAACCCGTTACTGAGCAATAGTATATAAGTATATCTGTTTGTACTGGTTTTTTGTTTTGAACTCTTAACACATGCGATTGTCGCATTCCTGACACCCCAAAAGATCTCAATTGTTTTTTGAACCAAAAATTTAACAAGCCTTAATTCAAGGAGTTTCACCGTATGGCAAAAGTCTCTAAAGCGGAAGCTGCCGACGCTGTCCAGAAAAAAGACGCTGTTCCGAAAAAGGATGCTGTTCCAAAGAAAGAGGAGCAGAACAACGGAAACGGCAAGCTGATTTACCTGAACGATCTTAGGGCGAAAAAGCCCTCGGATCTTATAGAGCTAAGCAGACTGGCAGGTATTGAAGACACCGCCAGAATGGCAAAGCAGGACCTGATTTACTCCCTACTTAAGGCACAGAGCGACAAACACGGTTCCATAATAGCTGAAGGTGTGCTTGAAATTCTGACCGAAGGTTATGGTTTTCTAAGGTCTCCCAAGTACAGCTATCTGCCGAGCCCTGACGATATATACGTCTCGAAATCCCAGATAAGGTCTTTCAGCCTGAAAACCGGAGACACAATAAGAGGCCTCGTGAGGCTTCCTAGAGAGGGAGAAAAGAACCTGGCTCTTCTGAAAATAGAGGAAGCCAATTTCGACTCTCCCGAGATATGCAGACGGAGAACGCCTTTTGAAAGCCTCGTCCCCCTTCACCCGGATAAAAAAATTGACCTTGAACATGACAAAAACGAGTTTTGCTCGAGGGTGATGAATCTTTTCGTGCCGGTGGGGAAGGGACAGAGAGCAGTGATAGTGGCTCCTCCCCGCACAGGTAAGACCATAATTATCCAGAGAATAGCCAACTCGATAACGGAAAATCACCCCGAGGTTGTGTTGTTCGTTCTTCTTATAGACGAGCGTCCCGAGGAAGTTACCGACATGCAGAGGTCGGTCAATGGGGAAGTAGTGAGTTCAACCTTCGACGAACCGGCGCAAAGACACATACAGGTTGCCGACATGGTGATCGAGAAGGCTAAAAGGTACGTCGAGCACGGAAAAGATGTCGTCATTCTGCTCGACAGCCTTACCAGGCTCGCAAGAGCGAGCAACACCGTGACCCCTGCGAGTGGGAAGGTGCTTTCGGGAGGAATCGAGGCAAACGCTCTTCAGAGACCCAAGAGGTTTTTCGGGGCGGCAAGAAACACCGAGGAAGGAGGTAGCCTTACCATAATAGCCACCGCCCTTATAGATACCGGAAGCCGCATGGATGAGGTCATTTTCGAGGAGTTTAAGGGAACGGGAAACCTGGAAGTGTACCTTGACCGCCGCCTTGCGGAGAGAAGGGTGTTCCCGGCCATAGATCTTCAGAGATCGGGAACCAGGAAAGAGGAACTTCTTATTCCGGAATCCGAGCTTAACCGCATATGGCTTCTTCGGAAAATCCTCAATCCGATGAACACTACCGAATCAATGGAATTTCTGCTTGACAAGCTTCGTGGAACGAAAAGCAATGCGGAATTTCTGAACATGATGCACCAGTAGTCCTGCGTAAAGGGCGACCCTCCACCTGAACCCCTGTCGCCTCCCGGTTTTATTTCCCGGCAAAGTTCCGCGGTCAGGACAGATACGGAATCTGCGCCTTTCTTCTATTTTTGCGTACGGTTGTCTTTGCCGTGTTTTCGTCTGATCTGGTACACTCTTGGATCGATGGTCCTGCCTCTGCTGATCCTTAAGCCGTGTGCTGATAAATGTTGCTTGGTAAGACGGAGCAGTTCTTCGGATATCTTGTGCTTAACCAGAAAGCCCCTGAACTTGCAGAGAGTAGTCTCATCCGGGATGCTCTGCATGGACACTCCGGCAAAACGGCGCATGGATTCAATGTCATAAAGACTTTCTTCCATCGCCGGATCCGACAATCCGTACCACTGCTGCAAGAGGTAAATGCGCAGCATGACCCTAGCCGGTATGGGGTGGCGCCCTTTGCCTGACTTGGGATATTCCTTGAGTATCGGTTCAAGTAGAAGTTCCCAGGGCAGCGCCTTATCCATTTTCTCAAGAAACCGCTGCTTACGGGTCAACTTCTTTTTGTTTCTGTATGCTAAATCTGAGAAACTGGGCTTATTAACCATGACTATCTGCTTACCACCTCTTTATAGTATTATATTACATTAATAAAGGTGTCTTAATCAGAGTTTTTGCGTCGAAATGGCCCGAAGCGCTTTAAAACAGACTCAACTTTGTTAAATAGAACCGGAAACTGCGCGGCGGATTCCTCAGTACAAAGAATTGAGTTAGACCTTTAAATCGTAGATACTTAACCCCTAGTTCTGGTGACGGAATATGAGCAAACCTACTGACAGAGCGCTTGACTTAAGCGAAAAAGGCAGTGGCGGAGAGTCTCTTGACAGAAGGCTTTTCGTGCAGTTCCTCGGCTTCGGAGGCGTTGATCCCGTGCTTGAATCTGTTTTGATGCGCGATCTAGAGAGCTCTTCTTTAATTGCGGTTCTTTATTCGGACATAAACGATCACAGAGGCGTGGGCCTTTTGATCATGAGCGAGACCTCTGATTTTTTCGTTACGGAACTCAGGCGGTTTCTCTCCTCTTCCTCTTTTGCCGGACTTAAGCCGAAGCCTGAATACACGATGCTCGGGAGAACATATGCACTCGGTTATGAAAAAGATCTGGAGAAAACCCTGATCTTAGGTCCGATGCAGAAGATTTTTGACCCGGAACTTGTGTGGGGTATCTGGTACCCGCTCAGAAGGGCTAAGGCTTTTGAAACCCTTGCGCCCGAGGAGCAGAGAGCCGTTCTGGCTGAACACGGTAAAATAGGGTTTCAGTTCGGGGACGCGGGATACGCAAAGGACATACGTCTTGCGAGTCACGGTCTTGACAAAAACGACAATGATTTTGTGATAGGGATTCTGGGCAGGGAACTCTATCCGCTCTCCGCATTGGTGGAGAGGATGAGAAAAACGCAGCAGACTTCAAAATATCTTGAAAGCCTGGGACCGTTTTTCGTCGGCAGGAAGCTGTTTTCAACCGAACAGGCTGTATGAAAGAGATTACTGAACTTTTCTCGGGACTTGGGACCCATATCGACCCGGAGGTTGCTATCCCGGTTGCGGTAGCTGTCGTCGGATTTGTGGCGATTTATTTTCTCTTAAGGAAAAAAGAACTTCCGCCGGAAATCGTTGCGGAGGAGCAGCAGGAGCAGCCCGAGGCCCCCTCCGATGAACCCGAGAAAGCCGATCAGGCGCCGGACACTCCTCCTGCGGAAGTTGTCGAATCCGCACCTGAATCACCTGCACCACAGTTTGCTGCGCCCGAACCTATAGCGGTGGAAGAAAAAGAGATTGTGGCGCCGCCCCCGGACCCGGTACCCGCGCCCCTGCCGACCGAGGTCCCCGAAGAGCCGGTTCCCGTCGAAGAGGTGGAGCTGGAAGCTGAAGAATCGGAATCTGAAGAGGATACGGCTGCAGCGGAGCAGGAAGTTGTCGCGGAAGAAGAAGAGGAACCGGAGCAAGATTTCTTCTCGAAGCTTAGCCTCGGACTTTCCAAGACCCGAAGGGGCATTCTGCAGAATCTCGAGCATGTTTTTTCATCCGGCCGGGTTGATGACGCGGCCTGGGATGAGTTCGAGGAGATACTCATAATGTCGGATATGGGAGTTTCGACCACCGCGAAACTTAGAGAGAAGGTCTCCTCCGCTGTTTCAGCGGGGGACAGCAGAGACATGGAGAAGATAAAAACCCTTCTTGAAAAAGAGATTCTAGATATCCTGAGAGGAGTTGAGAGCCCGGTGGCTGAGTTCTCCGCCAAGCCGGCGGTTTTCATGGTGGCTGGAGTTAACGGCGTCGGAAAGACCACTTCCATAGGAAAAATCGCCAACAGGTTTACGCAGGACGGAAAAAAGGTAATGGTTGCCGCAGCCGACACTTTCAGGGCGGCCGCGGTTGAACAGCTCGGAGTGTGGGCCGAACGGGTGGGAAGCGATTTTCTTCGTGGTCAGACTGGAGCGGATCCTTCCGCCGTAGCTTACGACGCGGTAAAGGCGTCTGTGTCAAGGGATATCGACCTGCTTATAATAGATACCGCGGGGCGGGTTCATACGAAGACGGGGCTTATGGACGAGCTCAAGAAACTGAGAAGGGTGGTCGCCCGGGAACTTGAAGGAGCCCCGCATGAAACTCTCCTTGTGGTTGACGCGACTACGGGGCAGAACGCTGTGGAGCAGGCGAGGGTTTTCGGCGAGGCCATCGGAATAACCGGTATAGTGCTTACCAAGCTCGATGGAACTGCCAAAGGAGGGATAATAGTGGCGATAGCGGAACAGCTCGGTCTTCCGGTGAAGTACATAGGTGTTGGGGAAGGTCTTGGGGACTTGCGAGAATTTGACGCCGAACAGTTCACGAAGGCGCTTTTCACATCGGACAAGGAGGCTTTGCACTAGGTTTTTTGATGCCTGTTCGAGATGACACAAAGTTTATGAAAAAGGCCCTGAGGCTTGCCCTCAGGGGAGAAGGGTGCACCAGCCCTAATCCCATGGTCGGCGCCGTCTGCGTACTTGGGGGACGGATCGTGGGCCGCGGCTACCATAAAAAAGCCGGATCCCCGCATGCGGAGATAGAAGCATTCTTAGATGCCGCAAAAAAAGGAATTTCTCTTAAAGGTGCCACGCTTTACGTGACGCTTGAGCCCTGCTGCCATACAGAAAAGCTTACTCCCCCGTGTACCGACGCTATAATAGCCTCGGGCATATCGGATGTTGTAGTGGGAGCCATTGATCCTAACCCGAAAGTAAGCGGAAAGGGGGTGGCCAAGCTTCGCGAAAACGGTGTATCGGTGAGAACAGGGGTGCTTGAGAGGGAATGTGCGGAAACAAACGAGTTTTTCAACAAGCACGTCGTCTCGGGGCTTCCCTTCGTAATCTTAAAGTCCGCCTCGACGATTGACGGCAAGATAGCCTCCGTAACAGGCGATTCCAAGTGGATAGGAAGCGTGAGGCAGAGAAAAATGGCCCACCGGCTGAGAAAGAAGGTGGATGCCGTAATTGTCGGGATAAACACGGTGCTTGCAGATGACCCGGGACTTGACGTTCGACTCGTTGGGGGAAACGTGCGGCAGCCGATTCCGGTGATTATGGACTCGAAGCTTCGTATTTCGCCCGAAGCGAAGATTTTCAGCACCCACCCCCGCTCGATAATAGCCACTACGGAGGGGGCGGGGAAGCTCAAGGAAAAGAGGCTTCGCAAACTCGGTGCCGAGATCCTGAGATTAAAATCCGATTCAGCGGGCCGTGTGTCCGCCGCAGATCTTCTCAGTGAACTCGGAGCCATGGGAATGTGCGGCGTTCTGGTTGAGGGAGGGAGCAGGGTGGGGGCCTGTTTTCTCTGCGAGGGCCTGGTCGACAAGGTAGTTTTCTTTTACTCGCCCAAAATTATCGGGGGCGACGGGGTGAGCATGATCGGAGACCTTGGTAAGGAATCAATCGAAGAGGCGATCAATATCAAAAATATCAGGGTCAGAAGGTTCGGCGATGAAATAATGATAGAGGGTTACGTATGAAAACGGGCCTGATGGGCGGTTCATTCGATCCCGTGCATGCGGGTCACATGAGAGCCGCTGAGGAGATAAGCGAAAGACTGGGGCTTGACGAGGTGATTTTCATTCCGACCCTTGTCTCTCCTCATAAAAGCTCCGAAGCCATGTCCCACTCCTCCCACAGACTGAACATGCTTAACCTTTCGGTAAGACGCAATCCCCGTTTCAGGGTTTCCGACATGGAACTGCGCAGGGAACCTCCGTCCTACACTATCGACACACTGAGGTCGCTTAACAAAAGCAATCCCCAAGACGAGTATTATTTCATAATAGGTTCCGAACTTTTCGCCGAGATAGACACATGGAAGGATTTTACGGAGCTATTTAACTACTCAAATTTCGTTGTTCTTCGCCGTCCCGGTTACGACTTTCCCGATTCCGCAAGTCCGATTCCGCTTGCCCTCGAAAATGACTTTCGATATTCTTATAGTAACAAGGGTATGGATGTTTTTGCTCACACAAGCTCAAACGAGCTGTTTTTCATAGATATAGACGGTATAAAGGTTTCTTCCACAGAGGTCAGGGAACTCGCGCGACGGGGCAATTCCCTCAGATCTCTGGTCGCGCGCGAAGTGGAAGGGTACATAGCAGAAAACGGCCTTTACCAGCTGGAGAAAAAACCATAGAATCCAGAGAAAAAGCCTTATTTGTCGCCCGTGCCGCCTGGGAGAAGAAAGCGGAAGACCCCGTGGTTCTTGAGATCGGGGAGAAAAGCGACGTGGCCGATTACTTCGTCGTGTGCAGCGCGAACTCCGACAGGGGAGTGCGCACTATAGTGGAGAGCGTCGAGCGGGAACTTAAAAAACACGGGGTGAAGATATTCGGAACCGAAGGCGTTTCAGAGGGCAGATGGGTGCTGCTTGACCTCGTGGACGTGGTTCTCCACGTGTTTTACCGGCCGGTCCGGGAATTCTACGACATTGAAGGACTCTGGATCGATATCCCGAGGGTGGACCTGCCTTTCCTTAAGGAAGGCAGGTCCGAAGTTGTCTGACACTGCGCCGCGAATTCTCAGCGGGCGGCGATTCTTTCTCTTTTTCTGACGAAAGTCGGTATATCGAGGTCTTCCTCTATCTCTTCAGCAGTGTATGGCTGCTCCGAAATTATATCGGTCGCCCTTTTATCGATGTAATTTTCTATTCCGGTCGCGACCACCGTGATTCTTACGAAATCCTTGGCTTTTTCATCGAAGACCAGACCGAAAATCAGGTCGATATCGCCGTTTGCCCTTTCCCTTACATGCCTGCACGCTTCGTCGAGTTCTTCGATTCCGAAGTCCTCCGAAGCCGTTACGTTTATCAGTATTCCCTTTGCCCCGGCGATGGATACGTCCTCAAGAAGAGGACTTGTTATGGCCATCTGGGCTGCCTGTGTTGCCCGGTTTGGACCTTGCGCGAATCCGGAACTCATAAGGGCTTTGCCTCCGTGGTTTGCCATTATGCTTTTCACATCGGCAAAGTCGACGTTGATGTAACCGGTTCCCGTAACGATGTCAGAAATTCCCTTTACGGCTTGGTAAAGAACTTCATCCGCCTGACGAAAGGCGTCAAGGATACTGACCTTGTGTATGGCCGCAAGCTTGTCGTTGGGAATTACAATCAGCGTGTCGACGTGCTTGTCCAGTTCTTCGATTCCGTAATGGGCGTTTTCCCTTCTTGCAACTCCTTCGAATTCGAAGGGTTTTGTTACTATCGCCACGGTGAGAATATCTTTGTCCTTGCACGCCTGGGCGATTATGGGAGAGGCGCCCGTGCCGGTTCCGCCTCCCATTCCCGCAGTTATGAAGACCATGTCCGCTCCTTCAAGAATGTCGCCGATCTTGTCGCGGTCCTCCATGGCGGCTTCCTTCGCGAGCTGGGGATTCCCCCCCGAACCGAGCCCCCTTGATATTCCTTCTCCTATCTGGAGTCTCGTCGGTGCCAGGGATTTGCTGAGATCCTGAAAATCCGTGTTTAAGGCGACGAACTCCACTTCTTTAAGTCCCTTGCTTATCATGGTGTTGACGGCGTTTCCGCCCGCTCCACCGGTTCCTACAACCTTGATTCTCGCTCTGTTGAAACCTTCATCAACATGCTCGATATTAAAACTTGCCATATGTTTACCCTCCAGTTGGATTTCTCCTTTAAAAAAATTCGTTAAACCAGCCTTTCATTCTCGTAAAAACGTTTTTCTGTCTCAGAACCCCTGCGGGAACGCCGGGTTCTTCATTTAAACTTGCGTATTTAACCAACCCCACTCCGGTTGAGTAAATCGGGTCGGTGATAATCTCCGTGAGACCGTTTACATCCCGGGGTATCCCGATGCGAACCGGCATGTCGAGCACCTGCTCGGCAAGAGTCGTCATCTCACGCATCTTGCTGCTCCCGCCCGTGAGCACCACCCCCGCCGGCAGCATCCCGGTGAATCCCTTCTTTAGGAATTCTTTTTTTATCAGTGTGAAGATTTCCTCCATTCTCAGTTGGATTATGGTCGTGAGGTCTCTTTTCAGAACATTTTTGGGTATGTGTCCGGAGGCGCTTTTCACCTCTATTCTCTCGTCGCTCGGCATTTCATTGGGTTTTGTCATGGTCGTGCCGTGATTTTCCTTGAGCTTTCTCGCCTCGGGAAGCGGTACCGAGAGCCCAAACGCGATATCCCTGTCGAGATGGTCACCTCCCAAGGTAATGCTTTCCGTATACTTCACGCTTCCGTTCATAAACACTGCTATATCGCAGGTGCCTCCTCCGAAGTCTATCATTGCCACCCCGATCTCCCTTTCGTCTGCTGTGAGGACCGCTTCGCTTGAGGCTATCTGCTCAAGCACCATGTCGACAGAAAGCATCCCCGACATTTCTATGCATTTTATGATGTTCCGGGCTGCGGTCACGTCCCCCGTGACTATGTGGACATCTGCCTCAAGCTTCAGGCCGTGGATTCCGACCGGATCCTTTATACCGCTTTCCCTGTCGACCGTGTAGTCCTGCGGGATGGCGTGAATGATTTCCCTTTCCGCCGGAATCAGAAGGGCGTTTGCCGATTCTATTACTCTCTCAATATCCTTGGAGGTCACCTCTTTGTCCCGCAGGGTGACCATTCCGTGCCCGTTCATTCCCTTTATATGTCCGCCGGCTATTCCTACTATGACCTCCTTTATCACGTGTCCGGACATGCGCTCGGCCTTCTCGGCTGCGTTCTGTATGGAGTCCACGGTTTTCTCTATGTTGACCACTACCCCTCTTTTAAGTCCGTGGGAAGGGTGGTTGCCGACGCCGATTATCTCAACCTCGCCGTTTAGGTCAAGCTCTCCGACCACTACGGAAACTTTCGTCGTTCCTATGTCGAGACCAACTATCGGTAGTGACTTGTTTTTTCTCTGCGCCATTTCGTGATGTCAGGAGTCGTAGCCTATTACGCCTACTTCGCCAGAACTTATGTCTATATCTTTTTCCACCAGGTTTTTCTTGCGGGAGTGAATTATTATTCTCTCAACCTTGTGCCACTTGTTTTTCATGTTGTTTTTTCCGAAGTTTACGAATCTGCGGTCAAGGGTTAAAAGCTTGATCCCGAAGGCTTCTTCTACCACTATCTCGGAGATTTCCGACCAGTCCAGAACCGAGCTGGACTTGGAGAGGTTAAGAATTTCGATTGCCTGGAGCATGAGACCCGGGCTGATTTCCTCTTTGCTCGAGATTACCGGGAAATCAAGACCCTGCGACGGCTCAGCGACACCCAGCCTTGTTCCTTGCCCGTTTATGTAGTGGGGTTCTGCTCCCTCCGGGGCCACTATGCAGAAGGGGTCGTTTTCCGAAATCTCAACTTTTATCTTTCCGTGAAAAAATTTCTTCACCCGCACATCGCTTACCCATGGATTCTCAAGGATTTTCTGCTCAGCTTTGGAAGCGGAAAACAGCATGGATGTCGACCCGGCTCTTATTCCGGACCGTTTTATGATTTCAGAGGGACTTATCTTACTGTTTCCGGCGATGACGACCTCTTTAACGGTCAGATGCTTTGACGGCTCGATCGCGAAAAAAGCGATGCCGCAGACCGAGAGAATAAAGACCGCTGATATTCCTTTTGTCAGCATTCTCATGTGGCTCCCGCCTCTCTGCCCATTATCTCGACTTCAGGTTCAAGCGTTATGTTCCGTTTTTCCAAGGCGGTTTCCCGTGCCTTTTCGATAAGCGCGATGATATCGTCGGCTTTCGCCCTGTTGAAGTTCACGATAAAGTTCGCGTGGATTTCCGAGAACTTGGCCCCGCCGACGCAAAGCCCCTTGAATCCGAGTCCCTCAAGCAGTGCTCCCGCGCTCACTGTGGGCGGATTTTTGAAAACCGAACCCGTGTTGGCCATTTTTACGGGCTGGGTCCTGTTTCTGTACGCGAGGTACTGCCTCACGTTTTCCTCGCTTTTCTTCCTGTCCCCCCTGCGCAACTCGAATACCGCTTTCGTGACTATGGCGCCTTCGGGTAGATTGCTTTTCCTGTACTCGAAGTTTATTTCTTCTCTGGGCAGCTCCCTCTCTTCTCCCTCGTGCCATATGTAAACTTTTTTCACCGCATCCTTTATTTCTCCTCCGTTCGCGCCGGCATTCATGTATATGCTTCCCCCGACAGTTCCCGGTATGCCGGCGGCGAACTCGAACCCGGTGAGCCCGAGACGTATAGATCTGTTCATTATGGATGAGAGCATCGCCCCGCATTCAGCTTCAACGCGTGTGCCATCTATGTGCGCTTCCTTGAGCTTCCTCGTGCTTATCACGACCCCGTCGATTCCCTGCTCGGTTATTATGGTGTTGGAGCCGGCTCCCAGCACGGTGACTTTCTCCCCGGCCTCGTGGCAGTGCCTGAGCAGTTCGAGGAAACTTTCCATGTTCTGCGGATACACGAGGCGCTTTGCCTCCCCCCCGACTTTTATGTACAGGTATTTCCTCATCGGGTAGTTGTCCAGTATCTCAAGGTCCCTGTTTTGAATTACCTTGTTCATCCGATCCGCTCCGCGATCTCGTCCCCGTATTTCCAGACATTTCCGGCGCCCGAAGTAAGCAGGACATCTCCCTCTTTGAGCTCGTTTGCCATGCGGTCCACGAAAGTGTTCGGGTCATCCACGTACCGCGCGTTTGTGTTGCCCGCATTCTTTATGTCTTCGACTAGTTTTTCTGAAGTTATCCCTTTTACCGGTTTTTCCCCGGCGGGATATATATCAAGAATGTATAGGTGTTTTATCTTTCCTAAAACCCTGACGAAATCATCGTAAAGAAGCTTTGTCCTAGAAAATCTGTGGGGCTGGAAGAGCAGAATCGGTTCTCGGGAAAACGCCGTTTTAAGAGCTTCTATAGTAACTTCCAGCTCGCTCGGGTGATGCCCGTAATCGTCCATTATTTTTACACCTTTTCTCTCACTTTTCAACTGCAGTCTTCTCTCCGTGCCCTCGAAGGCGGCAAGGCCTTCCTTTATCTTCTCGAAGCTGAAACCGAACTCCATTCCCACGGCTATCGCGGCCAGGGAATTGAGGGCGTTATGGGTGCCCAGAGTGCTCAGTTCCACCTCTCCGAGCAGGTAACCTCCGTAGGTTACTTCAAACGATGTCCGCAGCTGCGAAAAGCGTATGTTCTCCGCCATGAGATCCGCCGGGGCGGTGATTCCGTAAGTCAGTATTTTTTTGTTGAATTTCCTGCTTATCTCCGCGGTTCTTGGACAGTCGGCGCATGTTACGGCGAGTCCGTAGAAGGGAATCTTGTGCAGGAAGTTAGAGAAGGCAATTTCAAGGGCTTCCATGCTTCCGTAGTAATCAAGGTGCTCCTTGTCAATATTGGTGAGCACGGTGACGACGGGGGAGAGCTTTTCGAATGATCCGTCGCTCTCGTCGGCTTCCACTACCATGAAACGGCCGGTTCCCAGATGAGCGTTTGAGTCTATGGTCCGCAGTTTTCCGCCGACCACTATGGTCGGGTCCGCGCCGCAGTGGGAAAGCACCGAAGCTATCATGGAGGACGTGGTGGTTTTTCCGTGGCTTCCGGCAACGGCAATGCCGAACTTGAGCCTCATCAGTTCCGCCAGCATCTCCGCCCTGGGTATGAGGGGAATCCTCGCCGCGGCGGCGGCGATCATTTCTGGGTTGTCCTCTCCGATTGCCGATGAGTATACAACCACCTCGCTTCCTTTTATGTTCTCTGAGCTGTGGCCCGCGTGAACGACGGCTCCCAGGGAAGCCAGCCGGCGGGTTGTCTGGGTGTCCGCCAGGTCGGAACCGCTTACCTCAAGACCCATGTTGATCAGCACTTCCGCTATGCCGCTCATTCCTATGCCGCCTATGCCTATGAAATGGACTTTTTTTATCTTCCCGTACATTGACTTATCCGATTATCCGCTCGATTTCGTTTACTATTTCCCGGGCGGCGTGGGGCCGCGCGAGTTTCTTCGAGTTCTCCGCCATGCGCCCCAGGGTGGCCTGCTCAAGGGTTTTCTCCATAACCGCGCAAAGACCTTCGACCGAAAGTTCTTTTTCCTCGACCACCACTGCCGCCGCCTCTGACTCTAGAGCCTTGGCGTTTTTCAGCTGATGGTCGTGCGTGGACGAGGCAAGGGGAACCAGTATTGACGGTATGCCGAACGCCGTTATCTCGGACAGGGTTCCTGAACCCGCCCTGCAGATCACAAGATCCGTTTTTTCGTAGATCCGGGACATGTTGTCTGTAAATCCGAATACTTCGGCCGAAATACCGAGTTGCCGGTAGGTTTCCCTGACGCTCTCTATCTGCGTTTCCCCGGCCTGATGGGTCACGTTTACCCGCTCACCCAGTTTTCCCAGGGACAGGGGAACGATTTCGTTCAGTTTCCGCGCTCCCTGGCTTCCTCCGAGTACGAATACGTTTCGCGGGGCGTTTTGCCGGAGTTTTTTCTCCGCGGCGTTGCGGGCGAGATCGCGCCTTATGGGGTTTCCGGTTAGCATCGTTTTTTCCGCCGGAAGAAACTCTTTGCTTTCTTCGAAAGTTATGAATATTTTTCCGACGAATCTCGAGAGGATTCTGTTGGCGAGCCCGGGAACGCAATTCTGTTCGCAGACAGCGGTCGGTATGGAATTCATGGACGCGCACAGCAGGGTAGGTCCGGACGCGTATCCGCCGACTCCTATCACTGCGTCAGGCTTGAAATCTCTGAGTATTCTAAGTGAACTTATCATCGCTCCGAGTATCGATATCACCGCCCCTGCCTTCTGGAAAAAGCTTTTTCCTACAATCCCTCTTGAGTTTATGAATTCGACTCTGTATCCCTTCTCGGGAAGAATCCTTTTCTCGATGCCCTGCTCGGTCCCTACGAACAGAACTTCATTTCCGCTGTTTCTCCGAAGTATTTCCTCCGCGATTGATATCGCGGGGAAAACGTGTCCACCTGTTCCTCCTCCGGCTATTATCACTTTCATTGTTTCCTGGTGCTGAACCTCGAGACGCTCAGTATGATTCCGAACGCCGCAAGCGTCGATACAAGAGAACTTCCTCCGTAGCTTACAAGAGGCAGCGTCAGTCCAGTAGTCGGGAAAAGACCGACCGCCACTCCCATGTTAAGCGCCGCCTGGAGCGTTATGAGCGCCGTGAAACCGAATACCATGTATCTTGAGAAAGGATCTTCCGCCCGCATTGATATCCTTACGCATCTTCCCAAAATCATTAGGAAAAGCGTGATCAACGTTATTACCCCTACGAATCCGAATTCTTCGCCTATTATCGAGAAGATGAAATCAGTGTGGGCCTGGGGAAGGAAAAGCAGTTTCTGGGAACTGTTTCCGAGTCCGCTTCCGTATATTCCGCCGAGCCCAAAAGCCATGAACGACTGGACGGCCTGATATCCCGAGCCGAGAGGGTCTTTCCACGGGTCAAGAAACGACATTATTCTCTCCATTCTGTAGCCCTCATTGAGGATGGCCAGCGTGAGCAGCGCCACGGCCCCTATCCCGATGCTGAGCAGGTATCTGATTTTAGTTCCTCCGACAAAGAGCATTATGAAAAGAACAGCCAGAACCACAAAAGAGGTTCCAAGGTCCGGTCCGGCTAGGATAAGCCCCACGTAAGCGCCGCCGGCGAGCAGGGGAGAGAAAAGACCGATCCAGAAACTGTCCATCTTGTCTTCCTTCTTGAACAGGAAATGAGCCATGTAAATGACCAGCATGTATTTGCAGAACTCAGACGGCTGAAAGGAGAATCCCCAGACCGAAAGCCACCTTCGCCCCCCGCCGACTTCCTTTCCTATCTCGGGCAAAAGCACGACTACGAGCAGGGCGAGTCCGAGCAGGTAACCGGGGTAGACCAGCTTTCTCAGGAAAGTCGGCTTCATGTGCATCAATGTAACCATGGCCGCTATTCCCACTAGGAGATATATGACGTGAAATTTAAGAAAACGCATTGAGTTGTGATAGGTCTCAAGCGAGTATATTGAGCTCGAGTTGTATACGGCCACCACGCCGATTCCCGCCACTATAAGCACGAGCCCGAGAAGCAGTATGTCGAAATCCCTGTTTTTGAAGTCAAACACCTCTCACAATCTCCTTAAACAGGTTTCCCCTTTCCTCGTATGAGTGGAACATGTCAAAGCTTGAGCATCCGGGGGAGAACAGAAGAGTGTCTCCGGCTTCGGACAGTTCAAAAGCGCTTTGCGCCGCCTCTTCGAGAGACTCCACGCACGTAGTCTGCGCCAGGTCGCCCAGCTGGGCGCGCATTTTTTCCTTCGTCTCCCCTATGAAGACCAGTGCTTTTACCTTGCTTGCAACGGCATCCTTCAGGCAGTTGTAGTCTATTCCCTTGTCCTTTCCCCCGGCGACCAGTACGATCGGGGAGGGCAGGCTCTCAATTGCTCTCAGGGTGGCGAAGGGGGTTGTGGATTTCGAGTCGTTGTACACGTCCACCCCCTTTACCGCCAGCACGAATTCCATTCTGTGGGGAAGCGGGCGAAATTCGTCTATGCTTTTCTGCACGGGGTCGCGCTCACATCCCAGTATGCCCGCCACCGCCACCGCGGCCATTATGTTTTCCTTGTTGTGTTCTCCGACAAGTGCAGAGTTTCGAAGGCAGAATGACAGTTCGCCGAACACTACTTCATCCTCCCTGCAGTAAACGTCGGTTTTTTCCTCTCGGGTTCCGAAAGATACTTTTTTCGCCCTGAACCCTCCTGAGCCTTTAAGCGCCGCGGGGTCTTCCGCATTGAACACGGCCCAGTCATCTTCGGTCTGATTTGCGAAAAGCCCGAGTTTTGCCGCCTCGTACTCTTCCATGCTCGAGTGGTGATCCAGGTGGTTTGGCGATATGTTGAGGATCACTGCGACGTGCGGTGTGAAGTTCCTTATTCCCTGGAGCTGGAAGCTGCTGAGTTCAAGCAGCAGAAAGTCGTATTCGTCGTCCTCTCCGGCTACCGATATAAGGGGCGTTCCTATGTTTCCTCCCGTAAAGATTTTCAAGCCGCTTCGCCTCAGAATTTCCGAGAGAAGAGACGTGGTCGTTGTTTTTCCGTTTGTTCCCGTTATGCCTATTACCGGCTTCGATATGAAATTCCACGCAAGCTCGATTTCGCTTATTACCGTTTTTCCGGCTCTCTGGGCGTCTTTGATCTCGGGAAGGTCGAACCTTACCCCGGGACTCAGCACTATCGTGTCGGCCCATTCGAAAAGTTCGGGCGCATGTGTTCCGCATCGGATCTCCATGCCTCCCGCCGCGAGTTCTTCCACCGCGGGTCCGAGCTCCCGGGCCTCTCTTGAGTCGGTTGCCTTTACCGGGGCTCCTTTGGAGTGGAGAAATTTTGAGGTTTCAACTCCCGTTACCCCGAGACCGACGACCAAGAATTTGTTTTCTCCGAGTTCCATCTGATCACCTTATCTTCAGGCTTGAAAGAGCGACAATAGAAAGTACTACGCATATTATCCAGAAGCGTACCACTATCTTGGATTCGGCCCATCCTGCAAGTTCGAAATGGTGATGAAGAGGCGTCATTCTGAAAACCCTCTTGCCGGTAGAGCGGAATGAGATCACCTGGATTATCACCGAAAGTGTTTCCACGAAGAAGATCCCCCCGGCCACTATCAGGAGCAGTTCCTGCTTTATAACGAGAGCGCTGAACCCTATGGCAGCTCCAAGCGAAAGTGAACCCACGTCTCCCATGAAGACCTGAGCGGGATGAGCGTTATACCAAAGAAAGCCGAGACACGCTCCTCCAACCGCCGCGAGAAAAACGGCAATTTCCCCGGCTCCCTGTACGTGCGGGATCTGCAGGTAGCTTGCAAACTGCAGGTTCCCGGCGAGATAAGCGAAAACTATGTAGGTGGTGGTTACTATGGCAATCGAACCTATTGCCAGACCGTCAAGGCCGTCGGTAAGATTCACTGCGTTTGAAGAACCTACGGTGACCAGGAGGGCGAAAACTATGTAGAGATATCCGAGATCCACAACGGCCTGCTTTATGAACGGAAACACTACGGAGGTCGAGGAGTACATCGCGCTTTCTCCGGCCCTCATGGACATTGAAAAACTTCCGCTTTCATTCATGCAGAGGATGATCACAAATGTTGCCGCGATGAACGTCTGGCAGAGAAACTTTACCCTTGCCCTTATTCCCTTTCCCTTCCTTATCTTTATAAAATCGTCGAAAAATCCCAGGACGGCGAAGCTTGCCGTGAACAGAAGTACGAGCATTACCTTGTCTACCAGGAAGTTTGTCCAGAGAAGAGACGAGATGATTATGGCCATTACGATGAATATCCCTCCCATCGTAGGAGTGCCAGCCTTCGCGCCATGGCTGCTGGGTCCGTCTTTACGTATGGTTTCTTGGAACTGGGCTGCTTTAAGGAGATCAATCAGTTTTTTTCCGAGGAAGATGCAGAGGAGAAACGAAGTCAATCCGGCCCCGAAAGAACGGAAAGTTATGTACTTGAAAACATTTAGGAAAATAAAATCGTCTTTAAAAAAATGCAGAAAGTAGAGCATGGCTTATCTTTTGTAAAGCGTCTGTATCACCGTTTCCATCTTCATTCCCCGTGACCCCTTCACAAGCACTACGTCGTCCTCTCCACACACCTCAAGAAGCAGGGCCGCCGCCTCCTGCGGACTCTTCGCTACGTGACACGCCGTTTGTCCCCGTACCGCCGATACGAGCGATCGGGAGAATTCTCCCATGGCCACCACCATGTCCAGACCGAGATGCGAGATATGTTCCCCGATCAGCTCGTGCTCCCTCTCGCTGCTTTCTCCAAGCTCCAGCATGTCGCCTAGGACCGCTACAGCTTTTGTCTTGCCGAGGCGGTGGCCGGCAAGTTCGTCAAGCGCCGCGCGCATCGAGTCGGGGTTCGCGTTGTACGCGTCGTTTATGATTCTGAAGCCAAACGGGGTTCTGAGAACTTCAAGGCGCATGGCGGAGGGAACATATTTTTCAAGACCGGCCAGTATCTCGTTCATTCCGCATCCGAGCGAATACCCGAGAGTGGATGCGGAAAGGGCGTTTGAAACGTTGTGAACGCCTATTCCCTTTATCCTTGTTCTGGCAGACTCCTCGCCGATATGTATCGTGAATTCGATGGATTCCATTCCCTCATGGCTGATATCGCCTGCCCTTATGAAAGCCTCCCGGGAGGCGATTCCATACGTGATTTTCCGGCAGCGCGCGCGGTCGGCTATCTTCGCCACCCAGGGATCGTCAATGTTTACGCAGAAAGTGTTTTCCTCTCCGAAGTTCTCAACCAGTTCTCCTTTTGCTCTCGCGACTCCCCCAAGGTCTTTCATCTCTTCTAGGTGGGCTTTGCCTACCGTGGTGATTGTTCCCACATCGGGCGAGGCTACATCTGCGAGGGTTCTTATTTCCCCGAAAGAGTTCATTCCCATCTCAAGCACGCAGAAGTTGTGCTCTTTCTCCAGTTTCAGCAGGCTGAGCGGAAGACCTATATGGTTGTTGAGGTTGCCGTAAGTGCTGAGCACGTTGCCTGATACCGACAGTATGCTGTGAGTCATGTTCTTGGTCGTGGTTTTTCCGTTAGAACCCGTAATGGCGGCGACTTTTAGGTTGGGGAACGAATTTCTCCAGTGTCTTGACATCTCAAGGAGGGCTTTTTGCGTGGATTCGACCTTTATTATCGCGCCGCAGCTATGCCTGGCGTCCCGTATTTGCGGGTATTTTTCCACTATCGCTCCCACGGAACCCTTTTCAAAGGCTTCGGCGACGTAATCGTGCCCGTCAAAATTGGGGCCCTCTATGGCGACGAAAAGCTGGTCTCTCTTTATCTTCCTCGAATCTATGGAAACCCCTGAAGCTCCGATCGGCATCTTGCCGCCGACGAGACTGCCTCCCGTGGAATCTAGCAGAAAATCAAGGCTTAATCTCAAGGTCATCTCCTGCCCTTGGCTTCAAGATATTTTTCTGCGATTTCTCTGTCGTCAAAGTGAATTTTCTCGGTGCCGATTATCTGGTAGTCCTCGTGCCCCTTTCCCGCTATAAGGATCGTGTCTCCCCCTCCGGCCTTGTTCACGGCGTGTTTTATGGCTTCTTCCCTGTCGGCTATTACAACTACCTTGGGGTCATGAGGCTCTATTCCCTCGGTCATGTCCGCTATTATCCCCTTCGGGTCTTCCGTTCTGGGGTTATCCGAGGTTATTATCAGCATGTCTGAATACCTGCGCCCGACCGCGGCCATGAGGGGTCGTTTTTTCCTGTCCCTGTCCCCCCCGCAACCCACTAGGGTAATGAGCCTTTGCGCGCAGAAGGGTTTCAGGCACTCAAGCACGTTCTCAAGCGCGTCGGGAGTGTGAGCGTAGTCCACGAAAATATCTATCCCCGAAGTGTTTTCGATTTTCTCGAGTCTTCCCGGTATCCGCGTGAGTTCACTCAGCGCTCTCCCGGTTGTCCCGGGGGACAAACCGAGAGAGAGGAGCGTTCCGGTTGCCGCCATCATGTTATAGAGGTTGTGTTTCCCCATGAGTTTTGAGTCAAGTTCCACCTTGCCCCACGGGGTGGCCAGCGTGGCCTTTATGCCTCCCGAATCAAGCGTGAAATTCTCCGCAAATACAACTGAGTCTTTTTTTTTCGTAGAAAACGTTATTGTCTGACTTCTTTTCGGGACGGATATCTTGTTTGCGAAAGGATCGTCCGCGTTTATTATCGAGAACAGTTCTTTTTTTTCGCTTTTCTCGAGAATTTCCGAGAAAAGCCTTTCTTTGGCCTTGAAGTAATCTTCAAGCGTCTGGTGGTAGTCTAGGTGATCCTGGGTGAGGTTCGTGAATATCGCCGCGTCGAAATGACATCCGTCGACCCTTTTTAAGTCAAGAGCATGCGAGGATACCTCGAGCGTGACGTTCGTCACTCCGGCGTCTTTCATTTCCCGCAGCGTGCTCATGAAAGTGATCGGGTCGGGCGTAGTAAGGGATGCGGCTTCGGCTCTCCCCATGTATCTGTTCTCTATGGTTCCCAAAAGCCCCGTGTTTATTCCCTCGGCCTCCCAGCCGGCTTCGATCATGTGAGACACCGTGGTTTTTCCGTTGGTCCCCGTCACGCCCACGACCTTCATTGAGAGGGAAGGGTGGTCGTGGAAATTGGAGGCAACTATGGAGGCTGCGGTCCTTGAGTCAGCTGTTTTCGCTATGGGAATCCCAAGACCCCGTATTTCTTCGGAGACTTCCTCGACCAGAAGTGCCGTCGCTCCTTTTTTTGCCGCGGAGGCGGCGTACGTGTGCCCGTCGGCAGCTTTGCCCTTGATGGCAATAAAAAGGGAACCTGGTTCCACGTTCTGCGAGTTGAGAGTTATTCCTGTAATTTCCGTATCTCCCGGATTCTGCGATCCAGTTAACGTTTCGATTCCTGCGTTTTTCAGAACATCTGCCAATCTCATATGTTCTGCTTAAGGGTAAAAGTGCAGTCTGTTCCCCTTCTTATCTTTTTTCCCGAGGGCGGGTGCTGGCTGACCACGTAACCACTTCCTATGAACTTGACCGAGACCTCCTCCTTTTCCGCCCACTTCATTACGGCTCTTGCGCTTTTGTTTACCATGTCCGGCATAACTGTCTCCTCAAACTTTTCCTCGCGTGGAGGTATGCGCATGTAAAACAGGACTTTTTCGGTTATGGACTTGAAAATGGGTGCCGCGACCACTCCTCCGTAAGTGTGTTTTCTGGGATTCTCAACAATTACAACGAGGGCCAGACGCGGGTCATCAGCGGGAGCGAACCCGATGAACGACGAAAGATATCTGTTTTCGTAATAAGTGCCGGTTTCTGGATTAGGCATCTGCGCGGTGCCTGTTTTTCCGGCGACTCTGTAGCCGGAGATCCTGGCATTTTTCCCCGTGCCGTTCTCCACCACCTGTTCAAGGATTTCGGTGACCTTGGATGCTGTATCGTAGGAAACGACTCTTTTGAGCATCTCCGGGTTTTTCTCCAGGAGAACTTTCCCATTCGGCGAGACGATTTTCTTCACTACGTAAGGCTTCATAATGTATCCGCCGTTTGCGATGCTGGAGAGCGCGGTTGCCATCTGGATAGCCGTTACCGATATTCCCTGCCCGAACGATATAGTCGCCAGTTCTATATCCCCCCATTTTCTGAGATTCTGTATTCTTCCGCTGGCTTCCCCGGGAAGATCCACTCCAACCGTCTTTCCGAAACCGAAATTCCTGAGCGAGTCGTGAAGTTTTTTCTTTCCCAGTGTCTTTCCCATTTTCCAGGCGCATATGTTGCTTGAATACGTTATGGTCTCGGAAACCGTTAAGATTCCGTGGCCGTGCACGTCTTTTATTACTTTGGGGCCGACTCTCTGTTTTCCATTCTCACAGTCATATTCGGTATTCTCATCCCCCATTTTTTCTTCAAGCAGCGTCGCGGCCAGAAATACCTTGAGTGTCGAGCCGGGCTCAAAGGACATCCATACGGGAAGGTTTTTTCTTGTCTTCTGGGAAAACTCGCCGAAACGGTTCGGATCAAAAAACGGATAGGAGGCCATGGAGAGTATCTCACCGGTTTGAGGATTTATCAGGAGGACTGCTCCCCTATCCGCTTTCATTTCTCTTATCCCCTTCTCAAGGGCGGTTTCTGTTATGTGCTGTATATTGGAATCCACTGTAAGCAGCACGTCGTTTCCCTTCGTTGACTGCTCTTTTGCGTTAAGCAGGGCATCGGATATGCGATTCCCCCTGCCGTCGGTTCTGATTCTCGCCGTGGCGGGTTTGCCAGCAAGCGTCTTTTCAAAGCCGTATTCAAGGCCCTCAACTCCCTTAAGATCGATGTTGGTGAATCCAAGCGCCTGTCCGAGCAGGGAACCGTTGGGATAGATTCTTTTCGGTTCTTCGGCGAAGCCTACCCCGGAAATACTCAGGGCCTTTATCTTTTTCGCAGTCTCTCGATCCTCTCCCCTCTTGATCCATACGAAGGGCTTATCGGAGTGCGCAAGGCTGAGCACTTTCTTGCGAGACATGCCGAGCGGTTTCGATATTGCCCGTGCGAGTTTGTCCGGATTCTTTACTTCCTTTGGGTTCAGATAGATTGAAGTCGCCCATACGCTTGTGGCCAGAGGCTTTTTATTCCGGTCGTACAGGGTTCCCCGTACCGGAGGCATTTTATAAACCCTGCTGTGTTGTTTTTTCGCGCCCGCGGAGAACTTGTCGCTCTGGAGAACCTGGAGTTCAAAGGACCTGTAGCCCAGAGCCGCAAAGAGGCTGACAATGAAAATCGTGGTAAAATAGAATTTCCATCTACCCTTCTTTGAGTTCTTCATTCTGCCCTTCCAGCAAGTACTACCTCTTCAACGAAAACGACATCCTTATAAGTGGCGAACCTGAATCCCATTTTCTTCGCCACAGGTTCCAGGAATTCGGGGGACTTGAGCTTCGAGAGCTCGTAGTTAAGAATCTGACCTTCTTTTATAAGTTCCTTTTCAGTTTCTTTGTTTCTTGAGATTTCGTAACCGGTTCTCGTGTATTCGATCTTGACTCGCAGAAAGCAAATGGCCGTTACAAACAGGACCCCGAGGATAATCGCGGTGTGCAGGGAAGATCTTTTCTCTCTTTTTCTCCTTCCGGCAAGTTTTTTTCTCATTTGCGGTTATACCCCCTCTGCTACTCTCATTTTTGAACTTCTCGCCCTGGGGTTTTCCACCAGCTCGCTTTTTCTTGGTCTTACGACCGAGCGGGTCACCCTTCTTACCTGCTGAGCCCTTCCGCATGCACATATAGGAAGGTCCGGAGGACAAACACAGGGAGAATCAAGTTTTCTGAACATGTTTTTAACTATTCTGTCCTCAAGCGAGTGAAAGGAGATTATCACCAGTCTCGCTCCCGTATTGAGAATCTTTACGGCCTCTTCGATAAAGATCGCCAGGTTGTCGAGTTCGTTGTTGATCGAGATCCGAAGCGCCTGAAAAGTCTTGGTCGCGGGATGCGTTTTTTTGGGGTGAAATTTTTTCGGGATCGAGTTTGATATTATCGAGGCCAGTTCAAAGGAAGTCTGTATGGGTTTTTTGGCCCTACTTTTCACTATTGAGTTTGCGATTCTCCGAGAGAATTTCTCCTCACCGTATTTACTGATTATGTATTCGAGTTCCTCGCCTTTCATTTCGTTTACCAGATCGTAGGCGGAGAACTGAAGACCCGCGTCCATTCTCATGTCGAGAAGCTCGTTTTTCTTGAAACTGAATCCCTTGCCGCTTCGCTCAAGCTGGAAAGAGGAAATTCCCAGGTCGGCGACGATCCCGTCCACGTACTCTATCCCCATGGAGTTGACCGTGTTCTTTATGTGTATGAAATTCCTGTTTACCGTCTCCACTTTTTCTGCGCTGGCGGAAAGCCTGCCTTTTGCAAGAGAGATCGCGGCCTGATCAACGTCCATTCCTATCAGCTTCGATATTGAAGGGTATTCCTTGAGAATCTGCTCGGAGTGTCCGCCGAGACCCACGGTTGCGTCGACCATGACGGCACCCTCCGGCAGGTCAAGGTATTCAACCACCTCTTTTGCCATAACGGGGAAGTGGAACTGTTCCTGCGGTTCTGAGCTTACGGTCGCGGCTTTCATTTTCTCAGAGTCCATATCCGGCGAGCACCTCCCTGCTCTGTATGAAGTTGTCAAATGCTCCGGAGCCGTTTTCCTTCTCCCAGATCTCTTTTGACCAGATCTCTATTTTTTTCAGCATGCCGACCAGAACGACTTCCGTCTCAATGGCGGCGTATGAACGCAGTGACTGGGGAATCAGCACTCTTCCCTGGTTGTCTATGGGGCAGTCGACCGCGTTTCCCATGAGATAGCGTATTGAGGACGTCACTTCGCTATCGGTTATGGAGATCTTTGAGAGCTTCTTTTCAAGCTCGTTCCATTCCCTCATGGGGTAGGCGATGAGGTAGCGGTCAAAGTTCGTGATTACGAAGGTCTCGTCGGAGTATTTCTTTCTGCAGGTCTCCCTGAACTTTGAAGGAATGCTGACCCTTCCGGTCTTGGTCATAGTGTGTTCGTATCTTCCTCTGAACATTTTATGCTATCTTCTGCCATTATATGCCAAAACATATCCCTCTCATGCCAATTCATAAATTATAAAAAAACAAGCAAAAAGTCAAGTAATATTTTGAAATAGTTAATCTTTTCAGCGTGCGTGCGGTAGGAATCTAAAACTAGATGTTGCTTTAATAATGGAGACTGCCTGGGCAAAAGATTAAGAGAAAATACTATCTGTTGGGTACGGGATTCTACTTGTTCGCTTATTTTGTATATACTCTCACCTTAAGACCCGGGGTTCTGGGGGGTGAGATTCAATCTGATTCGCCTGAGGCAAAATGTCTGTTTTTTTTATAAAACTTGCGGATAAAAGTTCGAATGTTCTTTTGCAGGCAATACTCGGCACCTACGGGCACCTGATGTGGGTGAGGACCGAGGTGCCGCAGGAGATGATAGTCAAGGTAATTACTACCCCTGGACTTGCTTCGGAGACACGAGGGGTGCTTGAAGCGCTGAGAGGGGAAATAGAGTTTGAATTTATCGACCCTCCGCAAGGCGATGGTTCGCCGGAGGGCTAGGGTTTTCATGGAAACAAGAGAAGATCATAAACGCAAATGGGGTCTTGTGAGTTTCCTTACCCTTCTGAGCAGGATCGTCGGATACCTGAGAGACGTTGTGGTGGCGGCACTTTTCGGAGCGGGCTTCCAGACCGATGCCTTCTATGTCGCGTTCCGCATCCCAAACCTGCTGCGCCGCCTTTTCGCCGAAGGATCTCTGGCGGCGATTTTCGTGCCCATATTCTCGGAGTATCTTGAATCGGGGGACGGGCGGGGAGCGAAGGCCGCCCTGCGTTCCGCGTTTACCGCGCTTTTCATCATTCTCGTTTTCGTGGTGGTGCTGGGAGTGGTTTTTTCCCCCTGGCTTGTGAAGCTTTTCGCCTACGGGTTCGATAAGAAGACTTTCGATCTGGCGGTCTATCTTAACAGGCTTATCTTTCCCTATGTGCTTTTAATATCTCTAACGGCCCTGGCTATGGGGGTTCTTAACTCCGTAAGGCATTTTTTCGCTCCGGCTTTTTCTCCGGTTCTTTTCAATCTGTGCATAATAGCAAGCGCCCTGTTTCTTTACAAAGAACTTGAGGTGCCTATCGTTTCTCTCTGTTTCGGGATCCTTGGCGGAGGGGTGCTACAGCTGCTTCTACACCTGTTTTATCTTCGCGAAAAAAAACTCATGTTTGGCTTTACGAAAACCTTTAACCACCCTGCGGTTAGGAGACTTGCGGTGCTCATGTTCCCCCAGCTTTTCGGAATAGCCGTCTACAACCTCAATATACTCGTAAACACTCAGTACGCGTCCTTTATGTCCGAGGGAACCGTCTCCTATCTCTATTTCGCGGAGAGAATAATAGAGTTTCCCCTCGGGGTGGTGGCCGTTTCCCTGGCAACCGTCATGCTTCCTGCGCTTTCGGGCCATGCGGCAAGGGGGGATCATGGGGCCTTCGGTGCCGAATACCTCCGCTCGCTCAGGCGCATGCTGTTTATAATGGTGCCCGCAATGGTCGGGATAGTGGCCTTGCGGGTTCCCCTCTGCAACTTTCTTTACCAGCATGGCGAGTTTGATTACGTGGCGGTCATAAACACTTCCCAGGCCATTCTGGGCTACGGCCTCGGACTTTTCGCCGTGGGAGGAATTCGCATCACCGTGCCCGCTTTCTTTGCCCTTCAGGATACAAGAACGCCGGTCAAGGTGGCGTTTTTCTGCTTTCTGCTGAACGCGGTTTGCGGATTCGTTCTCGGATTCGTGTTTTCGCTTGACCACTTGGGTCTTGCGCTTGCAAGTTCGATTTCTTCGGTGGCGAACTTCGTTCTGCTGGTCATCCTGCTTAACGGGCGACTTGGACGTTTTCTCTCTCGCGACATTCTCCTCTTTTCACTCAGGATTCTCGTGATCGCTGTAGTCATGGGTTTTGCGGTAAGCGCCGTCGCTGGTTTTTCTCCTTGGAGCGAAACCGGTTTTTCTCTTGACAAGGCGCTGGTTATGGTCGCCTCGGTTGGTGTTGGCGTTATACTCTACTTCCTTCTTGCCAGGCTCATTGGGATAAAGGAAGTGGAGATGTTCTCTTTCATGAAAAAAGGGTGATCCGGGGCCGGGAGGCGTCTTGCCCGGTCTTCTTGTTCGCCTCCCGGCATTGCGGTATTCTTGGTAAGGCGGGTCAAGGATGCCGATTCGATTTTCGCATTAGGTGATGTACTCAATGCGGGCTTAGAAAAGACGCCGCTGTCACCATCGTTAGCAAAAGCAACAAGACTTATGGATGAACTTAAGACCCTGAGTCAGCAAGCGCTTGAGGCGCTCAGGGAAAAATACGAATATACCTTGAAGATGTTTCCCGATTCCGACTCGCTTCTTGCGCTGGCGGAGGTTTGTCTTGCGCTTGGGGAAGTAACCAGGGCGAGACGGGCGGTTTCCGATTTTACGGAGAAAAAAGGTGATAGCAGCCGGGCGAGACTTATTCTGGCCAGGGCGCATCTTATGTGTTGGAATGCCGCTGCTGCTGAGGATGAACTCAAAAAAGCGCTTTCTCTGGATCACCGGAACACTCAGGCTTCAGACCTGTTGATACATATATACAAAAGCGCGGGCAGAAAAGCCGACGCCTTCAGAGTCGCCCTGTCGCCAGTTCCGGATCCATGGCGCCGGAGGGATGATACTAGGAAACCTGAAGAGCCTTCCCCAGAGTCGGAGGAGAAAAGCAAACCGCGAGCCGGAGTCTTCGAGACGGACACGATGCTTAATCTCTACGTTTCCCAGGGACTTTACGAAGACGCTCTGGGGATAGTTGAAGTTCTCTGCGAGATGGAACCCGAAAACTCGGTTTACAGAAACAAACGAGAAGAGATAAAGGCTCTTCTCGGCAAGTAGCGCCCTCGTCTGGTTTTTTTCAGCCTTTTAATTATCATTACTCCCGGTACTTTGTCCCATGGAAATAATCGTTATCAACGGTCCGAATCTCAACATGCTGGGGAAGAGGGAACCTGAGATTTACGGAAGTCTTACCCTCTCTGACATTCAGTCTTTTCTTTCTTCGAACACCGAGACCCTAGGCGAGGATGTCCGGCTTTCCTTCTTTCAGTCGAATTCGGAAGGAGAGATAGTAACCGCCATACAGGACGCCTACGGTAAGTTTGACGGAATAATCATAAACCCCGGCGCCTATACTCATACAAGCGTTGCCATAAGGGATGCCATACTCTCAACCGGAATGCCTGTTGTGGAAGTTCACATTTCCAATATATACAAGAGGGAGGACTTCAGGCAGAAATCGTTTGTCTCGGGAGTATCGCTCGGCGTCGTGTCTGGTTTCGGGGCCCGCAGTTATTATCTGGGGCTTTTGGGCTTGGTTGAACATCTGAGGGGAAAAGACGCCTCTTCCTGAGTTTTTTTCCGCGGAATTCTTATGAAGGAAAGAAAATGGGTAGTTGCAAGACCCGCCAAGGGGCCGGTTGAGAAGATTTCGGCAAAGCTCGGAATTCTTCCGGTAACCGCGGGGCTTCTGGTGAACAGGGGAATAAATTCCGCCGAGGACGCCGAAGCCTTTCTCTCTGCATCCCTGTCGGATCTGCCTTCTCCCTTCCTGATGAAAGGCATGGAAGAGGCGGTCAAGCGCATTTGCAGGTGCGTTTACGAAAAAGAAAAGGTCGCTGTCTACGGAGACTACGACGTTGACGGTGTTACGGCGACCTCTCTTCTGACGGGCTTTCTGAGAGCTCTAGGCTGCGACGTCACATACTACATTCCCGACAGGTTTACCGAAGGCTACGGCGTAAACTCCCAGGCGCTTCGGAGCCTAAGACAGAAGCAGGTGACACTCGTAATCTCTGTTGACTGCGGAATCACGGCCACAGACGAGGTGGCGGAGGCAAAGACACTGGGGATGGACTTCATAGTTACGGACCATCACAGCTTCTGCGGACAGCTGCCCGAGGCCATCGCCGTTCTTAATCCCCGCCAGACGGACTGCCGGTACCCGGGGAAGGAAGTCTCGGGCGTCGGAGTGGCGTTTAATCTCGCCCTTGCGCTCAGAAGAACGCTCAGGGAGGAGGGATTTTTCGAAACCACAGCGGAACCCAACATGGGGGATTTTCTAGACCTGGTTTCACTTGGAACGGTTTCTGACCGCGTTCCGGTTGAGAACGTGAACAGGATCATGCTGAAAGAAGGTCTTAAAAGAATGCGGAATCCCAGGCGCCAGGGCCTGCGGGCTCTTAAGCAAGTAAGCGGCATAGGCGACGGTATCGAGATATTTGATCTCGGTTTCCGTCTCGGTCCCAGGATAAACGCGGCGGGGAGGCTTGATTCCGCGGACAAGGCGGTTGAGCTTCTGCTCTCAGACAGCCCGGAAGACGCTTTTTCGCTTGCGAAATTACTTGACGAGCGCAACTCCGAGCGTCGCAAGATTGAAGGGGGAATACTCCGGGACGCGACCCGTATGGTTGAGTCTGTATCCGGGCACGAAAAGAGCAATTCCTTTGTTCTCTCTTCCCGCAAATGGCACAGAGGCGTCGTAGGCATCGTGGCATCTTCTCTGGCCGGATCTTACGGAAAACCCGCTTTTTTGATTTCGGTTGACGAAAACGGCGTGGGCAGGGGAAGCGGAAGATCCTTCGGGGGAATCAATATTTTCTCCGTGCTCTCAAAGTGCGAAGATCTTCTCGTGGAGTTCGGGGGGCACGCCTACGCGGCCGGAGTAACCATTCTTGAGGAGAAAATCGATCTTTTCAGGGAAAAGTTCTCAGAAGAGCTTCGAAAAAGTGGTCAGAAGCCTGAGAGCAAGCTTGATATAGACTACGAGATCGAACTGGCTTCAATAGACGACGCTCTTGTCTATGAGATTGAAAGCCTCTCGCCTTTCGGAGAAGGAAATCCCGAGCCGCTTTTTCTCTCGAAAGCCGTTAGTGTGGTGGATCAGAATCTGCTTAAGAACCAGCATCTCCGGTTTAGGGTTAGGAAAAACGGTTCTGAGCTCAGCTGCCTCTGGTTTTACGCTTCCCAAAAGCGTCTTCCCGAAAAAACGGATCTGGTTTTCGCCCTGCGCTTCAACGTGCGAAACGGGCGGAGGGAACCACGTCTTTTCATAAAGGACGCGAGGGAGACGCTGCGGTGAATCCGCCGACCCGCAACTTTTTTATGGGTCTATGTTTTCAGATAACTCTTATTATAATGTTATGAGCACGTACTATGTGACGGAGGTATTGTTATGAAAGTGAGGCGACAGTTGCCCAAACTTAATATTTTTTATCCGATAATTTTTATTCTGCTGTTTTTTCTGGTGACGGGAGTTTTCGTAATAGTGGAAAGCGGGCATGTTGGGGTCGTGCGGACCCTTGGCGCCGTGCAGCCCAAGGCGCTTCCCGAGGGATTCCACATGAAAAAACCTTTCATGGATAAGGTTGAACAGATCGATATCCGCCTTACTGCGGCGACTGCCAAGGCTGTCTCCGCTTCCAAGGACCTTCAGACGGTACAGACCCAGGTTACTCTCCAGTATTCCATTACGGGAGATCTTGCTCCTCTTATATATCAGAAGATAGGGAAAAGAAGTACCGTATCCCTGACTCTCATAGAGCCCGCAATACAGGAATCTGTAAAGGCCATTACGGCCAAGTACACCGCCGAAGAGCTGGTTACCAAAAGAGCGGAGGTGAAAGTCGAGATACAGGAGGCCATAAACACTTTCATATCAATTACTCTGCGCGACAAGGAAATTTCTCCCAATGCCCTTAGAATCGCCAACGTAGCCATAACCGATTTTGATTTCTCCGAGGAGTTCAACAAGGCGATTGAACTCAAGGTAAAGGCGGAGCAGGAAGCGCTTCAGGCTCTAAACGAGAAAATAAGAAGGGTGACCCAGGCGGAAGCCGCCGCTGAGGAGAAAAAGCTTGCCGCAAGCGCCCAGGCTTTCGAGATAGAAGTGTCGTCCAAGGCAAGAGCCGAGGCGATTGAAAGGGAAGCCAAGGCGCTTCGAAGCAATCCGCAGATCATTCAGCTTCGAATCGCGGAGAGGTGGGACGGTACCCTTCCCAAATTCTCGGGTAGCGGCATGGTACCTATGTTAAACGTGGATTCTCTTCTAAAAGAAGAGTAGTCCGGGGAGACGCCATATGTACCCGGTACTTTTAGACCTCGGCGGAGGTCTGGTCATCTATTCGTATTCGGTGTTTCTCGCGCTCGGATATCTGGTCGCTTACTGGGTGGTATCCGCGGATGTAACCCGCAGGAAGATGGACCCGTCCCTTCCCGCGACCCTGCTGCTTGCGTGCTTTATCGCTGGGCTCGTGGGAGCCAAGATACTTTTTTTATACCAGAACGCCACTTTAACCGAGTTTCTCGCTAACCCGGTGCGTTACTTCATATCGGGATATTCATCGGTGGGCGGACTCGTCGGGATCTTCTGCGCTCTGTGGATTGTTTCCAGGATAAGAAAAGCGGATTTTCAGGTTCTGCTAGATCTCGTGTGCCCCGCTCTCATTCTTGGTCACGGGGTCGGAAGGATAGGGTGTTTTCTCAATGGCTGCGATTACGGAACCGTGTGTTCTCTTCCCTGGGCGGTCACCTTTTCCCAGAGAGCCGTGAACGTTCATCCCACTCAGCTTTACGATACGCTGTTTATGATCTTGCTTTTCGTTTTTCTCTGGAAAATAAGAAATGAAAACCGTCCCACGGGCTTTGTCTCGGCCGTGGGATTCGTGATTCTTGGCACTCAGAGGTTCTTGATTGAATTCATAAGGGAGACTACCCCGAGCTTCATAGAGGGTCTTTCCCAGGCGCAGCTTGCGGCTTTGCTGCTCGTGGTCGTCTTCGGGGTAAGACTTTTTCAGCTTTCCGGCAGCGTCCTCGGAAAACAGGTGCGGGTCTAGCTTGCTGCTATGCAGAGAATTCTGATAATAGGTCTGGGGCAGGTAGGGAACTTCCTCTCAAAGGAGCTTTGCAAGAGCCAGGAGGTCGTGGTCGTCGAAAAAGACGCCGAACTTATAGCCAAAGCCAAGGAGACTCAGGATGTCTTGGCAATCGAGGGGAACGGGGACGATCCCGTCGTTCTAAGACAGGCGGAGATGGAGAAGGCCGACATAGTTCTCGCGGTTACCGGGGATGACAGAACGAATATACTTGCTTCGTTTATCGCTCATGCCTCGGGAGTTGAGAAAATCGTCGCCGCGGTAAAAAACGCGAAGTATACCGAATACGCAGGGGTCATAGATAACTCGAACATCTCGGTAGTAAGTTCAAGCGGCATAATCTCAGAGAAGATAAGCGCGCTTATAAGCGCTCCTTTCGCGGGAAGGGTGGAATTTTTCGCGAGCGGACAGATAGAGCTTCTCAAGCTCAGGGTGCATGAAGGGGTGCCAATAATAAACGAGAAGCTCAGGAATTTTGTGAGCAGCCCAAGGAACTGGACTTTCGTCGGGTTGCAGAGGGAGCACAGGATAACCATTCCGCGGGGAGATACGGAGCTTCGCCCGGGAGATTTTGTCTTCGCTCTCGGGGTTCCTTCGGCGCTTGAGAAGCTCAAGAAGCTTTTTAACTTGAGAATCCAGAAGGTCCATTCCGTTATCATAGTCGGTGCAGGCAGGGTAGGGTGTGAAGTGGCTTCCGTGCTTCACGCTAATGGGCTTTCCGTAAGGCTCATTGAAAGCGATCATGACAAGGCCAGGGCTGCCGCCGAGGAACTCGTCGGCGTGATGGTGTTTGAAGGTGACGGAACTGACCTCGAGATACTGAAGGAGGCTGGGGTTGAAAAAAGCGATTACCTGCTTGCTCTTACCGGCGATGATGAAAATAACGTGCTAAGCGCTCTTCTTGCGAAAAATCTCGGCATTGACCTCTGCACGGTGCTTTATTCGAACCCCGATTACGTGGGAGTGCTAGAGGCGATAGGTATTGACAGGGCCATAAGTGTAAACATGGCCGTGGCAAATGCCATTCTGAACTCTCTTCATCTCGGTGGAGAGGCTAACGTGTCGCTTCTTTACGAGGGAGCGGGAGAGATTCTCGAGTTCGACGTAACTGAACATACCAAGATCCTCGGGATACCCCTTTCTGAGTGCAAAATGCCCCACGATTCCGTTATAGGCGTCTGCATAAGGGACGGGAAACCAATATTCCCCGGCGGGGATTTTGTCGCGCAGGTCGGAGACCGTCTGGTGGTGTTTTCCCTGCCTGCCGCCATAAAAAAGGTTGAAGAGATACTGGTTTCGTGAACGTTAGGTTCTGTTTTCAGATCACGGGAAAGTTCGTGATGTATCTCGGGCTGCTGATGCTCGTGCCGGCAGTCTGTACGCTGTTTTACCCCGAAGACGATCTTTCTGCATTCCTGATCTCGGCGCTTGTAACATCAATTGCGGGTCTTTCTCTTATGGTCATTTGCCGTATTTCCGAAGCCCCGACTGAGATACGAAGAAGAGAAGGTTTTCTGATCGCGGCGCTTTGCTGGGTGCTTGCGAGTGCTTTCGGCGCTATTCCCTATTATATGTACGGGGTGTTCGCCAGTCCGGTTGATGCGCTTTTCGAATCGACCGCGGGTTTTACCACCACCGGAGCTACCGCGCTTGTATCCATAGAGGGGCTTCCCAAGGGAATTCTTTTCTGGAGGAACTTTACTCAGTGGCTTGGCGGCATGGGAATAATAGTCCTGGGAATCGCAATTTTTCCCAAGCTTTTTGTCGGCGGGGCGCAGCTAATGGGACTTGAGACCACTGGACCGACGACGGAGAAATTCGCACCAAAAATCGCCGAGACTGCCAAGAAGCTCTGGATTGTATACATAGCTCTTACAGGTGTGCTGGCGGTGCTCCTTATTTCTGGCGGAATGAGTTTTTTCGATGCCTTGACGCATTCTTTCAGCACCCTCTCAACTGGGGGTTTCTCCTGCAGAGACGCAAGTATAGGGGCTTATGACAGCGTCTACATACAGGGGCTCATTACGTTTTTCATGTTCCTCGGCGGAACTAGCTTTGTGCTTCATTTTTACTTTTTTACCGGGAGGCCTGGGAAGCTTCTGAGGAACTCCGAGTTTCGGTTCTACCTCTTTTTCGTTGTTGCCGCGACGCTGTTTATTGCTCTAGAACTCATCCAGACCGGTGTTTACGGAACCTTCTCCGAGTCCCTGCGCTACGCTTCTTTTCAGGTGGTTTCGATTATCACCACAACCGGATTTACCACCACGGATTTTGACGCGTGGCCGGCTTTTGTGAAATGGGTGATTTTCATGCTGATGTTCTTCGGCGCGTGCGCGGGGTCGACTTCCGGGTCGGTAAAGGGGTTGAGAATCATGGTGCTTTTCAAGAAAGCTCACAGAGAGATACGAAGACTCGTTTATCCGAACGTGGTTTCTCCCATAACCATAGGGGGGAAGGCCATAAGCGAGAAGGCGGTCTCAAGCATAACGAGCTTCTTTATCCTTTACATTTTCCTTTGCGGTTTCGTTGCTCTCGTGGTTCTTATGCTTGAGGACATATCCCTGGAATCCGCAGTCTCGGCCGCGGTTGCTTCCATAACCAATGTCGGACCTGCTTTTGACGAGGTCGGTCCGACCAGCCATTATTCTCACTTAGGGTCGTTTACGAAAATCATTCTCTCATTGGCCATGATCATAGGGAGGCTTGAACTCTACACGGTTCTGGTGCTTCTGATGCCGTCTTTCTGGAAGAGATAGAAAGGGTTTCCGGTTGATTTGACAAGATGGTTTCTGAACCATCAATCACATAAAGATAGTGTTTTTATTAGACAAGAGTAATTTTCTTTCTCATTCAATTTTTGTTGGGGAGATTCCTTTTGAAAATTGGCAGAACTGAATGTAGCCTAGTAAAGGTATTATATGGTAGTATTTCGTTCTTTCCTTCCCCGCTTCCAGCGGGTGTTTATTTTTTTACGATTTTGGTTTTTGGAAAACATGGAAATTATCATTGATCCCAAACAGCCTCTGGATTTTCAGACCTCAGCAGGCATTGGAAATTTTGACGGCGTCCATCTCGGGCACAAAAAAATAATAGACGCTGTGAAACACTGCTCGCGGGAAAATTCCACGCGTTCCTGCGTGATCACCTTCGATCCCCACCCGCAGAGAGTGCTTGGCAGGAAGGAACCTTTCCTTATCCTTCCGCTGGAACGGAGGTTCGAGATGTTCGAGGGAACGGGTATTGATGCTGTTATCTGTATTAACTTCACTTCTGAGCTTTCAAAGGTAAGCGCGGAGAATTTCGTAAAGGACATTCTTCTTGAGCGCCTGAGGATAAAGGACATAGTTGTGGGCCCTAGATTCTCTTTCGGACACAAAAGAAAAGGAAACGTCGATTTTCTTCGGTCCATGGGAAATATCCACGGCTTCAACACAGTGGTCGCCGAAGCAGCGCGTGTAGATGACCGGGTGGTAAGCAGCAGCGTTATAAGGAACCTTGTAAGAGACGGAGAAATCAGCGGGGCGAACCGGTTTTTCGGTTACGATTACTACATAGAGGGCGTTGTGGTGGAAGGGGAGAAAAGGGGCAGGAAACTGGGTTTTCCGACGGTTAACCTCGATACGGAATGGGAGATTCTTCCCAAACCGGGAGTTTACGCTACATACGTAAAGCTCTCCGACGGATTTCACGGAAGTATTACTAACATAGGAGTCCGTCCGACGTTTGAAGAGAGCAAGCTTACAGTCGAGACCCATATTTTTGATTTCAACGACAACCTTTATGGAGAGGAAGTCAGAGTTAATTTTGTCGAGAGACTGAGAGACGAGAAGCGTTTTGAGAGCGTGGACAAGCTTGTAGAGCAGATAAACCACGATATTGCGGGGGTGCGGGAAATTCTTCGCGATTGCCCGAAGGACGAGCGGATTTGGAAATAAAAGCCACGACTCGGATATACGGCATTTTCGGCCATCCTGTATCCCAGAGCCTGTCTCCCGCCATGCATAACGCAGCGTTTAGGCATCTGGGGCTTGACTGCGTTTATCTGGCCTTCGACGTAGACCCCCGAAACGTAGCTCAGGCCGTAAGTTCAATAAGAGCCCTTGGTCTTTGCGGAATTAACGTCACTATCCCGCACAAGCAATCCGTCATGGAGGGCCTGGATGAGATTGCTCCCGAAGCGTCCATGGTCGGAGCGGTAAACACCATAGTTAACGAAGACGGAAGGCTCAAGGGTTATAATACGGACGTCTCCGGAGTGCTGAGAGCCCTTCGCTCCGAGCTTGAATTCATCCCTCAAGACAAGGATGTCTTCATCGTTGGAGCCGGCGGAGCCTCAAGAGCCGTGATAGTGGCGATGTGTACGGGCGGGGCCCGGAGCGTTGCGATTGCGAACAGGACTTACTTGAAGGCGCAGAAGCTCTCAGAAGAGTTTTCCCCGCGGTTTGACGGCATCGGATTCTCCGCGGCTCCGCTTGATGATGCTGACAGGGTTTCTGAACTGATTGCGCAGGCGGATATTGTTATTAACTGCTCGTCTGCCGGAATGGGTGATATCGAACCGCTTCGCCTTCCGCTTGACCTGTTAGGTGAGAGTTGCGTTATCTACGATCTTGTCTATAAACCTCCGGTTACTCCGCTTGTCAGAGACTCTAGGGCTCTGGGGCTGAGAGCCGAATCTGGGCTCGGCATGCTCCTTTACCAGGGAGTTGACGCTTTTGAGATCTGGACCGGCGAGGACGCCCCGGTTGAGGTGATGGGAGAGGCTCTTCCTGGTCCCGGGTGAGGGGTTCGGTTTTTTGGTATAATGAACCCAGAGTTTTTTAATCGGTCACGGGAGAATTTTAATGAAAGTAACCAGCCCAGCCGGGGATTTTGAAATAACGGTGACGGAATCGTCCGTGGAGGGCGAGTTCATAGTGATAAGCGGGCAGATGGGAGTGTGGGATTCGCAGATATACATGAAGCCCTCCGATCTTCTTAGTTTTGCGGGGGTGTTGTTTAACCTTCAGGTTGTTTTATTCCTCGCCAAGCAACCGTTTAGATGGATCTTTGGCAGAAAACAAGATTAGCAGCGTGGTTTCTTCGGGGGAAAGGAGTTTCTTGGCGATAGTGCTCACAAGGAACCCGTGGATTTCTCAAGTGAATTGCTGATCGCACTCTTCTTACCTAGTGTTCTCTTTGCTCGCGATCAAGGAACGGAAATGCTTCCCACTTTTACCGGGATGCCGTCTGCACCGTACCTGCTGATCTCGTAAATTCCTTCCGTAGGATCGCCCGCATCATCAAGTTCGATAGTGCCGGATACTCCGTCATAGTCTATATCTTTACCTTCAACCACTAGATCGAGGCATTCCGGGAAGCTTTGGCACTTCTCGCCATCCCTTGTCACATCGCTTATTTCATTTACGTATTCCGACGGTTCCACAGTCTGCGCGCTCAAAGCGGCAAGAACCATGATAATGGTGGCGTCATAAGCATGTCGTGGGCAGGAAGGACATCCTATCTCCGGGGCAAATTCCATTATACGGCGCGTAAAGTCCGCGTTCTCCGGAAAAAAAGTAGTAATACCCTTTATTCCCTCTACCTGGACTTCACTGCCTTATATTTCCAGAAGATTTCTTACGCCTGCGTCAAGATTCGGTGGCGTGGCTCCGGCAAGATATATTTTTGTCTGGGATGGCCCCGTGTCTGTGGCAATCAGCGCCGCTATAAGGTCTGTCCGCTCCGCCCCCAGGGGAAGGATGACTACAGCGTCGGGGTTAGAGGAGCCGGCTTGCCGGGCGGCTTCTGCGTACTCCGAAGCCGAAGCCTCCGGAGAGTAAGGAATCTGCGTGATATTGGAACTGTTTCCTGCCGCTTCTATTAAGGCATCTTTAAGAGCGTTGCCGTAAGCGTCGTCTATATGGATTACGGCGATGCTGTCGGCCCCTCCATCTTCGGCTATAACCTTGGCGATAACTACGGCCCTGAACGCATCGGAGGGCTTGGATCTGAAGAAAAACCCGTTACCTGAGGTCGGTTCCGTAGTTAGAAGTGGAGAAGAACTGACCGGAGAGATCATCACCATTTCATATTCGTTTATCTCATCAAAGAGTCCCAAGGAAACGGTTGAACATCCGGCTCCGATAATGCCATGTACACCCTCCTCCATAAGCTGACTAAAAGATCTTTCCGCAGTGTCAAGACTGCACGCGCTGTCTCTTCCTGCAAGAATTACATTTACGCCTGCTTCCTGTATCTCTTTAACCGCCAGCCTTACTCCCGGCTCGTAGTTATGCCCTATCTCCGGTTCTCCTGTTTTAGAAAGAAGCATTCCCATTTTAAAGACGGGGAAGGCATCGAGGTTAAGGTCTTCGTCATCCGAACCACAACTTGTCAAGGCAACAGCAAACGCGCCTACAACAAGCAATGTCATGAGTAACCCGAAAGTTTCTTGTAGTTTGTTTTTTCCCATCTTATACGGCCTCCGGAATTATATCGGTTGAAGGATTATGAGAGATAATGCGTAGAGTTACTTAACTGCCCGAAAACGGATCAGGAATGTCAGGATGCCAGCGCGCGAAATGATTTTTGTGTGCCTCCGTGTAAGCTCCGGGCGGGTAGTACTTGTCGTAGAAATCCAGATCCAGATGATGGGCCTGCACCATGAATCGAAGGAACATCGGGTCGGAAAAAGCCGGAAATCTCCCGTATGTATCGTAAACGTAGTTGCAGATGTCCTTTACGACCTGAATTTCATCCTTGCTGGGTCTTTCAACCTCGGCAAGCACTCCGGTCGGATCCTTGTAGGGGAGCTTGTGCGATTCCCAGTTTGTCCATTTCATGTCGTTAAACGCTTCCACGGCTTCCCCCATGTCTTTGTAGTAGGGCGGACAGAACGCTTGGAACAGATCGTCCCGACCTACGGCCACGGGGTTCGGATTTCCCGTGTCGCCCTGTATATCGGGAGTTGCGAACCGGAATCCCAGCCCTCTGTTAAAAGGGGTTCCGCCGAGCATGAACATGCTTGCGAATCCGCTGAAAAGCCATCCTCCAAGACCCAGAGTCTGAAGCGTCAGGACCATGTTCTGTCCCATAAAGGCCTGCTCTGCTATGTAGCCGTTTGCGAAGCGAAGTTCCGCCTCGACAAGCGGCATTCTTTTCGACTTGTCGAGAAACCCTTTTTCTAGCCACTCTGCGGTTCCGGGCGGTCTCAGCCTGTGGAGCTCATCGACGAAGTTAAACCTGTGGTCGGGTCTCATGTAGAAGAAGTAAAGGTTGATTATGCATGCCGAGAGGTCGGTTACTGGCATGAACACCGTGGTTCCGGGCTTGTTCACGTTCCAAAGATTATGAGCGGCGATTCCAGGGGGTTTTGACGGCAGGTCCGCCCTTCCGTCCGAAAGCTTGATCTTGGATTCGCGGAACAGCTCAAGTATCCGGTCCACTCTCTGGTGGCGGGTCATTTTCTCAAGGCCCTCGAAATCCTCGGCGCGGCGGTCATGCATCTTTATCATGTAGAGCCCCTCGTCGTTCGTGTAGAAAAGCTCCGTTCTGTGAACGTCCCCGAGGGCAGGGATCGTCTTGCTCGTAAACTGCATCTCAAGGTCAAGACCCACGTGTGGGGGGAAATCGGAGAGATTTATGTTCTTTATGCCTAACCCCGTCCACACCAGTATGGCTTCCTCAAGCTCGGATAGGGGTACGGGATCATGCTTGGACTTGTATTGCAGTGGTCCTCTTTCGATCTCCATTCCAAGACCGAAACGCCTGGACCTCCTCTGGAAAACGGCGTCGTAAAAACCGTGATTTATAGCGTGATCAAGACCTTTTGGGTGTTCGCTCATGAGTTTCTCCTTAATTTGGGTTCTCCGCTTGCGCGGACAATTTCATTGGGACTTATATACATTACTACACATATACTGTTCTTGGCCGAACGGGCCCTACATCAGCCCGCTTCATTTTCATCCTTCCGGCTATGCGGGACTCCTTGAGTTTCCCACCCGCAACAGAGATGCCTCTGTGAAGGATATTCAACGCCGCGTTTACGTCCCTGTCCATCTCAACTCCGCAGCCGCACTTATGCGTCCTCGCAGACAGAGGCTTCTTCAGCGTCGCTCCGCAGCCTGAGCATTCCTGAGAAGTACCCTTGGGGTTCACGTAAGCCACCTTAACGCCAGCACTCTCGGCCTTCTCGTCAAGTAGCGTTACGAACTTGTCCCAAGTCTGCTCGGATATGCTCTTTGCCAGATTCTTGTCGCGAAGCATGTTCTTTGTCTTTAATTTCTCCACTGCTATAAAGTCATACATCTTCACCAGTTCCGCACTCAAACGGTGAAGATAATCTCTTTCCCTCTCAGATACTCTCTGCCATTCTTTCGCAAGCTTGGATAACGCCTTTCTCTGGTTGCTGGAACCTTTTTTCTTGCGGGAAACCGAGCGTTGAAGCCTGATTATCCTAGAGCGGTCTATCTCCCGCTTCCTTACCGTCTCCCCGTTGCTTAGCGTAAGACGCTTCGATATACCCATGTCTATTCCCACGGGGTTTGTAATCTCTTCGACCGGTTGCACGTCGGCCAGTTCATAAGACAGCGCCACTTCCGTGCGCAGGGGTTTTCTCGTAATGCGTATCGCCTTCAGAAGACCATTTGGAGGAAGTTCCTGCGACGGTTTCACCTCGATACGGGGAAGTCCTTTGATCTTGAGAATGACCTTGTTCCCCTCACGCCTGAGCATTTTCCAGCACTGGTCGTTTATCTCTATAGTGCGCCAGCGCTCCCCTTTCCTGAACCGGGGAAATCCCGGTTTTTCCTTGTTCTTCAGTCTGCGGAAAAATGACTGGAACGCCTTGTCTATCCTGCCTGCCGCCCCGCGGAACACCTGCACGCTTATGCTTCCGTACTCGGGATCATCCGCCCTCACCTCGGTCAGTGCCTTGCACTGGTCGTAATATGTCCGGGACTTGCCCGTCTTTTTGTAGCAGTCAATACGCTCCTCAAGACAGGCGTTGTAAAGATCGGCGCACATCTGAAATACCCGGGAAAGCTTTTTGTGCCCTGAACTGGACAACTTCGCACGGCATTTGTAAGTCCTTATCATTGCTGTATTTTAACCGGTTTTGTGTAGGATTATATATAATTTCCATTTCATTCCTCCTCCTCGGGACCGGACGGGGTCATAAGTTTCATATATTCGTTTTCCGTGACTATCTCCAGCGAACTCTCGACCCTGTCAAGAAATACCACTCCGTTTATGTGATCGTATTCGTGCTGGAACACCCTCGCCTCAAAATCCGAGAATCCCTCTTCGACGAGGTTGGCATTCCTGTCCCTGTAGACCGCCCGGATTGACTTGTGTCTCGGCACAAGCGCCCGGAGTCCCGGGATGCTGAGGCACCCCTCCCAGTCTTTTTCCAGATCCTCGGACACCGAGACTATTTCGGGGTTGATTATCACCTTGGTCTCCGTTTCCGGGGCATCGGGGTAGCGCGGGCTTGCGGTTCCGGCGATTATGAAGATGCGAAGGGCCTCGGATACCTGAGGAGCGGCGATTCCGACGCCGCTTGCTTCTGCGGCCGTTAGGATCATGTCGTCAATCAGTTCCTGGATTTCTGAGTCGCTTATGCTCTCGACGTTTTCGGCCATCTGCCTGAGCACGGGGTTTCCGAGTTCGGTGATTTCACGTTGCTGCGCCATGGTTTTGACTGATTGAAAACAGCCCGCTTACAACTGATTGCGGGCCGGTGCTTAAGGTCTTATTATTATAGAACAAAAAACCGGGAGGTTAAAGAAGCTTCGTGGCTGAAATTGAACTTATACAAAGGGCAGAAGGGTTCGGGGAAAAGACTGCGGTTGAGGACTGGACGGGGAGTTTCACTTACGCCGACCTGCTTCGCGTCTCGCACTTTGTGGCCCTTAACCTTCTCGGGCGAGAAGAAGATCTCGGGGAGAAAAGGGTTGCCTTTATCGTTCCCCCCGGATTCGAGTACGTCGCGCTTAAGCTCGGTGTATGGATGGCGGGAGGCGTGTCCGTACCGCTTGGTCTCACTCATTCTCCAAGAGAAATAGAATACGTCGTAAGGGACTCCGGTGCGGAGACGGTGGTTTTTCACCCGGATCTTGCGCATAAGCTTGAGGGGGCGAGTTTCGGTGCCGGAGTGCGGCTGCGGCGTCTCCCGGATGTTCTGCTGCCCGCCCGCGGAGAGCTTCCCCCTGTCCGCGAGGAAAGAAGGGCGATGATCATATACACAAGCGGCACTACTTCGAAACCGAAAGGGGTCGTCTCGACGCATCTTAACATAAAGGCCCAGATAAACAGCATGACGGAAGCGTGGGAGTGGAGCGCCGGGGATTCCATACTCAACGTTCTGCCTCTTCATCATCTCCACGGCATACTGAATGTTGTTCTCTGTTCCCTCTGGTCCGGGGCCAGGTGCGTTATGATGAACGGGTTCAGTCCGCGGGGTGTATGGGACAGGTTTGAAAGAAAAGACCTGACCCTATTTATGGGTGTCCCCACGATCTATTCCAAGCTGATAGACTGCTGGGAGGATTCTTCCGCCCGGGAGAGAGCGCGGATGAGTGATTCCATTCGGGGGTTACGTCTGATGGCCTCCGGTTCTGCGGCCCTTCCCGTGTCCGTTCTTGAGAAATGGAAGGAGATAAGCGGTCACGTGCTCCTTGAGAGATACGGAATGACCGAGATAGGGATGGCTCTTTCAAACCCCTACAGGGGTAAAAGGCTTCCGGGGCGCGTGGGATTCACGATGCCGGGGGTCGAGGCAGGTATTTTCGATGAACATGGTGAGCGGCTCGGGGAAGGGAGTCAGGGTGAGATCAGGGTAAAAGGGAAAAGCGTGTTTCTTGAATACTGGGGAAAGCCGCGGGAAGCGGAGGACGCCTTCTGCGAGGGATGGTTCAAAACGGGAGACATAGCGTTTCTGGAGCGCGGGGGTTCCTACAGGATACTCGGGCGGGAGTCGGTGGATATAATCAAGTCGGGCGGATACAAGATATCCGCTCTTGAAATCGAGGAGGTGCTGAGGGAGCATCCGCTTGTCGAGCAGTGCGCTGTGGTCGGAGTGGCCGACCCGCGCTGGGGAGAGAGGGTAGGGGCCGCGCTCGTTTTAGGTGAAGATTCTTCGATTGAGCTTGAGGAACTTCGCGGCTGGGCTTCCAGCAGGCTTGCCAGGTACAAACTTCCGACCCGACTTCTGCTTCTTTCCTCGCTTCCGAGAAACTCCATGGGCAAGGTTACCAAAAACCGCATTAAGCAGTTTTTTCAAAATAGTTTATAATGGAAATTATATACTTGGTTACCCATAGGATAGCCTCGTATCAATTTCACGGTTCATCGGGACTGTGCTAATACCAGAACCCTCGCCGTGCAGATGCGCCATTCCCAGACGCCTTATGTTTATTGCCGCGTTCGTGTCCGCATTGGACGCAAATCCGCAACTTACACATAGGAACCGCGCTTGGGTTTTACGGTTCTCTTTATCTGTATGCCCGCATTCGGAGCATGTCTGACTTGTATAAGCAGGATTCACTTCTATTACTCTCCCGCACTTGTATTCAAGGTTTTTTCTTATTTTCCCGAAGGCCGTATCAAGCATTGCCCTGTTAAGTCCCGCTTTCTGCCTCACGTTCTTTCCCGGGTTCTCTATCGTTCCTTTTGCGGAAGCCATCATGTTTTTCACTTTGAGATCTTCTACGACTACCGTTCCGCATTTCTCAGAAATCTCCTTTGTGGTCTGATGAATCCAGTCCTTCCGTGTATTGGCTATCTTCCTGCTCACCTTCGCAAGTTTTCTTTTCGTATCCTTCCTTCTGCTAGACCCTTTTACCTGTCTTGCCATCTTTCGCTGATACCATTTCCTTCGCTTCTCTTTTTTCTCAAGATCGGGCAGATAGTAGAAATCTCCATCCGAAGTGGCTACCTGGCGTGCATTCATGTCAACTCCTAGAACCTCGCCAGCATCCATCCTTTCTTCTACCTCAACTTCATAGAAGACAATGGCCCTCCACCTGTGTCCGTCATGGCGAAGCACTACCTGCTTGGGTTCTCCTTCTTCCTGGGAATTGCCACCTCCACGAGCAAGCGTTACCCAGCCGACCAGGGGAATAAGGAGTGAAGAATACTTCTTGTTGGTCTTCCGTATTCTTACCCCACAAGAACTTGGTATGGTGAAGCTGGGAACGGTTCTTTTTCTGCTCTTCGGCTTCGGAAAGCCTTTTTTGCCCTCCATAGCTTCTCTAAGCGCGTCAGCAAAATACTTGAGCGTGTACTTGACGGGATTTGCGGGAAGTTCCCGCATCCACTCCGTTTTACGCCTGAGCTTAGTGAATTCCACCCCAAGGCTGAAATAACTGGTCTTCGGTTGCTCTCCCTTGCCGTTTTTGAATGCCTGATAGTCGGCAAGGTTCTTCTCCCTAAAATGGTTCCAGACATACCGGCAGGCTCCCGCTGTCTGGAACATCTTACTTGCCTTAGCCTTAGTGACAGGGAGAACGACAAACTCTACAGTACGTATCTCTTTAGCCATTGCAATATATTATACCAATCGTCTTGTTGCTTGGGTAAATAAGTATATAATTTCTATAACCCGAGGTCAGTCTTTTTTTAGTTTTAAGGATAAAGTGGAGAGAAACATGAACCGGGCTGAGAACGCACCCATGTCTTCAAACGGCCGTGTCCGTTACGGTCCCGGCATGAGAGTTCTTATCGTCGGTGCGGGCGTTGCGGGACTCACGCTCTGCGGGCTTCTCCAGCAGCGGGGGTTTCAGCCCACCTTGGTTGAGAGGGCCCCCGAGTTCGGAGACGTGGGCTACGTGATAGTGGTGTGGCCTTCGGGGAGCAGGATACTCAAGGGGCTTGGCCTCTACGAGCGGCTGCGGGAGCAGGGCTGCGCTTTTACCAGTTACAATATTTCCAACTACAGGGGCAAGGCCATAAACAGCTACACGATTGACTCCGTGGTGGAAAAATACGGTCCCATAATAAGTATTTACCGCCCTGATCTCATAGACATACTGATGGGGGCGGTAAGAGGGGATTCAATCAGGATGAATACCACGGTCGTCTCCCTTGCTGATACGGACAACGGGGTCGAGACGGTGTTCAGCGACGGAAGCACGGGAACCTACGATCTCGTTATAGGATGTGACGGGATAAGGTCTAAAGTCCGCAAGGATATCTTCGGAGACATACCGCTTCGCTACAGCGGCATGTCCGGGTGGGGCTTCTGGGTCAACCCGGATATCTGCTCAAGCGAAGGGATAATCGAGTACTGGGGCAAGGGAAAGTTTCTCGGGATGTGGCCGACGCGCGGTCGACTTGCCGTTTTCACAAGCGTAAGGAGGAAATCCGGTGTCGGAGACAGCGTTGATACGAGAATAGAGAGCATACGGCAGAATTTCGCCGAATTCGGAGGGATAGTGCCGGAAATTCTGCGTGGCCTTGATGACCCGCGCGATATTTACTATGACGAATACAACGACCTCAAGATGGACCGCTGGTCGCACGGAAGGGTGGTGCTTGTCGGAGACTCGGTTCATGCAATATTGCCAAACGCGGGTGCCGGCGTATCGATGGCGATGGAATCGGCCGCTGTTTTGGCCGAGGAGCTCTGCAGGACCGATTCCGTGAATCTCCCTCATGCCTTCCGGCAGTATCAGTCAAGAAGAAAGGGCAGGGTGAACAAGGTTCAGAACCAGTCAAGGATCATGGGGAAATTCATATATACCGAAAGCGGCGTTCTATCGTCGATCCGAGATTATCTCGTGAGGGCGTATTCAAGCCGCCAGCTTTTCAGATACTGGGACAACATGCTGAAAGATCCACTGTGAAGTCGATGTCAGACGGTTTCTAAGATTGTTAATTCCGGAGTGTAAAATTTAATGAAATTACTTAAGTATCTCATCTCCTTTGTCGTCGTAGCGGTGGTTTTCTCGTTTCTTCTATCAGAAGCCCTTTCCCACGGCCCCTCCGAGTCCATTTCCCCCACGGTAGAACGTCTTACCCCCTCGGTCGTAAATATAAGCACGACAAACGTGATAAAAACTTCACCGTTTGCCTCGCCGTACCAGGATGAGCAGTTCAAGAAATTTTTCGAAAAGTTTTTCTCCGATCAGGTTCCAGGAAGGGAATTCAGAAACAAGGGACTCGGTTCCGGCTTCGTAATGAGTTCCGACGGCTACATAATTACCAATAACCATGTCGTAAGGAAAGCCGAAGAGATCGAGGTGATACTCGAAGGCGGCAGGAAATACAATGCCAAGATAGTGGGCACCGACCCCGTAACCGATCTGGCGCTGCTGAAAATTGATCCCGAAGAGCCTCTTCCCGCGGTGGAAATGGGTGATTCCTCGGCCCTTCAGATAGGAGACGGGGTGTTTGCCATCGGAAACCCCTTCGGCCTGGGTCACACGGTTACCGCCGGAATAGTCAGCGCGAAGGGAAGGGCCCTTGGAATCGGGCGATACGACAACTTCATTCAGACCGACGCGGCTATTAATCCCGGAAACAGCGGAGGACCGCTTTTTGACTACGAGGGCAAGGTGGTGGGAGTGAACACCGCGGTTATGGCACGCGGCCAGGGCCTTGGTTTCGCCATACCGATAGACATGGCGAAAACTGTCGTTGAGCATCTCAAGGCTCATGGAAGGGTCATCAGGGGCTGGCTCGGAATAATGATTCAGGATATAACCCCGGAAATCTCCGAGGCGCTCGATATTAACCGCGACAGGGGAGGGCTTGTATCCGAGGTCAAGGGCGGGAGCCCTGCGGACAAGGCGGGTATTCGAAGGGGGGACGTGATCGTTTCCGTTGAAGGCAAGGAGATTCCGGACGCCGCGACGCTTGCGAGAAAGCTTGCGCTTACCAAGCCCGGGGTCGATACGAAATTTGTCGTGCTTCGCGACGGGAAGGAGAAGACTTTCACCATAAAACTTATCGAGCATCCCGAGAACGAAAAAATCAAGGAATCCGAAGACAAGCTCAAAGCCGAGGAAGAGCTTGGCATTAAAGTGAGCGAGATAACGCAGCAGCTGAGAAACCGGTTCAAAATTCAGGCGTCGGGCGGAGTGATTGTCGTGAATGTTGCGCCGGGGAGCCTGGCCTCTGAATCGGGGTTCCGTCCGGGCGACGTTATACTTGAGGTAAACGGAGATTCCGTCGACGGGCTTGAAGACTATCAGGAAACTATTGAGGAGCACCGGTCAGGAAAAACCCTGCTCTTTCTGATTGAACGCGGGGGCAGGACCATCTATCTTGGCGTAAAAACGAGTCGCGACTGATGATAGAGGAGAAACTCAGAGAACTTGGAATAAAGCTCGCCGAAGAAGTCCCGGCCCTAGGAAGCTACGTCCCCGCAACCGTGTCTGGCAACCTGATTTTTATATCGGGTCAGCTTCCCGTTGAGAACGGGGAGCTCCGCTTCACGGGCAAAGTGGGGTCCGACCTTACGGTTGAGCAGGGCTACGAGGCGGCTAGGCTTGCAGCGATAAACGGCCTCTCCGTAATCAGCCATACTCTGGAAAATCTTCGGCAGCTTGGCAGAATCGTGAAAGTGACGGGTTACGTGGCAAGCGCTCCCGGTTTTACAGAGCAGCACAAGGTGGTTAACGGCGCCTCCGAGTTTTTCTCAGACGTACTCTCCGAGAACGGACGTCACGCCAGGGTCGCGGTGGGGGTTCCCGGACTTCCCATGGACTCCCCGGTGGAAATTGAAATCATAGCCGAGTTCTCACCCGCTGCTGAAAGAGGCTCGGATATTTCCCCCTGATGTTTCCAGTATTCCTTTATTCGGACAGTCCCCCGCAATCGCTCGTCATGGAAGACGTAACGGATTTTCTCACAAATCTCGGTCTTTCGGTTGAGTTTCGCGGAGATTTTTTAAGCTACCTGTCCCTTGAAGCCGAGGAAACGGCTGAACTTGAATCACTTTTACCGAGGGCGAGGGTATTTGACATTGAAAGGCCCGTTGATTTCTCCGAAATTCCTCCGGCGTCAGAACCGTTCGAAAAGAAGCTTTATGACGGTTTCTGGGTCCAGAGAATATTCTCGAGGTTTTTTCTTAGAAGGCATCCCGGCGAACTTGCGAAAAACGGCTTCCATGCTGTTATCACGGGTAGGCTTCTTGGCACCTACGGATCCCGAAGATACCACGCGAGGGCTATTCTCTCGGGGCTTCCGTCCTTCGTTTCAACCTCGGGAATGGTGGAAGGCCCCGCGAGACCCAGGGAGTATTATTTTCTCAAGGCGGAGTTTGTCCGGTCTGGAAAAGATCCCTCGGAGCTTGACGAGATGTTCCGGGGGAAGTTCGTCGACTACGAAGACGAGAGGATGACGAAGATAGCTGGCGCGTACGTGCTTCAGCCTCTTTTGCATCATTTTTCGGGAAAAGAATTCTGCGAAAACAGCAGATGTGCGCTTTTTAATTCGCACTGGCAGAGGGAAGTTCTTGATATCCAGTACTCAGGCTTTGTGTGCGCCGAGTGCGAAAGCGAGATAAGCAGGATAGCAAAAAGGCGGTAGAAGCAACGCCGCGGCGCATGACAGAAAACAGGAGACCGCCGTGCGGTCTCTAGTCCATCTCATCAAGTATGTTTACCGCAACCTGGGCTACCTTTTTCCCTGAAAGCAGCATCCCACCGAAAGTGGGCCCCATTCTCGGAAGTCCGAAGGTGGTGTTAACGGACATTCCGCACGCAAGCAGTCCGGGGTGTATTTCTCCTGTGTATTCAACGAGGGCTTCTTCTGATTTTTCTACCCACATCGATCCGTGGCCCGGAAGCTTTTTGTAAAGACCCTGCTGGGAGAGCCTGGAAATGCAGTAGGCGTCATGGCCCGTGGCGTCTATTACCAGTTTTGATTCAATCGCTATGGGGTCAAGGCAGGTTATCTCTTTGGGCATGTTCGCAATGGGCGTCCAGTTGATTACTATTCCCGCGACCCTTCCGTTTTCCCTGTAAACCAGGTCGTCAAACAGTGTCATGTTCCTTACTTTCGCTCCGGCTTCGCACGCCGTCGCTATCAGCTTTGAACAGGCGTAGGGGCCGTCAGCGACGAAAAGCCCTTCTGACACTTCTTCATACGGCACTTCGATTTCGTCCAGAACCGTCTGTCCCGGGGCGCGCACGGTGACCTTATTCATAAGGTATCCGCCGATCCAGAATCCGCCTCCAAGGTAGTTCATTCTTTCGACGAGCAGCACCTTGTACTTTTTCTTTGCTATGTCTTTTGCCGCCACGAGCCCGCTTGGCCCCGCGCCGACGATTATGACGTCACTTGTAATGTATTCGCTGAACTCCTCTGAAAATCCCTCGACTATGGCCCGGGTGACCTCTTTTTCTCCCACCGGAGCGAATTGCGGGGTTTTTAAACTGTCTGACATAGCGGTTTCCTCCGAGAAAATGCCAATAAGTTCCTAATTCTTTTCTACTCCTCTTCCTTCACGACGTTTACGGTTATCTGCGGGGTTACGTCCGTGTGAAGCTTCACCGCAACCGAGTAAGTTCCAAGTGCTTTTATGGTACCGTCAAGCTCTATATCCCTTCTTGAGATCTCAAATCCTTTTTCCCCCAGCGCATCGGAAATGTTCTGCGAAGTGACTGATCCGAACAGCCGGTCTTCTTCCCCGGATTTGGCGGGTATGGTAATTTCAAGACCCTCGAGTTTTTCCGCAAACGCCTTGGCATTCTCAAGAACTTCGGTTTTACGCAGTCTTATTGCCTCTATTCTGCTTTCCCAAGCCTTCAGGTTTGCTTCGGTAGCCTTTATCGCGAGCTTACGGGGAAAAAGATAGTTTCTCGCCATTCCGTTTTTTACGTCTTTTACGTCTCCGACGCTCCCTATGTTTTCCACGTCGGAAATCAGAATTACTTTCATTGTTTACCTCCGCGTATCGGTTAAGCGGTATTCGGGAATCACTTGTGAGTTACCGTGTATGGCAAAAGCGCCATGAAACGGGCTCTTTTTATTGCGATGGCCACCTTCCTCTGTTCCTGCCTTGAAAGCCCGGTGTTTCTCCTGGGCAGTATCTTCTTTCTCTCGGTTATGAACTGCGAGAGAAGTTCGGTGTCCTTGTAATCTATCTGCTTGCCTTCCTTGGCAAGGTCTCTGGGTTTTTTTCTGCGCGAGTAGAACCTTCTGCCTCCCCCGCCCATTGGTCTTCTGCTCATGATTCGCTGCCTCCCTCGGTCTGTTTTTCATTTTCCTGGGGTTGTTCCTGACTTTCCTCGGTCCGCTCCTCGCTTTCCTGAGCTTGCTCTTTGGCCTCCTGGGGCTGCTCCTCAACCTCCTGAGGCTGCTCTTTGGCTTCCTGGGGTTGCTCTGCGGTTGTGCTGCCTTCGGCCTGACTCTCTCGTGTGGAGGGAGGACTCTGAAAAGCGCTCTGATCCTCTGGTTCAGATGCCTGCGGAGGAGCGCTGATCGCGGCATCCGCTGGTTTCTGATCCTCGATGTATTTTACGGTCATGAACCGCAGAACGTTGTTCTTTGAGAGGTTAAAATATCTTTCTATGTCGGTTACGGCACCGGGGTCAGACGCATAAACGGCTATGTAGTAGGTGCCTCTGGTGTAGTTCTCTATTCTGTACGCAAGATCCCGTTCCGCCCATTTTTCGAATTTTATCATCTCCCCACCGTTTCCGGCCACGCTCTGCTCGACCCTGTTCTGGATCGTAAGAAGATCTTCGGGGGATATGTCCGGTCTTACGAGATAAAGCGTTTCGTACTTCGTTGGCTCAATAGCCATGGTTAACTGCCTCCTGTTTTGGTCTTCGACCCCTGAATGTCGTCGCTTGTGACATCAGGAGCAACAGAAAAAGATACTATACTGGTTTTTGGAAATAGTGTAAATACGGGCGGGGCTGTGACCCCGCCCGAAAAACTTACGTTTTATAGTATGAGAAGAGGAGCTATGACAAGCGATACTATGGACATGAGCTTGATGAGAATATTCATCGCCGGCCCTGAAGTATCCTTAAACGGATCCCCTATCGTGTCTCCTACGACGGCGGCTTTATGCGCCTCCGACCCTTTTCCTCCCATGTTTCCTTCCTCTATGAATTTTTTCGCGTTATCCCAGGCTCCTCCCGAGTTCGCCATCATAAGTGCGAGCATCACTCCCGCCACGACGGCGCCGGCGAGAAAACCTCCGAGGGCTTCCTCTCCTAGGGCAAAACCTATTACGAGCGGTACCACTACGGCGGTAACGCCCGGCAGTATCATCTCTCTTAAGGAAGAGTCGGTGCTTATCTGTACGCACCTTGCGTAGTCCGGGGTGCCGGTTCCTTCAAGAAGTCCGGTTATTTCCCTAAACTGCCTTCTCACTTCCTCCACCATCTGCTGCGCCGACCTTCCCACCGAACCCATGGTCAGGGCGCCTATCAGAAACGGGATCGTTCCGCCTATCAGCATTCCCGCCACCACCTTGGGCTGGGTAATGTCGATTGAGGTGAGCCCGACGGCGTTTGTGTATGCGGCGAAAAGCGCGAGAGCGGAAAGCGCCGCCGAACCGATTGCGAATCCTTTTCCTATGGCTGCAGTCGTGTTGCCGAGAGAATCAAGCTTGTCCGTGATCTTTCTCACGTCTGTGCCGAGTTCCGACATCTCCGCGATACCGCCCGCGTTATCCGCGACCGGGCCGTAGGCGTCAACCGACATCGTTATTCCTATGGTCGCCAGCATGCTGACCGCGGCTATCCCTATTCCGTAAAGCCCCGTGAACCAGTAAGACAGCACTATGGCCGCCGCGATTATGATCACCGGGTAAACCGTGCTGTACATTCCCACAGCGATTCCCTCGATTATGTTGGTGGCAACGCCTGTCTCGGAGGCCTTTGCTATTTTCCTGATCGGGGGTCCCGAAGTGAAATGCTCTGTAACCTTGCCGATCAGTATTCCGGCGAGCAGGCCCGCTATGGAAGTGAGCCATATGCTTATGTATCCCTGTTTACCCATGGTGGACAGGCTCTCCACCTGCGCCAGCCCGTAAAGTGCCAGCAGGGAGATCGCGCAGTACACGACGGCTGCAAATATGGTGGATCTTTCAAGCACAGCGCTTGGTTCTCCTTCCCTCAGCCATCCTACCGCTTTGGATCCAACGAGAGAGGAGAGGCTTCCTACTACGATGAGTATCATCGGTACCGACATCATGGCGAGCTGGTTTGTCGCCATGCTGGCTGCAATTACTACGGTAGCGATTACGGCTCCCACGTAGGATTCGAAAAGGTCGGCACCCATTCCCGCCACGTCTCCGACGTTATCTCCGACGTTATCGGCGATCGTGGCCGGATTCCTGGGATCATCCTCGGGTATTCCGGCTTCCACTTTTCCGACAAGGTCGGCTCCGACGTCAGCGGCCTTGGTGAATATACCTCCGCCTATCCTTGCGAAAAGGGCTACGGTGCTGGCTCCCATTGCGAATCCGCCTATCATTCCTCCGAATTCTTTTAAGAACGCCGTGAAAAGGGTGCTGTCTTCAGGCTTTGTCTGAAGGTCGAGTCCCAGAAGAAAAACGACTGAGAGTCCCAGAAGACCCAGACCTGCGACCGAAAGCCCCATCACGTTCCCGCCCCGAAAAGCCACCTCAAGGGCTTTTCCCTGTCCCTCGGTTGCTGCCGCCTGTGCTGTTCTCACGTTAGCTTTCGTGGCTGACTTCATGCCGAAAAACCCGGCTATAAGCGAACAGATCGCCCCGCCGAGATAAGCGGTCCCGGTTTCAATTCCAAGAAACACCGAGAGCAGAACGAAAACAATCGCAGCGAAAAGGCCGATTATTCTGTATTCCCTTTTCAAAAACACCATCGCTCCCTCGTGAATCGCAGAAGCGATGTGCTTCATTTTGTCGGTTCCTTCAGGAAGCTTGGTTATCCCCCTGTATACAAATAACGCGTATAGGAGCACGATAAGACCTACCACGATTCCCACAAGTCCCACGTTGCCCGCTAGTACTTCACCCATACCCATTGGTAAATTCCTCCTAGTAGAGAATTAATTTGTTTCAGTTAAGTCGACTGTTAAACCTGTTCATCGCCGAGTCCACTCCCCGGCTTATTATCTCAAATGTTGCTTCGACCGCCGCCTCGACCATCTCGGTTGCCGTGTCCCTCTCATCCGCGGCGAATTGTGAGAGGACATGATCCTTTGCCTCTTTTTTCCCGCGAGGCTTGCCTATGCCGATTCTCACCCTGCAGAATTCCTCTGATCCGAGAGAGGTTATTATGGATCTTATTCCGTTGTGTCCGGCCGAGCCTCCTCCCCTGTTTACCCTTATGTTTCCCAGGGCGAGATCAAGTTCGTCGTAAACCACGATTATCCGCTCAAGCTCTATCCTGTAGAATTCCTTAGCTTCGCGAACCGCTTCGCCGCTTACGTTCATGAAGGTCTGGGGCTTTATTATCAGCAGCTTCTCATCCGAGTAAATCGCTTCTGTGCAGAGGCTTCTGAACTTTTTCCTCCCGATTTTTGAGCCGAGGCGCTCCGCCGCGCGCTCCGCCGCGCGAAACCCTATGTTGTGTCTAGTATTTTCGTAAGCGGAACCGGGGTTTCCCAGGCCTGCAATCATATATCGCATGGATTCGGTTACTTATTCCTGGGCCTCGGTTTCCTGTTCTTCCTCTTCCTCGGCCGTCGCCGTCGCCTCTTCCTCCTCTGTTGCGCGCTGCGCGATCACATGGACGACTTTTTCGCTCCCGTCTCTAACCGGCCGTACTCCCTCGCCGAGTGAAAGACCCGCTATGTCCACGAAATCTCCTAAGGCGAGGTCGGTTACGTCTATTTCTATTGAATCGGGGATATCGCCCGGCAGGCATTCAAGATCGATGGTTCTCATCAGCTTTTCGAGCCTGGCACCCCTTCTCTCTCCCTCGGATCTTCCCAAGGTGTTTACCGGGACCTTTACCGTAATGGTTTTCTGCATGTCGATGGCCAGAAAATCAAGGTGAATCACCCTGTCCTTAATGGGGTCTTTCTGGATTTCCTTAACCATCGAAAACTTTTTCGCCGGGGCTTCGGAATCGTCTATTTCGAGTTCCAGGACGGTGTTCAGTCCGGCGCTGTTTGTAAGCGCCCGCCTAAGTTCGTCGGGCTGTACGACAAGCGGCACGGGATCCTCTCCCCGCCCGTAAAGTATGGCGGGTATGTTTCCTTCCCTTCTTACTTCCCTTGCCCCGCTTTTACCGATTCTTTTTCTGGGTTTTACCCGAAGTGAACTTTGTACCATGTTTCTCTCCTGGAGTCGTTTAAGTGAAAAGCGCGCTTATTGATTCCCCGAGCGCCGTTCTCCTTATGGCTTCACCGATGAGGTCGGCGATGCTGAGCACGGTGATTTTCGCGCTTTGTTCTTGGTTTTCCTGCTGGGGAATGGTGTTCGTGATTATTACCTCGTCAATGTCCGAGTTGTTTATCCTGTCAAGTGCGGGTCCCGAGAGCACGCCGTGGGTACAGCAGAGCGATATGCTTCTCGCTCCCCTCTCGAGAAGCACCTTGGCGGCTTCGGTGGCGGTTCCCGCCGTGTCCACGAGATCGTCCACTATTATGGCGTGCTTGTCCTCCACGTCGCCAATTATGTTGCTTATCCGCGCGACGTTGGGCGCGGGTCTTCTCTTATAGCAGATGGCGATTTCTGAGTGGGTCCTGTTTGCGAATTCGGTCGCCCTCTCAACCCCTCCTGCGTCCGGAGAAACCACTACGGTTTCGCCGTCGCGGTATTTTTCTCTCAGATAGTTGGTTATCACGGGCGCGGCGTAGAGATGGGTCACAGGAACGTCGAAAAACCCCTGTATCTGGCCGGCGTGAAGGTCCATGGTCACTATCTTGCTTGCCCCCGCAACGACTATCAGGTCGGCGGCCAGCTTGGCGCTTATAGGGGCGCGGGGCTGAACCTTGCGGTCCTGCCTTGCGTACCCGTAATACGGTATGACGGCGGTTATGACCTTAGCCGAGGCCCGCTTGAGCGCATCTATGATCACGAGAAGCTCCATAATGTTCTCGTTTACCGGGGGGCACGTGGACTGGATGATAAAGACGTTAGACCCCCTCACGCTTTCCCTTATGTCGACAAAAATCTCACCGTCGCTGAAACGGTTTATCTCCATCTCTCCGGGAGAAACCTCGAGATAGTCGCACACGTCTCCGAACAGAGGGTGATTTGACGTGCCGCTGAATATTTTTGCGTCCTGCATTTCCATGGCGAACCTCAAAATATGAAACCCTGTATTATAGAGTAAAGTTTCGATAATTCAAGCGCCGGGGACACAGTCAGGCATTCACGCTTATATGATTTTGGGATTTGGTTTCCGTAATGAGAATGGGGTCAAGCGGCATCAGCCCGTATTCCAGCAATCTGACAGCCAGATTGCCTGACTCACACGGGATACGGCGCTGATTCCTGCAGAGTTGCCGACCGGTGGACGCAATAATGCTTTCGGGGTTATTCACCGCTGAAATTGTTTTGCCTGGACGACAGCATAATGGACAGGAAACGAATACAAAGACGGCGTCCTGCATCTCACCCTGCCGAGAAAGCAGGATGAACCTTCAGGGAAAACAGAAGTGAACTGATCAAAAAAAGGGGGAGCGCCAAGCGACGCTCCCTCTTCACTTGTTTTGGCTAAAACACCAGTCCGCTCGAGCCGGGGAAATATCCCCGAGGCGGCGGTACCTTAGTCAGAAAATATCTTGGAACTAAGACCGAACACCGTTCTGTCTGTCAATCGCACGCCTTCTGAACGATATGGTGAAAAACAGTGCGGACACTATCAATAGCAGATTAAACATGGTACCCCGAGGCGCATTGTCGCTTCCCGCCACAATTGCACAACCTCCGCCACTGACAGCTTTAGTCTCGCCGGCCGTATCACCCATGTCGTCCATGTCATCCATGTCGTCCATGTCATCCCCGTCGTCCATGTCATCCCCGTCACCAGCCATTCCGTCCCCGTCACATCCTGGCGGTGGGTTGCCCGTTTTCGGATAGATGCCGGAACCAAAGATAATACCCGGAGAAGGGGAGAGCGCCGCCGCTCCCAAGTACACAAATGGGTTTATAACGTAGCTAGTTTTCCAAGAGTCGCCAGGGGCCTTTCCAGGAATGGAATTCCCATTCGAATCGACTATTTCGTCATCCGGTACATCCGGATCATCCCAGCAATACTCAACAATGCCGTTGCTGCTGGGACTTCGTGCCTCGCCAATAATTAACCCAGGGACATCCCGGCCGCCCTCGTCCTCGGCAACCAGCTCCACCCCCTCAATACTTTGATCAACTCCGCTAAAAAGCATCTCTCCTTGATCATCTATGACGAAAAGATACACGGAACCCGACTTCCAATCTCCGTCTTCCCTGCCAAACACCTGATGAAAGGGGAGGTCAAAATTGCACGCTTCGTTTTCATCTATATCCGCCCTAGTCAGTTGTACAGTAGAAAACAGCTTAATAAGTGGTTTTATCTCTTCTACCGTAAGAGTTGAAAGATCAGGAATTTGGTCTTGGAAAGGATCGAGTTTAGGAATTTTGCTAAAATCACAAGTCTCTTTTATAATCTTATTTATGTAATACTCGTCAACCGCTTCCTCTACGAATTGTTTAAGGTCCGCTTCGGTCTGTACCTCGCTTGCTGTTATGGCATGCACGGAAGCCGTAGTACCGGGAAAGACGCCCCCAAGCGCCAGCAGACATAAAAAAAGACCCGCAAGAGCCCCAGTCTTAAAGACCGTATTTCGCATCAAAATTCTCATTATATCCTCCTTATTGATTCAACAAGATTAAACCCCAAAAACCCGACCTCTCGCCGGGTCATCGATCGGATTTATCATTCTTGTCTGTTCCGATAAAAATGAACACCGATTCCGGTGCTGGCCGGAACATACATTCCTATAATTAAAACAAAAAAATAAAAAGACTGTCAAGCACTTTCAGGGGAAAATCGCGTATAAATCCCTTTGCGCCATGTCTATCATAATTTTGTCCGCAAGTTTCTCTGTAAAAAAGCTTCACAACTGTGGAGTCGAGGAGGCGGGCTACTTTCTGTAGGGCGAGAAATCAGGCGGTCTTTTCTCCACAAACGCATCGGTCCCCTCGGCGGCTTCGTCCGTGGTCTTGAAAAGATCGAGCGATGCCTTTCCCATGCTTGAGATTCCGAAAAGACCGTCGGTTTCGGAGTTAAAGGAGTATTTGGCAAGCTTAAGGGCGGTCGGGCTTTTCGAGAGCAGTTCCTCGCACCAGCGCTCTACTTCTGAGTCAAATTCCTCTGCGGGAACGACCCTGTTTACAAGTCCCATCTCAAGGGCTTCTTTGGCCGAGTACTGCCTGCAGAGATACCACATCTCTCTTGCTTTTCTCTCCCCGATTAGCCTTGAGAGATAAGCCGTTCCAAAACCCGGGTCAACGCTTCCGACCTTGGGTCCCACCTGCCCGAAGGTGGAATCCTCAGAGGCGATCGCAAGATCGCACATGAACTGCAGTATGTTCCCCCCGCCTATGGCGTAGCCCCTGACTGCCGCTATGACCGGCTTCGGTATGTTTCTTATAAGGTAGTGAAGATGAGAGACGTAATCCCCGACTCCGAGGAAGCCGTCCTCTCCGCCGGACCCCTTTTTTTTCTTCTTGAGGTCTCCTCCGCTGCAAAAAGCCTTCCCGCCCGCGCCCCGGAGAACCACAACGCCGACCCCGGCATCTCCCCACGCGTCGGTAAAGGCCGTGATCATCTCGCGGAGCGTCACGTCCCGAAAGGCGTTGCGCGTTTTGGGGCGGTTTATGGTTATAAAGGCCACCCCGCCCGTTTTTTCGTAGATTATGTCCTTGAAGTTCATCGGCTACCCTTGGTACCACTTCCCGGTGCTTTCCCCGGTAAAGATGTTAACGCACTTGGTCTCAAGGTAGTTGTCTATTCCTTCGGCTCCGAGTTCCTTTCCGATTCCGCTCTGTTTAAAGCCCCCGTATGGGGTTTCGGGGATTATCCCCCCGTAGGTGTTAACCCAGAGATATCCGGCCTCAACGGCCTTTGCGACTCGGAGTGCCCGGTTTATGTCCTGTGTCCAGATTCCTCCGGCAAGTCCGTACTCAACGTCGTTTGCCATCGTGATTGCCTCTTCCTCGGTCTTAAACGGCATGACGCAGACCACCGGTCCGAAAACCTCCTCGCGCGCGAGGGTAGAGCCGGGAGGGACGTCCTCCAAAACTGTGGGCGCTATGTAGTAGCCCTTCTCGAATCCCTCGGGGCGGTCTCCGCCCGCGATCACTCGCGCTCCTTCTGAGACGCCTTTTTCTATGTAGTTCATTACGCTCTCGTAGTGCTCTTTTGAGATCACGGTCCCGAATTCGGTTTCGGGGTCTTCGGGGTCCCCGATTCTTATCCTCGAGATCCTGTCTAGGTAAGCCGATAAAAACTCGTCGTATATCTCTTCGTGGAGCATGAGCCTGGTCACGGCGGTGCAGTTCTCCCCCTGATTAAAGAAACCTCCACGAAGACATGCCTCGACGGCTCCCTCGACGTTTGCGTCGGGAAAAATCATGCAAGGGGCCTTGCCGCCTAGCTCAAGCGATACCCTTTTTATCTCTCCCGCCGCCGTCCTCATGACGTTTTTTCCGACTTCCGTGGAACCAGTAAACGCTATCTTGGCCACATCGGGGTGTTCTGTGAGCGCCTGACCGGCTACTGATCCTTCGCCGGGCACGACGTTGAGCACCCCGTCTGGAAGTCCTGCCTCTGAGCAGAGTTTCGCCACCTCGAAGATCCCGCATGAGGTAAGTTCAGCGGGTTTTATGACCACGGTGCATCCGGCAACGAGTGCGGGGGCTATTTTCCAGAAGGAAAGAAGAAGGGGGAAATTCCACGGGATTATGTGGGCCGCTACGCCCACGGGTTCTTTTATGGTCAGGGATATCTGGTTTTCGTTTACCTGCAGGGTTTCTCCGTTAAGACGGGTGTGAGCTCCTGAGTAATACTCAAGCGTTCTCACGGAACCGCCTATCTCAACCTCAGCGCTCTCGCGTATGGGCTTTCCCGTCTCGCGGGTGTTTACAAGGGCAATCTTATCTCTGTTGTCAGATAGTACCTGGGCGATCCGAAGAAGGTACTTGGCGCGCTCGGATGCAGGGAGACGAGACCACCCGGGAAAAGCGCGCTCGGCGGCCCGAACTGCTGCGTCGATGTCTTCTGACCCTCCCTGGGCGACCTCCGCCAGGGGTTTTTCCGTTGCGGGGTTTTCCCTTACGGAGTAAGCGCCGCTTTGCGGCTCCCTTTCCCCGCCGTCAATGAAAAGATCGCACTTTATTTCCGTACTGGCCATAACTTGAAAATTATAACAGACAGTTCCTTATACGTATCCGCCTAGGCACAACTCGGCATTTTGCTGCCTTGTTTCGGAGTCAGTAATAAGGTGCGTTCAAATGCCGAGAAAAACAAGGGCAGTTTCAAGACTGCCCTTGTTAGATCAACTGTTACCGCCAGTTTCAGAAAACTGCCGATATTGCAAGAAAGTCTCTCTACGCACGTCTTCTCAGGAAAACGACCGAGAGTAGGACGGACGCTACCAGAAACAGGTTAAGCAATGCGCCTTGAGACGTATTGCTGGCTCCGGCGATGGTGCACGCTCCGTCGTTGCCGTCTGCCGGCGTGCTTTCAGGATAAACCCCGGAACCGAAAATGAAGAGCCATTCACCGGGGTGTGGCACAATCTGCGCGTTTAAGTCCGCTACCTCGATGTAGCTTGTCTTGGGTGACATGCCGGGAACCATCCTATCTTCGAACCACATTGCAGTTGGTGTATCTCCCGGTTTTAACCAGTGATATTCGACTGTGGCGGAAGCTCCGACTTCTACGGCCCCTAATTTTTCGTGAAACAGTCTCGCTATGTTCCGTTCACCTTCCAACAGATTATCATTCAAGTCAAGGTTATAGCCATTTAGGTCAAAGCTGGCTCCGTTCACAAGCACTGTGGACTGTGCTGGGTCTGCGTCCATTACGAAAGCATATATGCTTCCATACTTGAAATCCTCGCTTCCGAAACAAAAAAGCCGCTCTTGAATTCTTAAGGTTATGGGGCCCTGAACAAGGGCTGCCAGCGTCTGCCTGTCGTCTAAATTACTAATTGGGTCTAGAGATGGATTTGCGGCTAGCGCTTTGACAGCTTCTTCCTGTGATATCTTTGCTACGTCTTTTTGAACCGCGTCTATAACACTTTGTACGTAAGCTTGAAGCTTCGTGTGGTCCTCCTCAACTTGCGCAGCGGTAGTGGCAAGCTCGAGACCTTCACAGCCAGGAGGAACAAAGGCGGAGTCGTCTACCGCATGACGAAGACCTACTATGTTTGTTACAGGGCTACCAGCAACGGTTTCCTCCACTTTGGCTGCACAGGCCACCCTTTCATTGTTCGGGCCGTAATCCACGCACACCGGAGGAGCCCCAATCGCAAGATCTTCATGGTCGAGTAAAGCTTTTAAAGTAGCTGCAACCGCCGAATCCATGGCATCCGGATTAAACCTGTATCCTATTCTTACGGGATATCCCGCGTGATTCGTTACAATATTCCTGTCCGTTATGCCTATTGCGTAGATATCACCGTGCTTATAGTCTCCGCCATCTTGCCTGATGTTTCTGGCGAATATTGTCAGTTCTCTGATCAGCGCGGCGCGGTCATCCATGTTGTCGGTTCTAACATGTTCATAGTAATCCACAATACGATTAACAAAATCCGTCATCTTCTGTTCATTCCCAGGATCGTCCGCTACATCTTGCGCGGTTATCGTACTGTCTCCGTGAGTGCCGGACGCATCAATGGCGAATGAAAAAACAAGCCCCAGCGCGAAAAACAGGCTCAACAGTATTCCGTGTGTTTTGAATTTCATTCTGATTACTCCTCACTGTGATTTTTGTTGTACCAATATTATAGTGCAAAATTAATACTTTTCCGCATTAAATCATAATTCAAGGTAGTTATCCCTATAACTAGTCACTTGCTCCATCATATTATTAAGGAATTATTCTTTTAGGTTGACAGATTACCGATTGAGCATCGCAGGCTGTGAAAGCTCCATACATCCTAGGGAGGATTGTATTCTATTGCTTAACTGCTTGTCAAGTAAAGGTTAAGTTGTTTCAGGGCAATACGGAACATCCAATCCTAGCAAGTCCTCCTCTCCATTCGGGTGAATGGAACTCTCAAACTTCCCCAACATGAATTCAGCCGATGAATTGCCCGCTTCCACGGGAAGCAAAGATGTCGCTGGGACGGGATGGCTCTGGGAATTTAAAGCACTACACTGCGGGTTCAAGGAGGCGATACGGGGTTTGTAGGGCTTGTAAACTTAAATCTGTACCCCTTCCTCAATCATTAGATCCAAAAACACTTGAATATTATACAAAAAACACTAGGGAGAGTGCCGTCCTCCAGCAACCTCCCTCCCTCATCTTACTTCTGGCTGGTTATAGGGGCAGTTACCAAAAAAATCTATGTGGTAAATCCCTCAGGATTCTTGGAAGAGTGTCAGGATTTTTACTGCGGGCGGGTCCTGCCTCTCGTGTTTGATTTCCGGAGTCAACAAGAGGGTCGCGCTTTGCTGTTTTCCAGATCAGGCAGACAGCGCTTTTGTTGATTCTTTTACTTTCTTGCTTTGAAGAGGATTAAGGTGTTTCGTAATGTCGAAAAAAAACTGGTTATCAAGGGCGACATCAACTCGTTTGTGAAAACCGCCCTTGATAACCAGCTATAAGTTCCGGAAAAAGCTTCCGGAAAAATTTTTGTTCCCACCTATACGCGTCTTCTCAGAAAAACAACCGAGAACAGAACGGACATTGTCAGGAACAGGTTAAGCAACGTGCTCTGAGGCATATGTCCCGTCCCCGCGATTGCGCATCCGTCACCACCATCTCCTGTTGTCATCTCCGGCATCATCTCATCCTCAGGATAAGTTCCGGAACCAAAGATGTAGAGAAAATCAGGAAACATGCTATATCTAGGGTCCAGTTTCAAGACCTCGGTTATGTTCGCAACCTCAATGTAGCTTGTCTTAGGCGAACTGCCGGGAACCGATCCCATTTCAAACCAGCCGGGAATGCCATCGTCCGGATCATCGGGGTCGTCCCAGCGGTAGCTGACGGTAGCGGATTGTCCAGCTTGATAGGTTCCACTTCCGCCTGTCAATTCGTCGCGAAACAGGCTCACTATACTATCGTCAGTCCTTCCCAATTCATCGTCATTCACTTGAAGGTCAAGGCCGTTCAGGTCGAAGTTGTTTCCGTTCATAAGTACGGTGCCGGCCATATCCGTACTCATGATGAAAGCGTATATGTTCTTATGCTTGAAGTCCCCGCTTGCAAAACAAGCGATTGTGTCGAAAACTCTTTCGAATATTTTTGTTTGAAATTCGCCTGCCGCAGCTAACCCATCTGGATCTTGCGGATTAGTAAGTAGCACAAAAGACCGAGCCAAGAGACTAGCATTATCTGGATCATTAAATGCAGCATCAGTTGAATCTACCAGTAGCTGTTGAGCAGCCCCGATAATACCTTTTACGTAATCTTTAAGCTTATCGTGGTCGTTATAAACTTGCTCAGCGGTAGTATCAAGCATGAAATTGTTGCAGGCATCGGGAAGAGCAAAAGCAGCATCGTCTTCCGCGTGATGAAGGCCTGCTATGACTGTTATAATTCCGGAAAGGCTCCTTACTTTTGTCGCGCAGGCTACATTGTCCTGACCGTCATAATTTTCTTCACAATGTGCCATGTCGACATCTGAACCGTCGATTAAAGCTTGTATGGTACTCGCAATAGGTGTCCCGGGATCCGATTTAAGCTGGTGACCGAGTAACGATCGGGAATATATAGCGTGATTCGTTACATATCCCCTTGAGTTTAAGGCCATTGAGTACATGTTGTTTTGGGTGTTTTTATAGGGCCCTTCTTCCCTGAGCCGCCTTCCATATATTGTAATTTCCCTGTTCTGCGCATCCGGGGCGCTATCGGCAATAACCTGATCGTAGTAATCTATTATATGACCAAGAAAGGCTTCCACTTCCGCTTTACTTGTAGGGTCGACGTCTCCCGCGGCTGTGCCTGTACCGTCCCCGTGACTGGCGGACGCCTCAATGCCGAACGAAAAAACAAGCCCGAGCGCAAAAAACAGGCTCAAAACCATTCCGTATGTTCTAAGTCTCATCCTGATAATTCCTCCCGTAAAAATTTTTGTTGTATTGTAACTGCATAGTAATGTAAAATCAGTACCTCTTTGTGTTGAACCATAACTTTAAACCAAATTGCAAGAGCAAAAGCAGGTCTTGGCGCAGTATTCGCTCCGGTGCCGCTAAAGCGTAAAATGAAAAAATCCATGTAGCAGGTCCGCCTGGGTTCTCGGAAGCGTGCCGGGATTTTTACTGCGGGCGGCTTCTGCCTCTTGTTAGAGAACCCGGTTTTGAGATACCAGACTCGTGGGATGCGGGCATCGAGATTCCCGTTCCCGAAGCGAAAAAAACAGTTATGGGATAGCTTCAGCATGCTCGTCGGAGAAAAAAACAGAGAGGCGATAGAATCCTCAGGCAGGATGCTCGCCGTTTTGGACGGCACTGACGTCGACAGCGGCACCGCTTCAGAGACAGGCTGCGCGTTCGCCCTCGGAAAGAAGATTCTCGGCTGCAGGGGGGATTTTCGTCTCACGGGAGATAACCCAGGCAGCACCGTTAACCTCCAGGTCAAATATTTCATACGAAAAAGCGGCGGCGGGATAGTGCGCTCCGTTGAGGATCTGGTTGACGCGCTTTCGGATGTTTTCTCCGACTGATCTGCCTATCGTCCGCGGGTGGCTTCGTTTGACAACCCCGCCCGGTTCTGTAATCTAGATTCCCCTAGACTTTAAGACTCCGAGGCAACCAAAATAGATATTCTTGACGTCGTTTCCGAAAAACTTCTGGAAAAAGAAGAAGACATAACCTTCGAGGATGCCCTCGCGCTCTCAAAACTTCCAGCCGAGCGCCTATCGGAACTTATATCGCTTGCGAGAAAGGTGACTCTCAAGTACAAGGGCGACGGGGTGTTTCTTCGCTCGATAATAAGCGCACAGACCGGAAACTGTCCAGAGGACTGCTCATTCTGCTCACAGTCGGCCCATTTCGATACCGAGGTTGAGGCTCACCCGCTAATGGCGGCGGAGAGGATACTAGGGGCCGCGAGGCAGGCTGAGAAGATGGGCGCCATGGATTTCTGCATAGTCATAAGCGCCAAGGGCCCGACGCCCAGGATATTCAAAAAGGTTCTCGAAGCCGTTGATCTTCTCTGCGCGGAAACTAACCTCAAGGTCGGCTGCTCCCTGGGGGATCTCACGAGGGAACAGGCCTATGAGCTCAGGGACCACGGGGTGTGGAGATACAACCACAACATCGAGACCTGCAGGAGCCATTTTCCCAGCATATGCACAACCCACAGCTACGACGACAGGCTCAAGACCGCTCTTCTGGTGAAGGAAACCGGCATGAATCTCTGCTCGGGCGGCATACTCGGCATGGGGGAGACCATGCGCCAGAGAATGGAGTTCGCTTTCGAGATAAGGGACCTTAACCCCACGTGGGTTCCGATAAATTTCCTTGACCCGAGACCCGGAACCCCGTTTGAGAACCTTGAGACCATACAGCCGCTTGAAGCCGTAAGAACCATCTCGATTTACAGGCTCGCGCTTCCGGACAAGATAATAATGACTGCAGGGGGAAGGGAAGTTACGCTTCGCGACCTCCAGGCGATGGGTCTTGTGGCGGGGGCAAACGCCATGATCCTCGGCAACTACCTTACCACTCCCGGGCGCTCGCCTCGAGACGACCTCCGGATGCTTGATGACCTGCAGATGCCGGTCAGGAAGGAAATCCTGAACTAGCCTCGTCCCCGCGATTTCGTTATATTCTTCCCACTAGGGGCCTCTTTCAAAACGGTTCCAGACAAACCAAGATGAGTGACAGATCAAAACAGATAGGATCCTACGACAGGGAATTCGTCTGGCATCCGTTTACCCAGATGAAGGATTACGCGCGCACAGATCCCATAGTGATCGAGCGCGCTGAGGGCTCCTACCTAATAGATTCCGAGGGAAAAAGGTATATAGACGGCGTCTCCTCCCTTTGGGTAAACATCCACGGCCACGCGGTGCCCGAGATCGACGGAGCCATAAAAAAACAGCTTGAGCTTGTAAGCCACAGCACTCTCCTCGGCATAACCAACCCTCCGGCCGCCGAGCTTGCCAAGGAGCTTGTGGAAATCTGTCCCCCGGGACTCAAGAAGGTCTTTTACTCGGGCGACGGGGCAAGCGCCGTCGAGGTTGCGCTCAAGATGGCGTTTCAGTACTGGTCCCACAAGGGCAGGCCGGAGAAAAAGGCGTTTTTGTGTCTTGATAACGGTTACCACGGCGATACGCTTGGGGCCGTCTCGGTCGGGGGAATCGACATTTTCCACAAGGCTTTCTCCCCGCTTCTGTTCAAGACCTTAAGGGCTCCTTCCTATTACTGCTACAGGTGTCCGCTTGGAGAGACTTGGCCTGGATGCGGGATTGCGTGCGCGGATGAGATGGGGGAGATACTGAGGGAGAACCACGAGGAAATAGCCGCCGTCATACTTGAGCCGTGCGTTCAAGCCGCGGGCGGGATGGTGGTGGCTCCAGACGGCTATCTCGCGAAAGTGAGAGAGTACTGCACTCGCTACGACGTGCTCATGATAGTTGACGAGGTGGCTACGGGTTTCGGCAGAACGGGGAAGATGTTCGCGTGCGAACATGACGGGGTAACGCCCGACATGATGGTTTTGGGAAAGGGGATGACGGGGGGATACCTTCCGCTCTCAGCGACTCTGACGACCGACGAGATATACGAGGAGTTCCTTGGAGACTATGAGGAATTTAAGACTTTCTTTCACGGCCACAGCTACTCGGGCAACCCTCTTTCATGCGCGGCCGCGATGGGAAATCTCGAGGCTTTTAGAAATAACGACACACTGGACTCCCTTTCGGAAAAAACGGAGTTCCTAGAGAACGAGCTTCGTGAATTCGAGGGTCTCTCCCACGTCGGGAACGTGAGAAACAAGGGGCTTATGGTCGGAATCGAGCTTGTGAGCGACAAGAAAACGAAAAAGTCCTACGAGGCGGCTGAGAGAATGGGGTGGCGGGTCTCCGAAGAAGCTCTTTCGCACGAGGTTCTCATAAGACCGCTTGGGGACGTGGTAGTGCTTATGCCTCCCGTGGGAATCGGGATGGACGATCTCGCGAAGCTTCTGCGGGCGACCTATCTCTCCATAAAAAAAATTACTGAAGAGGGTTAGTGCGGATGGAAGCCCCCGATTCTCTTGAGTGGATAGAAGATGAGTTAAGGGCCATCCGGGGAAAGAATCTTTTCAGGACGCTTACGGAAATCTCCTCGGGCCAGTCCCCCGAAATACTGATCGGCGGGAAAAAGCACATACTCCTTGCCTCCAATAACTACCTGGGTCTTTCAACCGACCCGAGGGTGATGGAGGCGGCTGCCCAGGCCCTTTCAAAATACGGAACGGGCTCCGGAGGTTCAAGGCTCGTAAGCGGAAGCTCAGACCTTCACGCAGAGCTTGAGAGGAGGATAGCGGAGTTCAAATCAACCGAGTCAGCGATTCTTTTCTCAAGCGGCTATCTAGCGAATGTGGGAACGATCGCCGCGCTTGTCGGGGAAGGGGACACCGTGTTCAGCGACGAGCTTAACCACGCTTCCATAATAGACGGCTGCAGGCTGTCGCGGGCCACGGTAGAGGTCTATCCCCATCTTGACACAGACGGCCTCAATCGCATGGTTTCCCGAAGTCAAGGTAGCGGAAAGAAACTCATAGTCACGGACACGGTGTTCAGCATGGACGGGGATCTTACGGACCTCGGGGAGATCTGCTCGATCTCAGAGCGCTACGGCTGCATGCTAATGGTGGATGAGGCCCACGCCATGGGAGTTCTCGGGGAAAAGGGAAGCGGGGCTACCGAGCATTTCGGGGTCGAGGACAGGGTTCCCGTGGTCATGGGCACCCTTTCAAAAGCCGTAGGTTCCGTGGGCGGATACGTGGCCGGCAGCCGAAGCCTAGTCGACTTCATCCGAAACAGGGTGAGAAGCTACATTTTCGATACGTCCCTTCCCGCGGCCTCTCTTGCCGCTTCAATCGAGGCGATCGGCATCATAGAGGGCGAACCGCAGAGAAGAAAGCATCTGATGGATCTTGTGGATACGTTCAAGGCGGGACTTTCCGACATTGGGTATAACGTGCTTCCGTCCCAAAGCGCGATCGTGCCCGTGTTGACGGGGGAACCGGAAGCTACACTAGAGCTGGCCTCGGCGCTTCGCGAGCGGGGAATCTACACTCCGGCCGTAAGGCCTCCCTCGGTTCCCGCCGGAAAATGCAGGATAAGGGCGTCGCTTATGGCTACCCACACGGAAGATCACATATCGCGGGTGCTTTCGGGGTTCAGGGCAGCGAGTTCGCTTGTGAGCAGCTCTAGTATCTGAGGTTGTAGGTCTGCGGTTCCCGACAACCTTTAACGGGAACGGTCGGGACATCAAACAGGTTACGGACTATGAAGGCCTTTGGAGCTTCGATCAGTTCCCTGATGTCGTCTACAAATCCTCCCGAAGTGGCGTAGCCCACTCCGTCGTTTGCAAGGTCGTGGTTTACGGTCCCGCCTGAAAACTCGCCGTCCCTCTGGGCCTTGACGATGTTGTAAACGGCCGTGTCCACCCTTTTAAGCATCGAGGTCAGTATGTATTCCCGCACGGGTTCATCCGCGGTATTGTACTGGTCCGAGTCGACGCCTATGGCCCAGACCTTGGAATTGCCTTGCTGCTCGCTGAATTCCCTGGCCGCCTCGAAAAGCCCCGCTCCCGAACTCCCGGAGGCGTGAAAAACGATATCCGAACCACCGCTGAACATGCCTTCCGCCACTTCCTTGGCCTTGTCCGGGCTGAAGAAGCCGCTCATGTCGGGTGGTTCGTCAGGATTCTGCGGGTCGGAGAACTGGGAGAGATATGCCGTTTCGACCTCAATATTCCTGTTAATCCCTTTTACCATTGCTAAAACGCCTGAGACGAATCCGGCCTCGAACTTTTCAATGAGCCTGTCCGGGGTGCCGCATCCCCCTCCTATGAAGCCCACTTTTCTTGTTCCGGTTACAAGAGCGGCCGCGACGCCCACGAGAAAGGAGCCCTCGGCCTCGTTAAAGACCAGGCTTGCGAAATTCTCTGGCGCGTTCTCTCCCCGCAGGATGTTTATACCCGAAAAATTGGTGTCAGGGTTGGCGGCCGCGATTTTCTTTATTGAATCCTCAAATGAAAATCCGACAGCTATTACCAGATCATTGTCATCGGCCAGAGACTGAAGCAATTCCTCGCGGTCTGTTTCCGTTCCGTCGATCGTTTTTCGCTTACCACAGCTCCGAGTTCCTCCTTGGCTCTTTTAATGCCCTCATAGGCAGAATCGTTGAATGATCCGTCACCTTTTCCCACGGTGTCATAGACAATTCCGACCCTGGGAACGCTCTTGTCTCCGGAACCGTCCTCATCGCCGCACGAGAGAAGTGCAAAAGACAGAAACAGTGCCAAGGGCGCGATAAGTGCGAAGGTGTTTAATCTCGGGGTTCATCTTACGGTTTTTCCGGTCATTTTTTCCTCCGATCAGGTTCTTGAAAAAAGATTGCGCTGGCGCTGCCGCCGCGAAAGCTGCTCCCGCAGCGAAGACATGGAACGGGGACAATTATATATGAGGACAAAGAGGATTACACCCAAGAGCGGGGAAAAACCCATACGGCATTTAAAGCCCCCTGTCTTGCTTCAGGACGTGTTTGACATGCGGCTGGTATTACTCTAGAGTTTAGCGAAACGGCAATTGGAGGATATCTGTTCTGATGGATTGGGGCATGAAAAACAGGATGGCCCGTATTATAAGGCCAGATACCGGGAGGGCGGTCATGCTCGCCCTTGACCACGGCTACTTCCTTGGCCCAACCCACCGCCTCGAGGTCCCCGAGGAAACCATAACCCCCCTTCTTCCTTACGCGGACACCATAATGCTCACAAGAGGAGTGCTGAGAACCTCGGTCGATCCCGACTCGGGAGCCAACGTGGTGCTGAGGGTCTCCGGGGGAACGAGCGTCGCGGGCCCGCACCTTGAGGACGAGGGCATTACCGTAGATTTCGAGGAGGCGATAAGGCTTAATGTCGCGGGAGTAGGGCTCTCTGTTTTTGTCGGAACAGAATTTGAGAGACAAACGCTTCTGGGGCTCTCAGAGCTTGTGAATCAGGGGGAGAAGTACGGAATTCCGGTTCTCGGGATAACGGCTGTCGGAAAAGAGCTTGAGAAAAGGGACTCAAGATATCTCGCGCTTTGCTGCAGGATATGCGCTGAGCTAGGGGCGCGCATTGTTAAGACCTATTACTGCGAGGATTTCGAGAAAGTGACCACCAGTTGTCCGGTTCCCATAGTAATCGCGGGCGGTCCGAAGCTTGACACCGAAATGGATGTTTTCAACATGACTCACGAGGCGATATCAAGGGGCGCTGCGGGAGTGGACATGGGAAGAAACATATGGCAGCGCGACAACCCGGTCGCGATTATGAGGGCGATCCGCGGTATCGTTCACGAGAACATGACCCCGAAGCAGGCCCACGAGCTTTTCACGGAACTAAAAGAACAAAGTTCCTAACATGCTTGCCGCAGTCTACCACACAAACAGTGACGTAAGGATTGAGGAATTTCCCCGCCCCGAGCCGGGCGAGGGAGAGATACTGATCAGGATAAGAGCAAGCGGAATCTGCGGAAGCGATCTTATGGAGTGGTACAGGGTGCCGAAGGCTCCTTTGGTGCTGGGTCACGAGATTGCCGGGGAAGTGGTCGAAACAGGGCCGGGGGTGGGCAGATTCCGGGCGGGCGACAGGGTCATAGCCACCCATCACGTTCCCTGTGGGGAGTGCCGTTACTGCCTTACCGACAGGCACACTAACTGTCCCATGATAAGGAAGTCGGGGTTTAACCCTGGCGGCTTTTCAGAGTACCTGTGTGTAGCGCCGCCAAACGTTGAGCGGGGCGTTTTTCATCTTCCGGAAAATGTTTCCTTTGAGGAAGGGTCGTTCACAGAACCTCTTGGCTGCGTTACGAGAGCGGTCCGGGCGGTAGGGCTGAGGCCTGGGGAGAGCGTAACAATTCTCGGAAGCGGCACGGCAGGGCTTTTGTGTCTCCAGTATGTTCTTCATCTTGGCGCCGGGCCGGTCTTTGCGACCGATTCAAATGAATTCAAGCTTCGCAAGGCCATTGAGTTCGGGGCCACTTTAGCTTTTGACTCCGGCAAGGACATCGCTTCGCTTGTAAGAGAGAACAACTCGGGATATCTCTCTGACATGGTGATAGTTTGTACCGGGGCCCAGGCTGCGATCAAAAGCGCTTTCGAACTTGTTTCTCCGTCTGGGAAAATCCTTTTTTTCGCTCCTTCCGATCCGGAATTTACCCTTGATTTCCCCTTTAACGAATACTGGTGGTCGGGAGTGCGGGTCGTAAGTTCCTACGCGGCGGCTCCCGGGGACCTGCAAGACGCCCTCTCTCTAATAGAAAAAGGGGCTATTGACGTAGGGAAGATGATTACCCACAGGTTTTCCTTGGAGGATATACAGAAAGGCTTCACCCTTGCCGAGAATCCCGAGGAAAGTCTCAAGATCATGATAAACCCCTGATGGTGTATCCTGCGCGCTTGCAATTATTTTAAGCCGTATATAATATGGCAAACTGCGAGGAGGCTTATCATGTCTGCCAAAGGATCGGTTTTCAAAAACAACGGAACTCAAACTGTCATGCTTTCCGATGAAGCGCGTTTTCCGGATAACGTCAAAGAAGTCATCGTACGAGTAGTCGGTCCTGACCGGGTGCTGTCGCCCGTTAATCGCACTTGGGATGCGTTTTTTCTGTCGCAAGAGTGCGTAACGGATGATTTCATGGCTGAGAGAGATAGCCAGAAACAACAGGAAAGGGAACCGTTTGATTCCTGAAGTATTTATGTGAGCAATTCCAGCGGGCTTGGCGGTTGTTTAAGGCTTACGCTTGGATGAAGGGGTCAAAAGCACTTAAGATTGGTAATTCTATCCGTTCTCTATTTCCTTTATCCTGTCAAGAATTTTGTTTGCAAGTTCGAACTTGCTCATGAGCGGAAGTTCTTCGATTCTCTCTCTGTCCACTAACCACGCGATATTGGTATCTTCCCCGAAGCCTGCCTGCGGGGCCGTAACGTCGTTTGCCACTATGAGGTCGAGATTCTTTTCGTCGAGCTTCTTTTTGGAGTTGTTGACGAGGTTTTCGGTTTCGGCGGCGAACCCCACCAGAATTCTGTCTTTTTTATCCTCCCCGAGCGATTTTAGTATGTCCCGGGTTTTCTTAAGGGGAATAGAGAGCTCTTTTTTCGATTTCTTTATCTTCTGCTCTGATTTCTCACAGGGCGAGTAGTCGCTTACGGCCGCCGATTTTATCACTATACCAGACCCCTCGAAGCGCTCGTGGATTCGCTCGTACATATCATCACAATCCGTTACCCGCACCACTTCCACTCCGTGGGGGTCAGGAAGGGAAGAGTGTGCCGAGACCAGGGTCGCCCGGGCTCCGCGAAGCCACCCCGCCCGGGCTATCGAGTAGCCCATCTTGCCGGTCGAGGGGTTGGATATGAATCTCACGGGATCTATGTGCTCCCTAGTCGCCCCGGCGCTCACCAGTATGTTCTCTCCCGCGTAGTCCTGCGGAGTGACCGCCTTCTGGACCTCAAGAGCGATAACGTCCGTTTCGGCAAGCCTCCCTCTGCCGGTCCACCCGCAGGCGAGATCTCCCTCGCCGGGTTCCACTATGGTGAATCCGTGGTGCCTCAGTTTTTCCATGTTTTCCTGAACTATTGAGTTTGAGTACATGTTCGAGTTCATGGCCGGGCAGATGATTACGGGAGCTTTTGTTGCCAGTATGACGGTTGCGAGCAGGCTGTCGGCTATTCCCGAAGCGATTTTGCCTATGAAGGACGCACTTGCGGGCGCGACCACTACTACATCGGCCTCGTCAGCGATTTTTATGTGACCTATCTCGGATTCTGAAGTCAGGTCAAAGAGGTTTGAGGCAACCTTGTTTCCCGAAAGAGTCTGGAGGGTTAGGGGGGTTATGAAGCGCTCGGCGTTTTTGGTCATTGCGCACCGCACCTCCGCCCCGTCTCTAACGAGAGATCTCACAAGTTCGCAGGACTTGTAGGCGGAGATGCCACCCGTTATTCCCACTACGACGTTTTTTCCACGAAGCAGTTCCATAAAATAAAGTATATTGCCGCCTCGGAAATAGGCAATACGCAGGCCTCGGTCCTAGACCCCGTCGGTTACGGCCCCTTGGGAAGCGGAGGAGACAAGCCTTGAGTATTTTGCCAGCACGCCGGTTTCTTCCCTAGCCGCCGGTTTCTTCCAGGTTTTCTTTCTCCTTCCAAGCTCTTTTTTCGGCACGTTAAGAGTTATTTCCCTGCTTTCTGCGTCAATAGTGATCTCGTCCCCGTTCTTTATGAGCGCTAGGGTGCCGCCGTCAATTGCCTCTGGAGTTATGTGTCCTACAACAAAGCCGTGGGTTCCGCCTGAGAAACGCCCGTCTGTTATAAGCGCCACGTCTCCTCCCAGGCCCTTGCCCATTACAGCTGCGGTGGGCGCAAGCATCTCCCTCATCCCAGGTCCGCCCTTTGGGCCCTCGTACCTTACCACTATCACGTGTCCTTTTTTAACCCTGCCGTCTAGAATCGCCTTAAGACTCTGCTCCTCGGAGTTAAACACTATCGCTTTTCCGGTAAAGGAGTTGCCTTCCTTGCCCGTTATCTTCGCCACCGCTCCTTCAGGCGCGATATTTCCCTTTAGAATAACTATATGGGCCGATTCTTTTATCGGGCTCTTTACCGGGTGAACTATTTTCTGTCCCCTGGGGTATCTTTTCACTCCCCGAAGGTTCTGCTTTAGGGTTTTTCCGGTCACCGTCATGCAGTCGCCGTGGAGAAATCCCTCGTCAAGGAGGATTCTAAGCAGGGGGGTGAGTCCCCCTATCTTGCAGAAATCAGACATCATGTACTGCCCGCTCGGCTTGAGATCGGCTAGAACAGGAACTTTTTTCCCGACTCTGGTGAAATCGTCTATGGTGAGTTTTACCCCCGCGGCGTTTGCCATGGCGAGCAGGTGAAGGACCGAGTTTGTTGAGCCTCCGAGCGCGACGACTACTGTTATGGCGTTTAGGAAGGCTTTTTTCGTCATTATGTCCCTGGGCGTTATGTTCTCCCTTATGAGGTTCACAACTGCCGCCCCTGCGTTTTTACAGTCAGCCACCTTGTCTTTTGAAACTGCCGCCTGGGCGGAGCTGTTCGGAAGACTCATCCCGAGGGCCTCTATTGCCGAAGCCATGGTGTTCGCGGTGTACATCCCCCCGCAGGAACCGGCTCCGGGAATGGCGCAGGACTCAATCTCCTTTAATTCAGAATCGGTAATATCATTGTTTGAGTGCGCTCCCACGGCTTCAAACACCGAGACGATGTCCACGTCCTTTCCCCTGTAGTTGCCCGGAAGTATCGTTCCGCCGTAGACGAACACAGAAGGTCTGTTGAGCCTTGCCATCGCCATGAGGCATCCGGGCATGTTCTTGTCGCATCCCCCTATGGCCACGATTCCGTCAAACCCTTCTCCTGCGGTCACCGTTTCGATCGAGTCGGCGATGACTTCTCTGGATACGAGGGAGTATCTCATTCCCGGAGTCCCCATGGATATTCCGTCGGACACGGTAATGGTGTTAAAGATTATGGACTTGCCCCCGGCCTTGTTCGCCCCCGCGGCCCCGTGTCTTGCAAGCTGGTCTATGTGCATGTTGCAGGGTGTTACCATGCTCCAGGTTGACGCTATTCCTACTACGGGTTTCTTAAAGTCTCTGTCGGTAAAGCCCACGGCCCTCAGCATGGAGCGGCTGGGTGCTCTGTGCGCCCCTTCCACGTAGATTGAAGAGTATTTTCTGGGGGTTTCTTTTTTCTTAGCGGTTTTCGTTGCCAATAGAGTATTCCTCCTTGTGTTGACCGTGCCGAGTTCAGCTGATCGATTATTCCGGTAAATTCTAACTTAAAATACACTTTCGCGCGATAACAGAAGGTCGGGGTCTTTCCCAGACTTATCCGGCACTTGCGATCAAGTCATTTGAGATATTCCGGCCGAAACCGAATACAGAAGAAATCAAGTTCCAAGAAAGTATTTAGCACTTAGCAGGAAAATACGGAATTAGTGATATTCGGTATGTTGCAATTCCAAACCGTCGAAGTCGGAACGACTTTACTCACGATCAGCGAATGGGCGCTGCATACAAAAGCCCCCCTGCTTTCCAGGAAGCGTTAAGCCCTCTTTCAAGTGCTAGAGGAGTCTTGGGCCCCAGATGCCTTTCGAATATTTCCCCGTAGTTGCCTACGGCTGAAATTGCGTTAACGGCCCACTTTTTGTCAAGACCGAGCATTTCGCCCATGCTGCCTTCGGTGCCTAGAAAACGGTTCATACCCGGATTATTTCCAGGCTTCTTAGCGAGTTCCTTGACGTTTTTCTGGGTGATGCCCATCTCTTCTGCGATAATCAGCGCGTTGACCACCCACTTTCCGATATCAGCCCAACGGTCATCTCCGTGGCGCACCGCGCCGCCCAGGGGTTCTTTTGAAATGATTTCGGGAAGAATCACATGCTCTGAAGGATTTTTCAGCGCCGCTCGCGTAGAGGCTAAAGCCGACGCGTCGGTTGTGTACACGTCGCATCTTCTGCTTTCATACATGATGATGCTCTCTGCGTTGGTTCCGGTATTGAGATGCTCGTACTCCATTTTGTTGAATCTGAAGTAATCCGACAAGTTAAGTTCCGTGGTGGTGCCGACCTGGACGCATACTGAAGCCCCGGCCAGCTGTTTTGCCGACGTTACCCCAAGACTCCTGCGGATTAAAAAGCCCTGACCATCATAGTAGTTAACGGGTAGGAAGGTCAGTTTCAGGTCAGCGTCACGACTCAGCGTTTCGGTGGTGTTGCGGAAGAGTATGTCGCCTTCGCCAGCATTTAGCTGGGCAAAACGCGTTCTATTCGTAGACGGTACGAAATTTACCTTGTCCCCGCTTCCCAGCACGGCAGCGGCTACGGCGCGACAGAAATCGACATCAAAACCCTGCCAGCCGCCTTTTCCGTCCGGAGATGCGAATCCGGCCAAGCCCGATGAAACAATACAGTTGAGCTTGCCTCGCGCTTTGACATCCTCAAGGGTGCCGGCATCAGCCATGGCTGTGAATGAAAACAGTACGGCAATAATTGCCAGAAGCTTCGTTACTCTCATACCTACTATTTTCTTAAGCAGGATGAACCGTCTTGAATTTAAGGATGAAATCAGATTTCTGCCCCCTCTCTTATGTAAAATAATCATATTTTCCATCAGTGATTCAGTATCTGGCTTAAAAACAGCTTCGTTCTTTCATGCTGCGGGTTCAGGAAAAAGTCGTCGGGGTTGTTCTCCTCAATTATTTCTCCGTTGTCCATGAAGATGACGCGGTCGCCGACAGTTCTTGCGAATCCCATTTCATGGGTCACGCATATCATGGTGATCCCTTCGCTTGCCAGCTGAATCATCACATCCAGCACTTCCTTGATCATTTCGGGGTCAAGTGCCGATGTGGGTTCGTCAAACAGCAGTATCCGGGGTTTCATGCAGAGACTTCGCGCTATCGCCACGCGCTGCTGCTGGCCCCCGGAGAGCTGACCCGGGTACTTGTCCGCCTGCTCGGGAATCTTGACTCTTTCCAGGTATTGCATGGCAATTGCGTTTGCCTCCGCAAGAGGCATTTTGCGGACCCATATGGGGGCAAGGGTACAGTTCTCAAGCACCGTCAGATGCGGAAACAGGTTGAAGTGCTGAAAGACCATGCCCACCTCGCGCCGAATGATCTCGATGTTCTTGATGTCATGGGACAGTTCTATTCCCTCAACGGTGATTTCTCCCTGCTGGTGTTCCTCCAGCCGGTTGATGCATCTGATTAATGTTGATTTCCCCGAACCCGATGGGCCGCATATAACGATTTTTTCCCCGACTTCGACATTAAGATTGATGTTTTTAAGCGCATGGAACTTGCCGTACCATTTGTGCACATCCCGCATTGTTACCGCATATTTCCCCGCGGCCGATTTTGTTTCCTCATTCACTGATTCAGGTTTTTGGGTCATTTGCGCCATGCTCCTTATCTTTTATGATCGGTTTCCAGTTTGTTTTCAAGGTGCTGTGAATATCTTGCCATACCAAAACAGGAGATAAAAAAGAATATTGCCACGAACAGATAAACCTCGGTTGAGAGCCCCGTCCACTTTGTATCTGCGAGAGATGCCCTGCCTATTCCAAGCGGATCCAGAAGCCCGATAATAATTACCAGCGTTGTATCCTTGTATAGTCCGATAAAAGTATTCACTATGCCGGGTATGGAAATCTTCATCGCCTGGGGCAATACGATCAGCCTCATGGCGGACCAGTAATGCAGCCCCATTGAATCCGCGGCTTCGAACTGTCCTTTCGGTATTGCCTGCAGACCTCCACGGATAACTTCCGCCATGTATGCCGACGCGAAAAGGGTAACCATAATCAGTACGCGCAGCAGAAGATCGAAAGTCACTCCTGGAGGGAGGAAATAATTAAGCATCGTTGAAGCTACGAACAGAAGAGTAATCAACGGTACTCCGCGGATAAACTCAATGAAGCCTATTGAAAATATCTGTATTGCGGGGAGCTTCGACTGACGACCCAGAGCCAGCAGAATCCCGATCGGTAATGAAAACCCGATGCCGGTTATCCCGATGACCAGGGTAAGCATGAAACCGCCGAACTGGTCGGTTTCGACAGGGGTAAGACCCAGTCCTCCGACCAGAAGCCATGCGGTGACGAATGGGAAGGCGACCGCGATATGAAGAGCGTATTTGCGATAAGGCACTTTTTCAAAGAGTATCGGAAAGAGAGTGAAAATCAGCAGGACAAGTGAAAGATTCACCCGCCAGCGCTCAGCGGCTGGGTAAAAACCATAGGTGAACAGGTTAAGACGTTCACCTATAACTGCCCAGCACGCACCGCCAGCCTTGGCGCTGCATTCATCTCTGCTTCCCCCGGTAAATGCCGCGTCAAGAAACAGCCAGTCCACAAGCGCGGGAACGGTTTCAATCAGGAACCAGAACGCCAGAAGCGTTAAAACTATGTTTGTGGCACTTGAGAAAAAATTTTTTCTTGTCCAGGCGTAGATCCCTATTACGTTACGAGGCGGCGGAAGATCGGGATGCTCTCCAACTTTGTAGTTTTTTTGGTTTATAACTATTTCCTCCTAACGTTCAACCAGCCTGATTCGTTTGTTGTAGATGTTCATCGCGAAGGATATCAGCAGGGATAACGAGAGATACAGCAATAGCACGATAATCATGCATTCCATTTCCCTGCCCGTCTGGTTAAGCGTAATGCCACCGATGGTGGCGACTATATCCATGTAGCCGATCGCGATGGCTAGAGATGAATTCTTGGCAAGGTTAAGATATTGCGAGGTAAGCGGTGGTACTATCACTCTCAGCGCCTGGGGAATCACGACTAGGTTAAGCGTTCTGCCGTGGTTTATCCCAAGGGCCAGGGACGCTTCGGTCTGCCCGTAATTGACGGAGATGATACCGGCCCTTACTATCTCGGCTATAAACGCGGCTGTATACAGGGAAAGTGCAATCCAAAGTGCGGTGAATTCAGGCCTGATCACCATGCCTCCGCTAAAGTTAAATCCCGTCAGCGCGGGTATCTCAAAGGTGATCGGACCACCTATCAGAAAATAGGAGACAAACGGAATTCCCAGTATGGCCCCCAGCGATATCCAGAACACCGGGTAGTGCTCTCCCGTTTTTCTCTGTATGTCCGCCGCATATCTGCGGAACCATATTGTGAAAACAATCCCTGCGGTGAACAAGCCCAGAATCACCAGAAACAGAGGTTCGAAAATTGGTTTGGGAAGAAAAAAGCCGCGATTAGTCAGAAACGCGATATCGCCGAGACTTTGCGCTTCTCTGGGCACGGGAAGCGTATTAACTATGATCCCGTATACAAGTAGTATGTGGAGCAGTACGGGTACATTCCTTACGTAATCAATATAGATGTGGGCAAGCTTGTTTGCCAGCAGGTTTTTCGACAGCCGCAGAACACCCAGCGAGAATCCAAGAACCGTTGCCAGAACTATGCCGCTTACCGCCACCAGAAGGGTGTTCAGAATTCCCACCAGCATTGCGCGGAAGTGAGTGGAACGGGACGTGTATTCTATTAGATGCTGATTTATATCATAGCTTGCGGGCTCCTGCAGATAGCCGAAACTAAACCCTTTGCCTATTGCTTCAAGGTTGACAATGGCATTTCTTACTAGGTAGGCGAACAAGCCGAAGATCAGCACGACTGCGAGGACCTGAATAATAACGGATCGGGAATGTTCATCCCTCCACAATCGAGACAGAGAAACTTTTGGATCCATCACATTCGTGCTGCGGCTTCGGTTTGAATCATTATTGACGTTTACTCACGATCAGCGAATGGGCGCTGCGTACAAAATCCCCCCTGCTTTCCAGGAAGCATTAAGCCCCCTTTCAAGCGCTAGAGGAGTCTTGGGCCCCAGATGCCTTTCGAATATTTCCCCGTAGTTGCCTACGGCTGAAATTGCGTTAACGGCCCACTTTTTGTCAAGACCGAGCATTTCGCCCATGCTGCCTTCGGTGCCTAGAAAACGGTTCATACCCGGATTATTTCCAGGCTTCTTAGCGAGTTCCTTGATGTTTTTCTGGGTGATGCCCATCTCTTCTGCGATAATCAGCGCGTTGACCACCCACTTTCCGATATCAGCCCAACGGTCATCTCCGTGGCGCACCGCGCCGCCCAGGGGTTCCTTTGAAATGATTTCGGGAAGAATCACATGCTCTGAAGGTTTTTTCAGCGCCGCTCGCGTAGAGGCTAAAGCCGATGCGTCGGTTGTGTACACGTCGCATCTTTTGCTTTCATATGCGACGATGCTTTCTTCATTTGTTTCGGTATTGACAGGCTCGTACTTCATTTTGTTGGCTCTGAAGTAATCCGCCAGGTTAAGTTCCGTGGTGGTACCGGTCTGGATGCACACTGAAGCTCCGGCCAACTGTGTTGCTGACGTTACCCCAAGACTTTTGCGGATTAAAAAGCCCTGACCATCATAGTAGTTAACGGGCAGGAAGGTCAGTTTCAGGTCAGCGTCACGACTCAGTGTTTCGGTGGTGTTGCGGAAGAGTATGTCGCCTTCGCCAGCATTTAGCTGGGTAAAACGCGTTTTATTCGTAGTCGGTACAAATTTCACTTTGTCCCCGCTTCCCAGCACGGCAGCGGCTACGGCGCGGCAGAAATCGACATCAAAGCCCTGCCAGTTGCCTTTTTCATCCGGAGAGGCGAATCCGGCCAAGCCCGATGAAACAATACAGTTGAGCTTGCCTCGTGCTTTCACATTTTCAAGGGTGCCGGCATCAGCCATGACTGTGAATGAAAACAGTACGGCAATAATTACCAAAAAATTTGTCACTCTCATACCAAGTACCTCCTTAGAGTAGGGTCTTTTGAATTTAAGGACGGAATCAAACATTTGAAAAACTCTCCTTATTCTAATTTTAAATGCAATCATATTCTCCGGCGTTTTGCAATTAGGAATATCAGGGACGGAAGGAAAAATTTTTGCGAATTCAGAAATCAAAACGCGAGAAAAACAAGCAAGTCATTATGACACACAGAGAACCGGTTGGCATTTGATAAACCAGAGATGGGATTTTAGAGGCGGACGAAGGAGTTTATTCGTCTTTGTCCGTTATTCTCGAGAAAAGGTTCTCTCCTTTTTTTATAGCCGTTCGGGGTTTCGTACCTCCCCAGTCTGTGTCTTCGGCGTCGACCTCGGTAGGGAGGCCGATTTTCTCCCGCATCTTGCGAGCGGTTTCCGGTAGAAACGGGTAGATGAGAAGGGAAATCACCCTGATGCTTTCGGCAAGCGTCCAGAGCACCACCTTGAGTCGTTCTCTCTGTTCTTCCTGTTTCGCGAGTTTCCAGGGCGCCGTGTTATCGACATACCTGTTTACAAGCGCTATAAATTCCCATATGCGGGAAAGCGCCCTGTTAAAAGCGAGTTCCTCAAGATCAGAGCGGACCTGTTGCGCCGTCTCTCGGTAGAAATCCCCTATTTTCTCCTCGCTTTCCGATAACTCAGCGGGCTCTGGAACGACACCCCCGAGGTATCTCTCTATCATCCCGAGCGAACGGCTCACAAGATTTCCGAGTCCGTTCACGAGCTCCCCGTTCACGCGGCTTACAAGCGATTTCCTGGAGTAATCCCCGTCCTGTCCGAAAGGTATTTCACGAAGCAGAAAATAGCGGAAGATCTCGGAACCGAATTCCTCCACCACCTGATAGGGGTCAACCACGTTCCCCAGGGATTTCGACATCTTCTCCCCTTCGACAGTCCACCACCCGTGGGCGAAGACGGTTTTCGGTAGTGGGAGTCCCGCTGACATTAAAAACGCGGGCCAGTAGACAGCGTGGAACCTGAGTATGTCTTTTCCGACAAGATGAATGTCAGCCGGCCAGAACGCCTCGAAATCTCCGGTTTTCCGGGGGAAACCCAGTGACGTCAGGTAATTCGTCAGGGCGTCAAACCACACGTAGACCACGTGCCCTTCGGAGTCGGGAACAGGTATTCCCCATGAGAAGTTCGTCCTGCTTACGCTCAGGTCCCTCAGGCCTCCCTCAACGAAGCTTACGACTTCGTTTCTTCTGTAATCGGGTTTTATGAATTCTGGGTGTTCGCTGTAGTGACGAAGAAGAGGCTCCTGGTATTCCGAGAGCCTGAAGAAGTAGCTTTCCTCTTTTATTTTTTCAAGGCGAGGGCGGTTTTTCTCTGGAAGCTTCATTATCTCTTCAACCTGGGTTTCGGTTATGAAAGCCTCGTTTCTTACGTCGTACCACCCCTCGTACTCATCAAGGTATATATCCCCGTTTTTCTCTACGAGCCTCCAGATCTCGGAGACCGCCTCGTGGTGGCGCGATTCCGTAGTTCTTATGAAATCGGTGTTTGAGATGCCCAGAACTTTCCACAGATCCTGGAACTTTACTACCACCCTGTCGGCAAGTTCTATGGGAGTCTCTCCGCCCGTTTGGGCGGTCTGCTCTATTTTTCTTCCGTGCTCATCAGTTCCCGTTAGAAAGTAGACTTCGTGTCCCGAGGCGGCCTTGTATCTTGCTATCGTATCGGCCGCTATGGTCGTGTAGGCGTGGCCTATGTGCGGCACATCGTTTACATAGTAGATTGGCGTTGTTACATAGAACTGCTTTTTCATAATTTCAGTTTCCCGGATGAAGAGTATCCGGGTTTCGGATTAATAAAACACAATAAAGCGGCATTTCAATCTTCTAAAGGCTATTTTACTGCGATAATCTAAGCAGAAGGTTTTCAAGAGAAACCTCGACATTCGCGTTATTCTCCGAAATCCTTGCCATTGTTTCCTCAAGAGCGGCGAATTTGCCCAGAAGTTCGGATACGTCCCTTTTCCCCGAGTATTCGCTTAACTGCTCAAGCAGGTCGGTATTCACTATCTCTTCTTTTTCCCCGGAAGTTTTGAGAATCACCGAATCCCGAAGCCATGTAGAGAGAATGTCAAAAACCGTTTTCAGTTCTTCCGGTCCGCCGCCTTTTACGTCTTTCTGTATTCTCTCCACGGAATCAAAAAGGGTAAGCGGCTTTTTACTGTCGACGGCTATTACGCAGTCTACGTATTCGGTTCTTTTGCGAAGGTACTCTTCATCGGTATTAAGCGCTCTTGAGATGCTGCCTCCGGATATTCTCGAGACAAGCTCCGGGTCATTGCCCTCCGGTTTTTCCTTTTCCAGAAAACTTTTTACCTGCTCCGTCTCAAGGGGCTGGAACACGACAGACTGGCATCTTGATCTTATGGTAGGCATGAGCAGGTCTGCAAGCGTTGTTATAAGGATTATGACTGAGTTCGGCGGCGGTTCTTCAAGGGTCTTTAGAAACGCGTTCTGAGCGTTGAAGTTCATTCTCTGCGCGCCGTCGATTATGAAGACCTTGTATGGATTCTCATAGGGCGCCAGGTGAATCAAACGCTCTATGTCCTGTCTTACGTGGTCCACTTTTATCGTTTTCTCGCCCGGATATCCGAACACGAGAACATCGGGGTTAAGGCCTTTTTCTGTCTTCACGCACGAGATGCATTCGCACTCGGGGTTCTCTGCTCCGCCCTCGGAGCAGTTTATGAGTTTCGCGAAACCGATGGCGACCAGTTTTTTCCCTACGCCCTCGGGTCCTGAGAAAAGGTAGGCGTGCGAGATCCGGTTTTTATGGACCGAGTTCCGAAGAAATTCCTTCTGGGGTTCGTGTCCTATGATCTGCGGAAATCCCATGGGGTTTTATCTTACCGGTAAGCGCGGGCGTCTTCTATGCTCGGGAGGCGGTTATTTTGGGTTTTTAGCCGATATGGATTCTTCAAGGAGCAGGGCTACGTGAACCGGGGTTGCTTCCGTGAAATGGGATACCTGCTCGAGGCAGGAAATACCCGTTACGCAGACCCTCTCCGATTCTCCGAGGTCCCTTATTTTCGGGAAAAGGCCGCACTCTCCCATGGCTTTTGATATCTCGTAGTGCTCTTTTTCGTAACCGAAGCTCCCCGCCATCCCGCAGCACCCGGCGTCGCTAGGCTTCGCATTGTAGCCGAGGTCCCCGAGAAGCGAGAGGGTTTTTCCGAACTCCCCCACGGATCTCTCGTGACAGTGTCCGTGGACGAGTATTTCTTCCCGTTTTTGCCTCCCTGAGTTCTCCGCGCGGAGATTCTCCACTTGGGCGCAGACGAATTCGCAGACCGAGTGGATATTCGGAAGGAGCGCGCCCAGGGACTTGTTCCCCGGAAGAAGGTCTGTGTATTCGTCTCGAAACGCGGAAAGGCAGCTTGGTTCCGAGAAAACCACAGGTATGTTCCTTTGAGCGTAAGAGGAGAGAATGTTTACGTTGTGAATAGCGTTTTTCCTCGCTTCCTCTACCATGCCGGTACTCAGCATCGGTCGCCCGCAGCATTTTCTTTGCCTCTCCAAAAGCACACAGAAACCGAGACTCTCAAGCACCCCCGTGACGGCTTTTCCTATCTCGGGGTAGAAAAACTCAGACCATGTGTCATGAAAATAGACCACTTGTCTTCCGTTTTCGAAACCCTCCTTTCTTTTGCGAAACCACCTGCTGAAAGTATCTTCGGCCATCGGAGGAAGGGATCTTCTTCGTGAAATTCCCGCGAGTGATAGCAGCCTTTGGGGAAAAGAACTCTCAAGTGCCCGGTTAAAAAAGCGAGGGAGGGCGCTACGCGCAGAGCTTATCTCGTGCACGCGGGCAAACAGTATGTCCCTTGCCGTAAATCCCGTTTTGTCTTTGTAGCGGGCGAGAAACTCGGTTTTCATCTTGCCCGCGTCAACCCCGGAAGGACATTCGCTCCGACACGCCTTGCATCCCACGCAGAGGTCGAAAACATCGTAGAATCCTTTTTCGTAGATCATCTCCTCGTCCATGTTTCCATGCAGAACTTCCCTAAGCAGGTTGGCGCGCGCTCTTGTGGTATCGCCTTCATCAAGGGTTGCTCTGTAGGAGGGACACATTACTCCCTCGGCGGTCTTTCTGCAGACCCCCTGGCCGTTGCACATAGCGGCTGCCGCTGCAAGACCTCCTTCCCGGGACCAGTCAAGAAAAGTCGAAATACTCCCTGCGGCCCCGCTTGTTCTCAGGTTCGAGGAAGAAGTGGCCCCCTGGACTACTTTTCCGGGGTTTAGTATTCCCCGCGGGTCAAAAATGTCTTTGAGCCTTTTCATTACGGAGTAAAGCTCCTCTCCGAAGAGCTTTTCGTTAAGATAGCTTCTCTGGAGACCGTCTCCGTGCTCTCCGCTCATTACCCCCGAGTAGCGGAGAGCGAGTTCGAGGGTGCGCTCGGAGAGCGCCACCATGTCGGACACCCCTTTTTGCTCCCGAAGGTCAATAAGGGGCCTTATGTGCAGGCATCCGGCGCTTGCGTGACCGTAAAAAGCGGCCTTGAGACCGAACTCGTCGAGAAGTGAAATCACATCTTTTGTGTAGCGGGCGAGGTTTTCTGCGGGAACAGAGACATCCTCTATGCACGGCACCGGTTTCTGGCTGCCCCTGTCGCTCATCAGGATGCCGAGCCCTGCCTTTCTTATGTCCCAGATTTTTTTCTGCTCCTCCCGTCCTAGTACCGAAAACGCGGTCGCGCCCGCAACCGCTGACTCAACGGACTTTGCGAGGCTTTCTGCCCTCTCGCCGCTCTGTCTCTGGTCGTCTCCCTGAAATTCGACTACAAGGATGGCCCCGGGGTTTCCGTCAATAAAGGAGAAGACGTGGGAGAACTCTTTTTTTCTCCTGGCAAGATCTATAAGCGTTCCGTCGATGAGCTCGATTGCCGAAGGGCCGCGGGGGAGAATTTCGCAAACCGAATCCATTGCCTCTGGAATTTCTCGAAACGAGATGACGCAAAGCGCGCTTGAGAGGGGTTTTTCCACGAGGTTAAGCTCAAAATCGGTTGAAACCGCTAGGGTGCCTTCCGAAGATGCTAGAAGTTTTGCAGGGTTGAACTTCTGGTCCAGAAAATAGTTAAGCGAGTACCCCGAAGCCCTTCTCCAGTGTCTTGGGAAATCGTTTTTTACAAGCTCTCTGTTTTGCTTTATAAGCGCGGCGAGTTTTTCGAAGAGATTCCCCGCGGTGCCGTTTCCTGCCCCGCGCCTTTCGTAGTTTTCCCGGGAAAGCTCGATGGAAGACCCGTCAGCCAGCACGACGTTTGAGGAGATAACGTGATCTCCCGCCATTCCGTACAATATGGAGTGTGCTCCCGTGGCGTTGTTAGCGACAGCTCCCCCGACGGTGGCGACGCTTGCGCTTGAGGGATCCGGTCCGAACATGAGTCCCAGGGGCGCGAGGGTTCTGTTCAGGCCGTCAATTGAGATTCCGGGCTCAACCCTGACCCTCTTCCCTGCGGTGTCCACGTCAATCACCTCGTTCATGTACTTTGAGAGATCGAGGATTATACCTTCTCCCACGGCCTGTCCCGCGAGGCTTGTCCCGGCTCCCCGCACCGTGACCGGGATATCTCGGGCGGAGGCTTCGGAGACGGTGATTCGAACGTCTTGGCGGTCCCTCGGGATTACGACTGCTTGTGGGAGAATTCTGTAGTTGCTTGCGTCCGTGCTGTAGATTGCCCGGTCAACGAGGCTTTTTCTTACTTCACCCCGTATTTGCCCGCCAAGCGTCCTGCTCAGCTCTTCGATTCTTGATTTTTCCATGGGAACCGATGCCGGCCGGAACGTTTCAGGATAAAAGATGGCGCGTGAGGAGAAAAGTCTTCAGGCCTCACCGTTTTCAAAAGTTCTGAGTATCCCGTAGGTCGTGTCACGTTCGGCTGGGATTCTGCCTATTTCTCTGGTGAGTTTTCTGAATTCCTCGGGCGGGAAATACTGTCCGTAACTTGCGCCGGCAAAGCGGGATATCTGCTCTTCCATGAGCGTTCCCCCGAAATCGTTTGCCCCGGCGGTGAGAGAGAACTGCGCAAACTCGGGTCCCTGCTTGACCCAAGAAACCTGTATGTTGTTTATCCATCCCCGCAGCATCATCCGGGAGACCGCGTACATCTTCAACTGGTCAAGGTCGGTCGGCCCCTTCCTCACCTTTCCCTTGGAGTGAATGAACAGTCTGGTGTTCCAGGGAATGAACCGAAGCGGCACGAATTCCGTGAACCCTCCCGTCTCTTTCTGGATGTCTCTCAGGATCCCCAGGTGTATGGCCCAGTGATGGCGCTTGTCGAGGTGTCCGTACATTATGGTCGAGGTAGTTCTCATCCCTTCCTTGTGGGCTTTTTTCACCACCCTTATCCACACCTCGGTCGGGATCTTCCTGGGAGCGATTACCTTTCTTACCTCTTCAACCAGAACCTCAGCCGCGGTGCCGGGGAAGGTGTTGTGGCCGACGTCCTTCAGTTTCCTTATGAATTCCTCTTCCTCTATGCCGAGGGTCTTGGCGCCGTAGTAGATTTCGTAGGGAGAAAAGGCGTGGGTGTGCATCTCGGGCACGGCCTTTTTAACTGCCTTAATAAGCTCGACGTAGAAATTGCCGTCTATCTCGGGATGCATGCCTCCCTGCATGCATACTTCCGTCGCGCCTATTTCCCAGGCCTCCACTGTCCTCTCGGCGACTTCGTCCATCGAGAGAAAATACGCCCTCTCATCCCCCTCGTCCGCCATAAAATTGCAGAACCCGCAGTAAACATCGCATATGTTCGTGAAGTTTATGTTCCTGTTAACGACGTAGGTGACCACGTCCCCAACGTCTTCCTTTCTTATCTGGTCGGCGGCGAGCGCAAGGGCGGATATCTCGTCTGTATCCTCTATGTTGAAGAGATGAATCCCGTCCTCAACCGAGATCTCCTTTCCCGAAAGCGCGTCTTCGATTATCCGGCCCGTCGTGCCGTTTATGCGCGACATAACTCCGTCGACGCCTATGGGCCTTCTCTGCTCTATAGAGTCTATTATTTTGTTTATGTCTTCCATTTTCTTCAGTTTACGGGAACGTACCCGTTTTCATCAACGTGCTCCCTTACCTTGCCCAGAACGTAGGGATCTATCCACTGCTCGTCTATATATTCGGGATAGACGGGAAGTCTTTCCCTAAGCTCGTAACCCAGTGCGCTTACCTCCCTCTCCATTCTCTCAACCTGCGGCCACGGGGCCTCGGGGTTAACGTAGTCTATTGTAAGGGGCGACACGCCGCCGAGATCATTTATGCCGGCTGTGAGGTAGAAGGTGAAGTTCCTGTTGTTAAGGTTAGGCGGTATCTGTATGTTCATCTCCCCTCCGAATATGAGCCTTGAGATGGCGACGGTCTTGAGCATCTCGAGAAAATCGGCGGGAGGATACTCCTCCATTCTTATTCCTTCCTTGGGGTTAAAGTTCTGAATTATTATCTCCTGCAGGTGACCGTGGCGGCGGGAGAGTTCCAAAAGGGCGTAGAGCGAGTCGATTCTTTCCTCAAAGGTTTCCCCTATTCCTACCAGTATGCCGCTTGTCCAGGGAATACTGAGGTCGCCCGCATACTCCATGGTCTCCATCCTGAGTTTCGGGACCTTGTCCGCGCAGCCGTGGTGGGCGTTTCCCCGCTTAAGCAGCCTCTCGCTTATGTTCTCAAGCATGAGGCCCATGCTTGGGTTGCTTTTTCTGAACTCAGAGAGTTCTTCCGGGGTCGAGAGCCCGAGGTTTGTGTGGGGAAAGATTCCGTGCTCAAGCCCGGTTTTTCCCATGTCGATCAGATACTCCGCTGTCGTTTGGTAACCGATTTCCCCGAGGGCGTCTCTGTATACCTGGTAGGCGAGTTCCGGCTTGTCACCCGTAACGAAAAGAAGTTCCGTGCACCCGGCCTTCGCCCCTTTTTTCGCCATGTCGACGACCTCTTCGGGGGTCATGAACAGAGCTCCCTCTCCCGGCTCTATCTTGAACGTGCAGTATCCGCAGCGGTCTCTGCAGAGCTGGGTCAGGGGTACGAAAACGTTTTTGGAGTAAGTTATTGTTTTTCCCTTTGAACGGTTCCTGACAGCCGACGCTGCCAGAAGAAGAAAAGGAATTTCCCTGGGGAAAAGCTCGGTAAGGTAGAGGGCGTCTTCACGCGTGACGCTTTCTTCCTCGATTGCTTTTGATATTACTTTCTCAAGTTTCGGGGAGGGGCGAAGCTCCGAGAAGTCTCTCGCGCTGAATGTTTCAAGCAGCATGGAGCTTTCGTTTTCGCCGAATGTTTTTTCCCAAGTCTCAGCTAAAAGGGTCATATACAGAAACCACCCGTTCCTTTTTCCGCGCGGAAATAATTTTAACGCCACCAACCCCGCCTGTAAGTATCTTATACTGGGGGCGTTTTTGTCAAGGAATGTATGCAGGATTGGAGGAACCGCGTCCTTGTTCGAAAATGTGCAGAATAGGTGGTACCATTTCACCTGAAATGACTCTGCTGAAGTTTTACAAACTGCCGGGTCCGTCCGTTCCGCTACGCCGGGACGATATTCGCGCACGGATGTGCACCTGTCTCCTGCGCCTCTCCCGTAGTTCCGCCCAGGCCGCAACGGGTCTTCTTCTCCTTCTTGCCGTCGTACTCGGCGCGCAGCCGGAGCCGGCCCACGCGCAGACCACAGCAACTTACACGGTAACGTTTGAAGGCAACTGGAACACCGACAGCACGCCCGGCGGGGTTGTGGGCGGCGCGCATTTCACGACGCTAATCGGCGCCGTGCATAACAGCGATGTGAGCTTCTGGGCACCGGGCGGCACGGCCACCGCCGGCGTTGAGGGGGTGGCGGAACTTGGCGCTACGGGCACGTTCAGGTTGGAAATCACCGCCGCCGGGGCAAACGTAAAATCCACCGTCCAGGAGAGTGGGACCGGCGCCACGGGCACGAGCACGTTCGAAGTCGAATTCAGCCGTACCCATCCCCTACTTACCCTCTTGTCCATGATCGGCCCCAGCCCGGACTGGTTCGTGGGTGTCTCCGGTCTGTCTATGCTTGATGGATCGGATGCCTGGCGATCCTCTCACACGGTAGACCTGTTTCCTTACGACGCCGGCACGGAGGACGGTGAAGAATTTTCGCTGAACAATACCGCAACCAGCCCCCGGGGAACCATCACCAGCCTCGGGGGACAAGGGAAATTCTCCGACACGCGCATGGCGAGGCTGAGTTTCACGCTTAAGACACCTTTGCCACCCCCCCCCACGCCTCCGTCTCCCCCTGAAGAAGAGATATGCGTCGTTTCCGAAGTGACCGATGACCGGAGCCTCAGCAGATTCGTTGAGTGCGCGGCGGAGAACATAGAGGACTCTGTCACCTTTGAGGAGACACTTAGCCTCCTTGACGAGTTCAGAAATGACGAAGGAGACTGGAATGACGGTTCCACTTACTTTGTTCTTCTCACCAAAGGAGGTGGGGTGTACTTCCACGCCCACGCCCCCGACAGGGAAGCGGAAGACCGGAGATGGTCAGGGACTGTCTTCTGTGACGAGGAGGGAGGAGACGTGCTTAACCTGCAAGCGGGAGATGGATGCGCCATAGAGGGCGGCGGCTACGCCCATTCGTTCTCCGCTTCCCATGTTCCCCTGACCCGCGCCGGGGACGAATTCGTCCTGCTGGGCGGTTTCGACGAAACTCCCGAGGGGGAACCTTTCACGGAGATGATTGACGGACCCTCAACGGAAGCCGGGAATGTGGATACCGAAGAAGATCTGATGAAATTCGTGGGAGAGGCGGTGAAAGCCCTCAGGAAAACCGTAGGGGATCCTCTGATTGACCCCGTGCAGCTGCGGGGAGTTCTGAGACAGGAGCCGTGGAGAGAGGGGGAAGTGTATGTTTACATCATGGATGAGACTGGAAGGGTGATATTCGACGGCGGGGACAGGAGCAAGGAGCAGAAGCTAACGGATGATTCCGGAAGGGAATACGTCGTGGGGGAGCTTATAGCGGAGGGTGAAGAAGAAGTGGGGCACGTGGAAGGCGATTTCTGGATTTACGCTGAAAAGGTAGAAGAGGACAGTCGAATATACATCGTGGGTTCGGGGTACCAGCCCGAGCCGGGTGAAAGCGGCGACGGAGGCGGGGGCTGCGCTGTCGGAGGGAGCGGTAGCGACGGCACATTCGGCCTGTCTCTTATAGCGTTGGCGCTGCTTCTAATAGTCTTGCTTAAAGACACTCGGCGTCAGGCAAGACGTATTGAGTTGAGGCGGGGTGTTGTCGCTTGTAACCGCTTAAGAGAAACGGAATAGGCAATCCGGTTTTTATGGTGAATATTCACCGCATGGTGTATAATTAAGCCTGAAACTCAATATCATTCGGTCCTGTTTTTAAAGTTCTTCGCGGGTTCTGTATCCGGCAGGGTTTAAAGACTCGAAAGGATTTGCCAACCAAGTTTTTAAGGAACCAATAATCCATGACAAAACCCAAAGTTTTTCCACCCTCAAAGGCTGTTGCCGAAGGAGCCCTGGTCAACAGGGATGAATATAACTGGATGTATCGTCAGTCAGTTAAGGACCCGGAGGGATTCTGGGGCGCCCACGGCGAGCGGATTGACTGGATCAGGCCCTATACGAAGGTTAAGGACACAAGCTACGGCCCCGGGGAAGTGTCGATCAGGTGGTTTTACGACGGGACCCTTAACGTGTCGGCAAACTGCGTTGACCGCCACGCGGAGAGAACCCCTGATAAAATCGCAATCATATGGGAAGGGGACGATCCCGATGAAGACAGGAAGTTTACTTACGCGGAACTCAAGAGCGAAGTCTGCCGCATGGCTAACGTGCTTAAGTCCCTCGGTGCCCGCAAGGGCGACCGGGTAACTATATACATGCCGATGATCCCCGAGGCTGCCTTCGCCATGCTTGCCTGTGCGCGTATCGGCGCCATTCACTCGGTAGTGTTCGGAGGTTTTTCGCCGCAGGCGCTTGCGGGGAGGATCTCGGATTGTGAATCAGAGATAATAATTACCGCCGACGAGGGACTTCGCGGCGCCCGCAGTGTGCCTCTTAAGCTCAACACGGATAAAGCGCTTGAGGACGGCGCTTCGGCCTCGATCGTAAAAAAAGTCTTGGTGGTGCGCCGCACGGGAGCGGACATTCCTTGGGATGGAAATCGGGACGTCTGGTATCATGAGGCCGCCGCGGAAGTTTCCGATGACTGCGCGGTCGAAGAAATGGACGCGGAGGATCCGCTTTTCATTCTCTACACCTCGGGTTCGACCGGAAAGCCCAAGGGGGTTCTGCACACAACCGGCGGCTATCTTGTTTACGCTTCAATGACCCACCAGTACGTGTTTGATTACCACGACGGGGAAATCTACTGGTGTACGGCCGATGTCGGTTGGGTCACCGGCCACAGCTATATCGTCTACGGACCGCTTGCAAACGGCGCTACCACTGTGATGTTCGAAGGAGTGCCGGGCTATCCTGATGTGTCGCGCTTCTGGAGAGTCTGCGACAAGCACAACATCAGTATTTTCTACACGGCCCCCACCGCTATCCGCGCGCTTATGCGCGAGGGCGACGGGCCTGTCAAGGAAACCTCGCGTGCCTCGCTTCGCGTTCTTGGAACCGTGGGAGAACCGATCAATCCCGAAGCCTGGATGTGGTACTACGAAGTGGTCGGCGACGGACGCTGTCCCATAGTGGATACCTGGTGGCAGACCGAGACCGGGGGCGTTCTGATAACCCCGCTTCCCGGTGTGACGGATCTCAAACCGGGTTCGGCCACGCTGCCGTTTTTCGGGGTTTCCCCGGAACTGGTTTCGGACGACGGCAATGTCTTGGAAGGCGCGGCCGAGGGAAATCTCTGCATAGCCGATTCATGGCCGGGACAGGCGCGCACTGTGTACGGCGACCACGATCGTTTCGTCGAGACCTATTTCACCGCGTACCCGGGCAAATATTTTACCGGTGACGGCTGCCGCCGCGACGAAGACGGTTATTACTGGATCACGGGGCGCGTCGATGACGTTATAAACGTGTCGGGTCACCGTATGGGCACGGCCGAAGTGGAAAGTGCCTTGGTATCGCACGGAAGCGTAGCCGAGGCCGCAGTGGTCGGCTATCCGCACGAGATAAAGGGCCAGGGAATCTATGCCTACGTGACCCTGAATGCCGATTCCGAGCCCTCAGAAGAGCTTCGAGGCGAACTGGTTAAGTGGGTGAGAAAGGAGATAGGGCCGATTGCCTCTCCCGATCTTATACAATGGGCCCCGGGTCTTCCGAAAACCCGCTCGGGCAAGATCATGCGCCGTATTCTGCGCCGCATCGCCGCCGACGATTATGCTGACCTTGGCGATACTTCAACGCTTGCCGACCCGTCGGTGGTTGACAACCTGATTGATAACCGGATGAACCGCTGAATCTTGCCAATGGTCCGATATTCCGGTTTTCAGACTGGCGGCTTAGCAGAAGGCAATAAAAACTTTACAAATCCGGAGCTGCGTTCCATGATTGTAAACGTATATGGTAGGGCGAACGGTTGAGAACGAAATCTCGGCATTTCATATGAGGCTTAACAGATTTCTTTCCGAGTGCGGAATAACATCAAGAAGAAAAGCGGATAACCTTATAAAGGCGGGACGGATAACTATAAACGGAGAGGTAGTCCGTACTCTCGGTTCCGTGGTGGACGAAACTGCCGACACGGTTGCGCTTGACGGAAAACCCGTTCATAAGGAGAGGAAAAGATACGTAATGCTTAACAAGCCCCCTTTTTATCTTACTTCCCTTAAGTCAATGGAAGACGGAAAGAAAACGATAACGTTATTCCTGGGAGACATAGAGCAGAGGGTTTACCCCGTCGGCAGGCTTGACTACGACTCCGAGGGACTTCTGATTCTCACAAACGACGGAGAGCTCGCGAACAGGATACATCACCCCAGCTACAAGGTGGTAAAAACTTATCTGGCCGAGATTTCGGGAGAGATACCGGATGATCTCGAAGCGGTGCTTGGAGAAGGAGCAGAGATCGAAGAACGCTTTGCAAAGCCGGATTCCGTTAACGTTCTTCAAGCGTCCGCAGGGCGTGCGCGGGCAAGCATTTCATTTCACGAGGGAAGGAAGCATCTCGTGAAAAAGTACTTCGAGGCCTTCGGGCTTCGGGTTAGCAGGCTTAAGAGAATTTCGTGCGGCAACGTGCGTCTCGGCGAGCTTGAGAGGGGAGCATGGCGCGACCTTAACCCTGGAGAACTGAGGAGCCTTCGGAAGATGACGGGACTTTTGCCCCGCGGCGAGAAGAAAACGCCTGGAGGTGCCCCATGAGCAGGTTTATCACGTTTGAGGGGATAGACGGAAGCGGCAAGTCGACCCAGGCTAAGCTCCTTGCCGATTACCTCTCTGGCAAGGGAGAGGAGGTGTTTTTCACCAAGGAACCGGGCGAGGGGAAGCTCGGCGAGGCGATAAGAAACGAAATTCTCGATCGAAGGGACATCGATATTGAACCCTACGCCGAGCTTTGTCTCTTCTGCGCGGACAGGGCCCAGCACGTAAGGGAGCTTATAGTGCCGAAGCTCAAAGACGGCTGCACGGTCATCTGCGACCGCTACTACGATTCGACACTGGCTTATCAGGGCTTTGGAAGAGGGCTTGATCCCAACTTGGTTTCCCACATGGCCATGGCCTCGAGTCTGGGGGTTGAACCCGACATTACGTTTTTTCTCTCGATACCGGTTGAGCAGGCGCTCCTAAGGCTCAAAGACCGCGAGAAGGAGAGAAACAAAATGGACGAGGAACCGTTTGAGTTCCACAGCCGGGTAGATAGGGGCTACAGGGTACTGATTGAAAAAAGCATCCCAAGGATCAAGGTAATAGAAGCGTCTACTTCCCCAGAGGAGATTCACACGGAAATAAAGAGCTTTTTTGAGTGAATCCGCCGCTCAGATAGAGTTTCTCGTGCTCTCGACGATCTGCTCCACTCTCGGATACATGTAGATGTGCAGGATGATTCCTACGACCGAGAAAGGAATCGCGTCTTCGGGGTTTTTGCTTAGAAACGCAAGCACGAACCCGAGCAGCACCACGCTCTCGTTTATTCCCCAGGGGACCACGTGCGGGAGCAGAAGACGATTTGAGAATTCCTCAAGCCTCTTTTCCGGTTTCTGGCCTTCTGTGGCGAGGAATTTCTTTCGAAGGGATTTTTCAGAAAGGGTAAACCTGTATATGAGAAGGGAAATTGCCCCAAGGGCCACCCCTCCAATCAGAAAAGCGGCTTTCACGTTTTCTGCGACACTTGGAGGCTCGGGCGATTTGAAGACGAAAACCACCGCCGTGTAGGCGAACATGGCGAGCAGCAAGGCGAGCCAGACTATTTTCAGGGCGCTTTGGTTCTTTGCTACGGATGAGGCCCTGTTTTTCCTGTCCATGGTTCTGGATGGGAGCGGAACTGTGTGCTCAGGATGTGATCTTGGCGAAGATCACGCTCAGGATTATGAGCGCTACCAGAATTCCCATCATGTAAAAAGGCACGCTTGGGTTATATCCCTTCTCTATGTTGGGAACCCTCTTCTGGGACCAGATTATTGGGGCGGGTTCGGCACTTTCATCCGGTGTTTCGGTTTCCTGTACGGAGGATTCCTGCTCCGCCGTTTCTTCCGCTCTCTGTTCTTCTGTTTCCGGCATTTTGAGATTTCCTGGTACTGCGCGTACTCGGAAATTATCACGCAACCCTCCTCGAAAATCAAGTTTTCTGGTGCGTTGCGACTGTCTTTGGGCACTTCCTACATTCAAATAGATCATTTGACCAAGAAAAAGAGGGGAGATAGAATAGGGTAGTAGGCATAAACGGACAGTTCTAGTGAGCAACATGGGAGGGAAGTTTAGGATTCTGTTATTCGGGAGCATTGCAAGGACTTCCATCCTTACTTTCTGTGGAATGAGATCAGCCGCGATGTCGTTTTTTATTGCTGGCGTGCTTGTCCTCGTTCTGGTCGGGTGTGACAGTGGCACCACACCTTCCGAATCTCCCGATCCTGACAATCCCGCGCACGGAAGCCCCGACCCCGATGTCCCACCGCCAATGGACACCGACCCCAGGGATCCCGCACTCCAACCCCTGATATACACAACACGACTGGGTCAGCCCATCGCCTTTAACATACAGGATGGTGACCCTCTGAATGCCCGGATTCTTAGGCAACCCCAGCAAGCAATGGTGATTTTGAATGCCGACGGCTCCGTTACCTACTCGCCCGCACCCGGGGCTGTTGGAGAAGACAGCTTCGAAATTGAAATTAACGGAAGCCCGCGGGAGATCACCATTGACAACAACCTCGCTTATGAAGGCCAGATTGAGGGTGGAATGAACTCCTTCGGCAACGTTGAAGTGCTGTTGACGGGGGATGGAGTATTGGAAACCGCGTCGCCGGACGCTTCCGGCGGGTTCAAGTTCTACGGGTTGCCGGACGGCGACTATGTTGTCAAGGTGCGGAAAGCGGGCTATACGTCATCGCTTGCCCGAGCGTTCAGCCTGGATATCGGGCAGTATGATCCTTTGCGTGATGGGATCGACCGATTTGTTCTGGAAGCGCTCGATTCAGATACCTTTGTTTATCACTGGGAGGAAGATCAGAGTGCGGCTGGCTATGATTATGCGGCTCATGTGAACCAACCCGTAGTCGTGGAGTTTTTGGATGAACAGGTTGAGGTGGTCGATGAAGTGTCAGCCAGCCAACTCCATCACGACTACAACATTTTGCTGGTTGATTCGGAAAGCGGTTCATGGACACAAGAGCATGCCTATCGCCTTCTGGAAACCATGAAGTCCATCCCGCAGAAGCTGCGGGACCCCTATAAGGAACAGAACCTTCCCGCAAGCAAGTGGCTCATCACTTCCGACCACCTGGAGGACGACATCCGGATTACGCATCATGAAGAAGACTACAGGGCCGTTCTCATTTCCGAAGATGCCTTCGTCAATGCCAGCCCCCGGATCGCCAGAGTTGAAGGCAAGCGAGGCGTCTACTACTCACAACGTCTACACCACGCGCTGGTGCGCTTCGTTACGGATAACGGTAAGGATAAAGCTACGTACGAAGGGATTTTCCAGTCGCGTTACGGCGTCACGACCCGCATACCGGATTATACCCAGCTCACCAGCTCCACCACTGGCGAGTCCGCGTCGCGCTTTCAGGAATTCCATCCCGAGGAAATAGTCCAATTGATCAATATGTTTGAGGAAATGCCCAAGGGGATGCACAAACTGCCTGAGCTGCGGTATCTGGTGCGGCGCTTGGACGGCACGCCGCACCCTATATATCCTGGTGCGCCTGCGGTGGCTTGGACCGATTATGGCTATATCGAATTCATGGAAAGCGGGTTCAGCGGGTTTTCCGCCGCCTATGTCCATCGCCTCATCATTCACGAAAAGGCACATTTCCTGTGGGCCCATCGGTTCGACGAGCAACTCAAGCAGGACTGGATCGAATTAGGCGGCTGGTACCACGACTCGGAAAGCTCCAGTCTCTGGTCGACGAGCAAACAGACGGAATTTGTCTCCGCCTACGCCCACTCAGAAAATCCAGAAGAGGACATGGCCGAGTCCATCGCCTACTTCATCGTGAATCCGGACAAACTGAAATCCCGAGCCATTGGCAAGTATGAGTTCATCCGCGACCGCATCATGCAAGGCAACATCTACATCTCCACCATCCGAGAAGACCTGACCTTTGAGGTGTATAACCTGTATCCGGACTACGTCTTTCCGGGAAAGATCCGGCGAGTGGATATTGTGGTCGAGGGGGAGCCGGAGGACGACAAAACAATCCATGTGGAAATGGAGCTGCATGCTCTGGATGAGGAGTCGGAAGGAGCGGCAAAAGCCTATATGCGCATTTTCAGCGAGATCGGTACCTCTGTGGACCTGTACCTCTACCCCATGGATGTAAACGGCAACCAACTGACTCAAGGTACGGTGCTCAAAGGCAGATTTGCTCTCAGCAAGTACGTCAAAGCCGGTTACTGGCGGCCGAACCAGATTGTTATCACAGATGCGGTTGGCAACGAGCGGTTCGAAGGGGTAAATGACTTCGGGTGGAAACTCTACGTCGGCAACCTAGTGGAGGATCTCACCGCTCCTGGGTATGTGGGCAATACGGCGTCACTGAGCAAGAGCGTGACGAGCTTGGAAGGCCGGGAGGTTCAGTTGATTCATGCAACCTGGGAGGTGGATGAGGACACGGCAATGAGGGGGCAAGAACCCTGTTATGCCAGCCTGAATGATGATTTTCTGCAAACCTACAGATATGATGCGTGGGGTTGGTATGACTCAGCCAGCAGGTTGTGTCAGGTGGACTTTATTATGCCCCACTATATGCCGAGTTCCACCTACAGGATGAACTACATCAGCATGATCGACGAGGCACTGAATGTAAAGGGAGTTTACTTCACCCATCCTGGGAGTCTTCTGCATCCGGAGGAAAGTGTCGTGGATGAAACGCCCCAGCAAATTGAACTGATAACCAACAATCCAGACCTTGAACCCCCTGAGTTGGATATCAACGACATCCAGATCAGTGCCAAGCCCACCTATCCGGAAGCGCCAAATGGCGAAACCCTGGTGACGATCACCTTTCGTGTCAGGGATAACATATCTGGTTACAAGATCGCAAGTGTGGAGCTACGCGATCCCCAAGGCATCGAGCATGAAGGCCGTCACTATCATGCAGGTCGCTCCCGACTATTCCCCGAAGGTGATCCCACCCATTGGACCACTCACACCCGAACGGTGCTTCTGCCACCGGGTTCTGCACCCGGTACTTGGGGACTGGCTGAGATGACGATTGAGGACCGGGCGGGCAATTTCCAGCGCTACGATTTCACCGAGATCATCTATTTCGATGTATTAAGCGGGGGTTGAATAACTTACCATCACGTCGCTCGCGTGCGCCGACGGCGACTGCCCTTGACCGTCAGCATGGCGTGCAGCCGTATAGAGAGTAATTTATACGAGAATACGAAAATATATGAGTCTGATATGATCTGACCTGTCAATTCAACTCGCTTCCTATATACTTAGGTGCTTCCTTGAAAACCTGGCTCCGTATATTTATAATTAGTCAAATACAGTAAAAGGCTGTGCAACGCACGGCTGAACGGAGGTTTTACACATGGCGGATTACGCGAACCCGGACGTTCTTGTGAGCACGGACTGGGTAGAGGAGCATATTGACGATCCCGATATAGTTATTGTGGAATCGGATGAAGACATACTGCTCTATGAAATAGGTCACATAAGAAATTCAGTAAAATTCGACTGGCAGACCGAGCTTCAGGACCAGCTTGTAAGGGATTACGTAAGCAGGGAAAACTTCGAGACGCTGCTTTCCGAAAAAGGCATTTCCAACGACCACGCGGTGGTTTTCTACGGTGACAGGAGCAACTGGTGGGCGTGCTACGCCTTCTGGACTTTTAAGGTTCTCGGACACGAAAAGTGCCTTATAATGGACGGCGGCAGGCAGAAATGGGTTGATGAGGGAAGAGAGTTCGTAAAAGATGTTCCCGAACGACCCAAAACAGATTACAAGGTATCGGCGGTCGATGAGTCGATAAGGGCTTTTCGCGATGACGTGCTGGAGCACATGGGCTCCAGCAAGCCGCTTGTGGACGTCCGTTCCCCGAAGGAGTATTCGGGAGAACTTCTTCACATGGAGGCTTATCCCCAGGAAGGAGCGCTCCGCGGAGGGCATATTCCAGGCGCGGTAAATGTTCCCTGGGCCACGGCGGCAAACGAGGACGGAACTTTCCGCTCGGCCGATGAGCTTGCCGATATATACGAGAAAGGACAGGGGCTTAGCAAGGACCAGGACGTGATTGCCTACTGCAGGATAGGGGAGCGCTCTTCTCACACCTGGTTTGTCCTGACCTATCTTCTTGGGTTTGCAAACGTCAGGAATTACGACGGTTCGTGGACCGAGTGGGGAAACCTTGTAAGGGCTCCGATAGAGAGATAAAAGGAGAGGCGTTTTTTATACGAAGAAAAAGGATGTGGTCTTGCGGGTCCGCATCCTTTTTTTTTTTGAAACTGCGGGAAACATGGCAAGCATAGAAGAGATAGTCAGAGAATTTCAAGGGGCGGACCGCCAAGGAATGATAGAGCTCCTGATAGATTATTCGGAAGGTCTTCCTGAAATTCCCAGAAGATTTGCCGAGCTTGCGGACAGGGATCTCAACAAGGTGCACGAGTGCGAAACTCCGGTCTTTATCTGGGTCGAAGTAAAAGACGGGAAGGCAAACATATTTGCCGACGTCCCCGAACCGTTTCCGACTGTGAGGGGGCTTGTGTCGATTCTCGTAAGCGCTTTTGACGGACTCAGCCCGGAGGAGATCGAATCCGCACCGGTGGACTTCATCTCCCGCCTCGGAATAGCCCAGAAGCTCGGGATAAGAAGGGTCAGGGGTCTCAGCGCGGTTTACGCGAGGATAAAAAGCGAGGTAAGAAGGCACGGCGCGGTCACATGATTGAAGAAGACAGAATGAAGATGATCATGGATCATTACGAGAACCCGAGAAATTTCGGCCCGCTTGAGCATCCCACCGTGACGCTCAGGGGCGGCAATCCCAATTGCGGCGACACCTTGAATATCTATATACGCACAGACGGCGGAAACGTTATAGAAGATATAAGCTTTGACGGGGAGGGCTGTACGATAAGTCAGGCCGCGGCTTCCCTTCTTACTGAATTTGCAAAGGGAAAGACCGTCGAGCGGGTAGGGGAACTCGATTCTGATTACCTCAGGGATATTCTGGGCAAAGACATTATGGTAACCCGCCCGAAGTGCAGCCGTCTTGCCCTTGAAACCCTTAAATCCTGGGTAAGGAATTTCGAAAGGGGAAAAACCGCCTGATTTTTGGTATAATTCACGCTAACACTCAAGCAGACCAAAGGAGATTCAAGCAATGAAAAACGGCAAACTCGACAAAACAATTCTGAGCGAGAGGATTGAAGAGGCGCTTAAATACCCTCTTTTCGATTCCATATTCAACAGGCGCTCAAGAAGGTTCGGCCTTGGAATGGAGCTTAAGGACAGCACCCTTGAGTTCAAATCGAATTATGATCCCGTACCTCTGAACGAGATCGAGGAAGCCCTCTTGGTGTGGGCGGGGACGGGGCTCACGGGGCTTTGCCTTGCTGACCTGCCTCCTGAGAACGGGATAGACCTTCTCTGCCAGTGGACGGGAAGGACCTGGCCTTCTGCGTGCAACAACCACGGAACGGAACTTTTTTTCACAAATGACGACGGGCTCTATCATGTGGACGTGAAGAACATGCTTCCAAAGGAACACGAACTCGATCTGTTTTTCCAGATGTCCCGCGAGGAGAAAGCCGCGAGAATTCTTGAACTTTACAGGGAAAGCCTCAACAAGCTTGAAGACGGAAGGGCCGACATGCCCGACAAGATGCCGGGGCTTTTTGAGTTTAATCAGTGGAATGCCAACAAGCCCGGCACCACGCTTTTTGTCCCCGTAACGGACGTGACAGAGGAGTACCTGAATCTTCTCACCCTTTACTGCGCTAACAGCTACGGATTCACGATTATCGACGATCTTACCGGAAAGCCCGCGGGTGTTGAGAAGTGGGTGAAAAAAGGCAGGCTCAAGGGTGAAATCAAGCTCTCCCTGTTTGATCTTGAGGTAAGAATTCTTACGGGGCTTAACGTGGAGCAGGCGTTTATTACGCAGAACATGGCGCTTGCCCTCCAGCCCCTGGGGCTTGCGGGATGGGCGTTTACGGGCTTCATACCGAGATTCGCAATGGGCGCCGCTCCGAATCTGTTCAAGGGTCTTGGATTCCGGTTCATCCAGCCGAAAAAGGGTACGATTGATCCTCCTACCACGGTTCCCGTAGGGAAGGACGGGGTTTTTGAAGCCTACTGTCCGCCTTACTATGAGAACATGGACGACGCGATCGATCACTTCCTGGCCCACAAGTGGAAAGCCTGGGAATCAGACAAGCCTTTCCCGTACACCGAACCTGATAGGCACCTTATGAAGGCCCCGAGGCCCACGGAGACCACCATGCAGATCGTAAGGGACGTTGCGAACTACATTTACGACACTTACGGCAGATTTCCCGCGTTTGTGGATCCCATGTACATGAGACTTGTTTTTCAGGCGATGCATATAGATCCGGATTTTTATGACCAGTACTACCCGAAAGGTTCTTATTCGGACAGGCATCTCCAGGCTTTTCTTGAGAATCATCCGGACCAGAGAGAGCGGTTCGAAAAGTAAAATCTCCCCGACCGGGGATCAAGATCGCTTTGCGGTCAGGGAGGAAACCAGTCATGCGCGTAGCTATTATAGGAAATGGGGTGACCGGGGTTGCAGCCGCCCTGAGTATACGCAGGCTCAAGCCCGAGTGGGAAATCCTCATGATCTCAGGGGAATCATCCTTCCACTATTCCCGCCCGGCGCTCATGTACATATTCATGGGCCACATGAGCTACAAGGACACTAAGCCCTACGAGGACAGTTTCTGGCGGAAAAACCGCATTGATCTCCTGCGGGGCTGGGTTACGGAAATTGATACCGCCGGGAAAAAGCTCATTATGCACGAAAAAGATCCCGTTTCGTTTGATAAGCTGCTTATCGCCACGGGATCAAAGTCAAACAAGTTCGGGTGGCCCGGTCAGGACCTCGATGGAGTCCAGGGTCTCTACAGCCTGATGGATCTGAGGCTTCTTTACGAAAACGTAAAGGGCGCCCGAAGCGCCGTTATAGTCGGGGGAGGACTCATTGGAATTGAGTTCGCCGAGATGCTTCACTCGCGCAATATCCACGTCACTTTTCTGGTGAGAGAGAACTCCTACTGGACGAACGTTCTTCCGATGGAAGAGTCGCGGATGATAAACCGGGTGATCACCGAACAGGGAATTGACCTCAAGCTCACCACTGAACTTAAGGAAATAGTCGGGGACGATTCGGGAAGGGTGCGGGGAGTTATGACCAACAAAGAGGAATTTATAGAATGCGAAATCGTCGGACTCACAGCCGGGGTAAGTCCCAACATCGCCCTTGCCAAGGCAAGCGGCATAAAAACGGGAAGGGGAATCCTGGTTGACTGGAGCTTCAGAACAGATATGCCTGACGTGTTTGCCGCCGGGGACTGCGCCGAGATAGTCACCGAAGGGGAGGGGAGAAACCTTATTCAGCAGGTCTGGTACACGGGCAAAAGCCAGGGGAGGGTCGCCGGAGAGGTCTTGGCCGGCCAGCAGAGCGTGTATGATCCCGGGATATGGTATAACTCAGCCAAGTTCTTCGATCTTGAGTACCAGACTTACGGTACTGTGAGTAATGCCCCCGTTGAGGGGGAAAGCAATCTTTACTGGGAGCACCCCGATCACAGCCGTTCGATAAGAATCGTTACGAGAGACGGTGCGGTTTGCGGCATAAACGTCATGGGCCTTCGCTACAGTCACAGGGTCTGCGAGAGCTGGGTAGCGGAGAAAAGGTCTCTTGACTACGTGCTCGATCATCTCGGGGATGCCAATTTCGACCCCGAGTTCTACGAAAAATGCGAAGCGGAAATAATAAGGGAGATAAGGAAACAGGCCGCCTGATGGAACAGAACACGATAAATTACGATTTTGACGAAGAAACCCTGGGTTTTGAGGAACCGGAGAAGGCCCCGGCCAAACCCCTTGGAACCGGAGAAAAGCTTTCTCTCGCCGTCTTGGGATTCGGGATACTGATGTTTGCGCTTCAGGCCATGGGCATGCCTCCGGGCGGCACCTGGGCCGGATTCCTTCTGGTATTACTTCCTGTCTTCTTCGGTACGGCGTCCTACTTCTACCTTGATTTCAAAGGCACGGTTCCGGGTATCAAGCACGATAACATCTACTTCAGGGGACTGACTTCCAGGGGGATTCTGGGCTGGCTTGTCGGCATCGTGTTTACCGGTTTCTACGTAGCTCTTTACTGGTTCCCCGAATATCTGGCGGGGGGAATAAAAATCGTAAACCCGCTTTCGATGGCCCTCTCAGGTTCTCCGGCCAACAACTGGTTTTTCTACGGCTTTCTTTACACCGTGGCTGTCTTCGTTTTCGGCGTGAGAATGTTCATGAAATACAGGAATAACCGCTACCAGAAGATAAGAACGGCTTCGGTTATGTTCTTCCAGCTCGGCTTTGCCTTTCTTATCCCCAACATACTTATGCTGTTTAACCAGCCCGAGTTTTATCTCAGCTACTTCTGGCCGCTTAAACCCGAATACCTGTTCCCGGGCACTTTAAGCTATTTTGTGAATCATCCCGGCGGGCTGGGAATGTTCCTTGTTTTCTGGGGAGCCGTAATGACTTTTGTTGGCACTCCGCTTCTTACCTACTATTTTGGCAAGAGGTGGTACTGTTCCTGGGTGTGCGGCTGCGGAGGGCTTGCGGAAACCATGGGGGATCCGTTTAGACAGCTTTCTGACAAATCGAAAAAGGCGTGGCGCATAGAACGCTGGCTCGTTCATTCCGTACTGGTGTTTATAGTCATTACAACAGTTCTTCTCTGGGTTAACTCCGCGACTTCGGGAGCGGTGTTCGGAGAAGCGTCGATGTCTCTTAAGAAGTGGTACGGGTTTTACATCGGCGCCATTTTCTCGGGGGTTATAGGCGTAGGGTTTTATCCCATAATGGGAAGCAGGGTGTGGTGTCGGTTCGGTTGTCCCATGGCGGCTGTTCTCGGGATTTTCCAGAGGTATCTTTCAAGATTCAGGATTACCACAAACGGCGACCAGTGCATGTCATGCGGAAACTGTTCCACGTACTGCGAGATGGGCATAGACGTCAGAGCTTACGCCCAGAAAGGCGAGAACATAGTGAGAGCGTCATGCGTCGGATGCGGTGTATGCTCGGCTGTGTGTCCCAGGGGAGTGCTTAAGCTTGAAAACGGGGGAACTTTCAAGGACAGGTTCTCCGGGTCGGACAAGCCGCTTGGGGCGCTTGTTGATTCGCTGAAACATGTCTAGTTCCGGCGCATAGAATCCTTGGACTGCGGATTCTAGCGGCAATTCCGAGAGCAGTATAATTCCCCGGTCTTTACACTGACCGGGTGGAACATTCAGATATTGAGGAATTCAACGGATTCCATGCTTTCCTTTTTTCCCCGGTCAAATCTTTCCACTACCTCGCCGCTTTTTATGTCAAAGATGAAGCAGGATATCCCGGAAAGTATTTCCATATTGAACTCCAGGAAATTGTTTACGTAAATCTTGGAGTCTTCAATAGTTTCCTTGGGATCGGCTTTATCCGGTTTTCTTACGAGAATAAAATACGCGCACAGAAAGTCCGGGAGGTCGGCATTATGGGCGAATACTGCTTTTGAATCGTATTTGAGGATCACGTTATCGTTGAAATAGCGCTGATACCCGGCGATTAGTGGCTGGTTCAGATGAGACAGGGCGTAAACGATCGCGCAGGCGATTTTGTTCTGATTCTCAATCATGAAATCAAGCGCTTCCTTGTTGAACTGCTCAAGTGTTTTTTCTGGTTTTTCCTTCTCTCGTGGTTCTCGCATTTCTTTCTCCTTTAGCAGCTCCCGCTTCCCGGTCTGTTTTTAAGTTCCGGTGTAATATACCACAAAGATCCCGCGTTTGGCTTGTTTTCTATGAAGCGTATGCGGTAGCCCTGCTTTCCCTTATGACCATGATTTTTATCTGTCCCGGATAAACGACCTCTTTTTCTATCTTCTTGGCTATTTCATGCGAGAGAATCGCTCCTTCCTCATCGCTTACCTGATCGCTTTCCACTATTACCCTTACCTCTCTTCCGGCCTGGATAGCGTAGCATCTCTCAACGCCTGGAAAAGAACTCGCGACGCCTTCTATGCTCTCGATTCTTTTCACGTAGTTTTCATACGTTTCGCGCCTCGCGCCGGGGCGGGCAGCGGAAATGGCGTCAGCAGCCTGGACGAGAAGCGGCAGAACTCCCTGGGGCTGAGGATCATGAGTTTTTTCAAGCGCGTCGATTATCTCCGGGGGCTCACCGTATTTTTTGACGATATTCGTGCCTATGTCCACGTGGGAGCCTTCCATCTCGTGATCAACGGCTTTTCCTATGTCGTGGAGCAGGCCTGCTCTTTTCGCGAGTTTTTCGTTGTAGCCGATTTCAGAGGCAAGCATTCCGCAGATGAAGCCTACTTCAATCGAGTGATTGAGTATGTTCTGCGAATAGCTTGTTCTGTATTTAAGCATCCCGAGCTTGTTTATCAGATCCGGATGCATACCGCTTATTCCGAGATCAAAAAGCGCCTTCTCCCCTTCTTTCTGTATCTCTTTCTCTACTTCCTTTTCAACCTCGGTCACTACCTCCTCGATCCTTGCGGGGTGAATTCTCCCGTCAGCTATCAGTCGCTCAAGCGAAATTTTCGCCACTTCCCGCCTGATGGGATTAAAGCACGAAATCACTACCGTCTCGGGCGTGTCGTCGATAATGATGTCCACCCCCGTGCGAAGTTCTATGGAGCGTATATTCCGTCCTTCGCGCCCGATGATTCTCCCTTTCACATCGTCGCTTGGAAGATTCACTACCGACACCGTTTTCTCGCTCGTGTATCTGCCGGAATATCTCTGGATGGCGAGAGATATTATGTCCTTTGCCCTCCGCTCGGCAGAGGAGTTGCAATCTTCCTCTATTTGCTTGAGCCTTCTCGCCGCCTCGTGTCTCGCCTCGTTCTCTACTAGGCTTACGAGTTCCGCTCTTGCCGCTTCGCGGGTAAGGCCTGATATCTCCTCTATTTTCCCCTTTATCTCTTCGATATTCTCATCAAGAATCTTCTGCCTCTGTTCGGCAGCCAGGTTTTTACTCTCAAGTTCCGCATGGATCTTTTCAAGTTCCGACTCTTTTTCGTTGATTTGCTCGTATTTTTTGCTCAGTCCCTCTTCCTTTGCTTTTATCTTCTTTTCGGTGGCGGAAAATTCCTTGCGCTTTTCGCTCGACATCCTCTGCATTTGGGAGTTTTTGTCCTTGACCAGTTTTTTCGCCCTGTTCTCCGCCCTGTTTTTTATCTCTTCTGCCTGTTTTTCCGCCCTTTCAATCATAGCCCGGGCCTGCTGCCTGTTTTGGTTGATTTTGTTTTTCTCCATAATCATCCTGTAGATGAAATGGGCTGCGAATCCAAGCCCGAAGAGCAGCAAAAACAATAGTATTGATTGTGCTTGCATTTCAGTCTCCCTCTTCCCCCAGACAGTCAATGGCTCCGTCCTCCGTGATTATGCGACCCGTCTTCACGTCGGTTTCGTGTGAAGGGACGTTTTCCAGTACCTGGAAACGGTAGGCCAGTCCGAAGCGGATATGTCTGGGTATATCTTTTAAAAATCTGTCGTAAAAACCTTTTCCGTACCCGATTCTGTTTCCGGATAAATCAAAGGCCACCCCAGGAACGAGCACCAGGTCAAGTTCATCGCTGCGGGCGCATTCGGCGTCCGCCGGGGGCTCGGGGATGAAGAAGGTTCCGGGGGTAAGCTCCTCTATGTTTCTTGCTCTTAGGAAAACAAGATCAGAACCTCGGGTTTTCGGAAAAAAAACTTTTTTTTCAAGTTCAACGCATTTTCTGAATATTTCGCGGGTGTCGACTTCGCCGTTTATGGGAAAGTAAAGAGCGACGCTCGATGCATTGGCAAAAGCCTCTTCTGAAAGAAGAATCTTGAGAATCAAGTCGGATTTTTCCTGTTGGACGGGTTGCGGAAGAGTTCTTCTTTTCTCGAGAAGATCTCTTCTCAGCCTGGTTTTTTTCTCAAGGATGGAGTCCCGCGGGTTTGTTTCCCGGGAACCGTTTGCGGATGTGGAATCGGAACGGGTCTCAGAAGTTGTTTCCTCTTGATCTGAAAGGGTCTTTGGGGCTTTCTTCAACAAGGAGGGGTTTTTCTTCTTGGATTCCGGGTGATTCGAGCAATCCGACCAGTTCTTCTGTTTTTCTTTCCGTGGTTCTCTTGAATTCATCAAATTCCCTCTGTAAGGCGAAGAAATCATCGACGATCTCAAGAGAAGCCAGAAAAACGGGAGGGGAGACTGTTATCACTGGGTCGTCTCCAGCTGCCTCGGTAATTTTTTGTTCAAGATAATTTACAATTTTCATGAGGTAATCTTTTTCGGCATCCGTAACGACGGAATACTCTCTCCCAAAAAAAACTACTTTTATCCTGTCTTTCATACCGACTCTTCGCCAAGATGCTGCTCGATTATCCGTATCATGTTGTCAACGCGTGTTCTGAGGCGCCCCTTTTCGGCTTCAAGCGAAGCCACGTTTTCTCTGAGCACCTTAATTTCTTCAAGCAATCCGTTGTGTTCTTCAGCCGCCTTGGCGTTTTTGTCTGCAAACTCTCTGATTTTTCTCTCAAGAATCTCCAATGATTCCATAATAGACGTAAATTGTATCACCATGATAAAATTATTACAAGAATTACCCCTGAAACGTGCTTGCGCAGGGTTCCGAAGACGATTTCTTTACGTTTTGAAAACTTTTAGTCTATAATTCCTGCCATGCAGGCAAGTCCCGTTGAAGACAAAAAGCTGTTTGAAAAACTTGAGGAGCTTGAGCGTAAGTTCTTTGAACTCGAGAGAGCGCTCGGCGACCCGGACATCTCCGCGCAGCAGAGAATCAGGTGCTCCAAGGAACGTGCGGAGCTTGAGGACGTGGTTTCCGTCTACGCGCAGCTAAAGGAGGTCGCCGCGGCGATTGGGGAAAACAGCAAACTGCTTGACGACAAGGAACTCGCGTCTCTTGCCCGCGAGGAGATCGATGAACTCTCCGAGGAGAAAAGTGAGCTTGAGGGAAGGCTCAGAAAGCTTCTTCTGCCCAAAGATCCGAATATTGGGAAAAACGTTTTCCTCGAGATAAGAGCCGGAGCTGGAGGAGATGAGGCGGCGCTTTTTGCGGCTGATCTCCTCAGGATGTACTCAAGGTACTGCGAGGACCGCCGCTGGAAGGTCGAAACCATAACCATGAACGAAACCGGGATCGGGGGAATAAAAGAGCTCGTGGTAAAAATTGAAGGACGGGATGTCTACGGCAAGCTGAGGTATGAAAGCGGGGTTCACAGGGTCCAGCGAATACCTTCGACTGAGGCTGGCGGGAGAATACATACGTCCACGGCGACCGTCGCCGTGCTGCCGGAGGCTGATGAGGTTGATGTGGAAGTAGACGATAGGGAACTCAAGGTGGATACTTTCAGGTCTTCCGGCCCTGGGGGCCAGCACGTAAACAAGACGGATTCTGCTATAAGGATAACCCATCTTCCAACGGGAATCGTTGTACAGTGTCAAGATGACCGATCGCAGCAGAAAAACAGGGCCCACGCCATGAGCATGCTCCGCGCGAAACTCTATGAAATCGAGGAGAGCAAGCGCGCAAGCGAGATCTCGCGCACCAGAAAGACCCAGGTTGGAAGCGGGGATAGAAGCGAGAAGATAAGAACTTACAATTTCCCTCAGGGAAGAATAACCGACCACAGAATAGGCCTCACTGTTCACAAGATCGAGGCGGTGCTGGGAGGAGATCTCGAACCTCTGCTCGAACCGCTCGCGTCTCATTTTCAAGCGGAAAGTCTTAGGAATATTTCGGAGGGCTGACGGCCTCTTCCGACTTGTATTTGCCGGCCTTCGCAATACAATATACCTTCAATGAAGGTTATCTATCTCATTTCCGCCCTTTACCTGCTTTCATCCCTTATTTATGGAACGTACCTTTGGTCGCAGAGAAGAAAAATCTCTAGGGCGGGGGTTTATTTCGCCGTTGCCGGGGTGCTTGTTCATACCGCGTTGCTTGTTGTTTTCCTCGTGCGCGGGGATATACTGGCCGGAAGCACGTCAAGGCCTCTTTTTATCTTCTCGTGGCTTATAGCGCTTGTCTTCTTAGTCTCGCAGTTAAGATTCAAGACCCCGGTGCTCGGCGCGTTTGTGCTCCCTGTGGCTTTTCTTGGGACCTTACCCTACGTGATCATTCCTGACGGGATGATTACCCAGGACCCTACGCTTGGCAACCCATGGGTACTTGCACACATACTGTCCATTTTTCTTGGAGAGGCGTTTTTTGCGATATCTTTTCTCGCGGGTGTGCTCTACATATTTCAGGAAAACCAGCTCAAGTCTAAGAAAATTGGGAGTCACCTCAAAAAGCTTCCTTCCCTGATAACCCTCGACAGGATAAATCACCTGAGCCTGCTGCTCGGGTTTCCCCTTCTGACTGTGAGCCTCATAATCGGTTTCATACTGGCAAGGGAGATATGGAGCGAGGGATGGATGTGGGGGGCCAAGGAGACGTGGTCTACGGTTACGTGGCTTCTCTACGCTTTTTTGATAAACGGACGTCTCTCACTTGGATGGAGGGGCAGAAGGGCGGCGCTTGGGGCGGTAGTCGGATTCTGCATCGTGGTGGTGACGTTCGTGGTTGGATATGTATTCCCGGGACAGCATAGGTTTGAGTGATGCTACCTGGGGCTTTCCGAGGCGCCGGTTTACAAAAATTCGGAAATATGCGTTATAATTATGCTCTGAATTACGCTAAAAAACTGTTATAAGGAGGATTGCGATGGCTGTAGCTAGAGTGACAGAAGTGATAGGATCATCCGATAAGTCATGGGATGACGCTGTGCAGGAGGCTCTTGACAGAGCGAACAAGACGATAAGGGGACTTACCGGAATCGAGATAACTAAGATGAACGCCCACATAGAGGATGGGAAGATTACCGAGTACCGCTCCCACGTCAGAATCACCTTCATTCTGGAGGATTAGTATCTTCTTCCGGAATGTTTTCCCAAAGCTGAAGACAACGTGATGAATTGCTTTGTAAAATCACATGGGTTGGGAAATGATTATATTGTCTTAGACAGCGCTGAGATAGATTTTGAACTCGGCAAAGCCGCCATAGAACTCATATGCCACAGAAACTACGGCATAGGTTCGGACGGCATACTGCTTCTGGTCTCCCCCAAAAGGGGGGACTTCGGGCTCAGGATTCTCAATCCTGACGGAAGCGAGGCGGAAAAAAGCGGGAACGGGCTCAGGATCTTCGCCAAGTATCTTTACGAGAGAAAGCACGCCTCGAGTAAAACTTTCTCCATAGACACCCCCGGCGGTCTTGTTACGGCCGAAGTCGAGGAAAAAGACGGAAAAGTCCACCACGTCACGGTGGAGATGGGCAGGGCGACTTTCAGGGCGGATGAGATACCGGTAGATATCGAAAAAGAAGAAGCGGTGGCGCAGCGCCTCACGCTCGGGGGAAGGGAACTTGATTTTACGGCCGTTTCGGTGGGGAATCCCCACTGCGTTATTTTCTTTGACGAACTCAGGGAAGGCCTCATAAGGGAGCTTGGACCCGAGATAGAGAACCACCCCGTTTTTCCGAACAGAACAAACGTTCAGTTCGCCCAGGTGATTTCCCCTGACAGTGTTCGTATCCTGATCTGGGAGAGGGGGGCCGGTTATACCCTTGCTTCCGGGAGCAGTTCCTGCGCTGTTGCAGCAGCGTGCGTAAAATCGGATCTTACGAACCGGAAGCTAAGAGTGCTGATGCCCGGCGGGCATCTTGACATAAACGTCGGGGAGGACTGGTCGATCACGATGCGGGGCGAGGTGGAAGAGGTTTTTTCGGGAATATTAAGCGAAGACCTGCTTTACAGGATCAAAAATCCCTCCGCGATGAATTTCTAGACCGGTCGATTTCTTGTTCTTGATGGAAAAATTCCTTTTAGCGGCGGACGTGGTTATTCCGGTAAGTTCCGAACCGATTCGCAACGGAGCGGTCGTTGTGGATGGGGGACGTATCGTTGACATCGGAACATCGGAGGAGGTCGAGGCGGCCCATCCGCATCTGCCGAAAATAAAAAGATCGAACTCGGTAATACTCCCCGGGTTCGTAAACGCCCACACCCACCTTGAACTCAGCTGGACAAGAGGAAAAATCAGGGGTTTTGAAGATTTTACAGGGTGGCTTGAGCGGTTGATTACTCTTAAGGCCGGCGGAGTTGATCAGGACCTCGTGGAGGACTCGATGAGAATGGGGCTTCGCGATGTCATCGAAAGCGGAGTCACGACCGTCGGGGAAATATCTTCTTTGAATTTTAGCGGAAGGCAGATACTTAAAGATTCGGGAATGAGAGTTATCGCGTTTCTTGAGCTTTTTGACCGCATTTCGTCAAAACTGCCCTCAATTGAATTTAAAAGCGAAGGTCTCTACGAGGAAAGACCTTTCCCTCACGCGCCTTATTCCTGCGGTCCCAAACTTCTGGCCGCGGTTTTTGCCTGCGCGCGAAAAAACGCGGTTGCGGTGGGGATCCACTTGGGCGAGAGTCCTGAAGAAGTCGATTTCCTGAAAAATCGGCCCAATGAATTTGAGCGGAAAATCTTCCCGATGATAGGGAAAGAAACCTTCACGAGGCCGGCGGCCGAGACTCCGACGCGCTACATAGACGGGTTGGTTAGGGGAGAGAAAGTGAGGCTTTCCGCCGTTCACATGGTTCAGGTAGCCGATGAGGATATAGAGATAATCCGAGGTTCCGATGTCGGAGTGATTCTCTGTCCCAGAAGCAACGTTTTTCTGAAAGTTGGGAAACCGAACCTACGCAGGATGCTCAATCATGAAAGGGTGGGGCTCGGAACCGACGGACTCTCAAGCAACTCGAATCTTGATTTCTTTCAGGAAATAAGATTCCTGTATGACATGATGGTTGAGCAGGGAATACGGCAAAGTGCACGCCTCGCTGTCTATTTTGCGACTCTCGGCGGAGCGAGAGCTCTTTTTATCGAAGAGAAGACAGGGAGTCTTGAGATCGGAAAAAGTGCCGACATCATATGCGTCGACTGCGAAGGAGAGATTGCTTCGGACCCCTATTCCTGCATAGTGTCTTCAAAACCGCAGAATCTTCAGTTCTCGATGGTCGGAGGAAATTTCATCTACCGTAAAGACTCCTGCGCCTTTTGTGAGCATTAGTTTTTTGCTGTATCCCTCGATGACCGAATCAAAGCCCCAGAAGCTTTTCGTTTATGGAACCCTGAGAAAGGGCGGGGCTAGGAGCGAACACCTTGAGCAATGCACGCTGCTTAGGATGATGAGGGTTCCAGGAACTCTTTACTGCACACCCTTTGGTTATCCGGCCGCCGTGTTTGATGAGACCTCCTCACTCACGATCCAGGGAGAGCTTTATGAGCTTCCACCGGATTCCGAAGATTTCATGAAGAGCGTCGATCGCCTGGAGGGTGTGGATGAAAAGCTTTTTTCAAGATCGGTCATCCGCTGCGAAGAGGAGCTTTTTTATGCCTACGAACCCGGCCTGGAGCTTGGGAGACAGATTGGCGATGCGGACATAATAGAAAACGGCAACTGGTTCTCCGGTCCCGTTCTCTGCGGAGAGGATCCTTTTTCTTTTGCCCTTGCTTTTGAAAACATCCAGAAACGGTATTACAGGATGAGGCCCGACAGTCGCTCGGAAGAGAACATTTTTCTTGAAGGCACGGTTCCGATTCTTGTTACCTGTCCGCATTCAACCGCTCACGTGAGAATGGGGAAACTGAAACGCCATGAATTTTACACTGCCGCCCTTGGTGCCGTGGCGCATCTGGTTCTCGGCTGCCACTGTCTTTACACGAACAGGGAGCAGGATACAGATCCGAATTACTACGACGACTGCGATTTTAAGGTTGCGCTTGGAAAAATTCTTTCCGAAACGGAAATAGATCTTGTCGTTGACATACACGGTACCGGAAATGAGAGGCCCGAGGACCTGTTTCCTGGCGTGGGGACGGGTAGGGAGTTTCTTCTTTCGGTACCTGAGGTTCTAGACGACTTTTATCTGAGTGCAAGGGAACATGGAATTGCGGCCGGAGGCGCCGACATATTCCCCGCGGCAAGGCAGATGACCGTGGCCAAGTTCGCTGCGAACCGGTTTTCGGTTCCTGCGATCCAGATTGAGGTAAGTGACAGGCTAAGGATGCCTTGGCGGCGGGAAGAAGAATTTCGCCGACTGATAGGATTTTTTCTGGGATTTATCGAAAAAACAATTTCAGAGAAAGTGGGCTAGGGTGGGTAGCGCGCGGTGCTTCTGCAGCCCTAAAGAAAATCAGTCGCAGAGGACATCAAGCCTTGGCTTTTCTGCTATGATTCCCTTTTTATAGGCTCTCTCGAAAAGATGCTCAAGTGCTCCTGTTCCGCTTTCTCCCAGGTCTCTGGTCCACTCATTCACGTACATTAAAACGAACTTCTCTCCAGTGTCCTCGCTCATTCCCCTTCCAAAGCGCATCGCGTAGTCAAGAGCCTCTTTTTTGTTTGAAAGAGCGTACTCTATGCTTTCTCTGTGTACCCGAAGAACTTCGGTATCAAGTCCCCGGGGTATGTCCCTTCGGAGGACATTAAGTCCAAGTGGCATCGGAAGATCAGTTTCCTCTGCCCACATCACTCCGAGGTCGAGCAGGAGTTCAAAACCCATATCCTCGTAGGTAAGCTGTCCTTCGTGTATCAGAAGACCTGCGTCCACTTCTCCCGCAAGCACCTTGTCCATGATCTTGTCAAAAGACACTTCTACCGGGATGAAGTCGTCCGCGTAGAGGCGGAGAAGAAGATATGCGGTCGTGAGTTTTCCGGGTACCGCGACGGTTTTTCCCCTGAGGTCGGAAACCCTCTCCCTGGCGACTACTATGGGTCCGTAGCCTTTCCCCATGCTGGCCCCGCAGGATAGAATCCGGTAGCGGTCCTGTACGCTCAGGTATCCGTGGGCGGAGATTGCCGTCGTTTCAAGTTCCGCTTTCATGGCTCTTTTGTTAAGGGATTGTATGTCTTCGATCACGTGTTCAAAGTCGATTTTTTCAGAAGCTACCTTTCCGCTCGCTATGGCGTAGAACATGAACGCATCGTCTGCGTCGGGACTGTGGCCCAGTTTCATGATCTGTTTTTGCATTTTCGTCTCCTTTTGGATTTTGTCTAGGACGGGTCAGCGTAGAAGTGGATTTCGTTTTTCTTCTCTATTTCGTTTAGCTCGAAAAGAAGGTTGCGATATTTTATCAGTCCTTCAATCTTGGGGCCGTCAAGGTCATATTTTATTCTTTCCCCGAGATAGGTCAGGCACTGCTCCCTGCTGAGTCCCAGTTTTCGAGATTCGATATCTACTATTTCCGAAATGAGCTTTACCCCTTCCTCTCTTGTCGGAACAAGACATCTGCAGCCCTCGGCGGTACTGCTGTCTCCTTTTTTGATCGCCATTACAGCGTATACGAAGGGAAGAGAGGTCTCCTTTGTCCACAGCTCCCCCAGATCGTAAGTGAAAGCAGATCTGTCGGCAAAAAGATGACGGGCCTGGAGACCCGCGTTGCCGATAAGCATCCCGGCGTCAACCCCTTTAAGGAAACCGTTTCCGGGCTCTCTTTTTACGTATTCGGGCTTAAGACCCAGAAAGAGCTCCAGAACGATTCTGAGCAGAGCCGTCGAGCTCCTGGACCTGCTATCAACTGATACGCTTTTTATTTCCGTTATTTTTTTGCGCGCCCTGAGTATGACGCTGTCTACTTTCCCGAAAGAGGATATGGAAATATCCGGCAGAATGGAGTAGTCGTCGGTTCTTAGAAATTCGATCGAAGGGATGGGCGCGACGTCCACCACTCCTTCCGAGAGGTTCTCAGAAAGAAGGAAGGGGTCAAAATACATTATGTTGAAGCTGTGCTCCACAATACCCTTTTCCAGAGGATAAATGAGCGGCCGCATGTTAAGGAAGGGCGCTGCCCCGAGATTTATCAATGACCGGTCCCCCTTTTCTCGTTCATGGGTATACGTCCCGCATTTCCTGGCCTTTCGTCCATCTGCTCGGAAGGAATATCTTCTGGTAAATTGATAGCGCGTAAAGGTCGGACATTCCCGCTATGAAGTCGCATACAGCTCTTTGCAGCGTTTCGTTCTCCCGCACTGGCATTTTGCAGAAGCTCTCGCGGAATATCTTTTCGTTCTCACAGAAGTACAAGTACAGTTCCTTTACGACTTTTTTGGATTTATTGTGAAGCGAAAGCAGCCGCTCGCTTACGTAGACATTCTCGTAGAGATATCTTCTGAGCCCCAAAAGCGCCTCGAACACATCCTCGCTCATCAGAATTCTCATCTCGCCTCTTGCGATAGTCTGCTCCACGATGTCGACCACCATTGTGTTTATTCTTTGCGAGGCCGTCTCTCCGAGAACCGAGATATATTCTGCGGGAACATCGCCGGTCGATATGATACCAGAGCGGACCGCGTCATCAAGATCGTGATTTGTGTAAGCCACGAGATCCGCGATTTTCGTTACCTGGCCTTCCATAGTCAGGGGCCTGTTCTCCTCTGTTTCTATGCCTTCCTTGCCCCATCCCTTGGAATGTTTCGCTATTCCCTCCCTGACTTCATGCGTCAGGTTAAGTCCCTCTCCGTCGCGCTCAAGTACGTCCACCACTCTTATGCTCTGGAGAACATGCTTGAACCCGCCAGGGAACACCTCGTCGAGCCCTTCTTCCCCGGAGTGACCGAAAGGGGTGTGGCCTAAGTCGTGACCGAGCGCTATGGCTTCGGTCAGATCCTCGTTAAGCATAAGTGCTTTCGATATGGTCCTGGCTATCTGGGAGACCTCTATTACGTGAGTCAGTCTCGTGCGGTAGTGATCGTTGGTCGGAGAAATAAATACCTGGGTTTTATGCTTGAGTCTCCTGAAGGCCTTGGAATGAATTACCCTGTCCCGGTCCCTCTGAAAGCATGTTCTTATGTTGCATTCGCGCTCGGGTCTTACTCTTCCCTTTGATTCGCAGCTCAGAGTCGCCATCGGGCTGAGCATTCTTTTTTCGTTTTTCTCGGTCTGTTCTCGTATCAGCAAGATGTCTCGAACCTCTTTTACGGCAGCCTTACAAGCACTCCCTTCTCCGAAAGGAATTCCTTCGCCTCGTTTATTGAGTACTTGCCGTAATGAAAAATCGAGGCGCACAAAACGGCGTCTGCCAGTCCCGCTTCCACGGCTTCAACTAGGTGTTCAAGCTGTCCCGCGCCTCCCGAAGCTATAACGGGAATACCGACGGTCTCGGAGATGGTTCTTGTGAGCTCAAGGTCGTACCCGTCCTCGGTACCGTCCCTGTCCATGCTCGTAAGAAGGATTTCACCCGCTCCGAAATCCTCCATCTTCTCGGCCCAACCGATTGCGTCTATCCCGGTCGGGTTGCGTCCGCCATGGGTGAAGACCTCCCATCCCCCGTCCTCTCTTCTCCTCGCGTCTATAGCGACCACTATGCACTGGCTTCCGAACCTGTCAGAAGCCCGCCTTACGAATTCCGGATCCGCTATGGCGGCCGTGTTGATCGTAATCTTGTCCGCCCCCGCCAGCAGAAGTTCCCTCACGTCCTCCACGGTTCTAAGCCCCCCTCCGACGGTCAGGGGAACGAAGACCTCGCTCGCGGTCCTCTCGACCACGTCTATCATCGTTTTTCTCTTTTCGTGGGAGGCGGTGATGTCGAGAAACGTTATCTCGTCGGCGCCCTCTTCGCTGTACTTTTTCGCTACCTCAACGGGGTCTCCGGCGTCCCTGAGGTTAACGAAGCGCACCCCTTTTACCACTCTTCCGTCCTTTACGTCAAGACACGGGATTATTCTCTTAGAAACCATCTTATTGAAACCTTTGTATGCTGTCTTCAAGGTCTATGGAGCCCGAGTAAAGCGATTTCCCTAGTATCGCTCCCAGCAGGTTGTCATCCCCGATGGACTCTATCTTGCTTAGGTCGGAAAGCGATGCGATGCCTCCTGAAACGATTACTGGGAAGGGGCACAGGGAAAGAAAGCCTTTTATTGAAGCCGTGTCTATTCCTTCCATGGTACCGTCCCTGTCGACGTTTGTGTGAATCACAAGCGACACACCGATATCGCGGAATTCAAGCATCGTCCGGGCAATGCTTGTGTCTATTGTTTCTTTCCATCCCCGAAGGGCTATCTTCCCTCCCTTCGTATCCACTCCTACTGCTATTTTCCCGGGAAATCTCCCGCAGATATCCTTGAGAAAGTCTCTGTCGGTAAAGGCCGAAGTGCCTATTATCACTCTTTTGATACCAATTTCGAGGTACTTCTCCACGGTAGCGATATTTCTTATTCCCCCTCCGACCTGAACGTTTGAGGAAACGGAACGGACTATTTCCTCTACCGCTTCGAAGTTTCTGGGATTTCCCCTGAAAGCCCCGTCAAGGTCCACAACGTGAATCCACTCGGCTCCACCTCGCTCCCATTTTTTTGCTGTATCAGAAGGACTGTTTGAAAACACAGTCTCCGTGCCTTCTTCTCCCTTCAGAAGTCGTACGCAGTTTCCGTTTTTTAAATCTATGGCGGGGATTATGAACAATTCAGAACCTCACTGAACTTAAAAACCACGGGAAATAATACACAAGCCGGGAGGTTATTATAAGAACATTTCGAAAAAATACCGATTTAAATTGCCTGTTGTACTCAATCCGGAGAATCACGCAGTATTTTCTCCCTGATTTCCCTAAGCGTGAATCTGTGTGATTTAAATTCGTTTATTAATTTTATTCTTTCGACCATTTCCTGTGAATAAAGCTGATACCTGGCGTCGGTAATTTCTGCGACCTCAAGTAAACCTTCCTTGGTCCAGTGGCGTATAGTGGAATTTCTTTGGTTGACCAGTTTTGCCAGTTCACCGATTTTAAGCAGAGAGCCCTCGGTATCTCCTGTATCCGTCTCGCCTTTAGCTGCCTTGAGATAGATATCAAGCGAGCGGTCAGCCGCACGCGCAACAATTTTCATGTAAGCGTCTTTGGATCCTCCCAACTGCGCTTTTTCAAGCGAGTCGATATAAGCCAGCCGGTCACGTTTGCGTATTATCGCTGCCGGGTAACCCGACATGAGCAGGATCATGTTCATTAGAAGTCGCGCCGTGCGGCCGTTGCCATCGGTAAACGGGTGAATGGTAACCAGCCGGTAATGAGCTTCCGCAGCCAATTTCACCGGGTGCAGATCGGTTGCAAGCTTGAGCCATTTTGCCAATCCGTTCATAAGGTTCGGCACTTTGCGCGGATTTGGCAGTACCACCACCGAACCGGAAATCCGTACCGGCGTCATGCGATAACGACCGGCATTTAGATCATCAACGCCTTTCATAATGAGATAGTGGATATGCAAGATATCCTCTTCGGTCAGCGAATGCGGTCTGCGTTTGACTTGTTCTTTCACCCAATCAAGAGCACGCGCATGGTTTACGGCTTCCATGTGCTCCAGAAGGGATTTGCCCCCGATGGTGAGACCCTTTTCGATCACCAGCGCGGTTTCACGGCGACCTAGCGTATTTCCTTCAATTGCGTTACTCGTGTAGGTCAACTCAACCCGAAACCATTCGTCCAGGTTGCTTAAGAGTGCGTAAGGCAGCGACTCATACTCATCCAGCAGCTTCTTTTTTGCGGTCAGTTTTTCGTATTTCATGAGATAAACTATAAACCATAACGTTATGGTTTTCAAGTTAGATAAAAATCGAGCAATTTCTGCATTGGATGGTCTTAATTCGGAGTCTTGGCGATGATTGCGAAGAAAGCAATAGTTTGTCTGCCAGCGGACTTGCAGGATGGCAACCTGATTCTGGATATGCGGTTAAACAGCGGTTAAGTTCATAGTGCTCGCTTCCTGCGTTATTGAACTATGAACTACTGGCTTGTTAAATCCGAACCGTTTAAATATTCATGGGAGGAGTTTCTCCGCGACGGCTGGACGTACTGGGACGGGGTTAGAAACTATCAGGCGAGAAACAATCTGAAGGGCATGAAAAAGGGTGATCTTGTTCTTTTCTACCACAGCAACAAGGGACTTGAGGTAGTAGGTGTATCCGAGGTTATAAGGGAGCATTACCAGGATCCTACGACGGAAGACCAGAGATGGGTGGTGGTGGACCTTAAACCTGTTGAAACGCTTGAGAACCCTGTATCTCTTAAGCAGATAAAAAACGACGAAAGACTCGAGGGTATTTCTCTTGTGAGGCAGAGCAGGCTCTCGGTCATGCAGATTGAAAAGAAGCATTTCGACACAATCGTCGACCTTGGAAGAAAAAAGGCCTGACTTCCGCAACAATGCATAAAACCCGCTTGTTCCTTCATACAGTCACAGGAAAATTTGTTCCGGCGACACACCGAAAGGGAATTCTAACTGCCCGACAAGCTTAATTCTTCCATATTAGGTACTTACGGTTACACTTACTTAGATAACTGGTTTATATCCAACATCCCATGAACACTCAACTCATCATCAACTCGCTTTTTAACGAAACGAGAATAGCGGTTATGGAGAAAAGCAAGCTGAGCGAGCTTTTCATCGAAAGAAAGTCCACTTCTTCAATGGTGGGGAATATCTACAAGGGGAAAGTTGAAAAGATAGTTCCCGGCATGCAGGCGGCATTTGTGGGCATAGGCGACGGCAGATCGGGATTTCTCTCCGCCGAGGATGTGTACGAGGAGTCGCTTAGCGAACTTTTTCTTGAAGAGGAAGAAACAAAGAAGGCTTCCAGAAAAAACCACCAGCCAATACAGGACGTGTTGCGCCAGGGGCAGGAAGTGATGGTTCAGGTTACAAAGGAACCCACCGGGAACAAGGGCCCCAAGCTGACCTCTCACGTCGGGATACCGGGCAAGTATCTTGTTCTGCTTCCCGGGTCGGATTCGGTGAACATATCTCGGAAAATAACGGACAGAAAGAGCAGGAAAAGATTTTCTGAGATCCTGCAGGGCAAGCCCGACGACATGGGCTTTATAGTGAGAACGGCGTGCGTGGGTGCGGATGAGAAGAATATAAAGACCGAAATGAGAGCGCTTGTGAGGAAGTGGAAGAGGATAAAGAAAAAATATGAAGAATCGAAACCCTCTGGTGTGATATACGAAGAAGCCGATACCTGTATCAGAGTGGTCAGGGATCTGATGGGAAACGGTCTTAAGAAGATTGTCGTTGACTCCCCCAAAGCCCACGGCCAGATCACCAAGTATTTTTCCGACAAGATCAAGAGGGATGACTTCAAAGTCGATATGTACGATAAAAAAGAGCCCATATTCGACAGATACGGAATTGAGAGTCAGATCGAAAAGATGTACAGAAAAAAAGTCTGGATGAAGTCCGGGGGTTACCTGATCATAGATGAGGCCGAGGGGCTTACAGTGATAGACGTTAACTCGGGGAAACTTGTCGGAGAAGAATTTCACAAAAAAACAATAATGAAGACAAACGAAGAAGCCGCGGTTGAAACCGCGAGGCAGATAAGGCTTCGCAATCTGGTCGGAATCATCGTTATCGATTTCATAGACATGCAGTCCATAAGATCCAGACATAAGATAGAATCGCTTTTCGCCGCTGAGATGAAAAAGGACAAGGCCAGAGCGACAATTCAGGAGATATCATCTTTCAGCGTAATCCAGCTCACCAGGCGCAGAGTCAGGGAAAGCATACTCTCCGACCTCACCGAACCCTGCGATATCTGCGAGGGAAGCGGACGGATAAAATCGATATACACCACCTGTTATGAAATACTGAGGGATGTTGATCAATGGACAAAGGAAAGCGCCAAAGGGCCGCTTGTTGTGCATGCAAACAAAAAAGTTATAGCGAAGCTCAGGGAGATAGAAGGAAGATCCATAAGGAAAATCCAGAGGGAGAGAGGTATCAAGATAAAGTTCAAATCAACCGAAGATATTCTCGAGAGGTTCACCATTTCCAGGGAAGGAAGTTCTGGTTAATCGAAAGGAGCGTTCTAAGTTGAGTAAAAACGGATTTCTTTATCATGTGGCGATCGCCGTAAAGGATATCAAGAAAGCTGAAGATATTTACTCCAAGCTACTCGGGCTTCAGGTCGTCCACAGAGAGGACGTGGTCAACTATGGGGTCAAAACGTCGATGCTTTGCTCCGAATCGGGAGAAGGCACCGCGGTAGAACTTATCGAGCCTTTGGACGAGAATTCCCCGATTTCGCAATTCCTTGAGAAAAGAGGGGAGGGCGTTCATCACATCTGCTTTCTTGTGGACGATATAGAATCTTCTCTCCGGGCACTCGAAAAAGAAGGTGTCAGACTCATCGATGAACATGCGAGACCCGGATCTTACAACTGTAAAGTTGCCTTCGTACATCCCAAGTCAACGAACGGAGTGCTGGTGGAACTTGCGGAGAAGATAAAGGACTGAGGAGAGGGTTTTTGATTAGGTGCCGCTCTGTCCCTCTTCCTTGTCGTCTGAGTCGTCGTCTTTTAGAGATTTCCTGAACCCGCTTATTCCCTTGCCGAGCGAAGAGCCCAGATCTCCGAGCCTGCTTGGACCGAAGATTATGAGCAGGATTGCCAGTATCAGGATTAATTCCCATATGCCGAATTGTCCGAACATATAAAGGAAATAATACCCGAATACTGTTGCTTCTCAAATGTTATCGGAATTATATTCTAAATTCATGGATTACTTTTGAGTAAGGGCGAGCGATGTTGACATTTTGCATTTGGAATGCATAATTTCCACTAAAAAGGTCATGGAATGAATACACCATATATAAAAAGATCGCTTGAGGCGGTGCTTATGAGAGCCGTTTCCCAGTTTCCGGCCGTGCTTGTCAGCGGGCCGCGTCAGTCCGGCAAAACGACCCTGTTGCGGCGGCTCTTTGGCGACAGCCATCGTTACGTCTCTCTTGAGTCACCGGATATTCGTGCGCTGGCGACGGAAGACCCTCGCTCTTTTCTCGAGACCTATCCGTCCCCGGTCATATTCGATGAAGCCCAGTACGCTCCTGAGCTTTTTTTCTATATCAAAGAGAAGATTGATGCTAACCGCCACCGGAAGGGCCAGTTCCTGTTAACCGGTTCCCAAAACCTAGCGCTCACGGAAAAAGTAACCGAATCACTGGCCGGTCGGGTCGCTGTGCTTCGCCTGTTGCCGCTTTCCAGACGGGAAATGGATGCGATGCCCGGGCTCCCTTTGCCATGGGAACCTAGGGAAGAGGTCTCTGTTAAGAACTCTTGGTCTTTTGCCAAATTGTGGGAAGGATTGCTGAGAGGCGGATATCCCGAACTTGCCGCTTGGCCTGAGATGGACGAATTTCTCTGGCACGGAGGTTACATTCAGACCTATCTTGAACGTGACGTGCGCTCGCTGCGCTATGTCGGAGACCTCGCTCTTTATCAAAAATTCCTCCAGGTTCTTGCGGCAAGAAGCGGACAACTGCTGAATCTGACTGATGTATCCAGAAATCTGGGTGTCTCGGTTAACACCGTTAAGGCATGGCTCTCGGTGCTTGAAGCCACCTACCAGGTGATTGTTCTTCAGCCCTATTTCTCCAATGTAGGAAAACGGCTTGTCAAAACCCCAAAGGTATATTTCACCGATACTGGCACTCTATGCTACCTAGCAGGACTGAAAGACCCTCAGCATGCAGCTTCGGGACCCATGGGCGGTGCCATCATGGAGACCGCTGTGCTCTCGGAGATCGTAAAGACGCTCACTCACCGCGGGGAAATTCCCAGGATCTTTTTCTGGAGAACAATGGCAGGAAATGAAGTGGATTTCGTGGTTGAGACAGGGGGGAGGCTTGTTCCTGTAGAGGTAAAGCTGTCGGCTACGCCGCGACAGATCATGGCTAGATCAATAAATGTATTTTGCGAAGAGATCGGAGAAGCCGCGATGCCCGGATATGTCGTACACCCCGGTGAGATGTGTCTTCCTCTTAGCCCTGACGCGGTGACTTTGCCTTTAACTCAACTTTGAACCCTGCATCTGGTCGAGGCTGCCGTCTACGCTCACAGGTTTGCTGTGGTTCAGATTTTCGAGAAATCGGCGATCATGAAGAACAGGTCTTTGATTTCATTCAGCAAAGCCAGGCGGTTGTCTCTTACTTTTTTATTCTTGTCCATGACCATTACCGCGTCAAAGAAACGGTCTATGGGACCCGCGAGTGTTTTTATGGACTCAAGGGAACTTGTGTAATCGCTCTGCCCGGGGGTTTTCTTGGAGTCGGCCAGTCTTTTTAGAACTGCAGCTTTTGTCTTGGTAAAAGCTCTATGGAGGTCCTTTTCCTCCTTTTGCTTGAACAGTTTTTTATCAAGCGGCGAAGACGGCCTGGTTTTCGCTATGTTGAAGACCCTTTTAAAGCCCGTCGCCAAGGCTTCAAAATCCTTTCGCCTCGCGAATTTTCCAAGGGCGTTTATCCTGCGATAAGCGTCAAGGGGGTTATCAAAACCTGCCGAGATCACGGATTCGACGATGTTTCTCTCGTAGCCGGACTCTGTCATTAGGTTGCGGAACCTCTCAGAGAAAAATGCGAGAATATTTTCTTTAAGTTCTTCTTCGGATAGCTTGAGCTTGCGAGCTTTTTGCGCTTCCATGGAATCGAGTACAAGCTTGATACCGTGTTCGAGGACCGCGGAGACGGAAATGTCGAGTTTTTTCTCTATGACGATTCTTATTATTCCGAGGGTCTGCCTTCTCAGCGCGTAGGGATCGGAAGACCCTGTAGGTGCGAGGTCTGCGATGAAACACGAGCAGATGTTGTCCGCCTTGTCCACTATGCTTAGAAGTGCTCCGGTTTTGGTCCGGGGAAGCTCTCCGGTTCTCGTAAGCGGCATGTACTGCTCTTCGACCGCATTTGCGACGGCTTTTTTCTCCCCGGAGGCAAGCGAGTAGTACTTGCCCATCACTCCTTGGAGTTCAGCGAATTCGAATACCATCTGCGTTGCGAGATCGGACTTTGAAAGCTCAGCGGCCCTCTCGAGGTCGGGGTTATCGAACATATCGGCCGCAAGTGTTCTCATCCGCTTCACTTTTCCCCTGTAGCTCCCTATATCCGATAGAAACACCATGCTCTCAAGATCTTCTGTGTAATCGCTTAGGTTCTTTTTCGTATCTTCTGAGAAAAAGAACTCGGCGTCGTTGAGCCTTGCCCTTATTACCCGCTCGTTTCCCCTTATAATCACCTGTTTATCCTTAACCGGGGTTCCGCAGACAAAGATGAAGCTGGGAAGCAGTTTCTCGGTTTTCTCGGAATAAACGGGGAAATATTTCTGGTGGTTTTTCATCACGCTTATCAGCACTTCCTCGGGCAAACGCAGGTATTTTTTCTCGAATTCCCCTACCAGCACCGTCGGGTGCTCCACCAGGTTTACTACGGTCTCAAGCAGTTCGGGATCCTCTTTTACGATTCCTCCTATCTTTTTCGCTGCCGCTTCAGTGTCTTTTCTTATGGTTTCCTTTCTTTTCTCGGGATTCGCTACTACGTTGTTTTTCTTAAGCGCCTTCAGATAACTTTCCCAGGACACCACTCGAAACGGCTTTGGGGAAGTAAATCTGTGACCGAAGCTCTGGTCAGAACTTTTGATGTTTTCAACGCTGAATTTCACGGGTTTGCCGTCGTAGAGAGCGGCTATCCATCTTATGGGTCTTGCGAAGGTCAGTTTCCCGCTGCCCCATCTCATTGACTTCCGAAATGGAACAGATGAGATCACTTCCGGAAGAATCTCTTTTAGAACGGATGAAGTCTTTCTCCCTTTTATCGTTTTCCTTACGCAGAGGAATTCTCCGTTATCCCTTTTTGCGGTGACGAGTTTCTCGACATCGACCTTCTGGGATCTCGCGAAACCCAACGCGGCCTTGGTGGGCTTTCCGTTTTCGTCAAATGCTATGCGTATTGGTGGCCCGAAGTTCTCGGTCGTGCGGTCCTTCTGCTTTCTCTCAAGTCCGCTTACTTTTGCCGAAAGTCTTCTCGGGGTGTAGAGGATTTCCATTTCCCCAAACTCAACACCCTTATCGCGAAGTTCTCCGCTTAAGATATTGCCTAGGTCCTCCCGGGCTTTTTCAAGGAAAAGAGCAGGTATTTCCTCCGTTCCGATCTCGAGTATCAGTTCTTTTTCCATGGGTTGTTTTTCAGAAGGGGAAATCCCAGGTTTTCTCTGGTCTGCAGATACGAAGTCGCGCACAGGTTCGCAAGTGTCCTTACCCTTGCTATGTATGACGCCCGCTCCGCTACCCCTATCGCCCCTCTTGCGTCGAGAAGGTTAAAAGTGTGTGAACCTTTAAGGCAGTATTCGTAAGCTGGAAGAGGAAGCTGCTTTTCGATGAGGGATTTGCATTCCTGCTCGTACATGTTGAACAGGTCGCTAAGCATCGCGGGATTGGATTCCTCGAAGTTGTATTTTGAGAACTGGACTTCGCTTTGGTGATGAATCTCTCCGTACGTTATTCCCTTTGTCCATTCAAGATCGTAAACGCTTTCGACTTCCTGCAGGTACATAGCTATTCTTTCGGTTCCGTAGGTGATTTCGGCGGATATTGGGTCAAGATCTATTCCGCCTGCCTGTTGAAAATAGGTGAACTGCGTTATTTCCATGCCGTCAAGCCACACTTCCCACCCAAGCCCCCATGCGCCAAGCGTCGGGGATTCCCAGTCGTCCTCAACGAACCTTATATCGTGCTCAAGCGGGTTTATTCCGAAGGACTTGAGGCTGTCGAGGAAAAGTTCCTGAATATCGTCTGGAGAAGGCTTTATTATCACTTGGAACTGATAGTAATGCTGAAGTCTGTTGGGATTGTCGCCGTACCTTCCGTCGGTTGGTCTCCTTGAAGGCTCTACATACGCCACGTGCCAGGGTTCAGGGCCGAGACATCGCAGGAAAGTGGCCGGATGAAAAGTTCCGGCGCCTTTTTCTATGTCGTAGGGCTGGACCACCAAGCATCCTTTGGATGACCAGTAGTCCTGGAGAGCTAGAATCAGTTCCTGATAAGTCATGACCGGCAAAATACTACCATTAAAATATGAGAATCAAACACCCTTCACACCTTGTCTATTCATAAGGGTTGTATGCGCCGATACTTTCAAGGGCCTTTTGCGCGATGAGCTTGCGTTTTTTTTCTTTTCCCATCCTGCCTTCTACCTTGGGAAAAAGTCCGAAGTTTATATTCATCGGCTGAAACCCGCTTTTTCCGGGAACCGAGATGTATTCAAGCAGGGAGCCTATGGATGTTTGCCTCGGAACGGGTGCAGGTGCAAGCCCTAGGGCTTTTCTCGAGGCATTTATTCCGCAGACGATCCCCGTTGCCGCGGACTCTACGTATCCTTCGACTCCCGTGATCTGCCCGGCGAAGAAAACGCTTGGGCGGGACTTCAGGGAAAGGTCTTTTCCAAGCAGTCTTGGGGAATCTATGTACGTGTTTCTGTGTACGCTTCCGTATCTTAGGAACTCTGCCTCCTCAAGTCCCGGAATCTTTCTGAAAACAGCTCTTTGTTGCGGATATCTGAGCTTTGTCTGAAAACCCACCATGTTGTACATTGTTTCCTCGCTGTTCTCCGTCCGTAGCTGCAGGACGGCAAAGGGGGTTTTGCCGGTCCTAGGATCAACGAGACCGACGGGTTTTAAGGGGCCGAACCGAAGCGTGTCCCTTCCTCTCTCGCACATTACCTCAACCGGCATGCAGCTTTGGAAGTAAAGCGCCTTCTCAAACTCCCTGGTTTCCACTTTTTCCCCGTGAATCAGGTCATCCATAAGCTCGTAGTACTGGTCTTCGGAGAGCGGACAGTTGAGATAATCTCCTTCTTCTGAGTCCCCGCGGTCGTATCTTGATCCTCTAAAGGTTTTCGAGCGATTGATTGTATCCGCGTCGATTATCGGTGAGATAGCGTCGTAGAAGTAAAGATATTCGGATTCTGTAAGTGAGGAAATCTCCGCGCAAAGTGCATCCGAAGTGAGTGGACCGGTGGCCACGATTACGATCCCGTCTTCGGGTATTTTTGTTACTTCTTCCCTTTTTAGGTCTATAAGTTCGTTACTCTCGGTTTTTCGCGTTATGTAATCCGAGAAGATATCCCTGTCTACCGCGAGGGCTTTTCCGGCCGGGACCTTGGCCACTTTGGCTGCCTCAATCATAAGCGAACCGAGAAGCCTCATTTCCTCTTTAAGTATTCCGGAGGCGTTCTCCATGGATGCCGATTTGAGAGAATTGCTGCATACAAGCTCCGCGAGACCCGAGGTTCTATGCGCGGCGGTTTCCCTGTGGGGTCTCATTTCATAGAGAGTAGCCCTTATTCCGAACTTCGTTATCTGGTTGGCGGCTTCGACTCCGGCGAGTCCTGCGCCGATTACGGTTATTGACAACTGTTTATACCTTGGCCCTTCAGTTTTAGTAGCACTTTCGGTTTTCCTCGGTCGAATTTGGTTTTAGAATGCTAGGAATTTCTTCCGTTAGAAAGACTCGGGCAAGTTCGATCATTCAAGAGCGGTACTCAGAAACTGCATTTAGAGTGTCTTTCCAGAGAATTTCTTCACGATATTTTCTTCGTGTCCCAATTCTCAATTGTTTCCGAATACCGGTTGGGATTTTAATCAATATCGCTTCTTCCTGCGATACGGCACTCCGTTTCCCTCTCCCTAAGCTCGGATTTCCACAACTGAGGGTTTGTCCAGCATCCTCCAAACTCGGAATTTCTTTGACGGTTCCTAAACTCTTCAGTCTGCTCGTCTTGCCGTCGCTGTTCTTTCCGCCCCTGCCTTATTTCCTCGCTGTCCAGTTCGGAAGGTTCCAAGTCCTCTTGGCAATAAATTGACTAAAAATACAGTTAACAACCTGAAATGACTGAATCTGTCCACAACCCCCAGTCCTTTCTTGACAGCTTTGAACAGTATTTTCTTAACGCCAATTCATTGCAGGCCGGTTTTAAAAAACATAAAAAACATAGTTTGAGAAATAGCTAAGCTATCCTACTTCAGGCAGCACCTTATCCACAAACAACTTCATTGACCTTACTGCTTCTTCATGCGAAATACCCGGGAATTTAAATCTACATATCAGGTTGTCTATACCTAAACTTTCCCGGTAATTCATGATAGTCTCAACACATTCTTCGGGGGTTCCTATAATTGACTGCTGCCTTGCAAGGTCATACAAGATCGGATCTGAGGGATCACTCAGCAAGTTGCCCTCAGTATCCACCATTGAACCCCATGAAGCATATCCCTTGGCCGTATAAGTAACGTGCTCTTTTATATCCTCCCAAACATCATCGGCTTTTTTGTTGGAAATATAAATTTCTCTGACAAGTGGCTTTTCAACTTCGTCGGGGTTTTTGCCATATTCCTTCAAGAAAGATGAATGCATATCAAAAAGGTATTTGATAATTGGTATTACGCCGATTGCCGGAACGAAAAGTGGAGCACCAATTCGAGCTGCTCTCCTTATGGCGGGTTCTGTAAAAGCACCGATCCATATTGGTATTGGCTGTTGAATGGGTTTGGGGGTTACATTCAAATTCTCTACCTGATAATACTTTCCATCAAAACTGAACGGATCATCACTCCAACTCTTGTTCAGTATCTCAAGGCTTTCTTCAATCCTGCCCCTGCGCTCCTTTAACTGCCTGCCGAATCCATCAAACTCTTCTTTTCTGTAACCCAGTCCCAGTCCCAGTATAAATCTTCCGCCGGAAATGAGATCAACAACGGAAGCATCTTCCGCTATTCGGATCGGGTCATGAAGGGGTATCAGCAACACACCTGTACCTATACGGATATTTTTAGTCCTGGCGGCCATTGCCGAAGCGGCTATAAGCATTGAGGGACAGTAACCATCGTCCAGAAAGTGATGCTCCGTCAGCCATACGGAGTCAAACCCCATCTGATCCGCCATCTCCACTTCAGTCAGCATTTCGCTGTACAGGTCGCTATGTGATCTTGGATGGTGAGAGGGTGATTGAAGACTGTAATAACCAATGCCGAATTTCATGTTTATACCTCCCTTAAAGTAAAGTTATTTTTAACTTATGGGAATTGTAAAGAAAGGTTGACAAAAGGCAAGAAATCTTATTATTGTACTTTTTTATGATTTTCCTTTGTTTTCATGACAAATTAGTGTTTGCATTGCTACTTCTATTTAGTGTACCATTTTATGCTAATCTATAGAAAGATATTAATAATTACAGGTAATTAGGAATGATAAAGAAGTGGCAAAAGTAGCTTTCTCATTTGGCAAAAGTAGCTTTCAAACTATAGTTGTGAAGGTAAGAATTTTTCACAATAACGTAAAGCAGTTGGCTGGAGAGAAAAAGGACGGTTTCACAGAAGTTGGGTATAAACTTATTTCTTCTGGAGTTGGAACGGAAGTGGCGATTAAAGTTGACGATGTAGTCGGCTGGAAAATTTTAAAGGTACGACAATTCAGTGCGGAACTATGAGCTACGGAGCAGTTGTATTTGATCTTGATGGAACCCTGATCGATTCTCTTGAGGATCTTGCCGATGCGGTGAATCAGGCGCTTGCAATAAACGGGTTTCCGGCGCACGCGACCGGGTGTTTCAAGTACTTCATAGGAAAAGGTCCTAAGGTCATGGTGTCCAGGGCCCTCCCCGAGGACAAAAGAAACAACGATGCTGTCGTTGAAAAATGCCTTGGTGATTTTAACAGCATCTATAGCCGCGCCTTCAACGTGAAAACTACGCTTTATGACGGCATACCGGATCTTCTGGACGAGATTTCAGGCAGAGGTCTGAAAAAGGCGATTCTTACCAACAAGCCGCACGTGTTTACCGAAAAATATGTGGAGGACCTGCTTGCGGACTGGAATTTCGAGGTGGTTATAGGTCAGAGGGATGAAATTCCGAGGAAACCCGATCCTTCGGGAGCGCTGCGGATATCAAGGGAACTGGGAATTGACTCGTCACAGATGGTTTACCTTGGAGACTCGGGGGTGGACATGCTTACCGCCGTCGGGGCGGGTATGCTTCCGGTGGGAGTTCTCTGGGGTTTTCGGACTGGAGAGGAGCTTCGTGAAAACGGGGCCGAGCACCTTATAGAAACTCCGATGGACTTGCTCTCGATTATTGACTTGTAGTTTCCGACACGTGATGGCCATGGATTTCGAACATGTAAGACTTGGAATTCTCGGAGGCGGGCAGCTTGGGAAAATGCTTTGTCTCGTGACAAGCAACTGGAACCTAAGCACCTACGTACTCGATCCTTCCCCCGATTGTCCGGCGGCGTTTGTGTGTACCGAGTTCTCCCACGGTGATTTCAGGAATTACGAGGATGTCTACGCGTTCGGCAAGAACGTTGATGTTCTGACAATAGAAATTGAGCATGTAAATCTTCAGGCGCTTTTCCGCCTGCAGGAAGAAGGGGTCGTCATAAGGCCCGAACCCCATGCGCTTGAACTTATACAGGACAAGGCTAAGCAGAAGGAGTTCTATGTCTCAAAGGGGCTTCCCACCGCGGACTTTTCAGTTTTTCCAGGCAAAGAGTCTATAGTCGCGGCCGTCGGGTCCGGGGAGATAAAAATTCCTTTCGTACAGAAACTTTCAAAGACGGGTTATGACGGAAGGGGGGTGTATGTTGTAAGGGAAGAGGGACAGCTAGAAGACCTTTTAGAGGGTGAATCCGTCGTTGAAGATCTTGTTGACGTGGAAAAGGAGATTTCCGTTATAGTGTCGCGCAATTCGGCCGGAGAGACGAAATGCTTTCCTCCGGTTGAGATGGTGTTTAATAGCCACGCAAACATAGTTGAATTTCTGATAAGTCCCTGTGAACTTGGCGACACGCTATCTGCTTGGGCGTGCGAACTTGCCGAGCGTACGATAAAATCTTTTGACATGTGCGGAATACTCGCGGTTGAGATGTTTCTTTCCAAAAAAGGCGACATTCTCATAAACGAATCCGCTCCCAGACCGCATAACAGCGGGCATCACACGATCGACGCTGCCCGCACCTCGCAGTACGAGCAGTGTCTTAGGTCGATTCTGGATCTTCCTCCAGGAGATACTGAAATAAAAACTCCTTCTGTTATGATTAACATTCTCGGGCAGCCGGGTTTCGAGGGTGAGGTCAGGTACGAGGGGCTTCGCGGATGCATGGGTGTTGAAGGAGCCAAGTTCCATATATACGGCAAAACCCGGACTAAGCCTTACAGGAAGATGGGACACGTTACAGTTCTTGACGACGATATCCCGAGTGCACTTGAGAAGGCAAGATTCATAATGAGTAAGCTGAGGGCGATAGCATGAAACCTGTTTTAGTAAGCGTTATCATGGGTTCTGACTCTGACCTGCCTGCCATGGCAGGCGCGGTCGAGGTTCTGGAGCAATTCGGCATAGGGCATGAAGTTACCATAGTCTCAGCGCACAGGACTCCAGAACGTCTTGTCGATTTTTCAAAAAAAGCCCATAAAAGAGGAATTAAAGTGGTAATAGCCGGAGCGGGAGGTGCTGCGCACCTTCCGGGAATGGTTGCTTCGGTTTCTCCGCTTCCCGTCATAGGGGTTCCTATAAAATCCTCAAATTCAATTGACGGATGGGATTCCGTACTTTCCATCCTGCAGATGCCCTCAGGCGTTCCGGTTGCGACAGTCGCTCTTGATGGGGCGAAAAACGCCGGTATCCTTGCCGTCGAAATTCTTTCGGTTGCTGATCAGGAACTTTTGCGCGCGGTGGCTGAGTATAAGAAAAAGCTTTCTTCCGAAGTGAAGAAGAAAGCCGCGCGGCTTGAAAAGCAGGGTGCCTCGGTTTACCTTGAGCGAATGAACTCGAAGGAAGAGAGTTCCTGAGGTTCTAGCTACTGTATAGTTTTTTTGTCCGGTTCGTAACCCCGTACGGGGATTGGCGAAGCGTGGTGAAAAATCATAAGCCACCTGCCGTCTTGCTTCTCGAATATGTTGGTTGACTGAGAGAGATTGAACATGACCGGGTCTCTTTTTATGTACACCATTTCCTGCAGACAAGTTACCCAAGCGATGTTGTCGCTTATATCCACAGTCACGTTGGAAATGCTTATGTCAACCTGATCCTCGGGATCAAAAACGCTCTCCCAGCTCTGCCTAATGGCCTGCCAATTGCGAAGAGCAGTCCATCCCGGGTGAACGCAGCCGGATCTTGAGTCCTTTATCCAGACCTCTCCCATGAGTTTGAGATTCCTGGTTCCCAGGGCCTCGTAAAAAAGGTTGTTGATCCTGAGTATTTCTTCGCTGTCTTTTTTCGTAGTCATCGGGTTGTTTCCCGATAATTTTACCGGAAAAGATCGAGAATTCTGCCGAACTGCGAGAATATGTCCTCGCGCATCCTCAGAATGTCGTTATACAGGGCTGCCGCCATGATGAAAATAAGGAAGGAAAATCCAATTCGCTGGGTTATCTCAAGGGTTTTTACGCTAAGCGGCTTTCTCTTTATCTTTTCAATGCCCAGATAAAGGAGGTGTCCTCCGTCGAGCATCGGTATGGGGAGAAGGTTTATTAGCGCGAGATTTATGCTTATAAGCGAGGTGAACTGAAGGAGGTTCGATATGCCGCTTTGAGCAACATCCCCCGATACCTTGGCTATAAGAAGCGGCCCCGCGACCGTTTTGCCGGCCGTGGCAAGCGCTATTTTCCCGGTTACGAGCTTGAACAGAAATCCGAAGAACAAAATGGTGATCTCAACAGTCATGCGGGCGGCTTCGGCCACTCCCCTGTAAAGCGATTCGAGGAAACCGTATTTTTTGAGCACGGTGTCTGTACTTGGGGTAATGCCAATTATGTAGCGTTCGATGCCTTTTTCCATTTCCGCCGCAAGGCGAAAATTCATTTTCTCTCCTCCGCGCTCGACCGTAAAATCAAGTTCTTTGCCCCCGCTTTCTGTTATTATGTCCGACATATGGTTCCAGTCCGTAACCTCCACGCCGTCTATAGCTTTTATCTTGTCTCCCGGACGTATGCCTGCCTTCCAGGCCGGGCGGCCCTCTGATACCTGCTCTATGTTCGCGGCTATGGGTCTTGCGAATCCGGTTTCTACCCTGCCGTCGGGACCGGCTTCGGCGAAAAGAGTGAGAGTTCTGGTCTCGCTTCCCGTTTTTACCCTGAATTCAAGCAGCGAATCGGGATTTGACTGAACGCCAATGTTTACGTCTCTCCAGTTCTCGACATTTTTCCCGTTTATGCTGAGTATCCTGTCGCCCGCGGCGAATCCCGACAGGTGAGCCGGAGAATCCTTCTTTACGTAAGTTATGTCCGGAGGATCTTCCAGATAACCTGAGACGCTTATGCCGAACATGAACACAAGAGGCATGAAGAAGAAGGGAATTATGAAATTCATAGCCGGCCCGGCTATGACCACCAGGAACCTGTCGGTAAGCGACTTGCCGGAAAAACCTCTGTGGTAGTCTTTTTCGTAATAGGCTTCTATATTATGAAGGTCCGAGTGATTTGCGAGAAGAGTGTATATCCTCCCGTCTCTCTCCACCTCGAGTTCTTTTTCCTGGTTCGGGTCTGATTTCAGGGCGTAGAGAAGCTTTTCCCAGCTTGCGTATTGTTCAAGACTGAATCCCTTTATCTCGACAATTCTGTCCCCTGAGACAAGTGGGGATTCGGTGTCCGTGACGCTCTCGACAATTATGTTTGCCTCCTTTCCCTCTCCGTACATTTTCACGTATCCGCCGAGGGGAAGGGCTGAGACCAGATATTCCGTTTCGCCCCTTACGAAAGAAACGAGTTTCGGGCCGAAACCCAGAGAAAACTTCTCGACCCTTATATTGCTTCTTTTCGCGAGCAGGAAATGCCCCAGTTCGTGAAAGAAGACCAGGATTCCTATTACGAAGATAAAAGCTAAAATTGTGATCATCACTAAGAAATAAGGCTCTCCATTGCCGAGTTGGCGGTGCTCCTAGACCACCTGTCCGCCTCTAATATATTGTCAAGACATCCCGAGTCAAGTTTGTCGTGACGCCCAACTGTTTCTCTTACGATCGGTATTATGTCGGTGAATTTTATCCTCTCGTTGAGAAACGCATTTACGGCCACTTCGTTCGCGGCGTTTAGCACAGTCGGATAAGTGCCGCCCATGCTGAGACATTCAATTGCCATTGCGGGGGCTTCGAATTTGTCGGTATCGAGCTTTTCAAACGTAATGTCGGACAGATCGTCCGGCGAGGCGGCAGGCTGCCCGAGGTCAAGCCTCTCGGGGTAGGAAAGCGCACGGGCTATGGGTATTTTCATGTCGGAGGCGGAAAGATGGGTTATGAACGAGCCGTCAACATATTCAAGGATTGAATGCACGATGCTCTGGGGATGTACCCAGATCGATATTTTTTCGACGGGCATGTCAAAAAGCCACCTCGCCTCTATAATTTCAAACCCCTTGTTCATCAGCGTCGCCGAATCTATTGTTATTTTCTCTCCCATTTTCCACGTGGGATGGCAAAGTGCGTCGGCGACCGTGACCTTTTCCAGATCTTTTTTCGGGGTTTTGCGAAATGGTCCTCCTGATGCCGTTATGATCATTCGTTTGAGGAATTCACGGTCTTTTTCCCGCAGCGTCTGGAAAACGGCGCTGTGTTCGCTGTCCACAGGAAGGAGAGTGACGCCCTGATTTCTTGCCTCGGAAATGAGAAGTCCTCCGGCAACCACGAGGGATTCTTTGTTCGCTATTGCCACATCTCTTCCGGCCTTTATTGCGGAGAGCGTGGGAAGAAGACCCGGGAAGCCTACCATGGAGGATATCACCAGATCGCAATTCCCCTCTGTGGCAACGGCGATGTTTCCCTCGTTTCCGTAATGTATCTTGGTTTTCGGGCCGACAATTTCCCTGAGTCGTTCGGAATCTTCCTTTCGAGTGACCGATACGAATTTAGGAGCGAATTCGGTCATCTGTTTTGCCAGCAGATCAATGTTTTTTCCGGCGCAAAGGCCCGTGACCTCGAATCTTTCGGGAAATCTTCGTATTATCTCAAGTGTCTGCGATCCGATCGAGCCGGTTGACCCGAGTATTGAGATTCTCTTCAATCTAGCGCCCTTTCTCCCGTATCTGCTCTCCTGTCAGTCCGAACCTTCTTTCCCTGGTCCGGTAATTGGCGATGGCCTTTAGCAGATGCCTTCTTCTGAAATTCGGCCAGAGAGTCTTGGTAACGTATATTTCGGCATAGGCCAGCTGCCACAGCAGAAAGTTGGAAAGTCTCATCTCTCCCCCGGTTCTTATGAGCAGATCGGGTTCCGGCAACTGGGAGGTATACAGATGTTCCTGGAAATCCTCCTCGGTCACCGTTTTTTTCTTTCCCTCCGCGATTATGCTGTTCACGGCGTTGATTATTTCCTCCCTGCCCCCGTAGCTGAGCGCCAGGGTTATTGTCAGGGAGTCGCATTTCTCGGTCATTTTCATCACGCGCCTGAGAAGTTCACATATGTCGGGTGGGAGATTCGAGAGATTCCCGATCGCGTTCAGTTTCGTATTCTGCGCAAGCAGCTTTTCGCCTTCGCTTGCCAGATAGTGCCTTAAAAGATCCATCAGAGCGAGGACTTCTTCTCCGGGTCTCTTCCAGTTCTGGGCGGAAAACGCGTAGAGGGTTAAGTACTCTATTCCAATCTCCCGCGCGGCCCTAACCACCGATCTTGTCGATTTTATTCCTTCCCTGTGACCGATCAGCCTGTCGAGATTCTTGCGCCGCGCCCATCTTCCGTTGCCATCCATTATTATGACGACGTGTCGGGGGATAGGACCCGGTTGGGGAATGTCGTGGTTTTTCTGCATTACCGGATACTGTTTACGAGCTTCGCCGACAACCGTCGTTTCAATCCACCGCCTCGTAGATGTAAGAAACGGGATACGCGATTACAACGACCGTAATGATTACCACCATGGCCACGATCAGGGCGACCGGGTATACGAGAAGCGCTCCCAAGTAAAAAAGCGCTCTTTTCAGCGGAACCCATTCCCTTGATGCTTCGGGAAGGCCAGAAACGCAACTTTTGACAAATCCTGATATTATTCCAGTAAAAAGTGTGGACATATAAGTGAACCGATCTGCCGTAAACCTATCTTATTTCCCCTTTTTCATCAAGGGTAGAAATTCCGCTTTATCCGCTTTGTCCAAAAAAATTCCCTTTCAGGTAAACTACCGAAAACGTAGACCCCGATGAGAAAATTCCGCCTTCTTTTTATAGTATATGCATTAATTCCACCTTTTCTTTTTTCGACACCACTTCTTGCAAAAGAGGACACATACAGGGGGCTTTCGGACTTCGCAAAAGCTCTTAACCTCATAGAGAAAAACTACGTGGAAGAGGTTTCCTCCGAGCAGCTGACCCGAAGCGCGATAAAAGGCATGTTTGATTCTCTTGATCCCTATTCTGTTTATCTTTCATCTGAAAGCCTGAGGAATCTTGAGATAGGAACTATGGGGGAGTTCGAAGGCATAGGGGTTGAGATTACGGTGCGCGACGAGCTGTTGACCGTTATATCTCCGATTGAGGGAGGTCCGGCGCAGGAAGTCGGCGTGAAATCGGGAGACGTAATAATATCCATAGACGGAGAAAGTACCGAGAAAACCAACATAGTTGACGCTTTGGACCGCATAAGAGGTAGGGAGGGGACTAAAGTGGATATTATTGTCAGAAGAGAGGGTACCGAGGAAGACCATAAATTCACCATCACAAGACGGATAGTAAAACTCAGGAGCGTTGAATCCAGGCTGGTTGAAAAAGACATAGGATATATAAAGCTCTCGCAGTTCCACAGGGATTCTGCCGATCAGTTTCTCAGTTCCTACAGGGGGCTTGAAAAGGAAAACGGCGCGAAACTCGGAGGACTTGTGCTTGACCTGAGAAACAACCCCGGAGGATTGCTTGAACAGGCGCTTGCGCTTTGCGACATGTTCATTAATAAAGGACTTATCCTCGACGTGAAGGGGAGGACCGAGTTTACTTCTAAGGAGTATTTTGCCAGAGAGGGGATGGAGATACCGACAGATCACGTTGCCGTAATTGTAAACCGGGGAAGTGCGAGTGCCTCCGAGGTTCTCGCCGGAGCTCTTAAAGACAGTGGGAGGGCTAAAATAGTCGGTACAAGAACATTCGGCAAGGGCTCTGTTCAGTCCGTAATAGAACTCTCCGGGGAAACCGGAGTGAAAATAACCACTGCGAGACTCTTTACTCCCAATGGGGTTTTGATAGATGACAAGGGCATAGAACCTGATATTTTTGTTGAAGGTGGCGACAAGGACTCCACCTCCGACCCGCAGCTTGCAAGGGCGTTGGAAACGATAAAGCACATGTGAGGAGATAACAGCCTTGAGTCAGAAGAAACGAACGAGAAAAAAACCGTCTGCCGCAAAAACCGGCAGTAAAAAACGCACGGCAAAACTCTCCCACGCAGTCCTGGTCCTGCTTTTCTTTTTTGCCTTTTCGATTTTTGGTCTTCGATATGTCGAGAGATTTTTTGACGAGTGGTCACCCCGCGAGGCTACGCCTTCTGTGGAGGATAAGGTTGCGGAGAAAAAGCCTCAGCGTCCTGGAGTTATTCTCATAATAGATGATCTGGGCTACGACAAAAAATCGATTGACAGGCTTCTCAGGATCAAACAGCCGCTTAACTTGGCCGTACTTCCGCATCTTCCCCACTCCCAATACGCTGCGAGTGCTGCTTACCGTGGAGGAATGGACGTGATTCTCCACCTTCCCATGGAACCCAAGTATTCTTCCGGTTATACGGCCGATGATGCAGGAGAAGGAGTTCTGCTGCTCGGTTTCTCTATAGACCAGATAAGAGAGGAACTCAGAAGAAACATCATGGCCGTCCCCAACGTCATCGGAGTCAACAACCATATGGGCTCCAAGTTCATGGAGAATGAAGAGCCGGTAAAAACGGTAATGCAGGAACTGAAGGCCAGAGATCTTTATTTTGTTGACAGCCTTACGACCTCGAACTCCCGTGGATACAGTATGGCAAAGCGGCTTGGAGTAAAGGTGCTTAAAAGGGATGTCTTTATTGACCAAAGTGAGCGGGGCAAGGAATATACTAAGGAACAGCTTGATCAACTGGTAAGGATTGCTGAGAAAAAGGGTATAGCAGTAGGTATAGGGCATCCTTACCCTCAGACCATAGATGCTCTTGTGGAATACATGCCCAAGATTGAGGAAAAAGTGGAATTCATGAAAATATCTGCGGCCACTTTGAACTGAACCGGTTGCAGAGGAAGAACCCGAAAGAGGATCGTTATGGGACTTGTAGATGAAATCAGAAACAGGCGGGATTCATGGAGTCGGAGACTTGAGGAGCAGAGAGTTTCTCAGGAACCCTACGATTATGAATTCGAGAAGCGAAACGCCAACAGAATCGAAGAAGAAATAAAAAAGAACCGGGAGAAGGTCGGGAAATTCCCAACCCCAGAAGAACTGTCGGAGTAATCGGTGAGGGGCGTAGTAGCGGGGCAGGTGATTTGACAACGTTTTCTTTATCCTTTAGGATTTTCAGCCCCATGAGGATGGAGGTTTTAGTTTTTTGCCAGGAATAACAGTAGGTAGCAGCGAAAGCATTGACAGTGCCTTAAAAAGGTTCAAGAAGCAGGTTGAGAAGGGTGGGGTTCTTTCTGAAGTAAGGAAGAGAGAATACTACGAAAAACCGAGCGAAAAGAAAAAAAAGAAGCTGTTTGCTGCCAAAAAGCGCAGTTCAAGCAGAAAAAGAAGATAGACCATTTTCATTCGCATGGTTTTCGCCCGAAGTTATTTCTGAAGGTTCCCCCGGTTAAGTCGCTTTGAATGAAGAATTTCTCTTCCACATCAGCGATAGCGGATATAAAGGCAAAGCTCAGTATAGTAGATGTTATACAGGGCTTTGTTTCCCTTAAAAAATCTGGGAAAAACCACATTGGGCTTTGCCCGTTCCACGACGACAATAACCCGTCCATGCATGTAAATGATGAGAAGGGTTTTTTCCACTGCTTCAGCTGCGGAGCCGGAGGGGATGTATTCGGCTTCCTGATGAGGTACAGCAATATAGGCTTCCACGAAGCCTTAAAGGAACTTGCACGCAAAGCCGGAGTCAGACTCCCGGCTCCGCGCCCGCGCACGAAAAGTGCAAAGAAAAAAGAGGCCGCATCGGCGAGACTTTTTGAGATAAATTCCCTTGTCTGTTCGTTTTACCACAAAAACCTCCTCGGCTCAGGCAAAAACTCTGCGCAGTCAAGAAAGTACCTCGAATCACGGGGAATCACTTCGGAAATAATCAAGGAATTCCAACTCGGCTTCGTTCCCGACAGCTGGGAAGACCTTGTAAAATTTGCTTCCAGAAACAACATAGGCATCAAGGAGCTTGAAGAACTTGGCCTTGTTATTGCGAGAGAAAAGGGAAGTGGACATTACGACCGGTTTCGAAACAGGATTATTTTCCCTATAAGCGAAATAACGGGACGAATTTGCGGTTTCGGTGGCAGAACGCTGGCGGAAAATGACCCGAAGCAGCCGAAATACATGAATTCCCCTGAATCACCGGTTTTTGACAAAAAAACCGTTCTTTACGGACTTTACCACTCGAAAAGTGAAATCGGAAGAAAACGGAAAGCCGTTCTGGTTGAAGGCTACATGGATTTCATAAAGCTCTACGCAAACGAAATACGCAACGTGGTTGCCACATTGGGAACATCTTTTACGAATGAGCACGCTAGGCTTCTGCGGCGTTTCTGCGAAGAGGTAGTAATTGTTTACGACGGTGATGCCGCGGGTATACGTTCCGCCGTACGGGCCGGAGAGATTCTTCTTGAACAGGGAATTTCCTCAAGTATCTGCCGTATTCCCGACGGTCTTGATCCAGATGATTATCTGGAAGCGCACGGCCCGGAGAGTCTCGGCGAACTGATTGCGGGCGCCGTTGATGTCTCCGATTTCATTATTGACGATACATTCGCAAGATACAGAGAAAAGAAAATGTCTTCTGGAGAATCATTGAGATTTCTCGCGGATATGGTTTCGAAAATAAAAGACCCGGTGCGGAGGGCTGAAGCCGTCTCTAGGGCAACAGGGGTTTTCGGGATAAGGGAGTCTGAGTTTCTTTCTCTGGTGAAAATTTCAGACCCGGGAAAAAACCGCGGGTCACTTGCGCCGACAGCCCTGATTCCGGAAAAGAGCGTTCACGAGAGAGAAATTGTGAGGATACTGCTTAAATTCCCCCACCTGCTTAGCGCTGAGAAAATTGAAAACGTCGAGGAGTATTTTGAAAATGGTGATTTAAAGGTTATTCTCAAGCGTGTGGGTGAAAGGGAGTTTGCTGAGATTTCCTCCCTGATGAGTTCTTTTGAAGAAATTGAGATGCAGCAGTTGCTGAGCGAGTTAATTTTTTCTTCGGATGATTTGATAGACGAGAGGACTTCGGAGAAAATATTAAGTGACTGTCTGAGGGAACTTGAACTGAGAAACATAGCTTTTAAGCGCGGCGAGGTAATAGACAGAATCCGCAAGCAGCGCGACTCTTCGGATAAAACCCTCGAAAGAGAACTTGTTGAGCAATACAGGGATCTGGTGAGCATGGAAAAAACCATAAGAGGAACTGCAAGTTGAACCCGAGCGACGAAACTAACGGTTTGGGGAATAAAATCAGCGGGCAGGATGAAGGTGAGTTCTGTGAATCCATACAGGGCCTTCGAGGTTCCGCGGCTAATTCTCAAACTGAAGACAAGCTCAAGAACGTAAAGAGCCATGATTCCGAACAGAATCCTATAAGGTCGTACATTCTCGCTATTGCACAGCACTCCCTCCTTTCCAAGGAGGAAGAGATTGAAATAGCAAGACAGATTGAAAAAGGCAAAAAAATAATCGCGAGAATGATAATAGAGAACCCTTTCATGATGAAGAAGGTTCTCAAGCTCGAAGAGGAAATAAAAGATGGGGCACTCGGTTCAGGCGAAACCTCCTACCAGAGCGAGGACATTGAATCCTCTGCTGACGGCGAAACATACCGCAATTTTACAAAAAACTTTCTTCCCATCAGAAAACTTTTTGCTGAGAACGAAGAACTGAGAGAAAAGCTCAATATTCCAACGCTTTCAGATAGCCAAAGAGCAAAGATATCCAGACAAATCAGGAAAAATAACGAGCGGACCGTAGAACTTCTTGACGAAATCGATTTTTCCTCGGAGCAGGCTAGCAGGATATACAGTCTGGCCGTCGAGTATGTGGACAGAGTTGAGAGTGGGGGCTGTGACTGTATGATGGATGATTCGGGCGATGCGAATGGCAATGGTTTGAAATCTGAGTATTCCGAGAAGGAAATTGCTTCGCTTAAAAGAGTGCTTAGCAGATTTGAGAAAGCAAAGAAAGTTACTAAAGAAGCCAGAAAAAAACTTATCGAGTGCAACCTTAGACTTGTCGTCAGTATAGCGAGAAAATACGTTAACAGGGGATTGTCGTTTCTCGACCTGGTTCAAGAAGGCAACATGGGGTTGATGAAAGCGGTTGAAAAGTTTGAACATGGGATGGGATACAAGTTTTCGACCTGTGCCACATGGTGGATAAAGCAGGCCATTACGCGCGCGATAGCCGATCAGGGAAGTCTTATAAGAATTCCTGTCCACATGACCGAGAACATAAACAGACTAAACAAGATCTCAAGATCTCTGATGCAGAAATTAGGGAGGGAGCCCAGACCGGAAGAGATAGCCGAAGCAATGGATATGCCCCTTGAAAAAGTCTTGAAGATAATGAAGGTGTCACGCGACCCGGTTTCTCTGGAGTCTCCTATTGGTGAGGACGACTGCAGGCTTATGGATATCATCTCGGACCCGTTTTCCTCTTCTCCACTTGACATGCTCGAGACCAAGGAACTGAACCGGATCATGCGCAACGCGCTGTGCACCAACCTCAGCAACGGGGAGGAAGGAGTCGTCAAAATGCGTTTCGGTATAGATGAAGAGAAGGAATATACCCTTGAAGAAATAGGGAAAAAGTTAAACGTTACCCGCGAGAGGATAAGGCAGATCGAGGTAAAGGCTATTAAGAAGCTCAAAAGATTCGGAAGAGCTCTTCCCATAAAGGGTTTTAACACTGACTGATATCCCAGCTTGACATTATTTTCTCCAGTGGTAGTTTTGTAAGTCTAGGGTGGCTATGCTGAAGGGGAAGCACCCGGTCCCATCCCGAACCCGGAAGTTAAGTCCTTATAGGCCGATGATACTGCTCCTTTCAGGAGTGGGAAAGTAGGTGGCTGCCCTTTTTTTCTTTCCTTACCTTCTCAAGTTTCCGGTGCCTGCGATGTCAAAGACCAACGTTGCCGTTTTTGTTTCCGGAAGCGGTACAAATCTTCAGGCCGTAATAGATTCCGGTATAGAATCCGCAACCATAGCGGTGGTTGTCTGTGATACTCCGGGGGTCATGGCGATTGAGAGGGCCAGAAAACACGATATTCCCGTAGAGCTCGTAAACAGCAGGGATTTTGAATCAAGGGAAGAGTTCGAAAGGCGGGTAGTCGCGAAAATCGACAGGTATGACATAGGCCTTGTCGTACTTGCCGGATTCATGAGGATACTTACTCCTTACTTCATAGGCCGCTTCAGGGATCGTATCATTAATATTCATCCTTCCTTGCTTCCTTCTTTTCCAGGGACTAATTCTGTAAGACAGGCTCTTGACTACGGAGTGAAACAAACAGGCTGTACAGTCCACTTCGTGGGTGAGGAAGTTGACGCGGGTCCGATTATTCTCCAAGCGGTTGTTCCGGTTACGGAGGAAGATACGGAGAAAACCCTGCTTGAGAAAGTCCACGCCCAGGAATACAGGATATTGCCCGAAGCCATAAGGCTTTTCTGCGAGGGAAGACTGACTCTCAGCGGGAGAAAGGTTCTGATTTCTTCCTGAAGACCGAGAAATCTCTAAACGGTTCTACCGATAGCTTTGGCAACGGGAGCGGCTTTTTCCATCAGGTTTTTGAATGTTTTCGGTTTGAGCGACTGGGCTCCGTCGCTCACAGCAATCTCCGGGTTATTATGAACCTCGACTATTACTCCGTCTGCTCCCGCAGCTATTGAAGCTAAAGTTACCGGGAGTACATACTGCCAGTAGCCGGTTCCGTGGCTGGGGTCGGCGAAGACTGGCAGGTGGGTTTTTTCCTTGAGTACCGGGATAGCGTTCAAATCGAAAGTGTTTCTGGTAGCCGTCTCAAAAGTTCTTATTCCCCGTTCGCAGAGCATTACGTTGCTGTTGCCCTCCGACAGTATGTATTCTGCACACATAAGAAATTCTTTTATGGTCGTTGACATTCCGCGTTTTAGCAAGACGGCCTTGTTTGACCTGCCGACGTGTTTTAAAAGCGAGTAGTTCTGGGAGTTTCTGGCTCCTATCTGAAGCACGTCCGCATATTCCCCGACCAGCTCAAGGTCATCCGGGCTCATTATTTCGGTAACTATAGGCAGCCCGGTCATTTCTTTTGCCTTGACGAGAAGCTCCAGGCCTTCTTTCCCAAGACCCTGGAAAGAATAGGGCGAAGTCCTGGGCTTAAACGCACCGCCTCTGAGCATTGACGCCCCCGAATCTTTTATTGAAGCCGCAATTGTCATTATCTGCTCTTCGCTTTCAACCGAGCATGGCCCTGCGATTATAGGGATTTTTTTATCCCCTACGGTAACGCCGTCCACATTAAAAATGGAGGTCTCATCATTTACTTCCCTGCTAGTGAGCTTGTAGGGCTGAAGCACGGGAACAACCTTTTCAACTCCCTGGAGCTGCTTGAGAACATCGAGGTCATGTGGCTTTCCTCTATCATCTCCTACCACTCCGATGACGGTCCTTAGAATTCCTTCGATCGGATGGGGCGAATAGCCAAGTTCCTTTATGATGGACTTGACCTTGCCTATCTCCTCTTCGGTCGCTTTGGGCTTCATTACTACTATCATTTAAAAAACCTCCATATTTTGTACGAAACGGACAAACTTAATACATAGAAGATTCTTAATGTCAATTATAACGTGTGTATAGTTGGCGTATTCAATCTGTTTGCGAGGGAAGATTTAGAAGATCGGCGCTGAATATTTTTTGTGAGGCTTCCCTGAAATGCTTTTCAAACTTTGTCTCGGTTTCTCCTGTTTGAGTCTCAATGAAGCCCGGTGGGAGGTGTGCCGGGCGGAACAGGCCACTTCTTTTGAATTCAGACACTATTTGCTCAATGTAACTCAACTGATCGGTCTTTATTTTCGTTCTGCCGCCCCCCGCAAGCACTTTTGCCAGGCAGCTTATAAATTCCTGGTTAAATATCCTGTGCTTTGAGTGTTTTTTCTTCGGCCAGGGGTCGGGGAAATTTACCAGGACAAGATCGAACATTCTTTTTCTGAAAACCTGTCTGAGTGCGATTTCAGCTTCAATGTGGAGGAATTTCAGGTTTTCAAGAGAGAGAGCTTCCGCCGTACGCACAGCTTTACGGAATCTTCCTCTCTTAATCTCAAGCCCCAGGTAGTTTCTGCTTCCATCACGCTTAGCCGCGTTTATGAGGAATTCCCCTTCTCCAAAGCCGATTTCAAGCACCAAGGGTTTTTCATCGCGGAAGATGTCTTTTTTACCTATCGGGAGGGAAAACAAAGAGATGTCCACCACGGAATCGCTCAAATTCATTCTCCGTATCAGGACTTAAAAGCGGAAGTTATGGCATGCTCCGCGACCTTTATTCCGTAATTTCCCCCCTGTTCCTTCATCCTCCCTATGCGTTCGGGAAGCGACATCTCTATTTTGCCTTTTCTGGCTTTCTTGTCGATTTTCATGACGTCGATTATTTTCCCGACGTCTACCCCCCTCGGAGGTTCGGTAGGAAGCCCCGCCCTCTCCAGAAGACGGGTGAGCTTTTCCTGTTCACCCTCGCTCCATCCCGTTTCACCCAGAGCGATCTTTCCCTCAATTATCATTCCTGCGGAGATTGCTTCTCCGTGGGAGATTGTATAGTCGGAGAGTTGCTCGATTGCGTGACCAACCGTGTGTCCGAAGTTAAGTATTTTCCGCAGATTCTGTTCCTTTTCATCTTTTTCGACCACTTCTGCTTTGATTCTGCAGCTTGTCTCTATTACCTCAAGCAGAGTTGCGTCGTCGAATCCATAGATTTTTTCGATGTTCGCTTCTAGGTACTGAAAAAAATCCTCGCTTTCTATTACACCGTATTTGATTATTTCGGCGAGCCCTTCCGCAACCTGCTTCGGTCCGAGAGTTTTAAGCGTGTCCGTGTCCACGTACACGCGCCACGGCTGATAAAAGGCACCGATGAGGTTCTTTCCGTGAGGGGTGTCTACAGCGGTTTTTCCTCCCACCGAACTGTCAACACAGGCAACCAGACTTGTCGGCACCTGAACGCAGGGAACTCCCCTCATGTAGGTGGCGGCTACGAATCCTGCTATGTCTCCCACGACTCCTCCGCCGAGCGCTATGACCGAAGAGTCTCTGCCGAACCCCGATTCAAGCATTCCGTTCTCTATGAAGGACTTGATTTCTCTGGTTTTGCTTTGTTCTCCCGCTGGAAACGCGATCATCCTGACTTCCGAAAGCGCATCCTCGAGGCTGCTCAGAAGTTTTGCTCCGTAAAGTTCCGCGACCTTTGAATCGGTTACCAAGGCATGGGAATGTGCTATAGACGCTTCGGCCAGGTCGCCGGCAATCCGGCCCAGAAGGCCTTGGCCGATCAGGATTTCATAGGAATTATCTTTGTTTGAACTGACTGTGACTTTTATTCTTTTCAATTGCTATCCCGGCATTTTCAGTAGAGACCAGACTGGGTGCGGAGAAAGCGCTTCGGCCCCCTTGAGTCCCATAAGTTCTACAAGAAAAAGGTATCCCAAAACACTTCCGCCCAGTTCTTCCACTAGGCGCCCGGCACTGTGCGCTGTTCCTCCCGTGGCGAGAAGGTCGTCAACGATTACTGCCTTGCTCTTGCTGTTTATCGCGTCTTTGTGAATTTCCAGAGCGTCCTTTCCGTATTCAAGGTCATACGAAGCGCTTGCGGTATCGCTTGGCAGTTTCCCCGGTTTTCTTGTCAGGATCAGTTCTTTTCCAAGCTTATAGGATAAAGCGGAAGCAAATATGAAACCTCGGCTCTCGGGCGCGACCAAAGAGGTTATCTCCTTGTCGGCGAGTATTTCCGCCATCATGTCAACTGATTTTTGAAAAGCTTCGGCGTTTTTAACAAGCGTGGTTATATCGTAAAAAACTATCCCTTTGCTCGGAAAATCAGGAATGCGTCTTATGTGGCTGTCGATCTCTTCCAGTGCCATCTCTTTTTCTGTGTGGGTGCCCGGAGAGGTTCTCATCCGGCTCTTTTCCTGCGGGAGGATAGCTCAAAGGCTGTTCTCACTGCTTCTTCCGGGGTTTCGCATTTGATAATTTCCTCAGAGACATCCCAGGTGTCAAGTCCGATGACGGGAATTCCCGACTTAAGCGCGAACGATATCTCCGACAGGGTGCCGAAGCTGCCTCCAACGGCGATTACAGAATGGCTTGACTTTGCGACTATTACGTTTCTCGCTTCTCCCATTCCCGTAACTATGGGGATGTCGATGAATCTGTTAGCCGAGGAGGATTCCGGACCGGGGAGAATACCGATTGTGGTGCCCCCGGCTGATTTTGCTCCCCGGCATGCCGCTTCCATAACTCCTCCCATTCCGCCGCAAAGCAGAAAACACTCTTTCCTGGCAATCAGAACCCCGACCTCTTCCGAGGTTCTTTTTTCTTCCTCGCTCGCGTTAGCCGCCCCGATTACTCCTATGATAGTTTCCATTAAAGCGTCACCGCATTGCGTTTAACAAGCTGGTATAAAACGGTTAAAATCAGAAGCTTCAAAGTATACCACGGGTTTAAGCAATTTATATCACGGGAAGATCTTATGTATTATGTGAGAGTCTGGCTGACGTTTGTTTTTTCAGTTTGTTTTCTACTTCCTTTCTCTGCTGAAGGAAGCCAGGAGGATCTCAGAACTCCTCACGGTTTTGAATTCGGGATTTCAAGAAAAGACGCTCTTGGTGTGATCGAGTCTTCCAAGCTCAAGGTTGTCTCTGATCGCAAATACTCAAAGGATCTCCGGAAAGTCATTCTGGGCGGCTCTTTGGCCGGGGTTGCTCTTGATTCGCTGCCGGACCATGAAACCCGGCTTGAATTTTATAAAGACAAGCTTATGTCAAGTTCCATTTTATTCAGTTTTGAGGACGAAAGCCGTTTTGCCTCCGCGAAGAATGAACTTATTGGCAATCTCACGGGTGTTCTCGGCGATGCTTTCAAAAGGGAGAAGATGTTTTCTTACGAGGTACTGTCGTGGGATCTTTCAGACACAGTTGTGCTTGCGAACCTGAACTCTCGAAAGAAAACTATAGAAGTTGAATATGTCCATAAGCCTATTCTGGAGAAAAAGATAGCAAAGGATCTGCACCTCAAACGCAGGGAGGATTTTGGAGATCCTGCCAAGCAGATGTTTATTGACAACAACTTCTCAACGAACAAAAAGCGCTAGCCCGTAAAAACAATAATCCTTCCTTCAAGTCTTGCGACCTGCCGTGAATTCTTAAAACCCTGTTAGGTGAGCTTATGGATGAACCCGGAGAAGCGAGAGGGTTCTGCCTGTTTTTCTCTTCACGCTTTACGAACGTTTCCCGTAAAGATTCAGCAGCGTTCCTATGTGGAAAGCCAAGGCTACATATATGCCGCAGAAAAAGAGCTTCTGGTAGCCCGCAAGGTACTTGTTTACCAGAAATACGAGCGAGAGGAGCAACAGAGCCCAACCTACGGTCTCCAAAGAGAGATGCACAAGCCTCTGTACAGGTACCTGAGAACTTCCGCTGGCTCTTGATCTGAAGACCTCCGGCAACTGTATGAAGACGAGAGAGAAGAAAGTTCCCAATATGTATGTCCCGGCGGAAAATCCGAGAAGAACAAACAGTAAGAGCAGTAAAAGTTCCATGACTTAGCGGCCTCAGGGAAAATAATATCATATTACCGCGTTATATATAAACGGTCTCGTTTTTTCCCGTCATGTCTACGAATTGCTGCTCTTTGGACGGCGTGACTGGGGCGACTTTGGCAATGGTTTCTGAGTTCGAGGCTGGGGCGCGAGTGATTTTACCCGCAAATCTGGTTATTATTATTCCCGCCCAATTAAAGTATCTGGTTTGTTTCTGATCCTCCGGGGGGTTTTTCAGAATCGCCCCTGTTAACATTAATGGAAAGGGATAGTTTTATATCTTCTTGTTTTGACCGCAGAGACTATCGAAACTTTCCGCACAAATTCCTCCTTATGCGCCGACTCGCCACTTTTTTCCTTCCCGGACTTCTTTTTCTTCTTACGTTTTCTTCCCTGACTTCCGGGCTTAACGCCGAGGAAATAGAGAAAGACGAGACGGTTTTTATATCCGGGATCAAAATAAAGGGATTAAAAGATATAAAAGCCGAGAAGATAAGGGACTCCATGATTACCCCTTTTCCCTCAAAAAAGCCCTGGAAGGATTCTCCGGAATTCAATGAGCAGTTCCTCGAGGACGATATAAAAAGAATAGAACAAGTTCTTAGGGAGCATGGTTATTACGGTTCCACCGTGACCTATGCTCTGGATTTCCGGGATAAGAACCGAAAGGTGGACATAGAAATAACAGTGGACCAGGGAGACCCTGTAATCGTGAAGAACCTGAGTGTAGCGGTTCTTGGGGACCAGCCGGACGATTATGTCTCCGACGTCGCCAAAGTGATCATTCTGGAAGAGGGGGAGTTTTTTTCACAGATAAATTACCAGAGATCGAAAGTTCTTATCACGGAGCTGTTTTCCAAAAGGGGCTATCCTCTGGCGGATTTGAAATCCGAAGCGATTGTTAACCTGAGGAACAGGGAGGTTAATGTTGAATTTACCATTGATCCGGGTCAGCAATATTATTTCGGCGGCGTGATATTCAGAGGGAATTCCAATATCGCTACCAGACTCCTCGAGCGCGAGATAGAGCACGAAAAAGGAGACCTGTTTTCCCTATCAAAAACTCAGAAATCACGGGTGAATATTTTCGAAACGGGACTCTTTAATTCCGTTATAGTGGATACTGATTACGACGAGCAGAAACTCGAGGTTCAGACGACATACAGTGTTACCGAGAGAAAACTTGGAACCATAAGGTTTGGCGTCGGATATGCTACGGAGGACAATTTAAGGGCACAATTGTCCTGGAGCCAGAAGAATTTTCTCGATGGCGGAAAGACCCTTCAGGTTACTTCCAGTTATTCATCCCTGACTCGTGGTTTGCTGGCAAGACTCGATAAGCCTCACCTAATCGGTAGAAATTCCAGTCTCGCTTTTCTGCTTGACGTGAGAAAGGATGACTTTCCGGGCTATGAGGGATTGAGTTTCGATTTCAACAGCACTGCGTCCAAAGAGTTTTTTGACCATCTTACCGTTTTCAATTCCTTAAACGTCGTGTACGCGAACATAGAGTCTCAAGTGCTCAGAACGCCGATTGAAAGCGCCCGAGACAGCGTTTTCCTGACGGTTATTGATCTGGGAGTTGAGTATGATGTGACCGACAGCCTTATAAATCCTACCAGGGGAATGCGGCTGTTTTTATTCGCGGAAAAGCCGATTCAGATCACCAGTTCCGACCGTACCGATTACCTGAAGTTCCTGGCAGAGTTGAGATACTACAAGAATATTTCCGGAATCGTTCTGGGAAAAAGGGTGACGATCGGAAACATAAGCACAATTGGAAAGACTGATTCGCTTGATGTGCCGATCTTCAAGAGGTTTTTCGCCGGAGGCAGCGCTAGCATGAGGGGCTATTCATTCCAACACCTGAGTCCGCTTAATCCAGATCGGGACCCCCTGGGGGGCAACTCCATGATCGTGGGCAACGCCGAGGCCCGCTTCGGGCTTTTTAATAAGCTTGGGGCGGTAGTTTTTTTCGATTACGGAAATGTTTACTCAAAAAGTTTCGGTTTCAGTGTTTCCGACCTGAAGTACGCGGCCGGGGCAGGATTGAGGTATCATACAATCATCGGGCCGATCAGGGCTGATTTCGGCTACCTTCTAAACCCCGACGATGAGGAAAGAGACGAGAGGTTCAAGATTTTTATAAGCATAGGGCAGGCTTTTTAGTAGTCGTGGGGGCCCTGAAGAAGTTTTCTCACGCCCCTGGCAGCCTGAGTTATTCTGTTCTCGTTCTCAACAAGTGCGAGTCTTACGAATCCTTCTCCGTAGTTTCCGAAGCCCACTCCGGGGGATACGGCGACTTTTGATTTCTCTATAAGCAGTTTCGAGAATTCGAGTGATCCCATCTCCGTAAACTCTTCAGGTATCTTTGCCCATACGAACATCGTGGCTTTCGGTTTTGGGATTTCCCATCCGGCCCTTGCGAATGATTCGACCAGCTTGTTTCTTCTGGATCTGTAGATTTCCCTTGTATGTTCCATAGGTTGCTGAGGTCCGTTGAGAGCAGTAATTGCAGCTATCTGTATCGGCTGAAATATTCCGTAGTCAAGGTAGCTTTTTATCCTTTTGAGTGCTGAAACGATTTCCGGATTTCCCACCATGAAGCCGACTCGCCAGCCGGGCATGTTGTAGCTTTTGGAAAGGGAGTAGAATTCCACCGCGACATCTTTGGCTCCTTTTACCTGCATTATGCTCGGAGCTTTGTATCCGTCGTAACACAGTTCTGCGTAAACCAGATCATGCACCACTATAAGGCCTGTTTCACGTGCCAGATCACAGATTTTTTCGAAGAAATCAAGATCCATGACTTGTGTGGTCGGATTGTTGGGGAATGAAAGAATAAGCACTTTGGGTTTCGGCCACACTTCCTTTATTGCTTTTTCTATCGACGCTATCAGGTCTTCTTTTTCTCCCATCGGGCAACTGTGGGTGTCTCCTCTGGCTATGATTACGGAGTAACTGTGTATTGGGTAGCCAGGATCGGGGACTATCGCTATATCTCCCGGGGAGAGTATGGAGACCATTAAATGCGATATGCCTTCCTTTGAACCTATCGTGACGACAGCTTCTGAATCCGGATCGAGGTCAACGTCGTATTTTCTTCTGTACCAGTCGGTTATGGCCAGACGAAGCTTGGGAAGTCCGGCGGAAGCGGAGTACCTGTGGTTCCTGGGTTCCCTTACCGACTCGCGCAGTTTCTCCACTATATGGTCCGGCGTAGCCTGATCGGGATTCCCCATGCCGAGGTCGATTATATCTTCTCCCCTAGCGCGTGCTTGGTGCTTGAGTTCGTTGACTACGCCAAGTACGTATGGGGGAAGTCGGTTTATCAGGGAAAAATTATAGTTCAGCCTGTTCATTGTATCTGCCTGTTTTTTGCTGGCACTATTCTATTATAAATGCTTATAATCTCAAGGCTGTGGGCAGCGGGATCGGTGGTTCCGGCGTCTTAGTGTCTGTGCGTAAGTACGTTATGGTAGAATAATATTTTATGATCTGGCTTAGATTTGTCGTTTTGATAGCGCTTTTTCCTGTCAGCTGTTTTCCTTTCCCGGGTTCACCTAACTGGGAAAGCCGGGATATCTCCCGACCCAGATCAACGGATACTGTACAGTACGGCAAGGCTTCTTGGTATGGAGACAAGGAACATGGGAACAGAGCTGCAAGCGGCGAGGTATTCAACAGATACGCCTATACTGCCGCACACAAAGAACTTCCTTTTGATACCGTCGTACGTGTTACCAATCTTGATAATGGCAAGAAGGTAGAGGTCAGGATAAATGACAGGGGCCCTCACGTAAGGGGCAGGGTGATAGATCTCTCCTATGCGGCCGCGAAGTCCATCGGACTCGTCAGAAGCGGTGTTGCGGATGTAAAAGTCGAGGTTCTCTCTACGCCTTCGAAAAGGTCGGAAAGCCTTTTCATTTCCCTATACACTGTTCAGGCCGGTTCTTTTCGCAGCAGGACAAAGGCCTATGAACTTAAAAAAGAACTTTTGCGTGTCACGGACGAAGAGGTGAGGGTGGAATCTTTTGCCTTTGAGGGGAATACTTATTACAGGGTTAGGGTTGGCAGGTTCAAGAAAAAGAAAGATGCCGAAATGCTCCGCGTAGTTTTGAGAAAGCGGGGGTATGCGGCCAATATATACGTTGAATGACCTCTGGGAATTTCGAAAAAGGGACAATGTCGGATAATGAAGAAACTGAGAACAACTGATTTCCTCAAGATGAAAGAGCGGGGCGAGAAGATCGCCATGATAACGGCTTACGACGCAACCATTGCCGCGATAGTGGACGCGGCGGGAGTGGACATGGTCTTGGTCGGGGATTCTCTCGGCAATGTGGTTCAGGGACTTGAAGATACTCTTTCTGTCACGCTCGATGAGATGATTTATCACACGAAAATTGTCTCAAGAAGTGTAGCCCGTGCCCACTTGTGCTCGGATATGCCTTTTCTCTCCTATCACAAATCTCCCGAAGACGCTATAGAGAGCGCCGGTAGGCTTTTAAAGGAAGGGAGGGCCGAATCGGTCAAGCTTGAGGTGAATGATGCCTACGTTGATACCGTGTATCGCATCCAGAAAGCGGGAATTCCCGTTGTTGCCCATATAGGACTTTGTCCGCAGTCGGTTCACCTGATGGGTGGTTACAAAGTACAGGGAGGTATGCCGGGCGAGCGCGAAGCGCTTTTGAATCTGGCCAAGTCCTGCGAACAGGCAGGTGCTTTCATGGTGGTTATCGAAAGCGTTTTATCGGGGGTGGCCAGAGATATTACCCAAGGTCTCGCAATACCGACCGTCGGAATAGGTTCCGGGACGGATTGCGACGGACAGGTGCTTGTTATAAACGACATGATCGGCCTTACGCCGGAGCCGATTCCCAAGTTTGTCAAGAAGTACGCTAAGGTTGCGGACACAATCTCCGATTCAACAAAGAAATACGTGGAAGAGGTAAAAAAAGGAACTTTCCCCTCGCAGGAGCAGTCTTATGGATAGCGCGGGAACGCTCTCCGTGCTCAACAGCCCTTCCGAAATGAAGAAGGTTTCCGATGCCTGCAGAAAAGCAGGCAGAAAACTCGGCTTTGTTCCCACCATGGGAGCCTTGCACCAAGGACATATAAGTCTCGTTGAGGAATCGGTGAGAAGGGCGGACGTGACGGTTGCAAGCGTTTTTGTTAATCCTACGCAGTTTGGGCCCGGCGAGGACTTCGACCGTTATGAGAGGGACTACAAGGGCGACGTGGAAAAACTTGTCCGCTGCGGCGTAAACTACCTGTTTTATCCGGATATAAGCGATATTTATCCCGACGGTTTTCAGACCACGGTTTCAGTGGGAACCCTGGGGGACTGTCTCTGCGGTCCTTTCAGACCCGGGCATTTTGACGGCGTAGCAACGGTTGTGCTTAAGCTGTTTAACATTGTCCGCCCGGATTTTGCGGTATTTGGAAGAAAAGACTATCAGCAGCTTAGGATTATCCAGAAAATGGTGCGGGATTTGGATATGGACATTGAAATAGTGGAAATGCCGATAGTGCGAGAACCGGACGGACTTGCGATGAGTTCGAGAAACGCTTACCTAGGTGAGGAGCAGAGAATCAGGGCGACTGCGGTGAACAAAGCCCTGCATGAGGTCAGGGGAAAGTTCAAAAGCGGTTGCGATGACTGCAAAATTCTGCTTGCCGAGGCGAATCGGGTATTGCGTATGGCTCAAATTAATGATATCAATTATATTGAGATAAGAGACCCGGAAACCCTTGAGCTCCGGCACAGAGCCATGGAGGGTGACTTGGTGGCGCTGGCTGTGAGGGTGGGCGAGACTAGGCTTATCGATAATATTGTGCTTTAAGAGGTTGGTAATGCAAAGAGTACTCCTAAAATCCAAGATACACAGAGTTACGGTAACCGATGCCGAGCTGGAATACGAAGGGAGTCTTACGCTTGATAGAAATCTCATGGACGCTGCGGATCTGCTTCCCTATGAAGAGATTCACATTTTCAACTTGACCAACGGTCACCGTTTTTCAACTTACGTGATTGAAGGCGTGAGAGGTTCAAACACAGTTTGTGTAAACGGCGCGGCGGCACATCTTGCGAGAAAGGGCGACTGCCTGATAATAGCGGATTTTGCCATCTATGATGAGGAGCAGAGCAAAACACACAGACCCAAGCTTATATACGTGGATGAGATGAACAATATAAGCAGCATAAAATCTGGAATTAACACTCTTAAACTTGCGACCGACGGGTAATTTGTCCTTGTTTCGGGTGGAATCCGCGTAAAACTCACAGATTAGAGGTTGTTTGACATAGCTGACTCCTGTAGTTACATTAGGGCTCGGCAGGATGTTGTGGAAGCAGGGTGTTAGGCTTCGTGTGTTTCACTAAGTTAAACCGCTGCTTTATGGTTCTACGGGCGTATGGCCCTCTATTTAAAAAATCTGATTTATGAAAGCTATAATACTCGCAGCGGGTAGGGGAACTAGGCTATACCCTTACACTCACGACAAGCCCAAGTGTCTTCTTGATATTGGGAACATATCCATACTCGAACACCAGATAAACCTTATAAGGGACTGCGGCATAAACGAAGTTGTGATCGTCGTGGGTTTCGGTTTTGAGAGGGTGGAGGATTTCCTAAGAAGCTACGATGGCCTGGGGATGAGAATCAATACCCTTTACAATCCCTTCTACCAATCCACAAACAGCCTTGTGTCTCTCTGGATAGCCCGGAGCGAATTCGATGAAGACTTAGTGGTTATGAACGGAGATGATGTATACGAGATAGGCGTTTTGGACAAGGCGCTCTCTGTAAGGGATGAAAAGATATGTCTTCCCATAAAGAAGCGGCCCCGGTACGAAAGGGAAGACATGAAAGTTGTTGTTGACGACAGCAGGATTACGAAGATCAGCAAGGAGATATCAAACGCTGAGACCTCCGCTGAATCGGTCGGCATAAGAGTGTTCAGGGATACTGGAGTAGAGCTTCTCAAAAGAGCGGTTGAGGAGGAAATGAGGAATCCCGGTGCCGAGGGGAAATGGTACATTTCCTCAATACACAGGCTTATAAACAAGGGGTATAAAATCAAGCCTCTCGATATAGGTGAGCTTTACTGGATGGACGTAGACTGTCCACTTGATCTTTTCAGGGCGAGGAAGCAGGCTGACAGGTTCTTGAAAAAGGAATACCGCGTGCCAAGCCTTCTGAGAGTCGTTGACTCCTCTGAATAATCTGCCATGAAAAATGCTATCTTACTTTGTTCTGGCACGGGAACAAATGGTGAGGATCTGTCCAGGTTCCCAGGCAAATCGATAGCGCAAGTCCCACAACTTAAAAGAATTATAATAAATTGCCAGCGTGTCGGAATTGAGCAGTTCCATATAATTACCGATAACTCTGGTCTTCTGAAAAACTTTCTTATAGATGACCTCAGGATTACATCAGACATAAACTGGGTCTTTCCCGGAGAGTCAGTATCGATAGATTCGGGTAGGGTGCTTATTCTAGAATCTTCCCTGGTTGTCACAAACTCTGGTTTTCTTGAGAAATTCGTCCGTGATTCAGTTGACTGCCAAGAAGATGAATTCTCCGTCCTTGTTAACCAAGACGCTGACCCTGTTGTTGGCATGGACAGGGAGACAGGTTACGTAAACAGGTATTTTGGTGGAGGAAGCAGCGTCTTAGGTGCTTTTTCCGTAAATTCCACGGAAGTCTCTGCGGTTCTTTCGGCTGCCGGACTTGATACCTGGCTTGGCGAAGAAGCCACACGGTGCCACATAAGAATCTTTGGTGCCGACAGTGGGTGCTGGTACCGTCTTTCTGATACTGCAGAATCTCGAAAAGAAGCAGAGAGAATCATTTTTTCCCATGTGGGCAAAACGGCCACAGGGTGGATAGCCAGGAATATAAATGGCAGGATGTCTCTTCCCTTGAGCAAGCTCCTGATACGAACACCCCTTACACCTAACGCGGTAAGCGTCCTGATTAACCTGATCGGAGTGCTCTGCGGGCCGTTTTATGCTCTTGGTTATCCGGTACTCGGAGCTCTTTTCATGCAGGTGGCAACCGTTTTGGACAGGTGTGACGGGGAAGTTGCGAGAATAAAGCTTATGGAGACAAAAAAGGGGCAGTGGGTTGATACAATAAGTGATCAGTTCACCGTGCTTTCTTTCCTGATCGGAGTTCCTGTTGGGTATTACCTTCAGACTGGAAGCACCGTTGCAATTGTGCTCGGAAGCTATAACATCCTCGTTTTCATTCTGTTCCTGATATGGTCGTTTTACTTTCTGATAAAGTACACTGATTCGGGGAGTCTGGTTGCCTATTTTGAAGTTGACAAACACGTCAATCCCGAGAAACTCTCCGTTCTGAGAAAACTGCTTGCGCACCTTCGTCCTCTGGGCAGAAGGAATTATTATTCGGCCGGACTAGTTCTCATAGCGATAATCGGAGGAAATTCCCTGGTTCTTTTCGCTACGTCTTTTGCACTGACTTTGTTTTTGCTGCATCAGCTTGAAGATGTTGTAAGGATTTTCCGTCTTGGAAAATCCGAAGAGGTTTTTCATGAAGAAACGGAACAGAGTTAATCCGGCAGCAGTACCGACCAGTTCCCAACCAAGGTAAGAGGACGTTTTCTGTTCTGTTCCTGCGCTGTGGCAGTTACTTGGAATTCCTGTGGAATTTTATCAGGCAGAAAGAAAGAAGACCCAAGACACTTCCCCACGAGATGAACATAAATAGCGCGGCGGCGAAATCCATTTATCTTTCCCTCCTACCGGCAATATAAACCATAACTGCTAGGGAAACAAACAATCCCAGGATATAGAATCTCGCAAACCAGATGTTCCAACTGACCGCTCCGATTATTGAAGGCAGGCTGCTGTACCCCCACCAAGAAATGAGAATCAGCAGGAAAAATGGTGTTATGTATTTGAGAATGTAGTAAAAAACACGAGGTGCTTTTATAAATCCTCCGGCGTTTATCTCATTCCAGGCCTTCTCGGATCCAAATACCCACATGAACATTACTATTTCGATGAATCCGAATACGACGAGCATTATGGTGCCGGCCCAGAAATCCCATTCATCTAGAACCTGACTTATCAGTATCACGGGAAGCACGCTTACGATTATTACCAGCATGGTGTATACGACCGCTCTTTGTCTTGAAATGCTGAATTCATCCTGAAGGAAAGTTACTACTGGATAGGCTATCGCTACGGATGAGGTCATGCCGGCGAAAAACAGGAGAAAAAACCACAAAAATCCGAAGATTCTCCCCGTCTCAATGCCCCCAACGCTTCCTGAAATGCTGCTGAACACGGCGGGGAGGCTTACGAATCCCAAGCTGAAAGCACCTGACTGCGCTACTGTGACCACGCTTGCGACTCCAAAAAACGCTACCGCCGCCGGAATGGCTATCGAGCCCCCCAGAACCACTTCTACCGTTTCGTTAAGGGTTGCCGAAGTCAGACCGCTTAGCGTTACATCATCGTCGATCTTTATGTAGGACGCGTACGTCACTATTGCTCCGAAAGCCAGACTGAGCGTGAAGAAAATCTGTCCGGCCGCCGCTATCCATACCTTCGGGTTTTTAAGAGCTTCAAAGTCCGGATTCCAGAGAAAGTTAAGGCCCTCAGCCGCCGTTCCGTAATCAGTTTTAAGCGTAAGAGTCTTTACTACGAGTATTATCGCCAGAACAAACAACATGGGAAGGGCGTACTTGACGAATACCTCTATGCCTCCAGATATTCCTTTCAGCATGATGTAGAAGTTTGCAGCGATCGTGATTATAAAGGCGGTGATAGCCATCTTGGAAGGGGTGAGAAACACTCCGTCTCCCGCGCCGAGGTAATTGGCAAGAAAACTGCTGTATGGTTTTACATACTCAGAGGCGTTTGAAACCGATCCCGGATCAAGGCTGGGATTGCTCCCCAAGAGAAAGTGCAGGGCGTATCCCAAGGTCCACGATTCGATGTAAACATAGTAGATTGTTACTACAAGCGGTATCCAGAGTCCTATAACGCCAAGCATTCTGGAAACGGGACTTTTCCAGAAAAGATTGAATATCGCTGGGGTTGTTCCGTGCCCGCGGGACCCTCCATACCTTCCCATTCCCCATTCCATCCACATGATCGGAATCCCTATCATGATAAAAGCTATGAAATAGGGAATCATAAAAGCGCCGCCGCCGTTTTCCGCGGCCTGCGTGGGGAATCTGAGGAAATTGCCAAGACCTATGGCGTTGCCCGCCATGGCTAATATAAGACCTGTCTTGGTCGCCCAAGCGTCCCTGTTGTTAGAACCGTTTTTCATTTCGGAAGGGGCACAATCAAAAAAAATATACTATCACAGAGGCGAAAGATATGGCAAGATGAAAAGCTTTCCTTCTTGTAACAAAGGGTATTGACAAAAAGAATAATGATTTTATCTTAATTCACCCTAGAAAATCTGAACTTTGATCACCAGAGGAGCCACCGTGCCCAGAACGAAGAAAAAAGAACCTGAAAAACCCCCCTCGAAAAAAAGTTCTTCTGCGTCCACCCCAGCAAAGACCCGGTCAAGGAGAACCAATCCCAATAAATACACCAAGAAGTTCCTTAACCAGATGACGGTAATGCTTAAGGAGATGAGAAAGGAGCTTCTTGAAGACGTGACCAGGTCAATGAAAGAGGAATCGGATCACCTGCGTTTCAATGTCGGAGATTTTTATGACCATGCATCGGAAGATAGGCAGAGAGAGCTTGCCCTTACACTTTCGAACAGGGAACGCAACAAGCTGTACCAGATAGACGATGCTCTAAAGAGGATTGAAAGCGGGGAATATGGTTTCTGCGAGGTTACCGGGGAAAAAATAGGGGAAGAAAGACTCAAGGCCTTGCCCTTTACGAAACTGAGCATCGAAGCCCAGGAAGAAATTGAAAGGGGAGATTACTGATCTTTTTTTTTGAGCCTGCCTAGAGATTTAGTGTAGGGTTTTTTGAACAGACCGACTTCAGTTATAAGGCATTCGATATTGCCGGCCGGTGTAACATCGAACGCGGGATTGATCGCGTTTACTTCCGCGCTTATTCGTTTTCCGTCCATGTGTGTCACCTCTTCGGGGTTCCTTTGCTCAATGACGATATCCTCTCCGCTTAAGCATTCGTTGTCTATGGTTGAAGTGGGAGCCGCTACGTAAAAGGGAATATTGTGGTGCTTGGCCAGCACGGACAGTGAATAGGTTCCTATTTTATTTGCCGTATCTCCATTTGAAGCCACCCTGTCAGCTCCGACCACGACCGAATCCACAATTCCCTTGCTCATCAAATGTCCGGCCATGCTGTCGGTTATCAAACGGACCGGAATGCCGTCCCGCTCAAGCTCCCAGGTAGTGAGTCTCGCTCCCTGCAGAACTGGTCTTGTCTCTGACGATATTACGCTTATGTTCTTGCCTTGGCGAAATGCCGACCTTATTACCCCTAGAGCTGTTCCATAACCTGCGGTGGCAAGACCTCCGGCATTGCAATGCGTTAGGACAACGGAGTTATCTCTTATGAGTTCTGCCCCGTTATCCCCGATCTGCATGCATTTTCTCAGGTCTTCTTCTTGTATTTTAATTGCCTCGCTTATGAGAAGATTTTTGATCTCTTCCACTTTTCTGCCTCTGCGCTCGGAAATCAGTCTGTTCATTTTCCCGATAGCCCAGAAAAGATTTACGGCCGTCGGTCGCGTCATGGCCAGATGCTCTGATATGGTTCTCATACGCTCTGCGAACTTTTCGTAGGGGGAATCGTTGCTGATACTGCCGGCACCTAGAGCCATTCCCATAGCCGCCGCTATTCCTATTGCTGGAGCTCCTCTGATAACCAGCTTCCTGATGCAGTCGGCTACCTCTTCAAACGTTTCGCATTCAACATAGACTTCCTCGCCGGGAAGCTTTCTCTGGTCAATCATCAAAACCCTGTTGTTTTTCCACTCTATTGTTCTAAATGTGTTCATTGCGTCAGTCCCCCTCATTTCTTTAATCTCAACAGCAGTCCAGCCCATCCGCCCTCGACCTTTCCACTAACAATATCATAACCCGAATTTCCGTATGTTCCGGCCACTTCCTCTTTCTCGTTTGCCTGTATTCCGGACACTATAAGATATCCCAAGGGGAGAAGCTTACCTCTTAAACTGTCTTTCATTGAGATAAGAGTATCTCTGGATGTGTTGGAAACGATCACGTCGAACCTCTTTCGTGTGCAGTCCAAAGAACCGCACCAGACTTTTACCTTGCCGGAAGTCTTGTTTCTTGCGGAATTTGAGATGGTTTCTCTTACGGCCTTTAAGTCAATGTCCGCGCAGAACGAGACACCTGCTCCCAGTTTAACTGAGCAGATAGCCAGAATACCGCTTCCGCACCCAACATCAAGAACAGAACACCCAGGGGATTTTTCGATAATCTCATCCAGATAACTTACGCATATTCTTGTTGTTTCATGATGCCCTGTGCCAAAAGCGTTTCCCGGATTTATTTCAATTACCTGGGTTCCCTGCTCCGCTTGGTATTGTTTTTCCCAGGGAGGCCTGATAACTATTCGACGACTGGCTCTTACGGGTTTCAGATAGGATTTCCATCCCTCCCAGTCCTGCTGATCGATGTATCGAGTGGTGAACTGTACAGCCTCGGTATTTTCGTCAAACAGCGTCGAGAATTCCTTTACGGTTGTTATGATTCCTTCAATATCCGTTTTTTCCTCAAAATATGCATGAATTAACGGTTCCCCGTCTTCTCTTTGCTCTTCGCTTACGGCTCCGGCATCAAGCCCCAGAAGCAGGTCAGAGACAGGTGTTGCCATCTCCCCTGGCAACTCGATCGTGAGTTTTCTCATCCTCGGCATGACAGATAATTAATTACATTTGTTGCGCTTCGTCAAATTTACAAAGAAAGGATGGGTATATATAATATTTGCTATGAAGGCAGAGACCAGGGAAGCGGTAAGAACCACCCTTATTCAGAAGATGTCCGATATACTGGGTATTGCCTACGATACTGTTGATAGGATGAGTAAGGGGTCCAATTCTTTCCCGGACCCTCTTGACAGGGCGATGTCCGAGTCAACCAGAGTTCTCGAACTGCGGGAAAGGGACAGGGAGAGAAAACTGCTTCGGAAAATACGCGATGCTCTCGCGAGGCTTGAGAACGGTTCTTACGGAATCTGTGAGGTGTGTGAGGAGGAGATCTCAGAGCAGAGATTGATCGCGAGACCTGAAACTACTCTTTGCATAGAGTGCAAGGAGGAGCAGGAAGATATTGAAAAGAAGTTCGGCTAGTTCCTAGTTTTCAAGAATCATAGTTCCGCTTAGCAGGTTAAGCATGGATTCCTTGGTTATTTTCCACTCTCCCAAGACCTTCGATAAATTAACAACCTCTTTGGCCTTATACGTCATCGAATAGCTATCTATCTTTACGTCAATGGAAGAGAGCATCATTACCCTCGCATCTGTTCCGTTGATGTATATGTATCTTTCGGATTCACCGAACGATACTGTGTCAATGATGGATACATGATCCCTGAATCTGTTTACCAGCTTCTCCTTGTCCATTACTTCTTCCCCGGAGGCTGTCCTGTAGTCTTCATGTATACACTCAGAATATCTTTCGGGGTCTTTTAGCTCAAAGGCGCTTACCCTTTTGTCCAGAAGCAGGTTTATTTTCTCTTCATCGGAAGATCCGCAGGAGGCGAGAAAAATAACTGCGACCACATATGCCAGCAGCTTGTATGTCGTTACCATTTGAGTTTCTTCGTTTAAGTGGAATCACGCTGCCTTATCACGGTATGCGCTCCGGGTCGACGCGCAGGATCGTCCGGCGAATTATCGTGTCGTTAAGTTCACGTGGCGGATTGTTTGCCCGCAGCCCTTGGGAAAGGTTCTCCCGGTTGCTAGGATGACTGTTCGGATAATTTTTCCTCGGTCTCCAGGAGAAGTTTCCTGGCTTTTTCAGCGTATTCCGTGTCGGAGTAGTTCTCCAAGATATTCTTGTACCTTTGCGCCGCGGCCTCGTAGTTTTTTTTCTTCTGGTAGAATTTCCCTATGTAGAGTTCTCTTTCCGCGAGTAATTCTCTTGATTCCTCAATTTTCTCCAGCGTTTGCCCAGCGTACTGGGAATCAGGATAGGTTTTATTGAGCAAGGTAAACCACTTTATCGCGTTAAGCGGTTTTGAGTGATTTCTGTCCTTTCCCGCTTTCATTTTATAGTAAGAGAGTCCGAGGTGATACATTGCGTAGTCAAGCTCTTCGTGGCCCGGATGGTTCGTTATGAAATTTTCGTATTCTTCGGCGGCTAGAGTGTATTCCTTTTTCTTGAAATAGACATCACCGCTCCTAAGTTCGGCAAGTGCGGCATACTTGGTATAGGGATAGCGGATCTGTATTTCCTTGAGTATGTCGAATACTTTGTCGTAATTCGTTCCGCCGAATATCCAGGGGAAGCCACTTTCCTTGTTAAGTTCTTCAAGTACTTCGTCGTTTAATTGCTCCGCTGTTCCTTCGTAAATTGCCTTCTTTCCTCCACAGGAAACCGCAAGAAGCAAGGCAACGATGACTAGTAGTTTTGTCGGGTTTTTCATGACTCGATATTGTTTGTGAAACTGTTTTTCCATGAGGGTAAAAAAGTTTCTTTGGTCCTCAAGTAAAAGTTCTCTGCAGGTCAGGTAACTCTTTGTCCCGGTTCCAGGGCAAGAACCGTCAGCGAATCCATATCCTTGGTGAGCGCTTTCAGTTCATCCGGGGTTCCCACCAGAAGCGGAAAAGTTCCGTAGTGCATTGGAATGGCCCATTTCACGTTAAGCAACCTGCAAGCGTATGATGCCTCAAGCGGAGACATCGTGAAGAGGTCTCCGATGGGAAGCATTGCCAACTGCGGTTTGTACATTTCCGATATAAGTTTCATGTCACCGAAGATACTTGTATCTCCGGCGTGGTATATCGCGTAGTCGTTTTCAAACTTTATTACATAACCTACCGGCTCCCCGCCATAGATAATCGTTCCATCTTCCTCCTTTATGCTGCTGCTGTGCTGAGCGTGGGTCACTGTGAACCTTATTCCGTCTATGACCACACTGCCTCCTTTGTTGCACGGCATGCATTTTTCAACCCCCTTTGAACTCAGCCAGTCGCAGATTTCCCAGTTCGCTATCACCTTTGAATTGTATTTTCTGCAAAGAGGAATCACGTCGCTTATATGGTCAAAATGTCCGTGTGTGACTGCTATGATGTCAACATGGCCTGCTTCACGAAGTTGCTCCGGACACGAGGGATTTCCTTCAAGCCATGGGTCGATCATCACCGTTTTGCCGCCGGGAGATTTCACCATGAAAGTGGAATGTCCAAAGTAGGTTATTTCTATTCCGTTATTCAGTATTTCCATTATGTGCTACCTTTGTTGAAGTTTTTTCAGATTCGTATATCCAGTTATTAAACCCGAAAAGAACCTTTTGTGCAAAGTCCCGGATTGTTTGAAAATATCGCCTGTAAGTGTAAAGTTAGACACTTAATTCAGGTTTCTTCAAGTTCTTGGGGAGTATGTGTTTTAAATGCTGGATCCTAAATTAATTGAGCGAAATATTGATCTTGTGGGTGAAAAACTTGCTACCCGTGGGGTTGAGACTGATCTCTCGGAGTTTGTCGTACTGAATTCCCGGAGAAAAGACATAATAAAAAGGGTTGAGGCTCTTGAACATCAGAGAAACGAGGGTTCAAGGAAGATAGGAACTCTGAAGAGATCCGGGGATGAGGAGGAGCTCTCGAGACTTATGCCAGAATTAAAGGCTCTCTCCGAAGAGATAAAGGACCTTAATGAGAAAAAAACAGAGGTGGAGGCCCTTCTCAGGGAATTTCTCCTAAATGTTCCCAACATGCCCGACTCCTCGGTTCCCGAGGGCCCTGACGACACGGCAAACGTTGAGATAAGAAAGTGGGGAGAACCGAGGAGCTTCGACTTCGAGGTAAAGGACCACGTGTTGCTGGGGGCGGAACTTGACATACTGGACCTCCCCAGAGCGACGAAGATCGCGGGCGCGCGGTTCGCGCTTTATAAGAACGCGGGCGCGCGGCTTGAGAGAGCTCTTATAAACTTCATGCTCGATGTTCATACCAAGCAGCACGGGTACACGGAGGTTCTCACTCCCTTTGTGGCCAACACCGAGAGCCTTACGGGAACGGGAAATCTCCCTAAATTTGAAGAAGATCTTTTCAAGCTGAGCGATACGGATTATTACATGGTTCCCACCGCCGAGGTTCCGGTTACCAACATTCACCGCGACGAGATAATTCCCGCAGAGTTGCTTCCGATTAAATACGTGGCCTACAGTCCGTGTTTCAGGAAGGAAGCGGGTTCCTACGGAAAAGACGTACACGGAATAATAAGGCAGCACCAGTTCAACAAGGTGGAGCTTGTACGCTTCGCCGACCCGGAGAACTCGTACGAGGAGCTTGAGACACTGACCGCTGATGCCGCGAGGATTCTCGAGCTTCTGGGTATTCCCTACAGGGTTGTTGTTCTCTGCACCGGAGATATGGGGTTTTCTTCCGCCAAGACTTATGATCTTGAAGTCTGGGTGCCGAGCGAAGGCAGATACAGGGAAATATCGTCCTGCAGCAATTTTGAGGCATTCCAGGCAAGACGGGCGAACATAAGATACAGAGAATCAAAGGGGTCCAAGCCAGCATATCTCCACACTCTTAATGGTTCGGGGGTAGCCGTGGGCAGGGCTCTTCTGGCAATTCTTGAGAATTTCCAGACAGAAGAAGGGACAGTGAAAATTCCCGAGGTGCTGGTTCCTTACATGGATGGTATCAGGGTTATCGGCCGGTAATCCGTGCGGTTCTCAGATTTCCAGTATTTCCTTTTCTTTCTTTTCAAGCAGGACGTTTAGCCTGCTTATTCTCTCATCCGTCAGTTCCTGTATTTCGGAGAGAGCTTTTTTGGTTTCGTCTTCAGGAAGACTATCTTCTTTCCCGGTCTTTTTTATGAGATTATTCGCATCTTTTCTTATCTGCCTAATGGACACCCTGTGCTCTTCGGCAACTTTGCCCGTATGCTTAACAAGCTCCTTCCTTCTTTCCTCTGTCAGGGGAGGTATGATAAGTCTTATAGTGTTTCCGTCAACCGACGGGTTTATCCCGAGTTCTGATTGCACGATCGCCTTCTGGATTTCCTCAACCGCTCCCGGGTCCCACGCCTGTATGAGTATGGTTGAACTATCTGGCACCGACACGTTGGCGAGCTGGTTAATCGGGGTCTGAGAACCGAAATAGGAAACTCTCATCGTGTCGACAAGAGCCGCCGACGCCCTGCCGGTTCTTATTCTGGAGAGTTCCTGCTCGAAAGCACTTACGGTCTTGTCCATCCTGTCTTCAGCGTCAATACAAAGTTCTTCAACGGACAGTTCTTCGCTCATTGTTCCGTACCGCTCCTTACAATAGTACCTATTTTCTCTCCTCTTATAACTTTCTCTATGTTGCCTTTCTCAAAAAGATCGAACACTACTATGGGAATATTCCCCTCCATGCAAAGAGAGATTGAAGTTGCGTCCATTATCTTCAATCCCTTTTTGAGAATTTCCATGTACGTGAGTTCGCTGAACTTGGAAGCATCTTTGTTTTTAACCGGATCCTTGTCGTAAATGCCGTCAACCTTGGTCGCCTTCATTATGATATCCGCTCCCATCTGCAGCGCTCTCAGGGTTGCGGCCGTGTCGGTCGTAAAAAACGGATTGCCTGTGCCCGCGGCGAATATGACTATTCTTCCTTTTTCAAGATGACGTATGGCCCTTCTCTTGATAAAGGGTTCGGCAACTTGTTTTATTTCAAGTGCGGTTTGTATGCGGGTCGGAAGTTCCTTTCTCTCGAGAAAATCCTGCAGGGCAAGCGCATTTATCACGGTCGCCAGCATTCCCATATAGTCGGCCGTGGAACGGTCCATGCCCTTTGAGGAACTGGAAACACCCCTGAAGATATTTCCTCCGCCTATTACTATGGCTGTTTCCGCTCCGAGCGAGTAGATGCTTTTTATCTCTTCTGAGACGTATTCAATTACGTCGGAATTGATACCAAACTGACCGGGGCCCTGAAGAGCCTCTCCGCTGAGTTTCAGCAGGACTCTTTTGTATTTCGGGATGGTTTTTTCAGAGGATCCCATTGTCCAGTTTTTTCATTCACCCAGCTGGTATCTTACGAACCTTTTCACAACTATGTTTTCGCCGATCTTGGCTATGAGGCTGTTTACAAGGTCGATGATTTTCATTTTGGGATCTCTTATGTAAGGCTGCTCAAGAAGGCATATTTCCTCGAAAAACTTGTTTATCCTTCCCGCAACCATCTTTTCCGCTATATTCTCGGGTTTTCCCGATTCCATAGCTTCTGCCTTGAGAATCCGTCTTTCATTTTCTATTTCTTCTTCTGAAACTTCTTCCTTTTTTACATAAATCGGATTGTTTGCCGCTATCTGCATCGCAACTTCCCTGCAGAGATTCTGAAACTCTTCGTTTCTGGCCACAAAGTCCGTTTCGCAGTTGACCTCAAGCATTACTCC